>NZ_JACEGD010000061.1 GCF_016031635.1 Bradyrhizobium diversitatis
CGTCGATCCAGTCCCAATCGACCTTGCCGGCAAGCTGAACCAGCTCGTGCTTCATATTGATGATCTGGTCCAGCCTGGCCCGGAACAGATCGCCCGATTCCGTCGTCCTGTGCTTCTTCGGTCGCATCGCCACCTCCGATGCGACGACGGAATCATGACTGGCGATTCGACGGAATCCTGAAAATGAAATTGCAAGGTTCCGATGCCCCAAGCATCAAAACCCTGCAATCGCAAAACAGCCCACAAAGACAAATGCGATTCTAGCTCAATCGCTTAGCCGCTCTTCACGGACGACTATGCAATGTGCGAGTATCAACCACGTGGACGGGGTAGCCCGGGCAGTGTCCGGTGAAAGAGCGTGCCCCGCTTCGAGTAGGCTTGCCCTCGTCGGGCCGGACGCAAGGTGCTCACGCCCTGCCGCGGAATGAACCAGCATCCAAGCTGCTCGAGGTGCCAATCACTCGGCGCGATCGGCCACTGAGATCGTCTCTCAGCGAGCACCAGGTCGATTTCTCGTATAAGGCCGCCCATCCTTGCGGCCGCCAGTTCAGGTGTCTCGTCGGACAACGACCAGTAGACGCGGCCGTGTCCAATCGAATCGGAGAAGTGTCTCGTGCCTCTTCGATCCGCTTTTCTGTAAGATTTCGATAGGCCCTATGCACGCTTCCCGGAGCATTCCGAAACAGCGCGTCGATGTCGATCAGCCTTCCGGTTCATCTCGACTGGCATTCGCGATTGGCTCTTGTCGAGCTCCCGAGCCTTCTCTTTCCAGGTATCAAAGGCCGATCTCTCGGCTCGGCGGTCCACAGGCCCAGGCAAAATCTTCGTCCAAATCACTCGATCGATATGTTCCATCGATAGGCGTGTGCCGACGTATTTGCAATCGGCTGCACTCATTGCTCACGCTGCTTCGTCCATGCCGCACGACCGTGACCCAAGCGGCTTTTCGAGAAGCGCAAGACCTCACAGAAAATCTGCGCCAAACCCGTCCACAACAACGAAAAGCTGCATTGTGGTCAGGATGCTATTGACGAACCCGCGCGGACGCTTTTCAATCTGGGCGGGAGATCCGCGCGTGCTCAGCGACGCGGACGGGGGCGGACGTATGTGGAAATTCAGCCGAGCCACGGCTTGCGTTGGCATCTGCCTCGGTATGGGCGGATGCACCAGCTTGTACTACATTCATGATCCGCAGACAGGCGTAATCACGGCCGGCGAGCTGCCGTATTTCCTCAAGTCGATCCGATGTGAGGTCGTGACATTCTACCAGATCGAACGGGAGAGGCGGAAGGAATACCTCAAAATCTACAAGACCCGGCCTGAAGAGGCGTTCGACAGGTACGCTCATTTCGACATCGACCCGTTCCTGTACGGCACATTCTTCCTGGAGCTAAAGGTGACCGATACGGGCGGGCTCGGATCCGGTTCAGCATTCGATTACAAGCGAATCCTGAGCGCGACGAGCAATGATGTGACCCATGTGGGTCCCACTGCTTCAGCTCAAGATACCTATGACCTGATCTGGTCATTCCTCATGAAGCAGAATGCCCAGCTTGCGTCCGATACGACGGCGGCGGCGGCTGGTCCGGCCACGGATGAACGAGGCTGCTATCGTGGAACCCCTGCCGACCTGATCGAGCTCGAGAGCCTCGCCGAGAACAAGGACCCGGACCGAGCCGCCTATAAGCGCGTCATTGTTGATGCTTCCAAGCCACTGGCAGCCTGGTTGCGGGACAACGCTATTCTTATTGCCGCCAACAATCTTACGCCGGCCATGCCTTCGGAGAGCGCGGAGCCAGCGCAAATGACTTACACATTTTCAATCCAGGTTACCGGCGGCGTAGAGGCAAAGTACTCGCTCACGTCGTCGCGTTGGACGCCCGCTGCGGTCCAGGCTTCTGCCTCCGCTCAGCAGTTCAGTAATCTCGGAATCTACATCAATGGCCCGAATGCGGTCCTTGCCAACGGAGCCAAATCCGGCTCGGCGGGTTATGCGGCGAAGACGCCGCCGCTCGGATCAAAGGATAATCCCATCTACACGGCCCCCTCGCCGGGAGGCGAGAAGTCGCAGGAATTCCCTGGACGGGCCGGAGCGGCCGGCCGGCGTACCGGCGGCGGGCCTCGGACAAATGGTTTCATTGTGGCGCCGGTGCCCGTCTTTCCACCGACCCCGACCCCGACGCAGTAGGAAAATGTCTCGCCTCTGGTTGCCCAGACTCGTCCTGCTGCTCGCGCTTCTGTTCTGCTGGGGTGCGAATGCTCAGCCTGCGCTTCCCTCGGGAGTGTCCGAAATGGAGCTGTTCGGCACGGTCATTCGCGGTTCCAAGTGGGAGATCAAGGAAATCCCGGTCTGCTGGGAAAACCTGCGGCCGCAGGACCGCAAATATGCCGACCTCGTGCGAAAAGCCGTGGCGGAGACTTGGGAGACTGCGGCGCAAGGCGGCGTCTGGTTTGCGAAGGACTGGCCGTCCTGTACTGATGGCGCGCCCGGTTTGCACGTGCGGATCGCTGATGAGGGCGCTCACACCGAAGTCGTCGGGAAGTACCTGGACGGCAGGCCCTCTGGCATGATTCTCAATTTCAGTTTCAATCATTGGAGCAAAGGCTGTCGAGACAAACGCGAATTTTGCATTCGCGCAGTCGCAGTCCATGAATTCGGACATGCGCTTGGCTTCACGCACGAACAGAATCGCGATGATGCTCCGGAGCAGTGCCGGAATGAAAAAGCGTCAGGCTCGGTCGGCGACTACAAAGTCACCAAATACGACCCCAACTCCATCATGAACTATTGTAATCCAGCATGGAACGGAAACGGACAATTAAGCCCACTCGATATCGCCGCTGTCAGAACGTTCTATCCCTCCTGACATTCGGCCTGTTTGTACTCATGTGCGCGCCCGCGCGAGCGGACCGCGCGGCAGTGCAGATTGCCGCGCGGTATAACGTCAGGACGGTTCACGTCCAGTTTGTCGGCGTCATGTATAACGGCAAGCAGGAGGTCGGCGGCGGCTCAGGGCTATTGATCGGCGATAGCCTGGTGCTGACCAATAGCCATGTGATCGGACGTGAGGAGAACTACAAGAGCTTCGAGGTCGATGCCCGCCTCGGGTCGCGCAACGCAAACCCGATCAAGGTCACCGCGGTTCACCGCGATGATGCCAGGGACCTGGCGCTCCTTGAATTGTCGCAGCCGGCCGGTAACAGTGGTGGCGCCTCACGTTGTCCGATGCCGGTGATCGACGATAACCAGCAAGCTCCAATGGGGACACAACTGTATCTGCTCGGTTATCCCCTCGATCTGGATCTGAGCATATCGAGCGGTCTGATAAGCAACCAGACTAGCCCGAACGGTCGCTGGCAGACCGACACGGTCATGAACGTCGGCAACAGCGGAGGGCCCGCATTCAACGAGTTCGGCGCACTCCTGGGGATCGCGGTCGGCGGCATCGTCAAGTGGAACGAGGCACAGGTTTCTGGCGTCAACTTCATCATTCCCGCCACCGTGATTACCGCAAGCCCTCTGTACAGCATGATTACGGCCATTCCCCAGCCGTCTGTTTGCTGGACGAAGTGGGTCGACACAACGATCTCGTTTGAGAATTGGAGCAAGCTGAATTCCACGCAGGTGCAGACGCAAGCCAATGCCGGCATGAAGATCCCCGAAATTCTCGCCGGAGCGATCCACACGATTCTGCCCGAAGACCGCCGCCTGATCGTGAACGTTCCGGTGTCCCAGCTCGTCGAACCGAAGCAGATCGAGCGCTCGTATACGGTGGACAAAACCAAGGACGATCATCCGGTCGTATTTGCCGAGCATTCGGCGGACTACGCCGAGACTTTCCCTGCTGAGCCCGGCTACCGCATCACAGGGTGCTCATGGCATGTCGAGACCGCCAATGGCGCCGGCAATATCGCTTGCGCGATCAACGATGGCGGAGCGCAGGCTCGCTTCACTTACAGCCTCACCAGCGGTCCTGCTGTCGACAGGTATCGCGGATGGCTGGGCGCTACGGTCAACGTTTCTCAGATCCTTGCGAAGTAGGTGCCAGATAGATGGTCATGCTTGCCTTGCCAATTCACGCTTCGAACCGGCTGCATCGGCTCGGCCACGCTTTCCAAAGGGTTCGGACAGTGCTCGTTGTCTTGTTCTGCGCGCTTGCGACCGGTTGTGCCCACCCGGGTCCGACCCCACAGCCGGCCAAGCCGCCGCACGTACATAAAGCGCTCCAGAAACATGGGAGCGCGTTCAAGAAATACGGCTATCGCTATGGCCCAGGGTACTACCATCATGTCCGGCACTATCATGGCTATCGGCCATGGCGACCGACCACTGGCGAGGCGAGCCAGGAGGCGCCTCCCGACAAGAGCGCCACCGGAGCCGAGGTGGTGGTCAACAAGTCGGCCATAAAGGGTCTGGTGCCAGTCTACTTCGCAACGAATCGTGTGGTGATGGGCGGGCCTGGACTTGAATTAAGCCAAATCTCCTATGCTCGTTCTGCCACCAATACCTTTGGTTATGTGACGGTCAGTATTCCGATCGTTCACAAGATGGGCGAAGTGGAAACGCCCGAGAGTTGGTTCGGGATACCCCAGGCGGAGGACGACCGAAAGCACTTCCGAATTCAGAAGCTGAATCGGCTCTCACGCGAAGAGTTTGCCGCCGCTATAGCTAATCCGGCCGACAGCCTGATGCTTTTTGTGCATGGCTATAACGTTGCTTTTTCCGACGCAGCCTTCAAGGCGGCACAAATTGCCTTTGACGCCAACTATAAAGGCCGTGTCATGATGTACTCTTGGCCGTCCAAGGGCGGATGGAAGGACTACGACTACGACCGCGAAAGTGCTCTGTTCGCGCCGGATGGCCTGTTCGAGCTTCTCCAGCTGATGAAGAAGGAGGGAAAGGTCTCAAGGATCATCGTGGTTGCGCATAGCCTAGGCAGCCAAGTTGTCCTGGGCGCCTTGCAACAAGCCGCCCTGAGCCAGATGACGCTCGGAATTACCGAGTTGATTTTTGCTGCCCCGGACGTGGATCGCGATCTCTATCTGCAGCGGGCTAGCCAGATCAAGGCAGCCGCAGGGGCGGTGACTCTATATGCCTCCTCGACGGATCTGGCATTGCTAGCTTCCATGAAGAAAGCGCAGTCCAAGTCGCGAATGGGGTTCGTGACCAACAGCGGGCCAACCCTGGTCCCTGGTATTGAAACGATCGATGTATCTGCCGTGGGGAGCGAAATGTTTGCTCTAAATCACAGTACATACTCAACCAGCCGCGCGGTTCTCGATGACATAGGTCGGATCATCTCTTCCTCGACGCATATTAAACCCCCGCAGCGGACCCCGACCTTGCGATCGATGCCCGACGATTCCAACACAACTTATTGGATGTATCCATACTGAATGGCTCTTTGGCCGTTTGCGGACGTGTTTGTGGTGGCCAGTAAGAGTGCTAGCAGGTGCGGCCGCGTTCAGTGCGAACAAACGAGCGCGGCGAGCCCGAATATTTGGTTGCTGCGCACGCAGCAGATTTACAGATTTACAAGCGGAGAGCTGGACGATGTTCTCACCAATCAGGGTCTATCGGAGCATTTCGCTACGCCACACTGTCGTAAACTGCTGCGAGTGGTCTCGCTCTGGAGAACTTTTAGCCATCGGCACCCAAACCGGTTCGATTGAGATTTACGCCGCTTCGGGGAAACTTATCCGGAGGATCGAGGCGGGCGATTCGGTGCAGTCGCTCTCTTGGTCGAAAAATGACAGCCACATTGTCTACGCGGCAAGCCCCGAAGACATCGTCATTTCAGCAATAGATGATGAAAATGATGTTCGTCGATACTCGACCCACGCCGGCAGGTCTTGGAGCGTCGCCTATTCTGACAGTGGACGTCACATCGCATCGGCGGGAGAGGACGGCCGGCTCGTTGTCTGGCGTTCTGGGCTACCAGCGGAAGTATTGGGAACGACAAAGTTCAGCGACCAAGTCAACGCGGTCGTGTGGCTCGACGAAGAGCTCTTGGGTGTGTGTTGTGCCGACGGAAATTTTAGTGTCGTCCCGGCTTTCCAGGAGACCTCAGTTGCCGGCGCGGGTGATGAGGGCAGAAATGCCCCATTGTGCGCAGCAGTCTCTTCCAGCGGGCGGCTGGCGACTGGTTGGAAGAATGGAAATGTGATCGTTGACCGGGGGCCCGAGCGCTTGGTCCTCGAGGGACATACCGGCTGGGTTTGGTCTGTACACTTTGCGGTGGGCGAGGAAGTCATCGTTTCAGACTCGCAGGACGGAACTATTCGATGGTGGTCGGTCCAAAGCGGGGCTTGTTTAGGTACAATTCCGAGCAGCAAGACCGTTTACGGCAATATCGCTGTTGATAGTGGGCGCAATCGCATTGCTATTCCCAATGACGATCGGCGGTTGCTAGAGCTCGCTACAATCGATACGCAATCGCTGCTCGATCGCATCGCAAAGGAGCAGATCGTACAATATTGCAGTGCGAAGGTTGCGCTCGTCGGTGAGAGTAATGTGGGTAAATCCTGCTTGGCTTTGAGGCTCGCGGAAGGAAAATACGAAGAGACGGGTACGACCCACGGGATGAAATTCTGGCCAGTCGAACCGGCGCGACTCGATCCTACGGCTTCCGTGCCAGTTGACCAGAAGCGTGAGGTGGTCCTGTGGGATATGGGTGGGCAGGACGAGTACCGCCTCATTCATCAATTATTCCTGCACGACACAACACTGGCGCTTGTCTTGCTCGACCCCACGCGCGGACGCACTGCGCTCGAAGAGGCCGAGGGGTGGGCGAAACGACTTGACAAGCAACTTGTCGGCAAGAGCTCAGCGAAATTTCTAGTCGGCACGAAACTGGATGCGGACAATGACCTAGTGGACGTGCGGGGGATAGACAAGCTCGTCAACGAGCATGAGTTCACCGGATACTATCCGACCAGCTCAAAGACCGGTAGGGGAATCGCAGAACTGGCCAAAGCAGTCGCGGCTGAACTTGATTGGGGCAAGCTCGGTAGAACGACGCGACCGCGCCTGTTCCAAACTGTTCGAGACGAGATCGAGGCTGCACGTTCTCGGGGCGAAATAGTCCTTCTCCGAAAAGATCTGGAGCGAAGAGTAAGCAAGCTTGAAGGCGCTTCTTTTGAGTCTTCTGCTGTAGGGACGGTCGTCGCTCAACTCGCTCTTCAAGGGACCATCGCCGTGACCCGCCTGTCGTCCGACGAACAGGCTCTAGTCCTCAATGTGGCTCATATCGAAATCTACGCAGGTTCGATTGTCGTCGCAGCGAAGAACAATCTGCGCGGAGTGCCCGCCATACAAGAAAAAACTCTGATGTCAGATGAAATGAAATTTCCTGGCATCGCAACCGAAGACCGTGTCTCGAGACTTCAGGAGCGCGTCGTTCTCGAGTGCGTCGTGCAGCTCTTGATCGAGCACGGCATCTGTTTCGAACATGAGGGGCTCCTGGTATTTCCGTCTCTCTTCGTGTCTGGCCAGGGCGATGAAAGGGGAGAGCTATCTCACGCAGTTTCGCTCTACTACGACTTCTCTGGAGCCATTGACAACATCTACTCGTCTTTGGTCTCCGCGATCACGATCAGCGAGCAATTTGGTGCGGTGCGGCTATGGGATAATCGGGCCGAGTTTACAAAGTCTGGACAGGGCACGGTTGGTCTGAAGAAAGTGTCCAGGCAACGTGGCTTCGCCCACCTCGACGTTTACGCAAGTGAGGATGCGTCGGACGCTGCGCGCGATCTATTCATAAGTGTCGTCGAGTCGCATCTAGCCCGCCATGGCGTCGACATTTACGAGCACGTAGAGGTGACTTGCACATGTAATCACCAGTTTTCTGAAGAAACGATCCGGCAGCGTATTGCGGAAGGTCATGGAGACATCGGATGTCCGGTCTGCGATCGCCGCGTGAGGATTAGCGAAGGTGCGAAGCAGGCACGCCTTCGCGATCCGGCGATTGAAAAGAGCACATGGGCACTGCGGTCCGAGATCAGAAGGAAGAAGGACGATGCTGTAGCGCGTGCCAAGCGCAATATTTCAAAGAACGTAAAGGTCGATTCGGCTGCGCCACTTCGAATATTGCACCTGAGCGATTTGCATATATCGGCCCATTCCAAGGTGGACGAACTGCTGGGGCCGCTTTGCGCAGATTTGCGGGACAAACGCGGTGGACTTGCAGTTGAGAAACTCGATTACCTTGTCCTCTCGGGGGATATTTCAGACCGAGCCCATCAGAGCGAATATGAGACGGCTCGCAAGCTCGTTTCGGGCATCATTTCGGAATTCGGGCTGAATGCGGAGCGATGTATCGTTGTCCCCGGAAATCATGACATCAACTGGGACGTCGACGTCTATGAGTGGACGCCGAAGAGGAAGATGAGCGCCGAAGCGATGAAATCGGACAATTGTATCCAGCAAGGCAATGGTTACCTCATCAGAAACGACCGCTATCCCGACCGACTTCGTGCATTTTCCGAGGATTTTTATCACACGCTGCTACAGGTGCCGTATCCCCTACAGCCAGAACGTCAAGCGCTGAACTTCTACTTCCCCGAAGATCGTCTGCAGTTTATCACGTTGAATTCGAATTGGGAGCTCGACGAGCACTTCCCGGCGCGCTCCAGTATAAACGCCGGCGCCCTGGCGAACGGAATTTGGGAAGCTGATGCGCTGCTTCGAAAGGACCAATTTTCGGCAGCTGACGTATTGCGCATCGGCGTGTGGCACCATCCGGCGACCGGCTCAGAGAAGATCGAGCGAGATGCGTTCCTTGGGCAATTGCAACAAGCCGGCGTTCGACTTGGCTTGCACGGGCACGTTCACGAGGACAGAGCAGATCTAGTCGGATATCTCCATCCCGCCACCAGCATTCATATGGTCGGGGCGGGCTCGTTTGGGGCGGTTAGCCGGGGTCGACCGGAGTCAACGCCCCGCTTGTATAATGTTCTCGAAATCTCGCGCGATCTATCGAGCGTTCGAGTCAAGACGCGATGTCTGAGAAAAGACGGGGGCGCGTGGGAGCCTTGGCCGTTCTGGCCGAGCCAAGATCCCATGGAGAAGCGCGCCTACTATGATATCGCGTTTTAACCTCGATGGTCGGGCCGCACGGCCGCGCTCATGAAGATCACGCCAGCGGATCTTTTGGGATAGTGGCCGCTCGTGGAAATCCGATATAACTCCTCGGTCGGATATGGGAGAGGGATGAATGGCAGACCCTGCAGGGTGGCCCGCCATCATCGGCATGGTGGGCGGCGTCGTCGGGTTGCTGGGCGGTTTAGCGTCGTTCAGGGACCGCTTCTATAAGGGGCGACCGGTAGGCTCCCTAACGACTCAAAACTCGTTCGGGAATAACGTGGTTCTAGTACGCATCAAGAACACGACTAACTATGACGTGGTGATCACTTCCGCAACGGAACGCAAGGGCGTGTACTTCCTGGCGGACGGACCGGAGATCGAGAGCATTGCGCGGGGCCAGCTCGGGAAGGCCGCATTCAGGGCGTTCATGCTCAAGCCCAACGATGAGAAAGAACTGCGGGTCCAAGCGCTTTACAAGGATGGGATAGCTCTCGAGGGTTTGGGCAAGAAGTACGTCGAATTCTGGATACATTGGCGGCGAGGAAACGCGCTCTGGCTGCCCCAGGTACCGTTGCTGGTATGCGGAGACACGCAGATGATACGCCGGATCGCCGGGGTCGAATGATGTACGAACCCTTCGAGCTGTGTCCGGAGTTGAAGGCCAAAGAAATCTGCCTCGGTTCAGGTTATTATCGGGCCGGGCCATCGCGCAGGTGGATCGAAAACGGTAAGCTTCTGCGGTGTTGCGACCAGGCGTCGCCGAAGAAAAGAACGGGCAGTGTGCCCCTTCCAACATCGCGCTGACCAGTCCGTTCCGCTGCCTGCGACGATTAGCATGAGAGGTGCGCTCACTTTCCGAGCTATTCGGAGGAGCGTGGCCGAATCCAGCTTGCTCATTTCGGCTACGCTGTCTGGATGCGAATGCCAATCGCCGAGATAATCAAGGTCGCCGCCGCTTGCCTCAAAGGCACGATTGATTTCTGCTACCTGCCACGAGTGGTCTGGAATGAAACAATGCCGGGCATGGAGCGCTTGAGGTCCAGGGCCGCGTAAGTCCACGATGGTGACGTCCTCGCCTGAGCGCCAGCCGAGGAGGATTCCGCCGTTCTCGAGTGGCGACAAATCTAGGGCGTAACTGCTCATACACTGCATCACCCGCGAGGACAGCCAGACGCTCACCGAAACGCCTCGCCGCATCGTGGGCATTTGGGATGTGGTGGGCACTGGTATTCATCCCAGCGGGGCAGTATGCGCGCTCCTGCCTCGTCCTTGAGTGTTAGTATGGCGATCTCCCATTTCCCAGGATGGCAATCTCCCCCCGAAAGCAGCTCGACGGCGGCGCGCACGATTTCCAGTGAAATCTCCTGCAGATCGAAACCGCCGCCGGTAAACGTTGAGGCGTTGCAGCCGACCGGGATCACGACGCCCGCACTGTCTTCGCGAGGTTCAGGAATTGTGAGCTTATCCTTCCAGTGCTCCTGGAGGCACACATAGCAGCCGTCCGAATCTGGAAGGAAGCGCGCGACTACGCCGCCGGCTACCCCTAGAGTCGCGTAGCCCATAAGATATGGTACGCGAAACTGCCGGCAATAGTGAGATAATGCTAGCTGCACTTCGGTCGACGCCGAAGCGTCGACAACCACATCGGCTGCGCGCATGGCGTCGAATATCGGCGCGAGCACATTACCTTTCAGGTCGTGCGGGACGCGCTCCGGATTGGTTTCTGCCGAGCCCAGTCTGCCGCTGATGGCACTTGCCTTCGTCCATGGGTAGTTTGCGACGACGAAGTTTGCGAGAGCGATCGCCTTCGAGGTTCCCCAAACGGGTCGGCCCAAGGGCCAGCGCAGGCTATTGCCAGGTTGAACAATGTCGAAGTCAAAAAAATCTATTTCGCCAACGCACGCGCGAGCAAGTTCGAGACCAGCGAAACTACCGATTGCGCCGCAGCCGACGACAAGAGCTTTCTTTCCGAGCAGAGACCTTGCCACGGGAAGCCTTGAGAAGAGGTCATCTTTGCCCGCGCGTTCTCCAAGGATCAGTTTTGTTTCCTGTTCGCCAGTTGGCCTTTGCCTGGTTGCGAGAAATAACCATCCAGCCCCATCTTTCTGCGAACTGTACTCGGCTTGGTCCGCGAACGCGATCCCAGTGATCGAAAAAGGCCCTTGCGCCGCCTCATTTAGCTTCTGGACACTGCGTGGTTGCAGCACCGCATGCCGCGCAAGTTCTTCCTCAGCTAAGCGCAGTAATTCTGACGGATCCGTGATAGTAGGCGGCGTCAATTTCACCCACCGAGCGGTGACAACCTGAGCGTCTTCCGGTTCATTTGGCAATCCGAACCGTTTACCCAGCGCGGCGCCCTGGAAGTCCTTCAGCTGTCGCAGGACGCCTTCGAAGGCACTGGGATTTCGCCAACTTCCACGAACGACATAGACGATCTCCATCAGACCATGCCGTGCGGAGGGTAGCGGGGCTTGTCCATCAATAAGAATAATCGAGTCATCTTCGGCCAAGCCTGCGAAGTATGGCATCAAAGGGTCGGCAAATTGCTCCTCGAGCTTAGCTGCATCTTCCCAACGACCTTCGTTTCTTGCGGCGAGAGTACGTAGAAGTTGGTCCAGGCGTTCCTGTATGAAGTCCGCCACAAGCTGGTTCGAATCCCATTGCCCGGCTTCTTGGGTGAGCAGGCACAACTCGCGGGTAAGGGGATTTTGGTGCCGCTCGAACTTTTCGCCCGGCGCAGCAACGGCAGGCCGGAAGAAGGGGTGAAGCGGGGAATAGCCGATCCTCAGCTGCATCGTTTCGGACTGGCCTTGGATCGGCCAGTCCGCTTCCAAGATCAGCACCCCATTCCGCTTGAGAATGGTGCGCGGAGCGACCCCGCGACGGGCGAATGCCGCCAACTCGTCAGCGAGAAGAGTGGGCCAGGCTGTCCACCAACTCTGGTGCGCCCCGAGCTCTTTGTGGCTTGTCAAATTCTTAACCCACGGGACGATGGCCGGGCGGTGTGCTGGGGCGCGGCGGTCCCTTTCCTGGGGTCTCGCTAGGAGGGCCCGGAGGTACGTCTGGATGCTGCGGATGCGAAGGATGCTCCGGGTGATCGGGCGGTTTGGCCATAGCTGAATTTTCCTTTCTCCGATTCTCCTGCTCGCCGAACTCCGACGAGGGATTGAACGTATGTGGCTAGAGAGTTCCAATGTCAAGTAAGTCGACTTATATAGTTGACCGTCAATCGTATTGACATCTTCCAAAGTGACGCTCTGGCGGCGTGTCAATCCCATTGACATCCTCAACGTTTCGATTACTTTTTACGAAGCAGAATCAATCGGGCCTGCATGAAGCAGAACATCTACGCAAGTATCGGCGCGGCTATTCGAGCGCGTCGCGATGCAGTGGGGTTGACGCAGGCCCAAGTGGCTGAAAAAGCCGGACTGTCCCGTACTACTTTGACTAACATAGAACGAGGCGGACAGGCGCTGTTGGTGCACCAGCTGTTGGATTTGGCAAGAGTGCTCAGAGTTAGTCCAGGCTCCTTGCTACCGAGTACAACTCTGGCGGCAATAGCGCAGGAAGGCGAGCCCGTGCCGGATACAATAAAAGCCCTTCTGGATCGTTTGAAGGAGCCGTCCGCTCAGAGGCGACGACGATGACAGTTCAGCGCGCGCGCTACGCGAAGATTGAGAGGCTCGTCTCTGCGCTCTTGCTGGAGCACCATATCTCGAAACCCGCCGTCGCGATTCAAAAGCTGGTTAGAAAAACGGGGATAGAAATAAAGTATGGAGATCTAGGCGATGTTTCCGGATTGCTGGTGCGTTCGGGAGCTACTGCAACAATAGGCGTGAACATAAACCATCCTCTCGTGCGTCAAAGGTTCACGATAGCCCACGAGTTCGGGCACTATCTGCTGCATCTTGGCATTTCATCTCACTATGATCGCGACTACCGAGTCAATTACCGCTCTCATGAATCTTCGCAGGCGACTGATGTTGAGGAAATCGAAGCGAATTTTTTCGCAGCATCAATTCTGATGCCGAAAGAATTCCTGGACGCGGATGACGCAATACAGGCCCTGGACAATGACGCAGCTGTAGAGCGCTTAGCGGCTAGATACAATGTTAGCAGGCATGCGATGAGCCTGCGCCTTGGTAACGTATACGGTCGATACCGACCTTTTTGATTAGTTCGCTCCCAAACCTCCCCAGTTCTCATAAAGTCAAACCGTATGCGATGACTCCGACGTGAGGGCTACCTGCGGTCCTCGCCATCCTTAAGAAGCTTCCATGCGGGCCCGCAATTCTATCTCCGAAGGGATATACATTTTGCCGCTCCGCCGTCGAAATTCTCTGGTGCACGTTGAGGAGGCTCCAACCTTTGAACTCGAGCTTACAGGCGGTTGCGGCCACCGCTTCAAAAAAATGATGCCTCTGAGGCGATGGCAAGCGTGCTTTCGAGGTCCTCGATTGAGCAGAACAGAATGGGCTTGCGATCCTCATCGATAATGTCCGGGTCAATCCGTCCGGCGAGCGCGTGCGCTTCTTGCATCAGTCGATCCAGGTGGTTGGATATCCGGAGCCAAGGATCGAGAGTCAAGACAATGCCCGCGGCGTCGTGCGCGATCACCTTGATCTCGCTTGATCGGCGACAATGCGAATGGAAGCGCCAGATTTGCACCACGCCTTTAATTATTTCGGAAAACGCCTCTCTTGCATCGTCGAGCGGTTTCTCGGAAAATTTCGCAATGATCGACCTCTTTTTGGCTTTGCACTCGATAGCGACCTTCGCAGCGCCGCTCTCATCGCGAAGAAAGATATCGGGCGAATCGATTGCTCTTCGAAATTTGTACTTGAAGGAGCCGCTGGGCTGCGTTCCTGGTAGTGCTTTGCTTATTAGCTCGATACAGTAGCTTTCGAAACGCGAGCCTATTTCTCGCCAGATCTTTGAGTCGCCGCCGACATGATCGTAATAAAGCCCGGCTGTGACGCGCTGAATGATCAGTGCGGGTAGACGGCGGAGCCTCTGCCGGGGTTCGCCGCGCACAAGAAACTCGTTAATGAGATCGTCGGCAAGATGCCTGAAGCTCACCGAAAACTCCTCGTGTCCTTCGAACGCGGCAACCGGATTGGGATCTCCTCGGAGTGCCTGGCGCCATCCAATCTGCCGGCCGTCAAATGGCGTCAGCAGAACTTGGACAAGCTTTAAGGAAAAAATGGATCGGCCTGTCGCCGACCTCGAGAAGGCTCTCCTCAAATAGCGCGGCAGCGCGGGCCTTCTAGCGCCGAAAGGGGACTACAACTGTTGCGGGAGCATGCTAAGCTGGCGCGTTTTTTGGTCTCTTCCTTTCCAGCTATCCAATTATGGGCGATGATAACCAAAGTGACGCGCAAGCATCCGGTTTCCAGAAAGATCTACGACAAGCACATTCAACTCTTTCGCTATCTCAATGATGCTTGGATATTTACGCATCTCCTTCGGCCTGAATTAGACAAAAAGGCAGAGGAGCTGCGCGGCAGCAAGTCGAGTGTCAAGAAGGAATACTTGGTACCCAAACGAAACCAAGAGGTCGTGAGCAGACGGCGCGATGGGGATATCGGTGACGTTTTTAAAGCGCAAAGCGACCGGGGGATATTCGAAACAAATATCGTCGCGATAGTCTCTCGCGTTGAGGCATTCATTCAAGATTGCCTTAGGATTGCGATCCTCGATAAACCCGAGAAGCTTGTGCTGATCGGCGACAAAAACATTCCTCTCAATCTCTTTCTCGAATTGGAGGACCGCGATGTCCTTCTCGAAGCCGTGATCGAGTCGCGCTGCCAGGAATTGCTATTCGCGAAACCAAAGGACTACTTGGAGAAATTCGCGAAGGTTCTGTCGATCGACATCAAGAGCGAGATCTTTGAAAGCTTCATCGAAATGAAGGCGTCCCGGGATGTGATTGTTCACAACCGGGGTGCGATCAACAAGATCTACGTCGAAAAAGCCGGAAGGAAAGGACGAGGGGCGGCCGGAGAGGAATTGGTCGTGGACGAGCCATATTTCACGGACGTTATTGAAAACGCTAAATTGCTCTCAGGTGCAATTCAGCGCGAAACGGAAAAGAAATACAAGTGAATCCATTTAGATGTGGTCGCGTGGCTGAGGGTGTTGCATTCAATCAGATTGCGGTTGCCGGATATACCGGTAGAAGCTTGCCCCGTCGAAGGTGGCATGCCGTGAGCGGCGTACGAATAGAAATATCGCGCATTCGACGCTGCCGGCATCCGGCATGAGATCGGCGGCCACATTGCGTCCCATCTCGTGCCACTCTTGCCGGTCGGGCAGTTTTTTTAGCAGATGGATTGCCAAGCCGAATACTTTGCTGCCAATCCGGAACGTGACGTAGGAGATGTCGTCCTCGGGCGAAGGAACTCCGCGCCTGAACCGTCGTATTCTGCGTTCGAGCTCCGCGAGCTGTGGCGGCATTTGATTGAGGATGACGTTGATGATGTCGAACCGGTGACGCTGCCCATCATCGCGATAGAGTTCGCGGACGATCGACTCCCACAACGGCGGCAATAAGATGCCATGAAGTTCGACCACAGTCCTGTCCGCCCGCGACTTTTTCGATCTACGCACCAGCGAGTCAGACGCGAAAAAGACGATGCGCTTACCATCCAGGGCGTCGTGGTTCACCCAAAGTCCGTTTGTTAGGTAGGCCGAGAGTATGTCCTGTTCATCGCCCTCGAAATCGAGAACCTGCTCGAGCGTAGCTCGACGCGTAAGGTAATGGATGAGCGACACCTCACTGTCCAGAAACCGAACGATCATCTGCAGGTCGCCAAGCGACAGTACGGGAGCCCAGGGCGTCTGCTCGGTGACCAAGCCAAGCTCTTTCAAATAGTGACGAGCGCTGGTAAGCGAGGCGAAGTGCTCAATGCAGATACTGAAGGTGAACACCACCTTAGGCTTGTCTAAATTGAGGTTGATCGGCTGTCCCGTAGTCTTGAGCCGCAAACGCGCCCTCTTCTGGCGGGTATCAAGGTAATTCTGCAGGCGGCCCGATTGCACGCCGGGCTGCACGAAGAGTTCACTGAAATTCTTTCGTAGGCTCAGCGAGCCGCCGCGCCGGGCGGCGTCCTTGATTCGGCCTGATTTCGCTTCAAAGACAAAGATGAAATTGCCGACCACCGCGACAACATCGTTCTCCCAAACCTGGCCGGTGTCCGGATCATCCCAGGCAACGCCGCGATAAACGGATGCGCTTGGCATGGCGGTCGTGACAAGATCTGTGATCGCCTCTTCAAGATAGTTTGCGCGCGCGCCTTCATAAGCAACTTCGAGCGTGCGGTGACCCTCCATTAGCGATTCAAGGATTACGAATGGGAAGGAGACTATGAGGTAAGGAAGCGGCGCAAAGAGGCTGCCGTCATTAAGCAAAACGTAGGGACGCCGCCAGATAGGATTGTTCAGGTATATGTGCTCGGGATTGATCTCCGAAAGGCTGTTCGGTCTGATTGCTAGGCTGTAAAGCGCGTCGACGATTGGTGCGGGAAAGGCGGCGTCGAGATCTGCTCGAGAAAGTGTGTAGATCCAGGGGTGCGCGAACTCCGAGATCTGAAATGCAGCCATCCGGAGATCCTCCAGATCGACCCACCGGTTCGTGCAATTTCCCCATACGCGGTTTGCGAGCGGATACGAGGAACAGAAGAAATCGATACATTCGACAAGCTCGGAGCGTCGCTTTGTATCGAGAAGGTTGTGCAAACGCTCCGTGAAGATCTTAAACCGTTCCTGGACTAAGTCTATGATGCGAATGGCGGCCCGAAACAAATCGGAGAGCCTGTAGCCGAGGGCCGCCTCAGAGGGGCTATCTACTTGCCTCAATATTCCGTTCAGCGCGCGCTCACAGTCTTCCCGTGAAAATATGTTTCGATAGTACAGAGTGAAAAGACGAGCACGGCGGCTCACGAACCTTTCAATGTCAGTCTCATTGCCTGTATTGGGCTGCTTGTTCATAAATCCACGCAGATGCCGCCGAACAAGGCGCCAGTATCTTCCCAGATTGTTGGGCGAGACCGGATTGGTCGATGGTCGGTGGCGGTTGAGCAGCATCAATATCTGCGTGAGCTCAACTTCGACCTGCTTCGGCATTTCTGGACGCTCGACGCGTGGGTTGATGAGTATAAAGCGCGATGCGGTACGGGCGAGAATCGCAAGGGGATCGCGGATCCTTAAAAACAAGGTCAGTGCTTCAAGGCTGGCTTCAAAATCGGATTGCCACTGGCCAGCGTCCCAATCCTGCGTATCAGCGAGTTCGGGATCGGGCGGCAATTCTAATCGCTCATAGCCCGGCAAGCCTTGTTCTAAGTCCGTCATTGTACCTCCCGAAACAAGGGAAGGCCAAGTGACGGCAGCGGTCAAGTGCAGCGGCCGCAACGCTTCAGGGCTGGTCCGGCTCTGGAAGGAGATCGGTTGCTCGGACGAAGCGCTGCCGGCGCGACATGCCTTTCAGCTCCGTCCGGCGCCCGCTACGAGGTGACGCGTTTCGGAGGTGTCGAACCCGGCCCGTTCAAGCTGGCGTATGGTCCCAGTCAGAGCGACGATCTGAGCCCGAAGGTGAAGCAGTCTGATCGGCTGCTTTTCTTGACCCTTGATAAACCCGGCCAGCACGGACTTGCGCGCGCAGAGAACGGACCCCAACCGAAAGACCGGCAGTTGCGACGTCTCAGCCAGATAATACACTTTGCGCCGAAGCTCCCGTGATCCAAACAGGTATTCTGCGATCGCAACAGCGCCCTCAAGGATGTCGTCAGCGTGTAAGTTCAAGCTGGCCGTCTTCGGCTCCATGTGTCCTCCCAATGTCTGTTGGTTGGTCCTCCGCGGCTACAAGGGACATTCCCGGCGCGACGGTGGGAGTGTTCGCGTGAACCTCGCTGTTTTGGCCTATTTGTTCGGCCTGCCAAAATCAGGTAACCCCACTATCCTGGCACGCTCTGAGCTTCGACAAGCGGGTCGAGGGAATAGTCTCATTGTCTTTTTATGGTAGGCCTGAAATGCTGCATCGAAAAAGGTTTACAACCATTACGATACTCACATACGCATGTGTGAACGCGCTTCGCTTAAGCGAGAAATCACTTGGCGCGACCAGGAGCCAGTTATGCCGCCCGCTACGATTACTGTAGAACAGACCGGTAGCCCCATTCGCCGACCGGCCTATCAGCACCAAATTCTTAAGGGCCTGCACCTCAATAGAATCGGCCGCATCGTCGAACTCCCTGACACGCCTGCAACGCGCGGACAGCTCATAAGGGTCAAGCACCTCATCCGTGTGCTCTACGCGACATGTGATCTCGACGCCTTCGTCGAAGAGGCTACCGCAGAATACAAGGCTATACTGGTTGGGGCCGGGAGCAGGATTATGCGCGGCACCGTTCTCTGGAGCCAATTCGAGAGCGCCGTTGAAATCTATCATGCGAGCCATGGCAAGGACGACAGCCGGCTGATCGAGGTCGTGAACGAAATGGCGGTGACCAAGGTCCTCGCCAATGATCCGGCGCTTCTCAACGCGCGCATTAATTATGAACCCGATATGCTGCCCGACGGCCGCCGGATAGATTTTGTGGTCGATCGCGGAAAGGACAATCTTTATGTCGAGGTGAAGACCGTGCGGCCCCAGACGAAGGCGACCCGCGAGGCCTATCAAAAGTTCGAGCACCGTAAAAAGCATCACCCCAGTAACGTTGAATTCGTCGTCAACCCGCAGAAGCAGGGTGGAGCGATTTACGGCGACGCCTTCGCCTCGCGTTCTCACTTTCTGGAATATACGATGGCTTTCGAAGAGCGGCTTGCAGCGGCTAAGGAGATCCGGCCGGGTCCCGGTATTCTCGTCTTTTGCGGAAGCGGATATGCCTGGAGGAAATCAAGCCTCGAGAACTGGGCCGACTTCTATCATCTCGGCCGCCATCGTGCCGATGATCCGTTTGGACCCATGGAAAAGCACGCGGTCGAAAAAGAGGGCATTCAGCTCAAACGCAATATCGATCATTTCGCGTGGCTTCAGCGACCCTTCGAACAGGCGCGGATGACCGGGCTCACCTTTCCCATTCGTGGCCCGGAGTTTGGTCGATAGGCTGCCACCTGCCATTGATCACCAAGGATTCCAACTCCTTCCAGTTCAATCCCCAACCCATTCTATCGAGGGAACGCGGCGAGCTCGCCAAACCGGAATCTCCTCAACCCTCACTAAGGAGATAGCTCTTACTGGAATGGTCATGGCACGTCGATGTCAGGCGTTGCGCTCTATGGCGATCTTGAAGCGGCGCTTAGCCATGGCGGTCAAGTTGACGTGCGCCATCGATTGGAGACGGTAAAAATCCTGCCACCAACTGGCCAGAACGATCCCGAACTTTATGGAGCAATCACAGAAGTCGGTATCAACAAGGTTGAGGCACAGGCTCCGCGTCGTCGGCGGGTCTTCTGCATGGCGGTGACGAGCGAAGTCGGTCTTGGTCGCGGTCGCCCTTCTTCGTGGTCGACGGCCATCGACCAGCTTTGCTATGGCGGTGGCGACCGTCGACGCCTCATGGTGCTCGCTGCCGGGAATCTGCGAGGTGAGATTGCGGCTCCGGACTACCCGGACCGTAACGACCTTGAAGAGGTCGAGAGCCCCGCTCAGGCGTGGAATCCGCTAGTTGTCGGAGCATTCACCGACAAGATCGGCATCTTTCATCCCGACTTCAATGGCTGGCAGCCCGTGGCGCCCGCCGGTGAATTGTCTCCGGCGAGCCGAACGTCGGGCGTTTGGGATCGTCAGTGGCCGATCCGACCGGACGTCGTGTTCGAAGGTGGCAACTTTGCCCATGACGGTGTCAATCCGGCGTCCGCAATCGATGATCTTCAGCTCATAACAACGCACTATCGTCCGCAAATGCGTCTCTTCGAGACGTTTGGCGATACCAGCGCGGCCGCAGCATTAGGCTCGCATCTTTTGCGCCGGCGTTTTGGTTGCCCGGCCCCAGCTTTGGCCAGAAACCGTGCGAGCTCTCGCGGTGCATTCGGCCGAATGGACGCCGGCGATGCGTGCACGGATCGAGGGGGCTGCGCAGGCACAGAAAGCAGCCATGCTTCGCCGATACGGATGGGGCGTACCTGATATCGGTCGTGCAGTGATGAGCGCAACCGACGAGCCACCCTGATGGTCGAAGATGCGCTTCTTCCGTTCCGGAAGGATGGCTCGGCGATTAAGACCCGCAGCATGAACCTGCACCGCTTGCCATGGCCCCGAGACGAACTGCTCGCGTTGGGTGAGCAGGATGTGGAGTTGCGGGTAACCTTATCCTATTTCGTCGAGCCTAACCCCGGTGAGCGGGGGTGGACGAGACGGCACCGCTATTCGTCACATTCGCTCCGGTTTGCGGTAAAGCGGTCATTGGAGAGCCTCCGGCAATTTCGCCAACGTATCAACAAGGCTGCGGAGGCGGAAGAGGAAGGGCAGGCTGGAGCCGCGGCAGGTGGCGACAATTGGGTGCTCGGTACGACTCGCGATAAGGGGTCGATCCACTCGGATATGCCATCGAATTTTCTGGGGATGACATGATGGCGTTGGTTCTGTGATGGACAGGTGGAACTGAAAGGAGCCCAACAGAACAAGAAGACTTGGGAAGCTTCAGTCTACATTTTCGATTTCATAGAAACTGTGTTGGAGCGTGTTGAGTTTGCGCTTTGGCCTCCGTAGGTAGCCACTGACCTGCTCCCCTAGCCGAAGAAGATGGGACCGCGCCAGCGATTTCAAGGCGCCGGCCTCCATAGCAACTGCACTAGTGGCATTCGCTCGCGCAGGGCGATGGCAGGCAGCGCGCCACAAATCACATACGTCTGTGCCCTGGCTGTACCCCGAGATTTCCCGGGCACACGCGGCGGGAGATAGTCAAATAAGTTATTGATTTTATAGTGTGAATGGTGGGCGCACAAGGGATCGAACCTTGGACCTCTCCCGTGTGAAGGGAACGCTCTCCCGCTGAGCTATGCGCCCGGGACCATCATGCAGGCGGCCGGATTTCGGCCGGCCGTCACATCGGAGCCCGCGATTTAGAAGTGCGGGCCGAAGGTGTCAAGTTTTCAGGCGCCGCGGAGCCGGGAAACCTCGCCTCAGTCACCTGATTCGCGACGGAGGCGGCGATTTGGCCCGCTTACGCGCCCTGCTGGCGGGCGCGGGAGGCATGGGACTGGAGCGCACGGATGCGCTCGGCGAGTGTTCCGCCGCCTTCGGGCAGGCGGGCCGCGGGAGCGCCGCCCGTCTTGGCGTCGTTGGTCTTGGCGTCGTTGGCCGGGCGCGGTGCCGGCTTCGCCGGCTGGCCGGCCTCGGCCGCGAGCAGGGCCTCGATCGGCGAGTTCGGGCCTTCGAGCTGCATTGCGAGCTTGGCGACTTCGGCGGCGATGTCGTTGATGCGCTCGCGCAACAGCGCGTTCTCCATGCGCTCGGTGGCCCAGGAGCTCTCCGCCTGCTGCTGGATCGCGTTGACGTCGCGCTGAAGCTTGGCGCGCTCGTCGCGTGCGGTGCGCAGCTGCTCCTCCAGCGCGGCTTTCTCGGCGCGCAGCGACTCCACTGCAGCCGACGACTTGCCACCGCTCAAGGCGGCGATCTCGACGCGCAGCTCCTTGATGGTGCGCTCGTTGCTCTCATTGGCCTGGCGCAGCTGGTTGTTCTCATAGTCGCGCTCGGCGAGCAGCTTGCCTTGCGTGGCGAGGCGTCCCTCGAGGTCGGCGACGCGGCCGGACAGCATCTCGGCCTCCTTGACCTGCACGATGAGCTGGCGATCGAGCTCGGTGACGCGCTGGCTCAGATTCTCGACGCGGCCGCGGGCCTCGCTGAGCTGGCGCGAGGCGGTCTCGGATTCGGTCCGCTCCTGCGCCAGGCGCGCCTGCGTGGCGGCAAATTCCTTCTCGGCATCGCCGACGCGGCTCTTCAATTCCTCGATCTGCGCGCGCACCGCGATGAGCTCGACCTGGCGGCTCTCCGCCATCATCGAGCGGTCGGACAGTTCGGAGTTGATCTTGGCGAGCTCGGCCTGCTTGTCGGCCAGCGCGATCTCGGCCTGGCGCAGGGCTTCGGTCTTGGCGCTGAATTCCTCCTCGGTGGCGCGCAGCTGCTCCTTCACCGCCCTCTCGCGCGCCTCCAGCGCGAAGATCGTGGCGTTCTTCTCGCCGAGCTCGATCTTCATGCGGTTGATGGCGTCGCTCTTCTTGCCGAGCTCGGCGAGCTGGCTCGTGGTCTTGTTCTTGAGCTGATCGACGCTCATCTCGAGCCGCCGCGCCGACATGGCGAATTCGGCGCGGAGCTGGTCCTTGTCGGCCTGGATCTCGGCCATCGACAGCGGGGTGGCGGCCTCGAGCCGGCGCGTGGTCAGGCGCACGGCGCGGTTATGCACCAGCGGCACGATCGCGAGCCCGCACAGCATCGAAAGCAGGAAACCGATCGCCAGGTACATGATCGGTTCGACCATGGGCCAGAACTCCCAGAGCTAAGGAAAAATTTACCAACGACAATGCATGCGGGGCCGGCAAAAAGCCAGCCCTGGCCTGTCGTTAACCTTGATCCCTGGGTGGATGGGAGGGAGAGGACCTAGAACGGGTTCCAGGTCGCCCGCGGGGTGAATTTGAGATAGCCGATATTGGCGCCCAGCCGCAGGCCGAGGCCGGAGCGGATCGGCACCAGCACGATGTTGTTGGCGGTGAGCGCCGTCATGCCGAAGCCGCCGATGATATAGGCCGAGCCGTCGATGCCGCCGAAGCGCTGGTAGATCGCGTTGGTGGCGGGCAGGTTGTAGACCAGCGTCATGGTGCGGGCGCCGTCGCCGCCCCAGTCGAAGCCGAGCGAGGGGCCCTGCCAGTAGACTCTGAGGTCGCCGGCATTCTTGGTGTAGAGCGTGCCTTCACCGTAGCGCAGGCCGGCGACGAAAGCGCCGGAGCCTTCCTCACCCAGGATGTAGCCGTTGGGCAGGCCCCATTGGCTGACCGCCTTCTCGATGATCGAGGCGAGCCCGCGCGAGACGTTGCCGAAGAAGCGGTGGCCGGCCGTGACGAGCTCGTCCGGCCCATAGGTGTTGGGCGTCGGGGTCCGCTGCGGCGGCGGCAGGTCGGGCGGCGGCGCCTGCTGGGCGGAAGCCGGCACGATCCAGCCGATCATCGCGGCAAGCGCGAGCGCAGCAAGGCGTGATGCGAAAGTCATAAAGAACCCCTGGTACCGAATCCGGTCGCTTCCTTAACCTGACGCCAACAGGCACGGCTCTAGGTTGCGCCGGATGTCCCCTCGACTCGGATGTTATCCGCAGCAACTATGACGGCACAACGGCAGGAAGATAGCCCTTTGCGCCCCGGAATTGCCTTGATCGGCCTCCTCGTCTGCTTGCTGTCGGGCATAGGGCTCCTCTGCGCGCGGGAGCCGGCGGAGGCTGCCACCACCGAACGGGTCGTCGTCAACCGTTTCAGCGGCGTCGCCATCGAGGGCTTCGACCCCGTCGCTTATTTCGTCACGGGCACGGCCGAGCAGGGGAGGGCGGAGTTCGAGGCGAATCTCTGGGGCGCTGTCTGGCGCTTCCGCAACGAGGGCAACCGCGCCTCTTTCCTGGCCCACCCCGAGATCTACGGACCGCAATTCGGCGGCTATGATCCGGCCGACATCGCCCGCGGCGTCACCGTCGCCGGCAATCCCTATTTCTTCGCGGTCGTGGCGCAGCGGCTCTATCTGTTCAGCCGGGAAGCCAATCGCGACGCCTTCATCGCCAATCCCGAGCGCTTCCTCTATGAGGTGGGCAAGCGCTGGCCGGCGCTTCAGGAACGGCTCGGTCAGTAGCAGCCTACCGCCTGCGGATCGCCCCAGGCGATGAATTCGGGGACGATGAAGCCGGTGTCGCTGCGCTGGCCGAAGCGGAGCTTGCCGCCCTTGCCGTCGGTCACCCTGCCGCCGGCCGCGGTCACGACCGCGCAGCCGGCCCCGACATCCCATTCCGAGGTCGGCCCGAAGCGGGGATAGATGTCGGCGCTGCCTTCCGCGATCCGGCCGAATTTCACGGCTGAGCCTATCGTGCGTCGGACGGCATTGGGCCTGTTGTCGATGAACGCCTCGCTCGTGGGATCGCCATGCGAGCGGCTCACCGCCGCGATCCAGGGCCCCCCTCGCGTCGGCAGCTTGCGGGTGTGGATCGGCTCGGCCGCCCCGAGGGTTGCGCCGTTGACCTTCATCCGCTCGGCGCCGCGGCCGACGATGCCGCGCCAGAGCAGGCCGAGCGCGGGCGCGCTGACGATGCCGAGCAGCGGCTCGCCCGATGTCACAAGGGCGAGGTTGACGGTGAACTCGTCGCGGCCGGCGACGAACTCCTTGGTACCGTCGAGCGGATCGATCAGGAAGAAGCTGCCCTGGAACGGCGGGGAGGCGAGCTGGGCCTGCTCTTCCGACAGCGTCGGAACGTCGCCCGCGAGCTGCGCGAGGCCGTCGGCGATGATGCGGTCGGCGGCAAGGTCGGCCTCGGTTACCGGCGAGCCGTCCTGCTTGCCTTCGATCCGCATGGCGGCGCGGTCGACGGCAAGGATCGCCTGGCCCGCCTTCACCACCAGCGCGGTCAGCGGCTCCATCAGGCCGGATGCGGCCGCCCCGTCGATGATCCGCATCACCTGCATGCCTCATTCATCGGCAATTCCATTCCCCGTCCACTGATTCGCTTTATGGCCTCATCGGGCCGATCGCAAGCTAGCTGCCGCGGCCTTGCGAATGTTAGAACCCGCAGCATCCGTCAAGCATGCGTGATTCGCGGCATCCAGCGCCGTCCAATCCCAGGAACCCTCCAGGACCCCCTTATATGTCTGACGCCTCGTCGCCCGCGCCCGTTACCGCTCCCGATATGCTCGAACTCGCAGCGCTGCTGTGCTCGCGGGTCTGCCACGATCTCATCAGCCCCGTCGGCGCCATCGTCAACGGGCTCGAAGTGCTCGACGACGATCCCAAGCCCGAAGACCGCGAGTTCGCGCTCGACCTGATTCGCAAGAGCGCCAAGACCGCCTCGGCCCGCCTCCAGTTCTGCCGCCTTGCCTTCGGCGCCGCCGGCTCCTCCGGCGCGCAGATCGATCTCGGCGATGCCCAGACCATGGCGCGCGGCCATATCGAGGACGGCAAGTGCTCCATCACCTGGAATCTGCCGCGGCTGCTGCTCCCGAAGAATCGCGTCAAGCTGCTGCTCAACATGCTGGTCGTGGCCCAGCATACGATCCCGCGCGGCGGCATGCTGGTCGTCGATCCGATCGGCGAGGGTGAGACGATGAGCTTTCGCATCACCGCGACCGGGCATAATGCCCGCCTGCCGCAGAACATCTCCGAGCTCCTGAGCGGCGAGCGCGGTCCTGCTGCGGATGCGCACGCGATCCAGCCTTATTATACGCGGCTGCTCGCGCAGGCCTGTGGGCTCACGGTGACGCTCAAGCCGGAAGGCGAAGCCATCATCGTTACCGCGTCGTAAACGTACGCGTCGCGCTCGGCTTCTTAATCGAATCTTTACGAGGCGCTTCGGCTTGTCCGGAGCGCCTTATCTCTTTGTTGGTCCCGTTCTTTTGCACATACTCAACCAATATTAAACGCTTTGCGGTGAAGCTGGTCCCATTCCGAAATGGCGCATCACGCCTCGTGCGCGCCCTTCCTGTATGAAGGCCTGTTTTCATGGATGATCTGTTGCGGGAGTTTCTGACGGAGACCAGCGAGAGCCTGGACACCGTGGACAATCAGCTGGTGAAGTTCGAGCAGGAGCCGAACAACGCCAAGATCCTGGATAACATCTTCCGCCTGGTCCACACCATCAAGGGCACGTGCGGCTTCCTCGGGCTGCCGCGGCTGGAAGCGCTGGCGCATGCCGGCGAGACCTTGATGGGCAAGTTCCGTGACGGCATGCCGGTGACCGGGCAGGCGGTGACGGTGATCCTGTCCTCGATCGACCGCATCAAGGAGATCCTGGCGGG
>NZ_JACEGD010000062.1 GCF_016031635.1 Bradyrhizobium diversitatis
CGCTGCCGATCTTCTTGAAAGAACCGATGGTAGCCATGTTACTTCTCCTTAGCTGGTTTCGAGCCGCGACCACCGCGGCCTCGATGGCGATCTACAGGCCGAAGACGATCGACGACGCACCCGCCCGCGGGCCGCAGCGCAGCGGAGGACGCCAGCGGGGCGACTTTCTTGCCTCGCGAGGAATGGGCGTAGCCCAGGGGAAGAAAGTCGCGCTGCTGGCGTTGCGTTCAGGCGATCGAGGCGCAGCCGCTCTTCGGCCAGATCGAGCCATCAAGAGGCCAGGTGGTCCGTGCGCTGACAGCATCTCCGGAAGAAGTTGTGGCGCCGCTCGGTTGGGCTGCAGAAGGGGTCGCTGCGTTCAGGCGTAGAGATGGAAGCAAAAGCGAAGAAAAGGGCGATCGCGATTGCCGTGAACCAGCCGCGCTGAGATCGCCCCTGGCTGCATTTGCCTTGTGCCAAGCAGGTCAGGTTGCCAGAGCCGAAATGGCCCTCGGGAGCGCGCTAAATCAGAGCGTCGGCATCAGATTGAGATTTCTGGTCGGTCATTAGAGCTGCCGCCGATCGCACCCGGTCCGACATCACCATATGGTGTTAACCGATCACAGACAGCAAGTTGCCTACCGATTCGCGCGCCAGGACTCGCCGCGTCCCGCTGCGCCCGGCATTTCGGCCGCGGAGCGCGTCAACGCTGCCACGCGCAACCGCGGCCGGCTCAGCGCCAGGCACAGCACGCTTGATCCGCTACGAGACTACCAGAGTCGATGTCGAGGTCGACGCGCCGTCCGGCGGCCTGCTGCTCCTCAATGACGTTTGGCATCCTTGGTGGCGTGCAATGGTCGATGGCGAATCGAGCGACATCCTCAGGGGCAACTTCATCTTTTCGGGCGTCGCACTTCGCCCAGGGCACCACACGGTGAGCCTCACGTTTCATCCATACGCAGGGGCCTTGGCCGAGCTACAGGGCCAGTTCCGTCACACCCATTGACTAGCGATCAGGCATACACGCCTCCAACCGTGCGCTCCGGAAAGCTGTCGGGTCGCCAGCAATCGCTCTTCGAGAAGGCAATGTGTACATTTGGCCTGGGTCCACAATCGGCGCACCAACGCTTGATCGAGTTCGCTTTGACGAGGGCGACCTCGGCGGCTTTGGCTTGGGCCCGCGCGTACTCAAGTGGCAATCGGCATTGGAGCTGTTAACGACTTATTAACCAACGCAGCCTACCTTCCGGTTACTTTTCGGTTAACAGCCGATTGCCTCCCGGTTCGTTGTAGGAGAACAGCCGATGCCCATTGAGGCGCTGACATATGTGGCACTTGGTGCCCGGCCGAAAATCTTACCCGAGGCCGCCCGATCGGTTGCCAAGCCGCTCAGGTTGCCGCGCTCACCTTCGGATAATGGCAAAGCACTGGTGAGCGTTGATCTCGCTGAAGTAAGGCATACTCCCTGCCCACGAGGTGGTCGTCGCGCGGGCGACATCGTCCCAGATTGAAGCGTTGCAGACGGAAATTGTGCAGCTCGAAGCAAGGGCGGCCGGTTAGGGCGCGGATTTCGAGCGCGAAAGCGGGCGCGCGGAGCGCCTGATGGTTGAAGTGCTGCAGGCGACCGCAGAGACCATGCAGCTAGACAGGCGACGGCGCGGCTTGAGGACGAGGTGGCGGCTCTACGGACCGGTGACCGAGTTGGCGCCTCGATCGACAGCCACGGACAGGCCGCACGTCGACTAGGATGTCTAGCTGCGATCCTGGTCGAGACAGACCGCAAGGTTCGTCGGTAGCAATCCGGGTCCGCTATTCCAACGTGCCGAAGAAATCGTGAGGTAAAAGTGACCGACATCAGCGACCTTCGCGAGATGAAAGCGCGTATTATTGTGTTTGGAGTCGGTGGGGCCGGAGGCAATGCCGTCAACAACATGATCGCAGCCGGGCTGGAAGGCGTCGACTTTGTCGTCGCCAATACCGACGCACAAGCGCTCACCACGTCCAAGGCCAAGCGCCTCATTCAGTTGGGCACAAAGGTGACCGAAGGGCTTGGCGCCGGCTCGAACTCCAAAGTAGGGTGCGCCGCGGCCGAAGAGGCAATTCAGGCGATCCAGGATCAATTAACCGGCGCAAACATGGTGTTCGTTACCGCTGGCATGGGCGGCGGTACGGGAACTGGGGCGGCTCCTGTTATAGCCAGGATCGCGCGTGAACTTGGCATTCTCACGGTCGGCGTCGTCAGCAAGCCCTTCCACTTCGAGGGCCAGCGCCGTATGCGCGTTGCTGAAGCCGGCATTGCGGAACTGCTGAACGCGGTTGACACCCTGCTGATCATCCCAAACCAGAATCTGCTCCGAGTGGCCACCGAGAAGACCACATTTAACGATGCCTTCGCCATCGCCGATCAAGTGCTCTATTCGGGCGTGGCCTGCATCAGCGACCTTATAGTCAAAGAAGGTCTGATCAATCTCGATTTTGCCGACGTTCTCTCCGTCATGCGCGAGAAGGGCAAAGCCATGATGGGCGGGGGTGAGGCTTCTGGCGAGAAGCGCGTGCTCACCGCCGCCATGGCCGCGATCTCCAATCCATTGATCGAGGCCCCCTCGATCAAGCGCGCCAGTGGCCTCATAATCTCGATCACCGGCGGCATGGACCTGACGTTATTCGAGGTCGACGAAGCTGCTAGCCGCGTTCGCGAAGGGGCCGACCCGGACGCCAACGTCATCGTCGGCGCCACTTTCGATGAACGCCTGCAGGGTCTCGTCCGTGTTTCGGTAGTGGCGACTGGCATCGATAATCTGGACTCGGCGGATAAGTCCATTGCTGGGATAAGCACCTTCCAACTACCAAATGATTCGAAGTCGCAGTTCATGCAGCAACGTTGAATCCAACGAGGATGCGGCAAGTCGGTTCAGGCTTGAATGGTTCTGACCGAGCTGTACCGCGTGAGCTTCTGCTCACGTCGATAAGCGCCTGCAGGAGAATTTCGGGATCAAGTTTCGATCCCATGCGGAATGGAATCGCAGGAATCCCCAGATGGCGGTCTTCGCGCGTTCGAGCACAATAGCTGCGAGACGCAAGGTCGACCAAACAAAAACCGTTCGCCGTCTGCAAGCCACGAACATCGCCATGCCCGACGGGAACGAGAGCGTTACCGCAATAGCGCTCTTCGAAGTCGTTGGTAGGAACGCCTGCAACCCAGTTGTGAATCGGCGTGGGGTCCCTACGCTGATCGGCACAGTAAGACTTTGATTCACTTGATGTTGGAGGGGCATGGCATGCCTTTGCGCCTATTTACAGCGGCACTTAGTTCGAGATTCCGGAACGCTTACGCCTTTCGTCATCGACTACATGAGAGAGCTGTCGACGATACACCGACAGACGTTGCCAGAATGATTGGAACTTCATCATGGCTCGCGCTGGCTGAATGCTTTAGTACGCCACGGGTAAGTCCTCCGAGCCAGATTTGGGCGATCAGGTAGCCAAAATCCCGCCGACATAAGCGGGACAGACGTTCACAGAAATGACCGCGAAAGGCGACCAGCGAGGCGCCGAAGGCAGTGGCCTCAACAATGGCACCTGAGAGAGAAGCCCCGCCCGGCGGACCGGACGGGGCTTTTGGCGACCTCAGTCGCCGTTCTTGCGCGGCCGCGACCAGATCAGGCTGAAGCCGTCGCCGTCCTCGTCGCTGAACAGGTTCGCGTAGATCGGTGCATTGAACGAGGGGTCGTCGAGCTTGAGCGAGAGATAGTCGCGGCCCTCCTCGGAGCGCTTCGACCAGGCGGCCCCGATCTCGGCCCGGCCGACGAAGACGCGGTGGCTCGGAGCGTTCTCGTTGGTGCGGTTGGCCTCGGGCACGATGCGGACGCCCTTGGTCTGGAGGCTGAGGGTGACGATCTCGCCCTGGAAGTCGCTGCCGATCTTCTTGAAAGAACCGATGGTAGCCATGTTACTTCTCCTTAGCTAGTTTCGAGCCGCGACCACCGCGGCCTCGATGGCGATCTACAGGCCGAAGACGATCGACGACGCACCCGCCCGCGGGCCGCAGCGCAGCGGAGGACGCCAGCGGGGCGACTTTCTTGCCTCGCGAGGAATGGGCGTAGCCCAGGGGAAGAAAGTCGAGCCGCTGGCGTTGCGTTCAGGCGATCGAGGCGCAGCCGCTCTTCGGCCAGATCCAGCCATCAAGAGGCCAGGTGGTCCGTTCGCTGAACAGCATCCCCGGAAGAAGTTGTGGCGCCGCTCGGTTGGGGTGCGCAAGATGTCGCTGCATTCAGGCGTAGAGATGGAATCAAAAGCGAAGAAAGGGCGATCGCATTTGCCGTGAACCAGCCGCGATGAGATGCCCCTGGCTGGCCTGCCTTTCGCCGGGAGGTCAGGTGCGAATGCCCGGTGCCAAGCGCTCCGAGAACGCCGCGACTATCTCTCGCTCAAGCTCGTCGACCCAGCCAACGCTTGGACCCGAGGTGCCTCAGCCGTCGAGACCCAGGGCTCATCCTTGTCGCGTCCTGGCCGAGAGGGGCTACTGATGTTCCTCCGACAAAGGCTCGCCCGATGCCAGCGGCTCGGCAAAGCTGGTTATCCGTCTCCAAGCCATGCCGGCGATGGCAAAGGCGCCGGTCCAGCTGAAGATACCCTGCCAAAGTGAGGATGGCATCGCGATTTGCGACAGGCCATGGGCGAGGTGATAGCCCGCGACAGCCGCCGGGACGGTGAAAGCTGCGGCGATCACCACGCGCACGAAGCTGGATCGAGCGCGGATTAAGGCGGTTTGACCGATGAGAACGGTCACGGCGCCGGCAAGAATTGCAACAAGAGTAGCGGAGGCAATGCTCGCGCCGCTGTGAGCAGCCGCAAAACCTGCGGAAAGCGCAACGAAACAGGGCAGCGCGTAGACAGCAAGGGTGAGACCCAGCCAGCAGAACAGGCCGATGCCAAGCATATTGAGGACGAGTGCGATGATAAGCATGGTGGTGGCTCCGCGACAAAAGACATGACGCTCGCGCCTTCCACCACCACCACGGCGCGATGAGAATCATAGCGCAGGAAGCGCCGCTGTGCGAGTGCGTGGCCTCGGTCGTCAGATCGGACAAGAACCGAGGATTTCTGCTCGAGCGCTATATCGGTCGCGATCAGAGAATTTGCAGTGATCTGCGCTGGCGAACTTGGTCCTCGATGAAGAAGCGCCGATGGGCGACGGCGCTTACGCGCCGCCGAACTTCCAGACGGGAATGCCGAGCTTCCTGGCCTTATCGGCGAGATTGTCCTGTATCCCGGTGCCCGGAAAGTGCATGAGACCGATCGGCAGCACTGCAAGCATGGCGTCGTTGCGCTTGAACGGAGCTGCCTTGCCGTGCTTGGTCCAGTCCGGCCTGAAGGCGACTTGGGGAACCTTGCGGTTGGTTGCCCATTTGGCGGCGATCAGTTCGGCGCCCTTCGGCGAGCCACCGTGCAGTAGCACCATGTCCGGGTGCTTGGCATGGGCCTTGTCGAGCCGGTCCCAGATCAGGGAGACGTCGTTAAAATCGAGTCCACCGGTGAGCGCGATCTTGGGTCCAGATGGCAGCAACGCCTCGGTGTCCGCGCGGCGTTTGGCAGTCAGCAAATCGCGGCTGTCGATCATCGCAGAGGTGAGCGTGCGATGATTGACGAGTGATCCGGAACGGGGGCGCCAGGGCGAGCCGGTATGAAGCTCGAATTGCTCGGTCGCCAGATCGCGGAACAGCTCCATGGCGTTGCGGCGTTCGATCAAAGTGACGCCTTCGGCGGTGAGCCTCTCCAGTTCGACGGATCGCACCTCCGATCCATTCTGCTCGCGCTGGCTCTTTTGCTGCGCTTTTTCGTTGTCGTCGAGTTCGCGCTCGATGCGGCCCGTGGCGCGATGGAAGAGATTGACGGTCGACCAGAGAAGATCTTCGAGGTCGGGTTCAAGCCGTGTGTCGCTCAGGCTCGCCACGAGCGCATCAAAGATGTCGGCGATCGCGCCTGTGATGGCCTTGGCTTCGGGAAGCGGCCTTGGGTCAGGCTCGTCGTGAAAGGGGCGATGGCCATAGAGCTGAAGCTGGTTGAGGACATGATCGGTCGGTGATGAGCCGTGCGGCGGTTCGAACTGGTTGTCGTCGTGTTCGGTCATCATGGCTTTTGGTCCTTTTGCCGTTCGGCCGCGCCCATCGCGGCCTTCGTGGCGATCACCAGACGGCAGGCGGAACGGACCAGAACCCGGAGCGATCAATCCGCCGAAGCCCGCAGGGCGCAGGTGGAAGCGCAGGGCCGCAGCGAAGCGGAGGATGGCGGAGGTGCGGCTATTTTGTTTCGCGATGCAAAGGCGCGTGAGCGCCGGCGGAAAATAGCCGCACCGCAGCCATTGCCGGGCCGGGCCGCTTGCCGTCCGATCGCCCTCTAGAAGGCCGTGGGCGCGGCGCTGTCTGGCAAAGGCAGCCCACGCAATGACCGGTCATGACGAGATCGAGTCAAATTGCCTGGCGCTATCCCGTAGCGATCCTCGGACGCGGCAGAAAGCGGGCGACATCCTCGGGCAAGAGTTGTGCGCGCAAGGCTGAGTTGGATTCGAGCACCTGGAGATTGGCCTTGCGCAGCCGAGTCTCGCAAGCCGCTCTTCTGCACGAGCAATGAGCGCCTGCCCTATCGCTTTTCCGGCGAGACTTCAGCAGGCGACCCGAAAGATCCCCGCCTCGATATCCATCGCATCCAGCCCTGACGGAATCAACACCAGATTTCCTTCGCGGGCCAGCGACATGAGAGCCGGCTGGAAGCGGGGATTTTGGGGGATGTCTGCGGGAGCGGCATTCCAAGTCTTGTCATCCAGGAATGCAGTTTTCCATAGCGCGTCAACTCCCGCAAAGTGCGCGCTTCGATAGAACACGACAGCTGCATTCGGTTCTCCATGACCGATGATCCGTCCACGAAGGTGCAAGTGCAGACTATTCCGAAAAGAGCTTCACGCCGACCAGACCGACAACAACCAACATGACAGAACAGAGGCGAGCAAGATTTGCGCTCTCACCGAAAAACGCAATGCCGACAATCGCTGTCCCCACGGTCGCAATTCCGGCGAAGCCCGCGTAAACCGTCGAAGCGGGCAAGCACTTCACGGATTCACCCAACAGAAGAAAAATAGGAAGAGCGAAGACGACCCCCGATAAAACTGTTGTCCATTTCGGAAGCCCGATCGAGCGCTTCAAAACGAAGGGCCATGCGATCTCGAACACGTCCGCCAGAAGTATGTATAGCCACGCCATCAGATATCCCTTTCGTCAGGCGACGCGTAGCACAAACCGCATGTCGATTGCGACTATCAACTGTTCTGCTTTGGTCAAAGGCGACCTACCAAATCCGGTAGCGCCACGGTCGCTGTAGCTCAGGTCGCTGCACGAGTGATCGCACCGTGCATCTCGGCAGAGGTGGGCAAGGCCGGCTGCAGCGTTCTTCCAAACTCGCGTGCGGTCCGCGACATCATCAACAACACAACATCATTTGTTCAATTGCCGGCGGCACCGCAGGTCGACCGGCCAACTGTCCCGGCATCAGCGAAGAGCATAAACCGAGCGACATCCTGCGGCGCGAGTTGGATGCGCAGTGCCGCCCGCAGGGCGCTGAAGCCGAATGCATGCAGGTCCTCGTTGAAGTCGCCCGTCCGCGGAGACAGGACAAGCGCCTCAATGCCCACTGCTTCCGCGCATTGGGTCAATGCCGCGACCGCTGTGTCACCCGCGGCATCGGCGTCGCGGGCGATGTAGAGCCGACGTAGCGTCGGCGGAAGCAGAAGGCTTGCCAGGTGGTTGGCCGAGAGCGCGGCGGCCATCGGCATGTCAGGCAGCGCACAGCGCAGCGACAGCGTCGTCTCGATGCCTTCGCCGGCAGCGAGGACGTCGTCGGCCGTGCCGAAGCGGACGGCATGGCCGAGAAGACCGCCCATGGCCCGTCGCGGCGTGTCGACCGGCGCCTTGCCAGAGCCGTCCGGCGCGAGCCAGGTACGATGTGCGCCGGTAATGCGACCGGCAAGATCGGTCACGGCGGCGATCATCGCCGGCCAGGTCTCAGTCGGCGAACCGTCGTCCGGGCGATAATAGCTGCGCGGATGAAATCGCAGAGCGCCCGCATCATGGACGGCCTTGATGCCGCGATGGCCGAGGTAAGTCTCGACGAGCGTCCGGCGGATCGGCTGCGACATGGCGAAGAGCCGCCGTGCCGCTTCCGCCGATCCGGCGGGGACCCGTGTGCGATCGGGCTTTGGGCTGCGGCGCGGTTCGGCGCGCGGCAGACGCAGAAAGCGTCGTGCTTCGCCTGCGACATCGCGAAAGTCAACGAAACCGCAGCTCTCGCGGATCACGTCGAGGAGATCGCCATGTTCGCCCGAGGCAGCATCGGTCCAATGCCCGGCGGCGCCGGGACCGAAGTCCGGTCCGCTGAGCCGGACAAACATCGACCGGCCCGGCGTATTGCGGACGTCGCCTACGATCCAATAGCGGCCCTGGCGCCGTCCATTGGACAAATAATGGCGACAGACCGCCTCGGCATTACGCGCGAGGCGGCGCGCCAGTTCAGAAGCGTCGCGGGTCATCACGCAACCTCCCGCACTGCGCTGGCAGCAGGTTGCTGAGACGCTGTCGATCGTCTGTGAGACGGCACCCAAGCGCAAACGCGCACCATCATCCGCCGCACACCATGTTGGCTCCGCTTGCCGGCCGGTCCTTTGTGCGACTCGTGGCGTCGTACGAACACGGAGCGGCCAGGCCGGTTGTGGACATCGCACAGGAGCCAATCGCGTCGCTCGCCTTTGCGGTTGGAGGGAGAGTGGCGGCACACAGCCTCGGCCTCACGCGCGAGGCGGCATGTCCATTCGAAAGCATCGCGCCGCATCAGGCGGCCTCGCGCTCGCAGATGCGCTCGACCGGGTAGCGTTCGAGCACCTTGCCAAGCACGACGGCCCCGCTTGCATCGGTGGGCACGAACATGCGCAGCTTCCAGGAGATGATCTCACTGAACAGCCCATAGGTCCGCAAGCGGTCGCGCATGGTTTCGTTGAAGTCCGCGAGCTCAATGCGATGCGCACCCATGACGCGGACGCGCCGCAGTGTCAGGCCTTCGGCAAGCTCAACGAACGCGCGGCCTTCGCGCAAGGCGGCGAAGACGTCTTCGGGCCTGAGCGTCGGCCGCTCGCCCAAAAGCGCGTTGGCGACCCAGGCGGACGAGACCTTCCGCCCAATGATCCGTTCGCCGGCGTCGGTCTGGAGGCGGTAGACGCGGGTCGATTCCTTCGGCAGCCGCTTCCAGATCGGCAGGAGGAGCCCGGCGACGACGTGGATCGTGCTCTCGGTGAACTCCGGCACGTCTGCAAGCTCAGCTGTCCAGGCTGCACTGAATTGCTCACGGTCTGTCTCGGTCCAATGACTTTCGCCCATGGCCTTCGATGGGACGTTGTGGCTTTCCATCGGCCGGACCAATCTGACGCGCTGCTCGATGTCGCCATCGTCCAACATCAGGCTCGGAGCCGGGACTTGCACCGCCGCGCGGCCGGACCGTTCGTTGACCAGCAGGACCGCGCGGCGGTCCGACAGAAGGCCAATGGCATCATTCAGAGTGAGCGGCCGGTTGCGTTCGCGCTGGACGATCGTGAGCAGCCGTGTCTCGGCGCTGGTCGCGGGATGGGTGTAGATGGTGCGCCGGTTCGTGACGGCGAAGCTTTCGGCGCGAAGGGTCTCCAGGCCCGCATCATAGAGTCCGGACGCGATCGCGCCTTCGATCCGGGCCGTCAGCAGCTGCTCGAAGGCGGCGAACAGCACGTTTTGCAGCTCGATGGTCAGCGCCAGCAGACGGTTAAGGAAAGTCGTGATCGGCGGCAGGTCATCCCTGATGCCATTGGCGTCGACGAGCTTCAGCCCGGTGGCATCCTCGAACATCTCAAGAGAGCAACCATCCACCTTGCCCCGAACCAGGAGCAGGTAGAGTTGGCGCAGAGCATCACGGCCGTAAATGCTCTCGAGATTGTCCTCGGGCCGAAACAGCCCCTGACCCCCGGTCTGACGCTGACCGCGGGTGATGGCGCCGAGCGTATCGAGACGGCGCGCGATCGTGCTGAGAAAGCGCTTTTCGGCCTTCACGTCGGTGGCAATGGGACGAAATAGCGGCGGCTGTGCCTGATTGGTCCTGTTGGTCCGGCCGAGGCCCTGGATGGCTGCATCGGCCTTCCAGCCGGGTTCGAGCAGGTAGTGCACCCGCAGACGGCGATTCCGCGCCGACAGTTCGGCGTGGTAACTGCGCCCGGTGCCGCCGGCATCCGAGAAGACGAGGATGCGCTTGAGGTCGTCCATGAAGGCCCCGGTTTCGGCGAGGTTCGCCGAAGCGGCGCGGTTTTCGACCATGAGGCGATCGTGTTGCCGGATGATCCGGCGTGAGCGCCCGGTGACTTCGGCGACCCTGTCGGTGCCAAAGCGCTGGATGATCTGGTCGAGCGCGCCGGGCACGGGCGCAAGCGAGGCAAGCTTCTCGATTAGCCGGTCGCGCCGCGCGACGGCCTCCCGGCTCTCCACGGGCTGACCATCACGGTACACAGGCCGGGACGAGAGATTGCCTTCGGAGTCGGTGAAGGGCTCGTAAAGCTGGACCGGGAAGGAATGGGCGAGGTAGTCGAGCACGTATTCGCGCGGCGTGATGTCGACCTGGACATCCGCCCACTCCTCGGTCGGAATCTCCGCGAGCCGGCGCTCCATCAGCGCTTCGCCGGTCGAGACGATCTGGATGACGGCGGCATGCCCCTCCCCGAGATCGCGCTCGATCGCGCGGATCAAGGAAGGCGTCTTCATTGAGGTCAGCAAATGACCGAAGAAGCGCTGCTTTGCGGACTCGAAGGCCGACCTGGCCGCCGACTTTGCCTGGGCGTTCAAGGTCCCGGTCTCGCCGGTGACGTTGGCCGCCCGCATCGCGGCATCGAGATTGTTGTGAATGATGCTGAACGCGGCCGCATAGGCATCATAGATGCGGATCTGTTCGGGGGTGAGCTCATGCTCGATCAGTTCATATTCGACGCCCTCGTAGGAAAGCGAACGCGCCGCATACAGACCCAGCGCCTTGAGGTCGCGTGCGAGCACCTCCATCGCCGCGACGCCGCCGCCCTCGATCGCCTCAACGAACTCGGCGCGCGTGGCGAACGGAAAGTCCTCGCCGCCCCACAAGCCGAGCCGCTGGGCATAAGCGAGGTTGTGAACGGTCGTGGCGCCGGTCGCGGACACGTAGACCACCCGTGCATTGGGCAACGCGTGCTGCAGCCGCAGGCCCGCGCGTCCCTGCTGCGAGGCGGCCTGCTCGCCGCGCTCACCCTTGCCGCCCACGGCGTTTTGCATGGCGTGGCTCTCGTCGAACACCACCACTCCGTCGAAATCGGAGCCCAACCATTCGAGGATCTGCCGGACACGCGAAAGCTTTTCGCCGCGTTCATCGCTGCGCAGCGTAGCGTAGGTGGTAAATAGGATGGCTTCCGAGAGCCGGATCGGGGTGCCCTGGCGGAAGCGTGAGAGCGGCGTGACCAGGAGCCGCTCCATGCCGAGCGCCGACCAGTCACGCTGTGCGTCCTCGAGCAGCTTGTCGCTCTTCGAGATCCAGACCGCACGGCGCCGGCCCTTCAGCCAATTGTCGAGCAGGATGCCGGCGACCTGCCGGCCCTTGCCCGCGCCGGTGCCGTCGCCCAGAAACCAGCCGCGGCGGAAGCGGACGGCATCTGGAGCGTCGTCACGGGCAGCTGCCACAACGTCGAAGGTCGCGTCGACCGTCCAGGCGCCCGCCAGGAAGGCCGAATGTGCTTCGCCGGCGTAGACCACACTTTCAAGCTGGGCGTCCGACAACAGGCCGTCTGCGACAACCTTCTCCGGGAGATGGGGCCGGTAGGAGGGCTTCGGCGGAGCGACCGAGGCCATCGCGGCCGACTGCACCAGCTTGGTCGGATGCGGCTGCGATCTGTCAATGCTGATCGATTGCAGGGTGTAGTCCTCATAGAGGGCATCAGTCAGATGAGCTCCGTCCGGAGCGGTCCAGTCGACCGTCTGGTAGCTGAGCTCAACGCTTTGCGGATCATCGAGCCGCTGTCCGGGCGAGGGCCGCATCGTCAAAGCGCGAACGGGTCGCCGAACCGGCACGGTCGAGCTGACCGGAGCGAGAGCAGGTGACGTAATCGGAAGCCGCAGCGGCACATGTTCGAGGACCCATGCCAGCAGCGTGGCTGCGTCCGGCGCCATGCCCGGACATGCTGGAAAGACGCTTCTGTCCGGCGCGGGCTGCTTGTCGATCACCGTGAGCCGCGTCTCGATCGCCGTCCCGTGCTTGGCAAAAACCGCCCCTGCAATCGCAGCCGAGAACACCACGCGGCCGCGCTCCTGGAGACGGATGAAGGCGTCGGTCCAGCCTGGGTTGTCGGGGGCGAGACTTGTGCCGGTGATCGCGACGAGGCGACCGCCGTCGCGGAGCCTGGCCAGCGCCGAGGAGAGATGGCGGAAGGCTGCATCCGCCATCCGCCGATCCACATTGGGCAGAGCCGAAAATGGCGGATTCATCAGCACGATGCTCGGGGCAACAGCCGCCTCGAGATGATCGTCGATCTGCGCCGCGTCGTAGCGCGTGACGGTCACGTTTGGAAACAGCAGGTCGAGCAGGCCGGCGCGCGTTTCGGCGAGCTCGTTCAGCGCAAGTGTGCCGCCGGAGATCTCGGCGAGAATGGCGAGAAGACCGGTGCCCGCCGAAGGCTCCAGCACGAGGTCTGTGTTGGCAATGCCGGCGGCGGTGCAGGCGACAAAGCCAAGCGGGATCGGCGTCGAGAATTGCTGAAGCGCGTCGCTTTCTTCGGACCTGCGCGTATGGCTTGGAAGCAGGCCTGCGACCTTGGCCAGCATCGCCAGTAACGCAGCCGGCGATCCCGCCTTGGTCCGCATGGCGGTGCCATGCTTGCGCAGGAAAAGAACGGTTGCGGCTTCACAGGCCTCGTAGGCGGCTTTCCAATGCCAGGCGCCGGCGGCATCCGAGCCGCAGAAGGCGCCTTCCATGGCGGAACGCAGAACGCTCGCTGCATCGATGCGCCGCCCCTGTTCGAGGTCGCAGACGATAAGCCGCGCGGCTTGGGCGATGGAGGACGCAGCCGCGGCGGTCGCGGAGCAGGACAGATTGATCATGGGAGTTGAGCTTTCGAGGAGAGCGGGAACGGTCAAACCGACGGGCGCTCTCTAAGGCCCGACCGGCTCAAACCTGTCCCGGCCGATCTCTCACTCTGCTCACCCCTTGCTTCCAGCGCGGGAGGAGGACGCGGCCACGCCGCGCGCGAGGCCGTTCGCCGGAGCCGGATTCCAAAAAGAGAAGCCCGGCGTGATGCCGGGCTTCGGAAGCAAGTGCGAATGACGCGCGCGGCGGGATTGCCGCGCTACGCCGGACACTCATTCAGCGGCAATGCCATGTGGCTGAACGTCGTCTGCGGGGCCGCTACCGTCCTCATCGCCAGCGAGGAACTCGGGAAGCGGACCCGCGACTGCGTCTTGCTCTGCCGATTGGATCGTATCCGCGAGGCGCAATGGCTCCGGCAGCCATCCCGTGCCCTCGAGAAGGCGCTCGGCCTCGCGGGCCATATCGGACTTCTTCAGATGGTCGATCAGTTCTGCGGAGGCGTCGCCCTTTGCCTCCCTCACCGCCTCCAGAATACGTGGCTTGGTGACGCGGCCGAGGTAATTATCGACGGTCGGCCTCCAGCCGGCCTGCACCATGTCGAGCCCGACCGCCCGCGCCAGCACGTCGGCCTGGCCGAGCCTGCGCGCGAGCCCATCAGCCGATACCCGCCCCTGAGCATAGCGGTTTACGGGCTCATAGAGCGCGTTGAGCGAGAGCGACGCGCAATGGGCGAACAGGGTTGCTTGCGCTTGGCCGTCCAATGCGCAGAGCGCATCCCAAAGCGCCTTCGCATCGTTGGGCAGCCGCGCTTTCCAGGCTTCATGCCTGGTGTCGATCGCCTTGGCCGGCGCGCTGTCTCTCAATCCCGGAGCCTGGACCGGAAATGTCGGCGTGTGCACCGCGATCTCGAGACAACTGGCGGATGATACAAACCTGTAAAAGGTCGCCAGCACGAAACTGTGCAGCACCGCCAGGAACGCGATCGAAGGATGCTCGGCAAGCGCGTCGCGTAGCGCCAGCGTTCGATGGGCCGTCAGCTCGGTGATCAGACGGTCCGGCAGCGGTCTTGCAGCATCGTCCTCATCCTCTTCGGCCGGCTCGGTTGGCGCGCCACCGACGGTGATGGCGGTACGCTGCACCGGAGCAACGGCCTCCTGGCTCTCGCCCGTTGTGCTGCCCTGTCCGGGGTCGGCATCGACGACCGCCTGTTCATCCTCCGGCCGGACGTAGCCGCAATCCACCGACAGCCGCCCGTCGGAATCGATGCTGATGAAAACGCCGGCGCGGGCGATGTCGGCCGGATCGTAGATCATTGGCCGCTCCTCGAACGCAAGCAATGCCGCCTCGATCTCGCCGAGGCGCTGGTCGACCTCCTCGGGGAGTTCGTCAGCATCCTGATACTCGGCTTCAAGCCTGTCATGCTCGGCATTGAGCGCATCGAGCGTGCCCTGCTCCTCGCTGGTGAGCGAGGCCGGCGTTCCTTCCAATTCCCGCAAGCCGGTGGTGTGGCCAAATGGAAAATCGACGGCCACCGAGATCCACTTCCACCCTTCCGCCGCGATGACCTCGGCGTCTTGCTTGAGCTTGTCCGTGACAAGGCGGTCGAGCAGTGCGACGTCCTGGAGCCAGCCACCGCCGTCATGCTCGAACAGATCGTGCAGGACCGGACCTCCGGCGCGCTCGTAAGCGTCGATGCCAACATATTGCGCACGACGATCGGACCCACGCACGGTGTTCTCGGTCAGCATGCGGCGGATCTGGTACGGCTCATCATAGCCGGACCTGCTGACATTGTCCCAGACCTGCTCCTGGCGACTGTGATCGCCGCTCACCGAGAACGCCATCAGCTGCTCCAGCGTCATGCCGTCCTCGGCATAGACCTCATGCAGCTTCGGCGAGACCGATGCCAGGCGCAGGCGCTGCTTGACGATCGCGGGCGCCACGAAATGCCGCGCGGCGATGTCCTCTTCGCTCATGCCGAGGTCTCGCAGCGTCTGGAATGCGCGAAACTGGTCGAGCGGATGCAGGCCGACGCGCTCATCGTTCTCCGCGATCGAATCGTCTTCCGCGATGCCTCCCTCGCGAACGACGCAGGGCACGGCTTGCGTCCTGGACATGCGCTTCTGTTTGACCAGGAGCTCGAGAGCACGGTAGCGCCTCCCGCCGGCCGGCACCTCGAACATGCCTGTCTCGTTACCCTCTTCGTCCACGATGGCGCGGACATTGAGACTTTGCAGCAGCGTGCGCTGGGCGATGCTCTCGGCAAGCTGCTCGATCGAGACGCCCGCCTTGACGCGCCGAACGTTGGACTGGCTCAGCACCAGCTTGTTGAAGGGAATGTCACGTGAGGGCGACAGCGTGATCTTTTGGACTGGCTTCGTCATTTTTCGTCTCCGCGACGGGCGGTCGAAAGCCTCTCTCTCGACCTCCAACCCGTCGTGGCGCTCGGCGCCGCCCTCTTCCTCTATTTCGCAAGCTAAGCTCCGCTCACGCCGCCTCCTGATCTGCCTCGGCACCATCGGCGGAAGCAGTTGGATTATTTGCTGGCAGGAAGCCAAGCAGATAATCCGCGGCTTTGCTGGCCTGCGAGGCCGCCCGCACGATCGCGCGGTTGTCGTCTCGCAGGACTTCCAGCCAGGAGCCGATATAATCGGCGTGCCGCACGGTCGGCACGATGCCGAGTGAAGCGCAGGAGAACGCGGCGCACAATTCGGCGATCAATTCCTCGAACGCGTATTTTTTGGTGCCGTACGAACCGCCGAGATCGCGGTTGAGGCGCGAAGGATGGCCGCTGGCATGGCCAAGTTCATGCAGCGCGGTCCGGTGCCAATTGATCGGTTCGAAATAGGCCGCCGGCGCCGGCACCTGGACGTAATCTTCTGCCGGCATATAGAAGGCGCGATTGCCGCCGATGCGAAAGTCGATGCCGGTTGCCTTAATCAGGGCCTCGACCTGCGGCTCGATCATGCCCGGAACCGGCATTGGCGCGGTGGTCGCGACGTCGGCGGGCAATCCGTCGCATTGATCGGTGTTGAAGACAGTGAACCGCTTCAGGAATGGAACGGCCTGCGCCTCTTCGCCCATCTCACGCGCACGGCGCCGTTCGTCGGCCGGGACAAAGCGGTCGGCATAGACGATGGTTGTGCCGCGCTCACCCTTGCGGACATGACCACCAAGCGCAAGCGCCTGGCGGAAGGTCAGCCAGCTCTGGCCCGCAAAACCGTGCTCGATCACCGCCCCCCAGAGGATGAGAACGTTGATGCCGCTGTAGGGCCGGGCGGACGCGGCGTTCCTTGGAATCGACAGCGGCGCTTTTGCAGCCTCCGTCCCCCAGGGTTGAACCCATGGCACGCGGCCGGCCTCCAGCTCGGCTATGATCTTGTCGGTGATTTCGTCATAAAGGTTGGCCCGGTCCTGGCCGGTGCGCGTGCGAGGATGTCTGGACATCGCGGGTCTTTCGCGACGGGCGCTGCAAGCCTCTCTCGCAGCTCCAACCCGTCGCGGCCAACCCAGCCAGCCCTCTCACTCTCAATGTTTGTTGCGGAAGCGTTATATCTGTTGCAGGCGACGGCGTGCCGCTGCGAGAGCCTCAGACGAGCCCCAAGCCTTTGCGTCAGGGATGGAAGCCCGAATGGGTGAAAACCCGGCCAAAGCCGGGGTTTCAGCGCAGCCGACAGCCCGGTCCCGCAGGGAGACGCACGGCAAATCCAATGCGGATGGAACAACCAGGCGCCTGGACCTAGACCTCTTCCCGAGTCTTCGTCTCTGCGTCATAGATTCTGATCCGAAGCATTGGAAAACGCTTCTTCAGCTCCTCCGCACCGGACTTGGCCCCATCCCTGGTCGCAAATTCGGCCTTGAGTCGGCCATCAACTTCGAGCGCATAACCTGAAGCTGGCAATTCACGGGCAGCTGCAACCATCTTATTCCTTTTGCGCAGTGAGGAGACTGACGACAACGGCATACCGCGAGTCGCGCAAATCGCGCCAGCTCACTTGGATCTTGATTTGCTCCTAAATTGAAGACCTTCGATTCGTCGCCAGTTTGAAAACAGCCTTCGAAATCAACCCAAATTTTATAAACCTGAAAAACTACAAACCATCCACTGGGTTCGGGCATGAGATCGGATTGGGTACAGGCCCTTCACTGGCCTATCGGCTCAACATGGCCGGAGGGCCACGAGTAGAACCGGGTCAGTCGCGCTTTAAACGTGGACAAACCCTCATTGCAACTCGTCCGACTGGCTAGCCGATGATACCAGTCTATCGGGATGCTGATTTCATAGGCATTTGGGAGGACGTCATGGCTAGCATCGGTCATGGGCTGATGATCAAGTTTGGGCTCGCGCACCAGCCGTCGCCAGAAAAGGCCGACGAGTGGGCTCGATCGACCAGAGAGCTTATCCGCCAGGGACTGAGCCAGGAACTAGCGGGAGAGCAGGCTGCTAAACGCCTGTTCACCGACTACAAGACCAGGGTTTATGCCTCGGAGGCCGACACTATCGCGCTTCTGCTGCAGCAGGCCGGCGACAAGAAGTAATGATGGAAGAGCTACTGGCCTTCATTGCTAAACCGGCTGTCCTGCCAGCGATAACATTCGTAGTAGGGGGAGTGTTTGGCTTCATTGCAACGCGCTTTACGATGACGGCCTCCGAGAGAAGCGCGCACAAGCAACGCCTGTACGAGAACAGCAACGCTCATAAGCGAGAGAAAGAAAAGAGATATCTTGAGTACGTAGATGCTCTTAGGGCGTATTGCGCCAAGACCGCGCCAATATCGCTGGCGGATTTCCAGAGCGTAGCAACAACAGGCGAACTTTATTTTAGTGAACTCAAGATAATTGCATCAGCGGTCATGGATGGAAGAATTGATACCGCCTCTGCGAGGGACACCTTCATTCCCAATCTAGTTGAGGCGCTGGAAAAGAATATCCCGCAGCACTATGATACGTTGCACAAAATGGCCGTCAGAATTGGTGTTCCATATGAGGGCAAGTTCAGGCGTCTTAGCTACGAGACGCTTTTCAAAGCAGTAGAAAAATACGCGAGCAACGCGGTGCTTCCTCCGCTGCTCGCGGCTGAAACTCACGGCTAACCCGGCTTCCCCCGAATTACCGCAAACTGCTTCTGCCGTTCTGGCGCGGTCGGAACGGGGCACGATGCCGGCTGATTTGCATCGACCATCGCACCAACCGTCGGCAGCGCAGGTTTCCTGGAGTGAAGAATGATCGCGGTGAGCGCTGGCGCCCTGTTCTGTTCGATTTGCCGGGTGACCGGCCAGAAGGTCCAGGGGCTGATCGCGGAGGTCCCTGGCACGCATGAGATGGTAACGACCTCACCTTTTCGAGCCATTCACCGCGTTGATCCCATTGACGACGCGGTGCTTGGGGGCAACCGCAACAAGGGCCGAAAGAGCTGGCGAAAGCGCGGATTAGAGATTCGATTGTCAGGCATTGAGCCGGCTCAGCGCCGCACGGTTGCGGAGCAGGATGCGGCGGGAGGTTTCCAGCGCGATCGTTCCGGACTGCGCCAGCTGGCTGAAGGTCCGCGACACCGTCTCGATCGTCAAGCCGAGATAGTCGGCGACGTCCTGACGCGGCATCGGCAATTCGATCGAATGAGCGGCGGCATTGCGGCGCGACATTTCCAGCAGAAACCCGGCCACCCGTTCTTCCGCGCTTTTCATCAGCACCATTGAGTGCTCGTGCATACGCTGCAGCTCGCGGACCGCAAGCGTCCAGAGCTGTCTGGCAACATCCTTTTCGGACTCGGCCCGGGCCATCACGTCGCTGCGTTTGGCGACCAGGACACGCGCCTCCCTGATCGCTTCCGCCGAGGCAAGATGCACCTCGCTCGCTTCGACATCGAAGACATCGCCGGGCAGATAGAAGCTGCCGATCTGGCGACGGCCGTCATCCAGCGTGCGACAGGTTCGCACCGCGCCGGAGATGACCTGGTAGAGGTATTCCGCCGGATCGTCTTCGCCGTAAATTTCAGCGTTGCGCGCAAAGCGCGTCGAAGCGCCGATCAAGCCCAGCGGGCCTTCGGGCAGGGAATTTGACCGAACCGCAGCGGCCGTTCGCGCGCGGATTGAGGATCCGGCGGTTGCGGCGGTGAGCATGGCAGAAACTCCGGTTTCAATCGTCGGTGACGGCAGTCTGCCCGCTTCCCCGGGTTTCGAAACTCGTGTCATTCCCCTAAGTATAAATCCGGAGGCACCCCCAATTTTGGCTGGCCTGGCGGAGCGTGCGCCCGTGGGTGAAATCGACGGTTGCAGCCCAATCTTCAGCGGATTTCGGTGCAGTGGTCGCGCTGCAACTAAGAATCCGCCTTGCACGGCAAGAGAAATGCCCGACCAAAGTTTAGCCTTCGGTCTTTTTGCTTGTGCACCCCCCTAAGTTGCGGAATGATCCGCTGCGTTGGGGCCGAAAGTGCAGAAATTCTTGATAGCCTTTTTGACAATCGTAAGCGTCGCCTTGAGCGCGACCCTTGGGGTCGTACTTCAAGAGTCCCAGGTCTCAACGCTTGAAATCGATCGAGACAGGGCCGCTCTCACCTCCCAGATATCGACCACGCAAGAGGAGAGCGAAAAATACGGACCTGGACTTCTCAAATCTCTAATTGAGGTTCGGCTCGCCATCGCGCGAAATACGCTGGCCATGCTCGACCAAAAGCGAGCCTCTTTTGTCAGACGTATCACCCTGGACTATCGGCTGGACGGTCGGCCGTTTCACGACGCATCCGACCAAGAACTAAACATGATCCTTGAAGAGCTCTCGCAGGCAGAGAAGAAGGCTGCCGCCTCTCGGCTTGAGGCCGCGAGATACTCCGGCGGGCTGGCTCAGGCGATGTCTCTTCTAAAGGCAGAAACTGACGAGTTGAGTGTATCTCAACTCCGATTGAAATTTTACTCCGCAAAGCATGGAATTCCAATGCCGCTTCCGACTCTCACCGAGAATTCGGGCAAGCCTGCTCAACCACCTGACAAAGTCGTAAAGGATCGTGACGCGCTATGAAGTATGCTCTTGGCCTGATTGCATTCGCAGCATCGTGCCTCGCCTTGCCTACGCACGCACAGTCGCCCGCAACAGATGGTCCGATCGGTCTTGTCTGGGGAAGTTCCTCCGCTGAGATTCAAGCCAACGGGGTCGAACTCAAAGAAATTGAAGGAACGGACTTCGGAAAGAGCTATCTCGCATCGAAGATGGAAAAAGCGCTGGCGGACCAAAGCGGAGCGTTACTGTCATTCGGGTTCAACGACAAGCTTTGGCGTGTCCTTATAACCAGCCGTCCGTTCAGCGAAGACCCGGCAGGTAGTGCGGCGCTGGCTCGCTACGACGAGCTAGCTGGTCTACTGTCAGACAAATACGGAAAAGGAACTCAAGTTCACAGGCTTGGTGAATCGATATACGCTCAATCAGGCTACTTCGTTGCAGGTATACGCGGCGGTCAATCGAGGTGGTTTACGAATTTCGATACCTTCAACCTTTTCATTCAACTTGGTCTCACGGCCAGTGATAGCTCCACCGCAACGTGGCGCTTGATCTACGAGAACAAAATATTTCGACGAGACTTTGAGGCATCGAAGCGTTCACGGGAGAAGGGGACCTTATAACCTGGTGAGACGCTAGCTTTTCTGAACTGCCGGCATCGGGTGACTTAGTTCCATGGCGGAAGCAGATAACGATTTAGAGACACCTTACGTCCTCCTTGATACGCAAGCATTTGTGCAAACAAGAGGTCGAGCTTGTAGTTTAAGTCGGGTTCGCGGGTCAGTTTGATTATGGTGTTACGCATCATCGATCTGACAAATTCACGATCTATCGCATGATCACAGCTGAAGCCGACATCTTCTTGTGTCTCCCATAAGCTGACCAATTCCCCCAGCTGCTGTTGATAGGTGGGCGGCAATCGCCGAGCGGTGGCGACCGTTCGCTTACCGAACCCCCGCTCGATTCGCCGCCCAGGTGTCCTGGGGCTTGCTGATGGTCTTTGCCAGGATTGCGATCGCGTTGCTGATGCTGGGCGCTCGCCGGGTGCGCCGAGGTGGAGGATGTCTCAGGCGGCTCGTCATCGGCGATCGCCCGCCAAGCGGCGCCATCGAGATCGTCATACTGGCCATTCCTGAGCGACCACAGAAAGGCCGCAAGGCCGAGCCCGCCAAGCGCGATCGCAAGCGGCACCAGATAGAGCAGGACTTCCATCAGGCGGGCTCCCTCTGCCGGCGCGCGCGCAAGGCATTGAGCATCACGAGCAGCGATGATCCGGACATCGCGGCCGCGGCGATCAGCGGCGTCACCAGGCCGGCCATGGCGAGCGGCACGGCGAGCGCGTTGTAGATCACCGCGAGCCAGAGGTTCTGCCGCATCAGCCGCACCGCCTGGCGCGAAACGGCGATTGCGGCTTGCACGGGTGCGAGCCGCTCGCCGAGAAACACCGCATGCGCCACCGACTGACTGAGATGCGTCGCGGTGACCGGCGACATCGAGGCGTGAGCACCGGCGAGCGCTGGCGCATCGTTCAGACCGTCTCCGACCATCAGCACCTTGTGGCTGTGGCGCGCGAGCTCGTCGATGCGGGCGATCTTGTCGACCGGGGTCACGTCGGCGCGCCATTGGAAAATGCCGAGCGCTTCGGCAGCGGCCCTGACGGCCGGCTCCCGGTCGCCGGAGAGCATCTCCACCGTCAAGCCCATCCGCTGCAGTGCAGAGACGGTGTTCGCCGCATCAGGACGGATCCGCTGCCGGACTGCGAAGACATGGCGCATCAAACCATGTCGAAACGCGACGACCGATGCCTCGGGATCGTTCTGCAGAATCCGGTTAGCCGGCTCATCGGCGCCGCACCAGGACGGCCGCCCGAGCCTGATGTCGACACCATCGACGACGCCGGACACGCCCTGCCCCGGTACCTCAGCGATGCCCGGCAGCGGCGCTTTTGCGCCTGCCGCGCGCGCAACCGCGGCGGCGACCGGATGGCGGCTCGAGAGCGCCAGGCGGCCGGCCAAATCGAAGACATCGGCAGGAATTGACGCGGCATTTGCAACGTCGAGCTCGGGCAGAGTCAGCGTGCCGGTCTTATCGAAGATCACCCGATCGACCTCAGCGATCCGCTCGATCGCCTCACCTGCATTGAGCAACACGCCTGAGCCGAACAGGGCGCCGGAGGCCACCGTCTGAACGGCTGGAATGGCGAGGCCGAGCGCGCAGGGACAGGTGATGATGAGGACCGCGATTGCAATCACGATTGCATCGTGGAGCGTGGCGCCTGCGATAAGCCAGCCGATCATCGTCAGCAGCGCCGTGGCGTGAACGAGGGGGGCATAAAGTCGTGAGGCACGTTCGGCAAGGCGCAGATAGCGCGAACGCGATTGCAGGGCATTTTCCAGCAGCCGGGAGATTTCAGACAGAAGCGTTGCTTCGGAAGCCGCCGAGACGCGCACGCGCAGCGCGCCGGATCGCACCAGGGTCCCGGCGTAGACCGCACTTCCGGCGACTGCCGTCGCTGGCCGTGTCTCGCCGGTAATCAGGCTCTGATCTATCTCGGAGCGGCCGCTGAGGACAGCGCCGTCGACGGCCGACCGCTCTCCGGGACGGAGCAGCACGATGTCACCGGGGTGGATCGCGGCGACGGGAACGGTGCGGATCTCCTCGTCAGTGATGAATTTTGTTGCCGTTTCCGCCTTCAGCGCGGCAAGATTGCCGGCAAAGGCGCGGGTGCGCCGACGCATGTTCTGATCGAGATAACGGCCCGCGAGCAGGAATGCGATCAGCATGATTGCCGCGTCGAAATAGGCGTGCTCGGCATGCGCAGCCGTTTCGAACAGCGACATCGTCAGCGCCAGGACGATGCCGATCGAAATCGGCACATCCATGTTGACACGGCGCGCACGCAGCGCCGCACAGGCCGACGCAAAGAACGGCTGGGCCGAATAGGCTGCCGCCGGCAGCACGATCAGTGCGGAGAGCCAATGAAAGAAGTCGCGCTGCTCACCCAGCATGTCACTGAGATTGCCGGACCAGACCGGCACCGACAGCATCATCACATTCATCGCCGCGAAAGCGGCAACACCCAGGCGCCGCAGCAGCGCGCCCGCGAGATCGGCTTCCCGTGTCTCTGCGCGCGCCGGCTCGAACGGATGGGCCTTGTAGCCGAGCTCGGCGAGACGAACGACGAAGAGCGCAGGATCCACCGCGCCCGCCTTCCACTCCAGCGCCAGGCGCCGATCGGTCAGATTGACCCGCGCCAAGGTGACATCCGGGATCTGCGACAAGTTGCACTCGATCTTGGCCATGCAGCCGGCGCAACAGATGCCGTCGACGGCGAGATCGAGGCGCAGGTGATCCGGGCCGGACTTCTTCAGGAAGTGCGAAAAATCAATGGTCGATTGCATGGCAGCACGCCTCAGTTCAAAACAACGCGGTTGCGCGACAGGAACAGGCGCTTTCCGTCCCGCTCGGCCTCGATCACCAGGTCCCATTGCCCCACCGCAACGCCATGCGCAATGCCGTGGTAGTTGCCGCCGCCCCCCTCGGTCATCGCAAACGCCTGGTCGGCTCGGCGGTCGGTCGGCCGCTCGAGCCGGCCGAAGACCGACAACCCGGCAAGCGGCGCGCCGTCCTGCGCCTTCGCGACCAGAGTCAGCCGGGCCGTCCCGCCGGCCTGGCGCTCGATATGCGCATCGATTTTCCAATCGCGCCCGTTCTGCTGATGCGCAGCCTGGATGTCCCTTTGATAGGCAAGGCTCGCGCTATAGGCGCTGTCGACGTCGGTACCCGGCAGCGTGGTAATGGCAAGCCGCATCATCACCGCGTTGACGCCGATCACGACGGCAAAGAAAGAAAGTACGGCGATCAGGACAAAGCGCCCGGTGATCGGCCGTATGGCGGATGAAGAGGTTGTCATGTCCGGTTTCCTTCCGATTTCAGGGCGTCACAAAATGATCGGTGGCGGAGGCAACCTCGCCGAGCCCGATGTCGGTGATGCGGAACTTCACCGGCTGGGTCTTCTCCATTGTCTCGCCGAAGGGTGCAGTCACCAGCACGCGCAACTCGGTGGTGGCATCGCGCGCGAGGACGATCATGGGCCGGTCCGGCGTGACGGAATCGACGCCGGCGATGTGGATCTGCGCGTTGGCGGGGCCGTCGACATCGACGGCAATCACGCGATCAAATCCGCGCTTGTTGAGGAAGCGCAGCGTATAGCCGTTGCGGATCGCGCCGGCGCTGAGCTTGACCGCCACGGGGTTACGGTCGTGCAGCACGTTGAGGTCCAGCAGCGAGCGCGTCAGCAGCGCATACAGCATCACCGCGCAAACCATGCCGATCAGCGCCGCGTAGACGACCGTCCGGGCGCGAATCGGCTTAAAGACTTCCTTTTGGCCGGCGATCCTGCGATTGCCATTGAGGTCGTTGTCGTAGCCGATCAGCCGCGTCGGCCGACCGATCTTCCCCATCACGGTATCGCAGGCATCGATGCAGAGGCCGCACTGGATGCAGCCGAGCTGCGCACCGTTGCGGATGTCGATGCCGGTCGGGCAGACCGCGACGCACTGGTTGCAATCGATGCACTCACCGATCTTCTCGCCCAGAGCGCGCAGGTCTCTTCCTTTCTTCATCGAGCAACGCGGCTCGCCGCGGTCGTATTTGTAGGTGACGTTGAGCGCCCACTCATCGGTGAGCGCGGCCTGGATGCGCGGCCACGGGCACATGTACAGACAGACCTGCTCCCGTGCGTGGCCGGCCAGGAGATAGGTGGAAACCGTCAGAATGCCGATCCAGATATAGGCGATCGCCGGCGCGTGCAACGTGGCGAGATCCTTCACCAGCGCCGGTGCATCCGAGAAATAGAGGACCCAGGCGCCGCCGGTCCACCAGGCGATCATCAGCCAGATCGCGTGCTTCAACGCGCGCCGCGCCAGGCGATTGGCTGTCAGCGGACCGGCATCGGCCTTGATTCGCGCGCGGCGGTCGCCCTCGGTCCAGCGTTCCACCGCATAGAACAGGTCCGTCCACACCGTCTGTGGACAGAGATAGCCGCACCAGATGCGGCCGCCGAGCGCATTCATCAGGAACAAGGTGAAGGCAGCGAGGATCAACAACCCGGTGAAGTAGTAGAACTCCTGCGGCCACAGCTCGATGAAGAAGAAATAGAAGCGCTGGTTGGGAAAATCGATCAGCACGGCCTGGTCGGGCGCGCCGAGGCCGCGATTCCAGCGCACCAACGGCAGCAGGTAATAGACGCCGAGGCAAAGCGCCAGGCTCCATTCCCGCAAGGCGAACGGCTTCACCTGGGTGAACCGGTCGAACCTCGCGAAGGCATTGCTATTTGCCGCCGCCGAGCGAGTGGACGTAGACCGCGAGCGCCTTGGTCGTGAGCGGATCCAGCCGTCCGCTCCAGGCGGGCATGACCCCGGCGCGGCCCTTGGTGATGGTCTCCACAAGCGTGGACTGGTCCGAGCCATAGAGCCAGATCTGGTCGGTCAGGTTCGGCGCGCCGAACTCCTGATTGCCTTTGCCATCCTCGCCGTGACAGCTCACGCAGTTCTCGGCGAAGATCGTCTTGCCCGCGGCTGGGTCATAGCCGGCGGCGGTCGCCAGTCCCGAGAGCGAACGCACGTAATTGGCCACCGTGACGATCTCGTCCGTCTTCAAGATGCCGTCGCGGCCGAAGGCGAGCATCTGGCCTTCATGCGCCTTGGCGTTGCCGGATCGCGCGCCGAACTGGATGGTCTGCATGATCTGGTCGAGCGTGCCGCCCCAGAGCCAGTCGTCGTCGTTCAGATTCGGATAGCCCTTCGCGCCGGCGGCGCCGCTGCCGTGACAGGGCGCACAATTGTCGCCGAACACCGTCTTGCCTCGCGCCCGCGCCAAGGCCAGCAGCGCCGGGTCGTTCTCGATGTCGGCAAGAGATGCGGTGTCAAGCGCCTTCATCTTCTCGCCGCGGAAAGCTTCGAGTTGGGCGAGATTTGCGGCCACGGCGGCGCGATTGGTGTAGTGCAGGACGCCAGCCGTGTAGCCGCTCACCAGCGGCCACGCCGGATAGACCACCCAATAGCCGAAGGCCCAGACGATGGTGGCGTAGAAAGTCAGCACCCACCAGCGGGGAAGCGGCGTGTTCAGCTCCTCGATGCCGTCCCATTCGTGGCCCGTGGTCGACCGGCCGGAAACACGGTCGGTCTCGTTGTGCTGGCTCATCTGTCAATCCTCCCGCAGCGGCATTTTCGCCGCGGCATCGAACAGCGCCTTGTTGCGGGGACGCAGCGCGTAAAAGACGATAGCAAGAAAGATGCCGACGAAGACCGGCGTCCAGAAACTGAGCACGAACTGCGACACCAGGTTTTCAATGGAGACAATCGCCTTCATCACAAAATGCCTTCAACGCAGATTGGCTTTTTCGTCGTAGAGCCTGAAGTCGACCAGCGTCCCCAGCATCTGCAGGTAGGCGACCAGCGCATCGAGTTCGGTGGGCCGGCCGACCCTGCCCTCGCAGCTGCGGATAACCGCATTTGGATAGCGCCTCTGGAACGCTTCGGCATCCGCACCATCGGGATCGAGCTGAGCCATGAGGTCGGCTTTGGCATGGGCGATCTGGTCGTCGGTATAGGGTACGCCGATCGCGCGGCTGGTGCGCAGATGCCCGGCGACGTCCTCAAGCTCGAGTTCGGTGGCAGCCAGCGATGGATACCCCGGCATCACCGATTGCGGCACGATCGCCCGGGGATCGATCAGGTGGCGGACATGCCAATCATCGGAATATTTGCCGCCGACGCGGGCGAGATCAGGACCGGTACGCTTCGATCCCCACTGGAACGGGTGATCGTACATGCTCTCGGCGGCCAGCGAGTAGTGGCCGTAGCGCTCCACTTCGTCGCGCAGCGGGCGGATCATCTGCGAGTGGCAGAGATAGCAACCCTCACGGACATAGATGTTGCGTCCGGCAAGCTCGAGCGGCGTGTAGGGACGAACGCCGTCGACCGCCTCGATCGTGCTCTTGAGATAGAACAGCGGCGTGATCTCGACGAGGCCGCCGATCGCGATGACCACGAGGATTCCACCGATCAGGATGGTCGCGTTCTTCTCGAAGATCTTGTGTCGGTTCCAGAAGGACATGGGATGACCTATTCGGCTGGCTGGAGCCGTCCGGCGGCGCGTGCCGCCTCGGCTTCGCCGGCTCTGACCGTCATCCAGAGATTGAAGGCCATAATCAGCGCGCCGATCAGGAACAACGCGCCCCCGGCTGCACGGATGATGTAGAAGGGGTGCATGGCCTCGACGGTCTCGATGAAGGAATATTCGAGGAAGCCGAGCGAGGTGTAGGCGCGCCACATCAGGCCCTGCAGGATTCCAGACACCCACATGGCGGAAATGTAGAGCACGATGCCGATGGTGGCGATCCAGAAGTGCCAGTTGACCAGCTTGAGGCTGTAGAGTCCGTTGCGATTCCACGCCCACGGCACCAGGCAGTACAGCGCGCCGAAGGAGACAAAGCCGACCCAGCCGAGCGCGCCGGAATGCACGTGGCCGATGGTCCAGTCGGTGTAATGGCTGAGCGAGTTGACGACCTTGATCGCCATGATCGGGCCTTCGAACGTCGACATGCCGTAAAAGGCGACGGAGACGACGAGCATACGCAGCACCGGGTCGGTGCGCAGCTTGTCCCAGGCGCCGGACAAGGTCATGAGCCCGTTGATCATGCCGCCCCAGGAGGGCATCCACAGCATGATCGAAAAGGTCATGCCGAGCGTCTGCGCCCAGTCAGGCAGCGCGGTGTAGTGCAGATGGTGCGGGCCAGCCCAGATATAGAGGAAGATCAGCGCCCAGAAATGGATGATGGAAAGCCGGTAGGAATAGATCGGCCGTTCGGCGCGCTTGGGGATGAAATAGTACATGATTGCGAGGAAACCGGCCGTCAGAAAGAAACCCACCGCATTGTGCCCGTACCACCACTGGAACATGGCGTCCTGCACGCCGCCCCAGGCGACGTAGGACTTCGAGCCGAGCAATGAGACCGGCAACGCGGGATTGTTGCCGAGGTGGAGCACGGCGATGGTGACGATAAACGCCAGATAGAACCAGTTGGCGACGAAGATGTGCGGTTCCTTGCGCTTGACCAGCGTCGCCAGGAACACCAGCAGATAAGTCACCCAAACGATTGTCAGCCACAGATCGGCGTACCACTCGGGCTCCGCATATTCCTTGGATTGGGTGACGCCGAGCAGATAGCCGGTGCCGGCGATCAGGATAAAGAAATTGTAGCCCAGCACGACGAACCAGGGCGCGAGATCGCCGGCGAGCCGCGTGCGGCAGGTCTTTTGCACGACGTAGAATGAGGTCGCGATCAGGACATTGCCGCCGAACGCGAAGATCACGGCCGACGTGTGCAGCGGACGAAGGCGGCCGAAGCTGGTCCAGGGCAGATCGAGATTAAGCGCGGGCCATGCCAGTTGCGAGGCGATGATCAGCCCGACGGCAAAGCCGGCAATGCCCCAGAACATCGCCGCCACGGATGCGAACTTGATCGATCCCAGATTGTAGTTGGGGCGCCCGTTGATCTCCTGCGGGGGCAGCTTGGCCGGGCGATCATAGTAGCGGTTGAGGATCGCAAACGCAGCCGCGATGCTGGCCGCGCATCCAAGCGAGGCGTGAAAGGCGAACGGGGCGTCATGCGCGAATCCCGCACCGATCAGGCAAAGGAATGCGAGCACCGCAAACAGCGGCCACAACGTCGCCTCTCCAATCGTCATCGATTTTGCGCCGGCGGAGACGTTCGTCATGCTGCGACCTCCTCGAGGAGTGGATCAGGGAGGCACGCGCGGCGCCCGGGTTGATCGACATCAATTGCGGGTGGCGGGGCCCGGCAGAACCGGTGGGGCGCACCGCTGCACATCGTCTGCTAACGCCCGCAGCGTCTGCTCATTCGGGCAGTATTTTGCGGGCGTCGCTTGCCGGTCGCGATTCAAGTCCCGGGCGCAGCGCGCCTTGGACGAGCATTGGCTGCACACGCGTCGCAGATCGCGGAGCACGTCACCGTGAGATGCGTCCAAATCGTCCTCGGCAAGACCCGCATGGGAGAGGCGCCTGCTCAGCGACTGAAGCGAACCCGAAGGCTTCAAGATCAGCGCTAAGAGCTCCGTCCTGGAAAGATTCAGCTCGCGCGCGATAACCTCGATCTCCCGCTGGTCCAGCCGCTGCAATTCGTTCCTGCGATCCATGACGCCCTTCAAGCGGTCACGGAGATTGCCGAACAATGTGCTGCACGTCTTGCCGGCCGCTTCAATCAACATCTGACGATTTGGGTCCCTTTTCGATGGTGTGTTACATCCGCCGAGGGACTTTGTCGTTGATGCAGATCAAATTGCGTTGCTGAACTGTGCGGCCTGCGCGCATCGATAGGTATCGAACGTTGCGGCGATGACGCGAACGACGGCCCGGCCGGCTTGTGTCACCGTCAATTTCGCGCCCGCGATCTCGACCAGCCCCTCCGATTGCATCGGTGTCAGCCTCGCCAATTCATTGCGGAACTCGGCATTTGGCGCGACGTCATCGAGATCGACGGTGAAATCGCACATCAGCCGCTCGATGATGTGCGCGCGCTGCCGGTCGTTTTCATCGCGCCGGCATCCCCTGGCGGAGGCGAGTGAGCCGGCAGCGATGGCGCCGACATATCTCGGAACATCCGCGACGTTCTGCACGAAGCCGTCCGCGAAGGTCGATATCGAGGAGGCGCCGAGGCCGAGAAGAGCGCCGCTGGCATCCTCGGTATAGCCCTGGAAATTGCGATGCAGCTTCCCACCTGCCGCGGCCCTTGCGAGCGCATCGCCAGGCTTGGCAAAATGATCGATGCCGATTCTCACATAGCCAGCGCCAACCAGCTCCTCAGACATGACCTCGGCCTGCTCGATGCGCTGATCCTGCGACGGCAGTTTGGCTTCGTCGATACGCCGCTGGTTGGCCTTGAGCCGCGGCAGGTGCGCATAGCCGAAGCAGGCGATGCGGTCCGGCCCCATCGCCGCGACCAGCGCACAAGTCTTGCGAATCGAAGCGGCTGTCTGCAGCGGCAGCCCATACATCAGATCGAAGTTCAGATTTCTGATTTCGACCGACCGCAATCGCTCGACGGCCGCCTCGACAACAAACAGCGGCTGGACGCGGCCGATCGCGGCCTGGACCAAAGGATTGACGTCCTGCACGCCCAGACTCGCACGGGTGACACCGAGTTCCGCCAGGGCCTCCACGAGCGCGACAGTCACGTGACGTGGATCGAGCTCGATCGCGTGCTCGGAACCATTTGCGAATGGAAACTGACGGCGGAGGGCGGCGATGGCGGATCGCAAACCGTCAGGCCCGAGAATGCTGGGCGTGCCACCGCCCCAGTGGAGCCGGAGTATTTCAGGCCTCTCCCCAAGAAGACCCGCAACAAGATCGATCTCCGTCTCAAGCGCGCGGCGATAGGCACCGACCACGTCATCACGGACGGCCATTTTGGTCGTGCAGCCGCAGTACAGGCATATCTTCCGGCAATAAGGCACGTGAAGATAGACCGAGACGGCCTGACCTGCCCCGAGGCCGGCGAGCCAAACCTCGTGGTCTTTCACGCCAACGTCGGCTGAGAAATCGGCGGCAGTCGGATAAGACGTGTAGCGCGGCACATTGTAGCCCGCATAGCGGCGCATGACGGGGTTCATGGCACATCGACCTTGCTAGGAGGCCCCGGCCCGCTCCAGCGCGGCAGGCGCCCGGAATTCGACGGCATCCGCGAAGATCGTCCAGTCATGGACGTGCTTCTGCCGGCAGAAATCGGCTTCCGCTCGTCCAACCGCGTCCGTCAGGGACGGAGCTTCGATGGTGAACGCCGCCTGGCACGCGCGATGCTCGTGCCCGGTGTCGTCACAGACTGTCTTGATGAAGCGCACCTCAAATAAGCGCATTGTGTTCTCCTGTTTGCCGACATGTTGCTCAGAACCGGAGCGAAGTCCTTGAGCAAGATCAATCAGACATCGCGCCCGAGCGCCGACGCTGCAGTCGAGCGCCAGTCTTCAGTGCAGGCACTGGCACTGGCCGGGTCGGCGACCGCGGCTACCCGATGCCGGGCTAACCCTAGGCGTCACAGACCCGCAGCGAGTGCAAGACGCATCAGTTCGGACATGCTGCGCGCCCCCGTCTTCGCCATGAGATTGGCACGGTAGACCTCGACCGTTCGCGGACTGATGCTGAGGTCATGCGCAATGACCTTGTTGATTTTGCCGGCCACGAGCCCCTGCAGCACGTCGCGCTCGCGGGGCGAGAGGTCTGCGAGCCGCGCCTCGGCCTCGTTTCGAGCTGAGCCGCTTGCCAGCTCCGGCGGACGGGCCTCCAGCGCAGAGCGGATTGCCCCCAGCAGCGCCTCGTCGTCGAACGGCTTTTCAATGAAATCCGCAGCACCCGCCTTCATCGCCTCCACGGCGAGCGCGACATCGCCGTGGCCGGTGATCAGGATGACCGCACTGGCTGCTCCTTCGCGTTTCAACGTTCGAACCAGCTCGATGCCGCTGATGCCCGGCATGCGAATATCAGAGATGACGCAGCCTAAAACCTCGGCCCCGCCGCCGGCCAGAAATGCATCGGCCGTCTCGTAGACCTGCGACTCGTATCCATTGACATCGAGCAGGAACGCCAGCGAATCCCGCATCGCAGCGTCGTCATCAATGACGTGAACAACCGGCTTACCGTTCATCAGCCGCCTCCGTTTCGGCGAAGGGCAGCGTGAAATCAAACACTGTGCCACCGCCGTCGCTGGGACGCGCCGCGACGCGTCCGCCATGTGCTTCGATGATGGTTCGGCAGATCGAAAGACCTACACCCATGCCGTTTGCCTTGGTGGTGACGAAGGGTTGAAACAGCTTCTCGGCAATCTCCGGGGCGATGCCCGTGCCAGTATCGGTGACGGAGAAGAAGGCGAACCTGTTTTGCCGGGTGACGCCGATCGTCAGCTCGCGCCGGCTGGTTGTTTCCATCGCCTCGATTCCGTTCCTGATGAGGTTGAGCGCGACTTGCTGGATCTGGACCTTGTCGACGACGATATCGGGAAGATCGTGGTCACAGCGCAGCGACACTCGCACCCCCTGTTCCCGGGCGCCGACCAGGGCCAGCGCCGCCGCCTCCTCGAGCAGCGTCGCCGGGTTCTCGATGGTGTGCTCGGTCTCGCCCTTGGCGACGAACTCGCGCAGGCGCTTGATAATGTCGCCGGCGCGCAGCGCCTGGTCGGCGCTGCGGTCCATGGCCTCGCGCACGCGCTCCTTGTCGACTTCTTTAGGCTTCAGCAGGGTCGCGGCGCCGCGCAGATAGCTCGTGATCGCGGACAGTGGCTGATTGAGCTCGTGCGCGAGCGAGGACGCCATCTCACCCATGGCGGTCAGCCGCGACACGTGCACCAGCTCGGACTGCAGCTCCTGCATGCGGCGTTCCTGGGTTCGCCGTTCGGTCAGGTCGCGGACGAAGCCGGTAAAATACCGCCCCGCGCCGGCGTTGGCTTCGCCGACTGCGAGCTCCATCGGAAACGTCGAGCCATCCTTGCGCTCGCCGACCACGATTCGCCCGAGTCCGATGATGCGGCGCTCGCCAGTGGCGCGGTAGCGATCGAGATAGCTATCGTGCTCCTGCCGGTAAGGTGCCGGCATCAGAATCGAGACGTTCTTTCCGATCGCCTCCGCGGCCGACCAGCCAAAGAGGCGCTCGGCGGTGACGCTGAAGGATCGCATGATGCCCCGCTCATCGATCAGGACCATCGCTTCCGGGACGGTATCCAGGATTGACTGAAGCTGGGCCTGCCGATATCGGGCATCTTCGGACTCTTGCCGTAGCCGGTCTCCGATCACGCCGAGGATCGGTCCCATGACCGTGAAGAAGGAGACATCGATCAGGTTCGCCGGGTCGCTGTAGAGGCTGGCTCCGAGGAAATAGGCGCTGCTTCCGAGGCAGAGCAGCGTAGCAAAGATCGCCGGCCCGCGGCCGCCCGCAAATGCCGCAAAGACCACGACCGGAATATAGATCACGGTGAAGGTCCGATCCTCGAAATGGTGATGCAAGGCAAGGCGCAGAAAGAAGATGAAAGCGGAGGCGGTTGCCGCCGCCCCGTAGCGAAGCCAGAATCGGGCTTGTGCTGTCATTCAGTGGCCAGATGCGAAAACGAACACGTGTTTGCAAGATTGGAGAGTGATCGCCTCATAGCTCGACCGCCCGTGCTATCGGCAAGAGGTGGGCTGGAGCAAACTAGTCTTTCCCAGGCCACGGACGCCAGTGCGTCGGATGGATGACGACCCGCTCACGGGTCGTATCCTTGATCCAGCCGCTCGGGGTGCGACGGCAGGCGAAGATCAGCGCATGCACGCGATTGCCTTCGATCACGGCGAGCTCGAGCGCTCGTTCGTACGGGGCCGTCGAAATTCCTTCCCACACCGCTCGCTCGTCCATTGCTTTCATCTCACAGGATACCCTTGCCCGCCTGGGGAACATGCAACGGCCGCGCATCAGCGCCTTGGCTGGGACTTCTATTCGGCAAAGCCTCCACGCCAGGCAGGGACAGTGTCTGGTTGTTATCCACCTTGGTACTCAACTGCACCGCAAGCCCCTGCCGAACCGACATGCAGGAATATTCCCGCGTCGACCCGCCATCGGGTCACCAGATGGCACTGACGCTTGAGCGAAGCGGGCCCAATCGGAGGTCTGCCCATGACATCTCTCCGCACCAAGATCCTCACTGATCCCAAGCCTGCCGGAGCTCATCTGATCGCCGCCGCACGCGACGGGTGAAAAGTCACCGTGCAGAGCCATTGGGTTTTCAGTCAAACTTGTAGGAAGCTTGGATGAACGTGCCCCACCGTTCCATGCGGTATTTCGCAAGAGCAGGATCCTCAACTCGGGTACCCAGCAAATTGGCGTTGTAGATCACATCGCTGTCCTTTTTGGTCCACATTGACCAATATCGACCACCAACTCCGATGCTGACATTCTTGGTGAGAAAGTAGGAGAGCGCCCCTTCCACCTGAAGGCCTCCGCCACCGTCTCCGCGCTGATCGTAGAACGTTGTCTCTGCGCGGAGGAGATGGTTGTCGCGACCACTGAAATCGGTCCATGGCAGGTAAGCCATGTCGGCGCTCACGCGCCAGCGTTCAAGCACCAAAGTCTCGGCGCTAAGGCCGATGCGCGGCGCATTCCAATTGGTGTCTTGAGTGCCGATGAGCTGTCCCTGTCGCTGGAACGGCCCCGTGCATGGCGAGCCCGGCGAGGACGAAGCGGTCTGCACGCAACCTATCGAATCCGACTTCTGGCCATAGGAGGTCCATCCGACAAATGCGCCCACCCTATAGATGCTGCCGCGCAGAAAATCGTAGCCGGCATCCGCCGTGTAGTACGTAAATCGCCCATTCGCCTGACCTGATAACGCGTTGGAATAGGCCAACTCCCCGAGGCTCGAATCTTCGTCGTTCATCTTTCCTCTGTTGAAGCGTCCGAGGCCGATATTGCCCTTCAGGAATATCCCCCAGGGGCTGTCAAGGCGTCCGAACATCTCGCCGGACACTCCGTCGAGCCCCTGATAGGTGAGCCTTGAACTGGGAACGCTGGCATCTCCCGGAAACCTGGGCGCAAGTGTGTAGTCCCACTGGAAAGCGCCCCGGCTGAGCCAGACCCGTGAGCCGCCTTCGAGCGACCAGCCGCCCGTAGATAGAACAGGCTTGGCTTTGGCCGTCGCTGTTGCGGGGTGCAGCGGTGCATCGGCCCATTCCGCCGTCGGATCGACGCCAAAATGGTAATTCAAGCCGACTTTACCGACGTGATAATCGCTGGATAACCTGCTCGTGCTGGTGGGGATGATAGCAAGGGGCGGACGCTGCACCGTTGGAGGGGTCGCGACACCAGGTCCGCCAAAACCCATATAGTCGTACTCAAATTTGACGGACCAAGCGGGTGTGAGCTGCTGCTCGATGCCGACGCCGACGGTCCCGCCGAAACGACCGTAATCGAACTGCGTCGTATGCCGCGGGTATCCGGCAAAGGTCCCGTCCCGGAATTCGTTGTGATTGGTGATCGCGCCGCGATTGTTTTGCCAAGCGGCGCCTCCTTTGACGTAGGCCAGCGTGTGGCCCTGCGGGCCAAAAGCATAGCCCACACGAGCGGTTCCCGTGGCAAGGACGCTTGGACCTGCGTTGCAGGTTGCAATCACAACAACGCTGGAGAAGGCAAGACAGGTGTTTGTGCCTTCCGAGACAGCACGGCTCGCCTCCAGTTCGACGCCGAACACCCAGCGGTCCCGCTGCCAGTTGTAGCCGAGCTGTCCGCCGGCCAGGAATGCAGGCGTATCAACAACGTCCCCGTAAATCGACGGGCCATAGGGATCACTGAATGACGTCCGGCCGTAGCCCCCGCCGACGTGTCCGCCGACATATCCTCCGGTCCAGCTCCACAGTTTCGGCGGGACTTTTGCGGCCGGCTTGAGATCTGTTGAATTGACTGCTCCGCTTGCAACGAGCGCAGCTGTTGCGGCCCACCAGGTAAGAACTTCAAATCGCATCATCACCTCACAATGTGCGTCATCATCGAACGAAGGCTGATGACACACAGACATTTGCACCCGTCCTTCGGTGGACCGAGTACGACAACTGCTTCAGGCGTGTCGTCATAGCGCATGCATCAGCGACACACCGAGATGGAGATGCGTCGAAGCTCACCGCCTGCGACGGGCAGCGGGTCGATCGCAGTCCCAAACCGTTGCGTTGCTGATGCTGTTACGCCGCCTTACACACGCAGCCTTCGCGACTGCAGGATCCAGGCCAGCGCCAAAGCGCGCCTTCATTGCCTCTGGCTTGTCGTGCGCCATGTCGCGTTCGCGTCAGCTTGGCGAGCTTCGGACAAGCCGTGCGTTTGCTTTCGGACATGGGCAGCTCGGGGCGCCGCTACCTGCCTCCGACCGCACCCGTGCCCTCTGCACAGTGACCATGACTCTTTGGAAGGGTCGGGATCGCTTCGACCGATTTTGGCGCGGGCCTTGTCCGCAGCGAACGTCTATTTGATGCGGCAGCTCCCGGCATTCCTCTGCCGTTCCCAAGCGGTGATCTCGCGGCGCGATGGGTTAGATCATCGATCCAGCGATAGAGGCGTTTTCCCCGCAATACGCTCCCTCTCGATCTCAATCATGTTGAGCCAGCTTGCATGGTTGGAGGTGTCGTGGAAGTCCGAGCCGCCGCAAGATCCGCCTGGCTTCGGCGGGCGGGAATGTCTGATCGGGGTGCCTGCGAGGTGGGTCGATCATTATCCCGCGCGATGCCGATAGATGTCACTGGCGGGGTCTTGCTGGCGAGGATCGGACGTCAGCTTCGAGAGGTCATAGAACAAGGCAGCCGAACGCGGGCCAGTGATCGCGACGCCGGCATGCAATTGCCGCGGGCCGCCGTCCAGCGCGCAGAGCGCTTCCAGGATCTCGTCGATGGCCGCTGGCGCCTTGAGCCCTTCGGGAGCAATGAGCGGCGGGCACGACGCGATCGCGGTCGCATCCGATGCCCATGAGGCCAGGATGGCGCGCTTGTCGTAAAAGCTGAGGCCCGGGTGTGAGACGAGATCCCGCGGGGGCTCGAACGCGACGCCGCGATGAAGCAAACAGCAGAAATCGACAATGTTGTCGTCGGGAGCGGTCGCAGGCCGCGTGGTCGCCTCCTGAGCCAGGACGAGTTACCGCATCTGCCGCGGGGGCCCGCGCGGCGAGATGTTTCAGATTTTCGGGACGGATCAGGCGACCCGGGATTCGACCTGTGTGACGTTGCTCGGAGCGACGTCGCTGATCGCAATGCGGCGCGGCTTCATCGCCTCGGGGATCTCCCGCTGCAGGTCAATGACGAGCAGACCGTTCTCGAAGCGGGCGCCCTTGACCTCGACATGCTCGGCGAGCGTGAACTGGCGCTTGACATTGCGTGCCGAGATGCCGCGATGCAGGTAGATCTTCTCTTCCTTCTCGCTCTTGCGGCCCTCGAGCGTCAGGACGTTCTGCTCGACCGTCAGCGAGACCTCGTCCGGCGTGAATCCGGCGAGGGCCACCGAGATCTGGAAACGGTTCTCGTCGAGACGTTCGATGTTGTAAGGGGGATAGCTCTCTTCGGCGGTCCGCTGGACCTCGTCGAGAACGTCGAAAAGACGGTCGAAGCCGATGGCGGACCTCCCGAGGGGAGTCCAATCATGCCTCATAGCCAAATCCTCCTTGGAGCAAGATGGGTACGAGCAGGCTCCGGACACCGTCCGGCGCCCGACTCATTTCGCGGGACCCTAAGAGCATCCCGATCGGCGCGGCGGCGACGCCGAAAAACTAAGAAGGCCGGAAAACGTTTCAAGGGCGCGGCGCGAATTTATCCCGGCCACGACTCGCGTTGGTTAGCTCCCTACCATCCGTGCTCCTCGGTCACTTTGACATCCTGGATATCGTCGAAGTCCGTCGACGCGAGACGACAGGAGATCACAATGCGCAAGGCGCTGCTTCGGATACCGCAGCGATGCTTGACCGTGACGAGCTTCGCTGCTGCGGCCGAAATCGTGGTCAAGATGCTGAACAAAGGTTCAGATGGCGGCAAAATGGTGTTCGAGCCGACGCTGGTGAAATCGAACCCGGCGACACCGTCAAATTCGTTGCCGCCGAGAAGTGACACAATGCCGCAAGCAGACGACCGGCTGATTGATCGTCCCGAGCGTCTCCTAGACGGTACCCTTCGTGAAGAGCCCATGGCTGAACACGTTGAAGCCGAGCTCGCGGATCGCCGCCACGTTGCGCCGCAAGCCTCTTGCCAAAAGAACAGGCCGCTATTTTTGCAAAGATTTTTATGATGTCAGAATTTATTTGGTCTGGTGGCGATGAAAACGTGCCGCAGGCTCGCCTACCCGAATGAGATTCAGCTGTACGCCAACCCGATGGGCGGCGGGCATTAGAATGCCTCGATCAAGGCGGTGACGAATGCAAAAACGACCGGACTGGGTGGACGACATCGATTGGGACGACCTCTATCCAAGAGTCCTCGCTGTCGCCTTTCGGATGAGTGCCGGCCGAGCGAACAGGCGGCACGAAGCCGAGCAGCTTGCGCAAGAAGCCATTACGCGGAGCTTCACAACCAGGACGGTTGATTTAAAGAAATACGAGCTCTTCGTCTATCTCGTCGGCATCATGCGAAGCATTCGCAGCGATCAGATGAGGTCACCAGGTGCAAGGTTGTTCGATTTCGATGATGAAGCGGTGATCCGCTTCCCCGCGCGTCCCACTCAAGACGACGCGCTGTCGATCGCGAGTCTTTCACGACTCATCGAACAACAGGACCCAGGGGCCAACCAGGTGGCGATGCATATGCTCGCAGGCCTCAGAACCTCGCGTGAAATAGCCGAGGCCATGAGTGTTTCTCCTCAAAAAGTGGACGCGCTCAAGAAGAATTTGCGCCGCATCATTCTGGAGCTTGGACGCAACGACTTGCGCCTCGTGCGTAAGCCGCCGTCTGGCGCCAAGATTGCTGATCTGGAGGAATAAATATGGATAAATCGCTTATCGAAATGATCTTGGCTCGCCTCGACGCGAACCCGCCGGAAGATCACACGGATGTTCTCGATTATCCGGACGCCGTCATTCGGGAGGAACTGCGAGCAGCGGGATTGCGCCCCGAAATGCCGCCGGCACTGCGCGAGCTGACAGCAAAGTCTCAGGGCGATCCGAAGCCTCGGGGAGAACTCCATCCAGGTGGGCGATTCGGCGCTGCTGCAAACTCGATTGCGCGCTTATTCACGACGCGATGGTGCCTGCGTCTAGGGTTTGGAATTGCTGGCGTCGCTCTGGTTGTAAGCACGATAACGATGATCGAATTCTCGCTCGAGTTGCGAGCTGAAGTTGCCGAGATGCACTGGATCAATCAGTCCCTTAGAGCAGAGCGCTCGGAATCACTCGCGAATGTCGTCGCCTCGTTTGTGAAGCAGCAAAAGGAAGTCATAGCAGAGCTAAAGAACAGGCAAAATGAGATTTCCGAAATCGCCTTAGAGATCAAGACTGCACGGCCTTCCTTCGCCAATCGGGAAGGACATGTCATGTTCTCGCCGCCGCCCGTCGAAGAGACTCAGACCTCCGGAATGAAGGATCGGACATTGTCTTTGGCTCATGCAACGCCATCCACATCGAAGGTCATCGAGATGCCAAGATTGAGTCGCGACGTTAACTCGTCCATCGACCTTGAGAAGCTCGGTTATATGAAGAGTGTTCGGTGCGCGCCATTACCAGCCAATACGGACAAAATCGAGCCCTGAGAGGCAGCAATGAAGCCGGCGAGTGCACCCTCACTCGCCGGCTTCTTCTAAATGCCCAGCGCGTGAGCAATTGCCATGGCAAAGTAGATCAGTGCGATGGCAGCGTAACTCGCGCAAATGATCAGGCTCTCCTTGTTCATTCTTTGCCGCCTTGCTCATTCGATTCGTTTGCCGTCGATTGGCCGGTCGCAACGTGCGCTTTGTTCGAAAACCGCCAATGTACCCAGGCGACGACCACATAGATGACCGAAATTGCGATATATCCTTGCGCCTCAAGCATCCAAAACGCCTCCATCAAAGCCTGTCGTTACTGAGTAAGGCGGGCCAGGTTCTGGATTTCGGATCGCGCGATGGCGATTGCTCAAGGAAAGCAAATTGCAATTTCAAATGAGATGTTCGCGCCGCGGCTCCCGACTGGCGCGAGATTTCCATCTCGATGTCGATTTTAGTTCACCTCATGCTTCGCCAATTTCCCAAAACCACCGTAACCGACATGAGGCCTCCACCTCGTCATCGCGCGGTTTGCTTGGGATACAGGCTGGCATGAGCTGATGGGAGGAGGTGAAGCGATGGCAAATGCCATGCTTGGTGCCAGGCACGAAGGTGAGGCGCTTGGGTGACGGAAACAGGTCGTTTCTGTGCAGAGCCGAAGACGATCGGCGGACCCGCATCGCGCGTCGACGGAACAGATCTGCGTCACCGACGGGACAAAAGTGTTGCGCGCCGTGTCGCATCGATGACGCGCCCCGCCCCGCCTATTCCAAGAAATCCAGCACTTCTCCCGTTGGCACGTATGTTGCTGAGCGGACTCAAGCGGTGGCCGTGCCTGATGATCGGGCCATGTCGTCGCAGCCAAACCGCAAAACGCCCCGCCGCGCCAGGGAAAGGAGATGAGCGATGACTGAGGCACTCACACTCAACAAGATCACAAGCCAGAAGGGCATCAGTATCGGGGAGGCGACGCGCCTCATCGCGGATCTGGGCTGGACCCCGTCCTATGTGCAGGACGCGATGGCGATCCCGACCGACTACAAGATCAGCAAGCCGCCGCGCGACCCGATGAAGCAGGTGCTGCGTTCCTATTTCCCCATGCAGGAAGAGAAGGACAATCGCGTCTATGGCGCGCTCGACGCAGCCTTGCGCGGCGACATGTTCCGCAACGTCGAGCCGCGCTGGATTGAATGGATGAAGCTGTTCCTGGCGATCATCCCATTCCCGGAGATCTCGGCCGCGCGATCAATGGCGCCGCTCGGGCAGCTCGCCCCCGGCGATCATCTGCGCACCGGCTTCACGATGCAGATGGTGGACGAGTTCCGGCACTCGACCATCCAGATGAACCTCAAGAAATGGTACATGGAGAATTATATCGATCCGGCCGGGTTCGACATCACTGAGAAGGCGTTCGGCAAATGCGCTGCGACGACGATCGGGCGGCAGTTTGGCGAGGCCTTCCTGACCGGTGATGCGATCACCGCATCGAATATCTATCTCCAAGTCGCCGCCGAGACGGCGTTCACCAACACGCTGTTTGTGGCGATGCCGTCGGAGGCCGCACGCAACGGCGACTACGCGTTGCCGACCGTGTTCCTCTCGGTCCAGAGCGACGAAAGCCGCCATATCGGCAACGGCCATTCGATGCTGATGTCGGTATTGAAGGAGCCAGATAATCATCTGCTGTTGGAACGCGATATTCGTTATTCCTTCTGGCAGAACCACATGATCGTTGACGCGATCATCGGTACGATCATCGAATATGGCACCAAGAATCGCGACAAGAATAAGGAGAGCTACGCGGAGCTGTGGCACCGCTGGATATTCGAGGACTATTATCGCACTTACATGCTGCCGCTCGAAAAATACGGCATCAAGATCCACCACGACGACGTCCATGAGGCGTTCGATTCGATCGTCAAGAAAGGCTATGTCCACAAGTTCGCGCAGTCCATCTCGGCCGGCTGGTGGGCGACTTTCTGGCGGATCGAGGCGCAGACCGAGCGCGACTTCGAATGGTTCGAGGCCAAGTATCCGGGCTGGTACGACGAGTTCGGCGCCTGGTGGGAGAATTACGAGAAGCTCTCCAAACCCGGCAGCGAGATCATCACCTTCGCCGACACCGGCTACGTTTATCCGCATCGCTGCTGGTCGAGCCTGGTGCCATGCGTCGTCCGCGAGGACTTCTGCGTCGACGAGGTGGACGGCGAGCTGTTCACCTATGCCAGCGAGGTCGACCGTTGGACCCACAAGGAAGCGTTCGCCGCCGAATATCAGGGCCGTCCGACCCCGGCGATGGGCCGCTTCTCGGGCCGCCGCCAGTGGGAAGAGGTCTATGACGGCTGGGATCTCGCCGACGCCATCGTTGACATGGGCTTCGTGCGCCCTGACGGCAAGACGCTGATCGCTCAGCCGCACATGTCGTTCGAGGAGAAGGACATGTGGACGCTTGACCATGTCCGAGGCCACACCATCCGCAGCCCACTGCTTGCGCTGCGCGAACTGAAGCCCGAGGCGAGGGCCAAACATGTCGAGGACTATCGCAAGGGTTTCAAGATCCGCCGGATCTGACCCCCCACCGGCAGCCGGGGGAGGTGGTGTCCCCGCCTCCCCCGGCACCGCTGCGACTGCCTCACGGAGAATGATCATGGGACAGGAAATGCCTCAGCGCAGGCCGGCGGTGCACAAGGTGCGCCTCGAGCCGGTAGGGGTCGAGATGGAAGTGGAGGAAGGTGAGACCGTCCTCGACGCAGCCTTCCGCCAGGGCGTCGCCCTGCCGCACGGCTGCAAGGAAGGGCAGTGCTCCGCGTGCAAATGCATCCTCAACGAAGGGGATGTGGACATGCTCAAATATTCGACCTTCGCGCTCTCCGACCCGGAGAAGGAAAGCGGTCAGGTCCTGCTGTGCCGGACGCTCGTCTATAGCGACGTCAACGTCGAGCTGCTCAACTATGACGAGGACTTGCTGTCGCGCTCGATCGCAGTCAAGGCGTTCAACGGAAAGCTGGCGAGCGTCGAGCCGCTGACGCACGACATCGTTCGCATCGCGATCGACCTAGACCAGCCGATGAAGTTCTGGGCCGGACAGTATGCGGACCTGACGCTCCATGGCGCGGAGATCACGCGCTCCTATTCGATGGGCAATCCACCGAGTGAGTCCGATCGCCTGGAGTTCATCATTAAGCGTCATCCCGGCGGTGCCTTCTCGACCGCGGTCGGCGAGGCGAAGATCGGTGATCCGATCACGGTGAAGGGGCCTTATGGCTCTTGCTTCCGTCGCGAGCAGCGCGAGGGGCCGATGATCCTGGTCGGCAGCGGATCGGGCATGGCACCGTTGATGTCGATCCTGCTCGACCAGGCGGCAAGCGGCGAGACGCGCCCGGTTCGCTTCTTCTACGGCGCCCGGACAACGCAGGATCTGTTCGCGCTCGACGTCTTCACCGACCTTGAAGCGCGGATGCCCGACTTCAAGTTCATTCCCGCCTTGTCACATGTCGAAGCGGATTCGGAGTGGAACGGCGAAACCGGATTCATCCACGACGTGCTGCGCCGCCACCTGCTCGACATGGAGAATACCGAGGAAGCGGACGCCTATAGCTGCGGTCCACCGCCGATGATCGATGCCGCACTGCCGATCCTGCAAATGGCCGATATCGACCCGGCCAGGATGTATTTCGACAAGTTCACGCCCGCCACCCAAGCATGAGGCCGAATGCCCAAGAGAGAGAGGGAGAAGACGATGTCTGGACGAGTGATGGAGCAGGAGCAGAGGTCCGCAGCGGCGGGCGCCAAGACCTTTCCGGGATCCGATAGCCGCGCGTATAATTATTTCGAGCCGAAGGGGCGTCGGGCGACGCATTACGAGGACGTCACCGTTGACGTCCAGCCGGACCCCGAACGCTACCTCCTCCAGAATTGGATCATTTCGTTCGGGGACGGCACGCCGACATACTCGAAGGAGTGTACCGCGCTGAAGAGCAGCGACTGGCACCTCTATCGCGCGCCCGACCAGGAATGGGAACGGACGCACTATCAGCGCCAGTCGACCATCTGCGGCATGATCAAGAACGTAATCGACAACGCACGGCGCGCCGGCGCACCGAGGCGCTTCGACAAGGCGTGGGTGAAAATACTGCAAGATCATCTGGGTGCCTTCAAGCATGCCGAATATGGCCTGGGCACCGCGCTGATGCGCGCGCAGCGCTACGGCTATACCCAAATGATCAACAACGCGATCCTGACCAACTCGTCCTACAAGCTGCGGCTGGCGCAGGATCTAACGCTCTATCTCGGCGAGATCGCGCTCGACATCGAAGGCTTCGACGTCGACGCCGGCAAGCGCAATTGGCTGGAGAACTCGATCTGGCAGAAGGCTCGCGAGCTCGTGGAATCTGCACGCGGCGCCGAGGATTTCCTGGAGCAGTATTTCATCGTCAACGTGCTATTTGAGCCACTGGTAGGCGAGTTGTTCCGCTCTGGTTTCGTCATGCAGGTCGCGGCGACACAGAGCGACTATTCGTCGCCCGCCGTCATCTCAGCGGCGGAAGCGGATTACGAGCGCAACCTAGCCAATACGGTTGAGCTGTTTGCGACGCTCGTGCGCGATCCCGCGCATGGTGAGGACAATCGGCGCCTGCTGCAAGACTGGTTCGACAAATATTCACCGATCGCGACCCAGGCGGCGCTCGATCTGCAACCCATCTGGTCACAGCCGCGGGTGAAATCGGCGCAGTTCGCCGAATCTTATGCGTCGGCGATCAACCGCCTGCAGGCGATCGTGTCGGAGATCGGCGTCTTCTCGACGCAAATTCCGATGCCGGAGCTGCAGGTCGCCGAGCCCGTCGAATAATCGCGCCACGAAAGGAACCCACAACATGGCCGTTACCACCGAGCAGCAGCTCTTCACGCCGCTCAAGGACATCACCCAGGAACGCACCATCTCGCATCAATGCGGGGTGACGATGAACGACAGCGTCGAGGCACGCTGCATCGCCGAGATCATGGAACAGCGTCCCGGAATCAAGGTCACCTACCTGCCGGCGATGATCCGTGTGGACGGCGAGGGTAAGATCGTCTTCGACATGGCCGAGATCAGCGAGGCGCTCGGCCGCGAGATGACACCGCACATCTTCGAGATTTCCACCGCCACCCATTACGGCCGGATGGTGATGATCGACGAGAACACCGTGATCCTCTTCGGGGACATGGACGAGGCGCTCCAATACGAATGACACGATCACGCGCCGGCGGCCGCGCCGCCGGCGCGTGGCATCCCCCTAGCCAGACCGGAATGACAAGGCCCCCCCAAACGGATGGCGGCGCACACAGGAGACGAAAGATGGCCAAGATCATGCTTTACGATGCTGACGCTAGGGCGGCGCTTGCGCGCGGCGTGGACCAGCTTGCCCGCGCTGTAGTCGGTACGCTCGGCCCCAAGGGAACCAACGTCATCATGGATCGCCCGATCGGGACGCCGTTGGTGTCGCGCGATGGTGTCAGCATCGCGGCCGAGATCGAGTTACCCTGCCGGTTCGAGAATCTGGGCGCGCAGGTTGTTCGCGAGGTGTCCGCCCAGACCAATGAGATCGCCGGTGACGGCACCACGACCGCGACAGCGCTCGCCAATGCGCTGGTGCAGGATGGCGTGAAACTGGTCGAGCACAAGCACAAGGCGGTCGACGTTGTCGCCGGCATGGACCACGCCCGCGATCTGGTCATCAAAGCACTGCGAGAGGGCTCTCGGCCGCTGCGTCAGGGCGAATTGCGCATGGTTGCAAGCGTCGCGGCCACCGAGACGTCACTGGGAGAGCTTATAGCGGAAGCGCTTGAGCGGGTCGGCATCGAAGGCGTCGTCCATGTCGAATATGCGTTGCCGGGCTCACCGACGCGGCTGGAGGTCGACGAAGGGCTCGTGCTCGATCGCGGATTCGTATCGCACCATATGGCGACCGACAGTTCAAGCCTGGCCGCCGAACTCGACAATCCGGCGATCCTGCTGACCGACCACAAAGTGCCATCGGCCGAGCCGATCCTGCGTATCCTCGACCAACTCAAGGAGAGCGGGCGTCAGCTGCTGCTGGTAGCTGACGAGATCGCGCCTGAGGTCATCGCGGCGGTGATGCAGGCTCGGCTTCAGGGACGTGGCACCGTCGTCGCGATCAATCCGCCGGAATTCGGCCATTGGCGCAAGGCGATGATGGAGGATCTCGCGATCATGACGGGTGGCCGGGTGATCGCGCGCGGCAAAGCTCACCCGCGGGACCGCGCTCCTGCTCGCAGGCGGCGCCACGCCGGTCGAACAAAAACGCACGGCGCAACTCCTCGAAGATGGCCTTAACGCAGCCCGGGCTGCCCGTGGCGAAGGTGTGGTGGCCGGTGGCGGTACTGCCCTCGCGCAGGTCGCAGCGCAGCTCGATCCGTTGGTGGATCAGGAGGTTGATGGCGCACAGGCCGGTGCGATGCTGGTCCGCGACGCGATCAAGCGCCCATTGGCGATCATCGCCGGCAATGCCGGACAGGATGGCGCTATGATCGTGACACGGGTCGTCGCCGAGCAACCCGGCACGGGCTTCGATGCCAGGAGCGGCAGATTTACCGACATGTTCGAAGCCGGCGTCATTGATCCCGTCAAGGTTACCTGCGCCGCTCTCGAGAATGCGGTGTCGGTCGCCAAGCTAATCCTGACGACCCATTCGCTCGTCGTCGATCTTCCTGAAGGCGTCGATCCTACCGCCGGCCCTGCGCGCGGCGGCGGTGCCGAAGTTTACGGCCGGAGCTGATCGGCGCGGACCGACGATCGCCATCGCGTTCGTTCCGCTCCGATCGATATGTCTACTTATCTTCCGAATCGTCAATGATCACTAAACGAGGCTTTTCGCAGAAAGAGCCATGCCCTCAGTTCCTGGTAGTTTTCCCGCCGGGAAGGGTAACGAAACGAGCTGGCTTTTGGGCCACTTCACGGCGCTACCTGGGGCTGATGAGAAGGCCCGAAGCGCCGTTGTCCTCTGGCGTCGGCCAGGTTACCAGGCGCTGATCGATCTTCCGGCTGCGCCCGACGCGGCGTGCTTTTTCCAAGGCGCAACTTATGGAATTGAAGCGCCCTTCGATGCGTCCGATCCCATGCATCAGTTGGTCTTCCGCGGTGAACCTGGTCTGCTGGATGATCTGATCCAGACGTTTCCTGCCCCCGCTCGATAGGAGAGCGGGGACGGCTTTCCGTCTCGCTCGCTTTCGACAGCACGTTCGCCATCCAACGGGTGACGCGGCCGGCGATTTTTGCGCCGATGAGGTGATGCAGGATATGCGCGATGCTCTTGCCGCCGGAGGAAACAGTGCGACCGCCTTTCATCACCACCAATTCTCGCTTGCCGGTGCCCGCCTCAGTCGCAGGTTTTTCATCCCGGAAAGCTCGGGAATGTCGCTTCCGTCCAGGGGTGCCCTGATGACTCCCGTTTCCTTCTCGTCACGTGCGGCTGCGATTTTCACCACCGCGCCGCTCGTCGCTTTCGGCACCATCACGCCGTTGTCATCCGGGCTGACGATGTCGCCCGGATGAACGGCAATACCCATTGCAACATCGCCACTTACCTGATGCCGCGAGGGCGCACGGTCCAGATCGGTACACAGGCATTCGGCTTGTGGCGCTGAGTCTCACTTGAGCAATAAAATGCGCCTTAGAGCCCAGCATGACGCTCAAATTCTGCGCTAGACGGAATCTTTCAGCGGATTTCGCCACAACGATTGTGTCAAGTTGCGCCGTACCTTAGCAGCTTCAGCGGCGCACCTTCTACATGGAAAGTCAGCAACTGGGAGCGAGTTGCGGATTGCAGCGCATCGAGCTGACATCCTATGGTTGGCCGGTCGAGCCAGTCAGCCGAAATAATTCCCTGAATTCCGCCAGCGCGGAACAATCTAAGGATGGAGCTCCTGGATCCGATGCCGCCGAATTTATCTGGGCGAACAAAACGGCTCGGAAAAGGGCCAGACGCGGGCCAGGATGTACTCAGGCAATTCACATGGGAGATCAGATCGATCAATGTGTGTCTGGACGACCTTCGCTGCTTCCAGGCGAATGCGCTCGGTATCACTGGACCGCAAATGATGATCTTGATGGCTGTAACCGAGTTGGAACGCGACGGCGGTGTTCCTGTCAATGTCGTTGCAAAACTAATGAACATCGGCTCGTCTTTCATCACGAAACATTCCAAGGAGCTTGAGAACAAACGATTTCTGCGGCGCACTCCAGGCTCAAAGGACGCCCGTCTCGTACATCTGTCTCTAACAGAGAACGCTCGCAAACGTCTTGCGAGCATCGCGGCCCAGCAGGAAGAGCTCGATCAGTTTGTTTTTGACTATCTTGGTATTCAGGAATTCGCGAGATTGGCCAGCTGCCTTAGGGGAGTTAGGCATAGGCTAGAGAAAGCTCGCCTGCACGCTGAACTCAAATCTTGAGATGAACTGAGTGACCAGGATGGCGATCTCGCTTCCTGAAGCGATTCGCCGTCTCCAGCTTCGTTCGAGAAGGAAGCATTGCGGAGGAGGATAGGACATCGCCGCACGGATTTCGTCGCGCCAGCAAGTATCAAGCAGCGCCTGCGCCTTGCCTCTGCGGCACGAACATCTCATTTGAAATTGCAATTTGCTTTCGTTGAGCAATTGTCATCGCGCGATCCGAAATCCAGAATCTGGCTCGCCTTACTGAGCAACGACAGGCTCGATGGAGACGTTTTGGATGCTTGAGGCGCAAGGATATATCGCAATTTCGGTCATCTATATGGTCGTCGCCCGGGTTCATTGGCGGTCTTCAAACAATGCTCACGTTGCAGCCGGCCGATCGACGGGCAAGGACTATTGATCGATCTGGCGCTTTCGTCTCGACCCTTCAGGAGCGGAGGCGTGGAAATGACGGCTCCGGCGCCCCCCAGCCTCACGCCGGGCCGTTTTCATTCTTTAAGCGAGCGCCAGTTCAAAGTGGAGGGATCCGGGTCGCACTCGTAATCTCAACTGACGAGCTGTCTCGGTAGCACCATCACAGCGTTGATCTGCTCCTCTGCTCCAGTGTCTTTGGCGATGAAGACGGGCGAATGTCATTGCGCAGACGATGAGCCCCACGCGGGCTTTTGATTGCGTGGTCCTGGACGGTTGAGAAAGGTGCAGACTTTGAGCGCGCGATCCCGCAACGGACGTTGCAGCGTCTTCGCCTCATTCCATGGCGCTCATCGCGCCCGTTAAGGAACTGGTTACTAGTCACTGTCACCATTTGCATATTAAGTCGGCATGTGCAGTAGCGCATTCTGTTTATATTCGACACACTCGGTTGGCGGTCTGTTGCAGGAGAGGCCTAATGTTCAAGGGCTTCACGGTGGCAATTGTGGCGCTGATTGGCACAGCGCAGCTGGATCGATACCCTAACCAACGGCCGGTACACCGGCGCGGCTACGGAAATGCTGCGGCAAATCAGGCACGCGTTTGGGTTTTAGACAATTCTTTGGCGCGGAGGCGCGTGATGGACATCTCATGGGCTGATCTCGATTGCGGCGAACGACGCACCATTGCGATATTGGGAGCCGGACTTTCCACTGAACTGTGCGACCCGCTTGCACTCCTGACGTTAAGGCGGCTCGGTCTGATCGTAGGATTCCATCTGACGGCTGCCGGACACAATCTGCGAAGAGATGCGGTTGTGAAGAGTGTCGCGGGCTAAGCGTTGCGGATGGGTGATTAGACTGGCGGGCGGGATGGCAAACGCAATCGAGCTTATTGTGGACGGTTACGTTAGCCTGAATGACAGGAGGGCTCTCGACGATTTGCGCATGCAGCGCCGTAAGCTGGTCGTGGACCTAAAGGCACGCACCGGTTTTGATTGCCGGACAACCATTCAGCAGATCGAGGAAGATATCATCGTGATCGAGGCTGGGTTGGCGCAGTTGGATGGCACGGCGACGACCTAATCTTCCCAAAGCCGTTTGCGTTTCAAGCTGCCGGGCTATCTGCCTTCTCAACCCCGCTGTTAGGCGGAATAACGAGGATAGAGGCTTGTGGTGATGCTGTCGAGATGCACATGGAGAAGCCGCCGACCTGCTCGACCTAGATCAACCGCTCCTTGGTGACCCGCAAGCTGCGAACGTAGTAGCCCTGCCTCTGAACGGCCGACTTGATCTCGGCGCTGACTTTGAGAACTCTTTTTCTGCTCTTGCGCCATTTATTCCGAGAGCAAACGCCGGGTATTGCAGAGCCGTTGCTTAGAACAAGCAACTCGTGCTTGCCATTACGATAGACATCAAACACTCTTTGTCCCCGCTGCTCGTATGAAGTAAACATGAAATATGTTTCGGTCGTCTCAATGGACGAGCTTGGTATCAGCTTAGTATCTCGAATGGCTACGCGGGTTGTAAATCTGCAACGTCCGCGATTTTTGGCTCACCTCGTTCGGGGTTTGGAACGAACTGATGCAACCCCGATCATCGCCCAACTGGGCGCGCCTAGCGCAGTTACTTCGGCGATGGCGTGAACGGCGCAGGCCATCGGTTCTCTGGCTTTAACCAGCATGCCACTGCGGCGAGAACGTGTTGCGGATGTTGGTGAATGGTGGGCTGCCTGTAGGACTCTCGCGGTCGGCCGAGTCGAAGAGCCTATCGAATTCCGCCACAACTGCATGAGCAAAGGCGCGGATGCTCGTGGAGTTCCGTTGTCGATTGCCCATTGTTACACGAGCCTTTGCATTTGCAGCACTGATCATCAATCATCATCCTACCCGACAATCATTTGCTATTGGCCCGATGCCGAAAGCTGCAGGGTATCCGTAGGTCGGCTCGCTGGGATCAATCGGACATGGGTCGGCCCGAGCGTAATCGCCGCTCGTGACCCAATGTATGGACCGGCTGCGTTTCGCAATAGAGATCGTGCGTGGGTTTCGGAAGTCGCTGATATGTATCCGGCCTGTTTGATCGGCTCGCGGGCCGTGGCCTTAATGGGAATACGCACGCATCGTTGGTCTTATTAGCGGACAGGTTGGCAAGCAACCATTTGGGTCACCAGACTCTGGATGCGTTCATCGATCCGTTCCATGCATTTTCTCTGTCGCGAACTCGGGGTAGGGTTCAGATTGCGATCACTTCGTGATTTGGTGCGTCGAAGGTCTTCTCGTTGCGCAAGATGCTCCATGCTATCCGCGCCAGCTTATTGGCCAGGGCCGTTGCCAGCTTGTTGCGGTGCAGCCGTGGAGCTGCGTTCTGCAGCCATGCTCCGAAGCTGAAGCGATTCCAATTGTGCGGGCGCATCAGGATGACGTTTGCAGCCTGGATGAACAGGGTTCTGAGATACTTGCTTCCGCGCTTGGAGATGCGTCCCAGAATAGATCGGCCACCCGTGCTGTACTGACGTGGCACGAGGCCAAGCCAGGCACCAAAGTCTCGTCCGCGCTCGAATGCCTCACCAGTGCCGATGGCCGCCACGACGGCGGTCGAGATCAGCGGACCGATGCCGGGGACACTCATGAGGCGCTGGCAGTTGGCTTCCTTCTCGCCGATCTGGTCGATCTCGCTGGCGAGGGCCTCGATCCGCTCATCGAGATGTATCCAGTCTTCGTGGAGACCTACGATCAGATCGCGCATTCGCGGCGATATCTCGTCCTGCCGATTCTCCAAGATCGCCAGGAGCGAGTTCCGCAGAGCCGTCGCCCCAGTCCTGACCGCGATGCCTTGCTCGATCAGAAAGGCACGGATCTGATTGATGGTCCCAATAGCTTCGGCGTCGTTGTAGTCGTTCTTCTGTCCCTTCACGAACGGCTTCACATAGATCGCAGGGATGATCCTTGGCTGATGGCCAAGTTGGCGCAGAGCACGGCTGACAAAGTGCGCGCTGAGACAAGCCTCCATGCCGACGATGCTGGGAGGCAGTAGTTTGAAGGCCTCAAGGAGCCCCAGTCTCTTGATCTTGCGACTGACCTGCCCCTGCCGATTTCCTCCAGTTGAAGTTAGAGTCCGGCCTTCTGAAGGACGGACAGATGAAGCGAGCCAGGTTTACGGAAGAGCAGATTATTGGCGTGCTGCGTGAGCATGAGGCGGGTGCGAAGGCTGCCGATTTGGCGCGGAAGCATGGCGTCTCTGAAGCGACGCTGTACAATTGGAAGGCGAAGTTCGGCGGTCTGGACGTCTCCGATGCCAAGCGGTTGCGGCAACTCGAGGACGAGAACGCCAAGCTGAAGAAGCTGCTGGCCGAGCAGATGCTGGATGCTGCAG
>NZ_JACEGD010000063.1 GCF_016031635.1 Bradyrhizobium diversitatis
ATGCAGGGGGGAGTGTAATGGGGGACGCGCGGATTGCTAGGCGCGCGGGGGAATGGCGGGTAGCCCCGGCGTGCATTTCCGCAATCGCGGTCCGGCGCGAGATGACGCCACACATTCCGCTGTCATCCCGGACAAGCGACAGCGCAGATCCGGGGCGACAGGTGAGACTCGAGACGCACAACGGAGTCTGCCGAACGACGCCCGTCCTATTCCGCCAGCGTGAACTGCAGCAGCAAGGTCCGCTGCAGCATCGAGAAATTGTCGTCGGAGATCAGCGTCAGCACCGTCTCGCCTTCGCTCGTGACGTGGGCGTCGATGGCTTCCATGTTGTCGATCTCGTGGCCGAGATCGGCGGCGAACAGCGCGGGGCCATCGACCAGCGCACCTGGTACGATCGACTTCAGGGGGATCGAGCGCATGCGAATGTTGACGCCGGTGAACCAGGAGAATTTGCGTTCGAGGATGAGCAGCTCGCCGGAGGGCAGCAGCACGGCATCGCTGATGTCGTATTTCTCGGTCCGCCGCACGCTGAACTGGCCGGGCGTGGGGCCGCCGATCAGGAAGGCGATGAGGTTGCCGTCGGCGTCGAGCCCACGCTCGGAGAAGGCGATCAGGCTGCCCGCGAGCGGCTGCCCCTGGCCCTTGGGCACGACGACCATCGCCTCCAGCCCCTTGTTGTAGGGCAGCTTGCGCAGGGCCGGCGGCACGCTGATCACCTCACCGCGGGCGCGCGTGCCGCCCTTGGCAAAATCGTAGCGCAGGATCTGGTTGACGCGCTCGAGCCCGACATAGACGAGGTTGCCGTCGCGCGCGAGCGACTCGGTGTCGTACCAAAGCTTCTTCTCGGTGATCGGCCGGCCGTCGGCGCCCAGCACCGGCGCGGCCTCGACGTCCGCAAGGCCCGTCATCTCGCGGCCGGCATAGCGGATGGCGCCGGTGAACCAGCCGCCCTGGTCGGAGATCGCGAGGAAGCGCTCGCCCTTGCCGTCGAGGAAGCGGAGACCGGACAGGCCGCCGAAGCCGCGATAGGGCGAGGTCAGCACCAGGCCGCTACGATAATCCAGCGAGCCGAAGCGCGTACGCGAACGGTCGCGCGGCTCGAAATTGGGAATGCTGCGCGCGTTGACCTCGACGCTGACGGGCTCTGCGACGGCATGCTCGACCTGGAGCGCGCGCGGAGGCGGCTCGGCCGTTGCTTGCGCCTGCGCGAGGCGGGAGACTGCGAGAGTGGAAAATCCCGCCGCCGCGTGGCCAAGAAAGCTGCGGCGGGATGAACGCGTGCTCACGAATGCAATTTGCGTCGCGGGCGACCGGGTGCCTGCGTGGGCGCCGTGGCGGTCTCGCTGAAGAGCTCGGCGAGCTTCTCGGTGATGGCGCCGCCGAGCTCCTCGGCGTCCACGATCGTCACCGCGCGGCGATAATAGCGCGTCACGTCGTGACCGATGCCGATCGCGATCAGCTCGACCGGCGAGCGGGTCTCGATCTCCTCGATGATGTGGCGCAGGTGCCGCTCGAGATAGTTGCCGGGATTGACCGACAGCGTGGAATCGTCGACCGGCGCGCCGTCCGAGATCATCATCAGGATCTTGCGCTGCTCGGGCCGGCCGAGCAGGCGCTTGTGCGCCCAGTCCAGCGCCTCGCCGTCGATATTCTCCTTGAGGAGGCCCTCGCGCATCATCAGGCCGAGATTTTTTCGTGCACGGCGCCAGGGGGCATCCGCCGACTTGTAGATGATGTGGCGGAGATCGTTGAGGCGGCCGGGATTGGCCGGCTTGCCGGCAGCAAGCCACGCCTCGCGGGACTGGCCACCTTTCCAGGCACGCGTGGTAAATCCCAGAATCTCGACCTTGACGCCGCAACGCTCCAGCGTGCGCGCGAGAATGTCGGCGCAGGTCGCAGCGACCGTGATCGGGCGGCCGCGCATCGAGCCGGAATTGTCGAGCAGCAGCGTCACCACGGTGTCGCGGAACGTCGCCTCCTTCTCGTGCATGAAGGACAGCGGGTGATAGGGATCGGTGACGACGCGCGACAGCCGCGCGGGATCGAGGATGCCCTCTTCGAGATCGAACTCCCAGGCGCGGTTCTGCTGCGCCATCAGCTTGCGCTGCAGCCGGTTGGCGAGGCGGGCGACGATGCCCTGCAGATGCGCGAGCTGCTTGTCGAGATAGGCGCGCAGCCGCTCCAGCTCGTCATGGTCGCAGAGGTCCTCGGCCGCGATCACCTCGTCGAACTTGGGCGCGAAGGCGTGATATTCCGGCCCGCGCGGCTCGTTCTTGCCGTGCGCGTTCGGGCGCGTCGCCTCGCCGGGCGTCTCGTCGTCGCCGAGCTCGCCGTCGTCGAACGTATCCGAGGTCGAGGCCTGCGCGCTCTCCATCGCGCTCTCGCTCATCTCCTCCGAGCTCGCCTGCGCCTGGTCGGCGCTCATCTCCTGCGCGGCGTCGGAATCGGGCGAGCCTTCGGCGCCGGACTGGTCGTTGTCGCCGTCCCGGTTCTCGTCGTTCTCGTCATTGTCTTCGCTGTCGGCGTTGCGCTCGTCGCCGAGCTCGAGCGCCGACAGCAGATCATGCACGGCGTCGCCGAACCTGGTCTGGTCCTCGACCACGCCGTCGAGCCGGTCGAGCCGCTTGCCGATCTTGTCTTCGAGGATGGGCCGCCAGAGGTCGACCATCTTCTTCGCCGCCGCCGGCGGCGCGAGGCCGGTCAGGCGCTCGCGCACCAGCATCGCCAGCGCATCGGCGAGCGGCGCATCGGCGCGGTCGGTGATCTCGTCGAACTTGCCGCGATGAAAATGATCGTCGAGCATCGCGGTGAGGTTCTTGGCAACGCCGGCCATGCGGCGCGCGCCGATCGCCTCGACGCGGGCCTGCTCGACCGCCTCGAACACGCCGCGCGCCTGCGGATTGCCGGGCATCAGCTTGCGATGAACCTTGGGATCGTGACAGGCGAGCTTGAGCGCGATGGAATCGGCATGGCCGCGCACGATCGCGGCATCGCGCCTGGTCATCTTCCGCGCGGGCTCGGGCAGCCGCGCCTTGCCCGGCGCAAGGCCAGGCCGCTCGGCCGCGAAGCTGACGTCGAGCTCCGGCGTCTTGGCGATCGCCTTGAGGCAGGAGGCGACCGAGCGCTTGAACGGCTCGGTCGGCGCTTCCTTGTTGGTGCGGAATTTGGAGTTGGAGGTGGTGCTCATCTCGATCTCACCGTCGTCCCGGGCTCAGCTTGATCCGTCGTCCCCGCGAACGCGGGGACCCATAGCCACGGGGAGAGGTTGTGGGCGAAGCTGGTAACTCCGAGTCTTCGCAAAACCACTCCCTGTGGGTATGGGTCCCGGATCTGCGCTTCGCTTGTCCGGGACGACACACCGAGAGAACTTCAGCTCAGCGCCACGTTCACCGCCGATTCCGGCAGCTCCGCGTTGAAGCAGCGCTGATAGAACTCGGCGACCAGGGGGCGCTCAAGCTCGTCACACTTGTTGAGGAAGGTGACGCGGAAGGCAAAGCCGATATCGCCGAAGATGTCGGCGTTTTCCGCCCAGGTGATCACCGTGCGCGGGCTCATCACCGTCGACAGGTCGCCGTTGGCGAAGGCGTTGCGGGTGAGGTCGGCGAGGCGCACCATCTTGTTGACGATGTCGCGGCCTTCCTGGGTGCGATAGTGCTTGGCCTTGGCCAGCACGATCTCCACCTCCTCGTCATGGCTGAGATAGTTCAGCGTGGTGACGATCGACCAGCGGTCCATCTGGCCCTGGTTGATCTGCTGGGTGCCGTGATAGAGGCCCGAGGTGTCGCCGAGGCCAACCGTATTCGCCGTGGCGAAAAGCCGGAACGCCGGGTGCGGCTTGATCACCTTGTTCTGGTCGAGCAGCGTCAGGCGTCCCGAGACCTCCAGCACGCGCTGGATCACGAACATCACGTCCGGACGGCCGGCGTCGTATTCGTCGAACACCAGCGCCACGTTGTGCTGCAGCGCCCAGGGCAGGATGCCGTCGCGGAATTCGGTGACCTGCTTGCCGTCGCGGACCACGATCGAGTCCTTGCCGACGAGATCGATGCGGCTGATGTGGCTGTCGAGGTTGACGCGCACGCAGGGCCAGTTCAGGCGGGCGGCGACCTGCTCGATATGGGTGGATTTGCCGGTGCCGTGATAGCCGGTCACCATGACGCGGCGGTTGCGCGCAAAGCCCGCGAGAATGGCGAGCGTGGTGGCACGGTCGAAGCGGTAATCGGCGTCGACTTCGGGCACGTGAGGATCGACTTCGGAATAGGCCGGGACTTCGAGATCGCTATCGATCCCGAACACCTGGCGAACCGACACTTTCATGTCGGGCAGACCGGAAACTTCCTCAACTTTGGACAGGGCGGCGGTCGTCATCAATCCTCCGAGGTCCCGGGCGGTCCCGAAACCGGTTATTCGCACGTTGGCTGCGGCTGGGTGCTGAAAAGCAACCTATCAGAGACGCGGGGCCGGCAGAAGCCCGCCCTCCAATCAAAGTTCCGTCGTCTTTTCATTTAGATAGGCAAGGAACGCAGTTTTTGGAGGGCTGCCTTGCGAATCACGCTCGAATTTCGGGCGGGGTAACGCCTCTGCCTGCCCAAATGGCACTTTTGCCGCACGTGCTTACTTAGGTAGGGTCCGAACTCCAAATGCTCCAGCCCGCCACAGAGACGAAGTGACGTCCTTCCTCGATCCCCTCATCTCCTTCGTCTCGGCCCATGCATGGCTGGGCTATCTGATCCTGTTCCTGGCGGCGCTGCTCGAAGCCGTGCCGGTGGTGGGATCGGTGATTCCCGGCTCGACCATCATCCTGGCGCTGAGCGCCCTGGTCCCGGGCGGCGAACTCAAGCTGCAATGGGTGTTGCTGGCGGCCGCACTCGGCGCCGTGCTCGGAGACGGCTCGGCCTACTGGATCGGGCACCGGCGCCAGCGCGAGATCCTCAGCACCTGGCCGCTGACCAACTACCCCCGCGTGGTCGCCGAGAGCGAGAGCTTCTTCAACCGCTTCGGCACCTGGGCCGTGTTCTTCGCCCGCTTCGTGCCGCCGGTCCGCGCCTTCGTCCCCGTGACCGCCGGCGCGCTGGGCATGGCGCCGGCGAAATTCTACGCGGTGAACATTCCGGCCATCCTGGCCTGGGCGCCGGCGCATGTGCTGCCCGGCGTGCTGGCGGTGTCGGCCCTGCACGAATATGCCGGGCTGCATTATCATGAACATGTCGGCAAGCACATCTGGATCTTGACCGTGGTTGGCGTCGCGATCGTGCTGGGCTTGGCGGTATGGATCCATCGCAGGCGGAAGGGCGGCAATGTCGAACGGTCGAAGCCGCAGGCCTAGTTCGGCAGCGCCACTTCTCTCACTGCGGATTGAGCAACACCCACAGCCGCGAGATTTTACCGTCTTGGACTTCGGCCACGTCGGCTCCGGTCACGGCGACGGGCCCCTGCTCGGGTCCCGCATGCCAGGCCAAACGCGCCAAGCCATGATGCCCGACCGCGACCCCATCGGGTACGAACCTGAATGTTGGCCCGAACTGCTCCAGAAGCTCTCCGGCGACGCGCGATATCTCCAGGCGTCCCCGAACGATCTTCGTCGGCTCGTACATCACGGGCTCTTCAACGAACAACTCGGCAATGGCGGTCCGCCGCTTGTCCTCGTCCCGCTCGTTGAACACGCGCTCCAAATTGGCCCGTAGAAGTTGGTCGAAATCGATATCATTGGTGGTCATCTCGCAGCCTTCCTCATCTCGTTGGAGAATATCCTCGTCGAACCATCAGCCGAACTTGACCAGGTTCAGCGCCGGAAGCGGACCGCCCGGAAACTGGGTCAGCCTGGCTCCGACCGCGAGCGAACCGAGATCGATGCCAAAGAATCCGAGCCGGTCGATCAGCGCGCCGACACTTGCCTTCGCATCAGCGTCGTCGCCTGAGTAGAACAGCACGCGCTTGCCGCCGTCGCTCGCCGGGTCTGTTGCGAGAAGCTGCGCCAAGAGATGATTGAACGCCTTCACCACCCGCGCGCCGGGCACCAGATCGGCGAAAACTTCGGACGAGGCGCGACCACCGAGCTCTGCCGGCTTGAACAGCGGCGCCTCGATCGGGTTATTGGCGTCGACGACGATGCGCCCGGCGAATGGCGGCAGGCCGGCAAGGGCATCAGGCAGCTTCGACCAATTGACCGCGACGAACACGATATCCTTAGCGGCGGCTTCCTCGCGGGTGCCGGCGATCACGAGCGGACCGATCTCGGCCACGGTCGTCCTAAGACTGTCCGGGCCGCGGCTGTTGGACAGGGTCACGGCGATGCCGTTGCGCGCCAGCGCCTGGGCGATTGCGCGGCCAATATTGCCTGCGCCGATGATGCCGATGGTGGACATTGAGATGCTCCGAGCTGTTTAGGATCAGGCGAGCTGATCGGTGGCGTAGAGATGATCCAAACATTGCCCTTTGATTAGGACGGTATTGCTCGTAAGATTTTCAACGATCACTTGCAAATGAGCCCATGGAAACGCTGGCCAACCTGGAATCATTCATTCGCAGCGCTGAGTGCGGCAGCTTTTCGGAGGCTGGCCGACGTCTTTCGCTGACAGCCGTCAGCCGCAACGTCGCCATGCTGGAGCGCAATCTCGGCGTCCGATTATTTCATCGTTCGACACGGAAGCTGACGCTCACCGAGGCTGGCGAGACGTTCCGCACAGCCGTCGCCGGCCATCTCGACGGGCTCCAGGCAGCAATCGCCGGGGTGTCGAGCGGACGCGACGAGCCGGCGGGCATTCTCAAAGTAAGCCTGCCGCCGACATTCGGCACAGCCCATATCCTGCCGTTGCTTCCGGGCTTCCTGGCCCGTTACCCGCAGGTCCGCCCTGAGTGGCACTTCGAGAACCGTCAGGTCGATCTGGTCGGTGAAGGCTATGACGCGGCGATCGGAGGTGGGTTCGAATTGTTGCCCGGTCTTGTCAGTCGCACCCTTGCGCCAGCACACATCATCGCCGTGGCGTCTCCGGTCTACATGTCCGGGCGAACATCACCGACCAAGCCGGACGAGTTGGCCGCACTGGATGGCATCGTCATGCGCTCGCTGCGGACGGGACGCATCCGGCACTGGTCGATGCGCGATGTTTCGGGGCGGGAAGTTCAAGCCCCACTATCCGAGTCGATCGTGGTCAACGATCCCGCTGCGATGCGCGCGGCGGCACTGTTGGGCCTGGGCGTTGCCATGCTTGCCACCGCCGACATTCTTCCCGCGCTCGAAAACGGGTCGCTGCTGCGCCTGGTGCCACGCTGGTACTGTGACGCAGGCGCAATCTCGATTTACCACGCATCGCGCAAGCTTGTGCCCGCGAAGACGAGAGCCTTCGTGGACTGGGTTGCCGACGCATTCAAGAAAAACAGGCTCGCCGAACGGTTCGCCGGAAGCCTGAGCTAGCACGACCGGCAAAGTATTCCAGGCTTTGGACCGCACGGCGCACAAGAGGCGGGCAAACAGGGCTCTCCGTTGCCCAAATTGCGATCCGCTGCGGATCCGCGATGCGCAAATGCTCGTCAGCGGGACACGTTGTCGATTAATTGCTTCACGACGCATTGCCTTCGGATGACCCTCCTCCCATCACGGGCTGGCCGTTGTGGCCGCCGACATGACCGGAGGTGGTTGCATGCGCTCGAAAACAGCTCTTCGCATGGTCTCGTTTGCGATCTCGGCCTGTGCGGGCATCTTGAATCCGGCTTCCCAGGCCAAAGCCGAAGAGGTCCTGAAGGCACGGCTTGCGCAGAACCTCGCACCGATCTCGGGCCTTGCGATTGTCGCCAAGGCGAACGGCCTCTTCGGCAAGCAGGGACTCGATATCTCGGTCTCGAATTTCACCAGCGGAAAGCAGTGCCTCGACACGGTAATGGGAGGAGGAGCGGATATCGCGACGACCGCCGAAGCTCCGGTAACGGCGGCCGCGATGGCCCAGCAGCCGATCGCGTTCGTCGCCGGCATGGAGTACTCGGATCTGAAGACGATGACGGCCGCGTCCGCCGCAATCAGGACCAAAGCGGATCTGCGCGGCAAACGCATCGGCTTCACAGCCGGCACGGGGAGCGAGGTCTACACCTCGGTTCTGCTGAAGGCGGCGGGATTGACCGCCAAGGACGTCACGCTCGTCAACCTTCGCCCCCAGGAGATGCTTCCCGCACTGGCGGCGGGAAGCATCGACGCGTTCGACACCTGGGAGCCGCACGTGGCCAATGCAAAGAAGGCGCTCGGCGAGGGGGCCGTCCTGCTCGATACCAAGGGTCTCTACTCGGAGACCTTCAACATCGTCGTGACGCGGCCCTATCTCGAGGCAAACCCGGCAATCGTCAGCAAATTCCTGGCTGCTCTCATCGAAGCGGAAGGCTGGGTCAAGGCTCATCCGAACGAAGCGATCGACATCGTCGCTGCCGCAACCGGCATGAAGCGCGACGAGCTGGCGCCGATCTGGTCGGATTACGTCTATCACGTTCGCCTCGACGACAAGCTGCTCGAGACGCTGAAGACGCACGCGGCCTGGCGGCTCGCGACCGGCAATCACCCGCCGGGAGCGGGAATGCCAGATTTCTCGAAGGTCATTGCGGCGGCGCCGCTGAAAGCGCTTGATCCCGCACGTGTCACATTGTCGGCCAATCCATGAGCACCGGCAGGCACAACCGTGCGACGACGGCCGGACGCCTGAGCGTGCTTGTCGGCGCGCTCTCCGTGCCAGCTTTCGTCGGCGTATGGGAATTGATCGCGCGCTCGCGGATCGTCAACGCGGTGCTCTTCCCGCCGCCGTCGACGGTCGCTGTCGCCGTCCTCGACTGGATCCACAGCGGCCAGTTTTTTGGCGACCTTTCGGCGAGCCTATTCCGCGTCACCGTAGGTTTCCTGATCGGGACGGCGGGCGGGATCATGCTCGGCGTGCTGACGGGCCGGTTCCGGCTGGTCTCGAGCCTGCTCTCACCGTTGTTTCATATCCTTCGCCCGATCCCCCCGATCGCCTTCGTGCCCATCGTGATCCTCTGGTTTGGCTTGTCGGAGGCCGGCAAACTCTTTCTGGTCGTCTGGGGGGTGTTCTTCACGGTATGGCTCGCGACCCATATCGGCGTTCAGAAGGTCGACCGCGGCCTCGTTCGCGCCGCGCTGATGCTCGGCACGCCACGTCGGCAGATGCTCTCGGAGATCATCCTGCTGGGGGCGCTTCCCTACATCGTTGTCGGCCTGCGCACCGCCGTCAGCATCTCCTTTTACACGCTCGTGGCCGCCGAGCTGGCGGGCGCGTTCGCCGGCATCGTCTACCGGATCGAGATTGCGCAACAGAACATGCAAACCGGACAGGTCATGGGAGGCTTGGCGGCGCTCGGACTGCTCTCCTTCGTCGCCGATCGTTCCTTCGCGGCCATTGCCGAGCGTGCCGTATGGTGGCGATGATGTACAACCCGCTTCGACCGACACCGCCGCTCCGGCTCGTGGATGCTGCGCCGGAGCCTTCATCGACAGCGCCGGAAGCGATCATCCGGGTCGAGGATTTGAGCATCGTCTTCGATGTGCCGCGCGGCGAGGTCATTGCGGTGGACCGGGTGTCGCTGGCCGTGATGCCGGGTGAATTCGTCTCGCTGGTTGGCCCGTCGGGCTGCGGCAAGTCTACACTCTTGAATGCGATGGCGGGCCTCGAACGGCCGTTCGAAGGCGAGGTCATGGTGGCCGGCAAGCCGATGCTGTCACCTCGCCCGGATATCGGGATGGTCTTCCAGCAACCGCATCTGTTCCCCTGGAAATCGGTGCGCCGTAACATCGCTCACGGACCGCGCGCGCTCGGCAAGTCGAAAACGGAGGCGCTTCGGATCGCCGACGACCTGATCGACATGATCGGGCTGACAAAATTCGCGAACGCCTATCCGCATACGCTTTCAGGCGGCATGCAGCAGCGGGTGGCGATTGCTCGCGCCCTCGCGAACCAGCCGCGTGTGCTGCTCATGGACGAACCCTTCGGTGCTTTGGACGCGCAGACCCGGGCCGTGATGCAGGATAACCTGCTCGAACTGCGCGACCGGATCAACGCCACGATCGTTTTCGTCACGCATGACATTGACGAGGCCATCCTCCTGTCGGATCGCGTGCTGATCATGAGCGCCGGGCCGGGCCGCATCCTGCGGGATCTTTCCGTGGGCCTGCCGCGCCCGCGTTCCAGCGCTATTCTGACCGACCCCGCCTATCTCGCGCTCAAGCGGGATTGCCTCGACCTGATCCGGACCGAAGGCCGCAAGGCGTTCGAGCAAATGGAAGCGGTGACTTAAGGTGCGATGAGACTAGGTTCGGCTGGCCGTCCGCGGGTCACCTCTCCCCGGCGGCGGGGCTATTGCATATGAGCAGTACACTTTTGGGCACGATAGTCTCCACATCGTCATGGCCGGGCTTGTCCCGGCCATGACGACCTCTGGTGAAGGCTGATATGCGATTACCTTGCCTCAGCGGGGAGAGGTGATTCGAGCTCTGGGCGCGTGTCGGCTCAACCAAAATTCATCGCGCTTTCAGCCGCAGCGAAGGCTGGCATAGCTCTTGAATGGATCTGTTCCAGCCACGAGGGAGCGGACAGATGTCAGCGGCAACTCTCAAGACGACAGCCGGGATCATGCTGGCGGAGTCGGATGCTTTGGTCAGATCGCTGCCAGGCTTGCTCGACCCTCTGAGCGAGGCCGACCGGCGCCGTGTGCTGGCAATCGGTCGCCACGAGGTCCTGGACACCGGCAAGCACATCTGGCGCCAGGGAGACACGCAGAACGGCATATACCTGATCGAATCCGGCCGGATCCGCAGCTATTACGCAGCACCTTCGGGGCGTGAGGTGACGCTCGCCTACTGGTTCGGCGGCAATTTCGTCGGTGGGCCCGACCTCTTCGGCACCGGAGCGCATATGTGGTCTTCGGTTGCCATCGAGCGCAGCCGGCTCCTGTTTCTGCCTGGCCCCGCGCTGCGCGGGCTTGCGCTTCAGTCGGCGACCATCGCGGTGGCGCTGCTGGATGCGCTGGCCTTCAAGGCAAGGTGCTACTCGGCCATGGCGCAAATGCTCGGCACACGATCGGTGACCGAGCGGTTGCAGCGTCTCTTGATCTTTCTCTCGAATATCTACGGCTCGCAGCACGGTCGCGAGATCGTGCTCGGCATCCCTTTCACCCATGGCGATCTCGCCAACCTGATCGGAGCGACACGACAATGGGTGACGGTGCAGCTCTCTCGCATGCAGGCGAGAGGCATCATCCGCTACGACAGGGGCCTGATCGTCATTCTGAATTTGCGCGCGCTCGACCTCGAAATCGTCTAAGGCGCGATGTCACCTCTCCCGCTTGCGGGAGAGGTCGGCGCGAAGCGCCGGGTGAGGGCTTTCTCCTCTTGGGGATTGTCCCATTGCGGAAGCACCCTCTCCCCAACCCTCTCCCGCAAGCGGGAGAGGGAGCGCACCTCCGTCGTCGCAGCGATCAATCCTCATTTCATCGCGCTCTAACCGGCGGTGCGCGAATAGACGTTCAGCCCGAACAGGGCGTCGCCATCGCCCCGCTGCCATCGCGAGGCGAAGTCCAGGAGGGCGTGGTCGTGCCATGCGGGTGCCAGCAGGGTGACGCCCATCGGCATGCCGTTGGTGAGCGTCGCATTGGGAAGCGCCACCGCACACAGATCCAGCAGATTGGCGGAATAGGAGTAGTGACCAAGACGCGTATTGAGCGCGATGGGGTCTGTCAGCATTTCCGCAATGGTGAAAGGTCGCGGTGCAGTCGGCACGACCAGGACGTCGATCTGCTTGAACAGAAGCTGGACCTGCCGCCGCAACTTCGCGAGACGATGTTGCGCCGCAAATGCGTCAGCCGCCGAAAATTGCGCCGCAGAATGCAGGACTTTGCGCGTCACCTCCAGCAAATCTCCATGATCGACGTCAAAAAGCCTGCTGACCGCCGCGTATCGTTCGGCGATCCACGGTCCCGAGAAGAGCATTTCGCCGGCCTCGGCGAAAGGTGTGAAGTCGATATCGAGGGCCTCGCCTCCCAGTCCCGCCAGTCTCCCGCAAGCCTGTTCGTAGAGCGCGTCGCATTCGGGCAACCTGAATGAATCGAGCTGCGGGGCGGAAATGCGTCCGAAGCGGAATTCGTTCGGGATGGCGGATGACGGGCCGCGCGCTTCCCGGCTGTAGGGATCTTCCTCGTCGAAGCCCTCGATGAGCTCCAGCAGCAATTTGCCCTCGGTTACGGAATTGCAGAAGATCGACGGACAATCGAGCGTGGGGCAGTTCGGAACGAGCCCGCGGGATGAGACAAGCCCGATCGTCGGTTTGATTCCGACGATGCCGTTGAAACCTGCCGGCACCCGGCCTGAGCCGCCGGTGTCGGTGCCAAGTGAAAAGGCAACGTGTCCGGCCGCCACGGCGACGGCCGAGCCCGAGCTCGATCCGCCCGAGATATAGCGATCATCGGCGGCGCTTGGGCAGACGCCGTGAGGTGACCGGGCGCCGGACAGCCCGGTTGCGAATTGATCCAGATTGGTCTTGCCGAGACAGATTGCGCCGGCCGCGGCGAGGCGCTCGACGCACCGGGCCGATCGCTCCGCAACATAGGCGAAGGGCGGACAGGCCGCCGAGGTCGGCATGCCCTCGACGTCGATGTTGTCCTTCACGCCGAAAGGCACACCGAGCAGAGGCAGCAATTCGCCCTGCGCGCCGCGCCGTGCGAGAGCCTCGACCTCCGCCAGCGCCTCTTCCATGGGCTTCACATGGATCCAGCAATTGCGGTGTCGGTCGCGTTCGATGCGCTCGTATGCCATTGCGATCGCCGAACTCAGTTCGGCCGAGGTGCGAAGGGGGCGGCGAGTTAGGGCGGCGGCTTGCAACACAAATGGCTCCCGAGGAGATCGAAGGTGCTGCAAGCCTGCCCGGAGGTGGACGGGACGGAAAGCAATTAAGCGCTTCTGCTGCCGCCGTGAACCGGACCGCGAGTGGGAGCGATCACGAACTCCCCGCCCTCCGTCCCGGCGCAGGCCCGACATACCTAGCCCGCGGCCTGATCAGCTTGCCGAACTGCAACTGCTCGCTGGCGTGCGCGATCCAGCCGACGCTGCGGGCCATGGCGAACAGAGCGAGCTCGCTGCCGGCGGGCAGGCGCAGCGCGTGCACGAGGACTGCGAGCGCATAGTCGATGTTGACGAACTCGCCGGTGGCTTCCGCGATGCGCTCCGGCACCTCGCGGGTGAATTTGCGCGGCGCGCCGGCGCGCGACAATGCGTTCAGCAGCGATTGCGCGCGGGGATCGCCGCGCTTGTAGACGCCGTGGCCGAAGCCGGCAAAACGCTCGCCGAGCGCGACGCGCTCGCGCACCATCGGCTCGACGTCGCGGTCGACCAGCGCTTTCACAAGCTGCGAGGCAAGCACGCCGGCCCCGCCATGCTTGGGTCCCTTCAGCGCGGCGAGGCCGGCGACGACGGAATCGTAGAGGTTGAGGCCGGTCGAGGCCGCGCAACGCGCGGTGAAGGTCGAGGCGTTCAGCTCGTGATCGGCGAGCAGAACCAGCGCGCGGCGGATCAGATCCGGCGCATGCTTGTTGTCCGCCGCCCAGGCCTTGGCGATCTGCTGGTGCAACGGCTCGGCCGACGGCTCGGCGTTGAGCATGGTCCCGACCAGCAGGCGGACGATGCGCGCGCCGACCATGGCGCGGCCATCGGGCGCGCGGGTGAAGGCGCGGGGATCGGCGCTCGCGGCCAGCGCCAGCACGGCGATGGCGCGGTCGATCGGCGCCGCCCGACGCGCGGCCGCCGCGATCGCGCGCATCTCCTCGGATATCTCCGGCTGATTGTCCGGATCGAACGGATCGACGCCGGAGACATCCCAGAGCAGCGTCGCCGTGTGCTCCAGCGTGTCGCTCTCGGAAAGATCGACGCAATTGACGCCGCGATAGATCGCGCCCTCCTCGGTGATGGTCGAGATCTCCGTGTCCATCACCGGCAGGTCGGCATCGAAGCTGCGCAGCCCGCGCGGCTCCGGCGACGGTATGCGGCGCTCCTTGAGCGCCCGGACATCCTCGGCGCGGTAGCGGTTCTTGCGCGAATCCGGCGTCGGCTCGGAGCGGATCAGGCCACGGCTGACATAGGCGTAGAGGGTGGCCGGGGAGATCGCGAGCTCGGCGGCCGCCTCCCGGGCAGAGAGATACAGCCCATCGGAATTTTTCATATTGATTTACGTAATCAAGATTGATCAATCTGTCGAGAGGCCCGACCTTGCCGGCATGAAAGGAGACAGGCCATGAACATCCACCTCACCAAGAGCCAGATCGGGCTGGACGGCGTCCCCGCGGCTGAAACCGTGCTGAGCCATGTCGATGGCGAGCGCGGCGAGCTGATCATCGCCGGCGAGCATGTCGGCAGCCTCACCGCCAAATCGAGCTTCGAGGGCGTCACCGCCCGGCTCTGGAACGGCGCCAGCAAGACCACGCTCAGCGAAGCCAATGTGCGGGCAAGCCTCGGCACTGCGCGCGAGCGCGCCTTCGCGCGGCTGCCCGACCTTTTGCCGGCGACGCGCGGCATGGGCACAGTCGACGGGTTTCGCGCAGCCGTTGCCGGCCTTCGCGCCGAGCACGGGCTCGAACACGAAGCGACGATCGTCGGCGCATTCCCGGTGATCGCGGGCGCGCTGGTCCGCCGCGCCAAGGGGCTGGAGCCGGTCGCACCCGATCCCGGCGTGAGCCACGCTGCCGACACGTTGCGCATGCTGCACGGGCGCGCGCCCGCAACGCGCGAGGTCACCGCGCTCGATGCGTATCTCGTCACCGTTTGCGACCACGGCATGAATGCCTCGACCTTCACGACGCGCGTGGTGGCCTCGACGCAAGCCGATCTGTTCGCCGCCGTGACCGCGGGCTATTGCGCGCTCACCGGCCCCCTGCATGGCGGCGCACCGGAGCCGGTGCTGGAAATGCTGGATGCGATCGGCTCGCGTGAACGGATCAAGCCGTGGGTCGACGCGGCGCTGGCGCGCGGCGACCGCATGATGGGCTTCGGTCACCGCGTCTATCGCGTGCGCGACCCGCGCGCCGACGTCCTGAAGACCGCGATCGAGGCGCTGGCGTCCAACGGCGCCGACCTGCCCTTCGCCGGCGAGGTCGAGGCCTATATCCGCAGCGCGCTCCGCAGGAAGAATCCGGAGCGACCGCTGGAGACGAATGTGGAGTTCTTCACTGCGATCCTGCTCGACGCGCTCGCCATTCCGCGCCAGGCCTTCACGCCGATCTTCGCGGTGGCACGCGCCGCGGGGTGGACCGCACACGCGCGCGAGCAGCAGCGGACGGGACGTTTGATCCGGCCGAGTTCGTCCTACGTGGGGGCGATGCCTGCAGATTAGACGCAAGCACGATATCCGGGCTCGTCAGAGTTGATTTTCTTCGGGCCTTTTCGAGCACGCGACGGAAGGACTCAGCGGCCAGCGGGAACAAAGACGCTGGCCGCGCATTCATGCTCGCCCCTACGAATGTCTTCAGGGGTAGTCACGAAAAGGAATGGTAATGAAGAAGCTCTCCTACGCCCTCGCTGCCGGAACGCTGTTCGCTCTGTCGTCACTCGCGGTGCCAGCCCATGCGCTGCCGGCGCATCCCATCCCAAACGCTTCAGTGCCGGGGGACGTCGTGAACGCACGCTATCATTACGTTCCGAGAAGGGTCTGCACCGTACGCACCGTGGTCACGCGCGGCTATCATGGACGCCGCGTCGTCAAGCGCGTCCGTGTCTGTCGGACAAGGTAACCACAAAGGTGCCGTCCGCTTCCGGGCGGGCGGCATCCAAACCAGGCGCGGAGGCCCTACGCCTCCCGCACGACCGTCTTCAGATAATTGTACGCCTTGATGATCTCGATCAGGCGGTCTTCGGTGGAGCGGTCGCCGCCATTGGCATCGGGGTGGTGCTGCTTGACCAGCGCCTTGTACTTGGTCTTGACGTCGGCAAGCGTCGCGCTGGGGCCGAGGCCCATGACCTGGAGCGCCTTGCGCTCGGCGTTCATCACCTTGCGCGTCTCGGCCTTCGGCTGGGCGTCCGGGCCCTTCCGCCAGCTGGCGCGGCCGTTGATCTCGCTGAACATGCTGAACGGGTCAGACGCCATGTCGATCTCGGCTTCCGCACCCTTCTTGCCGCCATTGGCGCCCATCTTCCAGGTCGGCCGGTGACCGGTCAGCGCATCCTTCTGGTAGCGCGCGACGGCGTCGGCGTTCATGCCGGAAAAGAAATTGTAGTTCTGGTTGTACTCGCGCACGTGGTCGAGGCAGAAGTGCCAGTATTCGCGCTGGTTCTCACGGCCCTTCGGCGCGCGGTGGCTGCCCTTGTTCTGGCAGCCGGTCCATTCGCAGGCGACCACGCCGTCGCGCGGCTTCGCTTCCGCCTGCTTGCCGCGCGGCTTGACGCGGATGGAGTCGAAGAACTTTGATGAATCGATCGGCATGGCTGACTTTGACTACGCAATGCAAAAACCTTCAAGTCTTGACATTGCAATTAGCGTGAGGCCCGGGAGTTGACGGGCCGCGATCGCGTCCCTTAATGGCACTCATGGTCATGAAAGACACTATCAGCAACAAGTTGCAGGAAGCTTTCACGCCGGAAAGCCTGCGGGTCGTCGACGAGTCACACTTGCATGAGGGCCACGCCGGCCATCAGCCGGGCGGCGAGACGCACTTTCGGGTGTATATCGTGTCTGCTGCCTTCAAAGGGAAGAGCCGGGTCGACCGCCATCGCATGATAAATTCGGCGCTCGCCGCGGAACTCTCCGGCGGCGTGCATGCGCTCGCGATCCAGGCGCAGGCGCCGGGGGAAGGCTAGCTCCGTCATTCCGGGGCGGCTCAAAGAGCCGAACCCGGAATCTCGAGATTCCGGGTTCGATGCTCCACATCGCCCCGGAATGACGATGCTGGTGCAACGTGAGCAAAACTAAAACGACGTTCCGGCCCGTCTCGGCTTGGTCTCCTCCAGCTCACCCTCGCGTGCCACCGGCGAAATACGGAGCGCGGTGATGCGGTTGCGCTCGCGGCGGAGGACGCGGAAGCGGAAGCCGTGGAAGGTAAAACTCTGGCCGCGGTCGGGGATCGAGCGTGCTTCGTGAATGACGAGGCCGGCGACCGTCGTTGCCTCTTCATCGGGCAGGTGCCAGTCCAGCGCGCGGTTGAGATCGCGGATCGGCACGGAGCCGTCGACCACGACGGAGCCGTCGGGCTGACGGCGGACGCCGGCGACCACCACGTCGTGCTCGTCGGAGATATCGCCGACGATCTCCTCCAGAATGTCTTCCAGCGTCACGAGGCCTTCGACCTCGCCATACTCGTCGACGACGAGCGCGAAATGGGTCTTGCGACGCCGGAACGCCTTGAGCTGCTGGGATATCGGCCGCATTTCCGGCACGAACCAGGGCGGCAGCATGATGGTGGTGACGTCGATACGCGAGGTATCGCCCTCCGACGCGCGGATGGCCCGCAACAAATCCTTGGCGTGCAGGATGCCGATGATGTTCTCCGACTTGTCGCGCCACAGCGGAATGCGGGTGTATTCGGTGGCCAGCACCTCGCGCACCAGCTCGTCCGGCGGCAGATCGGCATTGATCATCACCATAGCGGTGCGATGAACCATCACGTCGGACACGGTCAGCTCGCCAAGGCGGAAGACGTTGTGAATGTATTCGGCCTCGCCGCTCTCGATCTTGCCGTGCACGGCCGATTCCTCGACCAGGCCCTCGATCTCGGAATCCGTCAGGATCTCGTGCTGCGAAAACTCCTGGACCCCGATCAGACGCAGGATCCCGCTCGAAGCCGCGTTGAGACACCAGCTCAACGGATAGAACACCAGGTAGGAGACATGCAGCGGATAGGCGATCCACTGCGACACCGGCATCGGCTCCCTGATCGCAAGCGTTTTCGGCACCTGCTCGCCGATGATGATGTGCAGCGAGGAGAAAACCAGAAAACCCGCCACGAACGAGACGAAGTGCAGCGTGGCCTCCGACAGACCGAGCGGCTGGAGGATCGGACTCAGCAGCGCCGACACGGTCGGCTCACCGATCCAGCCGAGACCGAGCGAGGCCATGGTGATGCCGAGCTGGCAGCAGGCGAGATAGGATTCGATGTTTCCCATCATCGTCTGCAGCAGGCGCGCGCCGAAGCGGTTCTGCTCGACCATGGCCTTGACGCGAAAGCCGCGGCTCTTCACCAGCGCGAATTCCGCAGCCACGTAAAACGCATTGGCGGCGAGCAAGAGGACCGCCAGCAGCAGATTGATCGAGATCGAACTCATGTTTGCCTCGCGACCGCCTCGGCATTCCCGGCCGTTTCGCGGACGGCCGGCCTGAACGGTCCCGCCATCACTGCGACAGTTTCGACTGCAGGAAATCGCGCACCAAGGTCGGCTCGACGTCCTTGGCGATCACCGCGCGTCCCACGGCCTCCAGCAGGATGAACGTGAGCTTGCCGCGCTTGACCTTCTTGTCCTGCGCCATCAGCGCCATCAGCGCATCGGCATCGGCAAGTCCTTCCTGCGCGAAACCGGCGATGTCCTGCAGGCGCGTCGGCAGGCCGGCCTCGATCAGGTGCCGTTCGACGCGCATCGCATCGGCCTCGCCGATCATGCCGAGCCTGGCCGAGAACTGCGCCGCCAGCGTCATGCCGATCGCGACGCCCTCGCCGTGGAACAGACGGTCGGAGAAGCCGGTCGCCGCTTCCAGCGCGTGACCGAAGGTGTGACCGAGATTGAGCAGCGCGCGCTCGCCGGTCTCGCGCTCGTCGCGCGAGACGACGCCCGCCTTGGCGCGGCACGAGGTCGCGATCGCGTGCTCGCGCGCCGAGCCGCCCTTGAAGATGTCGGAATGGTTCTTTTCCAGCCAGGTGAAGAAGGCCTCGTCGCCGAGCACGCCGTATTTGGCGACCTCGGCATAGCCGGCGCGGAACTGGCGCGGCGACAGCGTGTCGAGCACGGCGGTGTCGGCGATGACCAGCACCGGCTGGTGGAAGGCCCCTAACAGGTTCTTGCCCTGCGGCGAGTTGATGCCGGTCTTGCCGCCGACGGATGAATCGACCTGCGCGAGAAGCGAGGTCGGCACCTGCACGAAATCGACGCCGCGGCGCAGGATCGCCGCGGCAAAGCCCGCGAGATCGCCGACGACGCCGCCGCCGAGTGCGATGACGAGATCGTTGCGCTCGATTCTGGCAGCGATCAGGGCTTCGCTGACCTTTTCGAGGCCCGCATAGGTCTTGGAGATCTCGCCTTCCTCGACGACGATCCGCGATGTCGGGATGTTGCTTGCGGCAAGCGATGCTTCGGCCGCCTCGAGCCAGTATTTCGCGACGGTGCGGTCGGTCACGATGGCCGTGCGCACGCCCGGCCGCAAGGCTGCGACCCGTTCCCCAAGCGAAGACAGCACGCCGCGGCCGATGACGATGTCATAGGCGCGGTCGCCGAGCGCGACGTCGACCTTGACTGGATCGGAATGTTTCAACGGCGCAGTCATCGTACGGCACTCGCAACGTCGGCAGGTGGTTGGGCGGCCTGTCCGCCGCAGAGATGGGCGTGCAGCGCCTCGATGCACTCCTCGACGATCCGGTCGTGCGGCACGTCGCGCGAGGCGATGGTGAGGTCGGCATTGGCATAGACCGGCTCGCGCTGGGCGAGAAGGCGCGTCACGGTTCCTTCGGGATCGGCGGTCTGAAGCAGCGGACGGTCGGCACGGCGCCGCACGCGGCGCATGATGACGTCATGGTCCGCCTTCAGCCAGATCGAGATGGCCTTCGCCGCGATCCGCGCGCGCGTCTCCTCGCGCATGAAAGCGCCGCCACCGGTCGCCAGCACGATCGGCCCGCCCTCGAGCAGGCGCGCGATCACGCGGGCCTCGCCGTCGCGAAAATAGGGCTCGCCATGGGTCGCAAAGATTTCCGGGATGGTCATGCCGGCGTGGGCCACCTCGATTTCGACATCGGCATCGAGAAATCGCAGGCCAAGCCGCGCCGCCAACCGCCGGCCGATGGTGGACTTGCCCACCCCCATCATGCCGACCAGCACGATCGAGCGCGCGCCGAGGGCCGACAGGATGTCGGCCTCAGGGGTCGCTTGTGCTGGCACCGCGGCGTCGGACATTGTCTCGCTCGATTGGATCTCGCTCGAACTGCCGCCGGGGGCGGCAGGCTTTGGCCACCTATACGATCCCATGGGGGCCCTCGCCAGAGGACTCTTGCCACGAAACGGCGAACATGTTGGATGATTCCATTGGTTAATTTGGCTGCCAAGACCTACGCAAGACCCCTATCCAAGACCCCTATCCAAGTCCTCTGCCCGAGACCCCAGAACGATGCCCAGCCTGTTCCGCTTCCTGACGGTCGTCGCCGTGATCGCCGGCATCGTCTATGGCGTGGTCTTTGCGCTGGCGAACTTCGTCAATCCCAAGCCACGGGAAATGACGGTGACGATCCCGCCGGATAAATTTCTCAAGAAATAGGCGCTAGCCTCCGAGGCATGCCCACCAAGCCCTCAGACGCCAAGCTCATCGGCCTGTTCCTCGACATGCTCGCGGCGGAACAGGGCGCAGGGCCCAATACGCTCGACGCCTATCGCCGCGACCTCACCGATTTCTCGGAATTTGTGGGCCGCGTCGGCCACAATTTTGTGGCCGCGGAAACGCAGACGCTGCGCGACTATCTCGCCGATCTCGACATCCGCGGCTTCAAATCCACCAGCGTCGCCCGCCGCCTGTCGGCGATGCGGCATCTCTACCGCTTTCTCCTCAATGAGCGCATCCGCGGCGACGATCCAGCCGCGATCCTGTCCGGCCCCAAGCGCGGCCGCGGCCTGCCCAAGGTGCTGTCGATCGCGGATGTCGACTGCATGCTCCGCCGCGCCAAGGAGTTGAGCGAGGCGGAAGAGGCCTCGCCGGCGAAGCGGCTGCGCGCTCTCAGGCTCTATTGCCTGCTCGAGGTGCTCTACGCCACGGGCCTGCGCGTCTCCGAGCTGGTGGCGCTGCCGCGCTCGGCGGCCAAGCGCGACGCGCGCATGATCGTGGTGCGCGGCAAGGGCAACAAGGAGCGCCTGGTGCCGCTCAACGAGGCCTCGCGGCAGGCGATGGCGGATTACCTCGCCGCGACGGAGGCGGCAAAGACCGAGAAGAAGAAAGACAGCCTCGCCGCCTCGAAATGGCTGTTTCCTTCCTTCGGCGAGAGCGGACATCTGACGCGGCAGCATTTCGCCCGCGATCTGAAAGAGCTCGCGGTCGCCTCCGGCCTGCAGGCCCGGCTGGTCTCCCCGCACGTGCTGCGCCACGCCTTTGCCAGCCACCTGCTGCACAACGGCGCAGATCTGCGCATCGTGCAGACGCTGCTCGGCCATACCGACATCTCCACGACGCAGATCTACACCCATGTGGTCGAGGAGCGGCTGAAGAGCCTGGTGCGCGACCTGCACCCGCTGGCGGAGAAGTAGACGGGTCTCGTGCCCCGGACGCGGCTGTCGCAGCCCGGATGAGCGAAGCGACATCCGGGATTGTGCCCAAGGCACGACCTGCCCCGGATATCGCTTCGCTCATCCGGGCTACGGCGACCCATGAACCGCCTTGACTTCGGCCGCATCTCCGCAGAAAGAGCCGGGGCCTCACCGATTGATTTGGCTGGCGCCACACGAGCGCACAAGCCAAACCATTGAAGACGCTACACTTCCTTTCGCAACCCTAAGCTCGCTTCGCTCCAAGGCCCCGTCCCCCTATATTGAGTTGATGCAAGACCAGATGCGCAGCTATCTCGACTTCGAAAAGCCCGTCGCCGAGCTCGACTCCAAGGTCGACGAATTGCGGGCGCTCGCGGCGTCCGGCACCGACATCAGCGACGAGATCGGGCGGATCGAGGACAAGGCGGCGCAGGCGCTGGCCGACCTCTATCAGAACCTGACGCCGTGGCAGAAGACGCTGGTCGCGCGGCATCCGCAGCGGCCGCATTTCAACGACTTCATCAAGGGCCTGATCACCGAATTCACCCCGCTCGCCGGCGACCGCAAGTTCGGCGAGGACGAGGCGCTGGTCGCCGGCTTCGGCCGCTTCCGCGGCGAGCCGATCTGCGTGATGGGCCAGGAGAAGGGCGATTCCACCGACAGCCGTATCAGGCACAATTTCGGCATGGCGCGGCCCGAAGGCTATCGCAAATGCGTGCGGCTGATGGAGATGGCCGAGCGCTTCGGCCTGCCCGTGCTGTCGCTCGCCGATTCCGCGGGCGCCTATCCCGGCATCGGCGCCGAGGAGCGCGGCCAGGCCGAGGCGATCGCGCGCTCGACTGACGCCTGCCTGGCGCTGACCGTGCCGAACGTCGCCATCATCACCGGCGAGGGCATGTCGGGCGGCGCCATCGCCATCACCACCGCCAACAAGGTCCTGATGCTGGAGCACGCGATCTACAGCGTGATCTCGCCGGAGGCGGCGTCCTCCATCCTCTGGCGCGACGGCACCAAGGCGCAGGAAGCCGCCAACAACATGAAGATCACCGCCCAGGACATGCTCCGCTTCGGCGTGATCGACCAGATCCTGAAGGAGCCGGTCGGCGGCGCCCATCGCGACCCCGCGGCCATGATCGCCACCACGGGCGAAGCCATCGCCAAGGCCTTCGACGAGCTCCGGGACCTCGACGCCGACGCCATCCGCAAGCAGCGGCGGCAGAAATTCCTCGATATCGGCCGGAAACTGGGCTGATTCGCCCGTTTTAGCGCCGCAACGGCGGTGCGCTCCCTCCCCCGCCTGCGGGGGAGGGTTGGGGAGAGGGTGTCTCCTCTCGCGACATTCCCAATGCGGCGCGAGCCCCCTCCCGGCCTCCCCCGCAAGCGGGGAGGTGAAGAGCGAGACGGTAACCCCGCATTAACCCTTTTTTTGCCCAAATCGGCGATCTCAGTGGCGGTGTGGCCGCGCGGTCCAAGTTCCGGCCCAGTTTAAGTCTCTGTTGACCACAGCTTTGGGCCAACGCCCTCGTGATCCCCGCTCGGGTTGCGACCACATGACCCAGAGGTTAGAATTTTAATCAATGGCTTCAGGGCACAAGCGCTGGGGCGTGAGCTGAAAAAGCCCGTCATGACGGGTCCGGTTCGCCGGTCGGATCATGCTCCAGAAGAATTGGGGTTCGCTTCAAAGCCCGGCACGGTGTGGGGTCCATCTTGATTTCTCGTTCGTTTGCTCGCGCGCTCTTGGCTTCGGTTGCGCTGATGACGGCCGGCGTCCTGCTGTCCGGCTGCAACAGCGACCAGATCTCGCTCGCGACCAACGCCAAGGCCAACCAGCCGGTGCCGCCGAAGCTGATCGCTGCGATGGCCGAGAAGGACATGGACCTGCAATCGCCGATCCTGGTCCGCCTGTTCAAGCAGGAGGCCGAGCTCGAGGTCTGGAAGCAGACCCGGTCAGGCAAGTTCGCGCTGCTCAAGACCTATCCGATCTGCCGCTGGTCCGGCGACCTCGGCCCCAAGGTGCGCGAAGGCGACCGCCAGGCGCCGGAGGGATTCTACTCGATCAACCCGAGCCAGATGAATCCGCAATCGGCCTATTACCTGTCCTTCAACACGGGCTATCCGAACGCGTTCGACAAGGCTTTGGGGCGCACCGGCTCGCAGCTGATGGTGCATGGCGATTGCTCATCGCGCGGTTGCTACGCGATGACGGACGAGCAAATCGCGGAGATCTATTCGCTCGGGCGCGAATCCTTCTTCGGCGGCCAGAAGGCGTTCCAGCTGCAGGCCTATCCGTTCAAGATGACGCCGGTGAACATGGCGAGGCACCGGAACAATCCGAACATGCCGTTCTGGAAGATGATCAAGGAAGGCTATGATCATTTCGAGGTGACGCGGCAGGAGCCGAAGGTCGATTTCTGCGAGAAGAAATACGTGTTCGACGCCGCGAAGCCGGCGGACGCCAAGCGCGATCCGGTGTTCGACGCCTCGGCAAAATGCCCGGCCTATGTGATCCCCGAGGAGATCGCCGAGGCCGTGCGCGGGAAGCAGGCCAAGGACGAAACGGAATACGCCAGGCTCGTCGCCAAGGGCACGCCGGTGGCACGCATGAACACCGGCATCGACGGCGGCATGAACAAGGTGTTCGCCGCCAAGATTCCGGAAGGCTCGACCGGCCTCTCCGAAGGTGCCGAAGGCACCACGCTGCAGATGCTGGCGATGGCGAAGGCGCCGGGCACGATCCCCGGCCACGTCAATCCGCCCAAGCCGAATCTCGACGCGGTCGCGTCCGCGCCTGCGCCGCAGGAAGAGCCGGTCACGGCCGTCAGCGCGCCCGCAACCACGCGCGTCGCCGCAGTTGCGCCGGCGGAGAAGCCCCAGGCTGAGAAATCGCAAGCCGAGAAAACACAAGGCGGCGGCTTCTTCTCGAACCTGGGCCGCAAGATGGGCCTCGGCACCGCCGATACCACGGCGACCACGCCTCCGCCGCAGGCCACGGCGTCGGTGGCGCCGGCCCAGACCTCCGTGACGCCGCCCACGGCAGCATCGAGGCTCAAGGCCGCAGTGACCCGCTTCGTGCCGGGGCATGACAAGTCCAAGGACACGGCCAAGGATGCGCCGAAGCCTTCTGCCGTCGCTGCCAAGCCCGCCGAACCGGCGAAGCCGGACACGCGCCTTGCCGCGACGCGTCCGGCGCTGAAGCCCTCGCTCTCGGATGGCGCGGGCGAAGCGACGCAGATCATGGGCGCCGCACCAGTGGTGCAGTCGAATTCGTTCGACAGCCGCTTTGGGGCGGTGAAGTAGGGGCGGCGTTCTCCACCCTATCCCAGCCTGACACTGTCATTCCCTGCGAAGGCGAGAATGGCAGTTAGTCGTCCGTGAAGAGCGGCTAAGCGATTGAGCTAGAATCGCATTTGTCTTTGTGGGCTGTTTTGCGATTGCAGGGTTTTGATGCTTGGGGCATCGGAACCTTGCAATTTCATTTTCAGGATTCCGTCGAATCGCCAGTCATGATTCCGTCGTCGCATCGGAGGTGGCGATGCGACCGAAGAAGCACAGGACGACGGAATCGGGCGATCTGTTCCGGGCCAGGCTGGACCAGATCATCAATATGAAGCACGAGCTGGTTCAGCTTGCCGGCAAGGTCGATTGGGACTGGATCGA
>NZ_JACEGD010000064.1 GCF_016031635.1 Bradyrhizobium diversitatis
ATGCCCTTCTTGGCCCATCGATTGAAGCGGTTGTAGGCTGTTGTGTAAGGGCCATAGCGCTCCGGCAGATCGCGCCAGGGTGTCCCCGTACGCAGGACGAAGAAGATGCCGTTGAGCACCTTGCGATCATCCGGCCGCGGCCGGCCATTCTTCTTGCCTTCCGCCCCAGGTAACAGCGGAGAGATGATTGTCCACTCGGCGTCTGAAAGATCAAAGCGGGCCATCAGGACCTCCCTTTTGGGAAGCCTTGAATCACTCCGCCTCGTCACTCGCAAGGGGTTTGAGTACAGAACCTAGCCCCTCCCGCACAATTCATGGCGTATAAGTGCTAGAACTTGAAGTTCGCGAACGCCCGCACGCCGATTCCGGGCAACAGCACCTGGTCCTTGTTGAAGGAGACGGCATTGCGGATGTTCTCGTTCAGCAGGTTGTTGCCGACGAGCCCAACATACATCTCGCGCGCGCCGAACCAGCTTTGATGGAGCTTCGTCCTGTAACTGACCTCGGCCTTCAGCAGGTTGTAGCCGGGCGTCGGCGTCTCCGCGATCGGTGCGATGTCGTTTTGCGCGAACGCGTGCAGCAGGTTGATCCGGGCAAACCAGTCGGCGTCGCGATAGTACACACCACCGCCCAGCCGCTGGGGCGGAATGCGTGGCACGTTGGTGCCGTCGTCGAAGGTCGCGCGCACGATGTCGTACTGACCCTCGATGCCCCAGATCCCGTTCCAGACCGGCATTACGTCGTACTGGAACTGGAATTCGCCGCCACGAAATGTCGCGTCGCGCTGCGAATAGACCGCCTGATTCAGTTCGAGGCCCGCGCCAAGCTGGCAAACGCCGTCCTCACACGTGTTGCCGGTCAGGCGCCGGTAGATAAAACCGTTGAACTTGGTGTAGTAGCCGGTGATTTCGAAGCGAAGCGGCCCTACCGCCCGTCGCAGTCCCGCCTCGACCGACTTGGCGGTCTCGATGCCGAGATTGGGATTGCCTATGTCGAAAGTAGTGGTGGCATCGTGGCCGCCGCGCGAAAACAATTCCGCCGGTTTCGGCGCACGCTCGACATATTGGCCGGTAATGCTCGCGACCAGATCCCAAGGAAGGTTGTGGATCAGGCCGATGCTCCCGCTCACCGGCGTGAAGTTGCGGTTGACCGCCGATGCGGGGCCGATCGCGGCAGGATCGACAGTGAGGTCGAACACATCGGGGACGAAGGCTGGCGCCGTTCCGCTCAACCTTGCGTTCTCGACGCGCCCGGCGATCTGAGCCTTGGTGGCTTCGCTGAACTTGAACTCGTTGAAGATGTACCCGGCGACCTTTGTGTTCTTGTTCGGATCGAATAGTCCGTTGATCGGGCTACCTGGATCGTCCGGACTCGGCGCGGTCAGCTTCTGGTGCGACGCCTGAACGCCCACAGCGGTGGTCAGCGCAGCAAAGCGGACGTCGAACGGCGCAAGTTGGACCTCGACGCGGCCTTCCTGTTCCTTGTTGGTGAAGGTTTGTCTCACGCCGAGGGAGGTGAGATCGGCAGAGTCGGCGAGCCCGATCTCATCGTGTTTATAGTCGGTGGCCCCAGCCCAGAACCGGATCGCATCGATCGCCGCAGCGTCCGGCCGATACTCGCCTTTTGTCGTGAACTTTGTTTGTCGTCCGTCGATCCGCGTCAGGAACTCGCTGCCTTCGATACCGGGAATGTGGTAGAGCGCGTTATGCTGCGTGATCGCCGCGCCAACGTAGCCGCCATCGAAGATGTAGGAGCCGCCGACAGATCCGCCGTAGGCCTGCGATGCCGAATTCGGCTGGCGTCCGTTGAACGGCAGCGTCGGGTCGGTCAAGAACGGGTAGCTCGGGATGTTGTAGTCGCCGGCCTTGCGGCCAAAGGCATCGGCATGGACGGCAAAGTTACCGCCGCCGGCGTCGAGCAGCATGGCACCTTCGACCCCGCGATCGACCGACGTCACTGCCGTCCGTGTTTCCGCGGTGATGCAGCCAGGCGATCCGACGTTTGCCAGCGGCGCCTTGGTCGGGAGTCCGTAAGTCGGAAAGGGCGCCGTGCAGGAGGGCAAGGCATCTGGAATTCGATTGTTGGTTGCGCTGACCACGCCGCCGATCGCGGTGGAGCCGTAGCGTAGCGTCGCCGGTCCGCGGATGACCTCCACCTGGTTGGTTGCCAGCGGATCAATCGGCACGAAGTGATCCTCGCCGAGGTCGGACGCGCCGTTGCTGCCCGTTCCGTTCTCGACGATGCCAACACGGTTGGTGTCGAGGCCGCGAATGATAGGGCGGCTGGATGCGCCGGGTGCGAATTCAGAGCCGGTGATGCCCGGCTTCGAGAACAGGAGGTCGCCGAGCGTGCCGCCGCCGTTGCGGCGAATCTCCTCGTTCGGCACCACGGTGACGGTCGCGAACTGATCGGTCACGATCGGCAGCACGCCTTGCTGAGGCGCGGCAGGCGCCGGGGCTGCCGGCGTTGCTTCCGCCGTTTGCTCGCGGCTGCGCACCCGCGCGGTCCGCGTGCCGCGGCCGGCGTTGCGGGACGGCACCACCGCTCTGCGCACGATCGGGCTCGGCGCCGTCACGGTGACGGCTGGGATTTCCGTCGATGATTTGTCTTGGGCCGGCTCTTGAGCGAAGGCGGGCGTGGCGGCAGCGCCGAGCAGGAGCAGGCTTGCTCCGCCAAGACGTTGCGCGCGTCGCGATTTGAATGACATTGTCCTGATTCCAGTCAGGCGCCGTCCGGATGATGGTCTGCTGATCGGAGGCGGCCTGCCGTCGCGGCGCGACGGAATTCGACTTCAACTTGTCCCGGCCATTCGCCTGCAAGCGGCGAGGCTGGGCGTGATCAAGCGTTGGAAGTCAGGACGCGGGAGGGGCGCGAGGCTGGAATGCTGTGCCTGCGGATCTCAGATGGACGAATTCGGCATCCGTGGTGCGGCGGAGCAGCTCGATCGCCTGCGGCAGCTGCAACAGAGGCGGCGTCGCGAACAGGATCGTGCCCGCCATCGCGACGACGGCGCAGATCGCGCAATTGTCGTCGGCGGGATGCTCGCGGTCGGGTCCGGCGGGCGATTGTTTCTGGACGGCTGCGCGGTCGACCGCAGCTTGATCCTTGGCACTGTCTTTGAAGCCGTCGGTCTGCTGCAGCGAGGATTGGGCGAGGGGCGCAGCGTGCGCGAACCAGTGGCTGTGGCCGAATGTCAGCGCGAACTGCACCAGCATCGCGAACAACGCGAGCCGGGCGCCGTGCCTGATATGCGACCGGAACCACTTCATCTGGAAACGCCACCCCCACGTCGCGGGGCATCAATTCCTGATGTCGCGACGTTATAATGTAACATCGCTCGATCGGTCTGCAGATGTCAACGGCTGGTCGGGCTGCGCATGCAGTCGGCCTGTCCGATGTGTCGTTCGGGCAACTAGCGCCCCTCGCGGACCCAGGTCGCGGCGAAGGCGCCGAGCAGCAGCAACAGGCCGATCAGGCCGGAGAAGATCGGCAGCACGCCGACGCCCTTCACCACGCTGGCGTCGCGCATCCGCACGCCCATCCAGCCGTCGCCGTGGAACACGCTGGCCGAGCGCACCGGCAGGATGCGCGGCAGCTCGACGCTGGAGCCACTGGCCACGCGCACGGCGTCGCCGCCCGTTGCCTGCGTCAGCGGCCTCAAGGTATCGACCGTGGAGGTGACTTCCGAAAACTCCTTCGGATTGGTCGGGCCGACATTGATCAGCGCCTTCAGCGTGCCGTCGGTCGCCTGCCACAGGCCGAGCTCGTTCGCCGGCAGGCTGGCGCGCCACTCGCCGGGATCGGCAGCAGCCAGCGTCAAGTCGTGCGACACGCCCGATGGCGAGGTCACGCTCACCGGCTGGACGCTGTCCGCCATGGTCTGACGCATCACGACGAGGTCCTTGCCCTGCACCTGGAGCCGCAGCGCTTCCTCGTCCAGATCAGGCTGCTTCATCAGCCAGTGCGACGTCCGCCTGAGCAGATCGAGATGTGGTCCGCCGCCCTCATAGCCGCGCGCCCACAGCCAGATGTGATCGGAGAGCAGCAGCGCGACGCGGCCCTCGCCGAAGCGCGACAGGAACAGAAGCGGCTTGCCGTCGGCGCCGGTCATGACGGGCGGGTTGACGGCATTGCGGGTGTCGACGGTGCGGAAGAACCGGCTCCAGTGCGGCGGCTCGCTCGCCGAGCCCTCCAGCCCGCGCGTGACCGGATGGCGTTTGCCGACGTCGGACAGATGCGCATAGAACGGCTTTTCCGTCACGCCGACCGGCTCGGCCGGCAGCACCGAATCCAGCGGCGTGCGCCAGATGCTGGTGTTGGAGGCGTAGTCGGGCCCGGCCGAGACCAGCACCGCGCCGCCCGAGCGGACATAGCGCGCGATGTTGTCGAAATAGGCGATCGGCAGTACGCCCTGACGGGCGTAGCGGTCGAAGATGATCAGCTGGAATTCGTTGATCTTCTGCTGGAACAGCTCGCGCGTCGGAAACGCGATCAGCGACAATTCGTTGATCGGCGTGCCGTCCTGCTTCTCCGGTGGGCGCAGGATGGTGAAGTGGACGAGGTCGACGCTGGCGTCGGATTTGAGCAGATTGCGCCAGGTGCGCTCGCCCGAATGCGGCTCGCCCGAGACCAGGAGCACGCGCAGCTTGTCGCGCACGCCGTCGATGGCGACGACGGCGCGGTTGTTCACCGGCGTCAATTCGCGTTCGAGCGGCGAGGCCTCGATCTCGACGATGTTCGGACCGGCATGCTTGATGTCGACATCGACGCTGGCGGCCTGGCCGCTTCCCAGCGTGCGCTCGTTGATGACCTCGCCGTCGCGGCGGATCGTGACCCTGGCGCGCTCGCCGGAGACGCCCTGGTCGTCGAGCCGGTAGTTGATGGTCTGGGTCTGCCCGACGATGCCGAAGCGCGGAGCCGCCGTGATCGCGATGCGGCGGTCGCGCTCGTCCTTCTGTCCCGTGACCAGCGCGTGCACCGGCGCCTGGAAACCGAGCGCGGCGGCGTTCGCCGGAATGTCGTGGACGCGGCCGTCGGTGATCAGGAACGCGCCGGCGACGCGGTCGACCGGCACGTCCGCCAAGGCCGAGGCGAGGGCGCCGAACAGTTTCGTGCCGTCGGTCTCGCCGTCGGCCTGTCCGGCCTCGACGACGCGGACTTCGAGGCCCTTGATTTTCTTCAGGCTGTCGACCAGCGCTTCCTGCGCCTGGGCGGCCTCACGGTTGCGGTTGCCGAAATTCTGGCTCGGGCTCTTGTCGACGACGACGGCCGCCACCGAGGTGAGGGGATCGCGGTCCTCGCGGGTGAAGGAGGGATTGGCGAGCGCCAGCAGGACCAGCGCCAGCGCGGCCACGCGCACCGCGGCGCCGCGCGCGCGTGCCAGCAGCAGCACCAGCGCAATGACGACGATCGCGGCGAGCGCGAGCCACAGCACGATCGCGGGAACAAGTGGCGTGAATGCGATGCCGTAGTTCATGGCGTCACTCTCTCGGCATCGTCATCGCCGGGCTTGTCCCGGCCATCCACGCCTTGCCACATGGCACGAAGAACGTGGATGCCCGGGACAAGCCCGGGCATGACGGCTTCTGTTTGACGGATATCGAATTTCAAAGCTCGCATCATTGCCCCAGCCGTTCGATCAGCGCCGGAGCGTGCACCTGGTCGGCCTTGTAGTTGCCGGTCAGCGTGTACATCACGATGTTGGCGCCGGCGCGGTAGGCGAATTCGCGCTGGCGGGGGTCGCCGCCGGTCACTGGCAGCATGGCCTGTCCGTCGGGCCGCACCGCCCAGGCGCCGGCGAGATCGTTCGACGTGATGATGATCGGCGAGACGCCGTCGCCGCCGCGCGCCGGCCGCTGCGCGCTGTCCTCGTCCTCTTCGCGCGGCAAGGTCTCGACCCAGGTCTGGCCGGCGGTGAAGCGGCCCGGGAAGTCGCGCAGCAGATAGAAGGTCTTGGTCAGCACGTGCTCGCGCGGCACGGGCTCGAGCTCGGGCACGTCGAGCGAGGAGAGTATCTCGCGCAGCGTCTGCATGCCCGGGGTCTGCGACGCCCCGTTCGCGCCGGGCGGCGCCTCGATCGCGTCGCGGGTGTCGAACAGCACGGTGCCGCCCTGCTTCATGTAGGCATCGATCTTGTTGATGGCGTCCTGCGGCGGCTTCGGTGCGCCCGGCACGATCGGCCAGTAGATCAGCGGGAAGAAGGCGAGCTCGTCGCGCGCCGGGTCGATGCCGACGGGATCGCCGGCCTCGAGCGCGGTGCGCTGGGCCAGGAACAGCGTCAGCCCGTTCATCCCCGCCTTGACGATGGAATCGACGTCGGAATTGCCGGTCACGACATAGGCGAGTCGCGTCTGCGACACCGCCTTCATCGCGAACTCGTCCGCGGCGCTGTCGGCGCGCGCCGGCGTCGGCGCAAACGACATCAGGCCGGCGAGTGCCAGGGCGAACACGATCATTGCGGGCGCGGCGCGGCGGCGCAGCAGCGCGGCAATCCCGCCGCCGAGCACCGCGACGATGATGGCGTCGACCAGGAACAGGGCGAGCGCGGTGGACAGCAGCCAGCCGCGCAGGTCCCGCGGTTCGGCATTGGTGTAGGTGGCGTGCCGGGCGCGCAGGCTCGCGGTGTTCAGGGCCGCGATGCGGTCGGCGGCAGCAAGCGTGTTCACGGCAAGCGGTCCTTCTGCCGGACCATAGAAGCCCGGCGGATGATCGGGTGTGGCCCGATCGCGATAATCGGCAGGTAGTGGTTTTGCGGTCGCCGGCGGCGGGCCGAACGCGCCGAAACCGTCGAGGATGTGCAGCGGCGCCACCGTTTCAGTGGTCGCCTCGCTGGCAACGCCGGCGCCGGGCTTGGCGGTGTAGCCGGACATGTCGACCACCCGCCGCAGCATTTCGACGAAAGTGCCCGACATCGGCAGGTCCGACCAGCGCATGTCGGCGCTGACGTGGAACAGGCTGACGAGGCCCTTGCCGCGATGCTCGCCGGTCACCAGCGGCGTGCCGTCTTCCAGCGAGGCCCAGCTCTTGGTGGCGAGCACGGCGTCGGGCTCCGCCAGCACCTGGCGGCTCACGGTGACGTCCTTGGGGACCACGACGCCGGCAAACGGGCCGTCGGCCGCGAACGAGGCCAGATGCTGCGGCTTCTCCCAGGTCAGGCTGCCGCCGAGCGTCCGGCCGCCCTTGCGCAGCTTGACCGGCACGAGGTCGTCCTCGGCCTGTGCCAGCCGGGGGCCGGCGAACCGCACCAGCACGCCGCCCTGGTCGACCCAGGCATTGAGGCGCTCGCGGAGTTCAGGGGAGATGGTGCCGACATCGGCGAGGATGATCATCGGCAGCTTCTGGTCCAGAAATTGTGTGATGCCCTGTTGCGGCGAGCCCTTGTCGGCAAGCCGGACGTCGGCGAACGGCGCCAGCGCGCGGGTGAGATAGAAGGTCGGCGCCAGCAGCGGCTGCGCGGTCTCGCTGGTCGAGCCCGAAACGATGCCGATGGCGCGGCGGCGCCAGCGCTTGTCGAGCAGCTGCACCGCGCCGGCGGAGCGCTCGCCGGAGATTTCGAGCCGGGTGATGTCGTTGCGCAGCTCGACCGGCAGATCGAATGCGGCTTCGGTCTCCTTGTCCTGCGGGCCGAACGAATAGCGCGCTTCTCCGATCGGCGAGGCCTTCTGGTCGAGTGCGCGCACGGTGCCGACCGCGATGCCGCTGTCGGTGCGCAGCACCTTCACGGTCATCTTCGCCGCAGCGTTCTCGGCCGCGACCAGCGCCAGCGGCGAGGAGGTGCCGCCTTCGAACACGGTCAGGCTGCGATCGCCGATGGTCTTGCCGAGGCCCTGCACGAAGTCTTCGCCGCGGCCGGTGTCGACACCGTCGGAGAGCCAGGCGATCTCGCAGTCGCCGGTGACTTTGAGGAAACGGTCGACCGCGGCCAGCGTCTCGACGCGGTCGATCGAATAGGGCTTCGGCGCGAGTTGCCGCAGCGCGACGCGCGCCGCACCCGCCGGCATCAGGGTGATGTCGCGGTTCGGCTCCGACAGCGGCACCAGCGCGATGGCGCGGCTGTCGTTGTCGGCATTGGCGATCAGCTCGTCGGCGGTCCTGATCCTGACGTCCCAGTGCGATGCGGCGCTCCAGCCGTCGTCGAACATGATCATCAGCGGCGCCTTGCTGCCGGCGCTGCCTGTTTGCGGATTCCAGATCGGGCCGGCGGCGGCGAAGATCACCAGCGCGGCGGCGAGCAGGCGGAGCGCCGTCAGCCACCACGGCGTCCGCGAGGGCGTCTCCTCCCTGGGGGCGATGTCGAACAGCAGGCGCGTCGGCGGAAACTCGATGCGGCGCGGCCGCGGCGGCATCACGCGGAGCAGCCACCACAGCACGGGCAGGCTGACGAGGCCGATCAGCAGCAGCGGTTGGGTGAAGGCGAGCGGCAATCCCATCATGCGGCCGGCCCCGCCTTGATCGTCGTGGTGCGGGCGCCCGACTTGCTCACCTGCATGCCGGCATGCAGGAACAGCAGCAGCTCGGCGGCCGAGCGGTCGGTCGCGTGCGTCGTGAACAGCCAGTCCAGCTTGTTGGTCTCGGCCCGGATCTGGTCGCGATGCAGGGCGAGCCGCGCGGTATAGTCCTGTGCCCAGCTCTCGGCGCGACCGGCGGTGATCACGCCAAAGCCTTCGGGCTCGACGAACTCGACGCGGCCGGAATAGGGAAACGACTCCTCGGCCGGATCGACGACCTGCACCATCGTGCCGTGCGCGCCGGAGCCGGAGAGCCCTGCGAGCATCGTCCTGATCTCGGAGATCGGCGACCAGAAATCCGACAGCACGATGATCTCGGCCAGCGCTGCAGGCACGAAGGACGGCGGCAGGCTCAGCCGGTCGGCATCGTCATGCAGCATCGCCTGCGCCATCCTGTCGATCACGCTGCGGCTTGCGGTCGGCGCCATCAGCCCCGGGATGCCGACGCGCTCGCCGCCGGCGACGAGCAGCTCGGCCAGCGCGAAGGCCACGATCAGCGTCCGCTCGAGCTTGGACTCGCGCGCGGTCTTCGAGGCGAACGCCATCGAGGGCGAGCGGTCAGGCCAGATCCAGACCGTGTGCGAAGCTTCCCATTCGAGCTCGCGGACATAGAGATGGTCGTCACGGGCCGAGCGGCGCCAGTCGACATTCTGCGACGGCTCGCCCGAGACGAAGCGGCGGTACTGCCAGAAGTTTTCGCCGGCGCCGGCGCGGCGCCTTCCATGCAGGCCGTGGATGACGTTGGCGGCGATGCGGCGGGCCTCGAGCACCAGACGCGGCAAGGAAGCTGCGAGCGTGCGACTTTCGCCATCGGCACGTCGGATCGCCAGTGTTTCCTTCGCTGCGCGTCCGTTCTCCGCTGCCATCAACCGATCCGTGTCTTCAATTGCCGGATCACGTCCGGAATCGTACGGCCTTCGGCGCGCGCCTGGAACGTCAGCGCCATGCGGTGCTTCAGCACGGGTTCGGCAAGGTCGAGCACGTCGTCGACCGAGGGCGCGAGGCGTCCGTCGATCAGTGCACGTGCGCGTACGGCCAGCATCAGCGATTGGCTGGCGCGCGGGCCAGGTCCCCAGGCGATGAACTTGCCGGTTTCGCCGGCGTCCGGACCCGGGCGGGCCGAGCGCACCAGCGACAGGATCGCCTCCACGACGGAATCGCCGACCGGCAGGCGCCGGATCAGCCGCTGCGCGGTGATCAGCGCATCCGCGGTCATCGAGCCCCTGGCCAGCGTTTCCTCCGCGCCGGTGGTCTCGAACAGGATGCGGCGCTCCGCATCGCGATCGGGATAGTCGACGTCGATCTCCATCAGGAAGCGGTCGAGCTGGGCTTCGGGCAGCGGATAGGTGCCTTCCTGCTCCAGCGGGTTCTGCGTCGCGAGCACGTGGAACGGCTTGGGCAGATCGTGCCGCGCGCCGGCGACGGTGATGTGCTGCTCCTGCATCGCCTGCAAGAGCGCCGATTGCGTGCGCGGGCTGGCGCGGTTGATCTCGTCGGCCATCAGCAGCTGCGCGAACACGGGGCCGGCGATGAAGCGGAAGGCGCGCCTGCCCGCGGTGCTCTCGTCCAGCACCTCGGCGCCGAGAATGTCGGACGGCATCAGATCGGGGGTGAACTGGATGCGCTTGGCGTCGAGACCGAGCGTGACGCCGAGCGTCTCCACCAGCTTGGTCTTGGCGAGGCCCGGCACGCCGATCAGGAGCGCATGGCCGCCGGAGAGAATGGTGACCAGCGTGTTCTCGATCACGCGATCCTGGCCGAAGATGACGGAGGCGATCGCTTCCTTTGCGGCCCGAATCTGGCTCGACACCTGCTCGGCCGAACGGACGATCCCGTCCTCGAGTTTCTCGACACTCTCCGCCATTCGCTCGCTCCTTCAGCCTGCCACGCGGCTTGCCTGCATCGTCACGTCAGCACGTCACGTCGGGTCATCACGTCACGTCATCACATCACGTCATGGGCCCCATGCTAGACTTGCAGGAAGGCCATGTATTCGTTGAATTAACCTATCCCCACCTTATCGGCTTCGGGGTATGTACGGCATCACGAAGTGGCGACCTCCACACCGGACTATTCCGGATGGAACCGCACACCCGAGTACAACGTAGACCTGCACCAATCGTGCCAATCACAGAGTCAGGGCAAACCATGGCGAACCAAGGGCAGAGCGCCGATCGCGGTCTCGAGGGGCTGACTGCGGCCGCCAAAAGCGCTGCCAATGCCGAAGGCGCCAAAAAGGGGCTGCCTCCGGTGCATCTGTGGAATCCGCCGTTTTGCGGCGATCTCGACATCCGAATCGCATCCGATGGTACTTGGTTCTACTTGGGAACGCCAATCGGACGTCCTGCCCTGGTCCGCCTGTTTTCGACCATCCTCAAGCGCGAGGGCGACAAGCATTTCCTGGTCACGCCGGTGGAGAAGGTCGGCATCCGCGTCGATGATGCGCCGTTCATGGCGGTCGAGATGCAGAAGGACGGCGAGGGCAACCATCGCGTGCTGCGCTTCCGCACCAATGTCGATGACTGGGTCACCTGCGATGCCGGACACCGGCTGCGTTTCGAGCAGGCACGGGATGGCGGGCTGACGCCATACTTGCACGTCCGCGCCGACCTCTGGGCCAAGGTCACGAGGGCGCTCTATTACGATCTGGTTGACATGGGCGAGGAGCGGATGGTCGATGGCCAGCCGATGTTCGGCGTCGAGTCGGCCGGCGAATTCTTCGCCATGGCCGATGCGGAGCAGGTGAGGGCCGCGCTTTGAATTTGAACAAGCCTATCCTGACGAACGCGCCCGTCGCGATGGGAGCCGAGGATTTCTTCGCCCGCTCGCGGGCGAAGCTCGGCTTCGACGTGCCACCGGGCCTGTACGATCCGAACATCATTCCCGCCTCGGGCGATCCTGGCACCGACAAGATGCTCGAGATCATCGCGCGCGAGCAGCCGGTGCGGCCGGCGGCGGTCCTGATCGCGGTGGTCGACCATCCCGAGCCCACCATCCTGCTGACGCAGCGCTCGGCCCATCTCAACGACCATGCCGGTCAGATCGCGTTTCCCGGCGGCAAGATCGACGCGACCGATTCCTCGCCGCTGGATGCGGCGCTGCGCGAGGCCGAGGAGGAGGTCGGGCTGTCCAGGGACTTCGTCGAGCCGCTCGGCTATCTCGATCTCTACGGCACCGCCTTCGGCTTCCGCATCCTGCCGACGGTAGCTAAGGTCAGGCCCGGATTTTCGCTGACCATCAACCATTCCGAGGTTGATGATGCGTTCGAGGTGCCGCTATCCTTCCTGATGGATCCGGTGAATCACCAGGTGCACAGCAAGGAATTCCGCGGCATGGCGCGGTCCTATTACGCGATGCCGTTCGCGGAACGCTACATCTGGGGTGCGACGGCCGGAATGTTGCGTGTGCTGTATGAGCGGATCTATTCATCATGATCCGGACGGTTCTGACCGAGATCGGAATCTTCCTTATCCCCTTTGCCGTCTATGCCCTATTCCTGGCCGCAACGCGGTCAGGCCTGTTCGAACGCTCCTCATGGCCGGTCACCGTCGTTGCGCGCCTCACCCTGGTCGCGCTCGCGCTCGTGATCGCCGGCCTGATCGGCCTTGCCCAGTACTCCGGCGCGCCGCCGGATTCGACCTACGTTCCCGCCCATATCGAGAACGGCAAGCTCGTGCCGGGCGCAGAAAAATAGGGGCCCATCGATGAGCGCCGAGCCGCTACTCGCCCATGCGCCCTGGCTGACCGCAGGCGGGACCGCGCGTGTCCTGCAACTGCTCGGCACCGATGGCGAGCAGGCGCGGGTGGTCGGCGGCGCCGTCCGCAATGCGCTGCTCGGTCTCTTGCCCGGCGACATCGACATCGCGACCACGGCGCGGCCGGACGAGGTGATGCGGCGCGCCAAGTCCGCCGGCATCAAGGGCGTGCCGACCGGCATCGACCACGGCACAGTCACGCTGGTGATCGACGGACATCCCTATGAAGTCACCACGCTGCGCGAGGACACCGAGACCTTCGGCCGCAAGGCCAGGGTCGCGTTCGGCCGCGACTGGGTGAAGGATGCCGAGCGGCGCGACTTCACCATGAACGGCTTGTCGGTCGATGCCGATGGTGTCGTGTACGACTATGTCGGCGGCATCGCCGATGCGAGAGCCCGCCGCGTGCGCTTCATCGGCGATCCCGGCCAGCGCATCGCCGAGGATTATTTGCGCATCCTGCGTTTCTTCCGCATCCACGCCGCTTTTGGTGCCGGCGAGCCCGACCGCGACGGCTATCTCGCCTGCATCCGCGGACGTGCGGGCCTGGCTAGCCTCTCGGCCGAGCGGGTGCGCATGGAGATGCTGAAATTGCTGGTGGCCGGCGGTGCAGCCGCGGCCGTGCTGGCCATGGCCGAGGGCGGATTGCTGCAGGCGCTGATCGGCGGCGTCGTCTATACGGGCCCGCTGGCGACAATGATCGCGATCGAGCGCGAGCTCGGCCTCACCGCGAGCAGCACGCGGCGCCTGGCCGCGCTGTCGGTCGCCGTCACCGAAGACGCCAAGCGCGTCGCTGCGCGCTTGCGGCTCTCCAACGCCGAAACCAAGGCACTGGATTCGATGGGGCACCGCTGGTGGCGCCTGGCCGCCAAGGACGAAGCCAATGCACGGCGGCTGCTCTACCGGCTCGGGCCTGAGCGCTATCACGATCGTGTCTTGCTGGGCTGGGCGAGGAACGGCGGCGACGTCACCTCGTCGCGCTGGCGGGCGCTCGCCGAGCTGCCGCAGCGCTGGATCGCGCCGAAATTTCCGCTCAAGGCCGCCGATTTCATCGCGCGCGGTCTGGCCGAAGGACCCGCGCTCGGACATGTGTTGACGCTCGCGGAGGACGCCTGGCTCGCGGCGGATTTCCCCCTGGACGAAGCCGCGCTCGCCGCTATCGCCGACCAGGCTGTGGCCCGCGTGAGCCGCGATCAGACAACGTGACCATCGTCTCAGGCTTCGCCGACATCTCGCTTCTGCAGCTCCTGCTGGTCGCAACGATGGCGTTGTTTGCATCGGTCATCGGTGGTCTCGCTGGCTACGGCACCGGCGCCCTGATGCCGCTGGTGCTGGTGCCGATGGTCGGCGCCGAGCCCGTGGTGCCGATCATCGCGATCTCCGCGATGTTCACCAATCTCAGCCGCGCCATCGCTTATCTGCGCTACGCCGACCGCCGCCGCGCGCTGATCGTGCTCGCCTGTGCGGCACTGACGACGGCGCTCGGCGCCTACGGCTATACGCGCCTGACCAGTGCGGGCGCGGCGCTCGTGATCGGCACCATGCTGATCCTGAGCGTGCCGCTGCGCCGCGTGCTGCGACGGCGCAGCGTGCGGATCGGCGACACCGGCCTCGCCGCCGGCTCCGTCGGCTACGGCGTGCTGGTCGGCGGCACCTCGGGTTCCGGCGTGATCCTGCTGTCGCTGTTGATGGCCACGGGGCTCGAAGGCGCCGCCGTGATCGCGACCGATGCGATGATCTCGCTCGGCACCGGCCTCATCAAGATCTCGGTGTTCGGCCTCGCCGGCGCCGTGACGGCGCAGGTGCTCGCCTTCGCGCTTCTGATCGGCGGCATCGCAATCCCCGGGGCATTTCTCGCAAAGGCCTTCGTCGAACGGATGCCGGTGCACATCCACGCCGCGATCCTCGACGTTGCGGTCATCACGGGCGGGCTGGTGATGATCTCGGCCGCGGCGAAGCAACTCGTCGCGTAGATGACGCCGGTCGGCGTTCGCGCCCGGACCGCCGTACTCGCAGACGTCGACCCCGAGCACAAGCCGGAAGCGGCCTGGCCGTCCTCGGCCGCTTGGTTCAGTCAGGCCGTGTTCGCTTGGCGGCTAAACTGATGTCGCGCCCCGCGAGTTGACCTTCGTCAATAATCCCGCTCCGATTTGAGGATCATGCGCGTTCTGGGGTGGTCGTCTGAATCGCGGAGAACTTGCCATGTTCAAGTTTAAGCGCGTTCCATTTACCCCTGGTGATCTGACCAATCATCAATGGGGTACCGATGACGTCCTCGCGGGTGACCCAACTCAAACGATCTTGATCGGCGAAGCTGGCGGCAGCATGTTCGATTTTTCGAGGGGCGGCAACGATACCTTCACCGGGCCCTCGTTAGCGGGGGGCGCCCCCATCCACTACACTTTCTACGGTGACGCGGCCGGCGACTTGTTCGATTTTGCTCGTGGCGGCGACGATACCTTCACGTTCGCTTCCCCGAGCAACACCGCTTACGGCGACGCGGGCGATGACATGTCCGACCACAGTAAGGGCGGCAACGACATTTTCAGCGGAACTGGCCCCGCGACCAACACTTTCCATGGCGATGCGGGCGGCGACATGTCCGGCCATGCTCGGGGGGGCGACGATACCTTCACGGGCGGCAGCGGTGGCGGCATCAATACTTTCTACGGCGATGCGGGCGGCAGCATGTCCGGCCATGCTTGGGGCGGCAACGACACTTTCACGGGCAGTGCCTTCACCTCAAACGTCTCCTATGGCGATGCTGGCGGCAACATGTCGGGCCACGCTCGGGGCGGCAACGATACCTTCACGGGCGGCGCCTTCTCGTTCAATACTTTCCATGGTGATGCCGGCGGCGACATGTCCGGCCATGCTCACGGCGGGGACGATATCTTCACGGGCATCATCGACCTCCCTGCTCCCTCCTCCAACACGTTCTATGGCGATGCTGGCGGCAACATGTCAGGTCACGCTCAGGGCGGCGGCGATGCCTTCACGGGCTCCAGCAAGGCCTCCAACGCCTTTTACGGCGATGCGGGCGGCAGCATGTCCGGCTATGCTCAGGGTGGCAACGACGGCTTCACCGGCGGCAGTCTTGCCTCTCACGTTTTCTATGGCGATGCCGGCGGCGACATGGCCGGCCATGCTCGGGGCGGCGACGACATTTTCACCGGAGGTAACGACTCTACCAACACTTTCCATGGCGATGCGGGCGGCGACATGTTGGGCTGTGCTCGGGGCGGCGATGACACCTTCACGGGCGGCAACAGCTCCCTTACTGGCTCCACCACCTTCTACGGTGACGCGGGCGGCGACATGTCCGGCCGTGCCCAGGGCGGCAACGACGCCTTCGCAGGCGGCGACAGCTTCGGCCCTGGCTCGACGAGCAACATTCTTCTCGGTGACGCGAAATCCATGTCCGGCTGCGCCGAGGGCGGCGACGATACTCTTGTCGGCGGCAGCAACTTCGGCACTGGCTCGGCGAGCAACATTCTCTTTGGTGACGCGGAATCCATATCCGGCTGCGCCGAAGGCGGCGACGATATCTTGTTCGCGGGAACCGCGGCCCCCGGCGGGACAGTCAGCAATGAGATGTGGGGTGACGGATTGTTGCTAGGCGGCGCTGATGGCGGCCGAGATCTGTTCGTGTTCAAGGACGATGGCCCGGCGACAGTCGGGACCCAGAACACCATCGAAGACTTCAGCCAGAGCCAGCATGACCGGATCAAGTTCAGCAATGTGGCGGGCGTGCACTCATTCAACGATCTCGTCATCACCCAATCCGGAACTGACACCCTCGTTACCGCGGGAGCGGATCAAGTGACTCTGCACAACTTCGCAGGTTCGCTCACAGCAAACGACTTCCTGTTCGCCTGAGACGAGATGCATTGGCCCGAACCCATCGAACTGGGCGAAGACACTGACGGAGCACAAGGACGCTCGTGGTTGTCGCTTAGCCGGTGTTTCTGACCGCCTCGGCCAGAATGGCGTAAAGCTGCTGCCTGCTGAATTCCTTGGGCTGCTGCCTCTCCGCTCTCCTCGACGACACCTTGTGTGTGACCGGACGGGGGCAGGGTGCCGACGACGGCCTCAGCTTCGGGGCCGGCCTTATCTTGGGCCGTGCTGTGGGCGACTTGTGGCCACGCTTCAGGCCAAGACGGGTCAGCATGCCGCAGACCGCGTTGCGACTGCAGCCGAGAGGGCGCGCAATCTGCGCCGCGCTCTGTCCTTCGAACCAGAGCCTTTTGAGAAGCGCTATGTCTTTTGCATCCCAGCTCATGAGAGAGATTATAGCGCCGACTGCCGGATGCGGGCTAGTCTAGTCTTCGTCGGGCTCGCGCACGACCGCCGGTTCGTCAGCATCCCCGTCCTCATCGTCGTCTTCGTCCTCCTCGTCTTCATCGGGATCCCGGGGCGGCATCACGACGCCCATGAGCATGAGTGGTGTCCAGCCGTTCGCTGCGGTGGAAAATGGTTCGGAGGTGTGTTGCTTCATGTCGTTGCTGCTCCTCGAAAAGCACGCGCCGTCGAATATTCCCGCCGGGCGGTGCGCGCATGTCCAGGGCGCGATCGGTGCAGGCGCGAGGATGACATCAGGTCGATGACGCGAGCAACGGCCGCACCCACCACGCAACTGGTGACGTTTGGGCTATTTTCAAACCCGAAGCCCATTTTGCTCTATGTCCACCAAGACCTCGCCGGTGGTGACTTCGGGAACCCCAAGATCGAGGTCATGAAGACTCGCCTGAACAAAGGCGAGTATCTTGGCGTTCGCTGCGTTGGCGCTTTCGCGGTCATCAAATATCATCACGGCGATACCGACACCGTCGCCCGCGTCCATCACATGGTAGGATCTGAATCCCTGCGATTGCCTCAGGATCTCACCGACGCCGCTCTTGGCGCGACGCGCGGCGTCCGCGACCGAACGAACCCTGGTGTACTTGCGAATGACCATGTACATGGGGCCACCACGCGCCACACGCCCCTCACATCAAAGCATATCGTCCCAGTCGGACCAGGGCAACTTTCGGTACGGGCGACATCGTCCGGCCGGGCGCCGCGCAACGCGCTTTTCCAATGAGCCATCCTCGCCCCGCAAGTGGGGGCGAGGTGCCGAGGCTCAGGAGCCCTCGAACTTGAACGATACGTTGAGCTTGGCGCGATAGGCCTCGACCTTCCCCTTGTCATCCAGTTGCATATCGAGCTTGACGACCTCTGCAACTCGAAGATCTCGGAGAGATTTTGCAGCTCGTTCGACCGCATTGGCGGCTGCCTTCTCCCATGAGTCCGTGCTGGTACCGACCAGTTCGATGACCTTGTAGACGCTATCGGGCATGTGGTCCTCCTATTGGGCAGGAGCAGGAAATCTAGCATCGGTATCTCGACGCTGATACGTCTCTGGAGATGACGCCGAAAGGGTCTGATTGGCTGTCACTTTCCTGCTTGCCAAACCTGGCGTCCGATCAAGCTCACCGGAAGCCAGGAGATTGCCTGTTGTAGTGGGCGCAACGTCACGCGAAGCAACCCCTGTCGCAATCGACCATCGGCCAAGATTGGCCTCGCTAGTTGGTGAGGGGGGTGCTACACAGCCGGCATCACCGCACGCGATGTGGCTGTTATCGGTGACTGAGAGCTTTGCGCTCCCGCCTCCATCCGAAAGAAGGCGGTCAGATGTCCAATCAGGTCAAATTCGACATTCGTGAGTGGCTGGTGCCACCACTATTGGTGCCGATCTTCCTCGTGTTGCTGATCGCGATCGTGGCCGTTCTATGAGCGGCAGGTCCGCTCAATGGGAGCCGCTTTCAAGCAAGGACTTGAGCCAGGGCGTGAACCGAGACAGGAGGCGGGAATGGCAAATACAGCAGTGATCAGGGATGCCTACGGCGTTCCGGCGATTTTCGTGGGTTCGAAAACAGGTCGGGACGATGCTCCCTTTGTTTTCGTCAGGGTCGGAGGCGAGGAGCGCAGGATGCGCTGGTCCGAATGGGATGCTCTACCGGCCTGGACCGGCGAGCGCCCCGTTTGGGCGAGCGGAACCAAATAGCGATGGAGTTCAGCATGAGGATGGCTCGACCAGGCACATGGATCGCGGCGCTTTTGCTGGCATCGGCGCTGGGCACATCCACGCCTGCAGCTCTTGCCGCGGAGCCGAACTGCCGTGCGATCGAAAGCGCCAACGCGCGCCTCTCCTGTTACGATGCGGCTTTTCCTCCCAAAACAGGGCGGCCCGCCAAAACCACCGTCGATTCGTCGTCCGGCTACAAGGACCCGTTTCTCGACGAAGAAGCCCGAACCGCCGCGAAGCTGAAGAATATTTGCCGCGATTGCTGAGTGGCACCGACCGCGGCGCGCTCCTGAACGTCGCGCTCCAACTCAGAGGGCCAGCTGAATGACGAAAGAAGATGCGAAGGGGAGCCGCGTGCTTCACCAACGAAAGCGCGCGGTTCATCTGGCCGGTGCGGTACTGGACGATAGGGCCGACGGTTCCGCGAGCTCGAAGAACCAATCGACGAGAAAGCAGCACCTGCTTGATGGGCCCACGGAATTCAGAGAGGTCCGGGTCGATCGTTCAAACGAGACTTCAAGCGACGAGGATTGATCCAATCAGCAGCAAACCCGTGCATCTGCGGTTGGGTTCCTGCGCGACGCGAAACAAAGCGCTCGCTATCCAGCAGATAAGGGAGCATTGTCTCGCTACCGCCGAGCGGCCCGCAGCATTTACCGGTGGTGTGAACGCGCGTTGCGCTCCCGCTCAACCCCGCAGCGGAGCATCAAACATGTCGGCTCGCCGATCCCCGGAACCAACATCGACATTCGAATACCGCCTGGCACAAGAGGCACTCAACCTTCGTCAGCAGGCCACAGGGATGCCCCTTGGCATCCGCCGCACAGAGCTTTTGCGGAAAGCCCGGCAGATCGATGCTGCCGGGGAGGTCAACAAGTGGCTGACCTCGCCGGGACTGCAGCCGCCAGGTTGAGATTTGCAGCATGATCCGGAGAATTGTGCATCGGTTCTCCGAAAGGGATCATGCTCAAACGACAACCTGGAGCGCGATGACGATTCATCCTGATCACATCGCTTTTCAGGTCGCGCTATGGCCGGATGTGATGAACCTTGGCACGCAACGCGGCGACTAACTCTTGTCGGGATTTTACTCTCACCCTCCCGGGGCTGGAAGGACGCCGCCTGCGCTTTATTTCAAGCGGGCGGCGTTTTTGCGTGCGTCGGCAAGCCGCCCGATGCGACGTCTGGAGGCTGAAAGCGATTTCATGCGGCTTTCGAGGAACGCCGCTTGGAGATCGGCTTTAAGCTCAATCACCTTTTCGGATTCCTGGGCTGCTATGGGTGACTGAGAGCTCGTTGCTCCCGCCTGCAAGCAGCGGGATGCACATGTGCAACAAGTGCGACCAGATCGACAATGAGATCGAACAGTTCCGCCGATTGATATCGCCGGGAATGGACGCGCTCAGCCTTTCGATGATCCGATGCGCCATCGAATTGCTGGAGGCTGACAGGGCGGCCGTTGATTGCAGCGGCAGTCTGCACCAGCCAGCGCGCCGGAGTTCGCGACCGTCTTAGATGCCCTGTTGCGAAGCAGGCACGCGGGCTTCCGGCGCCGAAGGCGCGGATCAGATGGCCGTCGCGTATGCAGCTCTGATGGATCAGTTGGTGGATCCTGGCTGAACAACGAGGCGTCCACCGTCACGGCGGCTGTCAGTGGTGAACCGGACGCGGCGCTGACTTCGCCTCGACTATCGTTGATCCCAAAGCGAAAGTTCCGCTCGGTTCGAACACCTCGAGCGAGCCGCCTCGTTCACGGTATGATTCGCTTCTCTCGCAGAGTCGTGAACAGGTCGAAGAAACTTTCGTCCGTCGCCTGATAGTCGAGGAATCCGAGCCGACGACTCTTGCCCATGTCGGTGACAACCTCGATCGGCCGGCCGAGGTCCCCATCGGTGTGCCACGCAGACGCCAGTCGGTTGAGATCCGGTTCTGCCAAATGATGCTTCCGGGCGATGTCGGACCAGATCGGGGGAGCGTCGCTCATCTGTCGCTCAAGCGGAAGGCGCTCGCTCGGAAGCGCTGCTGGCTGCAGTCCGAACCAGGCTGCCAGGCGCCCCCACATCCACTTCCAACGGAACACGTCCCCGTTGACAACATTGAAAGCCTGATTGCGGGCAGCATCTGTCGTGGCCGCCCATTCCAGATGTCTGGCCAACAGTCTGGCGTCCGTCATATCCGTTAGCGCGTTCCACTGAGTTGCGGAGCCTGGAAACAGAAAAGGCCGTCCGATCTCGCGGCAGATCGTGGCATACGCAGCGAGCGTCGTGCCCATGTTCATGGCATTCCCGACGGCATAGCCTATGATCGTGTGTGGCCGGTGAATGCTCCAGCTGAAGCCGTCTCGTTTCGCCGCCGCGAACACCGCATCTTCCTGGGCATAATAGAAATTCTCAGTATCGAGCCGAGGCTGGTCCTCTCGAAACGGCGTGGCGATCAAGCTGCTTTGACCATAGGATTCGAACGGCCCGAGATAGTGCTTGAGGCCGGTTACGAGTGCGACGTGCCTGACCGACCGGGCAGATGACAATGCGTCCAGCAAGTTGCGCACCATCGCAGAGTTGATCAGGATATTCTCTGCCTCCGTTTTCTGTGCAAGCCACGTGGTGAAGAAAACATGCGTGGGATGCAGGTCGCGCAGCGCCGATCCGAGCGACGCTGGATCCAACAGATCAACGGCGATCGGCAACATACCTGCGATATCAATTCCTGGCCTGCGCGCCAGCCCGGACACTGACCACCCGCGCTCCAGGAGATGTCGGGCAAGGTTGTTGCCCACTATGCCGGTTGCTCCTGCGACAAGTGCGGAACGTTCCATCTTCGGACCCTTTGCGATCCATTCGAGATGGGGCGCCGATGAAGCGCGAGCAATCCGAATCCCTGTTTCGTGATGTTGCGAGTTGGTCCGGTTTTGGGCCCTTGGCCGATCTTGGTCGATGCGCGGCGAGGCCTGCGTCCTGAAGGTGACCCGAACAGGGCGCTGCGAGCGGGCAAAGGCGGCCTTTGACCCACTACGGTCAACGAGACTATCGTATAGTTATCGCCAAGGAATGCGTCGGCTCGAACGATGAGGTGCACGCGCGTGTATCGCTAGACTATATGAACGGGAAAATTGCGAAGGTCGCAGCTGTAGCGGACATCATCGCAAATCAAGCTGACTTACTGCGAAAACCGAGTGTCTCAGGCTGACCGGAGGGTCGAATGCTGAGGGTCCTTGATGCGGGCTTATTGGTCAAACAGTACTTGGGCGACACGCCAAGAGCCAATCACTCGCGCTTTGTTGCCCACATCATGCGGGAGCTTGCTCCGACCTTTTCTGCCTCCGCCGATCTCTGGGAGGTCGTTGGGCTATGCCATGATCTCGATTACTTCCACACATCCAACAACTTGAGCCAGCACGGTCTCGTAACCGTCAGCTGGCTTGGCGACAACATTCCCGTTGAGGCTCAGCATGCGATCGCGGCGCACGATCACCGCACAGGCGTGCAGGCTAACACGACGCTCGCCGACATGCTGAAGATGGCGGATGCCGTTGCCATCATCGACGAGAGATTAGGACGCGGCGCGATTTTGGGTGCGGACCGCGCGGAACCTTACACGGCGCTGCGCCGCCAACTCGGCGCTCGCTCCTACTTAAGCGATATTGTTGAGAGATACTCAGAGAAGCACGCAATTTCCTTTGATCGCATCGTCGAGATCGTTGCCCTTGCACCGAAGCAATAGTGGCTGTCCCAGATACAACGATGGCAGCGCATCATGACCGCTTATGACCCGGAGCTGACGTTGTCGGGCAATGCGCGTGACGTTTAATCGTCTAGGCTTTTGCAAGATAAACTACAGATGGTTCCACCTCGACAAGAAATTCATCGTTCGCGAGGCTTGGCACTCCAATCCATGTAGCACACGGCGGATCGTCACCGAACATTGCTCTGAGTGCGCCACTGATGGCCTCGCCCTCGTGCATATGGCTTTGCTTTATGTAGAGCCGCAATGCACCGACCTGATCAAGTTTTGCGCCTATCGATGCAAGTGCGACAGCGAGGTTCTCCAAGCTCTTTCGGAGTTGGCGCCCGATATCTCCCGCACCAACGATCTTTCGATCGGCGTCCCAGGCGACTTGGCCGGACACGTGCACGGTGTCACCGAAGGGCGTCGGGATAACCACCACTTGCGCGAATCCATAATGTAGGCTGTCAAAGATACCGGTCGGAGAATGTACCCGTCGGCTCATGGGCGCTCCTTAGTCAGGGTGGCCCAATCAGCTACGCCACCGCTCTGCAAATAGACCACATGAATATATAAGGGAAACTTCGGTTTTTGGCCCATCGCGTTGGTGGACGCAGTACAGCGGCAGGTCTGGACTCTGGGGCGGAGCAGAAGTCATCGCCTCCGGTGCGGACCGCCGCCTTTGACCCAAGCCGACTCCGACGTTGCCGCGTACATTCCAATTTTTTGCTAGTTTGGCGTCCGGTGAAGCTCTCCGACCGCAAGCAGGCCGAACTTGCCAGCATCCTTCGCTTCACCAAGATCGAGATTGTTCACGACGCGCGAGAAGCAAGCGATCATTGTTTCGGAATTTTTCTCAGTCAGAGTAAAATTCCAAGTCTCTACCCACCTCCCATTGCGATCTTCTCCCGCGCTTGAGGCAAATATCACGGCGTTGGTCATATAGGCCTGATATTGAAACGAGCCCGGCTTGACCTCTTCTCCGCCAAAATACGTTAGCCCGCTGTTGATTGATGCGTATCCTAAACGGCGACTTCGCATATGCAGCCTTAATTCGCTCGTCGGAAGCAGGATCTTTGCTCGAACCGCTGTAGGCGACTTCAAGCTTACCTTCCCACGTTCCTTCGAGCGAACTGCTGCCTTGTCCGGCGGTGGAATGCAAAAATGCGATTGCGGAGACGAGCGCCGAAATTGGCATGAAAACAACTCGACGGATTTGCAAGGGCCCCTCGCTGGTCGCGACCTACATTGGAATTCGGCGCAATGATGAGAATGCCACCTTAAGTAGCCGCGAGCTAGAGCGCTCCCTGAACATGGTGAAATGTCCGGTAATGGCCCGTCGCGTTGGTTGGCACACCGCGGCGACATGTCTGGAGCGAGAGGCAGAGCAGAAGTCGTCTTACTCGGGGGGGCGACCGCCGCTTTTGACCCGGAGCGGACATGGCGTGATGACTAACAGAATCGTCTCAGCTCCATCACCCCAATAAAAACACCGATCGGGTAGGAGAAAGTCTGCGCACTCAACGCTTCGGGGTGCGCCCGCGGATATGGTCAAAGCCTTGCTTGATTCCGGCGAAGCGCGCTTCGACTATCGGCTCAAATTCGAGGTCGGTGAAGATATAGGGCCAGTCGTTTTCGACGCCTTCGCGGACGAGTTCGCCGACATAGAGGGGGTCGATACCTTGAGTGACGCGTTCCCGGATCTGATTGATCCGTTCGGCAATCGGGCCCGAAGTCGGCGGGGCTCGGACTGCCCCCTCGAAGCGCTTGGGGAGGTTGCGGCTCGAGTTCATGATTTGAGTGCGGATGTACCCGGGACACAGTACCGATACGCCAATTCCGCGGGGCGCGAGCTCTTGCCGCAATCCCTCGGACAGCGCGACAACGCCATACTTTGAAACGTTGTATGCAGTGCTCGCTCCTGAAATGACGCCTGCGATCGAGGCTGTGGAGACGATATGTCCACCCTCGCCATGCTGCTCGATCAACGGCCCGAAGATCTCGATCCCCCAAATGGTCGCCATCAGGTTGACGCCCAACGTCCAATTCCACGCCGCATCGGTCCAGCTGCCGTAGGGCCCACCACCGCCGACGCCCGCGTTGTTGACGAGAATATGCACCTTGCCGTAGCGGGCGGTCGTGGCTTCTGCGGCCGCCGCGAGTTCGGCTTTGAGCGAGACGTCTGCCTTCATGCCGTCGACATCGACGTTGGTGAGCCGCAGTTGCTCGAGCGCTGCGGACAGCGCGGCCTCTTCAATGTCGCAAAGCATCACTTTCGCCCCAGCCTGGGCGAAAGCGGTCGCAATCCCCAATCCAATGCCGGACGCCGCACCGGTCACGAATGCCGTCTTTCCTGCCAGTTCCTTCACGCGCATTCTCCCCGTGCGAGCGGACACGACAGCCAACAACGCCAAGTTTTACCTGACACTCACCGCACTTTCAAACGATTCGGAAGTATGCGGGATGTCCGTTTTGGAACGTGGCTGAGCTCAGCCCAGGCCGGGCGACATCCGCTCCCAAGAGATGATCCGACCAACGGCATGCGGGCTCCCGAGGGCAGCCTTTGACCGATATTGTTGCAAAAGTCAGTTGAGACGAGCCAGCAAGCGTGATTCCGTTGTGTTGACGCGAATCGCGACGAGGTCGATCCATGATGGGCCGTCTGAAGAGTGACCAAGGTCAACTGTTCTACGAGTTTCATCTCAGCGATGTAGTTCCCGAAGATCATCTGGTGCGGAAGATCGACACTGCTCTCGATCTATCCTGGCTTCGCAGCGAACTTGCTCCTCATTATTCGTCCATGGGTCGCCCGTCGATCGATCCGGAGCTGATGATCCGGATGTTGATCGTAGGGTATGTCT
>NZ_JACEGD010000065.1 GCF_016031635.1 Bradyrhizobium diversitatis
TATTTGGTGGTGACGGCGAGGAAGGCTTCCGCGGAGTCGCGGTATTGCTGGCGCTGGAAGTAGCTCTCGCCGAGCCAGTATTGCGCGTCCCCGACCAGCGGGTCGCTCGGAAACTTCTGCGCAAAATTCTTCATGGTCTGCTCGGCAAGCGCATAGTCCTTGCGCTGCATGTAGCCGATGCCGAGGTCGAACTCGTCGCGCGGCGTCGCCGAGGGCGGCAGGGTGGTCAGGCCGCCGCCGCTGGCGGCCGGCGCGGGATAGCCGGATTGGGCCGGCGGATAGCCGGGCTGCGCGGCGGGCGGCACGCCTTGCTGGTAGCGAGGGCTGGTGTTGGCGAGATCGAGCGGCTCGCCCGGGTTGCGGCCGCCGGCACCGGCTCCCGCCGGCATCGGCTGCTGCCCGCCGCCGAGCGCGCGCGGCGCACCCGGCGCGTTCGGGTTCTGGTTCGGATCGAACGCATCGCCGCGGCGGCGCGTACCGGGTGCGCCGGGCGCCGGCTGCTCCTGAATGATCGGCGCAGGGGCGGCGATCTGCGGCTGCTCGTAATTCGGCTGCGCGGCCGGCTGCTGCTGGCGATAGCCCGGCGTGACCTGGGTTGGTGCGATTTGGGCGGGCGGCATCGCCGCAACGTTCGGTGCCTGGCCGGGCGCGGCTTGCGCACCGCCTTCGAGCGCCCGCAGCCGCTCCTCGAGTTGGCGATTGCGATATTGCAGCTCTTCGTTCTGGCCGGTGAGCTGGCGCAGCTGGTTCTCCAGCCGCTCGATCCGCATCTCGGGGTCGGCATCATCCGACTGCGCGAAGACCGGTTGCGCAAGTGCGGGCGAGCACAAAGAGAGCAGCGCGGCAGTCGCCACGGTGCCGGTAAAGACCTTAATTCTGGATGACATCTTGCCCTGACGACAAAAGCGAAATGGCCTGCGACGGAACATTCGACGCGCCCCACATTGAAGTGGAGTACGCCAAAAATGTGACTGCTACCAAGCGGTTTCTGTCACAGAATGCTGAAACGAAACCGGCGCCCGAGAGGGCGCCGGCATAGTCCATTTCCGAAGCTGAACGGCGGCTGACTGAAGCGTCAGGAGCTCGCGTTCAAGACGGTGACGGCGCGCCGGTTCTGCGACCAGCAGGAGATGTCGTTACAGACGGCGACCGGCCGTTCCTTGCCGTAGGAGATCGTGCGCATGCGGTTCGGATCGATGCCGCGCGAGGCGAGGAACGAGCGCACCGACTGGGCTCTCCGGGCGCCGAGCGCGATGTTGTATTCGCGGGTGCCGCGCTCGTCGGCATGACCTTCGATGGTGAAGCTGTAGCGCGGATAGGTCTGGAGCCACTGCGCCTGCTTCTCCAGGGTCACGATCGCCTGCGGGGTCAGATCGGTCTGGTCGCTTTCGAAGAACACGCGGTCACCCACGTTGACGACGAAATCCTGCTGGCTGCCGGGCGTCGCCGCATTGGCCATCGCATCCGTCGCGGCATTTTTGTTGGCGCAGGCGCCCATCGACAGCGCGACGGCGAGCACCGCGGCCAGCTTCAATCCCTGGAGGATACGCATAGGATGTTTCATTCCGGAGCCTCCACGCTCACGTTAGTCCACTGCTGTCCGGTCTACAGGGGGTTGGTTAAGCGAACGTTCCGTCAACCTTGACGGAACCTTGCCTCAGCCGCTCAAATGCCCCCAGTCAGCGAAAAGCAACCGTCATGGTTAATGAGTTGTAAATGTGGCGCCAGGGTGAAGGCAAGCCGCGCCGGCCGGCAAAAGCGCCGGCTTCTGCAGGAATTTTGAGCTGAATCGAGAGGGGGACCGCCCCCTAGTAGGCCGAACCGACCGCCGGAGCCGCCACATCCCGGTTCCGCGGCGTGGTCACCAGCGCCGGCCGCGTTACAGTCTGGCGCGCGTTGCTGCGTGTAAACAGCATGCGCCGCTCAAACGCGCTGGAGCGCATGATCGGGAAACGCGTCAGGATCTTTTCCCGGACCTTGGGATAATCCGAGGCCATCAGCACGGCCTTCTGCGTCGGCCAGCCCGGAAATGAACGCGGCTCGGTGAGAGTCTCGGACAGGAACACGCGGCGGTAGAACGCCTGATGATCGGTCCGCACCATCGAGAGCCCGACATCGGCATTGAAATGCTCGCAGGCAACGAAGGGAAGCCGGACCGTCAGATAAGGCAGTTCGGGGAACCGCTGTTGCATTTCGGGATCGGCAACGAATCGACACGGATCGACAAAGACCTCGCCCCGATCCAGCCGAGGATGCAGGACGTCGCCGAACACCTCCGTAGTGTAGGACATCCGGCATTCGGACGTCAGAACGTGGATGCGAACGGAACTGCAGAGCTCGTCGTCGACGTAGACGCCGAAATTCCAGACGTTGGGCGCGTCGTCGAAACGGTCCGTCACCCGCTGCGACTCCGACGGCGGGATCAGTCCGGCCTGCAGATAAGCGCGGTAGCGCATCAAGTACAGGTTGTCCTTGTCCTCGGGAGTTTCGATGAGTCGGTAATCGATGCGGTCAAACAACGCGGCGCCGCGTGGAAGGAGCGCCGCGCTCGGTTCGGCTCCGGACTTCATCTGCTACCTCTAAACTCAAAGCAACTTCCGCGAGTAGTAGCAGATTAATGGTTCCTTAACGAAATTGCAAAGCATTAGAGTTGTTAGGGTTAACCTTTTGGGGCCCGCAAGACTACGGAGCTGGCGGGAGCCGATTGCAATGAAGGAGCCGCGACGAAAGGATCAGGCCGATCGCGACGACGCGATGGCGAGCTGGTCGTCAGGCATGCGACGGCCATGCGAGGCATTGAGCAATTGACGGACGCGCACCGCCGGAACCGGCCGGCTGAACAGGTAACCCTGCCCTTCCGTCACGGTGCCGTCGGCGCTGATCAGCTCGAGCTGTTCGTTGGTCTCGATACCTTCGACCACGACGGCCATGCCGAGGTCGGCGGACAGCCGCGCGACGCCGCGCAGCAGCGTCAGCGGCCGGTCGGTATCGATGCCTTCGAGGAAGGAGCGGTCGATCTTCACCTTCTGCATCGGGAAATTGTGCAGGTAGCTGAGGCTGGAATAGCCGGTGCCGAAATCATCGAGCGAGATACGCACGCCGAGCGCGCGCAGTTGCGACAGGATGTCGTGAGTGAGCTGGGTGTTGCGCAGCAGCGAGGACTCTGTGATCTCGATTTCCAGTCGATGCGCCGGCAGGCCCGACACTTCGAGCGCGTAGCGGATTTCGCTCAGGACGTCGCGCTGATGGAATTGCTGTGGCGAGAAATTGACGGCAACGCTGACGCCGTCCGGCCACTTCATGCATTCCATGCAGGCGCGGCGCAGGATCCAGCGCCCGAGATCGACGATCAGGCCCATGTCCTCGGCGACGGGGATGATGTCGACCGGCGAGACCGTGCCGCGCACCGGATGATTCCAACGCAGCAACGCCTCGCAGGTGGTGATCTTGCCGGACTTCAGATTGACCAATGGCTGGTAGAACAGCTCGAATTCCTCGTTCGAGAGCGCCTTGCGCAGGTCGAGCTCAAGGATGCGACGGGCCTCGACGGTCGCCGCCATCTCGTCGCGGAAGAAGCAGAAGGTGCCGCGGCCGTCGGCCTTGGCTCGGTACAATGCCATGTCGGCATTCTTGAGCAGCGTATCGGCGCTGATCTCGCCCGGGGAAGTCAGCGCGATGCCGACGCTGGCGCCGATCTCGACCAGATGATTTTCGATACGGTAGCGCTCGCTCAGGCGTTCGACGATACGGCGGGCAAGCGCCGAGGCGTCCTCCGGTGAAGAGATGTTCTGCTGGAAGACGACGAACTCGTCGCCGCCGAAGCGGGCGACGAAATCCTCGGGGCGCAGCATCTCGCGCAGGCGATTGGCGACCGCACACAGAAGCTGATCGCCGCAGGGATGACCCAGCGTATCGTTGACTTGCTTGAACTGGTCGAGATCGACGAAGAGCAGAGCCGACAGACGCTCCGAATGGCGCGCGACTGCGAGCAAACGCTCGATCTCGTCCCGAAAATTGACGCGGTTCGGCAGCGCCGTGAGATCGTCGTAGCGGGCCAGATGGCTGATCCTGGCCTCTGCGTTGCGGCGCTCCGTGATGTCCTCGAGCAGCAAAACCGCACCGCCATCAGCCATCGGCTGGACGGTCCATGACAGCGAACGATTCCTGTGCGGATCGGGGTCGGCGGTGATGATTTCGTTCGCCTGGGCGGTTTCGATGTCGGAGATGATCGCCTCGCCGCTGGCCGCCGAAATCGATCCCGCTTCGACGCATGCGGCGATGATGTCGCGCGCAGTCGTGCTGGTCTGGGTGAGATTGTCGGGCAGATTCATCATCGCGCCAAAGCGGTGGTTCATCACCGCGAGCTGGCCGTCGATGCGAAACATGCAGAGCCCGTGCGGCATGTTGTTGAGGGCCGTGTCGAACTGGCCGGCGAGCGCGGCCTCGCGCTCGCGCGCGACAACGGCGCGCAAGAATATCCTGTGCAGATTGCCGGAGAGCCGCATGACCGAGAGGAGGAACGCGGCGCACACGACCGACATCGCCATGTAGTAAGGCGTGGCGTGAAGCGCCAGCGCGATCACGGCCGGTCCGAATATCAAGGTGGCCTGCAGACGAAATATCCACTGCCGTCCGTAAGCTCTCCCCGCTCCTCCCGCCACGATTCCGGTGGTGACCGAGAGGGCAATCATGTGAGCAATGGCGTCCTCATTGCTCAGCAGGGTCGTGGAACACCATAGACCGATGGCGGCGGCCTGGATGAGCGCTCCGATCTGGTAGCGCTGCTGCCAACGCGCCGCTTGTTCTGCGCTCAGAACCGATTTTCTGGCCTGGTACCGGCTCAAATCGAAGGCGCGTATGGCTCCCGCAAGAATGAGCAGCGGGACAAATAGCCAAAGCAGCGTCTGTCCCGTCTTGAGCGCCGTCAAGGAGGCCGAGAACGCCGAGAACACTATGCCGGTAAGCACCGTGCCGGGCGCCTCGAACAGCGAATCGGTCAGCGCCGCCGAAATCGTCGGCGAGGCCTGTTCCTCCTGCTCTCCGCTCTGGCTAGCGAACTGCATGTTGGTGTGTACGCGCGTCCTGGTTGGGCGCGTAGTTCTAACCCAACTGAGATGAAGCCTTTCTGAGGGAACATCGTTAAAGTCGAGTTGTTTTTCGGCAATAGCGAACCGATTTTCGCTTAGATATCAAGCAGCTAGGCAAGCCTTGCCGGGCACAAGGTGAAGGAAGTCTTGCCGTGCGCTGCGAACTCGAAAAAATCGGCGCTTTTTTTCGAAAACATCGCGCGTCTGAACACGCGATGTTTTAGCTGCGCTCCCGTCAGCCCGACGTCGAGGACAACAGCGGCGACCATGCCGGGTCCGAGGCAAAGCCCGGCGTCGGCACCTTCAATTCGTTGCGGCCGGAGATGTCGACCGAGTACAGCGACGGCCCGCCATTGCCGCCGGGATCGCGGAAGAACATCAGCACGCGGCCGTTCGGCGAGAAGGTCGGGCCCTCGTTGTGGAAGCCGGAGGTGAGCAGCCGCTCGCCCGAACCGTCCGGCTTCATGACGCCGATCGAGAACTGCCCGCCGCCTTGCCTGGTGAAGGCGATGTAGTCGCCGCGCGGCGACCACACAGGCGTCGAATAGGTGGCGTTGGTGTCGTCCTTGGAGAAGGAGATGCGCTGCGCAGCGCCCCCGCCCGCCGCCATCACATAGATCTGCGAGCGGCCGCCGCGATCGGACTCGAAGCAGATGCGGGTGCCGTCCGGCGAGTAGGACGGAGACGTGTCGATGGCCGGCGTGTCGGTGAGGCGCGTGGTCGAGCGCGAGCGCAAATCCATCACGAACAGGTTGGAATTGCCGCCCTGCTGCAGGCTCATGATGACGCGCTGGCCGTCCGGCGAAAAGCGCGGCGCGAAGGTCATGCCGGGGAAGTTGCCGACGATCTCGCGCTGGCCGGTCTCGATGTTGTAGAGATAGACCTTCGGATCGCCCTGGCCGAACTCCATGTAGGTGATCTCTTGCGAGTTCGGCGAGAAGCGCGGCGTCAGCACGAGGTCGGAACCGCGGGTCAGATAGCGCACATTGGCGCCGTCCTGGTCCATGATCGCGAGCCGCTTGACGCGGCGCTCCTTCGGCCCGGTCTCGTCCACGAACACCACGCGGCTGTCGAAATAGCCTTTCTCGCCGGTCATCCGCTCGTAGATCTGGTCGGAGATGATGTGGGCGATGCGGCGCCAATATTCGGGCGAGGTGAAATATTGCTGGCCGGCAAGCTGCTGGCCGGAGACCACATCCCACAGGCGGAATTCGGCCTTGAGCCGGCCGTCCGGCTGCCGCGTCATGCGGCCGGTGACGAGGGCCTGGGCGTTGATGGTCTTCCAGTTCTGGAATTGCGGCGCGACGTCGATGTTGCTGATGCGCTCGATGAAGGCGGCCTGGTCGATCGGCGCGAACAGGCCCGAGCGCTTCAGATTGTTAGTGATGACCTGGGTGACACCGTTGCCGACGTCGCCGTCGGAGGGCGAGCCCGGCACAAAATTGGTGATCGCGATCGGGACCGGCTGAAACTCGGTGGGATCGATGCGCAGTCGCGGCTGCCCCTGAGCGAAGGCGTGTCCGCCGCCGAGCATCGCGAGCGTCGACCCGGTCAGGGTCATGAAGCGGCGGCGGTTCATCGATCGGGCGTCATTCATCGCAAAATTCTTTTGTTCGGATGTCACAACATATCTTTCAGACCGAAAGTCATCGGAATGAGCTTCCAGCTCTCGTATTGCTGCTTCGGCATGAACGAATAGACCTGGCACTGCACGATGGCGCGCTTGGCGCTCTCCGCCACCGCCTGCGCGATCGACCGCGACGGTCCCCGCACAGCGACGACGATCGGCTCGGCAGCCAACGATCCGTCGATCTTCATGGGAATGTCGATGTCGGCTTCATACTGGTCGGCATCCTGCCCGTTATAGGTCGGCGTGAAGCAGCGCTTGACCGCGCCCTGGAAAGCACCGCGCCAGGTCGCGACGTTGGCGACGGCCGTCCCGGTCGCCGCTCCCAACGACGCCGACGCATTCAGCGCCGATCCAGTCAGTTCGTGCCGTGTCGTGGCGCGCTTGTCGAGGTCGCGCTGGATCTGCGCGGGGTCGAAGGTGCGCTCCTTCGGCTTCGGCTGCTGCTGCGGCTGCACCGCCGCAACCTTCTGCTCCACGGGCTTGGGCGGCGGCTTCTTGGTGTCCAGCTTCTTCTGGAGCTCGGCGATCGGATCTTCCTTGGCCGGATCAGGCTTCTTTTCCTGCGGCTTCGGCTCTTCCTTTGGCTTCGCCTCGGTCACCGGCTTCGGCGGCTCGGGCTTCTTCTCGACCGGCTTCTCGACGGGTTTCGGCGGCGGCTCCGGCGTCGAGTTGGTCTTGATCAGCTCTTTCTTCTCGGTGACCTTGCCGACGGCATCTTCCTCGGGCTTGGCTTCCGCGATCTTCTCGACCTTGGGCTTCGGCTCTTCCTTCTTCCCGGTCTTCTGCCCCGCCATCATCTTCGCGAGTTGATCGGAAGAGATGATGTCAACCGGAAGCGACTCTTCCGGCGCGATGTAGGCCTTGCTGCTGAAGGTGACGAGCCCCCATCCCAGCACGAGGACGTGGAGGGCGATCGACGCAACGAGTGTCTTGTCGATGTTCACCTTCACCGCTTACCCCTGATCCGCTTCCGTGACGAGGGCGAGCTTCTTGAATCCGGCACCCGACAGCAGGCCCATGACCTTGGCCACCGTGCCGTAATCGGCCTTCTTGTCGGCGCGCAGGTAGATGCGTTCCTCGAGCCCGCCCCGCGCATCCGTGATCGCCTTGAGCTTCGGCACCAGTTCGTTCAGCGCGATCTCGGCATCATTGATGAAGACCTTGCCCTTGATGTCGACCGACATCTGGATCGGCTTCTGGTCGTTGTTTTCGAGGCTCTTGGCCTGGGTCTGCGGCAGGTCGAGCGGCACACCGACCGTCAGCATCGGCGCCGACACCATGAAGATGATGAGCAGCACCAGCATCACGTCGACCATCGGCGTGACGTTGATTTCGGCCACGACGGGCTTGCGCCGACCGCGGCGTCCGCCGCCTCCGGATGAGCTCGCAACGTTCATCGCCATGATCGAGTGCCCAAATTGCCCTTCACAGTAGAGCCAATTCCGTTCCGATGAAATCGGAACGGGGCTCTGGATTCTTGCCTTGACGCGTTTTCTTCACGCGAACCGGTATCCACTTCGCTCGAAAACGCTCCTTACATGCCGTCCGTCAGCCCCGCTCGTCGATCTGACGCGACAGGATGGCGGAAAATTCATCAGCGAAGCCCTCCAGCCGCTGGGCCTGCCGGTTCACCTCGGACGTGAACTTATTGTAGAAAATAGTGGCAGGAATGGCGGCGATAAGGCCGACGGCGGTCGCAAACAGCGCTTCCGCGATACCGGGGGCGACAACCGCCAGAGAGGTATTTTTCGACGCCGCGATCGACTGGAAGCTCGACATGATGCCCCAGACCGTGCCGAACAGGCCGACGAAGGGGCCGGCGGAGCCGACGGTCGCGAGCACCAGCAGCCTGCGTTCCAGCCGTTCGACCTCGCGCGCGATCGAGACATTCATCACCTTGTCGATGCGCATCTGCAGGCCCGCGACCGAGCGCGCATGGCTTTCGAAAGAACGCTTCCACTCGCGCATCGCAGCCACGAAACAGGCCGCCATGGAATGCGTCGGCTTGGCCGAGAGCGTGCGATAGAGCTCCTCGATCGACTCGCCGGACCAGAACGCCTGCTCGAACCGGTCCATCGAGCGCCGGGTGCGCGCGTAAAGAAAGATCTTGTCGATGGCGATCGCCCAGACCCAGACCGAGCAGGACAGAAGTCCCAGCATCACCGCCTTCACGATCCAGTGAGCCTGCCAAAACAGCGCAATCAGCGACACGTCGGCGGAGGCGGCAACCGGAAGGGCTGACTGAGCCACGTCGGCCGGATTCATAAGCAGTATCCTCTCAAGGCGATCGTTACCTAATGTCCTTCGGCCAGCAAATCGCTGCCGGTGTTCCCCAACAGCCGCGCTAGAGCCGGCGCGGCCGGCAAGTCCGCTCAAAGCCTTGTTCTTTCTGGGGTGCAGGGCTCGTCCAAAGCCGGCCGCCTGCATTCCCCGCCAAGATGTCAAAACTATGGGCCTCGACACGGCTTTGGGCGCGACTGTCCGCAATTACCAGAGCCCGGCGTTGGTTAATGCGCGGTTACCGGCAGCAAATTTGGCTGCCGGAAAGGCAGGTGGACCAAGGATTTGGCCCGGCGGCCCCGGGGCGGCGGCATCTGGCGGGGAGATCGAGGGACAAGACCCGCGGTCCCGGAACCTGGTTTCGAACTCCGCTCAGGCCGCGTTCGTCGCTGCACTGCTGCGCCCGTTCCCAATGGCCCGCTGTATGGCCTCGACGAACGTGGCGAGCCGCGGTGCGTGGTTCGCCGATGCCACGTCGCGCGCAGTGAGGGAAAGACAATCAAGGGGCTGCTTGCCGACGAGCTCCCGCATCTGCCCGAACACCTGATCGCTGCCGGCCCCGCCAAGCGTACAGAAGAACGCCACCGCAGGCAGTTTCGAGCTGTTTGCGAGCAGGTAGGCACGGACGGGCGAAGACAGCGACCAGGCCCAGACCGGGGTTCCGATTACAACGAGATCGTAGAGAGATGGATCCCTGACGGTGGCGGCGATGCGCGATGGGATCTGCCGTCGCGCTTCCATGGCCGAGCGCAGATAACCGAATATCCCCTCGCGGCTACCAGCCTCGGCGATTTCCTCACTGTCACAGGACAGCGCAGCCGACAGGGATTGAGCGACTTTGCGCGTCGTACCGGTCCGGGAATAATAGACCACGAGAATCCTTGCGTTCGCCATCGTCGTGCTCCTCGCCTCTGCCCGGCGAACTACATCGCGTTCGCGATGCGCGCGGCTTGATTCACGTCAACAGGCGCCGAGAAAGCGTCAAAGCGAGCGTGCGAGAGCCGTGGGAACGCATGCTCTCAGCGAGGGCGCGTCAGGCGGCCGAGACCGTCTCGGGGCAGTTGGTCAGTCGCGCCGGATTGCCGACCGCCGTGCAGCCGGCGGGCACGTCGCCGGTCACAACAGTGCCTGCGCCGATTTTTGCAAGATCGCCGATGCTGATGTCGCCGAGAATGCTCGCGCCCGCGCCGATGTAGACGCCGCGGCCGATGCGCGGCGAGCGCGCCGGCAGTTCGCTGCTGCGGCCGATGCTGACGTTCTGGAGGATGGTGACGTCGTCGCCGATGACGACGTTGGCGCCGATCACGATGCCGGTGGCGTGGTCCAGATAGACGGCGGATCCGATGCTGGCAGCCGGATGAATGCTGACCTGGAGCACGTTCGACGCCTCGTTCTGAAACAGCAGCGCCGCGTCGCGACGGTCATGACGCCAGAGCCAGTTCGAGACGCGCCAGGCTTGCAGCGCGATGTAACCCTTGTAGTGCAGCAATGGTGGCAGCAGATCGGTGACAGCGGGGTCGCGACGCGCGATGGCCGCGAGGTCCCTGCCGGCAGCTTCGATCAGGTCCGGCTCGTCGTGAAAGGCGTCGCGGGAAAAGAATGTGAAGCGCGCGCGTTCGGCGCGGCTGCCAAGCCGCCGCCCGATCAGGTCGGCCAGAGCCGCGGCGAAATCGTCATGGGTAAGGATGGCGCCGGCCAGCGTCTTGCCGAAGAAGGGATCGGCAGCTGCCGCACGCTGCGCCTCGCGGCGGATCGCCGGCCAGAGGTCGTCGCTCGCGTCTACCGCAGCTTCCGGCATTGTCGCCTCCGATCCGCGTGCATCTGTGACAGCGAATATAGGCGGTCCGGATCAAGGCGCCAGCGGTGCCCACGGGATGCGCGTCCTCTCGCGCAGCTATCCGGCCTCTCCCGCTAGCGCGAACACGCCGAAGCCAAACCGCCCGCCTGCGGGTTGCGCAGGCGGGCGGCTCGGGGCCATCAGGACTTTGGGGGCATGCGCCTGAAGGCTTTGAGAGGCGTCAGGCTTGGATGTCAGCCCTGCTGCTGGTCGGTGGGCGGCGGGGTCGGACGCGTCTTGTGCTGCGCCATGAACTGGTCGAACTCTTCCTTGTCCTTGGCGTGACGCAGACGGGTCAGGAAATCCTTGAACTCGCGCTGCTCTTCCTCGAGGCGCTGCAGCGTCTCGGTGCGATATTCGTCGAAGGCGCGGTTGCCGGAGGACGGCGGGCCGAAGCCAAAGCCGAAGCCGCGGCGCTCCATGCGGTCGCGGATGCGATCCATCCTGTACTGCATCCGCTCCATCTTGTTCTGCCAGCGATCCTGGTGGCTCCAGCACGACATTCTTCTGCTCCCGAGTGTGAAAAAGAGAAGGGCAAGTCCGATCGGCCACCAGATGATGAAGCCGAGGATGGTTACGGCAATCCAGCCGGGATGCCAGGGCGTATCCAGCATGCGGGGACGCTCGTACTGTTGGTATTGGTCCGAAGGGCCGCGCCATCGATTGACATCAGCGGTGTAGGCCATTTCCCATCTCCATCACGGCACCTGCGCCGTTGTGAATGTAAATAACATTTACATAGCTAAACCATCCCGCGATTTTGTCAAGCCGAGCGCCTGACAGGCGCGCGGAATATTTGCGCAACTTTATTTCGGCTTGCCCCAGGGGCCGCCCGGCGGCACGCCCGAACCGGAGGAAGCCTCCGGCGGCACCGGCGGCGGCTCGGCTCCCTTCGTGGCCGGACGGCGGTCGATCGGGAAGCCGAGCCCGCGCAGATAGATCAGCACCTCGGCCTCCAGCAGCTCGTCCGGCGACATCGGCAATTTGCGACGCGCGGCATCGCCGCGGGAGAACAGCGAAGCCACGCCATGCGCCATCGACCAGATGTGCAGCGCCATCATCATCGCCGGCGGGCGGGGCGTGCCGGGCGGCGTCAGCGCCGCGAGCCGCTCGGCGGCGGCGCGAATGATATTGAAGGCGCGTTCGCTGGCGGCCTGAAGTGCGGCATTGGCATCGACCGGCACGCCCGATTCGAACATCGCGTTGTAGAAGGCCGGCTCCTCGCGGGCGAAGGCGAGATAGGCCTTGCCGACGCGCTCGAAGGCGGTGACCGTGTCAGGGCGCCCGTCGTCCCAAGCCGCGCTCAGGCGCGCCTCGAACTGCTCGAAACCGCGCTGGGCGATCGAGGACAGCAGCTCATCGCGGTCGCGGAAATGCCGATAGGGTGCCGCGGCGCTGACGCCGGCCATGCGCGCGGCATCGGCGAAGGTGAAGCCGGCCGCCCCCTTCTCGGCGATCAGCCCGAGAGCGGCCTGCAACAGGGCCTCTTTCAGATTGCCGTGGTGATAGCCGCGCTCGGCGCGGCCGTGCTCCTTGCGCCAGCTCATGTGAACGACCTTTACATGAGCCGGGCGTGAAGGTCACTAGCGGGAATCGGGTGTGATTAACTCGTACATCCCCGTCATTCCGGGGCGGCTCATAGAGCCGTACCCGGAATCTCGAGATTCCGGGTTCGGTCCTGCGGACCGCCCCGGAACGACGGCCACCCACTGATGCTACATCTGCGGAATCGGCAGCACCGGCATCACTTCGATCGCCTCGCCCGGAAAGATCGCAAAATGCGGATGGTTCTCGAACAGTTTGGCAGCTTCCTCCTGCGAGGCGGCGCGTACCACCGTGAAGCCGGTCAGCGCATTGCTGACCTCCGTGACGCCGCTCACGTCGATCCTGCGGGTCTTGCCGAGCGGGCCGCCGATCTCGACGATGACGGACTTGTGCTTCTCGACCCAGCCGTGCCAGGCAGCCATGCCCTCCTGCTCCCTAGCCTTCCGTTCGGCCTCCGGCAGGGCGCGCCAAGCCGCCATCTTGGCACCGGTGGTGCTGCCGAGATAGACGGCGAGAAATGTATGTTCGGCGCTCATGGATATCTCCTTTGGTTGGTTGGTCGGAATACGGTCGCGGCTGTCGTCTACTTCTTGAGGTCGCCAAACCCGGCCACGACCTCCTGCACTTCAGGCGAATAGTCGGTCACCTCCTGCACCTGCCGAATCTCGATGATTTCGTTGGCCGAGGCCGGGCACTTCTTCGCCCAGGCGATCGCTTCCTCGCGCGAGGCGACCTCGATCATCCAGTAACCGCCCAGCACTTCCTTGGCTTCAGTGAAGGGGCCGTCGGTGACCATGGGCTTGCCGGTCGCAAAGGAGACGCGCGCGCCCATCGATGGCGGATGCAGGCCGTCGAGCGTGATCAGCACGCCGGCATCCTTCAGCGCCTCGTTGTAGCGCATCATCGCCGAGACACGCTCGGGATCGAGTTGAACGTCCGGCGGTGCCGCCTCGTAGCCGAGCGGGATCATCAGCATCATGAACCGCATGGAACCTCCTCGCTGCTCTCAATCATTCCCATCTGTCCCGCGGGCGGAAACAGCTGGCCCGCACCCCGCTCTAAGACGAACGACCTTCTGCCGTGCCGACAGCGGGACAGGAATTATTTGGAGGCGCGCAAGCGCGACTGCGGCAGGGGCATTCAGGGCCCAATCGGGCTCGATAGGCACGGCGCGGGCCTTTCGTGCCGGAACCAAAGCGAAGTAAAAGGGGCCGGCGCTCGCGCGCCCCTCCCGGACACAGGACAGATCAGCCAATGCCGCAAGCCCTGCAGAAAGTCGCCCTCGTCACCGGAGCCGCACGCGGCATCGGGCTTGCGACCGCGAAGAAATTCCTGGCCGAGGGCTGGCGCGTGGCGCTGCTCGACATCGAGGGCGAACTGCTCGGCCGAGCGGTCGCCGAAATCGGCAAGAGCGAGGCGACGCTGGCGCTGACCTGCGACGTTTCGGACGGAACTGCCGTGAGCGATGCGATAGCGGCGGTCGAGAGCCGGTTCGGCCGGCTAGATGCCCTCGTCAACAATGCCGGCATCGCGGTGTTCGCGCCGCTGATGGAGACGTCCGACGCTGACTGGCGCCGCGTGCTCGAGGTCAACCTCACCGGGCCGTTCCTCTGCACCAAGGCGGCCGTGCCCTTGATGCGCGAGGGCCACGGCGGCGCCATCGTCAACATCACCTCGATCTCGGCGGTGCGCGCCTCGACGCTGCGCTCGGCCTACGGCACCAGCAAGGCGGGCCTTGCGCACCTCACCAAGCAGCTCGCGGTCGAGCTCGCCTCCCTCAACATCCGTGTCAATGCGGTTGCGCCGGGGCCGGTCGACACAGCGATGGCGAAGCAGGTTCACACCAAGGAAATCCGCGCCGACTATCACGACGCCATTCCGCTCAACCGCTACGGCCTGGAAGAGGAGCTCGCGGAAGCAATCTATTTCCTGTGCTCGGCGAGCGCGAGCTATATCACCGGACAAATTTTGGCCGTTGATGGCGGCTTCGATGCAGCGGGTATCGGCCTGCCAACGCTGCGCGGGCAACGACGGAACGGGTAGGATCTTGTAGTGGGTTGGCACTGCGGCTGCGCGAAGCGCGGCCGCAGGGCGTAACCCACCTCTTTTCACTCGGCGAGAAAGATGGTGGGTTACGCCAACGGACTGCGCTTCGCGCATCCGTCGGCTAACCCACCCTACGAAAGCGAGTTGGTGGAGAGCTTCATGCGACGCATCGCCTTCCTCAGAGCCCTGATGCTTGCATCCGCGCTGCTCGGCGTCACGCCCGCGGCGGCCGAGATCCGTATCATCCAGTCGCCGGGTGGACAGGTCGGGCCGTTCCTCGATCTGTTCGAGAAAGTGCGCGAGAGCGGCGAACGCGTGGTGATCGACGGTCCCTGCCTGTCCGCCTGCACGCTGGTGCTGAGCATCGTGCCGGGCGAGCGCATCTGCGTCACCAAGCGCGCGGTGCTGGGTTTCCACGCCGCGCGCTCCGTGGACCGGCGCGGGCGCTTCTATGCCGAGCCGGAAGCATCGGTCGCGGTGCTTGCCGCCTATCCCGGCCCGGTGCGCGACTGGATCAGCCGCCGCGGCGGCCTGAGCTCACGGCTGCTGCTGTTGAAGGGGCGCGACCTCGCCGCGATCTATCCGCGATGTCGGTGACGAAGTCGTCGTTCATAGTCTCGCGATCACCCGCGACCGGCACTGACCATCGTCGAAAGCCGCGGCACGATGTCGTCAAAGAACTCGCGATCTAAAGCGCGATGCGATTAGGATGAATCGTTGTCGCGCTTTAGATTGTTGTTTAAGCATGGTCTTTTCGGAAAACCGCTGCGCACTTTTCCGGATCATGCTCTAGAACAAAGTCTGGACCACTGGCGCGAGCTTCATGCTCACGCAAATGACCATTCCCCAAAGAGCAAAGTTAATCTGTAGCGCCGCCGCCATCGGTCGCTCCCTTCCAAGTCGCCCCGCCCTAGTTTTTAAGTTTTATGAAGCAAAGTTAGCGATTCTGTTGTGCAGATCACAGCCCAATATTGCGCCAATTGTTGTGCGGTGCAGTCGGCTTCACGAAGTGGCCTCACTCCGCGCGCAAGGTAGTATGAAATTCTGATTCGTATTCGGCCATGCCGGCTGGTCCGCTTGCTTTGAGTTCCATTAAACTGACGTGATGCGAAGTGTTTCACGCGGATTGCGCGTCGCATACGCAGCAAAGGCCCCGGCATGATTCGACACAGCTTCATCTTGCTCAGTTTTTGCACAGCGCTGATAGCTTGCGCAGGCGCTCCAGCGCAGGAACGTCGCCCCATCGCGTGGGACGGTCTTGGCAAGGATCCGAACCGTCCGCATGTGGCGAAGCGGCGCGTGGCGAATCCCGCGCCCGCGGCGCCGGATCCCAATCAGGAGCGGGAGCGCGTGCTCGGCACCTTGCAGCCATATTCGCAGGCGTGGTGGGCGGTCCATGACGAAATACAGGCGGAGAACGACAGGCGGCTCGGCACCAAGCTCCTGATCTGCCCTCGCTGCGTGGAGTCGTCGCCGCCGAGCCAGAACGTCACCGGATCAATCCGGTGAGAGAACAAACAGCCGATCGGTGCGTGAGGTAAGGAGTCCATGCGTGTCCCCTCTCCCGCAGCGTTGGAGAGAGGGGATCGCAACTCAACGGATCGCGGGCGCGGCCGTGCCCGTCACATCCCCTCCGCCGGGCAGTTCACCATCCAGGGAATGCCGAACTTGTCGACGCACATGCCAAAGCCCTTGGCCCAGAACGTCTTGCCGAAGGGCATGGTGACCGAGCCGCCGTCGGCGAGCGCGTTGAACTTGCGCTCGCCGTCTGCGGGATCCTTGACTGTGAGCGAGATCGAAAAGCCCTGCGGCTTGTGAAAGTGCTCGGCCGGCGCGTCGGAGGCCATCAGCACGCTGCCGTCGGGTAGCGACATCCGTGCATGCATGATCATCTTCTCGCGCCCAGGCGCGGCCGGCACCTCCGGCGGTGCATCCGATGAGCGCATCATCGCATCGATCCTGCCGCCGAGAACCTTGGCGTAATAGTTGAATGCCGCTTCGCAAGTGTCCTGATAGAACAGATAGGGATTGAGCATCGTTTCTCTCCTCTTCGCTTGCAGTGAGATTTATTGCTTCTCGGTGAGCTTCTTCAGGCCGGCGAGACCTGCCTCGAAATCCTTGCCGATCATGCTGTCCATGTTGACGAACACCTGCATGACCTTGGACAGGAACGGGGCCGGACCGTACATCGCCCACGTGACCAGAGTGGCATCGCCTTGCGGCACAAAGGTGAATTCGGCGGTGTTGTGCCCTTCGAATGGCCGTTCGAAATCGAGCTTGATGCGGAGCCTGGAGGGCCCGTTCGCCTCCAGGATCTCCATGTGGCCGGCACCGACATTGTTGTTGCCGTCCCAGGCATAGGTGGCACCCTTTCCCGCCGCGGTTCTGCCGAACGTCCGCTTCATGGCGGGATCGCGGGTCTCATAGGGTGACCAACCGGTCCAGCGGTGAAAATCGGCGACCAGCGGATAGATCGCATCGGCCGGGGCCTTTACGGCAAGCGACCGCTCGACGCGGAATGTGTCGGGCTTGGTAAGAGCAAAGATGAGGATGCCCGCAAGCCCGGCGGCGAGCAGAACGGCAATGACGGCAATGGCTTTCAGCATGAGGGGCTCCGTGGATACGGGCACAGGACGAAGGGGGATGGCTGGGGCCGACAATTCGAAGGCGAAATTATTCTGCCGTCATTCCGGGGCACCCGAAGGGTGAACCCGGAATCTCGAGATTCTCAGGTACGCAATTGCGCACCGTAGTTCGGTCCTGCGGACCGCCCCGGAATGACGGCGAACCATCACGTCGCCTTCGCGCCCTGCCTGGCGCCGCCATTGGCCTTCTTCGGCTGGCTGTCCCGGATCAGGCGATCGAGATGCATGCGGATGTGAGCGGCTTCGGCCGAGGTGTTTGCGAGCGCAATGGCGCGATCGAAGGCGACGCGGGCTTCGTCGTTGCGGCCGAGCTGCATCAGGAAGGCTCCGCGCACGCCGTAGAAATGGAAATAGTTGGCAAGCTTCGGCGCCAGTGGCTCGATCAGATCGAGCCCGGCCTCTGGCCCGCGCACCTTGGAGACCGCGACCGCGCGGTTAAGCGTCACCACCGGTGACGGCTGCACCACTTCCAGAGCGCCATAGAGCAGATCGATCTGCGTCCAGTCGGTCTGCTCCGGCGTCGCTGCGCGCGCATGCAGCGCGGCGATCGCGGCCTGGATCTGATAGGGACCGCTGCGGTGGTGACGCATCGCCTTGTCGATCAGCGCGAGGCCTTCCGCGATCATGGTGCCGTTCCACAGCGAACGATCCTGATCGTCCAACAGGATCAGCGATCCGTCCGCGGCAAAGCGCGCGGCGCTGCGGGCGTGCTGCAACAGGATCAGCGCCGTCAGGCCCATGATCTCCGGCTCGCTCGGAAATAGCCGCAGCAGCAGCCGCGCCAACCGGATCGCCTCTTCGCACAGCGGCTTCCTGATCTCCGCAGTGTCTCCACTCGCCGAATAGCCTTCGTTGAAGATCAGGTAGATCATGGCGGCGACGCCGGCGAGCCGCTCGGAACGCTCGACCGCGCCGGGCGCCTCGAACGGCGTCCCGGCCTCGGCGACCTTTGCCTTGGCCCGCGTGATGCGCTGCTCCATCGCGGCTTCCGAGACCAGGAAGGCGCGTGCGATCTGCTTCACGGTGAGGCCTGAGACGATGCGCAACGCCAGCGCGATCTGCTGCGTCGCCGGCAGCTGGGGATGGCAGCAGATGAACATCAGCCGCAGAATGTCGTCGCGATAGTGCGAGCCGTCGAGCCGCTCGGCCACCGCCCCCTCGGCATCATCGAGATCGGAGATGGCCTGATCGTCCTCCGGCAGCGGCTGCTGCTTACGGGCGCGGCGCACCTCGTCGATCGCGGCGTTGCGGCCGACCATGATCAGCCAGGCTGCGGGATCGCGCGGCGGTCCGTTCTGCGGCCATGACTTGAGCGCGCGCAGGCAGGCGTTCTGAAAAGCCTCCTCGGCCGTGTCGAGATCGCGGAAATAGCGCAGCAGCGCGCCCACCGCCTGGGGTCGCGCCGAGGTCAGCGCAGTCTCGATCCAGGCGGTGTCGGTCTCGCTCACGTCAGGTTTCCTCCGGGCCTAAACACGCCGACGGGACGCACCTCGTAGGCGCCGCCCGAATTGGCAGAGCCCAGCTCGCGCGCGACGTCGAGCGCATCGTCGAGATTCTTGCAGTCGACAATGTAGAAGCCGAGCAGCTGCTCCTTGGTCTCGGCATAGGGACCGTCGAGCACCAGAGGCGGGTCCTCCTTGCGCAGGGTCGCCGCCGCGGTCGTCGGCAACAGCCGCGCCACCGGTCCGAGCCGGCCCTGCCTGGTGAGCTTCTCCTGCACCACGGCGAGCTTCTTCATCACGGCCTCGTCCTGCTCCTTGCTCCAGGAGCCGACGAAATCCTCGTCGTGATAGCAAAGAATGGCGTAGAGCATGGGCGAAACTTTCCTCGTCTGTTCTGAAGACGCGCCAATATGCCCCGCGCCGACACGGCTGCGGAAAAAATTTGCAAGAAAAATCCGGCGGATCGTGCCAAGGAGGGCCTTCTCAAACGGAACCAACGAGGCACTTCGAATGACCCTGGGCACACTGGCCGTCCTGATCAACAGCACGCAGCAGAACTGGCTGCCGGAGCGCTGGAAGGCCCGGTTCAAAGCGGTCTGCGGGGACCGTCGCGTGGTGCTGCTGCCGAATGCCGGGCTCGACCCGGCGGAGGTGCACTATGCCGCGGTGTGGAAGCCGGTGCCGGGCGATCTCGGTGCGTTCCCTAATCTCCGCGCGATCTTCAATCTCGGCGCCGGCGTCGACGCGCTGATGGCGGACAGGAGCCTGCCCGATGTGCCGCTGGTGCGCGTCGCCGTGCCCGATCTCACCAATCGCATGACCGAATATGTCGTGCTGCACGTGCTGATGCACCACCGCCAGGAGCTTTACCTCAGGCAATCGCAGCGCGAGAAACGCTGGGAGCCGAAATATCAGTGGCCAGCGAGCGCGATCACCGTCGGCGTCATGGGGTTGGGCACGCTGGGAGCCGATGCGGCCAATGTGCTGCGGCGGCTCGGCTTCCGTGTCGCCGGCTGGAGTCGCAGCCCGCGGACGATCGAGGGCGTCGAATGCTTCCATGGCACTGCAGGCATGGACGCGTTCCTGCGCAAGACGGACATTCTGGTGTCATTGTTGCCGCTGACGCCGGACACGCACGGCGTCCTCAACCGCGACGTCTTCGCGAAGCTCAACCGCAACAGCCCGCTGGGCGCGCCCGTGCTGATCAATGCCGGCCGCGGCGGCCTTCAGAATGAAGCCGACATCCTGGCCTGCCTCGACGACGGCACGCTGGGCGCCGCCTCGCTCGACGTCTTCGTGCAGGAGCCGCAGCCGGCGGACAGCCGCTTCTGGACCCACCCCAAGGTGGTGTTGACGCCGCACAACGCGGCCGACACCGACGCGGACGCGATCTCGGCCTATGTCGCCGAGCAGATCGGACGGTTCGAGGCCGGCGGAGCGCTGGAGAATGTGGTGGATCGGGCAAGGGGCTACTAAGCCCCTGGATTTCGCCAGCGCTGGCGCTTCAGGCTCGGTGTCTCCGCCTGGCTGCGACGGCAGCCTACGCTTTCGCGCCCACCATCATATCGATCGCGCCCTTCACGATCGCCTCCAGCTCCTTGCGCGGAACGCGGGCGCGCGAACGGACGGCGATGGAGTGCACGGTCGCTGATGCGATCTGCGCCAGCACGGCCGGATCGGCGCTCTCCGGCAACTCGCCCTTCTCCCTGGCACGGCGGAAGCAACCGGCAAAAGCCTTGTCGAGCTCGGTGAGTCCGTCGAGCACCATGGCTCGGATCTCGGGATCGCTCACCGCCTCGGACGCCGCCGTCACCACCGTGAAACAGCCGCGCGGGCCGGTCTCGCCGGAGAGATAGATGTTCAGCGCGGAGGCGAAGATTCGCTCCAGGCGCTGGCGCAGCGGCATTTCCTCGCGAAAGATCGCGGCCATGGAGGCCCGCGCTTCCTCGCGGTAGCGCTGGTAGCTCTTGATGTAGAGCTCGCGCTTGTCGCCGAAGGCGCCGTAGAGGCTCGGTCGATTCATGCCGGTGGCCTCGCTGAGATCGTCGAGCGAGGTCGCGGCAAAGCCCTGCCTGCGGAACAGGTCGAGCGCCTTGCCGAGCGCGACATCGGGCTCGTAGGCGCGCGGACGGCCGCGGCGCTTGGGCTGGCCGGCAGCAATTGGCAGCTTCGATTTTTGTACCATTTTGCAAATTAATCCTTGACCGCGGATATATTATGCAAGACAGTACAAAAATCAATCTGGCCAGGTTGAGCGAAACTTCCAAGAATTGCCCAAGGAGGCTACAGATGGATGTCTATTTCTCGCCGCTCGCCTGCTCCATGGCGACGCGCGTTGCGCTGTATGAAGCCGGCGCCGAGGCGAACTATCTCGAAGTCGATCCGCCGACCAAGATAGTCGTCCGTGAAGAGCGGCTAAGCGATTGAGCTAGAATCGCATTTGTCTTTGTGGGCTGTTTTGCGATTGCAGGGTTTTGATGCTTGGGGCATCGGAACCTTGCAATTTCATTTTCAGGATTCCGTCGAATCGCCAGTCATGATTCCGTCGTCGCATCGGAGGTGGCGATGCGACCGAAGAAGCACAGGACGACGGAATCGGGCGATCTGTTCCGGGCCAGGCTGGACCAGATCATCAATATGAAGCACGAGCTGGTTCAGCTTGCCGGCAAGGTCGATTGGGACTGGATCGAC
>NZ_JACEGD010000066.1 GCF_016031635.1 Bradyrhizobium diversitatis
CCGCGGCCGGGATGACCGGCTTGCGTGGCGCCGCATGCTGGCGGGTCGCGGGGGCCAGCACGGGAGCTGCGAGCGGCCTGGCGGAGGCCGGGGCAGTGGGCCTGTCGGTGGCCGCCACGGGTGCGGTCTTTGCAGGCTTTGCGGTCTTGGGCGGCGATCCGTTGCTCGCCGGGTGTGACTTCGGCGAGGAGACCGCTGCCGCGGGTTTCGGCTTGTCCTTCGCCGGTTCCTTGGCGGCGGCATCCTTGGCTGGCGTCTTCGCGCCTTCCTTGGCCGGGGTGCCACCCTTGCTCGCGCCCTTCGCTGCGTCCTTGCCGGCTCCCTGGACCGTGCCTTTGGCTGTTGTTTCCTTGGTCGAGCCCTTGTTCGAGTCCTTGGCCGGTCCCTTCGCGGCGTCCTTGGCCGCTGGCTTTGCGGTCTCCTTGCCCGTCTCATTGGACTTGGCCGGAGCGGCGCAGCCCAGCGACAGCCCTGCCGTCAGGCACACGACAAGACCGGTGGATCGCCATGCGGCACGTGCAAGGGAGGTCACGGCGTTTCGTCGCCCCGAATCAGTGAAGTGGCTCAAGACCTAGCTAAGTTTGATTGAATATGCGGACAAAATACCAACAGCCGCTTACCTCGGGCCGATTTGCACCATCACCGCGGCAAAATCGCGGCCTAAACGTTGCCCTCACCCGGAAGCGGGCCTTTTACCGGCAGGATAGACCCGATATGAATGGGGCTTGCTCAAGAGATAGCCGCGTACGGAGGAAGTCCATGGCAGCCAAGACGAAGTTCCGGGGGTCGTTCACCGCCTTGGTCACGCCGTTCAAGAACGGCTCGCTGGACGAGGCGGCGTTCCGCTCCCTGGTCAACTGGCAGATTTCGGAGGGGACCAACGGCCTGGTCCCGGTCGGCACCACCGGCGAGAGCCCGACGCTGAACCATGACGAGCACAAGAAGGTCGTCGAATGGTGCATCGCTGAAGCCAAGGGCCGCGTGCCGGTCATCGCGGGCGCCGGCTCCAACTCGACCAAGGAGGCGATCGAGCTCTCGCAGCACGCCGAAAAGGCGGGTGCGGACGCCGTGTTGATCGTCACCCCCTACTACAACAAGCCGACCCAGGAAGGGATGTACCAGCACTTCAAGGCGATCAACGACGCGATCGGCATTCCGATCATCATCTACAACATCCCGCCGCGCTCGGTGATCGACATGTCGGTCGACACCATGAAGCGGCTGTGGGAGCTGAAGAACATCGCCGGCGTCAAGGACGCCACCGCGAGCATGGTTCGCGTGTCGCAGCAGCGCGCGGCGATGGGCGAGGATTTCAACCAGCTCTCGGGCGAGGACGCCACCATCATCGGCTACATGGCCCATGGCGGCCATGGCTGCATCTCGGTGACCTCGAACGTCGCGCCGCGCCTGTGCTCGGAGTTCCACGCCGCCTGGCAGAAGGGCGACACCAAGGCGGCGCTCGCGATCCACGACAAGCTGATGCCGCTGCACAACAACCTCTTCATCGAGAGCAATCCGGCGCCGATCAAGTACGCGATGTCGCTGCTGGGCAAGCTGGAGGAGACGCTGCGGCTGCCGATGGTGCCGGTCTCCGAGCCGACCCGCGTTGCCGTGCGCAGCGCGATGGTGCACGCGGGTCTGATCAACTGAGGCGTTAGCTTTTCCGGGGAGCGTTCATGAGCGCGGTCGAGGAAAAGGGCAGGCGGATGCTCAAGGAGTTCCGCGAGTTCGCCATGAAAGGCAACGTCGTCGACCTCGCGGTCGGCGTCATCATCGGTGCGGCCTTCGGCGGCATCGTCAACTCGCTGGTCGGCGACGTGATCATGCCGATCATCGGTGCCGTCACCGGCGGCCTCGACTTCTCGAACTACTTCACCCCCTTGTCGGCGAAGGTCACAGCCACCAACTTAGCTGATGCGAAAAAGCAAGGCGCCGTGCTGGCTTGGGGCAGCTTTCTCACGCTGACGATCAACTTCATCATCATTGCCTTCGTGCTGTTCCTGGTGATCCGCGCCATCAACACGCTGAAGCGCAAGGAAGAGGCGGCGCCGGCCGCTCCCCCGAAGCCGTCGGCCGAGGTCGAGCTGCTGACCGAGATCCGCGATCTCCTCAAGAAGTGACGCGCGCGCTTCATCCGAACTGTTAGATTCCGCGCGCATCTCAATCAGGTTTTATCCGTCATGGCCGACAAGAACGAGCGTCCGATCAAGGTCATGGCGGAAAATCGCAAGGCCCGCTTCAACTATGCGATCGAAGACACGATCGAGGCGGGGATTGCGCTGACGGGGACCGAGGTCAAGTCGATCCGCAACGGCAAGAGCACGATCGCGGAATCCTATGCCGATTCCAAGAACGGCGAGATCTGGCTGATCAACGCCACCATTCCCGAATATCTGCAAGGAAACCGCTTCAACCACGAGCCCAAGCGGCCGCGCAAACTGCTTCTCCACCGCCGGCAGATCAACAAGCTGATGGGCGCGGTCGACCGCGAGGGCATGACGCTGATCCCGCTCAAGCTCTATTTCAACGAGCGTGGTCGTGCCAAATTGCAGCTGGCGGTTGCTAAAGGCAAGAAGCTGCACGACAAGCGCGAGTCCGAGAAGAAGCGCGACTGGAGCCGGGAGAAGGGCCGGCTGATGCGGGCGAGGGGATGATGAAATGAATCAACGGAACCTGCTCGAGGTCGACTGGAGCCAGATTCCCGCGCCTGCCGACGACGGCGGCGCCGCGCATCTCAAGGGCATGACGTTGCCGCCGATCGGCCTGCTCGCCACCGACGACACGTCGGTCACGCTGTCGGCGCTGCGCGGCCGCACCGTGGTGTTCGCCTATCCCCGCACCGGCGAGTCCGGCAAGATCGCGCTGGTCGACGATTGGGACATGATCCCGGGGGCGCGCGGCTGCACGCCTCAGACGTGCGCATTTCGCGATCTGTTCGCAGAGCTGAAAGCCGCAGGCGCCTCACACGTGTTCGGCCTCTCGACCCAGAGCAACGCCTACCAGACCGAGATGGCCTCGCGCCTGCATCTGCCGTTCCCGGTGCTCTCGGACGAGAAGCTGGCGCTGACGCGCGCCTTGAACCTGCCGACCATGGAGGTCGCGGGGCTGACGCTGATCAAGCGTCTCGCGCTGGTTATCGACGACGCCAGGATCACGCATGTGTTCTATCCGGTGTTTCCACCCGACCGGAACGCCGGCGACGTGCTCGACTGGCTGAAGGCCAATCCCGCCAAGGCCTAGATCGCCCGCCCAGGGTGAAATGATGTCGGTCGAAACCGATGCGATCCGGGTGAGGGGATCACAACCCCTGACTCCCTCAGGCCCTAATCGAGACCGGCCTTCACCTTCGCGAACACGCTTCGGAACATGTCCGGCGTCAGCACGCCGGTGTTCGTGTTGTAGCGCGAGCAATGATAGCTGTCGTAGAGCTTGAACCGGCCTGCCTGATGCACTGCGCCGTGGCCGAAGGGGGCCTGCGAGCCCTTCAGATTCAGCGGCTTGAGCACGCTGTCGTGCGCAATCCGCCCGAGCGCGACGATCGCGCGCAGGTTCGGCATCGACGCCAGATTCGCCACGAGGAACTGGCGGCAGGTGTTGATCTCGACCGGCAGCGGCTTGTTCTGCGGCGGCACGCAATGCACGGCATTGGCGATCCGGCAGTCGACCAGTTGCAGGCCGTCGTCGGGGCGCGCCTGATAGGTCCCCCTGGCAAAGCCGTATTCGAGCAGCGTGCTGTAGAGCAGGTCGCCGGCATAATCGCCGGTGAAAGGCCGTCCCGTGCGGTTGGCGCCTTGCATTCCCGGCGCGAGGCCCACGATCAGGAGGCGTGCTTCGAGGTCGCCGAAGGGCGCAACCGGCGCATTGTGCCACGACGGCTCGCGCGTGCGGTTCGCCTCGCGAAACGCGACCAGGCGCGAACAGAGCGGACAGTCACGGTCGGGAACGACGGCGAGAGGCCGGCGGCTTGACCGGGCCGCCTCACTCCTCGAAGTCTTCATCGCCCCTCGGCGCCATCGTGGTTGCGCGCTGGAGGAATTGCGGGGCGTGGTGACGTTCGCCACGCTCGCCGCGGTCGCGTGGGGCGGGGCGCTCGGACGGGTCGCGGCCGAGCTTGGATTGCAGCTCGACGAGGTCGGTAAAGACGTCGGCCTGGCGGCGCAGCTCGTCGGCGATCATCGGCGGCTGGCTGGCGATGGTGGAGATCACCGTGACCCGCACGCCGCGGCGCTGCACGGCCTCGACCAGGGAGCGAAAGTCGCCGTCACCCGAGAACAGCACCATCTGGTCGATATGCTCGGCGAGCTCCATGGCGTCCACGGCAAGCTCGATGTCCATGTTGCCCTTGACCTTGCGGCGGCCGGAGGCGTCGATGAATTCCTTGGTCGCCTTGGTGACGACGGTGTAGCCGTTGTAATCCAGCCAGTCGATCAACGGGCGGATCGAGGAGTATTCCTGGTCTTCGATGATGGCGGTGTAATAGAACGCCCGCAACAACGTCCCGCGGCCCTGAAACTCCTTCAGTAGACGCTTGTAATCGATGTCGAAGCCCAGCGTTTTCGCGGTCGCGTAGAGATTGGCCCCATCGATGAAGAGCGCGATCTTGTTGGTAGGAGAAGGTGACATTCAGTTTGCTCGCGTAGTGTTCGTGATTGATCGTTTTTTGTTGGCGCGGCGACAGCAAGCCGCGCAGTTCTAAAGTGCCGCTGAGACCCGTCGAAACCGCAAGTCCGGAGAAGTCGGGGCAATCAAGGTATAGTTATGGCGGACTTGCATACACCCGGGGCTGCCCCCGATGGCAGCCCAGAAAACCCCGTCCCAGCCCCAATGTGGCGTTAGCAGAGCCGTTTGGCGAGACCAAATCACAAATTAGCCTTGCGAAATCGTCCCGGTCCCTATAACTAGCCCCAATCATCCACATATTTCGTCCCACCCACAACGGAGCGACAGTCCATGGCTCGCGTCACCGTAGAAGATTGCATCGACAAGGTCGACAACCGGTTTGACTTGGTCCTGCTGGCCGCCCACCGAGCCCGCATGATTTCGTCCGGCTCACAACTAACGGTTGACCGCGATAACGACAAGAACCCAGTTGTGTCTTTGCGTGAAATTGCCGAGACGACGATCTCGCCGGAGGATCTCCGCGAGGAGCTGGTGCACTCGCTCCAGAAGTTCGTCGAGGTGGACGAGCCCGAGCCGGATACGGTACCGCTGATCGGTTCCGCAGGGGCGAGCGTCGATGCGGACGATACCGAGGTCGCCGTGGAGCGCATGACCGAAGAAGAGCTGCTGAAGGGCCTGGAAGGCCTCGCGCCTCCCGAGGAGCAGCCCGAAGAAGACGAGTAATTCCTCCATCGTGATCATCGACTGCTTGTGATCTTACCAAAGGCCCGAACCCGTGTTCGGGCCTTTGCTTTTGTTGACGTTTTCGTGGTTACCATAGTGTTGCCGGTTGGCGCTGCGCCTGTCACTGAATTGATCGGACACACGCGCGATCGGAGCTAGGATGTATACAACGGACCGCCTCGGGCCCGTTTGAAAGCAGGACGGAATGGTATATCGGCGCCGCAGATCCACGCAGATGCAGGCCGCAACCGAATCGGTTGCCGTGGCCCCGACTGCGCCGGTCGCGCGCCCCGCCAGGCCCCGCGCGCGCATGATGCGTCAATATGACCTCGTAGAGCGCGTCAGATCCTACAATCCCAACACCAACGAAGACCTGCTGAACCGCGCCTATGTCTACGCCATGAAGGCGCATGGTTCGCAGACCCGCGCCTCGGGCGATCCGTATTTCTCGCACCCGCTCGAAGTGGCGGCCATTCTCACCGACCTGAAGCTCGACGACGCCACCATCGTGGCAGCACTGCTGCACGATACGATCGAGGACACCGAGGCGACACGGGCCGAGATCGACCAGATCTTCGGGCCGGAGATCGGTGCGCTGGTCGAGGGCCTGACCAAGCTGAAGCGGCTCGAGCTGGTGTCACGCGAGGCCAAGCAGGCCGAGAACCTGCGCAAATTGTTGCTGGCCATTGCGGATGATGTCCGCGTGCTTCTGGTCAAGCTCGCCGACCGCTTGCACAACATGCGCACGCTGGAATTCGTGCCGACGGAATCGCGCCGGCGCATCGCCGAGGAGACGCTCGACATCTACGCGCCGCTGGCGGGGCGCATGGGCATGCAGGAGATGCGCGAAGAGCTGGAGGATCTGTCCTTCCGCACCCTCGATCCCGAAGCCTATTCGGTGGTGATGCAGCGGCTCGACGCGCTTGCCGAGCGCAACCGCAATTTGATCGGCGAGATCGAGGACCAGCTCTCCAACAATCTGCGGCACAGGGGCCTCGGCGCGCGGGTCTATGGCCGCCGCAAGAAGCCGTTCTCGATCTGGACCAAGATGGAGCGCAAGTCGGTCGGCTTCGAGCAATTGTCCGACATCTTCGGCTTCCGCCTCGTCGTCAACGACATCGAGGCCTGCTATCGCGCGCTCGGGATCGTCCACACCACCTGGCCGGTCGTGCCGGGGCGCTTCAAGGACTACATCTCGACGCCGAAGCAGAACGACTACCGCTCGATCCACACCACCGTGATCGGCCCCGGCAACCAGCGCGTCGAGCTCCAGATCCGCACCGAGGCGATGGACCAGATCGCCGAGCGCGGCATCGCCGCGCATGTCTTCTACAAGGAAGGCGTGGGCTCGCCGACCGAATACCTCAAGCGCGAGTCCAACGCATTCTCCTGGCTGCGCCACACCATCGGAATCCTCTCCGAGAGCGCCAATCCCGAGGAATTCCTCGAGCACACCAAGCTCGAGCTGTTCCACGACCAGGTGTTCTGCTTCACCCCGAAGGGCAAGCTGATCGCGCTGCCGCGCCACGCCAACGTGATCGACTTCGCCTATGCGGTGCACACCGACGTCGGCAACAGCGCGGTGGGCTGCAAGATCAACGGCAAGTTCGCGCCGCTGTCCTCGGAGCTCCAGAACGGCGACGAGGTCGAGGTGCTGACCTCGGAGGCGCAATCCGCGCCGCCGTCGGCCTGGGAGACGCTCGCGGTCACCGGCAAGGCGCGCGCCGCGATCCGCCGCGCCACGCGCACCGCCGTGCGCGATCAATATGTCGGCCTCGGCCGGCGCATCGTCGAGCGCCTGTTCGAGCGCGCCAAGATCGAATATGCCGACGACAAGCTCAAGGGCGCGCTGCCGCGGCTCGCGCGCACCTCGATCGAGGACGTCATGGCGGCGGTCGGCCGCGGCGAGATCAAGGCCTCCCACGTCGCGCGTGCGATGTATCCCGACTACAAGGAGGAGCGCATCGCACGCTACGGCGTCAAGAAGGGCCTCGCCGCCAAGCTCAAGGAAAAGGGCGCCTCGGAGCCGCCGCGCAGCCCGGTCGCGATCCCGATCCGCGGCATCAACTCCGACTTGCCGATCAAGTTCGCTCCCAATGGCGGCGCCGTGCCCGGGGACCGCATCGTCGGCATCGTCACGCCGGGCGAGGGCATCACGATCTATCCGATCCAGGCGCCGGCGCTGAAGGATTTCGAGGAGGAGCCGGAGCGCTGGCTCGACGTCCGCTGGGACATCGAGGATTCCGCGCCGCAGCGCTTCCCGGCTCGCATCAGGGTCGAGAACGTCAACGAGCCCGGCGCGCTGGCGCAGATCGCGACCGTGATCGCCGAGCACGACGGCAACATCGACAATATCAGCATGCAGCGCCGCTCGCCGGACTTCACGGAGACGACGATCGATCTCGAAGTCTACGATCTGAAGCACCTGAGCGCGATCCTGGCTCAGTTGCGCGCGAAGGCGGTCGTCGCCAAAGTCGAACGTGTTAATGGATAGGCGCCTTGCATATGCGCCTGTCGCCCTGATTTCGTGAGTCCTGAAATGCCCGCAACTCCGCTCCGCCTCGGCGTCAATGTCGACCATGTCGCGACCCTGCGTAACGCGCGCGGTGGCCGCAATCCGGATCCGGTGCGCGCGGCGCTGCTCGCGATCGAGGCCGGCGCCGACGGCATCACCGCGCATCTGCGCGAGGATCGCCGGCACATCCGCGACGAGGACATGGCGCGGCTGAAGGCGGAGATCTCGAAGCCGCTCAATTTCGAGATGGCGGCAACCGACGACATGTTGCGCATCTCGCTCGCCACCAAGCCGCATGCGGTCTGCCTGGTTCCGGAGCGGCGCCAGGAGGTGACGACCGAAGGCGGACTGGATGTGGTCGGCCAGCACAACGCGCTCGCGCCCTATATCGCGCGGCTGAACGATGCCGGCATCCGGGTCTCGCTGTTCATCGCCGCCGATCCCGCCCAGATCGAAATGGCGGCACGGCTGCGCGCGCCCGTGATCGAGATCCACACCGGCGCATGGTGCGACGCCGTCGTCGACGGCCACGCCGACAAGGCCGAGGCCGAATGGCGGCGGATCGTGGCGGGGGCGAAGCTGGCCAGGGATGCCGGGCTCGAGGTCCATGCCGGGCACGGGCTCGACTATGCCACGGCGGAGACGATCGCGGCCCTGCCTGAGATCATGGAGCTCAACATCGGCTACTACATGATCGGCGAGGCGCTGTTCGTGGGTCTGGCCGAGACCGTGCGCAACATGCGCGCGGCGATGGACCGTGGCCGGGGCCGGGCATGATCATCGGCATCGGCTCCGACCTGATCGACATCACCCGCGTGGCCAAGGTGATCGAACGGCATGGCGAGCGCTTCCTCGACCGCATCTTCACTGCGGCCGAGCGGGCCAAGGCGGAACGGCGCGCCAAGAACGAGAAGATGGTGGTGGCGACCTACGCCAAGCGCTTCGCCGCCAAGGAGGCCTGCTCAAAGGCACTCGGCACCGGCATCAGGCGCGGCGTCTGGTGGCGCGACATGGGCGTGGTCAACCTGCCGGGGGGGCGGCCGACCATGCAGCTGACCGGCGGCGCGCTGGCCCGGCTTCAGGCCCTGACGCCGGACGGATTCGAGGCGCGGATCGACGTTTCGATCACCGACGACTGGCCGCTGGCGCAGGCCTTTGTCATCATTTCCGCCGTGCCACCTGCGAAGCCCTGAGGAGATCCGCCTTATTTTATAATTCATATGTAAAATCAATATCTTAATCAGTTTTGATGCGATCCTTGATTGCGTGGCCTCCGACAACCGTCTAAAAGTCCGCCGTCGCAAATCAGCTTGGGCGAATTCGGCTTTACGCCGGAATTGGCCCTCACTATCAGAATCAGGACAATCTCCATGGGCCGCGAAGCAATGGGCTGTTCGCGCCAGGAGGGCGCTCTGTGACCGCCGGCCGGAATTGAGAGAGCAATGAGCGTGACTTCAGGAACGAAAACTGAGAGCGGCGTCGGTGAAACGATCCGGGTCGTCATTCATGCTCTCCTGATCGCGCTGGTGATCCGCACCTTCCTGTTTCAGCCTTTCAACATTCCGTCGGGCTCGATGAAGGCGACGCTGCTGGTCGGCGACTATCTGTTCGTCTCGAAATATTCCTACGGCTATAGCCACTATTCGATTCCGTTCTCGCCGCCGCTGTTCTCGGGGCGAATCTGGGGCTCGGATCCGAACCGCGGCGACATCGTCGTGTTCCGCCTGCCGAAGGACGATTCCACGGACTACATCAAGCGCGTGATCGGCCTTCCCGGCGACCGCGTCCAGATGCGCGACGGACTGCTCTACATCAACGACACGCCGGTCGAGCGGCAGCGCATGAGCGAGTATGTCGGCGAAGACCCCTGCGGCTCAGAAGGCGGCGGCATCTCCCGGGTGAAGCGCTGGAAGGAGACGCTGCCGAACGGCGTGTCTTATGAGACGCTGGACTGCGCCGACAACGGCTACATGGACAACACCAACGTCTACACGGTGCCGCCCGGCCACTTCTTCATGATGGGCGACAATCGCGACAACTCCACCGACAGCCGCTTCCTCGGCCAGGTCGGCTACGTGCCGCAGGAAAATCTGATCGGCCGCGCCCAGATGATCTTCTTCTCCATCGCCGAAGGCGAGCATGCCTGGATGTTCTGGCGCTGGCCGTGGGCGGTACGCTGGAATCGTTTCTTCAAAATCGTCCGATGAAAGACGAAGCCAAGGACATCGCGACCCAACCGACCGAGGCGCAAGCGGGCCCCGAAGGGGCAGCTGCGACCAAGCCAGCTGCGGACAAGGCGCCTGCGAAGAAGAAGCGGGTGCGGAGCAGCAAGGCCAAGGCCACGGATGCGAATGCGGCGCTCGAGGCGCGCATCGGCCACAGCTTCGCTGACCCGAACCTCCTGATGCAGGCGATCACGCATGTCTCGGCGCTGAAGTCCGGACGCAAGCGCGGCGACAGCTATCAGCGGCTGGAATTCCTCGGCGACCACGTGCTCGGGCTCGTCGTCTCCGACATGCTCTATCACGCCTTCCCGAACGCCGACGAAGGCGAGCTGTCCAAGCGTCTGGCCGAGCTCGTGCGCAAGGAAAGTTGCGCCGACGTCGCCAAGTCGCTCGGTCTGGTCGACGACATCAAGCTGGGATCGGTTGGATCCAGCGCCGATGCGCGCCTGCGCAAGAGCGTGCTGGGGGACATCTGCGAGGCCGTGATCGGCGCCATCTTCCTCGACGGCGGCCATGTGGCGGCAGCCGAATTCGTCAAGCGCAACTGGACCGAGCGCATGCACAAGCCGCGCCGTCCCTTGCGCGACCCCAAGACCGTGCTGCAGGAATGGGCGCAAGGGAAGGGGCTGCCGACGCCTGTTTACCGCGAGGTCGAGCGCACCGGCCCGCATCACGACCCGCAGTTCCGCGTGGCAGTCGATCTGCCGGGGCTTGCGCCGGCGGAAGGCATCGGCGGCAGCAAACGCGCGGCAGAGAAGGTGGCAGCTTCAGTGATGATCGAACGCGAAGGCGTTGGCGGCGGCAATGACGGCTGAAGCAAGCGGCGAGGCGCCCACTGGTACGCGCTGCGGCTTCGTTGCGCTGATCGGCGCGCCGAATGTCGGCAAGTCCACGCTGGTCAACGCGCTGGTCGGGGCCAAGGTCACGATCGTCTCGCGCAAGGTGCAGACCACGCGCGCGCTGATCCGCGGCATCGTCATCGAGAACAATGCGCAGATCATCCTGGTCGACACGCCCGGCATCTTCTCGCCCAAGCGCCGGCTCGACCGCGCCATGGTCTCGACCGCCTGGAGCGGGGCGCATGATGCCGACCTCGTCTGCGTGCTGCTGGATGCCAAGACCGGGATCGACGAGGAAGCGGAGGCGATCCTCGCCAAGGCCGCCGGCGTCAATCACGAGAAGATCCTGGTGATCAACAAGGTCGATCTGGTCCAGCGCGAGAAGCTGCTGGCGCTGGCGCAAGCCGCCAACGAGCGCATGAAGTTCGCGCGGACCTTCATGATCTCGGCGATCTCGGGCGACGGCGTCGACGACATCCGCAAGACGCTCGCGGAAATGGTGCCGCCGGGCCCGTTCCTCTATCCCGAGGACCAGATGTCGGACGCGCCGATGCGGCAACTCGCGGCCGAGATCACGCGGGAAAAGATCTATCAGAAGCTGCACCAGGAATTGCCCTACCAGTCCACGGTCGAGACCGACAAGTGGGAGGAGCGCAAGGATCATTCGGTGCGGATCGAGCAGACGATCTTCGTCGAGCGCGAAAGCCAGCGCAAGATCGTGCTCGGCAAGGGCGGCGCAACCATCAAGTCGATCGGCGCGGATTCGCGGAAGGAACTGATGCAGATCCTCGACGTGCCGGTGCATCTGTTCCTGTTCGTCAAGGTACGCGAGAACTGGGGCGACGACCCCGATCGCTACCGCGAGATGGGCCTGGACTTCCCCAGGGAATAACCAAGAAAAGATCGGTATCCGATGAGCGTGCCCAGCAACGTCCGGCGCTTCGAAGCGCTGCTCTATGCATCGTTGATGCTGGATGCCCTCTCGGTCGCGGCGCAGGACCGCACGCCCAACACCGAGATGACCGAGCAGATGATCATGACGGCGACCTTGCTCGCCGGCGGCATGATCCTGCTGCTGGTCTATTTCGTCTGGCTGGCCGCGCATCGGCGCAAGAACTGGCCGCGCTGGGTGCTGGCGGCGGCCCTGGTGTTGTCGGTGATCTCGCTCGGCCAGATCATCGGGGAGAGGGGCCTGGAGCTCGACAGCGCCATCGAGATCGTCTCCTGCGCGCTGACCGCGGTCGGACTTTATTTCTCCTTCACCGGCGATGCGCAGGGCTGGTTCAACGCCTAGCGTCATTCCGGGGCGCCTCGAAGAGGCGAACCCGGAATGACGGGGAGAAGGCACTGCGCTCCTCACCGGAATCCTGTAATATTTCCTCATGGAATGGACCGACGAGGGCATCGTGCTGGGGGTGCGGCGGCATGGCGAGAGCAGTGCCATCGTCGAGCTCTTGACGCGCGCCCACGGCCGGCATCTCGGCCTCGTCCGCGGCGGCGCCGGCTCGCGGATGCGGCCCCTCTTGCAGCCCGGCAACAGCGTCAGCGCAGTGTGGCGGGCGCGGCTCGACGAACATCTCGGTACCTATGCTGTCGAGGGATTGAAGCTGCGCGCGGCGACGCTGCTGGCATCGTCCCATGGGGTCTATGGCATCACCCATCTCGCCTCGGTTGCGCGGCTCTTGCCGGAGCGCGATCCGCACGAAGAGATCTTTGCGTTGCTCGAACATTCGCTCGACGATTTCGACGACATCGGCAGCGCCGCCGTGCATCTGATCCATTTCGAGCTGGCGATGCTCGCCGAGCTGGGTTTCGGCCTGGCGCTGGACAATTGCGCGGTGACCGGCGAGACCACGGACCTGATCTACGTCTCGCCGAAATCCGGCGGGGCGGTGTCGCGCGGCGCGGGCGAGCCGTGGCGCGACCGGCTGTTGCGGCTGCCGGCCTTTCTGCGCCATGGCGAGACCGCGAGCGATCTCACCGATCAGGATCTCCAGGACGGCTTCCGGCTCACCGGCCTGTTCCTGCTGCGTCACGTGCTGGAGCCGCGCGGTCAGGGCCATTCCGACGCGCGGGCCGGCTTCATCAATGCCTTGATACGGCAGCAGGCGAGGGCGGCGATTCCCGCGCCATGAGCTCATCGGGACTCTGCATTGCCAGATGGCATGAAGTTCCCAGGAACCAAATCGGGCCGGTCGAGTTCGCCTTCAGGTTCCATAACGGGGACAGCCTAAATGTTGATCAGGGGATTCGCCTTCTCCGCGGCGCTGTTTGCGTTTGCGCCCGATGCAATGGCCGGCGAGCCGCAACCCGGCTTGTTTCGCCGGGCTTCCTGCACGGTCGTCCGGTATTATGTGGCAAAATATTCTGCTGCCGCCGCAGAGACATGGGCGCGGGCCCATGGCGCGACCGAGGCTGAGATCGAGGCCGCCCGCCGTTGCGTGAGCAATAATGCGCCGGCACCCGCCCAAACGCCTGGTCAGGCTAAAACCCAGACATTCACGGCCGGCTGGGCAGGCCACTAGGCCGCCCCCGGGGAACCATTCGATCCTTGCCCGATTCGCTTCCACGGTTTAACCGGGCGGCATGGGAAAACGAATCGTTCCGCCGGAAGAACCGGCCGAGATCCATGAGGTGCCGCTGCGCGAGGCGCTGGAAGAGCGCTATCTCGCCTATGCGCTCTCGACCATCATGCACCGCGCGCTGCCAGACGCACGCGACGGCCTGAAGCCGGTGCACCGGCGCATCCTCTACGGCATGCGGCTGCTCAGGCTCGACCCCGGCACGGCCTTCAAGAAATCCGCCAAGATCGTCGGCGACGTGATGGGCTCGTTCCATCCGCACGGCGACCAGGCGATCTACGACGCCATGGTGCGCCTCGCGCAGGATTTCTCCTCGCGCTATCCGCTGGTCGACGGCCAGGGCAATTTCGGCAATATCGACGGCGATAACCCCGCCGCCTACCGCTACACCGAAGCGCGCATGACCGACGTGGCGCGGCTTCTGCTGGAGGGCATCGACGAGGACGGCGTCGAATTCCGCGCCAATTATGACGGCCAGTCGAAAGAGCCCGTCGTGCTGCCCGGCGGCTTCCCGAACCTGCTCGCCAACGGCGCGCAGGGCATCGCGGTCGGCATGGCGACCTCGATCCCGCCGCACAACGCCGCCGAGCTCTGCGACGCTGCGCTGCATCTGATCGAGAAGCCCGACGCGAAATCCAAGGCGCTGATGAAGTGGGTGAAGGGCCCGGACTTCCCGACCGGTGGCATCTGCGTCGATTCCAAGCAGGCCATTGCCGAAGCCTACTCCACCGGCCGCGGCTCGTTCCGTGTCCGTGCGCGGTGGACGCAGGAGGAGGGCGCGCGCGGCACCTGGGTCGTCGTCGTCACCGAGATCCCGTTCCTGGTGCAGAAGTCGCGCCTGATCGAGAAAGTCGCCGAGCTGCTCGACCAGAAGAAGCTGCCGCTGGTCGGCGACATCAGGGACGAGTCGGCCGAAGACGTCCGCATCGTGATCGAGCCGAAATCGAAGAACGTCGATCCCGCGCTGATGATGGAATCGCTGTTCCGGCTGACCGAGCTCGAAAACAAGATTCCGCTGAACCTCAACGTGCTGATCAAGGGCAAGGTGCCCAAGGTGGTCGGCCTGGCCGAGTGCTTGCGCGAATGGCTCGACCATCTGCGCGACGTGCTGATCCGGCGCAGCAATTATCGCAAGGCGCAGATCGAGCACCGGCTGGAGGTCCTGGGCGGGTTCCTGATCGCCTATCTGAACATCGACAAGGTGATCAAGATCATCCGCACCGAGGATGAGCCCAAGCCGGAGCTGATGAAGGCGTTCAAGCTCACCGAGGTGCAGGCCGAAGCCATCCTCAACATGCGCCTGCGCTCCTTGCGCAAGCTCGAGGAGATGGAGATCCGCACCGAGGACAAGAACCTCCGCGGCGAGCTCAAGGGCATCAATGCGGTGCTCGCCTCCGAGCCTGAGCAGTGGAAGAAGGTCAGCGAGCAGGTCGGCAAGGTCCGCGACATGTTCGGGCCGAAGACGCCGCTCGGCAAGCGCCGCACCACCTTTGCCGACGCGCCCGAGCACGATCTCGCCGCGATCGAGGAAGCCTTCGTCGAGCGCGAGCCGGTCACGGTCGTCGTCTCCGACAAGGGCTGGATCCGCACCATGAAGGGCCATGTCGAGGATCTCTCGGGCCTGGCCTTCAAGCAGGACGACAAGCTCGGCTTCGCGTTCTTCGCCGAGACGACCTCGAAGCTGCTGCTGTTCGCGACCAACGGCAAGTTCTACTCGCTCGACGTCGCGAAGCTGCCGGGCGGCCGCGGTCACGGCGAGCCGATCCGCCTGTTCATCGACCTCGAGCAGGAAGCCGCGCCCGTCGCGCTGTTCGTCAACAAGGGCGGGCGCAAGTTTCTGGTCGCCAGCCACGAGGGCCAGGGTTTCGTCGTCAACGAGGACGATTGCGTCGGCACCACCAAGAAGGGCAAGCAGGTCCTCAACGTCGACATGCCGAACGAGGCGCGCGCGATCACCGAAGTGCTCGGCGACACCGTCGCGGTCATCGGCGACAACCGCAAGATGCTGGTTTTCCCGCTCGACCAGGTGCCGGAAATGGCGCGCGGCCGCGGCGTTCGCCTGCAGAAGTACAAGGATGGCGGCCTCTCGGATATTGCTGTGTTCGACGCCAAGGCCGGCCTGACCTGGAAGGACTCCGCCGGTCGCGAATTCTCCGCGACCATGAAGGAGCTCGCCGAGTGGCAAGGCACCCGCGCTGACGCCGGCCGCCTGCCTCCGAAGGGTTTTCCGAAGTCGAACAAGTTCGGCCGGGGCATCGGGTAGGGACGGTCCCGTGTCCCGGACGCGCTGCAACGCGCTTGCGTTGCCGCGCAGAGCCGGGACCCATGTTGCGCGGACGATGCTCGGCGGCATGGGCCCCGGCTCAGCAGCGCACCGCTGAAGAAGCGCTGCGCTGCGTCCGGGGCACGAGATTGGTGCGCAACTGCATCCACATCATCATTGCGAGCGCAGCGACGCAATCCGGAGTCTTGCCGTGGCGGCAGTCTGGATTGCGTCGCTGCGCTCGCAATGACGGGATGCGATGGAGTCGCGCTCCAACCCAGAAGTGCACATCCCGCAAACGCGCGGCTGATAGCCGTGTGCGCATACGTGCTTCTGCCGTGTGGGCACGAACATTGCTTTTTGCTGGCGACCGTAACCGTTTCGCCAAGGCAAGAAGAAACCAAAGTTCAAACTCAAGTCTATGATTCCCGCGCTGTTCGGCCTCGCGCTGGCCGCGGCGCCGGCGCATGCGGCGTGGAATCTCGTCGCGGTGCTCGAAGCGGAAATCGTCACACTCGATCCGCATTTCTCCACGGCTTATATTTCGCGCACGTTTGGCTACATGGTGTTCGATACGCTGTTTGCGAAGGACTCCAAGGGCGACATCAAACCGCAGATGGTGCAGGACTGGAAGGTCTCGCCCGATGGCCTGACCTACAGTTTCACCCTGCGCGATGGCCTGAAGTGGCATGATGGCCAGCCGGTCACCGCGGCCGATTGCGTGGCCTCGCTGCGCCGCTGGGGCACCCGCAGCGCGCTCGGCCGCCGCATCTTCGCGATCACCGCATCGCTCGAGCCGACCGATGCCAAGACCTTCGTGCTGACGTTGAAGGAGCCGTCGGGTCTCGTCATCGACGCGCTCGGCAATCCCGTCAGCCCCGTCGCCTTCATGATGCCCGAGCGCATCGCCAAGACGCCCGGCGATCAGCGCATCACCGAGGTCGTCGGTTCCGGCCCGTTCGTCTACAGCAAGGCCGATCACCGCACCGGCGATCGCATGATCCTGAAGAAGTTCGCCGATTATGTGCCGCGCCCCGAGCCCGCCGACTTCCTCGCCGGCGGCAAGCGCGTCAATGTCGACACGCTGGAGGTCCGCGTCATTCCCGACGGTGCGACCGCAGCCTCCGCGCTCCAGGCCGGCGAGATCGACTTCATGCAATACGCCCCGTTCGATCTGTTGCCGCAGTTGGAGAAGAACTCCCGCGTCAAGCTCGTCAACTTCACCGGCGGCAACATGTTCGCAGGCGCCTACCGCCTGAACGCCGCGTCGAAACCGTTCGACGATCCCGCGATCCGGCGCGTGCTGTGGAAGCTGGTCGACCAGCGCGAAGTGCTGGATGCGCTCGGGCTGGATGCCAAATACGCCACGCTCTGCGCGACGTTCTTCACCTGCGGCACCACCTATGAAAGCAAGGCCGGCACCGAGGCCGCCGCCAAGCCCTCGATCGAAGCGGCGAAGGCCGCGCTGAAGGCGACCAAATATGCCGGCGAGCCCGTCGTCGTCATGGAGGCCAACGATCTCGAAGCCCCGCGCGTCTCGGCGCAGGTGCTTGCGGAACGGCTCAAGGCTGCCGGCTTCAACGTCGATCTGCAGGTGATGGACTGGGCGAGCGTGCTGGCGCGCCGTGCCAAGAAGGAGGGCTGGAGCGTCTACGGCGTTCACGCCGGCGGCTTCGATCTGGGCTCCCCGCTGACCAATGTCATGGTTGCCTTCAACTGCGCCGATTTCACCGGCTGGCAATGCGATCAGCGCATCACGCCGTTGCTGGAAGCCTTCGCCAAGGCGCCGGCCGAGGAGGACCGCAAGACAATCGCGGGCGAGATCCAGGCTGTCATGTACGATCAGGCACCCGCGATTCCCTGGGGCCAGTTCGCGCAGCCGGCCGCCTATCGCGCGACGTTGCGCGGTCTGATACCGTCCGCCATCCCGGTGTTCTGGAACGTTGAGAAGTAACGCGATGTACGATGTCATTGTTGTCGGCGGCGGCTCTGCCGGCGCCGCTGTTGCGGCACGGCTGTCCGAGGATCCCGCACGGCGCGTCCTGCTGCTCGAAGCGGGACGCGACTGGCGCGCCGATGAGGCGCCCTGGGAGGTGCGGACGCCCAATCCCATCCCGATCATCCACAAGCGCGAATACCAGGAGAAATGGCAATGGCCTGACCTTCTGACGCGCCGGGTGGCGGGGCAGGAGCCACGCTTCTACTGGCGCGGCAAGGGTCTCGGCGGCTCATCGATGATGAACGGCCAGATCGCCATCCGCGGCGTTGCGGACGCCTTCGACGAATGGGCGGCCAATGGCTGCACCGGCTGGTCGGCGAAGGAGGTGATGCCGCTGTTCTCCGTGATCGAGGACGATCTGGAATTCGGCGATGCCGAGGGACACGGACGCGGCGGGCCGCTGCCTGTTTATCGCGCGCCGCCCGAGAAATGGGGCCCGATCGATCGCGGCTTGCGCGACGCGGCGCTGGCGAGCGGTTACCCCTGGTGTGCCGATGTCAATGGTCCTGATGGCGAGGGCGTCGCCTGCTATCCCATCAACAGCCGCGACAGTCGCCGCATCACCACCAATGAGGGCTATCTCGAGCCCGCGCGCGGCCGCGCCAATCTGGAGATCCGCGGCCATGCGCTGGTCGATCGCGTGCTGATCAGCGACGGCCGCGCGACCGGCGTCCGCGTTCATATCGAGGGGCAGGGCACAAGCGAGATCAGCGCGCGCCAGATCGTGCTCTGCGCCGGTGCCATTCACAGTCCAGCGATCCTGCTGCGCTCGGGTGTTGGACCTGCCGAGGAGCTGAAGGCGATGGGGATCGCAGTCGCGCGCGATCTGCCGGTCGGCCGCCACTTCTTCGACCACCCGCTGTTTCGCGCCACGATCCAGCTTCGCGAGGACCTGCGGCCGACCGACCCGGACACCCGTCACACCAATTGCTGCGTGACCTACTCGTCGGGCCTCGCCAACGGCGGCAAGCGCGACATGATCCTGATCGCGTTCAATCACCGCGGCATCGGGGCAACAGGCGCGATCGGTGCCGGGCTGTTCAACGCGTATTCTCGCGGAACGCTGAAGCTCGCCTCGACCGATCCCGCAATCGATCCCGTCGTCGAGGAGAACATGCTGGCCGATCCCCGTGACATGCTGCGGATGATGGATGCGGTGAAACGCCTAGCCGTCATCACCTCGCAGCCTGCGCTATCCGGCATCGCCGACTGGATCCGGCTGACCGACACCCACCTGACGCTGCCGCAGGCGGCCAGCCTGCCGGATCACGAGCTCGACGCGGTGCTGCGGCGAGAGACCGGCGACATCCAGCACGCAGCCGGCAGCTGCCGGATGAGCGGCGGTGGGGATGCGGACGGCGTGGTCAATCCGGATGGCACGGTGAAGGGCATCACGGGCCTGCGCGTCGCCGACGCCTCGATCATGCCGTCCGACTGCCGCGCCAATACGCATTTCACGACGGTGGTGATTGGGGAAGCGATCGCGCGGATGATGATGCGGTAGCGCGACAACAACGGTGTCATGCCCCGGCTCGACCGGGGCATCCAGGGATCGCCCGGTCAAGCCCGGCGATGACACCGAGTGTGGTGCTCGCGGCTCCTCCGCGTCATTGCGAGCGTAGCGAAGCAATCCAGAATCTCTCCGCAGGTGCAGTCTGGATTGCTTCGTCGCATCAGCGCAAAATTGCTTCGCAATTTGTCGCGAGCTCTTCGCAAGACGGAGCAAGGGGTGGGGCCGCCGCTTTGCAATTCACATTCAAACAGCAGACGCAGCATCGCATTCCCGCGGCGCGTTTCGCCCGAGTTTTGCTCCAGCTGCACGCCCTCGAAAGAGACGAGGGCGCAGGGAAGGCCGGGCGCCGGCGGCACCCGAGTCCGTGCGCGCGACAGAAGATGCACACGGGGTGGACGACAGGTGATGCCGGTCGCCCGGCCTTCCCTGCGCGAATGGTTTTAACGGTGTCCTTCGTGCTCTTGTGTCCGCAAAATCTGCCAGGATGTGACAACGGGCGGTTCTGACCAACCGCCCGTCGCTGGATCCGAGCCCGTTCGTGCTCAAAGGCCTAGAGCCTGTCGGGGAGCGTGGGACGGATTCGGCGTGTCTTCCTCAACCCGAACAGTTGCATGGGCTTCGAGCCCGAACCGAGCAAGGAAGGGAGTGGATGATGGCACAAAATAGTCACGTTGTCGTCGGGATTGATGTGGCCAAGGACAAGGTGGATGCATGCATTCGCTCGCTGTCGCAACGGCAAGCGTTCCCGAGCGGTGCGAAGGGGCGGCGCAAGCTGGTCGCCTGGCTGCGCAAGCACAAGGTCGACAGAGCGGTGATGGAGGCGTCCGGCGGCTACGAGCGGGACTGGGCCAAGGCGCTGCGCGAAGCCTGCTTCGCGGTGCGGATCGTCGATCCACGGCGAGTGCGTAACTTCGCCCGATCGGCGGGGCGGCTCGCCAAGAACGATACGATCGACGCGGACACGATCGCCTGGTTCGCTGAGACGTTTGAAGATGCGCCGAGCCAAACCCACGATGCGGCGCGCGAGGAGCTGGCGGCACTGGTCAAAGCACGCAAAG
>NZ_JACEGD010000067.1 GCF_016031635.1 Bradyrhizobium diversitatis
CTGCGGAATCATCGAACAGGCGTGCTGGCAACTCCCAGTAGGAATTGACCACCACGGTCTTGGCGCGGGTCGAATACTGGAACGGCTTTGAGCCTTCGGCCTCGAAGTCCGGAACGGTCGTCTCGTCGGCGCGGAAGAACAGGCCGGCGCGCAGGGACAGCGCGAAATTGACGCCGTCGGCGGAGATGCCGTAGCCCGAGAACATCTTGCGGATGGTGACGGGGCCGAAATCGGCGAACAGGTCGATCAGGAATTCGCGGTCCATGGGCACGCTCTCTCGTGCCCCGGACGCAGCGCAGCGTGTAACGATGCGCTGCTGAGCCGAGGCCCAGTCCCTCTGCGACGGGAAGTATAGCGTGGGTCCCGGCTCTGCGCAGCAGCGCCATAAGCGCGTTTACGCGCGTCTTCGACGCGCTATGGCGCTGCAGCGCGTCCGGGACACGAGACGGGAGAGTTGGGCTAATTACCCGTCGATCTTGGCGGGACGCAGCTCGACCGATTCGCCGCAGCCGCAGGCGGAGACCTGGTTGGGATTGTTGAAGACGAACTGCGCCTGCATCTTGTCGGCCTTGTAGTCCATCTCGGTGCCGAGCAGGAACAGCACGGCCTTGGGATCGACCAGGATCTTGACGCCCTTGTCCTCGACGACCTCGTCGGTCGGCCGGATCTCGTGGGCGTATTCAACCGTGTAGGACTGACCGGCACAGCCGCCATTCTTCACGCCGACGCGGAGACCTACGATCTCGGAATCGGCACGCTGGGTCAGCTCGCTGATGCGCTGGGCGGCGGCGTCCGTCAGCCGCATCACCTGCGGGCGCGGCCGCCGTGGCTTCGGGGTGGATGCTGGTGTCGAGCCTGACGAAATTTGGGTCATATCAGTGATGTGGTCCGTTGCGGCGCGAATTCAATGCCGGTGGTGGCGTCACCACATGTTGAGCACGAGCCGCGCCTCGTCGCTCATGCGTTCCGGCGACCACGGCGGCTCCCAGACGACCTTGACGTCGACCACGCCGACGCCAGGGACGCTGGCGACCGCGTTCTCGACCATGGTCGGCAGTTCGCCGGCGGCCGGACAGTTCGGCGTCGTCAGCGTCATCAGCACGTCGACCGAGCGGTCGTCCTTGATCTCGACCTTGTAGATCAGGCCGAGCTCGTAGATGTCGGCCGGGATCTCCGGATCGAAGACGGTCTTGAGCCCGGCGATGATCTCGGTGGTCAGACGCTCGGTCTCCTCCGGCGGCAGCGCCGAGTGGGTCTCCATCGGATTGGCTTTGATTTCGGCCGTGTCACTCATGCGAACAAATCCCGCGCCTTCAGCAGCGCCTGTGCCAGATGATCGACTTCTTCCCGCGTATTATACATGCCGAACGAGGCGCGGCATGTCGCCGTCACGTTGAACCGCTCTAAAAGCGGCATCACGCAATGGGTGCCGGCGCGTACCGCGATGCCCTGGCGGTCGATCACGGTCGCGACGTCGTGGGCGTGCGCGCCCTTGAGCTCGAAGGAGATCACCGGGCCCTTGCCCCGCGCCGTGCCGATCAGCCGCAGCGAGTTGATCTCGCGCAGCTTCTCCTGGGCATAGGTGGTGAGATCGTGCTCGTGCGCGGCGATGCGCTCCTTGCCGATCGAATTGACGTAGTCGATGGCGGCGCCAAGGCCGACGGCCTCGACGATGGGCGGGGTGCCGGCCTCGAACTTGTGGGGCGGGTCGCCATAGGTGACGATGTCGCGCGAGACCTCGCGGATCATCTCGCCGCCGCCATTGTAGGGGCGCATCGCGACGAGGTGGTCGTACTTGGCCCAGAGCACGCCGATGCCGGTCGGGCCATACACTTTGTGACCGGTAAAGACGTAGAAGTCGCAGCCGATGTCCTGGACGTCGACCGGCAGATGCACCGCGCCCTGGCTGCCGTCGACGAGCACGGGAATGCCGCGGGCGTGGGCGATCCTCACGACCTCCTTCACCGGCACGATGGTGCCGAGCGCATTCGACATCTGCGTGATCGCGACAAGTCTGGTCTTCGGCGTCAGCAGCTTCTCGAACTCGTCGATGAGGAAATTGCCCTCGTCGTCGACCGGCGCCCATTTGATCACGGCACCCTGGCGTTCCCTGAGGAAGTGCCACGGCACGATGTTGGAGTGGTGCTCCATGATCGAGATGACGATCTCATCGCCCTCTTTGATATTCGGCCCACCCCACGAGGACGCGACCAGGTTGATCGCCTCGGTCGCGTTGCGGGTGAAGATCACTTCTTCGGTGCGCGGCGCGTTGATGAACTGCGCCACCTTGGTACGGCCGCCCTCGTAGGCTTCGGTCGCGGCATTGGCGAGGTAGTGCAGGCCGCGATGCACGTTGGCGTATTCGCTCGCATAGGCCTGCGTCATGCGATCGAGCACCGACTGCGGCTTCTGGGCCGAGGCGGCGTTGTCGAGATAGACCAGATTCTTGCCGTAGACCTGCAAAGCGAGCGCCGGGAAATCCTGGCGCACGCGCGCGACGTCATAGGCGCCGTTCTTGACTGCCGGATGGGGGCTCATGATCGCCGCTCCAGCCAGCGCTCGGCCATGCCGATCACATGCTCGCGCAAACCATCGTCGGCGATCTGCTCGATCGCCTCGCCCACGAAGGCCTGGATCAGCAGCGCCTGGGCCTGCTTCTCCGGCAGGCCGCGCGCCTTGAGATAGAACAACAAGGTGTCGTCCAGCGCGCCGGCGGTGGCGCCGTGGCCGCAGGAGACGTCGTCGGCAAAGATCTCGAGCTCGGGCTTGTTGTCCGCCTCGGCCTCGTCCGAGAGCAGCAGCGCGCGGGTCATCATCTTGCCGTCGGTCTTCTGCGCGTCCGGACGGACGATGATGCGGCCCTGGAACACCGAATGGGCGCGGTCGTCGATCACGGCGCGGAAGATCTCGCGGCTGACGCAGTTCGGCACGGCATGGTCGACCACCAGCGTGGTGTCGCCGTGCTCGGTCTTCTGCAACAGGTTCACGCCGTTGATGGAGAGCTCGCTGCCCTCGCCCGCCAGCGTGATGAAGCCCTGCAAACGGCTGACCGCGGCGCCGCTGGTCATGTTGAAGAAATTGAGCTTGGTGTTGGCACCCACGGTGACGAACTGCGAGGTGATGTTCACCGCATCGGGCGCGTCGTCCATCAGACGGATGTGGGCGACGTCGGCGTCGTCGGCGACCGCGATAATGACGGCGTCATTGACCTGGTAGGTCTTTGCACCGGCTGCGACGAAACTCTCGATGATGGTGGCGCGGGCGCCCTTCCCGACCTTCACCTGCGAGCGAGTGAAGACCGAGACCGACGCGGCGGTCGCCACATGGACGATCTGGACCGGCGCAGAGAGCTGCGCACCATCCGCAATCGACAGCACTACGCCGTCGGTCGCCAGCGCCGCGTTCAGCGCGATGACGGCATCGGTGGATACGGTCTTCAGGACGCCGGCATCCTTCTGCAGCGCCTCCCGCAGCGTCATGAGGCTCACTTCGGATGCGAGCGCCTTCACGTCGGAGAGTTCGGCCGCGAACACGCCGTCGACCAGCACCAGCTTGCGGGCGCCTTCGATCGCATGCGCCTTCACCGCGTCCGAGGCGCGCTTCAGCGCGGCCGCATCGGGTGCAGCCGCCAGCGGTAGCACCTCGCCGACCAAGGCGCGCAGATCGGTATATTTCCATTCCTCGATCCGGCGGTGCGGCAGGCCGAGGCGCTCATAACTCTCGAACGCCTCGCGGCGCGCCGCGATCACATCGGGCGATCCCGACAAGCGGCCTTCGGCGCTGGCGAACAGGTCGCTCACCGCACGGCCGCCTCCGGTCTTTGCCACAGCAACGTTCATCTTCAAAAATCCTTACGCGGCCTCGAACTGGGCGTAACCGGACGCCTCCAGCTCCAGCGCCAGCTCCTTGCCGCCGCTCTTCACGACACGGCCTCTCGACATCACGTGCACGAAATCGGGCACGATGTAGTTGAGCAGCCGCTGATAGTGGGTGATCACGACCATCGCGCGCCCCGGCGAGCGCAGCGCGTTGACGCCGTCGGCCGCAATGCGCAGCGCGTCGATGTCGAGACCGGAATCCATCTCGTCGAGGATGCACAGGCTCGGCTCGAACAGCGCCATCTGCAGCACCTCGTTGCGCTTCTTCTCGCCGCCGGAGAATCCGACATTGACGCCGCGCTTGAGCATGTCCTGCGGGATGTTCAGCGACTTCGAGACTTCACGGACCTTCTTGAGGAAGTCAGGCGTCGAATACTCGCTCTCGCCGCGCGCCTTGCGCTGCGCGTTCAGCGCGGTACGCAGGAAAGTCATGGTGGCAACGCCGGGAATCTCGACCGGATACTGAAATGCCAGGAACACGCCCTTCGCGGCGCGCTCCTCCGGCGCCATCTCCAGGAGATCCTCGCCCTTGAACAGGATCTGACCGTCGGTGACTTCATAGCCGGGCTTGCCGGCGATGACGTGCGAGAGCGTCGACTTGCCGGAGCCGTTCGGCCCCATGATCGCGTGCACCTCGCCTTCATTCACGGTCAGCGTCAGCCCGTGGAGGATCTCACGCTCCTCGACACGAACCTTGAGGTCTTTCACTTCAAGCAAAGCCATCATGTTTTTCCATCTATCCCCTCATCCTGAGGAGCGCTGCAAGGCGCGTCTCGAAGGATTGAGGCCAACAATCTTTCCGGTATCCATCCTTCGAGACGGCCGCTGCGCGGCCTCCTCAGGATGAGGTCCGAGCTAGCCGACCGACCCTTCCAGCGAGATCGAGATCAGCTTCTGCGCTTCCACTGCGAATTCCATCGGCAGCTGCTGCAGCACGTCCTTGACGAAGCCGTTGACGACGAGGCCGACCGCCTCTTCCTGGCTGAGCCCGCGCTGGATGCAGTAGAACAGCACGTCCTCGGAGATCTTCGAGGTGGTCGCCTCGTGCTCGAACGTCGCCGACGAGTTCTTCGCCTCGATGTAGGGCACGGTGTGCGCGCCGCATTTGTCGCCGATCAGCAGCGAATCGCAGGCCGTGAAGTTGCGCGCGCCGGTGGCTTTCCGGTGCGCCGTGACGAGGCCGCGATAGGTGTTCTGCGACTTGCCGGCGGCGATGCCCTTGGAGATGATCCGGCTCGTCGTGTTCTTGCCGAGATGGATCATCTTGGTGCCGCTATCGACCTGCTGATAGCCGTTCGAGATCGCGATCGAGTAGAACTCGCCGCGGGAATTGTCGCCGCGAAGGATGCAGCTCGGATATTTCCAGGTGATCGCAGACCCGGTCTCGACCTGGGTCCAGGAGATCTTGGAATTGTTGCCGCGGCAGTCGCCACGCTTGGTGACGAAATTGTAGATACCGCCCTTGCCTTCGGCATTGCCGGGATACCAGTTCTGCACCGTCGAATATTTGATCTCGGCGTCGTCATGGGCGACGAGCTCGACCACGGCGGCGTGCAGCTGGTTCTCGTCGCGCTGCGGCGCGGTGCAGCCTTCGAGATAGGAGACGTAGGCGCCCTTGTCGGCGATGATCAGCGTGCGCTCGAACTGGCCGGTGTTGCGCTCGTTGATGCGGAAATAGGTCGACAGCTCCATCGGGCAGCGCACGCCCGGCGGCACGTAGACGAACGAACCGTCGGAGAACACCGCCGAATTGAGCGTCGCGTAGAAATTGTCCGAGGTCGGCACCACCGATCCCAGATATTTCTGCACCAGTTCAGGATGCTCGCGGATCGCCTCCGAGATCGGCATGAAGATCACGCCGGCCTTCTTCAGCTCGGCCTTGAAGGTGGTCGCAACCGAGACCGAATCGAACACCGCGTCGACCGCGATCTTGCGGCGGGCCGGGTCCTCTTCGCCGGGCTTCGGCTCGACGCCTTCGAGCATGGCGACTTCCCGCAAGGGGATGCCGAGCTTCTCGTAGGTTTTGAGGATCTCCGGATCGATCTCGTCGAGCGAGGAGATCGTCTTCTTCGGCTTCGGCGCCGCGTAGTAATAGAGGTCCTGGAAGTCGATCTTGGGATAGTCGACCCTAGCCCAGGTCGGCTCCGTCATGGTCAGCCAGCGCCGATAGGCTTCCAGCCGCCATTGCAGCATCCAGGCGGGCTCGTTCTTCTTCTCGGAGATGAACTTGACGGTTTCTTCCGACAGACCCTTGGGGGCCTTGTCGGACTCGATCAGGGTCTCAAACCCATAACGATACTGGTCGACGTCGATGCGCTTCACGCGCTCGACCGTCTCTTGTACGGCTGGCATTCCATCCTCCGCTCGCGGTTTCAAGGACCGCGGTGGATCAAACTCGGTCGAGTATTACGATATTTCTCTGCGGAAAGCACGGGCTTAGAACCATTCGAGCCGTGTTTCGTCGCTTAGCCCTTAAGTAGGGTATTACCAAGCTTTCGCCAAGCCTCTAACGCCCTATTGATGTCTTCTGGTCCCGTGGACCAGCCCAAACTGAGCCGCACCGCTCCCTGGGCGACCGCGGGGTCATAGCCCATGGCCGACAGGACGTGGGACGGCTGGACCTTGCCAGAGGAGCAGGCGGAGCCGGAGGAGACCGCGATCCCCTCCAGGTCGAAGCCAATCACGGCGGTTTCGGCCTTCAGATCGGGTGCGGTGAAGAGCAAGGTGTTTGACAAGCGTTCCACGTCGTCCGAGAAGACCGTCACCCTGGCAACGCCACGCAGGCCATTTTCCAAACGATTTCTAAGAGTTGCCATGCGCTTCACATCCTCCGGCAGAGCCTGAAGCGCGGCTTTCACCGCCGCCCCGAAGCCGGCGACCCCCGCGACATTCTCGGTTCCGGCCCGACGGCTGAGCTCCTGCCCGCCGCCCCGCAGCACCGGCTCCAGGCCGACGATCCCCTCGGCCATCACCAATGCGCCGACCCCCTTGGGGCCGCCGATCTTGTGCGCAGAAAAGGTGGCAAGGTCTGCCCCTACCTTATTGATATCGAACGGGATTTTACCAAGCACCTGGATTGCATCGACGTGCAGGAGGCCGCCGGCCCCATGGGCGACGCTTGCGGCCTCAGCGACGGGCTGGAGCGCGCCGGTCTCGTTATTGGCGGCCATGATTGAAACCAGAGCTGGCGGGCCGTCCTTGAGCTCTGCCTTCAGATCCTCGAGGTCGACCACGCCGGAGCGCGTGACACGGATCAGGCCGATCCTGTCCGCCGGGAACCGGCCGCCGGCCAGCACCGAAGCATGCTCGACCGCCGAGACCAGCAGCCGCTCGACGGGGCCGCCCGAGGGCCCCCGCAGACCCGGCGAGAGCGCCAGCGCATTGGCCTCGGTTCCAGCGGAGGTGAAGATAACGTTCCGTGGCAGTGCGCCGACTGCGGCCGCAAGCGCGGCGCGCGCCTCCTCGACCAACCGTCGCGCCTCCCGCCCTTCGGCATGGACCGATGACGGATTGCCGACGAGGTCATAGGCCGCAACCATCGCCGCCCGCGCCTCGGGGCGCAGCGGCGTAGTCGCGTTCCAGTCGAGATAGACACGTGTCGGCATCTCGCTCTCTTAACACCTTTTGCCAGCGGGCCAACCGGACGGAGCGCATCAGGCCGGCTTATGCCGCTCCGTCCTGAGAACCGTCCGCGGCACCGGCCGCAATCCGAACAGCGGCCGCAGGCAGGCGATGCGCCGGACGATTTCATAGGTCGTCACACATGTGAGTGCGGTCCCAATAATAACGATGAACGCCTCGATCCCGGCCGGCATACCGGTGCCATGCAGTTGATGCGCGATCACGATGATCGCGGTCTGATGCACGATGTAGTACGGGAAGATCGCGTCGGTCAGATAGCGACGCAAGGGACCGTCGGCTGTGAAGTAGCGCCGCGCAAAGCCCAGCACGGCTGCAATCGCGAGCCATTGGTAGCCACCATAGGCCGAGGCGGCGGCCCACTTCAGCGCCGGCGATGGCGCAAACAGACCGGCCCGAACCAGGATGAAGGCCGAGAAGCAGACGGCCGCAGCGACCAATGCCACCCAGCGCCGGGCCTCGACGTTGCGCCAGATCCCTTCCTGCTTCGCCATGAGAAAACCGATCAGGAAGGCCGTGGCGTGGTCCGCGTGGTTGTACCAGTCACCGAACAACGCATGCGTCGACGGGAAGGCCGGGAACAGCACCAGACGCCAAGCCACATACAGCAGGCACGGCACGATCAGGAGCCATGGTCCCGCGAGCAAGACGGCCAGCTTGCGGCCAAGCCAGTCGGCGCCGGCCGGCCAAAGCGCGAGCACGCCCAGCAAGGCCATCGTGTAGACCCACAGATAGACCACGAACCAGAGATGGTTCCAGGTCGGCAGCACGATGCAGGGGTTCGGACAGAACTGCGCCCCGAAGGCAAAATAGTGCCGGGCGTAGAAATCGAAAAAGCCCGCGGAATAGCCGAGGCTCTCGACGATCTGGAGGTAGGACTGCGGCGGCACGATGATGAGCATGCCGAAGATCAGCGGGATCAAGAGCCGCGCCGACCGTGCACCGGCCATCGAGGCGAGACTTGACTTGTCCAGCATGAAGCGCGTGGCAACCCCGGACACCAGAAACAGCAGCGACAGCCGCCAGGGGTTGAGGAACAGCATCACCGGTTCCAGCCAGCTGAGCCGGTGCACGCTCTTGATGTGAAATCCCCAGGACACGTAGAGCATGCCGACGTGGTAGAAGATCAGCAGCCCAAAGGCTAAAATCCGCACCCAGTCCAGATCGATGCGCCTGTCCGAGCTTTGGAATTGCTGTGGTGTTGGCATGGTATTCTGCTCCTTGACGGGACGACGAACGCGGTTTCCGGGCCATGGCTGCTGACACCGAAAATGCTCCGCCGGCGGCGCGCGTCGAGCCGGTTTGGGATCAGAATCGGACACCGGGGGACGAGCCGCCCGCGGCCGGGACGAGTCGCGGGCCTTTCGGGATCAGCGGCGGCGACCGGATGATGTTCGCAGCGATCGCGGCCGTCGCGCTCGCGATCGGAATCGTCAACGCGTTTTCGTTCGCTCAGGACGCGGCCTGGCGCGGCGACAGCTACGACATCGGCCGGCGGCTGTTCTGGGAGATGTCGAGCATTGCCGTCATCCTGCTGCTGCTGCCGATCCTGGTGCTGGCGGTCCGCCGCATGCGCCGAACGCCCGGCCTTGCCGCCCGCGCAGCGATCGGGGCGATCACCCTGCTCGGCTTTTCGGCGCTCCACATCACCGGCATGGTCTGGGTGCGGAAGCTTGCGCTCTGGCTCGCCGGAGGCGCCTACGATTTCCGTTTCTCGCTTGCGACGGTCCTTTACGAATTCCGCAAGGATGCCGTGGCGGCTGTCCTGATCGCCGGCACGATCTGGCTGCTCGAAAGCCGCCGCGAGCTGAAGAGCGCCGCGGCCGCTCCGCCGGCACCACCGCCCTCCCAACAGGCTTCATCGCCGGATGTGATCTGGCTGCGCGATGGCGCGAGCCGCATTCGCGTGGTGCCGCGCGAGATCCTCTGGGTCGCCTCCGCCGGCAACTACATCGAGTACAGCCTCGCCGACGGCACCCAGCACCTCATTCGGGGCACGCTGGCAGCCGCGGAAAGCGAGCTGGCGCGTTTTTCCATCGTCCGCGTTCATCGGACGAGGCTTGCCAATCTCGACCGGGTGCGCGGCGTGGACCTCAAGCCTTCAGGAGACTTCGAGCTCGCCTTCGACAACGGCCAGACGCTCGGCGGCAGCCGGCGTTACCGGCGGGCGGCCGCCTCGCTCGGCAGTCGAACCGCCCCGGCGGGAATCACCACCGCCGATCGACCGGCGAAACAGTCGTGATTCCAATTGGTTGAGCGCTGCCCTGTGGCAGCGCGGCCGGCTCCTGCCGTTCTCCCGTTGAACTCGGGCAGGTCCCGATCAGGGGCGACAGGCCGAAGATGACGCTGCCATGACTGGCTAAGCTGTTGAGCCCATTGAGAGATGTCGAAGAAGCTTGCTTTTTGACCCTTGCCTCGTGTTAGAACGCGCGCGTCAGTTCACCTGCGCGCCACTCGCGCATCATCCGAGGGCGCGCCTCTCCACCCTCATTCGTGCTCCGGTCGGTCGCAACGCTGATGGAGCCACAGTCGGTTGATTGCGCAGGGATCACCTCCAAGGGACTTAAATCAGAGACATCCATGCCTGAAGTCATTTTTACCGGCCCTGCGGGCCGTCTCGAAGGCCGCTATCACCCGGCCAAGCAGAAGAACGCGCCGATCGCGATGATCCTGCATCCGCATCCGCAGTTCCACGGCACGATGAACCATCAGATCGTGTACCAGTGCTACTACGCCTTCGCGCATCGCGGCTTCTCGGTGCTGCGCTTCAATTTCCGCGGCGTCGGCCGCAGCCAGGGCTCGTTCGACCACGGCACCGGCGAATTGTCGGATGCAGCCGCCGCGCTCGACTGGGCGCAGACCATCAATCCCGAAGCGCGCGCCTGCTGGGTCGCAGGCTTCTCCTTCGGCGCCTGGATCGGCATGCAGCTGCTGATGCGCCGCCCCGAGGTCGAGGGCTTCATCTCGATCGCGCCGCCCGCGAACCTCTACGACTTCTCGTTCCTCGCGCCCTGCCCGTCGTCGGGCCTGATCGTGCATGGCGAGAAGGATGCGGTGGTGCCGCCGAAGGACGTCAACACGCTGGTCGAGAAGCTGAAGACGCAGAAGGGAATCGTGATCGACCAGCAGATCATCCCCGGCGCCAACCATTTCTTCGACGCCAAGCTCGAGCCGCTGATGGAGACTATCACGGCCTATCTCGACATGCGTCTCGCCAACGTGCGGTGAAGGATGCAGCTCAAGCCAGCTTGAGCGCGACGATCCCCGTCAAGACGAGCGCGATGCCCGCAAGCTTCATCGCGCTCAAGGTCTCGCCGAACAACACCACGCCCATCACGAAGGTGCCGGCGGCGCCGATGCCGGTCCAGACCGAATAGGCGACGCCGATCTCGAGCACCTTCAAGGCGCGTCCGAGCAGGAAGACGAACGCGGCGAGCAGCACGAGCGATGCGATGCTCCAGCCGGGCCGCGTGTAGCCTTCCGCATATTTCATCGCGATCGCCCAGCCGACGTCGAGCAGGCCTGCGAGCACGAGCATGGCCCAAGCCAGCGACGGAGACATGGCGTGCGCTCAGGCCGCGAGCTTGAGCAGATGCGCGTCGTGCCGCACGAGGAAGGCGCGCAGCAATTGCGGATAGTCCGCGCCGACCGCGCTGCGCACACTCGGACGTTTCGCGAGATCGGCGCGCCACGCACTGACCTTCGGCACATCGCGGAAGATGCCGTGCTCGGTCAGCTCGTCGAACAGGTCGAAATAGCGGAAGATGGGCGCGAACACTGCATCGACCAGGCTGAATTGCGCACCGGAGAAGAATGGACCTGCGCCAAGCGCGGCCTCGACACGCGCGAACTTCGACACCAGCGCCTGTCTCTTGCTGTCGAAGGTCGCCGGATCGGTCGTCGTCTCCAGGCCCCAGAGATCGCCAAGGATCGCCGAGCCGAACTCCATCCAGGCGCGGTGCTCGGCGCGTTTCAACGGATCCGCCGGATGCAGCTTCGCGCCGCCTTGCGTTTCCTCGATGTACTCGCAGATCACGTTGCTCTCGAACAGCGCGACCTCGCCCCTGTCGTTCGTCACCACCAGCACCGGCACCTTGCCGAGCGGCGAGAGCTTCAGAAACCATTCGGGCTTGCTGGCGAGATCTATGTCGATCCGCTCGAACGGCACGCCCTTCTCCTTGAGCGCGATCACCGCGCGCTGCACGTAGGGACAAAGCTTGTGGCTGATCAGTTTCAACGAAGCGGTCATGGCGATGATCCCGGACGGTTAGATGCAACTGCATCCAAGATAGATGCATTCGCATCCACTCGTCAAGTTCAATGCACTTGCATGAAACTTCGAGGTTAGCGAGGAAGCTTCGAGTTTGAGTTTGCGGGACGCGGACAGTCCGCGTACCCCGGGCAAGCGCAATCTTTGCAACTGCACTTGTCGCCCTCAAGATGGTGATATCCGATCGCATGTCCGCAATGGATACAGTCCCCCGACGCCACCGAGAGGCGCCCCAGGCCGGAATCTCCTGAAGAATCCTTCACTTCCGATCTCCCTTGCAGATCCGCCAGCGCTCGCGCGATCAAGGCCGCGCCATGACCCCGCCCGTCATCGGCATCGGCACGCCCGTGGTAGCGGGATACGACAGCGGCAGGCCCTTCAGGCCGCGGGCGGCGAGGAAGCCGAAGGCCTGCGCCTCGATGGCATCGGAGGCCCAGCCGAGCGTCTCGGCGGCCTCGACGGTCGCCGAGCCCACCCGCTCCCGCAGCATCCGCAGCATGGTGAGGTTGCGGGCGCCGCCGCCGCAGACGATCCAGCTCCGCGGCCGCCGCGGCAACAGCGAAATGATGCGGGAGATCGCCGCCGCGGTGAAGGCAGTCAGCGTCGCGGCACCGTCGGCCGGAGCGACGTCGCCGAGCTTCAGGGCGGCAAAATCGTTGCGGTCGAGCGATTTCGGCGGCGGAGCCGCGAAGAACGGCAGCTCCAGCGCCCGCGCGATCCAGGCTTCGTCCACCTTGCCGAGCGCTGCGAATTTGCCTTCCGCATCGAACGCCTGGTTCATGGTGCGGTACATGAAATCGTCCAGGAGCGCATTGCCCGGGCCGGTGTCACAGGCAATCAGCGCCTCGTTGCCGTCGATATAGGTCACGTTGGAGACGCCGCCGATATTGACCACGACGATCGGCCCCTCGCGCTGCAGCGATTGGACAAGCGCCCGGTGGTAGACCGGCACGAAGGGCGCGCCCTGCCCGCCGGCCTCGACGTCGGCCGCGCGGAAATCATACATGACGGGAATATGGATCGCCCTGGCCAGTGCCCGCCCATCGCCGATCTGCACCGTCAGCCGCTTCTCGGGCCGGTGCAGCACAGTCTGGCCGTGGAAGCCGACGATGTCGATGTCCTCCGGCCTCATGCGATTCTGGGCGAGGAAGGCAGTCACCGCCTCGGCATGGGCCCGCGTCACCGCACGCTCGGCATCGGCCAGAATGCCCGGGCGGGCGTCGCGTTGCGAAAGATGCACGGCCTCGCTCAGCGCCTGGCGCAGCAGGTTGCGCTCGGCCGGGCTGTAGGCCCGGTAGCCGGTCGGCCCGAACGCCTTCACCTGTTTTCCGTCGGTTTCGATCAGCGCGACATCCACCCCGTCCAGCGAGGTGCCGCTCATCAGACCGAGTGCCGTCAACATCATGGATCAGCGTCCTCAAGAGACCCGCCCTGGCCTGCCGATCTTGTGCCAGAGGGACACATCTTATAATGCCAACGCGCCAGGTGGCGGGCGGTCATCGGGTTCCCGCGGAAGACCCTTAAATTGCCCCCAAAACAGTAAACCAAGAATTGTCAGGCATGCCGACAGATGACTGCATTTAAATCGGATTTCCTCAATATCCTGCAGGAACGAGGATTCATCCACCAGTGCTCCGATGTCGAGGGGCTGGATGCGCTCGCCGCCAAGGGCGAGGCCATCGCCTATGTCGGCTACGATTGCACCGCCCGCTCGCTGCACATCGGCAATTACCTGACCATGATGATGCTGCACTGGCTCCAGCAGTCCGGCAACAAGCCGATCACGCTGATGGGCGGCGGTACCACCATGGTGGGCGATCCCTCCGGCAAGGACGAGACGCGCGCGATGCGCACCGTCGCCGAGATCGAGGCCAACAAGGAATCGATCCGCGGCGTGTTCGCAAAGGTGCTCCGTTATGGCGAGGGCAAGAGCGACGCCATCATGCTCGACAATGCGGAGTGGCTGACCAGGCTGAACTGGATCGAGATGCTGCGCGACGTCGGCCGGCACTTCTCGGTCAACCGCATGTTGACCATGGACTCCGTGCGGCTGCGTCTCGAGCGCGAGCAGGAGATGAGCTTCATCGAGTTCAACTACATGGTCTGCCAGGCCTACGACTTCGTCGAGCTGGCCAAGCGCACCGGTTGCCGCCTCCAGATGGGCGGCTCGGACCAGTGGGGCAACATCATCATGGGCGTCGATCTCGGCCGCCGCATGGGCACGCACCAGCTGTTCGCGCTGACGACGCCGCTGCTGACGACCGCCTCGGGCGCCAAGATGGGCAAGACCGCGCAAGGTGCGGTCTGGCTCAATGCCGACCAGTTCAGCCCATACGATTTCTGGCAGTACTGGCGCAACACCGAGGACGCCGACGTCGGCAAGTTCCTGAAGCTGTTCACGACGCTGCCGATCGCCGAGATCAGGAAGCTCGAGGCGCTGGGCGGCTCGGAGATCAACGAAGCCAAGAAGGTGCTCGCGACCGAAGCAACCGCGCTGCTGCACGGCCGGGACGCCGCAAACGAAGCGGCGGAGACCGCGCGCCGCACCTTCGAGGAAGGCGCGCTCGCCGAAAGCCTGCCGACGGTGGAAATTCCGCGTGGCGAGCTGGACGCCGGCCTCGGCGTGCTCAACGCCTTCGTCAAGGCAGGCCTCGTTGCCTCCAACGGCGAAGCCCGACGGCAGATCAAGGGCGGCGGCCTGCGCGTCAACGACGCGCCAATTACCGACGAGAAGATGGCGCTGTCGACCGGCAATCTGACTCCGGAAGGCGTGATCAAGCTGTCCTTCGGCAAGAAGAAGCACGTGCTCATCAAGCCTGCATAGGCGTATGAGCTTTTCACTGCTTGTCAGGTCGCGCCGAAGCGCGCCTCCTGACCGGCAATGGACCAGAACGCGACCAAGGAAACGACAGCGGAAGCGAACAGGGAACACGCCGGAAGCACCAGGCCGAAGGCGGTGCGCACTGCTCTCGTCGTGCTCGGCCTGTGCTTTACGCTGGCGGTTCTTGGCCGCGGGCTCAGCGAGAGCTTCACCGTCTTCCTCAAGCCGATCTCCGAAAATCTTGGCTGGGACCGTGCCCAGGCCGTCTCGATCTATTCACTGACCTGGCTCGTCAGCGGGCTGACCGCACCGCTGGTCGGGCGCCTGTTCGATCATTCCGGACCGCGCATCGTTTATGCGCTCGGGCTGCTCCTGCTCGGTTCGGCCTTCCTGATCGCGAGCCAAGCGCAAGCCCTCTGGCAATTCCAGCTGTCGATCGGCATCTGCCTCGGCATCGGCGTTGCCTTCATCGGCATTGTACCCAACTCTATCCTGCTCGGCCGCTGGTTCGGGCCGCGGCTGCCGACCGCCACGGCCGTAGTCTATTCGGCGATGGGCGGCGGTGTGCTGGCCTTGCTTCCGGCCTCGCAGCTTCTGATCGATCATCTCGGCTGGCGCGAAACCTATCAGGTCTACGGCCTCGCCGCGCTCGGGCTGCTGGTGCCGCTGCTGCTCCTGCCCTGGCGCGTGTTCGCGGCCGGCTCACCGCACGTCGCCAAGAAGAGCGATCCTGACTTCGTCGACAGCGGCTGGACGCTCGTGAGCGCGATGCGTCATCATGCCTTCTGGGCGCTGTTCTCGACCTTCTTCTTCACTGCGGTCGGCATGTATTCCATCGCGGCGCAGATCGTGGCCTATCTGATCGACGCCGGCTTCCCACCGCTCCAGGCTGCGACCGCCTGGGGCTTCTCCGGCGTCGTGCTGGTGTTCGGCATGCTCGGCGTCTCCGCGCTCGACGGCCTGATCGGACGCCGGCCGTCGGTGCTGCTCAGCTACGCGATCTCGATCCTCGGCATCGTTCTGCTCTGGCTGCTGCAGTACTATCCGAACGTCATCCTGCTCACCGGTTTCGTCGTCTGCTTCGGCAGCATGATGGGCTCCCGCGGGCCGCTGATTACCGCCACTGCAATGAAGATCTTTCGCGGCAAGCGCGTCGGCACCATCTTCGGCGCGATCTCGATCGGCAGCGGCCTCGGCTCGGCCTTCGGCTCATGGAGCGGCGGCCTGATTCACGATGCAACGCACGGCTACAATCTCCTGCTGGTCTTCGCACTTGCGAGCGTGATCCTCGGAATGATTCCATTCCTGGTCGTCCCCGCCTTGCGGGATTAGGTCTCCCCGACGTAACCTGCATCCCTTGGCGTCACCGGGATATTACGTACGAGCCCGAGGCGAACGCGCAAAAATGGCGGATCGCGCGCGGCTGAAAGGCCGGGCCTGCGGTGTTTTGTCCGACATGACAAAAATGTCAGCGCGGAATTGATCGTAGGTGGCTTGCGAGACGAAACTGAATACGATCCAAGTCGCAGCATTGGATGGAGGGCAAACCAATGGACTTTCCTTATCTCTCTCGCTTTCAACCGGTTCTGCTGAGCCTGTTTCGCTTCGTCACCGGCCTCTTGCTGTTCCAGTACGGCGTCGCCAAGCTGTTCAAGTTTCCGGTGCTTCCCTACTTCGCCAACATTCCGCCGCTGATCTGGACGGCCGGCGCGATCGAGCTCGTGCTCGGCGCGCTCCTGATCCTCGGCCTGTTCACGCGGCTCACCGCGTTCATCCTCTCGGGTGAAATGGCCTTCGCCTACTTCATGGGCCACATGTTCAAGGGCGAGACGCCGGTGCTCCTGCCGCTGCTGAACGGCGGCACCGCCGCGATCCTGTTCTGCTTCGCCTGTCTCTATCTCTCGGCGGCCGGCGGCGGCTCGGTGAGCGTCGATGCAGCGATGGGCAAGGAGAGCGACGCAGGCGGCGCCTATGCGCGGCGCTGACGCGCTTCGCCGGTTAACCTGAAAGCAAGACGGCACCGGCGGATCTGCCGGTGCCGGTCAGCGAGTCCCCAGCACGTTCCAGATGAGAACGAGGACCGCCACGAGCAGCACGGACATGATGATTCGGTGAACGAATCGATTCATGAGCGCTCCTGCCAGGCTGGCTGACCGCCAAAGCGAAAGACCAGTCCTCTCCGGCATCCGCATTGGCCTGCACCGACGCCTGTCGTCGGGTCGGTTGCAGGCTTGCGCATAAGACCGCACGGCAGCTCTCGCGCGGCGCGGTTCTGCGCGCGCATGTTCAAGTTTGGTAAGAACTTCATGCTACCCATGCGAGCAATAATAACCATTCCGTAGGGGCCGTGATGAAGTTGCTGAGCCATTTGAAGATCCGCACCAAGCTTGCCAGCATGGTCTGCCTTGCGGCTCTCACAGTCACGGCCATCATCGGCGTATCGGCTGTGCTCAGCAAGAGCCGCATGATGGAGGACCGCGTCCAGCAGATGCGGACCGCCGTCGAGCTCCTCTACAACTACGCCCAGGCACTCCAGGACGAAGTGACCGCGGGCAAGCTGACGCCGGCCGAGGCCAAAAGCCTGTTCCACCAACGCGGACGCCGCATGAACTTCAACGGCAACCAGGGCTATCCGGTGGTCTACAATCAGGACGGCTCCCTCGTCGTGAACGGCGCCAATCAGCAGCTCGAAGGCAAGATCACCGGTGCCAAGGATTCCAACGGTGTGCTGATCGCCGACGCCATCATCAAGGCCGGCAGCGAGACCGCGCAGGGCGGCGTCACCTCCTATCTCTATCCCCGCCCCGGCCAGACCGAGCCGGTCCGCAAGACCGTGTTCGCACGCAAATTCGCGCCCTGGAACGTGACCATCAGCTACGGCCTCTATGTCGACGACATCGACTCCGACGTACGCGCGCTGACGCTGGAGCTCGGCGCAATCGGCGTGGGCCTGATGCTGCTGATGGCGGCGCTGTCCTGGCTGATCGCCCGCGACGTGCTCGGCGCGCTCGACCGCCAGAAGAATCGCATGCAGGAGATATCCGAAGGGGCCATCGACAAGCCGGTCGAGGAGACCGATCGCGGCGACGAGATCGGCCGCATGGCCGAGACCCTCGAAATCCTGCGCCAGACGGCCTTGACGGCGCGCGCGTTGGAGGCCGAACAGGCCGCCACCAAGACGCGCTCCGAACAGGAGAAGCGCGAGGCGCTGATCGCCCTCGCCGACCGCTTCGATACCTCCGTCGGCCAGCTCGTCGGCCTGATGGCCTCCGGCTCCGGTGAGCTCGAGGCCACCGCCAAGTCGATGTCCTCGACCGCCGAAGGCACCAACCGCCGTGCCTCCGTGGTCGGCTCCGCCGCCACCGAAGCCAGCCAGCGCGTCCAGACCGTCGCGGCCGCCGCCGAAGAGCTCTCTTCCTCCATCACCGAGATCAGCCGTCAGGTCGCGCAATCCGCCGAGGTCACCGGCCGCGCCGTCGACAGTGCCCGCCGCACCGACACCATCGTGCGCGCACTGTCCGACGGCGCCCAGCA
>NZ_JACEGD010000068.1 GCF_016031635.1 Bradyrhizobium diversitatis
GTCGATCCAGTCCCAATCGACCTTGCCGGCAAGCTGAACCAGCTCGTGCTTCATATTGATGATCTGGTCCAGCCTGGCCCGGAACAGATCGCCCGATTCCGTCGTCCTGTGCTTCTTCGGTCGCATCGCCACCTCCGATGCGACGACGGAATCATGACTGGCGATTCGACGGAATCCTGAAAATGAAATTGCAAGGTTCCGATGCCCCAAGCATCAAAACCCTGCAATCGCAAAACAGCCCACAAAGACAAATGCGATTCTAGCTCAATCGCTTAGCCGCTCTTCACGGACGACTTGTTAGTATTGTCCCAGTAGCCGAGGGCTATTTTAAGGGCCACTTCACCCTGGCTGAGGCATTGCCGAAGAAGAATACATGGTCGAGGCCAGGAGGCGAGTTTCAAAAGCTGCGCCGCGACCTTCTCGGCAGGATCGTGGTGTGGCCAGCGAAGATGATCCATTGGTCACGACCTACCAGGATGAGATTGCATCTATAATACGGCGCCAATCTGCGTTGTGAAGATAAGCCCCCTCACCACGCATCACCTTTGTCATCTTGTCTTGAAGCGCGTGTTGCGTAAATGGGTGCCAGATCGGTGTATCCCTCCGGTGAGGCTTTCAATTACCCACAAATTCTCCTCCGACCATGACATCTAGCGCTATGTCGGTGAGACGTGACAGCCCGCGCCACATGACGGTATTGCCAGGCGGCGGATCGCTGGCGCGGGCGAGATAACCGCCGAGCCCGGGCGACCTTGATCAGATAGTACGACAGCGTTTTCCGTCTTGCTTTTGGTCTGTCGTTCACGAGGCGATCGAGCACGCCGATTTCAGTCGCGGTCAGCGCGAGGGTTGGCGGCGCGTCTGGAGCCGAACGTTTGAGCATCGTCATCCAAAAGACCCGCCAACTCAGGATGCAAAAGAGCGAGATCAGATTGGTCAGACGCTGGGCGGTCCTGAGCTTTGACTCCTCAGCTTTGCAGCCTGATTTGAGGATCTTGTGGAACACCTTGATCTTCCATCTCAAAGATACCATTCGAGCTTCTCAATGGCCTCGGTGCGGGAGCTAACAGGCAGATTTGTGGGATCGCCGTTGTTGTTCCGACGTTGATGCGATCCAGTCCTTCGGCAACCTCGTCCATTTCGTCGGCGATCGTGTGATTTCCATCCCCGGCCAAACGGTCAACGCATGTCCTAATCACGAAGTGCGTTCCAGCTTCCCGGACCGCGCAGAACAGCTCATACTGTCGCTCTCGCAATCACCGACATGGATGCATCGTCCCGGATCGCCCAGCAGCTCTGTGGATTGACGGACATTGTCCCGCCACCGAATGCTCTCCTTCTTCTCGATGGGAACGCGCGTCGGATTGATCTTCTTCTTAAGCGCGGCAGTCCCCTTGAATTTCTTCCGGGTCCAGAATTTGACCGCCGTCATTCCAAGCGGCAGCCCTTCGCTTATCCCGCCAGGCTCGAGTGCATCATGATGCAGCAAACCGTGTGCGACCTCAGGCGGCCTGCCTTCTCGCGCCCGCTGTTTATGCTCTTGGTGATCCCGATCGCGTCTGAGTTCTCTCTTTGATAACTGAACTCGGTCGTATCGTGGAGCACTAGATTAGGCCCGTCGGTGGCAATCGTGCGCTCACGCGTTGATTGAAATGGCCGGCCAGAATGTCCGCCTCACTGACCCGGTCGTTGGAGAAAAAACGATACGCGGCCTTGGTGTTAGCCCAGTTCTGGCACACCAGCGGAATGCTTTCTCCCATGGCGCTTCCGATCTGCGCTACCAGTTTGCGGAGCCGCTTATTCAGGCGCTCGTCGGCAAGGTTGCAGCCAGCGAGCTCGCGATCAAACCATGCGTCGGCTTCTTCGTCCATTGGCACCGCCCCCTGCGAATCGGTACCAGACAAGGAATCACGGTCGATTCCTGCGATGCAATAGTTTGGTGCGCTCCCTCAGCCCTCTCGGCTAAATGTGAGTAATTGAAAGCTACGCCGGATGCTTACGGGAAAGTCTAGCGTTGCCGAAAACCTAGGAGCGGGGGAGCCCCCATCGCCCCCTTTTTGAGTGTGAGTATTCCAAGAGAACGTGTGATCTCATAATCGGCTCTTTCGCCAGTCTCAGGTGCAGATCACCGTAACGAACTGAGAGTTGCCCGACTTGCAAATACGCCCGAATCTAAGCTGAAGCTTGCGCTGGGCATGAGCTGAAAGTTGAGTCATTGCGCGAAGTTAGGCGCGAAGACGTTTTTGGTTTGTGTCCATCTAAGGGATTCCCAAAGCGGTTGGCTGTGATTCGATTCGGCAATGTTCATCGAGACGGTGCCGAACCGGGATTCGCCGCCCGCGGTGTTGCTTCGCGAGAGCTATCGCGACGAGCATGGCCACGCACAAGCGGCCCTTGGCCAATCTGAGCAAGCTGCCTGCTGATGTGATTGACGGGCTGAAGCCCTTCTCAAGGGCGGGACGGTGATCGGCACGGGCGAGCTGGAGATGGAGCGCGCGTTGCCCCATGGTCATATCGCGGTGGCGCTGGCGATGATCCGCAAGAGCGCGCTGGATCGGCTGATCTTGAGCACGGCGAAGGACGCTGCGTCGCGGCGTTATTGTGATCTTGTCGTCGCCATGATCGTCGACCGCTTGATTGCGCCGCGCTCGAAGCTCGGCTTTGTGCGCGCGGTGGATCAGGAAAGCGCGATCTCGAGCTTGGGCGCGGTTTTTTCCCTGGGCAAGGTCAAGGAGCGCGAGGCCTACGAGGCGCTGGATTGGCTCTGGGAGCGCCAGACCCGGATCGAGAGCGGCCTGGCACGACGACATCTCGAAGGCGGCGTTCTGGTGCTCTATGACGTGACCTCGTGGTATTTTGAGCGGCGCTGTGCGCTACGGTCACAGCCGCGATCATCGGCGGGACCGGCCGCAAATCGTGTATGGGTTGCTCTGCACACGCAAGGGATTGCCCATCGCGGTGGAGGCGTTCGACGGCAACACGGCCGATCCCTCGAAGCTGCGGGCACAGGTCGAGAAGGTGAAGGACCGGTTTGGCATCAGCCGCATGGCGCTGGTTGGCGACCGTGGCATGATCACCTCGGCGCGCATCCGCGACAATCTGCGGCCTGCCGGCCTGGATTGGATCACCTGTCTGCGGACACCGGCGATAAAGGCGCTGGCGCAGGACGACGGGCCGCTGCAACTGTCGCTGTTTGACGAGCGCGATCTTGCCGAAATCAGCGCCCCGGACCTGTTCCCGGGCGAGCGACTGATCGACTGCCGCAATCGGGATCTCGCAGCCGAACGGGCGCGCAAGCGCGAAGAACTGTTGGTCGCCACCGAACGCGAGCTTGCCCGCCTGCAAGAGCAGGTCGGCCGAAGGCACTCGCGCCTCAAGAGCAGCGCCGAGATCGGCATGGCGGTCGGCGCGGTGCTTAATAGCGGATTCCGATTTATTCCGGCCGGGTATTCCGACTTGAGCCGGCCACCGTTCCGATTTGAAGCCGGCCACGATTCCGAATGAAATCGGCCGGCATTCCCATTGAAGCCGGCTGGAGATTTGGAAGTCGGCGTTTTCGTTTGGGTCAGTCCCTCAGGAATCAAGTCCCTCGCTGATCAATGAGGGGAAGCGGATGCCGACCAAGAGAGAACCGACAATGCGAAAGATACGACAGATGCTTCGGCTTGCCCGTGATGGGGTGAGCGCCCGGGAGATCGGGCGCACGCTCGGTGTGGCGCGCAGCACCATCCGGGACAATCTCAAGCGTGCCTCGACTGCCGGGCTGGCATGGCCTTTGGCGGGCGATCTGACCGATGCCGTTCTTGAACAACGTCTGTTTGCCCATGCCGGCCTCAGGCGCGGCTTCCGCCGGCGCCGGATTGGGCCTCGCTGGCGTGTGAGCTGAAGCGGCCAGGCGTCAATCTGATGGTGCTGTGGGAGGAGTACCGGGCGGTCCACCCGGAAGGATATGGCTACAGCCGGTTCTGCGATTTATTCGGGAATTCGAGCGGCGGCTGTCTCCGACGATGCGGCAGGCCCATCCGGCCGGTGACAAGGTCTTTGTCGATTACTCCGGCAAGAAGATCATGATCGTTGATCGCCAAACTGGGGTTGTGCGCGACGCGGAGATCTTCGTCGCCGTGCTTGGGGGCCTCGAATTACACCTACGCCGAAGCGAGCTGGACGTAGACACTTCCGGACTGGATCGAGCCCCATGTCCCGACTTCCGGTTCTTTGGCGAGGTGCCCCGCCTCGTCGTCCCTGACAATCTGAAGTCCGGCGTGCACCGGGCTTCGTTCTATGACCCTGAAATCAATCGCAGCTACGGGATGATGGCGTCCCATTACGGCGTTGGCATTCTCCGGACACGTCCAAGAAAGCCCCGGGATAAGGCAAAAGTGGAAGCCGGAGTGCGTTTTGCCCAGACCTATATCCTCGGGCGGCTTCGCCGGCAGACCTTCTTCTCCCTGGCCGAGGCGAACGCGGCAATCACCGCCGCGCTGGAGCGCATCAACGCCCACGTCATGCGCCGGATCGGCGTCAGTCGCCGACAATTGTTCGAGACCGTCGAGAGGCCCGTCCTTGCGCCGTTGCCGGATGCCGACTATCAGTTCGCGGAATGGCTGTTCAAGGATATTGATCGTGAACGCTCCGAGCTGATCGCGGCCCGCGCGGTTGCGGCCCGCGCGCTGACCTACAAGAGCATCGCCTCCATCTACGCCAACAAGCTCGAACGCAGTTCTCGCGATACCGAGGACGCGATCATCGAACATCCCAATCTGCGCGGCCCCGGTTACTTCCATTGAAAGGATTATCCAGCATGCTCACCCATCCCACCCTCGACCTGCTGCATAGCCTCGGTCTCCACGGTATGGCCAAAGGCTTCAAGGACCGAGATGCCCAGTCCGAAGCGCGCAGCCTCGAACACGCCGAATGGCTGGCGTTGCTCCTGGAACACGAGAAAGCGCTGCGCCAGCAAAAGCGGTTCGAAAGCAGAGCTCGAGCCGCCAAGCTGCGTCATGCCGCCTGCGTCGAGGATGTCGATTACCGCGCTATCCGCGGCCTCGACCGCGCGCTCTTTCTAAAACTCGCCGCCGGCGACTGGATCCGGGCACGACATAATCTCCTCGTTACCGGGCCGTGCGGCGTCGGCAAGAGCCGGCTCGCTTGCGCCCTTGGCAACAAGGCTTGCCGAGACGACTTCTCAGTTGCCTACCATCGTGTGCCGCGTCTCTTCGCCGCCCTCGCACTTGGCCGCGTCGACGGCCGTTACACCAAGATGCTGCGGGCGATCGCACGACTTGATTTGCTGATCCTGGACGACTGGGGACCAGAACCTCTCGACGCCGACCAGCGCCGTGATTTGCTCGAAATCGTCGAGGATCGATACAATCCCGCTCGATTACGTCACCAGCCAGCTGCCCGTCGATCGCTGGTACGAAATCATCGGAAACCCCACCATCGCCGACGCGTTCTCGATCGCCTCGTCCACAATGCCTACCGCATCGAACTCAAGGGAGAGAGAAAGCAGAAGCAAGCCGCTCAAGATCAACCGGTCTTTTGACCTTCCCACCCCTCGACGACATCATGAAATTCACCCATGCGAACGACGCCACGGTTGGCCGGCTTCAGATCGGAATACCCGGCCGGCTTCGAATTGGAATGCATGGCCGGCTTCGTCGGAATCCGCAGCTTAATCGAAAGAAGATGGCCAAACACTTCGACGTCGAGGTGGCCGACGGCTATCTCTCCTGGCCGTCGCGCGGGATCAATGATTCAAGACCGATTGCAGGAATGAGCGCGTGCGTTCGAATTCTGGGTTGGTAAAAATTTTCTCAGGAGTGCCCTGCTCCACGATGCGGCCCCGATCGAAAACGCAGATGGGATCGGACACCTCGCGAGCGAAACGCATCTCCTGCGTGACGATCAGCAGCGTGACCTGCATATCGTTGGCGATCCCTCGGACCACGTCGAGAAACTTCTCCGGCGAGCTCGGCGTCCAGGGCGGAGCTGATTTCATCCAGGAGGAGAATCTCGGGCTTCATGACCAAAGCCCGCGCGATCGCGATGCGCTGCTGCTGACCTCCGGAAAGCTGGGCGGGATAGGCACCTACTTTCTCCTCAAGGGCCACCATCCGAAGGTATTTCAGCGCACTCTCCTCGGCCTCCTCCTCGGGCTGTCTCAGTACGGTCGTCGGCGCCAGGATCAGGTTCTGCATCACGGTCAGATGCGGAAAAAGATTGAACTGCTGGAATACCATGCCGCAGCGCCGCCGAATTCGCGCTTCTTCCGCGGCGGCAATGGGGTTGCCGTTGGCAGTGAAGACGATGCTTTCGCCGAATATCCTGATATCATCGCCAGTTGGCTTCCAAGTGTCATCGCGAGGCGCAATACCGTCGTCTTGCCCGAGCCGCTCGGACCGATCAGCGTCACTTTCTCACCAGCCCCCACTTAAAGATCGAGATCAATCAGCACGGGGGCTCACCAAAGGACTTGGATACCTAGACATGCTCGGCCTTTGTTTTCGAAAGAATGTAAATGAAGGGCAAGTTGATCAGAAGGAAGATGCAGCCTGCAAGAGTGTACGGCTCGAGAAATCGGAACGACCTATCTGCCTCCGTTTGAGCCTGGCCGATCAGCACCGGGACTCCGATTGCAAATAGAAAAGCTGTCGCACGGAACATACCGACGACGTAATTGAGCAAAGCGGGCGCGGATCGCGTGACCATCAACCGGATAAGAACGCGCGGCCATGTCACCAATCGGCTCGGGCTGAGTGCCACACAGGCGTCGCGCAATTCTGGTGGAACCACGATCAGGCCGCCTGCCACTGTACACCTCAGAGGAGTACGTGGCGTAGACGATGCCGTATACGCCGATGCCGATGGCCAATCCCGAAATGGTCAGCTCCAATTCGGGCAGGACATAGAAGCCCATGTAGAGCAACACCAGAATCGGGACACCACGGAAGATTTCGAGCCAGAATCGCACAAATGGCCGGTCCATATGTCGTGCTCACACTTTCCAGGACGGCCAGCAACAGTCCCAGCGAAAGCGCAATCGCCGAACTGGCGAGCGTTACAATTACCGTATACCAGACGCCCAGCAGAAGCTCGAGCAGGATCTTGAATGCGTAGTTCCAATCCCAGGTCATGTGGTACCTACGGCGAGTGTGTTCGCACGCCGCGCGGACTTGCTTTTGGCGTGTGCGACTCGCAACGCGCGGTTGAGCGGTAGCACCCATTCCAGTGCACGGAAGGCAAATGCACAAACCAGACAGAGAACCCAATATGTTGCGGCAAGCAGGAGGAAGATACACCCCCTCCGCAGTGGGGATGTAGGTGATATCGGCAAGCCAGATCCGGTTCGGGGCTTCCACTGTGAAGTCGCGCGCGATCAGGTTCAGCGCGATCGGCAGGTCGTGATGGCTGTCGGTGGTGCGTACACGGCACTAGCGAGGCAACGCGGCTTCAAGGTGCCAACTTTTCGCGGGGCCAACGCCATTGCCGTCGCTGAGCAGGCGATGATGTTCGTGCTTGCTCTCGCGAAGAAGACTCTCGTGAAGCACGAGTCGGCGACGGAGAATCACAGGCTCTTTCCCTTGTTTGCCGATGAGCATCGGGGAGCCATGCTAAGTGGCAGCACGATGGAGGTGATCGATGTCGGAAGCATCGGAAGTCACATCGCCAAACATGCGAAGGCATTCGGCATGCGGGTTCTTGGGGTACGCCGCAACAAGGACCGACAGGATCCAAATGTCGATTCGATGCACGGGATGGATGAATTGCACGCGGTACTTGCGCAGTGTGAATTCGTAGTTCTCGCGGCCCCAAAACTCCGCAGACTACCTGGTTGTTTGGCAAGGCTGAACTCGCCGCGATGAAGCCGTCCGCCTTCTTGGTGAACATTGTGCGGGGAAAGCTGATTCAGGAGAAGCCGCTCCACGAGGCAACACACGTCCGGACGCTTGCGCGGCTTCGGCGCGGATGTCTGGCCGAGATACGAGTTCGGCAGAACCTTTCCGGTTAGCTACGTACCGCGCCTCCAGATCCAGAAGCTTCCGAATGTCATCGGCTCCGGCGACCAGCGCACAACGTGGATGGCATGCTCGAGCGGTACATCCAGTGGGGTTACCGAGAATCTGGCGCAGTTCGCGACTGGGAAGCCACTCATACGCGAGGTGAATCTAGACATGGGCTACTAACGAAGCCGGCGCGGCCCACTTCGCCGGCCGCGCCGATGCCCGCGAGGCATTCAAGGCTCCAGCGCGCAATCACTTGCGCGAGGCACAGCAATCGTCCGCATAGCTTAAGCGCCCGAAAACTGCACAATGAACGGCGCGTTCATGGTCCACAGTGGCTTCATTGTGCAGTCGCGTTGTAATCGGATCGACGCCCCCCTCGATGGCCCATCGGCGGCGACAGCTTCCGCGTTTGTGGAGAAGTGGTTCGACTGATGTATCGCCTGGCGAGATAGTGATCATAAACAAACTCCGCAATCAGAACGGCGAGGCTGTGCGTCAGCTCATTCGGCTTCGGCGATCGCGCTTGTACCCGCCCAAATACTTACCCGAGCTGAGTCCCATTGAACAGGTTTTTGCCAAACTTGCCAAGCTCAAGCACTTCCTCCGAGGATCCGCCCCCAACCGCCGATGCTATTTGGCTCGTTGTCGGCGATAGCTCTTCACGCTTACGAATTTGACAAGGGCCCGTGCTCAATAACCAGCCGACTATGGCGCACCTTGCACCAAAGTCGTCCCCGACAACTGAAGAATTAAAGACCGGCTCTCCTATTGCTGGGCTGACGTGGAGACGTTCGAGTGCAACGAGGCACGGGTTCGACCACTCTAAGAAATTAACAGGGTTAGTTGGGGTGCGAAGGCGTACGAACACCACTTCGTCCGTAAGCCTGCTACAACTACAAGCGGTCACGCCACAAGCAACGCCGAAAAACCTCTGCACCATGAGCGCGTGCACAGCCACGTTGCTCAAGCGCGCCGCGCCGTGGAGAGGCGGCGCACGTAATTAATGGTGCCTGAAAACTCGAGTGCACCGTTAGCTGCAGCCTCGAACGCGGCATAGACTTGTTCAGCATGGGCGCCGAGCGGCGTCACCGCCCCCTTTGCCGCGGCTTCGGCCTGGGCCAGGCAGAGATCCTTGAGCATAAGGGCCGTGGCAAAGCCTGGTTTGTAGTCGTTGTTGGCTGGTGAGGGCGGCACGGGTCCAGGAACTGGACAGTAGCTCGTCAGGGACCAGCACTGGCCCGATGACGTAGACGCGACATCAAACAGCGCTTGATAGGACAGGTCTAGCTTCTCAGCGAGCGGAAGGCTTCACATATGCCAATCACGGAAATACCGAAGATCATGTTGTTGCAGATCTTCGCCGCTTGCCCTGAGCCGGCGCCTCCGCAATGCACGATTTTTTTGCACATGCTCTCTAGGCTCTGTTGTTCTTCACCGGGAATGGATGAGGGCGGTTGCGAGGTAGATCATTGCTTCGAAGCTGCTGTCTGTCTTGTCGGATCGCATTGCTATGCGTTTGAATTCCTTCAGCTTGCCGAAGAAATTTTCGATCAGGTGGCGCCATTTGTAAATGTCCTTGTCGATATCGAGAGGCTGGGCGCGCCTTTGATGTTGCGAGATGACGATCTTCGCCTTGCGTTCGTTCAGCTCTTCGATGATCCAGTTGGAATCAAAAGCTTTGTCGGCGATCAAGCCGCCGAATTCGACATCTTTGATCAGAGGTGCGACGCCGACGGTGTCAAAGCGATGGCCGGGGAGCAGGACGAACCGCACTAAGTTTCCAAGCGCGTCGGTCAGCGCGAGGATTTTGGTGGTCCAGCCGCCCTTCGACTTACCGATGGCCTGATTTCTGGTCCCCCTTTTGCTCCCTGCGCGTGACGATGGACTTTGACGATTGTCGCATCGACCATGGCAAACTCCATGTCTGGATCATCCGACACAACATCGAAAATCCGCTTGAAAACGCCGGCCTTCACCCAATCACGATAGCGCTTGAACACCGTATTCCAGTTGCCGAACGTCGGCGGCAGATCTCTCCATGGGCTGCCTCTGCGTGCGATCCAAAGCACAGCCTCAAGAAACAATCGGTTGTCACCCCCTATGCGGCCCGGATCGGTCGGCTTGCCCAAACAGAGCGGCTGCATCTTCGCCCACTGGGCGTTCGTCAAAACGAATCGGTGCATCCAAAACTCCTTTCGGAGCTTGAATCACGGACGTTCCAATCTGTGAATCTGAATCTCAACAGAGCCTAGGACAGGTTTCGCCACGGCGAATGATTCGGCGGCCGCCCCGCCACACATGAACGTCAAGCTTGCCGCCTTCGCCCCGCCCACACCACCAGACACAGGCGAATCAATCGACGGCAAGCCTGCGCTCCTAGCAAGTCCATGGGCCGCGCAAGCACTATCCACGTCGATCGTAGAGCAATCAATCATCAGAGTACCCCGTAATGCGGCTGGCACTATGTCGCTCCAAACCGACACTACATGCTTGCCAGCGGGCAGGATGGTGATGACGACGTTCGCCCCTTGACGGCCTCGACGGCGGAGGCAGCAACATGTGCGCCGCTCGCTCGTGCCGAGTCGCAGGAGGCTGGTAACAGGTCAAACCCGATTACTTCATGACCCGCCTTGATCAGGTTCGTGGCCATCGGGTTACCCATGTTGCCTAGACCGATGAACGCAATGATGGTCATGACGCTATCCTGTTGCTACCAGTAACTTAGACATCCGACAGTTTACGCGAAAACGCGGCCGAGCGCGTCATCGATGGCCTGGCTAATGCAATCGATCTCATTCTCCGACACGATGAGCGGAGGCGCCAGGCAGAGCGTCGTATTCAAACCGGGCAGAGCTCTGTTAATCGCACCGATCAGCACACCGTTCTCGCGGCAAACGGCAACGACCCGCTGTGTCTGTGCCTCTGTCACAGGGATCTTACTGACGCGATTCTGGACAAGCTCGACACCTTGAAGCAGGCCGACGCCGCGGACGTCGCCGATGACCTCGTGCTTGGCCTTCAGCGCTTCGAGCTTGCGGCGCAGACGCTCGCCCATTCTGACGGTATTCTCGAGTAACGCCTCGCGCTCGATGATGTTCATGTTTTCGATCGCGGCGATCGGACCGGCCGTGCAGCCGCCGAACGTCGAGACGTCACGGAAATAGCTCAACGGGTCGGACGGATCGTCCTTGAACAGATCGAAGACTCGATTGGTTGTTGCGACGCAGGAGATCGCGGCATAGCCCGAAGCGAGGCCCTTTGCCATGGTAACGAAGTCTGGCTTGATGCCGAAATGCTGATAGCCGAACCACCTGCCTGTTCGGCCAATACCGCACACCACCTCGTCGATATGCAGAAGGATATCGTATTTCCGGCAAATTTCCTGGACACGGGGCCAATAACCCGCCGGAGGCACAATAATGCCTCCCCCCGCCGTGATCGGCTCAAGACATAGCGCGCCTACCGTGTCGGAACCTTCGCGGAGGATCACCTCCTCGATCGCGTCAGCTGCGCGTATGCCATAGTTCTCCACATTCCACTGCTTCCGATACTCCAAGCAGTGCGGCACTTGAACGAAGCCTTCCGGAAGAGGCCCGTATTGCATTGCTCGTTCTGGCTGACCGCCAGCAGCAAGTGCAGCGAGCGAGGAGCCGTGATAATCGCGCTCCCGGAACAGGATCTTGGACTTTCGCCCTCGGTGATGGCGTGCCGAAATCTGGCGCACCATTTTGAACACCTTCTCGTTCGCCTCGGTCCCTGAATTGATGTAGTAGACACGATCAAGTCCCGGCATTTTGGATAACAGTCGCTCAGCAAAGACCGCGCCGGGAATAGTGCCAGCGGTGCCCGCAAAGAAGTTGAGCCTGACGAGCTGATCGCGCACAGCGTTAGCTATGGTGTCGCGCCCATAGCCGACGTTTACTGTCCAGATGCCGCCCGACACCGCATCGAGGCATTGGCGGCCCTGTGCATCCCAAACTCTCATACCTTTACCCTCGACAATCATAAACGGTTCGGACGTTTCTAGGGGTTTATGCTGAAGCAGATGATGCCAGACGTGGTTCCGGTCGAGCTCTGTCGCTGAAGATAGCTCGTTGGGGTTGGAGACAGATGTCATTGCTGCTTCCTTGCCTATGCGGAGAAAACGTTCTTCGCAATGATCGTTGCGAATAATGAGTGGATTACGAAGTGATACCGTTCGAGTACATCCCTATAGACCGCATCCATCACGAGCGACACCTTGCAACTCGTTCAGGTGTCATGTTGTTTGACGCTGGCATGCTCATGGCGGCGTCTAATGCAGTGGCGCCGGGGGAGATGACGATCTCCTCCCGTTGGACCGACGTCCAGGTTAAGGCGCTGCCGTAAAACGACCACTGCTTCCGGGCTGACTGACCTTTCCGGTTAAACTGCTTCATTCACTGCGACTGAAGCGTTGCGGAAATGCGTGGCGTCCATAAGCGGCAACGGATCGAGAATGGCGCTGGGCTCAAATTCCATCTGATCCAAGATATCCGAGCGCACGTCGACGCCCGGCGCCACCTCGCTCAACACGATTCCGTTCGGCGTTGCCTTGAATACCGCTCGCTCTGTGACCAGAAGCGCTTCTTGCTGCTGGCTTCGAATACCATCCGCGACACGGTAGGTGACGGACTCGACCTCCTTTACAAATTTCCGCACTTTCCCTTCCTGGAAGATCTTTAGTTTGCCATCTATGCACTCCGTCTTGAGCCCCGCTGTCGTGAACGTACCGGCAAAAACAAGGCGCCCGGCATTTTGGGCGATGTCGATAAAGCCTCCGGCGCCTGGATTTGCCGCGCCAAACTTTGAGACGTTCACCACGCCAGCTTGGTCGAACTGAGCGAATGACAATGCTGCAAACCGACAAAGGCCACCGTCGATGGCGTCAAACTGATACAGACCATCCAGAAGAGCGTCGGGATTGATGTTGGCGGAAAACTGCCACCCAGGCATTACGATGCCACCGTAGGCTCCGTGCTCAGTTGTAAATTGATAGTGCTTGATAGCCCCGTCATCGAACAAACCTTGTTCCGCCATGACCAACGGTACATCGGTTGCCGCGCCGAAGCCAAAGATGCATAGCTCGTTCTTCCGTACTTCCTTGGCCACTCTGTTTGCGATGATCCTATCGGCAGATAATGCCGGATACGGCAGTTCAAATAGTTCCATTTTGCGGCCCGAGAAATAAGCAGGCTCGTAGGGCACATCCGTCGTCATCATCATCTGCTCATCGACAACCACGTGGTCAACGAAGATGCCGGGGATCTTTACGTCTGACGCCTTACGCGAGCAGCTATCAACGATACGGCGCACCTGTGCAATTACCCGTCCTCTGGACGCTTTTGCAGCGAGCACCAAAGCCAGATTCGATGTCAGTAGCGGCTCGTCTTCCCACGACAGATTCCCTTCGTGGTCAGCGCTCGACGCACGAACAATGGCGACGTCAATTGGCCAGGATCGGTAGAATAGGTACTCCTGGCCATTGATCTCGATCAACTGTACCAGATCCTCAGTCGCTTTGCTGGTGAAGCGACCGCCTCCAAGACGCGGATCTGCATACGTCCCAATGCCAACGCGCGTGAAATACCCTGGGCTTTTTCTCGCTACTTCCCGTAGCCAATGCATGGACGCGCCAATCGGCCATGAATACGCTTCAAGGGCGTTTTCACGGATAAGACGCATAAGTTCCGGTCGCTTGCCGGTCTTGGGATCGAGGGGATTAATGTAGGAGCCCGATACAATCCGCTTCATGAGCCCTTCCTGGGCCACATGATCCATACCTTTGATACTCATCGCGTCGCCAGTACCGCAGGGGAAATAGAAGGTTAGGTCTCTGGGGGCCCCCGTTTTCCGGAACCGATCGCCCAACGCCTTGAGGACCGCATCCGGTGTTACCCAACCAATGACGCCGGCGCTGGCGACGGTCGCGCGGGTGCCAATCAATGAAACCGCAGTGTTGGCATCTACAATCTTGCTCATGCTTTTGCCGCGAATCGAGCCAGAGTTGCCTGCGAAGCCTCTGAGCGAGCGTCGTCCGCAAAGATGCGACCGGCCTCAGCGTCAAGGCGCTCGCAATCTGGAACAATAAACTGCTGAAAGTACCGCTTGGTGGAGCGAGCAGAGCCACGAGGAAGAGCCGCCAGTCGCTCGGCTGTACGAATCGCCGTTTCCCGCGCTCGGCCGGGTTCACAAAGTTGTTCGACGAGCCCAAGGCGGAATGCCTCGACGCCATCAACCTCATAAATGCCCCAGGTAAGCAGCCGGGCACGAGCTGGACCCACCTTGGCGATAACTGGAATCAGCCCCCAAGGCGGAAGCCATCCATTTCTTACTTCAGGCATCTTCCATTTGACGTTGGCCGCGCTGATGATCACATCACAAGCGAGTGCCAGACCAAATCCGCCTCCAAGCGCATAACCCTCGACAGCAGCAACCACTGGCGCACCAAGCATCGGGATTTCTCGGACTACTCGCGCAGTGACGGCCTCGTGCTCGCACATGTCCTCGACCGAAAGCCCGCCGAGTTCCTTGAGGTCGCTCCCAGCGCAGAAGGCCGGTTCGCAACCGGTAAGAACGATGGCGTTAATCTCTTCGTTGCGATCGCATTGCCGGAGAGCCGCAGACAGAGCTCGCACACTCTCCGTGCCGAGCGCGTTGCGCCGCTCAGGTTTATTCATGGTGAGCACAGCGACCGCAGCGTGTTGCTCTATGATGATCTGTCCCGACATTTGCTCTTTACCTTACTGAAGCCTCGCGCCGTCCCGATTAAGGACTTGCCTTAGATCTGCACCGGATATTGTTCTCGGGGAGATACGATTTGTAACGGCTATCGCCGCGGCGTGGCCTACTGCATGACCGTAAGCAAAGCACTGCGCGGTTACTCGCGCCGAGGCGACCGCCTCATGCTCTGCAGACAAACATCTACCCGCTGCAAGAATGTTTTCGCCGGCAGCTGGTACGAAGCATCTGTATGGCACTTCGTAAAAGTCGTCCAAGAGCCATTCGACTTTAGGCCTTGCGCCAGAGTGAAGTTCAATTGGCCACGCCGAGCGCGCGATGCCCTCAGCCGTCTTTCGTCCACCTACAATGTCGCTATTGGTTAATTTTTCGACGCCTACAATTTGGCGGGTTTGGCGGACGCCTACCTGGGCACCTGTATCATTTACAAATGCGCGCTCGCAACCAATCAAGTTGTCGCGGAAGAAGCGAGCGTATTCCCGCATCTGTAGACGTCCCTCGATCTCTGCTTCGGCGAAGTCACGCCAGAACAGCGTGTTCAGTTCCCGGCCATCCCCTCCAGTTATGCGCGTGCAGTTGCAAAGCAGCTCCCCTGGCCGGGTGGTCCGGAACAGCCAGATCTTGGTGCGCGGAAGCTTGTATCTACCTGAGGCATTTGCGGCGATGATTTGCTCGCCTATTTCAGGAGGCATAATCGTGTCGTCGCCGTAAGCGCGGACAAACGCGTCGGTATCGACCCCGAGCATGCGGAAGATCATAGTCGGGTTTTGGACCCGCCCATGATCTCCGATAACGTCAGGCAGACCGGCCATGGCGATAAGGTCGGCATCGCCCGATGCATCAACGGTTAATTTGGCGCGGACATCCAGCGGTCCTTCCTTGGTCCAGAGACGAGCCCCGCCGAAAGCTTCGGTACCTTCGAGAAGAGCCTGCGTCGCGACCGCATGGTACAGAGCCGTGACACCGGCTTCTTTCAGGAGAAAATCCGCCGCCTCTCTCCACACCAACGGATCGTGTACGCGCGTGCGAGTCTTCCCGTAACGCACCGGCTCCGCCAAGCCGCCGCGCACCTCAAGCACGCGTGCGAACTCGTCCGCAAAGCCGAAAACGATCTGCGTTGGACGACGGCTGTCGCTCTCGGTCGCTTCGTATAACCCGCAAATCGTGCCGGAAAGCCCAGCGACGGCGCCACCTCCACAGAAGCCATACCGCTCAACTAATACGACATTAAGCCCTGCCCGTGCCGCAGTTGTCGCGGCGGCTACTCCGGCAGCGCCCGCGCCCACGATCACGACATCGCAATCGAGTGCGGCGACTTTGCGCTGGTCGCGCGCCGTGATGGCCATCAGGTGGGTCTCCCAGTAGTCGACAGTTGATATGTCAGTTGTCGAAAACCTCGCTATCAATTTTCAAATAGCCTGTCAACGTTGTAATGTCGCCGCGATCGAGGCCAGCTGTGATGAAGGTCTCCAGGAGGCATTCCCGACCTACCTCGAGTGGTTCAAGAGACGTGGGCGCCGCCCCGGAGAATGCGCAATGAAGGACGGTACCGTGGGGAATGGCAAAAGACGGCACGCCGATCGAGTTCACGATCCGATGGCCACGAACAAAGTGCGGGCGGACGAAGGTGACGACGTTCTACTGTCGGAAATGGCGTATGTGCGCATCGAGAACATGATCGTCACCGGTGCGCTCCGCCCGAATTCAATGATTTCCGAGAACGAACTAAGCAAAGAGCTCGGTTGCGGTCGCGCGCCGGTTCGTGAGGCGCTGCAGCGGCTGCGTTCCATCGGGTTTGTCGAGGTACTGCCGCGGCGCGGCGCGCTGGTCACCCCAGTTGACGTACGCACCCAACTCGAACTGCTGGAGGTTAGACGGCCTCTCGAGGAACTAATGGTGCGATCCGCAGCTAGGCGGGCGTCAGCCGAGGAGCGCGTACAGATGAAGCTGTTGGCTGATCAGCTCGACGAGGCGGTTCGCACCGAAGACAAACGAAGATATTTCGATATAAACCGCCGAACCCACCTGATTGAAGCCGAAGCCGCCAACAATCGCGTGCTCATGAACTCCATCGCCGTCATTCACAGTCTGTCGCGGCGATTTTGGTATGCGCTGATCACCGACACGAAGAGCTTCTCTGAGGCTGCGGTGTGGCACATGCGGGTTTTGAGAGCCATCGCGGATGGTAACGCAGAAGAAGCTGCCTTCAGTGCGCGAAAGTTGATCGACTTCCTTGAAGCGGTGACCCGAGCCACGATCGAAGATCCCGTGGCGATTGGATTTTAAATGTATGGCCTGTGGCCTGGAGAGGTGCTCCGGGCGCCGCAATGTAGCCTCCCTAAATGATCACTGTTTGCGGCCCAGGAGGTGAGGATGTCACCCGCGACCTAGACGACCGATTCCGTGAACTTGGCAGTGATGGAACGGTACGTTCGTTCGTGGATTCCTCGTTTGCGATTGACTGAACGAGGAGTTTCACCATGGCAGGACGGCGGCAAGCGGTCGAGTTGGCGATGACCGATGAGGAGATTGAAACGTTGACGGCTCTTTCGCGGTCGAGGACCGAACCGGCACGCCGGGTGTCGCGGGCCGCGATGCTGCTTGCCTACCGTGAGAACCCGTCGTTCTTTGCGGTAGGTCAAAGACTTGGCGCCCATCATCAGACGGTCCAGCGCTGCGT
>NZ_JACEGD010000069.1 GCF_016031635.1 Bradyrhizobium diversitatis
GATGCCCTTCTTGGCCCATCGATTGAAGCGGTTGTAGGCTGTTGTGTAAGGGCCATAGCGCTCCGGCAGATCGCGCCAGGGTGTCCCCGTACGCAGGACGAAGAAGATGCCGTTGAGCACCTTGCGATCATCCGGCCGCGGCCGGCCATTCTTCTTGCCTTCCGCCCCAGGTAACAGCGGAGAGATGATTGTCCACTCGGCGTCTGAAAGATCAAAGCGGGCCATCAGGACCTCCCTTTTGGGAAGCCTTGAATCACTCCGCCTCGTCACTCGCAAGGGGTTTGAGTACAGAACCTAGTCGCATAGCGAATGGCGACATCGCCATCTCCGGCTTGTAAGTCGAGCACTGAGTCAGTGCCGATGACTTCCAGTGGCACATCGGGATGCAGCTTCCGCCACAGGGGCAGGCGGGGCACGAGCCAGCGGCTGGCAAAAGCATTGGTGGTCGTCACCCGGAGAGGCTGTTGGTCGCCTTCCTGCCTGACGGCCGCAATGGCCGCGGCAAACACCTCAAGGCCGCCACGAATGGCCGGGAAAAGCCGCGCTCCGGCATCGGTCAGCGAGAGAGGCCGTGGTCTGCGGCGGAACAGAGCGCGACCACAATACTGCTCGAGCAACCCGATCTGGTGGCTGATCGCGGTTGGCGTGACGCCGAGTTCTGCCGCGGCTTTCTTGAAGCTCAGATGACGGGCGGCAGCTTCAAAAGCGCGGAGCTCGATCAGCGGAGGCAGCTTGTGCATGGGGCCAGTCTAGGTGAAATCAGTTCATCGTCACCTGAATTCTTCGGATTTGCTCTGAGACAGCCCACCATCGAGGATATGGCGGGTCAAGCTGAGGAGCTCATGTCATGTCCATCGCATCTGTTGCCAGCGGTGCCGCCGAACTTAGTGCCTCCTTCGGAGGAGAACTGCTCAAGCCAGGAGACGACGGCTACGACGAGGCGCGCAAGGTCCACAACGGGCTGGTCGACAAACGGCCAGCATTGATTGCCAGGTGCCGCAGTGTGGCCGATGTCGTGGATGCCGTGACACTTGCGACCAAGCTCGGCCTCGAGGTCGCGGTTCGCGGCGGCGGCCACAATGTGGCCGGGCGCGCAACCATCGACGGCGGGATCATGATCGACCTCTCACCCATGAAGGGGGTCCGGGTCGACACTGTCGGCAAGACCGTCTGGGCGCAGGGCGGCGTCACCTGGGGCGAGCTCAATCGAGAAACGCAGCTGCACGGGCTTGCGGTGACCGGCGGCGTGGTCTCGACCACCGGCATCGCGGGCCTGACGCTCGGCGGAGGTCTGGGCTGGCTGATGGGCAAGTACGGCCTCGCACTGGACAATTTGCGGGCTGTCGAACTCGTCACGGCCGACGGCAAGGTTTTGCGGGTCAGCAAGCAAGAGGAGCCCGATCTGTTCTGGGCCGTCCGCGGTGGCGGCGGAAATTTCGGGATCGCTACCAGTCTCGAATATGATCTTCATACGGTCGGGCCGATCATGACCGGCGGACCGATCGTCTACCCCATCGAGCGCTCCCGTGATGTGCTCGAATTCTTCCGGGCCAGCACGCGATCGCTCGCGGACGAGCACATGTTGTTCGCATCCCTGACGCATGCGCCGGACGGGTCCGGTACGGAGGTCGCCGCCCTGGTCACCAGCCACTGCGGTCCAGTGGCGGAGGCCGAACGAGCGATGCGGCCGCTGAAACAGTTCGGGGCACCGATCCTGGATGCAGTCGGGCCGATGCCCTATTGCGAGCTCAACCGCATGCTCGACGCCAACTATCCGAAAGGCGCTTTCAATTATTGGAAATCGAACTTCCTGAGGGAACTGAGTGATGGTGCGATTTCGACCATGATCGATTGTTTCGCGCGCTGCCCAACTCCCATGGGGCAGTTCCTCCTCGAACACATCCACGGCGCGGCGATCCGCATCGACACGGGGGATACGGCATTTCCGCATCGGCAGGAGGGCTACAATTTCCTGATTCTCACGCAGTGGATGCAGCCCAGCGATACGAGCCGTTGCATCTTCTGGGCGCGCGAGACCTACGAAAGGATGCGACCCTTCTTTGCCTCCGGCCGTTATGTCAATTATCTCGATGATGACGAGACAGGCGATCCCGTCGCTGCTGCCTATGGACCGAACTACCGGCGCCTGCAGCGGATCAAGGCGAAGTACGACCCGACGAACTTCTTCCGCATGAACCAGAACGTCCGGCCGCTCGCCTGATTGCCGGCTGAGGATTTCGTCGTTCTCATCCTGGTCAGGATGTCAGTCGAAGGCGCTACACTCCGGCCCGGCACGACGGTTGGCCGGGCGCGCTGATCCCGGGGAGGATTCGAGCATGGCTGTCTTGTGCCGACCCGCTCGCATGGACGACTTGGCCAGAGCCGACGAGATCGTGGTCGCCAGCATCAATGAACTCACTGAACGGCGGGGCTTTGGCAAGATGGCGTCCTCCCGCCCGCAGAATTTTCAAGCCTTCTCGCTCACGGACGATCCCGAAGGTTTATGGGTCGCCGATGACGACGGAGAACTCGTCGGCTTCGCTTGGAGCTGGGTTTGTGGCGAGCTTTGGTTTCTGGCGCAGCTGTTCGTGGCCCCAGATCGCCAGAGCGACGGCATTGGCAATCACCTCATCAGCAAGATGTTTGCTCACGCAGAGAAGCGCGGAGCATCCGTCAGAGCGCTGATCACCTTCACGTTCAACAACGTGTCTCAAGGCCTCTACATCCACCACGGACTATTCCCGCGCTTTCCGATCTACATGGTCAGCGTGTCTCGTGATCGACTGGCGTCGCGGTTGGCTGAGCCGCGGCTCCACCTTGAACCTCTCACGGCCAAGACGATCGGCTTAGATGAGTTGGCACCCATTGATATCAATGCTCTCGGTGTTTCCAGGGCAAGGCATCATCGATATCTCCTCGGCGACAGCACGACGAGCGGGTTCACCATCCACGACGGTAGCGAGTGCGCGGGATATGTCTATATTTCGGATGGACACATTGGCCCGCTTGCAGTCCGCCGGTCGGATCTCATGGGCTCGGCGCTTGCTGCTGCGCTATCGTTCGCGACGCAGAGCGATGTTCCGACCATTTCGGCCTTCGTGCCGGGCGCGAGCGAGCCAGCGCTCAGGGTGGCGACCGACCATGGCATGCGTCTGACCTTCCCGATGCTGCTGATGTCGAATCGACAGTTCGGAGATTGGGGCAGCTACCTTCCGCGCAATCCGGGTTTCATGTAGCTCAATCAAGTGCATTAAGAGCAACGTCATGCATAGAAGCTCCTTTAGCTTGAGCCAGCGAGGGGCTGAAATCTGACCGGCAGTGTGTCCGGCAAAACATCCAATGGAGCACGTCACCTAGCCACTCGCCTGAACGGTCGAATGGCCCGGGTTACATCCAAGAGCTGACCTTTGCACGAGGTCGCCTTCTGGCCCATCCGCGACCTGCGGCGACTTCCCGGTTTTGTACCGTTGTTCAGGGGTGAGCGGACATCTGGAGCGCCCAAACCAAACACCTGATTTATGAGTAAACGCCCTAGTCTGGCCTGACACAGCACACTTGAAAGGCTGTTCTCAGTTCGGCCAGTTGGTCGCTTGTTGCTCCCAACTCCGCGTCGGCGCGACTTGCAGCTATATCCATGTAGCCGATCGGCTGACCGAACTGGCTCGCCGTGAAGTCGTACCTCCGGCCCTCGATCCGATTGTAGAAATGGTCGCCGGCCGGCAGAGGCGTCTTCAGCAAGTCACCGCCGAAGAGGTCGTGAACGAGCAGCGCAGTGACGTTGCATTGGCCGGCCGCGGGATTGCTCGCGGTCCATCGGCTGGCCGTCGCCAGCGACCATGCCTTGCGCAATGCGCTTTGAACTTTATCGGCATCGAAGCTCATCGGATTCCGAGGGCCCGCCACCCGGCTGAAATTCGGATTATTCGATCATGTGCTTCTACCACTGTTTTGCCCGACGCATCAAGTGAATTCGGCAATTCCGCATAAACTCGCGCCGCGCCGCCAAGTCATTGAAAAACCTATACCCGCCTACTGTGCATGGGGTTGTTTTTCATGTTTTGATCCGGACGCCCCTCGGAACGCCGCAACGACGACGCCCCGGAGCCTTCGCTCCGGGGCGCTGTCTGCGACGGATAGCGCGATCAGCTCTGCGAGCGCCGCGCCATGAAGATGTCGTAGCCGACCTCGGCGACCTGGAACCATGCGTAGCCGTCGCTCGTGAACTTGGCGAGCGAGTCGTGCACCTTCTTGAAGTTGGGGTTGGTCGCAGCGACTTCGGCGTGCAGCTCCTTGGCGGCCTTGTAGCAGGCATCCATGATCGACGGCGAGAAGGCATGCAGCTTGGTGCCGCCCGCGAGCAGCTTCTTCAGCGCCAGCGGATTGGCGTTGTCGTAGCGTGCCATCATGTAGTTGTTGGCGTAATGGCCGGCCTGCTCCAGCACGCTCTGGTAATATTTCGGCAGCGCGTTCCACTTGTCGAGGTTGACGAAGGCCATCAGCATCGGTCCGCCTTCCCACCAGCCGGGATAGTAGTAGTGCGGCGCGATCTTGTAGAAGCCGAGCTTCTCGTCGTCATAGGGACCGACCCATTCGGCGGCATCGATGGTGCCCTTCTCCAGCGCTGGATAGATATCGCCGCCGGCGAGCTGCTGCGGCACCACGCCGAGCTTCTGGAGCACACGGCCGGTGAAGCCACCGATGCGGAACTTCATGCCCTTGAGATCGTCGGGCGTGTTGACCTCTTTCCTGAACCAGCCACCCATCTGGCAGCCGGTGTTGCCCGCGAGCAGCGAGACGACGTTGTAGCTCTTGTAGAACTCGTTGAGCACGTCGCGGCCGCCGCCCAGCATGTACCAGGCCTGGTTGATGCGCATGTTGGGACCGAACGGCACGGCCGAGCCGAAGGTGAAGGTCGGGTCCTTGCCGAAATAATAGTAGGACGCCGTGTGGCCGATTTCGCAGGTGCCATTCTGCACGGCGTCGAGCACCTGGAGGCCCGGCACGATCTCGCCGGCCGCGAAGATCTGGATCTGGAATTTGTTGTCGGTCGCTTCCGCGACCATCTTGCACATCATCTCGGCGCCGCCAAACAGCGTGTCGAGCGATTTCGGCCAGCTCGTCGGCATGCGCCATTTGATTTCCGGCATCGACTGCGCGATCGCGGGAGCCGCGAGCGTGGCGGCGCCGGCCGCACCAAGTCCTGTGACCTTGATGAAGTCTCTTCTCTTCATGATTTCCTGCCCTGATGTACCAGTGATTGCGGGCCTTCTTGTCGAGGCTTGCCGCCAGCATGGCGCAAGCCGCGGCCGAATGCCATCGTGATCGCACTGCGGCAAAGGAAAAGCCCGGCCTCGCGAGCGAGGCCGGGCCATCCGTCTTACGACTTAAGCCGCAGATCAGCCGCGTGTGCGCGAACGGATCATGAAGCTGTCGTAGGTATATTCGGCGACCTGCCACCACAGATATTCGTCGGAACGGTAGGCCTGCATGGCGTCGATCGACTTCTTGAAGTCGGCGTTCTTGGCCGAGATCTCAGCCCACAGCTCGTTGGTGGACTTGAGGCAGGCTTCCAGCACTTCGTTGGTGAAAGGACGAAGCTGGGTGCCGCCGGCGACCAGGCGCTTCAGCGCGGCCGGGTTCTGCATGTCGTAGCGCGCAGCCATCCAGGTGTTGGCATGGGCGGTCGCGTTGGTGAGGATCGCCTGGTAGCTCTTCGGCAGCGCATTGAACTTTTCCAGGTTGGCGAAGGCATGGACGGTCGGACCGCCTTCCCAGAAGCCCGGATAGTAGTAGTACTTGGCAACCTTGGCGAAGCCGAGCTTCTCGTCATCGTAGGGGCCGACCCACTCGGCCGCGTCGATGGTGCCCTTCTCCAGCGCCGGATAGATGTCGCCGCCGGCGAGTTGCTGCGGCACCACGCCGACCTTCTGAAACACCTGGCCGGCGATGCCGCCGATGCGCATCTTGAGGCCGGAGAGGTCGGCGACGGTCTTGATCTCCTTGCGGAACCAGCCGCCCATCTGCGCGCCGGTGTTGCCGCAGGGGAAGCCGATCACGTTCGACTTCTTGAAGAACTCGTTGGCGAGCTCGTTGCCGCCGCCCTGATAGAGCCAGGAATTCTGCTGGCGCGCGTTGAGGCCGAACGGCACCGAGGCGAAGATCGCAAAGGTGGGGTCCTTGCCGACGTAGTAGTAGGAGACGGTGTGGCACATTTCGACCGTGCCGCTGGAGGTCGCATCGAGCGCCTGGAGGCCGGGCACGATTTCGCCGCCGGCGAACACCTGGATCTGGAACTTGTTGTCAGTCATCTCGGCGACGTACTTCGCCACCTGCTCGGCGCCGCCATAGATGGTGTCGAGCGACTTCGGGAAGCTCGAAGTCAGGCGCCACTTCACCTCGGGCGAGGACTGTGCGATCGCCGGCGAGGCCACTGCGGTCGCCGCCGCGCCTGCTGCCGACACTTTGAGAAAATCACGACGCTTCATATTCAGGTCTCTCCTTGCTGGGGCGTTTCCCCTTAACTTCTCTTATGCCGCCGCTCATTCCGGCGACGCGTGGATAGTCGCGTCGAACCGAAGGGGCTTGACTGCCGTGCGCCTTTAACACGGCCAGCCCGGTTTCGGAACGCGACAATGGCATGACGGGGCTCTACGAAAGTCGCATGTCCCCGGACCTTGCCGCGGCGGCCGGTCAGGCCGCCGCAATGACGCCCTTGAGCTGGTCCCGGACCTGCCCTGCGATGGCGCGGTAGATCGCCGCATGAGGACCGTCCGGCTCGCTGTCGACCACGGGATTACCGGCGTCCGAGGTGGCGCGAATTGCCATGTGCAGGGGGATCTCGCCGAGAAACGGCACCCCGAGCTTCTCGGCCTCATGCCGCGCCCCGCCATGGCCGAAAATGTCCGACTTGGTCCCGCAATGCGGGCACTGGAAGTAGCTCATATTCTCGACGATGCCGAGGACGGGCACGTTGACCTTCTTGAACATGGCAAGCCCCCGCCGCGCGTCGATCAGGGACAGGTCCTGCGGAGTCGAGACGATCACCGCGCCCTTGAGCGGCACGTTCTGCGCCAGCGTGAGCTGGGCATCGCCGGTGCCCGGCGGCATGTCGACGACCAGCACGTCGAGCTTGCCCCATTCGACGTCGCGCAGCATCTGCGTCACCGCCGACATCACCATCGGCCCACGCCAGATCATCGCGGTCTCCTCCTCGACCAGGAAGCCGATCGACATGATGGCGAGGCCGAAACGCCGAAGCGGAATCATCTTGCGCTCGCCGTTCAGCTCCGGCTTGTCGCGCAGGCCTGTCAGGCGCGGCACCGACGGGCCATAGATGTCGGCATCGAGCAGCCCGACCTTGAGGCCGAGGTCGCGCAGGCCCAGCGCCAGGTTGAGCGCTGTGGTCGACTTGCCGACGCCGCCCTTGCCGGAGGCGACCGCAATCACGGCGGCAACGCCCGGGATTTCCGATTGCCGCGCCATCGGCGACCCACCGCCCTGCGGCGGCTTGTGGGCATGGGCCGGCTGCACGCCGGGCGCGCCGCGGCTCGGCTGCGGGGGTGGCGGCGGCGCGGAGCCCGGCTTGCGCTCGGCGGTCAGCGCCACCATGACGGTGGTGACGCCGGGAATAGCGCGCACCGCGGCCTCCGCTTCGGCCCGGACGGATTCCCAGGCCCTTGCCTCGGCGGCATCCACATTGATCGAGAAGAACACCTTGCCGTCGGACGCGCTGATCGCGCTCAGCACATTGGCATGGGTGAGCGCGACCCCGCGGGGCGACTTGACCTTGGCGAGACTGTCGAGAACCTGTTGCTGCGTCACGCTCAAAGCGCATCTCCTGAACGGAGCATGATCCGGATAAATGTGGAGCGGTCTTCCGATGAGATCATGCTCAAGGCTTTAGGATGCCCCATTAGAGCGGAAACGCCCAAAAGGCTACTGCCTGCCGATATCGTCAGCCTTTTCCACGGGCGCAGCCCCCTGCTCGCTGGCGGCCTCGTAATTCAGCTCGATCATGACCCCATTGGGGTCGTGGACGAAAATCTGCCAGAGATCGCCGCCGGGCACCTGGCGGGCCTCGAACTTCATCCCCTTGGACGCCAGCCGCTGCTTCATGCCGTCAAAGCCGCGACTGACGAAGGCGACGTGGTGGACAACGCCGGAATCAGGCTTTTGTGGCTCGGCGGTCGCAGAAATGTCGACGAGGTGCACCACCGGTTTACCCTCGCTGTACATCCAGGCGCCCGGGAAGGCGAAATTCGGCCGTGCGCCTTTTTCCAGGCCCAGCACGTCCGCGTAGAAGCGGACGGTCTCGGCCAGATTCCGGGTCCGGATGTTGAAATGATCGAGGACGCCAACGCTCACGCCGCCCATGCTCTCGCTCCCTTTTTTGAAGTTCTTGGGTCCGCCATCCTAGCACAGGGGGCCGCCAAACGAAGCCGTTGCCCTCCGGCCTCAAGGGTTTATGGTGCGCCTCCAATCCGCCCTCATCGCGGAACCCAGGCGCCCCTCGCCTGGCAAGAACCGTAAAACCCAAACTACGGACAAGGTACCACAGATGGCTAAAGTCGCTTTCCTCGGTCTCGGCGTGATGGGCTTCCCCATGGCCGGACACCTCGTGAAAAAAGGGGGCCATGAGGTCACCGTCTACAACCGCACCGCGGCCAAGGCGAAGGAATGGGCGGACAAGTTCGGCGGCAAGACCGCACCGACGCCGAAGGCGGCCGCCGAGGGTCAGGATTTCGTGATGTGCTGCGTCGGCAACGACAATGACCTGCGCGCGGTCACGATCGGCCCCGACGGCGCGTTCGCCGGCATCAAGAAGGGCGCGACCTTCGTCGACCACACCACCGCCTCCGCCGAGGTCGCGCGTGAGCTGGACGCGGCCGCCACCAAGGCCGGCTTCAAATTCGTCGACGCGCCGGTCTCCGGCGGCCAGGCCGGCGCCGAGAATGGCGTGCTGACGGTGATGTGCGGCGGCGCGCAGGACGCCTATGCCGGCGCCGAGCCGATCATCACAGGCGCCTATGCGCGGATGTGCAAACTGCTCGGGCCCGCCGGCTCCGGCCAGCTGACAAAGATGGTCAACCAGATCTGCATCGCCGGTCTGGTGCAGGGTCTCTCCGAGGGTATCCACTTCGCCAAAAAGAGCGGCCTCGACGTCGCCGCAGTGATCGAGACCATCTCGAAAGGGGCCGCGCAATCCTGGCAGATGGAGAACCGCTACAAGACCATGAACGAGGACAAGTACGATTTCGGCTTCGCGGTCGAATGGATGCGCAAGGACCTCTCGATCGCGATCGCTGAAGCCCGCCGCAACGGCGCCAACCTGCCTGTCACCGCGCTGGTCGACCAGTTCTATTCCGAGGTCGAGAAGATGGGCGGCAAGCGCTGGGATACGTCGAGCCTGCTCGCACGCCTGCAACGCTGAGGCTCTGCGGCGGCCTCGTCCACGTCCAGGGCCGTGCAACATCGAACGTCGCCGCGACCCCGGCCGCGACGACGTTCAAAACGCGCGAACCGAAATATTCATAAACTTCTGGGGGAGCCTTGCTTAGCGTGATCGCCGCCATCCTCGTCGTTGCCTGCGCCGGCGTCGCGCCGAAGCTTCGGCCCGGAATCGCCGCGGGTGGTGCCTGGCAGCAGGTATCCCGCCTCACGGTTCGCCTCCTCCCGGTCGCGCTCCTGATCCTGCTTGCATCACCGTCGCAGGCGCTCGCCGCATCGCTCGACGGGGCGAGCATTCGGCCGCAATGGGCGCTCCCCTTCGCCGGCATGCTGCTGTCGATCGCGATATTTCCACTCGCAGCGCCTCACTTCTGGGAGCACCACCAGGGCAAGATTGCTGCGATGTGGGCCGCCCTGATCGTCCTGCCGCTTGCCGTCTGGTATGGCCCGCTTCCAACCATCCAGGCACTCGTCCATACCGCGCTGCTCGAATACATCCCCTTCATTCTGCTGCTCCTCGCTCTGTTCACCGTGGCCGGCGGAATCGTGGTGCGCGGCAATCTTCACGGCTCCCCGGTTCTGAATACGCTGCTGCTCGCTCTGGGCACCCTGATTGCGAGCATCATCGGCACGACCGGCGCCTCGATGGTCATGATCCGGCCGGTCCTCCGCGCCAATGACGACCGGCGGCACAACGCGCACGTCGTCATCTTCTTCATCTTTCTGGTGTCCAACATCGGCGGCTCGCTCTCCCCGCTGGGAGATCCGCCGTTGTTCCTGGGGTTCCTGCGCGGCGTGGACTTCTTCTGGACGACGACGCACCTGTTCCCCCAGACCACGTTCGTGGCCTGGATTCTGCTCGCCCTGTTCTTTTGCATCGATACTTATCTTTATCGCAAGGAAGGCCGCGTCAAACCGGACCCAACTCCGGACAATCCCTTGCGGATCAGCGGCGGCCTCAACTTCGCTCTGATGGGGGTCATCATTGCTGCGATCCTCTTGAGCGCCAAGCTCGACCTCGGCGGATTTGAGGTTCTCGGCACGCACCTCCAGCTGCAGAATCTTCTGCGCGATGCCGTAATGATCGGCGTCGTGTTTGCATCTCTTGCCGTCACGCCGAAGGAGGACCATGACGCGAACGGCTTCTCTTGGGGCCCCATGATCGAAGTGGCCAAGCTGTTCGCCGCCATCTTCATCACCATCATTCCCGTGCTTGCGATCCTCAACGCCGGCAACTCCGGCGCGTTTGCCTCCGTCGTGAACATGGTCACCAACGTCGACGGCACGCCGAACAATCCCGCCTATTTCTGGTTGACCGGCTTGCTCTCATCCTTTCTCGACAACGCGCCGACCTATCTGGTTTTCTTTGAGCTTGCTGGAGGCGATGCCAAGCATCTGATGACGAATGGCGCCATGACCCTGGCCGCGATCTCCGCAGGTGCGGTGTTCATGGGCGCGAACTCTTACATCGGTAACGCGCCCAACTTCATGGTTTACGCGATCGCACGAGCGGGCGGCATCGCAATGCCGGGCTTCTTCGGGTACATGGCCTGGACCTCCGTCCTGCTGCTGCCTGTGTTCGCGTTGGTCACGCTCGTTTTCTTCAGCTGAAGGGGCTGCGGGTTCCGCGAGCCGAGGTCGGAACCGGGTATTGGATTAACGCCGGGTTAACGTAATTCTTTAGCTCCTTAAGTCAGCTCTTAAGGATTTCTTGCCAGAGATAGACAACGCAGAAGTCCCGCGCCCGGCGTGGGCAGGAATTGTGTTGTTTGATGAGTAACCCCGCTGAAAAGCCCGAGGTTGTGCAGCTGCCGGCCGAGCCGGTGAGCGCGCCATCGGCGAGCAGCCGAAGGGCTGCGGCGCAGCGGGTGCGCGAGGCGCGGGACAAGTTAACGTCGACCAGTGGAACCCGGCCGGCTTTCGACGCCGAGATGCTGCGGCAATACGCCCAGACGCGGCTGTCCGCCTCCTATGTCGTGATGCTGCTGGTGGTGGCCACCGGCGTGCTGTTCGGGCTGTGGATGCAGCCGGTCCCGGCCGCGGCCTGGACCGTCGGCATGCTCTGCATCCACGGCGCCATGATCCGCAGTTGCCGGCGCTTCCTGACCGAGCCCGCCTCGCCCGCGGCGACGCGCGCGTGGCGGACGCGCTTCGTCGTGCTCGACCTGCTCTATGGCCTGTGCTGGATGGCGATCCTGATCCATCCCGTGCTCGACATGGTCACGGAAACGCTGATGATGTTCCTGATGCTGCTGGTGATCGCAGTATCGAGCATGCTCGCCGCCAACCTGCCGATCGCAGCCCTTGCCGCCACGGCGCCGGTCGCGGTCGCGATGGCGCTGAGCTTCGCAGTGACCGGTTCACTGGACAACTACATCCTGGCCGCGCTGGCGCTTGCCGCCGAAGGCTATTTCGTCCTCCTGGCGCACCGCCTCCACTCCTCGACCTTCGCCACGCTGGAAGCGCGCGCAGAAAAGGACGCGCTGATCGGCGAGCTGGAACAGGCCAAGGCGATCTCGGACGAGGCGCGCCACCGTGCCGAAGCCGCCAACGTCGCCAAGTCGCGCTTCCTCGCGCAGATGAGCCACGAGTTGCGCACGCCGCTGAATGCCATCCTCGGCTTCTCCGAGGTGATGAAGAGCGAGATCTTCGGCGCGCATCAGGTCCCCGTCTATAAGGAATATTCCGCCGACATCCATAATTCCGGCGTGCACCTGCTCAACCTCATCAACGAGATCCTCGATCTGTCGCGGATCGAGGCCGGCCGCTACGAACTCAACGAGGAAGCGGTGTCGCTGGTCGGCATCGTCGCCGACTGCCATCATTTGATGAAGCTGCGTGCCTCGAGCCGCGGCATCACCATCCACGAGGTGTTCGAGCAGGCCATGCCGCGGCTCTGGGCCGACGAGCGCGCGATCCGGCAGGTGGTGCTCAATCTGCTCTCCAACTCGATCAAGTTCACCCCGCAGGGCGGCGAGATCTGGCTCAAGGCGGGATGGACCGCCTCGGGCGGACAGTATCTCTCGGTGAAGGATACCGGCTCCGGCATCCCCGAGGACGAGATTCCAGTCGTGCTGGCCTCGTTCGGCCAGGGCTCCAATTCGATCAAGTCGGCTGAACAGGGCGCCGGCCTCGGCCTGCCGATCGCCAAGAATCTGATCGACCTGCATGGCGGCACGTTCACGCTGAAATCGAAGCTGCGCATCGGCACCGAGGTGATCGTCACCTTCCCGCCGGAGCGTGTGATGAGCGCGCTCGCCCCGCTGTCGGATGATTCTCCGCCGCTCCAGCCGGAGAGTTCCGGCCTGCCCGACGAGAAACGCCGGCCGCGCCACAAGCCGATCATGAGTGCGGGCACGGGCTCTTAACGAGATGCTTGCAGAGATGTCCGACGATCCCTCACAATGTCCGAATGAGCAAAGAAACACCGTGCGTCGCCGTCTGCATGATCGATCCCAAGACCAAGCTGTGCTTCGGGTGCGGCCGGACCTTGCCCGAGATCGCACGCTGGCATGCCATGGAAAGCGCAGACCGGCTAGCGATCATGGCCCTCTTGCCGGCGCGCATGACGGAAGCTGGACTTGCGCCGATCGCGGGATCGCCGAAACGCATCTGAGCCGCCCGTGGGCCGTCGGAGGCGCGCGATGATCCGCTTCCTGCTCGTTCTGGTCATGCTCGCCGGCACGGCAGGTGCGGTGGTCGCCTATGGCGACCCCGACCAAATCGCGCGGGCCAGCCACAAGGTCTCGCACATCTTCCGCGGACAGACCCCCTCCCCTGCGCCGGCCGTACAGGTCCCGCGCGGCCAGGGCGGCGAATTCACGCTGCGTGCGAAGATCAATGGCGTCACCGCGCCGATGGTGATCGATACCGGCGCGACATCGGTGGTGCTGACCTGGGAAACCGCGAAAGCAATCGGACTGCCGCTCGAGATGCTCGAATACGACGTCGACCTGGAGACCGTGGGCGGCCACACCAAAGCGGCGCGGCTCACGCTTGACCGTCTCGCCGTCGGCCATCTCGTGGAGAAGTCGGTGCCGGCCCTCGTCGTGCAGCGCGGCCAGATGAAGACCAACCTGCTCGGCATGAGCTTCCTCGACCGCCTTGAAAGCTGGGGCGTGCGCGCCGACAAGCTGATGCTCACCGGCTATCCGGAACTCCAGCGCAGTCATCGCCGCTCGCGCACGGCCGTCGACTAGCTGACTTACGCCGCCTCTGCCGGCGCGCGCGCAGCGACGTGCGCGATCGCATCGCGCAGCACTTCGAGACCAGCGCCCGGCTTCACCCCTTGCTCGGCCAGATGACGGCGGAAGGCTCGCGCGCCCGGCACGGCATGGAATGCGCCGACGAAATGCCGCGTGATTGCATGCAGTCGCGTTCCGCGCACCAGCTGCTGCTCGATGTAGGGCATCATCGCCTCGATCGCATCCTGCATGGTCGCATGCGGCGCCGCTTCGCCGAAGATCTCCCGATCCACGGAGAGCAGCCGCCACGGCTCCTGATAGGCGGCGCGGCCAAGCATCACGCCGTCGACGTGTTCGAGATGTGCTTTCGCGTCTTCGATGCCAGCAATGCCGCCGTTGATGATGACAGTCACACCAGGCATTGCGTGTTTGAGGCGATAGACGCGGTCATAATCGAGCGGGGGAACGTTTCGATTCTCCTTCGGAGACAACCCGTTGAGCCAAGCCTTGCGGGCATGCACGATCAGCGCATCGCAGCCGGAGGCGACCACCGCATGTGCAAGCGCATCGAGCGCGACTTCCGGGTCCTGCTCATCGATGCCGATGCGGCACTTCACTGTGACGGGAATTGCGACGGTGCGCTTCATCGCCTCGACGCACCTCGCCACCAGCTCCGGCTCTGCCATGAGGCAGGCGCCGAAGCGGCCATCCTTCACGCGATCGGACGGACAGCCGACATTGAGGTTGATCTCGTCATAGCCGAACGCCTCGCCGATCCGCGCAGCCTCGGCCAGCTCGCGCGGATCTGAGCCGCCGAGCTGAAGCGCCACCGGATGCTCACAACGATCGAACCCGAGCAGCCGCTGCCGATCGCCATGAATGACGGCGCCGGTGGTGAGCATCTCCGTATAAAGCAACGCCCGCCGCGACAGATGACGATGGAACACCCGGCAATGCCGGTCCGTCCAATCCATCATGGGCGCCACGGAAAAGCGATAATCTTGATCTTTCAACAAGTTACCCTACACTATCAAAGGACTAGAAGAGGAACATACACCCAGTGTGTGCACTCCAAACTAGCCAAAATTGCACCCGTTTGTACCGCATTTGATCTCGCGGTGCACACGTAGCGCACACGAAATCGGAGTGGAGTGCACACGCAATGGCGACCTTCACAAAGCTCAATTCGGGGAGCTGGCGGGTCCAGGTACGGCGCAAGCGGCAGTATGTGGCCAACACATTTCTACGGCGGCATGACGCTGAAGAATGGGCCCGTGACGTGGAGCGGGCGATCGATCGCGGGATCCCAGTTAGACGGGCTCATCCCCACGAACCACCGCGGATCTTTTCCGACTTGATCACGCTTCACATCGACGATCTGACCGAAGTCGGAAAGTCTATCGGACGGTCCAAGGCCGCCGTAATGGAGGCATTGAAGGTCTCCCTCGGAAGAGTAAAGATTCAGGATCTAACGCGCGAGCGATTGATCGAATTTGGGAAAAGGCGAGCGAAGCAAGGCGCAGGCCCACCGACGTTATCGATCGATTTCTCTTTCATCCGAACCATTCTTACACACGCCGCCGCCATTCATGGAATTGATGTGTCCGCCGAAAACGTTCGCTTGGCGCGGGTGGCGCTCAAACGCCTCGACCTGATCGGCAACCGGCGAGCATCTCTTGATCCCGCAGGGGACTCGTCTCGTGGGCAAATACGACAGCGTCGTCGCCTTTGGCCAGAAGCGGGCGCTGGTCGTCTGGACGAGACTTATCTTGCCGAACGGCAATTCGATCGTGATCGAGAACCTTCCGGCGACAGACGTTGCAGGCTACGCGGGGCTCGAGGACCAGGTGGACTTCCATACCTGGCAGTTGCTCAAGGGGGTGGCGTTGGCGACCCTGATTGGGGTTGGGACGCAGCTATCGATCGGCAACGACGAGAGCGATCTCGTGAAGGCGCTGCGGGAAAGTACGCAGCAGACGACCAATCGTGCGGGGCAGCGCCTGGTGGAGCGCGAGCTCGACGTGCAGCCGACGATCACGGTGCGGCCGGGGTGGCCGCTACGGGTGATTGTTTCGAAAGATCTGGTGCTGAAGTCGTACCAGGACGGTCAATCGGCAGCTAAGGGCAGATGACGATATGAAGCTTGCGAAACTGCGCGTCCCAACTGAAGACACCGCGCTCGGCCCGGGCACGTTGCACAACCGGATCCAAGCTCTGGTAGTTCAGGCGAAGATACCGGCTGGTCCAGGACTTTGGATACGATGAGATGAGGCTTGGCTGGCCGTCGCCCACGCGCAAATAGGCGAACCAGCGGAAGCCAAGCCCATGCGCTACGCGCGACGCTACCCGTTCAAACGCGTGACCGTCCTCTGCCGTCTGGAGCGCATCAACGAACTCCTCGAACAAGTACTCAGTGCGCTTCATCTGGAATCGAGCCAAGCCCCTGACTATGCGCTCATAGCTTCCGCGGATCTTCGGCGTCCACGGCCAAGCGGGTGCGCTGAACGACCCTTAGTCGAGCTCTTCCGTCAGCTCCGGAACCGCCTGATAGAGGTCGGCGACCAGGCCGTAATCGGCAACCTGGAAGATCGGCGCGTCCTCGTCCTTGTTGATCGCAACGATCACCTTGGAGTCCTTCATGCCGGCCAAATGCTGGATGGCGCCGGAAATGCCGACCGCGACATAGAGCTCGGGCGCCACGACCTTGCCGGTCTGCCCGACCTGCCAGTCGTTCGGCGCATAGCCGGCGTCCACCGCCGCGCGCGAGGCACCGACGCCGGCGCCGAGCTTGTCGGCGAGCGGCTCGATGTATTTGGCGAAGTTCTCGCGGCTCTGCATGGCACGGCCACCGGAGACGATAATCTTGGCCGAGGTCAGCTCGGGACGATCGCTCTTGGCAACCTCCTCGCCGATGAACGACGACAAGCCCGGATCGGCGGCCGCCGCCACGTTCTCCACCGCAGCGCTGCCACCCTCACCCGCTGCGGCGAAGGTCGAGGTCCGCACCGTGATGACCTTCTTGGCGTCCTTCGACTTCACCGTCTGGATCGCGTTGCCGGCATAGATCGGGCGCTCGAAGGTATCGGGCGCGACCACCTTGATGATCTCGGAGACCTGCATGACGTCGAGCAGAGCGGCGACGCGGGGCATCACGTTCTTGAAGCGCGAGGTCGCCGGTGCGACGATCGCGTCATAGCCGGACGCCAGCGAGACGATCAGCGCAGCCAGCGGCTCGGCGAGATCGTGCGCGTAGAGGTCGCCATCGGCGAGCAGCACCTTCTTGACGCCGGCGAGCTTCGCGGCGGCATCCGCCGCGCCCTTGGCGTTCTGGCCGGCGACCAGCACCTCGACATCCGCACCGAGCGCGGCAGCCGCGGTCAGGGCCTTGTTGGTCGCATCCTTCAACGACGCGTTGTCGTGTTCGGCAATCAGCAGCGTCGTCATCAGAGCACCCCGGCTTCGTTCTTGAGTTTGGACACCAGCTCGGCGACGTCCTTGACCTTGACGCCCGCCTTGCGGCCCGCCGGCTCCGTCGTCTTGAGAACCTCGAGACGCGCGGCGACGTCGACGCCGTAATCGGCGACGGCCTTCTCCGC
>NZ_JACEGD010000070.1 GCF_016031635.1 Bradyrhizobium diversitatis
CGGCCGCATCGTCACCGTGGTCGACATGCGCGCCCGTCTCGGCCTGCCCAAGGCCGAGGACGGCAAGACCCCGATGGCGGTCGGCGTCGACCTGCGCGGCGAATCCTATGGCCTGCTGATCGACCAGATCGGCGAGGTGCTGCGCCTGCCCGAGGACGGCAAGGAGGAGAACCCCGTCAACCTCGACCCCCGCATGGCCAAGCTCGCCGGCGGCGTCCACCGCCTCGACGGCCAGCTCATGGTCGTCCTCGACGTCGATCGCGTCCTCGAGCTCGCACCCGAAATGATGGCGGCCTGATACGGCGGCATCGTCGCCGACGGACTTGCAATTGGAAGTGCCCCCGCAAAGGGGAGGAAGCAGAGGTTCACATGCGCACTTGTCTCGTCGTTGATGATTCCAGCGTCATCCGCAAGGTTGCGCGGCGGATCCTGGAGGGCCTCGACTTCCAGATCCTCGAAGCCGAGGACGGTGAGAAGGCGCTGGAGGCCTGCAAGCGCGGCCTGCCCGATGCGGTGCTGCTCGACTGGAACATGCCCGTGATGGACGGCTACGAGTTTCTCGGCCATCTCAGGCGCATGCCCGGCGGCGACCAGCCCAAGGTGGTGTTCTGCACCACCGAGAACGACGTCGCGCATATTGCGCGCGCGCTGCATGCCGGCGCCAACGAGTACATCATGAAGCCGTTCGACAAGGACATCGTGACGGCGAAATTCCAGGAAGTCGGCCTTATCTGAGCGTTCGCCCGGAGGCTGAACGGATCCTTCGGCGCCTGCTTTCAACCATATCGTTTCAGTCTGAGTTGGTGAGTAATGAGTGTTGCGTTCGCAGGGAATTCGACCACGACGCCGTCGCGCGAAGCGGGGCCGCTGCGGGTGATGGTCGTCGACGACTCCGTCGTCATCCGCGGTCTGATCTCGCGCTGGATCGGCGCCGAGCACGACATGGAGGTCGCGGCCTCGCTGCGCACCGGGCTCGAGGCGGTCAACCAGATCGAACGCATCAACCCCGACGTTGCCGTGCTCGACATCGAGATGCCCGAGCTCGACGGCCTCTCGGCGCTGCCGCAACTGCTGGCCAAGAAGCGCGATCTCGTCATCATCATGGCCTCGACGCTGACCCGCCGCAACGCGGAGATCAGCTTCAAGGCGCTGTCGCTCGGCGCGGCCGACTACATCCCGAAGCCGGAATCGACGCGCGAGGCATCGGCGGCCGACATCTTCCATCACGACCTGATCCAGAAGATCCGCCATCTCGGCGCGCGGCTGCGTCGCAAGGCTGCGGTTGCGAGCCCGCCGCTGGCGCCCGCAAGCCCGGCTCCGGCGGTGCGCGGTCCTGTTGCACGGCCTGCCGTGCCTGCGCCCGCTCCGGCCGTGCATGCCCCGTCGTCAGGACCGCTGTCGACGCGTCCGTTCTCGACCCAGGCGCCGAAGGTGCTGCTGATCGGCTCGTCGACCGGCGGTCCTCAGGCGCTGATGTCGCTCGTCACCGAGCTAGGCCCGGTGATCGACCGCTTCCCGGTGCTGATCACCCAGCACATGCCGCCGACCTTCACCACCATCCTCGCCGAGCATCTGGCGCGTTCGAGCCGCCGGCCGGCGAGCGAGGCAGTCGACGGCGAGCCGGTGAAGGCCGGACGGATCTACCTTGCGCCCGGCGGCAAGCATATGCGCGTCGTGCGCAGCGGCGCGGATGCCGCGATCTCGCTCGATGACGGGCCGGCGGTCAACTTCTGCAAGCCCGCGGTCGATCCGCTCTTCACCTCGGCCATCGACGTCTGGCATGGCAATATCCTCTCCGTGATCCTGACGGGCATGGGCTCGGACGGCATGCGCGGCGGCAAGGACATCGTCGCCGCAGGCGGCAGCGTCATCGCACAGGACGAAGCCTCCAGTGTGGTCTGGGGCATGCCGGGGGCGGCGGCCAATGCCGGCATCTGCGCGGCGATCCTGCCGCTCAATCAGATCGGCGCCAAGGTCAATCGCCTGTTCGCGGGAGACCGCTCGTGACTCCGACGGATTACGACTACCTGCGCAAGTTCCTGAAGGAGCGCTCCGGCCTCGATCTCTCGGCCGACAAGCAGTACCTGGTCGAGAGCCGGCTGCTGCCGCTCGCCCGCAAGGCAAGCCTTCCCGGCATCACCGATCTCGTGCTGAAGATCAGGAACGGCGACGGCCGGCTTGCGACCGACGTGGTCGAGGCGATGACCACCAATGAGACTTTCTTCTACCGCGACAAGATTCCGTTCGACCATCTGCGCGAGACCATCCTGCCGGGCCTGATCCAGGCGCGCGCGGCGCGCAAGAGCTTGCGCATCTGGTCGGCGGCCTCGTCGACCGGGCAGGAGCCCTATTCGATCGCGATGTGCGTGAAGGAGATGGGCGCGGCCTTCGCCGGCTGGCGCATCGAGATCGTCGCCACGGACCTGTCGCAGGAAGTGCTGGAGAAGTCCAAGGCCGGCGTCTACAGCCAGTTCGAGGTGCAGCGCGGCCTGCCGATCCAGCACCTGATGAAGTACTTCACGCAGGTCGGCGAACTCTGGCAGCTCAATGCCGACATTCGCGCGATGGTGCAGTTCCGCCAGCTCAACCTGCTGCAGGACTTCTCGCATCTCGGCACGTTCGACGTCATCTTCTGCCGCAACGTGCTGATCTATTTCGATCAGGACACCAAGGCGGTGATCTTCGAGCGCTTGGCGAAGGCGATGGAGCCCGACGGCACGCTGCTGCTTGGCGCTGCCGAGTCCGTCGTCGGCATCACTGACGCGTTCCGCCCCATGACCGACCGTCGCGGTCTCTATCAGCTCAACCCCGCGCGCTCCGGCCGGGCGATGGGCGGACTGATGCCGCCGACATTGAAGGTGGCGGCGGCGAGGTGATTGGCCGAACGACAGGCGATCTCACTGAGCGTCGTCGTTGCAAATGATCGGCAACAACTGACGGACATCGCTTCGCCTTAAGCGCGATGGGATTAGGATGAATCGTCATCGCGCTGTTGTTTGAGCATGATCTTTTCGGAAAACCGCCGCGCACTTTTCCGGATCATGCTTTTGTCTAGCGCGAGGCGCTTCCGACGCGTTTGCGCATTGCAGACTACTCAGCTACCGGCGCAACAGGAGGGCGTGCCGCGATGAAATGCAATCGCGGCCCTGACGGTTGTGCTATGCTGCCGATCGTCCCGCCGAACCGAGGCGGGATTCCATTCCATCATGAACTGTACTGGGGAGGACATACCATGCGAATGTCTTGTGCCTCGTATTTCTTGTTGGTCGCGCTTTCGTTGCCTGCCACTGCTCTCGCTGGTGAGCATGTGCTCGAGTTCAAGCTCGTCACCAAGCCGATGGATGTCAAAGTCACCGAGGTCGCGAACGTCGAAGGCCAGACGGTCATGTCCGGCAAAATGTTTGGCGTTGCCTTCTTCAAGGATGGACGCATTGCCGTGAAAGATTTTGTCAATTCCTCCGACCTGCTCAAGGGCTCAGGACCTATCTTTGGCTACAGCACCTACACCTTCGACGATGGCTCCTCGATCACGGCGCGCTACGCCGGCGCGGTTAAGGACGGCAAAGCGAAGGGCGAATATACGATCTTGTCGGGCACTGGTACGTACGCGAACGCGACGGGCACCGGCGGCTTCGAAAGTGTTCAAAGCGGGTTCAAGGGCGCATTCCTGTACGATGGAAGATTCATCGTCAAGACACCCTAGTCGGCATGCGCGCTCGCGTCCCGTTCCGACGAGGTCGCGAGCGCATCTCACAAAATCGCATGCGGCAGAAACCGCGAGCGATTGCCCGTGATCGGGCTCTCGTCCTCGCGGATCGATAGCCCGCAAGGCTCGTGGTTCACCAGCCAGCTTCCGACCACCGGATAGAAGCCGGAAAAGTTCGGCAGCGGCGCCAGAGCCTGCCGCACGAATCCTTCGGCGCCGTAGGGACCCGCCTGCTCGTCGAGCGGCATTCCGCCGGACACCAGCGTGACATTGGCGCCTTCGCGCGACAGCAGCGGCTTGCGGACGTAGGACGTTCCGAGCTCCGCGGCGCGCGGATCGTCCTCGAAGAAGGCCGGCAGCAGATTGGGATGGTTCGGAAACATCTCCCAGAGCAGCGGCAGGATGCCCTTGTTGGAGAGCACCGCCTTCCACGGCGGCTCGATCCAGCGCGTGGTTGCGTCCTTGAGCTTCGCACCGAACGCGTCCTGGAACATCCACTCCCAGGGATAGAGCTTGAAGGCCAGCGCGATGTCGCCATCGTCGAGATCCACGAAGCCGCCGCCTTCGTCGCGCCAACCGACCTCTTCGATGTCGAGCAGCCTGGTCGAGAGCCCGGCCTGGCGCGCGGTGTCTTCGAGATAAGCGAGCGTGCCGGCGTCTTCCTCGTTGCCCGTGATGCCGGTGAGATGGACGTGGTGGCCGGCCGCGATCTCCTTCCACGCCGCGATCAGCCGCTCATGGATGGAGTTGAACTGATCGGCGCGCGACGGGATGATGCGCCGCTCGATCGCCTGTTCAAGCCAGGTCCATTGAAACACCGCGGTCTCGAAGATCGAGGTCGGCGTATCCGCGTTGTATTCGAGCAGCTTTGCCGGCGACTTGCCGTCGAACTTCAGGTCGAGCCGGCCGTAAAGGCTGCGGTCGTCGCGCTCCCAGCTCTCGGCGATCAGGCTCCAGAACGCTTCCGGTATCTTCAAGCGCCGCAGGTAGCGCTCGTCGCCGATGACGCGGCCGGCGAGCTCCAGGCACATCGCGTCGATCTCGCCAGTCGGCGTCTCGATGCCGCGCTCGATCTCGTCGAGCGTGAAGCCGTAATAGGCGCTTTCGTCCCAATAGCGTTCGCCGTCGATGGTGTGGAAGGTGAAGCCGCATTGCTCGGCGGTCTGCCGCCAGTCGTCGCGCTCGGGACAGGCGATGCGTTGCATGGATCAGCCGCCGCCCGAGAAGCCATGGCCGAAAGAGCCGAAGCCGCCGCGGCTCACGCTATGGGAGCCCGAGTCGGACGACGTTCCCGACGAGGAATGGCTCGAGGAATCGCTGCTGAAGAAGCTCGATCGCGACGACCAGCGCGAGCCGCTGCTGCCCGACGAACTGCTGTTGCTTGTGCAGGTCGTTGTCGTCTGTCCCGGCACAGCGCCCGGCGTGGGTTCGCAAGTCTGCCGCGGCATCAAGGTGTAGGCGGTGGTGCCGACCGCGAGCGTGCCCATCACCAGCAGGGCGACATGGCCGGAGCGCTTCACCGGTGGCCGCGGCGCTAGCTCGGCCACCGGCCGGCGCTTGCCGAACTCCTTTTTTGCAGGTCTGTCGGCCATGTCAGTAGATCATGCTGGCGGCGTTAAGGAGGCCCGCGGCGAGCGAGGAGAGGCCGAGCCAGATCGCCGGGGCAAGCTCGCCGGCATCGATGCGCCTCGACAGGTTCGGCACCGGAACCTTGACGAGATAGAACACGATCACCTGCACGATGAGCGCGATCGTTGCCCAGATCAGGCAGTCCAGCACGTTGGCCGAATGCGCGATGGCGCTGACCAGCGGCGCCACGAAGCCGAGCAGGCTGAGCCCGAGCGCGATCGCCGCGGCCGGCTCGTTGTCACGGATGAGCTGGAATTCGTTATGCGCCGTGATGCGGGTGTAGACGAACAGATAGGCAACGATCGCGATCAGCCCGGTGCAGAAATAGACCAGGAAGGCGGGCAGGCCGGCGAGTGATTGCAGGATCATCGTTCCCCCATCGTGCAGCGACCATTCGTCGGCAGGGGAAGGGTAGTGGTTCAAACGTTAGTGAGGGATGAAGTCGTATCGGCAGCGGTTGCTGCATCTCTTCCGCAAGCGGGAGAGGGAGAAGACGTCCCCAAAAACAAAAACCCCGCCATTTGCGGCGGGGTCCAGGCTGGGAGGAGCAAGCCCGGAGGCTCGCGACGTAACCCAGGGATCAGGCGGGGATGCGCTCGTCGGCCTCGTGCGGCTCGCGCAGCACGTAGCCGCGGCCCCACACGGTCTCGATGAAATTGCGGCCCTCGGAGGCGTTGGCGAGCTTCTTGCGGAGCTTGCAGATGAAGACGTCGATGATCTTCAACTCCGGCTCGTCCATGCCGCCATAGAGATGGTTGAGGAACATTTCCTTGGTGAGGGTCGTGCCCTTGCGGAGCGAGAGGAGCTCCAGCATCTGATATTCCTTGCCGGTCAGATGCACGCGCTGGCCGCCGACTTCCACCGTCTTGGTGTCGAGGTTGACGACGAGGTCGCCGGTCTGGATGACCGACTGGGCATGGCCTTTGGAGCGGCGCACGATCGCGTGGATGCGGGCCACCAGCTCGTCCTTGTGGAAGGGCTTGGTCATGTAGTCGTCGGCGCCGACGCCGAGACCCTTGACCTTGTCCTCGATGCCGGCGAGGCCGGAGAGGATCAGAATCGGTGTCTTGATTTTGGAGACCCGGAGCTGCTTGAGCACGTCATAGCCGGACATGTCGGGCAGATTGAGGTCGAGAAGAATAATGTCGTAATCGTATAGTTTACCGAGATCGACGCCTTCTTCCCCCAAATCGGTCGTGTAGACGTTGAAGCTCTCCGACTTCAGCATCAGCTCGATCGACTGCGCGACGGCGCTGTCATCTTCAATCAGCAAAACGCGCATGCCAGTTCCCCATAGTCGCCGCTCCTGGGCGTCAGGTCGGCCGCATTCGCGGCACTCAACAAAACGCCTTTGAACAACTGATTCGGATCCTGACGACAGATGGTTAACAAACTCTGATTCTGGAACGCAAGTCCCCACGGTGCAATTTTTGCCGAATCGCCCTAAGGTCTTGCGTATGAAGCAGCTTTCGTTACCCGATTCCGTTCAAGCTCCACTTTAAGAGACGGGCCTAACCGACTCCCGCGACTCAGCCTTCTTCTGAAGGGGAGTCACGCTCAGTCACAAAGACAGTGACGCAATGATTAATGATGCGGGTAAACACGAGGTTAAGCGCCGTTCAGAAATGTGGCGAAACTTAAGGCTTTCACCGTGATGCCCCGGATGACGAAGGCGACCACCTTATGAAGGCTCTTGCCGAACAGATCGGCGACATCGACGGCGTCAATATTTACGGCCGCGTGGTCGGCGTCCGCGGCCTGATGGTCGAGGTGGCCGGTCCGATTCACGCCATGTCCGTCGGCGCACGGCTCGTGATCGAGACCGGCGCCAACCGCACCATTCCCTGCGAAGTGATCGGCTTCTCCGGCAACAATGCCGTCGTGATGCCGTTCGCCGGCCTCGACGGCGTGCGCCGCGGCTGCAAGGCGGTCATTGCCAATGCCGCCAATCAGGTGCGGCCGTCCGCAGCCTGGCTCGGCCGCGTCGTCAACGCGCTGGGCGAGCCGATCGACGGCAAGGGGCCGCTGCCGCAGGGCTCTTCGCCGATGCCGTTCCGCAATACGCCGCCGCCGGCGCATTCGCGCAAGCGCGTCGGCGCGCCGCTCGATCTCGGCGTGCGCGCGATGAACACCTTCCTCACCTGTTGCCGCGGCCAGCGCATGGGCATCTTCGCGGGGTCCGGCGTCGGCAAGTCGGTGCTGCTCTCGATGCTCGCGCGCAACGTCGATGCCGCCGTCAGCGTCATCGGGCTGATCGGCGAACGCGGGCGCGAGGTTCAGGAATTCCTGCAGGACGATCTCGGCGAGGAGGGCCTCGCGCGTTCGGTCGTGGTGGTCGCCACCTCCGACGAGCCCGCGCTGATGCGCCGCCAGGCGGCGTATCTGACGCTCGCGATCGCGGAATATTTTCGCGACGAGGACAAGGACGTGCTCTGCCTGATGGACTCGGTGACGCGCTTTGCCATGGCCCAGCGCGAGATCGGCCTGTCCGCCGGCGAGCCGCCAACAGCCAAGGGCTATACGCCGACCGTGTTCACCGAGTTGCCGAAGCTGCTGGAACGGGCCGGGCCGGGCCTGGGGGAGGGTGCCATCACTGCGATCTTCACGGTGCTGGTCGACGGCGACGACCATAATGAGCCGATCGCGGATGCGGTCCGCGGCATCCTCGACGGCCACATCGTGATGCAGCGCTCGATCGCCGAGCGCGGCCGTTACCCCGCGATCAACATCCTCAAATCCGTCTCGCGTACCATGCCGAAATCGGCGGATCCGGAGTTCTGGCCCATCATCCAGCGGGCACGACAGGTGATGGCGACCTATGCCGACATGGAGGAATTGATCCGGCTCGGCGCCTACCGCGCCGGCTCCAGCCCCGAGGTCGACGAGGCGATCCGGCTGCACGAGCCGCTGGAGGCCTTCCTGCGCCAGCGCAAGGACGAGAATGCATCCCTGGCGGACGGCTACCGCCAATTGGCGCAGATCCTCGGCAATTTGGAAACGGAACGCTAACTTTGTCAGGTCATCATCCGTTCCCACAGAGTAGCAGAGCCGGTCTTGGCCTCAATCGGGCCTGGGGGGCGACCGGTGCCGTCCCACGTGCAGCGGGGGGACTTCTGGGGAGTACGAGTCGATGAAGTCACGAGATACGCTTATCCGCCTGAAGAAGTTTCAGGTCGACGAGAAGCGCCGCCGGGTCACCCAGATCGAGACCATGATCGCCGATTTCCAGCGGATGTCGGTCGATCTCGAACGCGAGATCCAGACCGAGCAGGAGCGTGCCGGGATCAACGATCCCTCGCACTTCGCCTATCCGACCTATGCCAAGGCCGCGATCCAGCGCCGCGAGAACCTGACCCGTTCAGCCGATGAGCTGAAGGGCCAACTCGACGAAGCCAAGGCCGCACTGGCCGAGGCTTTCGAAGAGTTGAAGAAGGTCGAGCTCCTCGACGAGCGCGACCAGGCCCGCGAGCGCGCCGAGGAAAACGCCCGCGAGCAGGCCGACCTCGACAGCATCGGCCTGATGCGGGCCCGCATCGGCGCGGTAGCCTGAGCCGGCCGGCAGCCAGACCACGTTGGAATTTGCCAAACCCGGACCCGCAAGGTCCGGGTTTTCGTATGTGCTGTCCACAGCGTGGCGCCGCGCCCCTTGGTGGTCGGCTTTGCCGCGCGCTATGGTGGTGGGAGGTTTACCTCGCCCCGCTTGCGGGGAGAGGTCGGATCGCCCCGGCGATGCGCAGCATCGTCAGATGCGATCCGGGTGAGGGGGACTCTCGGCGAGTCCATCTGCAACCTCCCTTGCGGAGACTCCCCCTCACCCCAACCCTCTCAGGGCGAGCGTAGCTCGTCCCGACCCCGCAGGCGGGGAGAGGGAGGAAGATGAGGGGGCTGAATGCTGACGCCAGCGGAGCTGGTCGAGTTGATCGAGGCGGTGGCGAAGGGCGATCAGGCTGCGTTCGAGCGCCTCTACGCTGCCACGCGCGCGAAACTCTATGGCGTCGTGCTCCGTATCTTGCGCCGACAGGATCTCGCAGAGGAGGTCATCCAGGAGACCTACGTCAACATCTGGAACAGCGCCGGCCGGTTCAATTCGGCCTTGTCGTCGCCGATCACGTGGATGGCCTCGATCGCGCGCAACCGCGCAATCGACATCGTGCGCAAGAAGTCGGAAGTCTCCATCGAGGAAGAGCCTCAGGCGATGGAGGTCGCGGCCGAGAGTCCCGATCCGCTGGCGCGCCGCGAGATGACCGAGGAGCTGAAGCGGCTCCTGGAATGTATCGGCCGGCTCGAGCCGGACCGTCAGCGACTCGTGCTTCTCGCCTACTACAACGGCTGGAGCCGCGAGCAATTGGCGGAGAAATTCGCCGCGCCCGTCAACACGGTGAAGACGTGGCTCCGGCGCAGCATGCTGGATATTCGGGAGTGCCTGGGGCTGTGATGGGTTGATGATGAGGATGGTTCTGGACCGCAATTGATGGCCTACACGGAGGATCATATCGCGCTCGCCGCGGAATACGCGCTCGGTACGCTCGACGCCGATGAGCGCGCGCAGGTCGAGGCCATGATGGCGGAGGACGAGGCGTTCGCCGGCATCGTGCAGTCCTGGTCCTATCGACTTGGCGCGCTCAACCAGATGGTCGGCTCGGTCGAGCCGCGTCCGGTCGTGTGGGAGAACATCAAGTCCGAAATCGCGCGCACCGCGCTTGCGCAGGAGCCGCCTGCACCTGCCGAAGCTTCGCCGCCGCCTGCGCCCATGCCGGACCTGCCCGCGGAGGAAGCTGCGACGTCGGAATCTTCCGCGGAGAACGGGCCCCCGCAGACATCGCATCCCGCCGCGGAGCAGCCCGGGTCGTCGCGCCCCGAACCCGATGCCATCCCGGACATCGCGCCGCAATTCATTCCGCAGGTCCATGCTCCGGATATCAATGTTTTGCGCGCACAGCTGGCGCCGGTCGTCGATGGTGACGTGATCCGCCTCGAGGGGCGCGTGAAGCGCTGGCGCAACATTGCATCCGCCGTCGGCGCGCTCGCGGCCGCGCTGCTCGTGACGCTGTCGCTTCAGATATTCCTGCCTGATGCGCTGCCGGGCGTCTTGCGTCCTGCGCCCCGCATCCAGACCGTCGAGGTGAAGACCCCGGCCGCGCCGCTCGCCGCCTCCGCGCAATATGTCGCGCTGCTGCAGGGGCAGGGCGGCGGCCCCGCCTTCATTCTCACCGTCGATGGCGCGACGCGGAATTTCACGGTGCGGAAGGTCGGCGCGACGCCGGAGCCCGGCAAGAGCTTCGAGCTCTGGCTGATCTCGGACAAGCTGCCGCGCCCGCGCTCGCTCGGCGTCATCGGCGCGAGCGATTTCACCGCGCGTCCGCTGCTCGCCTCCTATGATGCCGATGTCGTCAACGGCGCCACCTTCGCCGTCACAGTCGAGCAGGCCGGTGGATCGCCCGACGGCCGGCCGACCTCGGCCCCGGTGTTCTCCGGCAAGCTGATCGAGACGGTGCCGCCCACGCAGCCGCAGGCGAAGTAGGTGGCGCAAGAGCCGCAAGGAGCCGACGCGCCGGCGCTTCGGTTTTGCCTGTTCACACCGTGCTGTCTGCCGTCTGGGCTGATGTCACCAGCGTCATCGGGCTGACGACCGCCGCTGTAGAGAACGAAAGCTCGCCCAACTAGGCATTGCCGCTGGCTGTCCCGATGCGTACATGATCCGCCAGTAGCGATGCGCTCCGAATTACGGTGACAGTGCTGGACTGTCACCGCAATTGAGCGAGGCGAGGGCGCTGCAGCGGCCGCTCGCCGACGATGCACTGCAGAGCGCGATGCGCGACCGAGCAAGGAAGATCAGTCGCTGCCATAGTCGCCGACGTTCGCATATTTATCGTGCAACACGGCTGTCATTCTGATAAATTACAACCGGCAATAAGTCTGCTTGCATCGGCAGCCTGCTAGAATATGGCTACCGGTCGCGGTGCAAGCGCTGGAAGAGGTGGCCTGCATGCTTGCTTTGCGCGTTTTCCTCCTGTCGTTGATTAGCCTGTTGGGGCCCAATTCGAATTCAGTTCTCGCTCAAAGCAAACCGACAGTTGAGCAGTTCGGTTCAGTACTCAAAGAGTGCGTAGCGCGAAAGGAAATTAGGCTAAGCGATAACACTCTCGATTCGATAACCAAGCTCTACGGTAGCGATACAGCCCGGACCGTGCTTGCGCGGTCAGCGGAATTCCTCGCGCTGTTTCCTGAAGCCGATCGCCTGGAAGCGTACCGTCTATACAGCGACTGCATTACGACGGGACTGCCGCAGTCGCCGGAAACACCTGCCAAGCCTCCGGTTACGGTCACATATAAAATCTGCTCGGGAGAATACGCTCGCGCATGTCAGCCCCACGACGTCTATCTCTATTGCTACCAAAGTGCGGCAGAATGGGCGAAGTCCAGGTGCGAGTCAGCTACAGTTCAGCGCCTCAGCGTTTATGGCGGCAACAAGTGCGGATACTCTCTCGATGCAGTGATCTGCACCAACCCCAAGTAATGGTGTTCTCAAAGCATAACTCTGGATGAAGAGTATTATGATTAGACATGCCAAATTTGGGCTAATCTGCACGCTCTTCGCTGCGTATTTGTTCGTCCTGCGTGCGGAAGCCCAGGTTCTTCCCTCGGTTGACGATTTTGATGCGGAAATACAGGCATGCTTGGCTGAAAAGAAGATCGCTCTGCAAAAGTACCAGATCGAGCCCCTTACCCACGTTTATAGCGTAACCAGCCGCTATGGAGCTCCGTCTTTCACATCGCGACAGCGGTTCGAGTCTCATTTCGAACCATTGCTTGTGAAAGAAACGCAGAGAGTCTATTCGGAATGCGTCTCTCGCATCGTTGCTCCGCGCGCGCTCCAAACCCCACCGCAGGAGCGCGAGTGCATGCTACAATACAACATGAGCAGAACGGACGCTGGCCAGGAGTTGATTGCTCCGCTGGATTGCCCGAAGCTTTCGGAAGTCGTGGGAACGGTGCAGGTCTTTCCAATCTATCTTTGCAGCCGGGCGCAATATGAGATCAAGGTTGATCCAACGACCGGCTACCCTGCGGCGCTGAGGATCGTTCCGAGCGTCGCCTGCCTGGTCGATCAGAATGCGGGCGGCAATGGTTGCCAGAAAACTCGCGGTACCTGCTTCAAACTGAAATACTATACGCTCAGCTGAAGGCGGCGGCCTATTTTGCGCCTTTGATTTTTCCCGGCACTTTCCCTTTCGGCGTATAACCGAAGAAGCTTAGCGTCGCTTCTATGAAGCGGTTCATAATTGTTATGACGACAGAAGTGCTGAATCCGAGTACAAATGGAAGTATTAAAGCCAGCCCGTCCGTGATACTGCCGGCTACATTTGCCTTAGTGAACAAGAATTTCTCCAGAAACTTCATGAACCCTTCGTGCGCGAAGGGAGCTCCGAGGACCAGAGCAAAAATCGATCCCAGCGCCACGCGCAGACTGATCAGTTTTGTATTGAGAAGATCGAAAGTTATGTCTTCCTGCACCAGCAATGCGTTCATTCCAATGAACGCGGTCGAGCCGATGGCGCCCATAGACATCAGCCATACAAGGTAGAACGGCATCGCCGCGACTTTGTATGTCGTCATGTCGAGACTGTCAGAAGAGATTCCTGAGTACACAAAAGGTAGTATCAACACGCAACCCAGCAAGGAACCGAACGAGAGTAGTGCGAAGACCAGAGGAAGATTTGCGAGGCGCGAGGGTATATTACCGAGAAGGAACCGTTTCCGTTGGTCATCCGTCAGCGCCTGAAAGAGCACTTGATTGAACCTAATCAGATCGGCCCATTCATCGGCGGTCGGCGCTCGCCCTCCTTCCCCGAAGCTCAATGCGAAAAGCTTCGCTAACTTCGCGTTCTCGTCATCCGAAACCAGCAGCCCCAATCCTTCCTGGCTGAGAAAATCCGCCAGTGATTTTAATCTTCCTACCTGTGCATGAAATTGAGCATCGACGACCGCTGATGTGTCGGCCGGTGGAGGTTTAGGGGAAGCGGATGACTCGATTTGTAAAACGGTCAATTGCGCCGGTCCTTACTCGCATTAGTATGTAATCACGGGATGCTTGGCAGGGCAATACATTCCGCAACTGATAGGTGCACTGGACTGCACCCCTTAAGTGAAACACGTTGGTTGCAGTGATAGGTAATCGAGGAGGACCTGTGGCAGCACTTGGAAAGAACCGCTAGTTTCAAACCGCCTACAAATTGAATGCGATCAAGCGAGTTGAGCGGCGCGAAGGCGTCCTGCCTGGACTGCACCCCCTTAAGTGAGACACGATAATTACAGTGAAAGGCATTTCCAGGATGACCTAGGCAGTTCAAGCAAAGACCGTCAGTTCCCGACAACTTACAAATTGAAGGCGATCAGGGTGCGGTGGACCATTCTGATGATGCTGGTCGAAGCATCCATTGGAAAGCCGGCTCGCGCATCGCGACAAGCCGGGAGCGATTTCCGAGCGCGGAGCCAGCCTGCCATATTGCCACTGTTTTGTCCGGCGCTTCAACAGGGTTCGTAAAATTCGAAGCTCGCGCGGGCCTTGAGCCGCGCCCGGTCGACGGCATGGCCGGTCGCGACAATGAGCGCGTGCCGCAGATGCGGCCGTCGCATCCGGTTTGCCGACCGCGGCAATGGCTTGGGGAAGCCGGCGCGGTGCCGGCCGGCGGCTGCGGTTCTACTGTGCATGGGGTTGTTTTCCAGTATTTTGTTGCAAGGGCCGCTCCGGCCCCGCTGAGGCGGGAACGGAGCGCACTGCGCGGATCGACGCCGGCATGCTTCGGAGCGGGCGGGCGTCGCCACGGTCCCTCCCGGCGTCGTGTCCCGACAAGTCCGCCCGAATCCAGCCCGCGATTTGAACCTCCGCCCGATCCCGGGCGTCAATCCCCGGAATTTGAAGTCGGCGATGCCGGAGAGGCGAGAACATCAGATGGATGCAGCGAGAACGCCGGGCATCTTCCGTCACCAATATGCGGGGCTGCCGCACGGCCCGGCGTTCGAAGACTGGCGCGGGCGGGCCTTCGGTCGTTGCGGCCTCGACATCGGGCCGAGCCAGGGCGACAGCATCGATTGCCGGCTCCAGGTCAGCGTCATCGACAACATCGTGCTCGCCATTCCGGAAGGCGCCTCCGCGCAATATTCCCGTACGCAGAGCCACCTCGCCGATGGCAGCGACGACCTCGTCCTGATCGCGGCGCATGCGGGGCTCGTCCGCGTCGGACAGAATGGGCATACCGTGGAGCTCACGCCTGCGCAGATGGTGCTCGTCGACATGAGCATCACCGGCACCGTCGGCCACACCGACGAAGACCGCTTCACCACCATTCGCATGCCGCGCCGTGCGCTGCTCGACATCAATCCGCGCGCCGAGGACAAGCTCTCGCAGGTGCTCTGCGACGGCGCCGTCGCCGAGACCATCCTCCGCTACCATGCGCTCGCCGCCAACCACGCGCCGCATCTCGATGCGGTAGGCCAGCGCCTGACGGCGCAGCATATGGTCGATCTCGTCGGTCTCCTGCTCGGCAGCGATGCGGAGCATGCAAGCCGCGCACACGGCCGCGGCCAGGCGGCGGCTCGCCTCGATCTGATGCGCGCCGACGTGATGGCCTCGCTCGGCCGCAACGATCTCTGTCTGGCCGAGGTCGCGACGCGCTCAGGGCTGAGCCCGCGGCAGGCACAGCGCCTGTTCGAGCAGGCCGGCACGACCTTCACCGAATTCGTGCTGGAGCAGCGCCTGCTCCATGCGCGCAAGCTGCTCGGTGATCCCCGCGCCAGGGCGCGCAAGATCAGCGATATCGCGCATTCCTCCGGCTTCTCCGATCTGTCCTATTTCAATCGCGCCTTTCGCAAGCGCTTCGGGGCGACGCCGTCGGAGCTGCGCGAGGCGTAAGTCGCGATTCGTGCGGCGGCGCGGGGCGCTGCCGCATTTGGTCGACGCCGGTTGTTGAGCTAGTCTGTCCAGGCGGGGAGACCGCAGGATCCTCTGGAAGGTGCGCAGGCGGACATGGCGCGTATTGTCGTGCTCGGTGCCGGATTTGCAGGCCTGTGGGCGGCCATCGGCGCTGCGCGCAAGCGAGACGAGATCGGCGCCAGCGACCGCGACATCGAGATCCGTGTCATCGACCGCAACCCCTATCACAATATCCGCGTGCGCAACTACGAGGCCGATCTCGGCGAGGTCGCGCTGCCGCTGCCGCAACTGCTCGATCCGATCGGTGTCAGCCACGGCCTCGGCGAGGTCGAGGCCATCGATCCGGTACGGCGCGAGATCTCGCTCGTCACCAGCAGCGGCAAGGAGGCGCTGGGCTATGATCGCCTCGTGCTGGCGCTCGGCAGCGAGGTGATGCGCCCCGATATTCCCGGCCTTGCCGCGCACGGCTTCGACGTCGATACCTATGCCGCGGCGCTCCGCCTCGAAGAACATCTGGTTTCGCTTGGACGCAGCGCGCCGTCGCCGGGACGTTCAACGGTGGTGGTGGTCGGCGCCGGCTTCACCGGCATCGAGGTCGCAGCCGAGATGCCTGACCGGTTGGCGCGTGCGGGCATCAGCGGCAGCCGCCGCATCATCCTGGTCGATCCTAATCCAGCGGTCGGCGCCACGATCGGCGCGCTCGCGCGTCCGGTCGTCGAGACGGCCCTGGCTGCGCTCGACATCGAGACGCGGCTCGGTGTGCGTGTCGTGTCGATCGAGGCCGCTGGCATGCGCCTGAACTCGGGTGAGTTCATTGCGGCGCAGACGGTGATCTGGTGCGCGGGCATGCGTGCAAGCCCCTTGGCAACGAGCTTTCCGGGCGCTCGCGATCGCCTCGGGCGCCTTCTGGTCGATCCCGTGATGCGGGTTGCGGATGTCGGCGGCGTGTTCGCGGCCGGCGACGTTGCCTCGAGCGTGATCGACGGGTTGCATCCGACCGTGATGTCCTGTCAGTTCGCCCGCCCCATGGGCCGCTTCGCCGGCCACAACGTGGTGGCCGATCTCGTCGGCCTGCCCATGCTGCCGCTGCGGATCGACTGGTACGTCACCGTGCTCGATCTCGGCGCTTGGGGTGCGCTCTATACGGAGGGGTGGGATCGCGAGGTCCGTGCCACCGGCGCGGCCGCAAAGGCGACCAAAGAGACCATCAACCGCAGACGGATCTATCCGCCGCTGACCGGGAGCAAGGACGAGCTGTTCGCTGCCGCAGCGCCGACCGTGCAGGCGCCGCCGCCGACTTATGGCGGGCGGTGATAGTCGTCCGTGAAGAGCGGCTAAGCGATTGAGCTAGAATCGCATTTGTCTTTGTGGGCTGTTTTGCGATTGCAGGGTTTTGATGCTTGGGGCATCGGAACCTTGCAATTTCATTTTCAGGATTCCGTCGAATCGCCAGTCATGATTCCGTCGTCGCATCGGAGGTGGCGATGCGACCGAAGAAGCACAGGACGACGGAATCGGGCGATCTGTTCCGGGCCAGGCTGGACCAGATCATCAATATGAAGCACGAGCTGGTTCAGCTTGCCGGCAAGGTCGATTGGGACTGGATCGAC
>NZ_JACEGD010000008.1 GCF_016031635.1 Bradyrhizobium diversitatis
GAGCGGAAGAAGATTGAGATGCGGTTTGCACACCTGAAGCGCATTCTCAGGCTCGGTCGGCTTCGACTGCGTGGACCACGAGGCGCACAGGATGAGTTTGTTCTTGCTGCCATCGCGCAAAATCTGAGGCGCCTCGCGTCGCTCGTTGCACGACCTCCGCCCGCTCATGCTCTCTGCATCGCGTAGCGTAGGAGTTGCGTAGAGAGCGTCAGGGTCGGCGGATCAAAGCCGGTCCACTTTGCCCAATGGCCGAAGGGGCATTCGTCGGTTACAATGACTTTTGCAACAATATCGGCCATTAGCGGACTAAGTGGTCCTTTGGTATCAGCACCAGACCAAGCAACGGATCGGCCTGAAGATCGCCGAGGATGATGCCATACCCCCCGTAAGCGCGGGGGCAACCTTTGTACAAAAGTATCTTCACGGCGTCTGTCTTGATCGATCCCTTGATTACGCGATCAACGCGTGCGTTCAACAGCTCCCCTTGTAGACCACGCGCGTCGCTGATCTGCGTGCGATCATGTATGGTTGCTTCGATGATCTCGGATGCATCGATGTCGGCCGGGACCTGCTCGAACATGATGCTCCGTCCCACCAAGATGGAGCAGGCGGTCGCGCCGATGCATGTCACGCAATAGACCGCCAATGAGAGCGAGCATGTACGTATATGGGCAGGCAGTTCGTTGAACATCGCACGACAATGCCAACTCTCGGCGGGGTCTGCAACGGGCATGAGCAGACGTTCGCTGAGCCTGGTCAGGAATCAGGCCGCTCGTCGCTGCTGTGGAAGAAGTAGCCCTTGTACAAAAAATAGAGCACGCAGATGAAGAAGCCCTCAAAGAACAGGAGCGTGGCTATGAAGAGAGCTGGCTCTTCGGACGGAACAATCGTTCTGGTGAAGCCTAGTTTCTCCCAGCCGATTGTCAGGTGTCCGAATAGATATGGATACAACGGAACAGAAATCGCGCCTGTTGCAAGTCCTGCCATCGCAATGCACTTCTCCCAGAGCGGTCGGGCAGCCAGTCGCCTGAGGTTCTCTGTTCTAATTCTCTGGCGTTCAGTGTCGCTCATGAGCAAGACGCGGCTGTCGAGAATCCCAACGTTGGCAAGCCATCGTTTCCATCGCGACCAAGTTGCAAGCCGCTGAGCTTGGCTCTCTTCGGATCGCATTTTGCGCATAAGTGTATGTCGGTCTGCGTGACTATAGAAAAGCATACCTTATTGGCACGGACTTAAGAGATTGTTGTCCGAAACGATCGAACGCTAAGGTCTGCAACGGGTCATCAGCAGTAATGCTCTAACCGATCAGAAGATTTCCGCTCGGCCCTCAAGAGCCGGCTCGCTCTTATGAGGACCGCCCTGGCCGAACTGAGAACAGCCTTTCAGGAGCACTTATCAGGCCAGACTAAAGCGCGATGAGATTTGGATGAATCGTCATCGCATGATCTTTCCGGAAAACCGCTGCGCACTTTTCCGGATCATGCTTTAGCGGCAGCCGAGGTTGGTCTAGCCGCCGTCAGCGAACGACGCCGGCCGCGTCTTTCGTGCTTGGCATGAGCCAATCGAGTCCGAGCAGACCGGCCTCGAGGATAGCGACGGCGACAATGCCGCCGAGCCAGCCGAAAAAGATGATGGAAAAGGTGCCGAGCAGGATCGCGCAAAAGACGTCGGCGAGCACCTTGCAGATGCGGAAGTCTTGGTCTTGGCCAGAAGCGAAGTAAGGCATCGGGCTCCTCCCAGGCACTGATCCTCAGTCCTGGATTCAACCACGTGTAAAAGCGTATGTTCCGCGGGTCAATTCTTCGGCCGGCCGAAATCGAGTGGCGGTGGCAGCTCGATGCCCGGGATCTCGATCTTGATCTTGTCCAGGTCCACTTTCGTGGGCGCGCCGAGCAGCCCAGTCACCGCTATCGGGAATGCAATGACAACTGCCCTGTCGGTGCTGCGCCGGCAGATGGAGCCGCTGCCAGTCGTTCACAGTGATCACCAAAGCGAGAGGTGTGAAGCGGTTCACAGTCAGGTCGAGAGAAATTCGCTAGAAATGCCAGGAAGCTAGCGAGCTTTCCTTGATTGCGCCGACCGATGCCGTGCGGTGCGCCGCTGCGAGCAGGCCGCGCAGGCCAAGACGAAAGCCCGCCCGAACTCGGCGTGTGCGTCCTTGCCGGCAGAAAGCCGGCTGCCAAAATTTCGGGTTGCGGCCTCCATCGCTTCTCAGGTGCGGAGCGCGGGAATGCCGCGGTACGACGCCCGCCACATGCCGTGTGGGGCCTTGCTGGCCGCCAGGGACTTTCTTGCAAGGCGCCTTTTTGCGCTGACGGTGCGCGGCTGAGGATTGCGTCGTGGCGAAGGTCGTTTTCAATCTGACCATTGAAGATTGTGGCGAAGACCATTGCCGCATCGTTGCGGAATACAATTCGTCGAGCCGCGAGATCGAGGTCGAGAAGCTCAAGCCGAGTTTTCGCCAGAACCTGAGACCGCTGCAGGAAGCGATTCTCCAGAGCCCTGCCGCGCGCAGCGCCGAGGCGGCGCTACGCCCGCGAAGCCCGGATGCGGCCGCGGCAAATGGCGGCAATGAAGCAAGACCCGCCATCCGTGATGCCGCCGGAACTCTGATATCGGGATCGGACGAGCGAATTGTCCAGGAAATCGGCTCGCAACTCTTCGACTTCATCTTTCAGCGAAAGATCCTCGAACTCTATCAGGAATGTTTCCAGGCGGCGCGAAGAGACGACGAGCCGTTCCTGATCCGCTTGCGAGTCAGCGATCCCGCGCTCGCCTACGTGCCCTGGGAAACGATGTACGACAGGAAGCACCGTTTCTATGTGACGACATCCCAGAGCACACCGTTCACGCGGGCTGTCGACGACTATGGCGAAGAACGTCGGATGAGCGCGGCAAGGCCGATACGGGTGTTGGGCATGGCGGCGAGGGTCAAGGTTCTGAACGGATTCCCCCTGGATGAGATCGAGGTCGACGCCGAGCAGGTCGCGATCAAGAGGGCGCTGAACGAACTGAACGACGGCAAGAGACTGAAGCTGTCCTGGATTCCGTCGGCAAAGGCGCGCGATCTCAACCGTCGTTTCCTGAGGGGAGATGATGGCAAACGGTGGGATCTGTTTCACTTCATCGGTCACGGCGGACACGATCCGGATCGGCAGATGGGCTTCATCGTGGTGCAGGAAGAGGGCGGGTCGAGCGGGACTCGGCTGTACGCCGATACGTTGAGAGTGTTCCTCACCCAGCCCGGCCAAACGCCGAGCCTCGTCGTGCTGAACTCCTGCAGCGGAGCGCAATCCGACGGTTCCCTGTTCTCGAGCACCGCTGCCGAGCTCATTCAGGGCGGCGTCCCTGCGGTGATCGCCATGCAGTTCGAGATCAGCGACAACATGGGGCTCGCGTTCGCCGATACGTTTTACACTTATCTCGCCGACAACGTCTCGATTCAGGCCGCCCTGGCGCATACGAGGGCCGAATTGAAGGCGCGCCACTTCGCCGAATGGATTTCTCCGGTTCTCTACATGCGCGGCCTCGATGGTGAAATCTTCGTGGACCGGGCTGGACCCTAGCGGATGTTCATCAATGTACGGCTTTGACCCGTCCATCGTTGCTCTCGGCCTCGGTGCGATCGCGATCTGCATCGTCAGCGCGATCGACTTTCACGCTCCTTTCGAAACCGTGGAGATCCGCTATGCCGTGATGCGCGACCGCTACTATTTCGCGGTCCTCGCCTACGTCACGATCGCCGTGGTCTTCTATGTGTTCATGGTCATCCAAATCCGCTGGCTGACCAATCAGCTCTATCCCGGACGGGACGCCGGCCTGCTCGTTGCCGTACCGGCGACGATCGCATTCATGGTGCTGGCGCCGCACCTGCCGGTTCTATCCCGGGTGATCGGACTGCTGAGGACCATGATGCAGACGCTGGCGCGTTACCCGCAGGCCGTGGAGACCGTTATCGTGGCCATCGCGCGTTCGCCCATCCGGGTGACGGAGCGGGCAAAGCCGGAGTTGCAGCGCGAGCTCGAAGGATATGGCGTTCCCGCGAGGCTGATCGAGAAGGCGCTCAATCAGGATGACGAAGTGCTTGCCGCCGGTGCGACGGCCATGATCATGCAGGTTGCTTCGCTTCACACCAGTTTCGTCGATCTGCGCGGCAACCCGCGCTTCGAGAAGTTCTTCCGCGCGCGGAAAGCCGCTTTTGATGAGCTGGAGCGGCAGTATCGGCGCATGCTGCGACGGTCGGCGCGGGCCCTCCTGCTGACCGAAGACATCATGGTGTCGGATGTCGACGCGCGGGAGCTGGTGCTTGAGATCTCCGATTTCATTGCGGAAGAGTGTGAGGATTTGCGGGTCGCGTACCAGCGTCGTCTGGCCGAGGCGACCTTGTCGGTCGTCGACAGGCGCGATTCCCGGACGGAGCTGATATCCAGCTTCGGGTATCAGACCGTCCTGCCTCAGCCATTGCCGTTTGCACCCCTGGTGACGATCTTCGTCCTCGACTTCGCGGTCTCTGTCGCGCCGCTGTTCTTCCTCGATCTGCCGAAGAAGTTTGCGGTTGGTTCGCTGGCCGGAGGCCTCTCGTCCCTTGCGCACGCGGTAGCGCTGACGATCTCGATCTTCTTTGCAATCTATCCGAAGGCCGCGACGAATTTCGCGCGCCCCTCGCTATACGCGTTGCCCTGGAGCTCCTACGTGGTCTTCGGGGCGTGCTCGTATCTGGCGGGCAACTTCATACTATGGTTGACTTACAACACGATTCCGATCGCTGAAGGCTGGTTGGCGAAGAATCATCCGTTTGCGGCGAGCTCGCTGTTCTCCCTGATCTTCCTGGTCAACACGCTGGTCCTGAGCATTCTTCTCGACGTGCGGCTGAGGGCGGATCGGCTGGATTATCACGAGGCGAGACTGAAGGACGGCGCGGCCCATGCGGTGGTCATGGCATCGCTGATGTTCAGCCTTCTCGTCAGCTTCGTATTGGTGACCAGAGCCTTTGGTCTGGAAATGCCGAGCATCCCGTTGTCGTGGTACGCCGGCATCGTCGCGTCCTTCGGAATTCTCGGCTTCGTGGTCGGATATCTCGTGCCCTCGACGGCGGAAGCCTACATCGAATCCAACAAGATGATCCGGAAGTCGTCGGCGCTCGATGGCAATCTGCTCGGTTGGGCCGCGCCTGCGTCGCAGTCGACTGTCAAGCCTTGACCTCGCGCTGTCGGAGCGGCGCGCGACGTGCGCCCGCGGCATGTGAAGGACGTAACGAAGAACGCATCTGCACAGGGGGAAGGACATGGCTGCAATCGAGATAGCAAACGGGATCGTGGTTCAAAGTCCCGACGATGTCGAGGTCAGGCTGGTCCAGGGCAACGCTTCCCGCCGGGGATTGCGCCGCGTCTCCGCCAGCCAGATGAGGGGCGCTGATGACCTCAAGAGGGCGCTGTCGGCGTCCGACTTCACGATCGTGGCCGAAGTTGAAATGGCGCCGACGCGCCCAGGTACGCGCGCCCTGCGACGGGACGCGCAGACGCCGACGCAGATCGAGGTCGAGGTCGGCCCGTCCGAACGGGCGATGGTGCTGATCGAAGGGGCAGGCGGCGTTTATGCCTGGAGCTACCCGCAGCAGGTTGCCCGTCCATCGCGGCAACGCGGCGGTAGACAGGTTCTGGTGTTCCCGCTGACGGCCGAGACGAGCGGCACGCGTGGAATCTCCACGGCACGCGGCAAGCGTGGCCCGGTTCTCGATTGGGTCTCCGACAAGCTGATCGATCCGGTCCGCGCCTATGTGCTGAAGTTCGTCGCCAGAACGGCCGTTGATGCGGCGACCGACTATATCGAGGGAGACCGGGAGGAGGGGATCGTGATGATGACCGGGCTCGATCCGGCGGCATGGACCCCGTCCCGATCCGTGCGGCCGCGCTTGCCGCAAGGTCGCCCGCTCAAGATCCTGCTCATGGTGCACGGCACGTTCTCATCGACCGCGGGTGGCTTCGCGCAGCTTGCCGGTTCCGCGAGCGGAAAGGCATTTCTTTCGAGAGCCAACCAGCACTACGACGCCGTGCTCGGCTTCGACCACAAGACCCTGACCGCAACGCCCGGCCAGAATGCTGCCGCTCTTATTGCGGCGTTGCAGGAACTGGGAATTCCGGAAAGGTCGTCGATCGACGCGGTCGTCCACAGCCGCGGCGGACTTGTCTATCGCGTGGTGGAAAACCGGCTTGCGGAGCAACGACCGGACATCCGGCTCGGCAAGGCCATCTTTGTCGGCTGCACGAACGCCGGAACGCATCTTGCCGAGCCCGAGAACTGGGCGGCGATGATCGATCTCTACACCAACGGGATCATGGCCGGCGTCCGTGCGGTTTCGTACCTGGCGGGCGGGGCTGTGTTGAGTCCCATCGTGGCGCAGGGGATCAAGACTGTCGGTCGCTTCGTCCAGGCGTTTTCGGAAGTCGCCATCGACGAGCAAAGAGTGCCCGGACTTGCCGCGATGCGGCCCACGAGCGATCTCGTCAGGGAGTTGAACGGGGCGGCCGGTCCTCTCGACAGGCTCGCGACCTATTATGCGATCACTTCGAATTTCGTCGCGCAGGTCGAACCCAGCAAGGGGGTGACGAGGGAATTCGCCGAGTTCATTGCCGATCGCGTAACAAATCGTCTGTTCCAGCTCGACAACGATCTGGTGGTGGATACCTCGTCGATGACCTCGTTCGGGACCCGCGGCTCGCGCCTCGCCAGCGACGCGACCTTCGCCTTCGGCAATACGGACGACGTCTTTCACACCACTTACTTTGCGACGGATGTCGTTCCGTTGAAATTGAGTGAATGGCTGGGGGTTGGCGCAGCCCGCCTCGGCGAGCAATTTGACCTGCAGCGGACAGGATCGCGCCGGGCGACGCGGAGAGCGGCGTCCCCCTCCGAACACTCGCTGGGAGCTGTTTTGCCCTCGCCCCATCTGGAGAGCCTCGAAGCCGACTCGATGTCGGACACAACGACGCTGCGACGAGTGCCAACACGTGCGGCTCCTGCGGCTGCATCGCCCGTGCCGAGCCAGGCGTCCGTCGCAGCCGAGATGGTGCCCTTGGCACCTTCTCCTGATCCAAGAACCGCCGTCTGCTATTTTGCGGCAGAGATCGAGTCTCATCCGCCGCCCAGGAAGCCGGTCCCGCTGTTTGTCACGGTTTCGCGCGAGAGGATCCAGGCTGCGGAAACACAAACGTCCAACGCCTCGGATACCCCGGTCAACATCGATGCGTCCCGCGCCATCGTTGTCGAAGTCATCGCGCGCAGGAACTGCCGGGTCCTCGGCGAATCCAGCGCAGAGATCGACACGCCGCGGGAACGACGGGCGGAGGCGCTGCGGTTCGTCGTGGAAGGTACCGCAGAGGGCGCAGCGGACATCCTCGTCGAAGCGCGGCAGGGCCCGCGCATTCTGGCGTCCTTCACCTTGGCTCCCGTATTCGTCGATGCAGACAGCAAGACCTTGCGCCGGAGCCAGGTCGGATTGGCCATGGCGGCGCGCCCGAACGAGCCGGCGGTGCTGAGGATCTACGAGATCGTGGAGAGCGGCAAGGTGACGCTGCGCTTCGACCTTGCCTGCGTCGATCCCAATATCGCAGTTTCGGAATCGCGCACCCTTCCCGGCGGTTTCTCCCGCGACGTCTACGTTGCGGAGATCTTCAAGGGCATCGAGACGTCCTGGCTCGCGACCAACCGGTTGTATGACCAGTTCCTGTTGCGCCTGCAGGCAAACGGAATTGTCATGGCGAACGAGTTGTTGCCGGACAAGGTCCGCGAGGCGTTGTGGACCCATCGCGAGGCGATCCGCGCGATCCAGGTCATTTCGGAGGAGCCGTTCATTCCCTGGGAGCTGCTTTACATCAATGATCGGAAGTCCGGGCAGGCCGGCAAGGGCTTCCTCGCCGAATGGGGGCTGGTCCGCTGGCTGCACAGCACGCCATGGCCCGGTCCCAAACTTGCGATGCGCAGCGATCGCGTCAACTACGTGATCCCGGCCTATCTCGATCCCGCCCTGCGGCTCGAAGGCGCCGGTGCCGAACGCGAGATGCTGGCCAAGCTGTTCGGCAAACCCCGCGAGGTCCCGGCCGACAGCATCTCGGTGACGGGCTTCCTCCAGCACAATGCAAGGGAGTGCGACGTTCTGCACTTTGCCTGCCACGGCGAAGTGGCGCAGCGGGCGGTCATGACGGCCGACCTGTTGATGACGGGGTCCACGGTGGACGGCAGCTTTGCGCAGGATTCGCTATCGGCGGATCAGGTCAAGGCTTTTGCCCGCTTCGCGGAAAGCGGACCGAGACCAACCATTTTCATTAATGCCTGCCAGACCGGGCGCTCGGGACGCGGTATCGGTGGAGGTGTCGCCGGCTTTGTCGATGCGTTCCTGCGGCCATATTCCGAACTCGGCGCGGGCGCGCTGGTCGGAGCGCTCTGGTCGGTGGACGACAAGCTCGCCTACAGTTTTGCCGAGGCGTTCTATCGCTCGCTCAACGACGGAAACGTGCTGGTGGAAGCCGTCCGAACGGCGCGCGAGGCAGCCAAAAGCCGGAGGGAACTGACTTGGCTGGCCTATTCCGTGTACGGCAATCCGTTTGCGCGCGTCGAAGGCGACGCTTAGATCGAGCCGGGAGTAGTCGATCTAGCGGCCGGATGCCGGCCCGCCGTTCCAGGCCTCGTGAGGGCGGGTCCGATCGGCTTACACGAGCCTGACATCGGGGCGCTCGGCTCACCGCGCATTTTTTCGCTGGCCCAGCCGTCCGGAATGCTGGAAAAGAGCGGCGAAGATTTCGGCGCGAGCCGTGCGGTGACACCGGAATATCGATGCGCCTTCTGATCGTAGAGGACAATGCCGAGCTGTCGCGGCTCGTTGCTGGCGGGCTGGCCGCGGCCGGCTATGAGAGCGACATCGTCGGCAGCGCGGCCGAGGCGCGCGAGGCGGTGAGCAGCGTCAGCTATGCCGCGATGATCCTCGACCTCGGACTGCCCGACGACGACGGCCTGTCGGTGCTGCGCGAGTTGCGCCGGCAGATGGAGCCGCTGCCGGTCCTGGTGCTGACAGCCCGCGGCGGCTTGCAGGACCGCGTGACCGGCCTGCGCAGCGGCGCCGACGACTATCTCGCAAAGCCGTTTGCGATGGAGGAGCTGGTGGCGCGGCTGGAGGCCATCCTGCGCCGGCCCGGCCAGCTGCTCGGCCGCTCGCTCAGCCTCGCCAACCTCGTCTATGACACCGAGAGCCGGCAGATCTTCATCGACGACCAGCCGCGCATCATCTCCGCGCGCGAGAGCTCGGTGCTCGAGATCCTGCTGCGCCGGCAGGGGCGGGTGGTGCCGAAGAAGAACGTCGAGGACCACATCTTTGGGCTCGAAGGCGAAGTCGCCTCCAATGCGGTAGAAGTTTATGTCTCGCGGCTGCGCAAGCAGCTGGCTGAACACGGCGCCAGGGTGGTGATCCATACCATCCGCGGCGTCGGCTACCTCATGACCGCGGAGAAATAACGTGCCCGCGGTGGGGCATGCCAGATCGCTCACGTTCAAATCGCTGATCTCGCGTATCGTGTTCCTGCACATCGTCGCGGTCGCGGTGGTCGCGATCTTCCTGCCGCTGGTGCTGTTCTGGCTGCTCAATTCCGAGATCGCGCAGCTGCATCGCGATGCCATGCGCGCGCAGGCCGAGGTGCTGGCGGGGCACATCGTCACGCAGCCGGATGGCACGTTGAGCTTCAACCTCCCCGACAGCCTGAAGGGCCTCTATTCGGACGCTTACGGCCGATACCAGTTCGACATCCGCGATGCCGACGGCCGGCTGCTGTTCTCCTCGCACCGTCGCTCAGCCGCTGCGGCGCAATCACGCTTCTCCGAGACGATCTCCGGCGCAGGCGTCACCCGCGATATTGCCGGCAAGACGGTCCGCATCCAGGTTGCCGAGGACCTCGCGCACCGCGACGTCATCACCGACGACATCGTCTCGAACTTCTTCCGGCGGGTGGGTTGGATCACCATTCCGATCCTTCTGGTGCTGCTTGCCACCGACATCATCATCTTCCGCCGCGCGATTGCGCCGCTGTGGAGGGCCTCGGAGGAGGCCAGCAATATCGGTCCGGCGCGTACCGATATCCGCCTGCCGACGGCGCAGATCCCGCGCGAGATCATGCCGCTGGTCACCGCCGTGAACCAGGCGCTCGATCGCCTCGAGGGCGGCTTTCGCGTGCAGCGGCAGTTCACAGCGGACGCCGCGCATCAGCTGCGCACGCCGCTCGCGATCCTGCGCACCCGGATCGAGACGCTCGACGACCGCGCGGCACGGCAGGCGCTGCTTGCCGACATCGAGGCCATGAGCCGCCTCGTCGCCCAGTTGCTGGAGATCGCCGAGCTCGACACATTGGTGCTCGATCCCGGGGAGACCGCGGATTTGCGCGCGGTCTGCGCCGAGGTGGTCGGTTCGATCGCCCCGTTCGCGATCGCGCAGCACAAGGACATCGCTCTGAAGGGGACCGACGCGCCGGTCAGGATCCACGGTAACTCAGAGATGCTTCAGCGTGCGATCTTCAACCTCGCCGAAAACGCCATCAAATTCACCGCGAAGGACACCTGCGTCGAGGTCGAGGTGCGCGACGACGGTTCGGTGCGCGTGCGCGATTGCGGCCCGGGCATCGCGGAAGCCGAGCGCGAGCTGATCTTCCAGCGCTTCTGGCGCGCCGACCGCAGGCGAAGCGACGGCGCAGGCCTGGGACTCTCGATCGTGCGCGCGGTGGCGGACGATCACGAGGCCACGGTTGCGGTGGCAAACCTCCCCGGCGGCGGCGCGGAGTTCACGCTGCGGTTTCGGCCGGCGGAGAGGGCGGCGTGATCATCCTCCAGGGGAGGGGAGGAGGCGGCCCGCCATCCTTTGCTACTTCTGCGGCGGGCCGAGATCCAGCGGCGGCAGCTCGATTTGCGGTACCTCGATCTTGATCGTGTTGGGATCGATGTTCGACTGTACGCCCTTGTAGTGCATCACCATCGCGGGGAAGGCGATGACGAGACCGACCATGATGATCTGGATGACGACGAATGGGACCGCGCCCCAATAGATCTGGCCCGTGGTGACAGGGTCCATCCGCTTGCCGGTGAGGCGATCGGTGTATCGCTCCTTCGGCGCGACCGATCGCAGATAGAACAGCGCGAAGCCGAACGGCGGATGCATGAACGAGGTTTGCATGTTGACGCCGAGAATGACGCCGAACCAGATCAGGTCGATGCCGAGGTGCTCGGCGGCAGGTCCGAGCAGCGGGATCACGATGAAGGCCAGCTCGAAGAAGTCGAGGAAGAAGGCCAGCACGAAGACAAGCGCGTTGACGAAGATCAGGAAGCCGACCTGGCCGCCGGGCAGGGAGGTCAAGAGATGCTCGACCCAGACGTGGCCGTTGACGCCGTAGAATGTCAGCGAGAACACGCGGGCGCCGACCAGGATGAACACGACGAACGCCGACAGCTTGGCGGTCGATTCCGTGGCTTGCCGGATCAGGTCCCAGCTCAGCCGCCGCTTCGCGGCGCCGAGGAGGAGGGCGCCGGCGGCACCCATCGCGCCGCCCTCGGTCGGAGTCGCGATACCGATGAAGATCGTGCCCAGCACCAGGAAGATCAGGAACAGCGGCGGCACCATGACGAAGGTGGTCTGCTGCGCCATCTTCGAGAGGAAACGGAAACCGGTCAGCTTGTCGATCAGCCAGTTCACCACGGCGACAGCGAACGCGAAGACGATACCGTAGAACATGCTGAGCACGACGTAATCGGCGCCATGCGTCTCGGAATTGCGCATCATGAACCATCCGAACACGCAGCTCGCGAGGAACAGCATGCCGAGCGAGACCAGACCGCGGCCGCCGTCATCCTCGCGGAAGCCGATGGCCTCCTTCGGCAGGCCCGGCGCGGCCTTCGGGAAGATCATGCTGACCAGGAAGGCGTAGAGGGCGTAGAGGCCGGCGAGCACGAGGCCCGGAATGAAGGCGCCTTCGTACATGTCGCCGACCGACTTGCCGAGCTGGTCGGCCATGACGATCAGGACGAGCGAGGGCGGAATGATCTGGGCCAGCGTGCCGGATGCGGCGATGACGCCGGATGCCACGCGGCGGTCGTAGCCGTAGCGCAGCATGATCGGCAGCGAGATCAGACCCATCGAGATCACGGACGCCGCGACTACGCCCGTCGTCGCCGCGAGCAGCGCGCCGACGAAGATCACCGCATAGGCAAGGCCGCCGCGGATGGTACCGAACAATTGGCCGATGGTGTCGAGCAGGTCCTCGGCCATGCCCGAGCGCTCCAGCACCAGTCCCATGAAGGTGAAGAACGGGATGGCGAGCAACGTATCGTTGTTCATCACGCCGTAGACCCGCTCCGGGAGGGCCTGGAGGAAGTCGGGATGGAACTGGCCGAGCTCGACGCCAATGACGGCGAAGAACAGGCCGACGGCGCCGAGCGAGAATGCCGCGGGATAGCCGAGCAGCAGCACGACGACCAGCGACACGAACATGATGGGCGCCATATTGGCGATGATGAATGCGGTCATGATTTCCCCTAAACCGTCGCCAACCGCTACTTCTTCTCGATCGCTTCGACGAGATGCTCGACTTCCGCCTCGAGCGCCGACACCTGGGATTCATGCGGATCGGGGATCAGCCCGCGCATGACCGCAATTCGCTTGATCAGTTCGGAGATGCCTTGGACGAGGAGGAAAGCGAACCCGATCATGATCAGGGATTTGGTCGGCCATTGCGGCAGCCCGCCGGCATTGCCGGACTGCTCGCTGATGTGGAAGGAGCGCTGGAAGAACGGCACTCCGGTGATGATCATCACGATGCACAGCGGAATGAGGAAGAACAGGTGACCGACCACGTCGATCACGTTGCGAGCCTTCTTCGGCAGCGCGTTGTTCACGATGTCGATGCGAATGTGCTCGTTGTCGAGCAGCGTCCAGGGCGAGCAGAGCAGGAAGACGATGCTGAACAGCACCCATTGCAGCTCGAGCCATGAATTCGAGGACGTATCGAACGTCTTGCGGATGATTGCATTGACCGCCGAGATGATCACGGCGAGCACGATCAGCCACGCGAGACGTTTGCCCGTCCAGCGTGTGAACGCGTCGATCCCCTGGCTCAACTTAAGGAGCGCTTGCAACGATAGGTCCTCCCCCGATTTCACCCCAGCCGTCTTGATTACGCCGACGCGGCGCGCGGCTTGTCTCGCCGCAACGGCTTGAGGCAGCAGGCACCAAACCAGCGGGCGTGCCGGCAGTCAATTGGAAGTTTGTTGGTAGTTAAGGGGAATAAGGCCCGTAATCCGACGGTATCAGCCGCCGGTGACGCTCATGTGCCTGGACACGCTGGGGCGGTCGTGGCGGCGGTCGATGATGAAATCGTGCCCCTTGGGCTTCAGCCCGATGGCGCGGTCGATCGCATCCGCAAGCAGCAGGTCATCGCTCGATGCACGCAGAGGTTTGCGCAGATCGGAGGCGTCCTCGTGGCCGAGGCAGGTGTGCAGCGTCCCCGTGCAGGTGATGCGCACCCGGTTGCAGGATTCGCAGAAATTATGGGTCATCGGCGTGATGAAGCCGAGCTTGCCGCCGGTTTCCGCGACGCTGACATAGCGGGCCGGACCGCCGGTGCTCTCTAGCAGATCCGTCAGCGTGAATTGCTGGGCGAGGCGCGCGCGCACCAGCGATAGCGGCAGATACTGGTCGATCCGTCCCGATCCGATCTCGCCCATCGGCATGACCTCGATCAGCGTCAGGCCCATGCCCTTGCCGTGGGCCCAGCGCATCAGTTCGGGCAGTTCGTCCTCGTTGAGGTTCTTCAGGGCGACGGCGTTGATCTTCACCGCAAGCCCTGCGGCGCGCGCGGCCTCGATCCCCTCGAGCACCTTGTCGATCTCGCCCCAGCGCGTGATCTCGCGAAACTTCCTGGGGTCGAGCGTGTCGAGGGAGACGTTGATGCGGCGGACGCCGCAATCGGCGAGCTCGCGCGCGTGCTTTGCAAGCTGGGTGCCGTTGGTGGTCAGCGTCAGTTCGTTCAGTGCGCCGGTCGAAAGATGCCGCGATAGCGAGCGCACCAGCGTCATCACGTTGCGGCGGACCAGCGGCTCGCCGCCGGTGAGCCGCAGCTTCTTCACACCCTTGGCGATGAAGGCCGTGCAGAGCCGGTCGAGTTCCTCCAGCGTCAGGAGGTCCGCCTTGGGCAGGAACGTCATGTCTTCCGACATGCAGTAGAAGCAGCGCAGATCGCAGCGGTCGGTGACCGAGACACGCAGATAGCTGATGGTCCGCCCGAACGGATCGGTCATCGCGCCCGACAGCGCGGCACGGGGGCTCGCAGAAAGTCCGTTCATACCAAATGCCTTGTCACTTACGGCGACGGGCGCACCTTTGCTTCAGCGGTGCCGAGAAAGCAATCTAAGCATCGGACGCGGCTAGGACAATCCGGTGGTATAGGCAGATCAGCGCTTGTCCGCATTCGGATCGGGGAACGGCGAGGCCGCTGCGGGCGCTGCATCGGCCGGTGCTGCGGCAGGCGCGGCTGGTTTGGGCTTTTTCGGCCGGTGCGGCTTGCGGACCGGTTTCGGCGGCACCGCCGGCTGGAGTTCCGCAAACACCGGATTCGGATCGGTGGTGACGGAGGCGGGTGTGGTGAAGTCGCCGGGATTCTTGACCAAGTTCACCGGGACGCTCGCCGGCTGGTATTTGGGCAGGGCGAAAGCGACCGTGAAAGGCGCATCGGGCGCGGGAACCGAGACCGAGCAGGGGGTTTTGCAGCCCTGACCGAGTGAGGTGGTGGCGTCAGCACCGGCCGGATTGGATTCGAGCCTGACCAGGACGGTCGGCGGTGCTGATCTGAACATGTCCCAGGACATCGAGGAGCAGCCACCCAGGCTCGCCCCTGCTAACGCAATCGCGATGACACGACGCATGAACCATCCACTTCTATTGCGACAAACCGCCACATCCCCGGGGCGACCTTAGGAGTGTCGTTTGGGGCAGGCAATTGGCGCGCTGTGCATAGGTAGTTGATGGTTAACGCAGGGCGTCGCGAGAATAATCTAGTTGTATCAGCCGGTTGCGACGGGTGAAGCCGTCATCAGGCTGATGGCGGCCGCCGGCAGATCGCGCATGTGATGGATCAGCCGGTCCGGCTTCAATTCGGCGATCGGCACGTCGGTGTAGCCGAAGCTGACCCCGATCACGGGCACTCCGGCGCGCCGGGCGACCCCGACGTCGGTGCCGGCATCGCCGACCATGATGCTGGCCTTCACGTCTCCGCCGGCCCGGGCCACGGTCTCGCGGAAAATGATCGGATCGGGCTTCTGGACACCAAAAGTGTCCGCCCCGCAGATCGCCGCAAAACGGCGGCTGAGGTCGAGCTGGTCGAGCAGCCGCTTCGACAGCCATTCCAGCTTGTTGGTGCAGACCGCGAGGCGATGGCCTCGTGCCGCGAACTGGTCGAGTGCGGCCTCGAGCCCCTCAAAGGGGCGGGATTCGACCGCGATATGGTCGGCGTAATAGGCAATGAAATCCGCGGTCATCCGGTCCATGTCTTTGGGGGTGACGGTGCGGCCCTCGGCCTCCAGCCCGCGCTCGATCAGCTTGCGGGCGCCGGCGCCGATCATGTTGCGGGCGGAGGCCATCGGCACGGGCGGCAGGCCTTCGCGGTCGAGCACGTAGTTCAGCGCGGTGATCAGGTCGGGCGCCGTATCCACAAGCGTGCCGTCGAGATCGAAGACGATGGTGTGAGGGCAAGTCTCTTTGAAGGAGGTCATGGTCCAAGCGCTACCGGCCCGGTCGCATCCGCGCAAGGGGCGGGCCCATAAGATCACCTTATAGGCCTGTTCCCGCGAGGAAAACGAGGCTACATAGGCCGCCGAAAGCGGCCGCGATCGGCGGCTCATCCTCCGAATCCAGGGCGGGCGCACACGTGAACATGGACCAGTTGAAGCGGCAGGCTGCTGCGCGCGCCCTCGAGGAGGTGCGCGACGGCATGCAGCTCGGGCTCGGCACCGGCTCGACGGCCAAACATTTCGTCGAGCTGCTCGGCGAGCGCGTCGCCGCCGGGCTCAAGGTGATCGGCGTACCGACCTCCGAAGCCACGCGCGCTGATGCGGAACGTTGCGGCGTGCCGCTGACGACATTGGATGAGATCGACCATCTCGACATCACCGTTGACGGCGCCGACGAGATCGATCCCGACCTCAATCTGATCAAGGGCGGCGGCGGTGCGCTGCTGCGCGAGAAGATCGTGGCGGCCGCCTCGGATCGCATGATCGTGATTGCGGACGACACCAAATGGGTGCCGACGCTCGGCAAGTTTCCGCTGCCGGTCGAGGTTATCCCGTTCGGGCTCGGAGCGACGCGCCGCGCGATCGAAAAGGCATTTGCCGAATGCGGCGTTTCCGGGCAAATGGCGGTCCGCAAGGACAAGGGCGGCCACGTTTTCGTCACCGATGGCGGCCACTGGATCGTCGATGCCCAGCTCGGACGTATTGTGAATCCCCCCGGTCTCGCCAAGGCGTTGAGCGCCATCCCCGGGGTGGTCGAGCATGGTTTGTTCATCGGCTTGGCCAGCTCGGCCGTTCTGGCGGGCGGCGAAGGAATTCGCGTGATTGAACGGCGCAAGCCGAAAGGAGACCAGGAATGAAGGACGTGTTGAAATTCTTGCCGGCCGCGACTCTCGCTGTGGGACTGGCCCTGTCGGCCGCCCCGGCCATGGCGCAGCAGCCGGCGCCAGCCCCCAAGGCCGCCGCGGCACCGGCTCAGCCGAAATCCTCGCCGGCGGCTATCGCAGCGGCGAAGGAGATCCTGCAGATCAAGAACGCCACGGCGATGTATCAGGGCGCCGTGCCCGGCCTCGTCGAGAAGACCAAGATCGCGCTGACGCAGCAGAACCTCAACTACCAGAAGGACCTCAACGAGGTCGCGCCGATCGTGGCCCAGCAGCTCGCCGGCCGCCAGAACGAGATCGGCGAAGGCATGGCCCAGATCTATGCCAGCGAGTTCACCGAGCAGGAGCTGAAGGATCTCGTCACCTTCTACAAGTCGCCGCTGGGCAAGAAGCTGATCGAGGCCGAGCCGCGCGCCATCGGGCTCAGCATGGCCTTCATGAACTCCTGGGCCCAGAACTTCGCCGACACCGTGATGGGCGCCTTCCGCGCCGAGATGCGCAAGCGTGGCAAGGAGATCTGATCGATCCTATTTGATCAGAGATTGTTGAAAGAGGTCGGAGTGGACCATGGCTGAATTCGACGTCGACCTCTTCGTCATCGGTGGTGGTTCGGGCGGCGTGCGTGCCGCCCGGATCGCAGCCGCGCACGGCGCCCGCGTGATGATCGCGGAAGAGTATCGCATGGGCGGCACCTGCGTGATCCGCGGCTGCGTGCCGAAGAAGCTGTTCGTGATCGGCTCGCATTTTCGTCAGGACATCGAGGACGCCGCGGGTTTCGGCTGGACCGTTCCGCCGGCCGGCTTCGACTGGCCGACGCTGATCGCCAACAAGGACAAGGAGATCGCGCGGCTGGAGGCGGCCTATACGACGAACGTCGAGAAGTCGGGCGCGCAGATCGTCAAGAGCCGCGCGGTGATCGAGGACAAGCACACCGTCCGCCTGCTCGAGAACGACAGGAAGATCACCGCAAAATACATCCTGATCGCTACCGGCGGCGCGCCCAACCATGGCGCCGCGATTCCCGGCATCGAGCACGTGATCTCCTCCAACGAGGCGTTCCACCTGAAGGAGCTGCCGAAGCGGATCGTGATCCAGGGCGGCGGCTACATCGCGCTGGAATTCGCCGGCATCTTCGCCGGCTTCGGCTCCGACGTCACCGTGATCTATCGCGGCGACAACATCCTTCGCGGCTTTGACGAGGATGTCCGGACCCATGTCCGCGGCGAGATGGAGAAGCAGGGCATCACCATTCTCACCGGCTGCACGGTGACCAAGGTCGATCGCCATGGCGAGAGCTTCACCACCCATCTGTCGAACGGATCGAGCATCGGCTCCGACCAGGTGATGTTCGCCATCGGCCGCCATCCCAACGTCGCCAATCTCGGGCTGGAGAAGGCCGGCGTCGCCATCAACCCGAACAATGGCGGCATCGCCGTCGACCATTTCTCCAGGAGCTCGGTCGACAGCATCTATGCGATCGGCGACGTCACCCACCGCTTCAACCTGACGCCGGTCGCGATCCGCGAGGGCCATGCCTTCGCCGACACCGTGTTCGGCAAGCGCGAGGTCAGGGTCGATCACGCCAATATCCCGACCGCCGTGTTCTCGCAGCCGGAGGTCGGCACGGTTGGCCTGACGGAAACCGAGGCGCGTGCGCAATTCAACCACGTCGACATCTACAAGACGATGTTCCGGCCCATCAAGGCTACGATGTCGGGCCGCGATACCCGCGTGCTGATGAAGCTCGTCGTCGATGGCGCGACTGATCGCGTGCTCGGCTGCCACATCGTGGGCGATGCCGCCGCCGAGATCACGCAAGCTGTCGCAATCGCGGTGAAGATGAAGGCGACCAAGGCGGATTTCGACGCGACCATCGCGCTGCATCCGACCGCGGCCGAAGAGCTCGTCACGATGCGCACGCCAACCGCGCGCCACGTGCGTCAGGCGGCGGAGTAGGGGGAGGTTGCCGGACGAGCCGGGCCTGCATGGTTCGAGACGCCCGCTGTGGCGGGGCTCCTCACCATGAGGGTCTAAGATTTCGCCACAAAACACGACCTCATCCTGAGGGCCCGCCGCAGGCGGGCGTCTCGAAGGATGGCCGCAAACGAGATATGCGCCTACCCGTACAGATACCCGACCGGCTTGCCTTCGGTGCGCAGGGGGCGGACGTCCTTGTGGGTGATGATCTGACCGGCGAGGCCGTCGATCTCGTCACGCTGCGTCGGCGTCCAGCTGCGCAGCTCGTTCATGCCCTTGAGCAGGCCGAGCCGCAGCACCTGGGTGTTTTCGCCGACAGCCGTGAGGCTGACGGAATCCCTGCCCGCCGTCACCACGTCGCCGGCTGACAGCTCGAAGCTCTCGCCGGTCTTTCTCTTGAACTCGGCCGTGCCGCGAATGACGCGATAGATCACCACCTCACCCTTCGCAAAACAGGTCGCGTCCGCCGCGGCAGAGGTGCTCTTCGGCAAGAGTGCGTGGCCACGCGGGTCGGTCGCGATGATGTGGCCCGTGACGAGATGCCCGCTCGGAATCTCGATGCCGATATCGCGCACGTAAACCGGCATCGCCGATCTGACAGAACCGTCGGTGAGCGGCTTGAACAGTGCGTCGAGCGCCAGGGGATCCTGAAGCCAGAAGCCGGCATCGGCCGGGCGGTCATGCAGCGGATGGCTCCAGGCCACGCGCGGCGTTTCGTCCTCATTGATCTGATCCGGACCGACGATGGTCGGATTCGGAAAGGCGGTGGGATCGGTGATGAAGGCTTCGAGGAATTTGCCGGAATAGCCCATCGAGATCGGATCCGGCACCACCGTCTGCGGCGTCTTCAAATTCTCTTCGGTCGACAGGCCCGACCAGGTGTAGAACAGCTGGCGATGCACGATCGCGCTTTGCAGCATCACCGCGCCCGGGCCGACATTGTACCAGCGGCCGTCATAGTCGAAGGTGAACGCGCCAGAAGTGACCAGCACGAGCTGAAAGCCGCCCGGCGGAAGATGAAGATGGAAATCGGTGGGCCCGGTGTCGGGCCGGTAGATCGGCAGATTGGTCGCGACCTCGTGCAGCAGGAAGGTCTCGTTGTTGGCGTGAAAGCCTTCATTGGCGCGGTTGTAGAGGGCCTGCGGCCGGTACGTCGCCTCGAATTTCGCATCCCGGTCGCGATCGATCGCCACGAAGTCCTGGTCGTTGAGACGCAGCCGCGCGCCGTTCGGATGGGTGAGACCGGTGAATTTGAGATCTCCGGCAGCATGCACGTTCATGGCATTCTCCGATCTGGGGCCGTCCATCCCGGAGCTGGGCGCACGCAACTTTCCGCTCTCTATCGTGGGCGGGCAGGGAATTGGGCCAAAGGCTGTCTTGCGAATTTTGGGCCATTCGGCGCACGGTGCGCGCGCAGGCTCGCCGTTTGCGGGCGGCGCGCCAGAAAAGCGAGATTGGACTGAAGGTTAGACAGCGGGTTCGCCAACCTGCCTGACCTCTCCGCGCAGGTCCGCAAGTTCGGTGGAGCGACCTGTCTTGTCTAATTTGTCGGCAGGTCCTGCAGGCGCATGCAGCCGTGCAGCTCGCGGCGACAACAGGCAAATGCCCGGCGGCTCAGTGTCTCAAGCCGTTCATTCGAACGACTGACGGACGCTCCGCTCGGGCTTGCCGAACGGGCTATCCGCCCACTTCGCCATGTCCAGAGCGCGGGCGTCGAGGCCTTCGCACCAGAGACAGCTCGGTTCCACGCGGCCTTTGGCCGTCAGAATCGGGACGAGGGCATGGCCGCAGCCGGTGCAGGATGTGGTGCGATTCATGCGCTTCTCCGCGCTCATCGGATTCAAGGACGACATCTTCGCTGCCGAAGCTTGCGCGAGCGCTAGGGCGGCGCAGACGCTCGTTCCCGAGATGCAAATGTAGCGATCAATCGTGACAGAGTTGCGATGTCGTCGCCGCTTTCGCGATAGGAGGAGCGTATCGCCTTCCGGATCCCGGCTCTGCGCCACAACGCGAAGAGCGTTGCCGCGCGCCCGGGCCGCGGTTTCATCGCTATGGAACCGATGCGGCGGCTGGTCGCAGTCATGTTGGCTTGATTCCGACAGAGCTGCCTTTATCTCTGGGCAGAACAAGAATCCGGGCCCCTCTGGCGAGGACGCCGACCATGTCGGCAAACCTCGCGATGTCGGATGACCTGTCCCGCGCGAATGCGATGGATCGGCCGATCGTCGGGCCTTTGTTCGTTCTCTCCGACTATTCGTCCCGATCGCAGCTCCGTGCGGCCATTTCGCAAGTTAAGGGAGCTACGATGTCTGACGCCAGAACTTCAAGTCCGATGGAAATCGAGGTCACGGAGCCGTCGAGCCTGAACGAACAGGCGGCGGTCGCGTTGGTGATCGTGGGCGCGCTGGTTGCGGTTGCCGACCGGCGCGTCTCGCCGGTCGAGCGCGACGAGGTGATCTGTTTCATCAGGGACCGCAAGCTGGCGCCGCACATTTCGGACGAACGGCTCTATGCGATGTTCGATGAACTCGCCGAACGGCTCGAGGAGCCGGATTTTGCAAACGTCGTGATCGACACGCTGCGGCCGGTTTCGAATCTGCCGCTCTCGTCCCATTTGATCGAGCTGTCGGAGCGCGTTGCTGCCGCAGATGAGGACGTCCATCCCCACGAAGTCCAGGCGATCAAGTTGTTGCGCTTGCTGACGCTGGTGCTGCCGCGCGCGAAGCCGGTCGTGCCCAGTGCAGCGGACGCCACGCTCCAGGCCGCCCCGAAGGAGTAAGCATGAGCACAGTTTCGGACGAGCGCACCACCGAAGCCGTGGGCACCACCGGCGAGATCGCCGGTGGAGACCCGCGGCTGGCCAAGCTCGTCGATCGCCTGCCGGGGCGCATGGGCGACACCTTCACCTATCTGCTCAAGCCGTCCAGCCGCTGGGTCAGGATCCCCTCGGGCACGCTGCTGGTCGCCGGCGGCGTGCTCTCCTTCCTGCCGCTGCTCGGCGTCTGGATGCTGCCGCTCGGCCTCGCGCTGCTCGCCGAGGACGTGCCGGCGCTGCGCTCCTCCCGTTCGAAGGTCTTCGACTGGATCGAACGCCGCAAGCCGCATTGGCTCGATCCGTCGACATCGAAGAATGATCAAACATGACTGAATTCATCACCGCCGAGGCGCTGGCCGCGCTATTTCAAGTCGTCCTGATCGATCTCGTGCTCGCCGGCGACAACGCCGTCGTCATCGGCCTCGCCGCGGCGGGCCTGCCGGCCGGACAGCGCCGCCGCGCCATCATCGTCGGCATCGCCGCCGCCACCGTGCTGCGCATCGCCTTCGCCGGCGTTGCGACCCAGCTCCTGCAGGTCATCGGGCTGCTGCTCGCCGGCGGCGTGCTGCTGCTCTGGGTCTGCTGGAAGATGTGGCGCGAGCTGCGTGAGCAGGCCACGCATTCGGAGCAGCTCGCGTTCAGCCATGGCGGCGGCGCGGATGCCGCGCCGGCACAGCGAAAGACCTTCGGCCAGGCGGCGGTGCAGATCGTCGCCGCCGACGTCTCGATGTCGCTCGACAATGTGCTCGCGGTCGCGGGTGCCGCGCGCGAGCATCCCTACATCCTCGCCTTCGGCCTGTTGCTGTCCGTCGCGATGATGGGTGTCGCCGCCGATCTGCTCGGCCGCGTGCTCCAGAAGCAGCGCTGGGTCGCCTATGTCGGCCTCGCCATCATCATTTACGTCGCTTTCGAGATGATCTATCGGGGCTCGCTCGAGCTCGCACCCGTCATCGCGAGTCTCTGAGGCGCATGCTGCTTGCAACCCGGAGTGATCAATGACGTCTGAACCCAAAGCACCTTCGGCGCCGGCCGCGCCACTGCCGCCGGTCGGCCTGCTTCCGAAGCTGATCTTCGGCTCGCGCTGGCTCCAATTGCCGCTCTATGTCGGCCTCATCGTCGCCCAGGCCGTCTATGTGCTGTTGTTCCTGAAGGAGCTCTGGCATCTGGTCGCGCACTCGTTCGACGCCAGCGAGCAGCAGATCATGCTGGTCGTGCTCGGGCTGATCGACGTGGTCATGATCTCGAACCTGCTGATCATGGTGATCGTGGGCGGCTACGAGACCTTCGTTTCCCGGCTGAACCTGACCGGCCATCCCGACGAGCCGGAATGGCTCGGTCACGTCAATGCCAGCGTGCTCAAGATCAAGCTCGCGATGGCGATCATCGGCATTTCCTCGATCTCGCTGCTCAGGACCTTCATCGAGGCCGGCAATCTCGGCACGACGCGGAGCAATTTCACCGAGACCGGCGTGATGTGGCAGGTGCTGATTCACATGACCTTCATCGTCTCGGCGGTCGGCATCGCCTGGGTCGACCGTCTCAGCGAGAGCGGCCATCGCAAGGAGGCCGAGCACGGTTGAGGGGGCGACCCTCTGACGGGAGGTGCCGGCGTCCGTTCATGGTTTCTGCCCGGGAGCTCGCGGGGTACGGTCCCGCCCGCTCCAAGCTATTCATTCGGCTGGACTGCCGACGACCGCTCCCTGCCTGACGTCCTCGCGGGCGAGGATCAGCAGAAGGCCGACGATGATCAACTCGACCACCGCGAAGGCCACGAAAGCCCCGGTGAACGCGCCGGAAGAGGCGTTGACGATGGCTCCCATCATCCAGGGCGCCACGAAAGCCGACAAGATGCCGAACACCTCCGCATAGCCGATCGCCGCCGGTGCAAGCGCGTCGGAGTATTTTTCGCTGAGCAGCGCGAAGATCGCGCCGCCGCCGAGCAGCGCGACGCCGCTGAGGACTGCGAACAGCACCAGCACACCGAACGGCATCGGCGTAACGACGCTCCAGAGGAACATCAGGGCCGTCAGGAAGGCGAGCCCCGCGGTGAGCTTGATCATGAACGGCTTGCCGAGCCGGTCGGACATGTAGCCGCCGATCACCAGGAACAGGACCTGCGAGAGCCCCATCACGGTGCCGATCACAGCGCCGGCTTCCGGCGGCATGTGCTGCACGGCGATAAAGGCGGGCACCACCCAGGTCGCCGTGCCGGCGATTGCGAAGGTACAGGCCACGATGCCGAAGCCACCGACTGCGATCCATTTCGAGCGGAAGATTTCGCCAAGCGGCAGGTGCTTCTGAGGCGTCTCGTTCCCCCAGGTGAAGTCGACGATGCCGATCTCGCTCGGGCTATTGCGAACGACGAGCGCGTTAATCGCAGCGACGATCAGGGTGCCGATCGCCAGTACCGCGAAGAAGGTCCGCCATCCGGTCGCAATAGTCAGGGGAATGCCGAGTGCGAAATCCATGGTGATGGCGAGGCTGTAGGCCGCAAGGATGATTCCGACTACCGACCCGCGCCGGCTCTGCGGAAACCAGCCGAAGATCAGCTTCATGTTGCCGATGAAAATGCCGGCATCGAAAAAGCCGATCAGGAGCCGCAGCAGCACAAGCTGGGTGTAGGTCTGGACGAACACCTGAAGCATCATCCCGAGACCGGTGCCGGCAAGTCCGATCAGCAGCATGTTGCGCGCCGTCATCGAGCGGCTCACCGGTGACCACACCATCATCCCGATGCCATAGGTCAGTGCGAAGATGCCCTGCGCCAGACCGGCCTCGGCGGGATTGAGTTTCAGGCTCTCTGAGACGAAAGGCAGCACGGCCGCGAAGGCGTACCAGTCGGCCGCGAGGAATATCTCGCAGAAGATGGCGAGTGCCAGCATGCACTTTTGCCAGACGGCAATCCGTCGGCGATCGCTCTCGGAAATGGTGGTCCAGTTGATCGTCATGATCGATCCTCGCGGTTTGAGCTGTCGGCGGAGACGAGCATCAGGCCGGGGGCGGCAGGAAATTGACCTCGTGCTCGGCGGCACGCCGAACGACTTCCTGCGGATCGGGCAGGTTGTGGATGCGCTCGAACAGTTCCCTGAGCGATCGCGTCGGCGCAACCCAGAACAGGCTGGTCGCGGTTTCGCCGGACTTGTTGAAGATGCCGTGGGGAATGCCTTTGGGCATGCGCACGAGGTCCCCGGCGGTCGCCACCAGGTCCTTCCCATCAAGCCAGAGATCGTAACGGCCGCTCAGTATGTAGACGAATTCGTCCTGGGTCAGATGAACGTGGGGCGGCACGAAGGTGCCGTCGGGAAACACGGCATGCCAAGCCATGGACGCCTCGGAGTGCTGCTTCAGCGTGTACGTCTGGCCCAGAATGCTCCAGACGATGTTGCCAAAGCCGTCTTTGGCGGGGGTTACGCCCGGAGGCATCTCGATCATGGTGGTGTCCTTCTGTCTGAGCTACTCGGCTAGAAAATCGGTGACGTGATGTGCGGCGGAGGGTGTTTCCTCGAACACCAGATGTCCCGTGTCCGGCACCAGCGTCACGCGCGCGTGGGGCAGCCCGGCCTTCCAGGCTCCGGCCTGCACCGTTGGGCGCAGGCGATCCGCGGCGCCCCACAAGACCAGCGTCGGCATCGTGATCCGGTGCAGCCAGTGCGCGAGCTTTGGATTGCCCTGCGGATCGCTGCGGATCAGCTCGGCGAAGCCCGTCACCTCGCGCCCGAGGCGGGCGTCGAACGCAGGATCTGGCGCCTTGGGAAAGTAACGCAGCGCGTTTGACGGATCGTGCGCGAGATAGGCCGGCAAATCCTGTGGCGCGATCTCGAACAAGCCGGGGGCCGGCGCGCTCGCAACCACGAGGCCGGCGGGCGCGACCAGCACCAGCTTGCGGACGCGATGCGGCTGGCGGATGGCGAACTCGGCGGCGAGCCACCCGCCGAGCGAAAATCCGGCAAGATCGAACGTCGCCAGTCCCAGCTTGTCGAGCAAGTCCGTGGTCTGGAGGACATGATCCTCGATCGTATCGATCCAGACCGCATCGCCGGAGTCGCCGAAACCGGCCTGATAGGGAATGATGACGGTGTGCCGCTTCGCCCAGTCGCGTGCCATCTCAAAGCCGGTAAAGGTTCCGGTCCCGTGCAGGAACACCAACGGGGGGCCGCTTCCGATGGTGTGAACGACGGTGCGCACGCCGTTGATGTCGTATTCCGCGCGAGCAAAGCCGGTGAGGTCGGGCGACGGTTTGACGGTCTCAAGCATGATGGATGTCTCCGGTTGAAGGCAGCCTGTCTGGGCGCCGCAGCGGAAAAGTGGTCATGCGGCCTTGGCCCGGCGGTCGCCGACAAGCGCTGCGAATTGTTCCACGGCGTTGGCGAGGCGAGCGGCAATCATCGGCGCCAACGGGGCGCCCGGCGCCAGTTCGTCGCTGCTCGCATAGATCGCGGTCGACACCGTGCAGGCCTCGAAGAACCCGAACAACGGACGGAGCTGATGCTCGACCACCAGCGAGTGGCGCAGCCCGCCGCCGACCGCTGTCAGCAGCACCGGGCGATTGCGCAGCACGCCGGGCTCGATCAGGTCAAAGACATGCTTGAACAGGCCGGGATATGAGCCCTGGAACACCGGGCAACCGATCACCAGGCCATCGGCATGCTCGATCGCCTCGACGAGGTCGCGCGCGCGCTCGTCGAGCCCGTTGCGGGTAAACGCGGCGATGCCCTGGCCGGCATCGACGAGGTCGAGGATGTCGGTCTTGAGCGCGTGTTGCGCCAGGAGATCGGCCGCAACGGCTTCAACAAGCACGCGCGACTTTGCCGGGCGCCAGCTGCTGCCGCAGAAGCCAACGATGCGGAATCCGTTCACGCCGACCTCCTGCGCGCTCAGCCGGTCACCCCGAACACCGTCCATTGCGCGCCGGGCCCGGGAAGGCCGAGCAGCGCACGGCCGCATTCCTCGACGATCTGGTCGGCCATCAGGATGTGCTGGGTGCCTGAGTGGATGTCGCGATAGAAGCGCTGCATCGGTGTGTTGTGCAGCGAGGCACCTCGGGCTGCCCGGTGCGCGAAGGTCGAGATGTCGGACAGGACGTCGTGGATGTGGCGCAGCGACAGCTTGATCATTGTCATTTGCGCCAGCGAGGGACTTTCGCCGCCGGCGCAGGTCTCGGAGACCTCCTTCCAGGTTTCGTGCACCAGCGCACGTGCCGCGCGAAAACGAGCCTCGGCCTGCGCGAACTGGAACTTGAAGCTGGCGCTCTCGCACGACTTGCCGAAGGGATCCTGGCGCGAGACGATGACCTTCACGAGTTCGTCGAGCATGCGGCGGCCGACCCCGACTGCCCAGCTCGAGTGCGACCAGGCGCTATAGCCCGCGAGCCCCAGCGCGCCCTGCACGCCGCCGCGACGTGGCGCGCCGATGTCGAAATCGTAGGTCATGTGTGTCGGCACGAACAGCTCGTCGCCCTCGCTGAGCGTGTAGTCGAAGCTTCCGGTGGCGCGCAGGCCGAGCACGTCCCAATTGCCCATCAGCTTGATGGTCGCCCGCGGATGGTGGGTGACGACGATCTTGGGCTGTCCGTTGGGACCGAACACCATGTCCTTGCCGGAGGCGTCGGTGACGAAGCAGCCGGAATGCACCCATTCGGCGTGCTGGATGCCGCTGCCATAGGCCCAGTTGCCGCGGATCATGTAGCCGCCATCGACCGGACGGGCGAAGCCCCGCGGGACGCCGTTGCCGGCGATGGTGATGTCGGCGCCTTTTGCGAAGACCTTCTTGATGCCCTCGTCCTCGACGTAGATCGCGAGCGTCGTGCCTTCCATGTTGTTGCCGATCGCACACCATCCGGCGGACGCATGCGTGTAGGCAAGGCGCTCGATCACGGTCATGGCGTCGTAGGGCAGAAGTTCGGCGCCACCGACCTCGCGGGGAAACAGCATCGTGTAGATACCGGCCTTGCGAAGCGCGGCGACGACGTCGTCGGTGAGATAGCCCTGCGCCTCGGCCTCGGCCGCGCGGGACTCGACCAGTGGCAGCACGGCGTCAAGGCGCGCGTGGAACTCGGCCACTGATGGCGTCGTGGAGGGCTTGGCGGCGCGTTGCATGGAAAGGCTCATGGTCGGTATCTCCACGTCAAGCTGTAGCTCCGCCGTGCGATCGGCGGGGAGGATCGGGACCGGCGGGGGACGGCGTCCGTCGGCAAAGCTTCGCCGTCGCGTGCCAAGGCTGTTGGTGCGCGGGTGAGCAGGCAGTTCGCGTTGGTGACGTGACCCCGTCGGAACCGCGTGATGTCGTCACGCGATCACGATGGCCGAATGCTAGGGATGAAGTGGGCAGACCGGCAATCCCCCATCATGGGGGGATCGCCGTTGCTGCTGTGCCGTAAAGCTGAGCCGGAGAAGCACGGTTCTGCCGCTTCTTTTCGCTTGACCGGAGAACGGGCGAAGAAGAAATTTTAAGCCTATAACAAATCCCAATGGGCGCACGTCGCGCGAGGAGTGGCGGTGAGGGCCAAGCAGGAGCAGTTGGACGGTCTGCCCGAAGGCCGGCTGGCGGATCGTTTGATGTCGATCGCCGAGAGCCGTTCGGTGCGTGCGCTTGGCGTGGCCTGTTGCTCAGCAATCACCGAACTCACGGGATCGCCGACTGTCGGCCTCTATCTGCTCGACGGGCTCGAGCCTGCCCTGGTCTACAGCCGCTACGTCGCCGACGGCCTGCTCGACAATTACAAGGCCGGCTTCTGGAAGCACGACCCGGTGCTCGACTGCATCATGACCCGCGGCTGCGCGGTCGACGGCGAAACCGTGATCGGCCCGCAGCATTGGCGACATAGCCCGACCTTCGAGATGCTGCATGAATGGGGCTTCGCCTACAATATGGGCGGGCCACTGTGGTGTGGCGAGAAGATCATCGGCGTGCTCTTCACTGCGACGACGGAGACGGGCGCACCCTATACGCCGCGCGCACGACTTCGCATGGAGATGCTATGCCGCGCCGGCTCGCTGGCGCTGACCAACATGATGAATGCGGGCGAGATTGAAACCCACCGTAGCCCGAGCCGTCCGGCCGGGACGTTGTCGGCATCGCTGCCGCCGCGTTCGGCTGATGTCGCCATCAGGGTTTGCCGCGGCCAGACCAACAAGGAGATTGCCCGCGAAATGGGAATATCCGACCAGACCGTGAAGGAGCACGTCGCCAATCTCTGCCGCCGGTTCGGCGTGCACAATCGGACCGAACTTGCGGCCTGCCTTCTGAGCGCGCGGCAGTAAAGCCGCCGACTGCAGCGGGCGTTCGGCCTCCGGATCGATAAAATTGTCTGCTATCCGTTCAGCGGCGGCAAACCCAGCGGACAAGAACCGCGCAGCCTTAAACTTCGATTTTGGAACCGATCTGCATCCTGCCCGCAAAAGGGCAGGGCATCGGCATGTCAATTCTCAGGGAGATCATCGCAGCGGTCGCGGGAGTCTACGCGCTCCTGTTCGTCTGCGACGTATTGTTCGGCGTCGGCGAGACGCGTTTCGACGACGCATATTACCGCGCCAGCTTCTACGCGCCGCGGCCGATGGAATTCCGCTTCGCCGGTGACACGCCGCCGGCGGTGCGCGTCAGCGACGCCTTCGCACAGTTCGCGCCGGGCGAAGCCAAGCCGACCAGGCGCTACTCGTCTCTGACGACGATCATCCGATGACGCGGCCTCATTCTACCTGAATCCATTCAGCGACGCCGCGCCACACAGAAGGCGCGGGCTCGAGACCCATTCGGCCTTTGCAGGAAGACGCCCTGGGGCAGATCCTCGCCGACAGGAACAGGGCCGGTCAGCGCATAGCCGTCGGTCGCGGGGAAGCTGATCCCGTCGACGAAGGCGTCGTCAGTGCCGCGTTCATGGGCGGTTTGTGTCCTGCCGGTTTCTTGCCGGCGCCAAACAAATGCGAATTCGGCTTTGGCCGCAAGGGTTTGCGGTACGAAATGGATTTACAACTGGCGGCCGGAAGCCAGCCTGTGTATAAGGCGGCCCTCGCAACCCCTAGATCAGGTTGTGCTTTTTGCTTCACGGAGAGATTGCGATGTCCGAGCGGTGGACGCCCGAGTCCTGGCGCAGCAAGCCGGTGCTACAGGTGCCCGACTATCCCGACGCCAAGGCATTGGCCGACGTCGAGGCGCAGCTTGCGACCTTTCCGCCGCTGGTGTTCGCCGGAGAGGCGCGCAATCTGAAGAAGGCCCTGGGGCGCGTGGCGGCCGGCGACGCCTTCCTGCTCCAGGGCGGCGACTGTGCCGAAAGCTTCGCCGAGCACGGCGCCAACAACATCCGCGACTTCTTCCGCGTGCTGCTGCAGATGGCGGTGGTGCTGACCTATGCCGGCGCCGTCCCCGTGGTGAAGGTCGGCCGCATTGCCGGCCAATTCGCAAAGCCGCGGTCATCGCCGACCGAGAAGGTGAACGGCGTCGAGCTGCCGAGCTATCGCGGCGACATCGTCAACGACATCGCGTTCACCAGGGAAGCGCGCATGCCGGATCCGCAGCGCCAGCTGATGGCCTATCGGCAGTCGGCGGCGACGCTGAACCTGCTCCGCGCGTTCGCCACCGGCGGTTTCGCCAATCTCGGCAGCGTCCATCAATGGATGCTCGGCTTCCTCAAGGACTCGCCGCAGTCCCGCCGCTACAAGGAATTGGCCGACCGCATCTCGGACGCGCTCAACTTCATGCGCGCCTGCGGCCTCGATCTCGAAAGCCATCCCGAGCTGCGTGCCACCGATTTCTACACCAGTCACGAGGCGCTGCTGCTCGGCTACGAGCAGGCCATGACCCGCGTCGATTCCACGACCGGCGACTGGTACGCGACGTCGGGCCACATGATCTGGATCGGCGACCGCACCCGTCAGCTCGATCATGGCCATGTCGAGTATTTCCGCGGCATCAAGAACCCGATCGGGCTCAAATGCGGCCCCTCGCTGAAGGCCGACGAGCTCTTGAAGCTGATCGACGTGCTCAATCCCGACAACGAGCCGGGCCGGTTGACGCTGATCGGCCGCTTCGGCTCGGACAAGATCGGCGAGCACCTGCCGAACATGATCCGCGCCGTGAAGCGCGAGGGCCGGGTCGTGGTCTGGTCGTGCGACCCCATGCACGGCAACACCATCACCTCCACGTCGGGCTACAAGACGCGGCCGTTCGACCGCATCCTGTCCGAGGTGAAGTCGTTCTTCGCGATCCACGCGGCCGAAGGCACCCACGCCGGCGGCGTGCATCTGGAGATGACCGGCCAGAACGTCACCGAATGTCTCGGCGGCGCCCGCGCGATCACGGACGAGGACCTCAACGACCGCTACCACACGGTCTGCGATCCCCGTCTCAATGCCGAGCAATCCATCGACATGGCTTTCCTGGTCGCGGAGCTCCTCAAGCAGGAGCGCGCCGGCAAGGCGCAGCCGATTCCGGCCGCAGCGGGGCTCTGAAACCTTGCTGCGGATCTGGAAGGCCACGATCAATTCCCGGAACGGTCTGGCCTTTGCGTTCCGATCGGAGCAGGCCGTCCGCGAGGAGATCTTTGCGCTCCTGCTGTCGGTGCCGCTCGCCTGGTTCATCGGCGCGACCGCGATGCGCGCGGTCGAGCTGGTGTGTTCCGTCGCCTTCGTTCTGGTGGTCGAGCTGCTCAACACCGCGATCGAGAAGCTCGCCGATCGGCTGACGATGGACCACGACAAGCAGATCGGGCGCGTCAAGGACATGGGCTCGGCCGCGGTCGGCGTTGCGCTGCTGATGGCAGGCGCGTTCTGGATCATCGCCATCATCGAGCGGCTGGGGTTCCTCTAGCCTGGGAATGGGAGCGCCATGACCGAACGTCTCAATGAATTCGCGGTCACGCTCGCCCAGCTCAACCCGACCCTGGGCGACATCGAGGGCAATGCCGCCAAGGCGCGTGCCGCGCGCGCGCAGGCCAAGTCCGATGGCGCCGATCTCGTGCTGTTTCCGGAATTGTTCATCGCCGGCTATCCGCCGGAAGACCTGGTGCAGAAGCCGGCGTTCCAGGCCGCCTGCCGCGCCGCGATCGAGAGCCTCGCGCGCGAGACCGCGGACGGTGGTCCGGCCATGCTGGTCGGCACGCCCTGGGTCGAGGAGGGCAGGCTCTACAATGCCTGCGCGCTGCTCGACGGCGGCCGCATCGCGAGCTTGCGCTTCAAGTGCAACCTGCCGAATTACGGCGTGTTCGACGAGAAGCGGCTGTTTTCGCGCGGACCTGCCGCCGGTCCCGTCACCGTGCGCGGCGTGCGCATCGGCGTGCCGATCTGCGAGGACATCTGGCTGGAGGAGTCCGAGGATTACGAGAACGTGGTCGAGACGCTGGCGGAGACCGGCGCCGAGATCATCCTCGTGCCGAACGGCTCGCCCTATGCCCGGGACAAGAACGACGTGCGCCTGTCGGTTGCGGTCGCGCGCGTGACCGAGAGCGGCCTCCCGTTGGTCTACCTGAATCAGGTCTGCGGCCAGGACGAGCTGGTATTCGACGGCGCCTCCTTCGCGCTCAACGGCGATCTCTCGCTTGCGGCGCAACTGCCGGCGTTCGAGGAGAGCGTCGTCACGCTGCGCTTCACCCGTAACGGCGACGACTGGCGCTGCACGGGCCCGATCGCCGAACTGCCCGAGAGCGACAAGGCCGACTACGCCGCCTGCGTGCTGGGCTTGCGCGACTATGTCACCAAGAACGGCTTTCCCGGCGTGCTGCTCGGGATTTCCGGCGGCATCGATTCCGCCCTGTGCGCGGCCATCGCGGTCGACGCGCTCGGTGCCGATCAGGTGCATGGCGTGATGCTGCCTTATCGCTACACGGCGGCACACTCGATCGCCGATGCCGGCGAGCTCGCCGGCCATCTCGGCATCCGCTACGAGGTTTTGCCGATCGCCGAGGCTGTGAACGGCTTCGAGACCATCCTGTCCGGCATCTTCAAGAACCTGCCGCCCGACATCACCGAGGAAAACCTCCAGGCCCGCACCCGCGGCACGCTGCTGATGGCGATCTCCAACAAGACCGGGCTGATGGTGGTGACGACGGGCAACAAGTCGGAAATGTCGGTCGGCTATGCCACGCTCTATGGCGACATGAATGGCGGCTTCAACCCGATCAAGGACATCTACAAGACGCAGGTGTTTCGGCTGGCAAGCTTGCGCAACGGCTGGAAGCCGGAAGGCGCGCTCGGCCCTGCGGGCGAGGTCATTCCGCCCGACATCATCACGCGCCCGCCGACGGCGGAGCTGCGCGAGAACCAGACCGACCAGGATTCGCTGCCGCCCTATGACGTGCTCGACGCCATCCTGGAGCGCCTGGTCGAGCGCGAGCAGCCGCTGGATCAGATCATCGCCGCCGGCTTCGACCGCGAGATCGTCACCCGCATCGACCATCTGCTCAATGTCGCCGAATACAAGCGCCGCCAGGCTGCGCCCGGCGTGAAGGTGACGGCGAGGAACTTCGGCCGCGACCGCCGCTATCCCATCACCAACCGGTTTCGCGACAAGGGCGAGGGGGTGTCCGCGCCTGACGAGACGCTGGTGTCGCGCGGCAGCAAGGCGTCGATCGACGCGTTCGAGGGCTGAACAGCCCGAGCGACGGCGTGTGCTATGACGGGGTTGCGAAAAACAGCACCCGCAGCAAGTGCGTGTATTCGGATTCGAGCACCATGATCGATACGAATACCAGTACCGCGATCGGCGGCAGCAGGATGGCATAGGCCAAGGCCAACCGCTCCCAGGCCATGTGCATGAAGACGGCGACGATCAGCCCGGCCTTCAACATCATGAACAGCAGGATCAGCGACCATCTCAGATAGCCATGCAGGCCAAAGTAGTCGACGAGGTAGGAGAACGTGCTGAGGACGAATAACCAGCCCCAGACCACGAGGTAGAGCTTGATCGGGTGCTGTTGCCCCTTGGCGTGAACGGCTCCCGTTGCGACTGCCCCTGGGGCGTGGAGCTGTCCTTCCATGTGTACCGCCGCGTTTGTCATGCGTCGACCTCACCAAAGATAGAAGAATGCGAAGATAAACACCCACACGAGATCGACGAAGTGCCAGTACAGGCCCGTGATCTCGACGATCTCGTAATACCCCTTGCGGCTCGTGAAGAAGCCGCGCCTCTCGACGTCGAAGTCGCCGCGAAGGACCTTTCGCGCGATGGCGATCAGGAAGATCACACCGAACGTCACATGGGTGCCGTGGAAGCCGGTGATCATGAAGAAGCTCGCACCAAACTGCGGGGCGCCCCATGGATTGCCCCAGGGCCGGACGCCCTCCATGATCAGCTTGGTCCATTCGAAGGCCTGCATTCCGACGAAGGTCGCGCCGAAGGCTGCAGTGACCAGCATCAGGATTGCGGTTCTCACGCGATCGCGGCGGTAGCCGAAATTGACGGCCATCGCCATCGTACCGCTGCTGCTGATCAGCACGAAGGTCATGATGGCGATCAGGATCAGGGGGATGTGGTTGCCCGCGATATTGAGGGCGAAGACTTCGCTGGGATTGGGCCACGGCACGGTCGTCGACATGCGCGCGGTCATGTAGGAGAGCAGGAAGCAACTGAAGATGAAGGTGTCGCTGAGGAGGAAGATCCACATCATGGCCTTGCCCCAGGACACGTTCTTGAAGGCGCGCTGATCGGACGCCCAATCGGCGGCGATGCCGCGCCAGCCTTCAAGCCGCGCAGGCGATTGCCCCGGATTTGTCAGCACGGTCTCAGCCATCTGGTCTCGCCTCCCTAGCTCAGCAATTGGCGGCAGATGTCGACGAAATCGTCGGTCCAGCCGGTGAGAAGACCGAGTAGGACAAGCCAGACCAACAGCAGGAAGTGCCAGTAGATGGCGCACAGCTCCACGCTCAAGCGCATGTCGGTGATCTCTGCGCCGCGCCACATCTTGGCCGAGGTTCGGCCCAAGGCCACCAGACCGCCCGTCAGATGCAGCCCGTGTACCGCGGTCAACAGGTAGAAGAAGGAATTCGCCGGATTGGACGCCACGAAATATCCGGCAGCCCCGAGCCGTTGCCAGGCCAGGAGCTGCCCGGCGAGGAAGATCACGGCAGATGCTCCGCCCGCGAGCAGACCGATCATGACGCCTTCAGTATCGTGTCGGCGCGCGGCCACATACGACCATTGCAGCGCGACACTGCTCAGGACCAGGACGCCCGTGTTGACCCACAGCAGCCGCGGCACCGGCAGCGGCCGCCAGTCCACCACGCTCATGCGCATCGAGTAGGCGCTGATGAAGAGGACGAACAAGGCGCTTGCGACGGCGAGAAACACGCCAAGTCCGACCTTCGCAGCCGGCCAGGTCATGGCATCGCCGCCAGGGAAGTCACCGGCCGGGCCTTCCTCCAGCCAGGGCTTGGCGGTCAGGCGCTGCTGCGACAGCCACCATCCGGCGATCACCGCAAGGACAGCCAGGAACAGGATGATGGCGCTCACGAAGCAGCTCCCTGAACGAGCTGAGTCGCGCGCGGCGGCTGGTTCTGCGGAATGAAGTCCTCCGCGGCGCCGGGTACACTGTAATCGTAGGCCCAGCGGTACACGACAGGGAGCTCCTTGCCCCAGTTGCCGTGCCCTGGGGGCGTCTCCGGCGTCTGCCACTCCAGCGTCGTCGCCCGCCACGGATTGCCGCCGGAGGCCTCACCTTTGAACAGGCTCCAGACAAGGTTGAACAGGAACACCATCTGGCTGAAGCCGACGGTCAAGGCCACTACGGAGATGAAGGCGTTGAGCGAATGGGCCGAGGACGGGATGAACGTCGCATCCCCGAGCTCGAAATACCGGCGTGGGACCCCGAGCAGTCCAAGATAGTGCATGGGGAAGAAGATCAGGTAGGCGCCGAGGAAGGTGACCCAGAAGTGAAACTTGCCCATGGCGTCGTTGAGCATCCGCCCCGTGACCTTCGGGTACCAATGATAGATCGCGCCGAGCACGACCATGATCGGCGCCACGCCCATCACCATGTGGAAATGTGCGACCACGAACATGGTATCCGAGAGGGGCACGTCAACGACAACGTTGCCGAGGAAGAGGCCGGTGAGCCCGCCGTTCACGAAGGTGATGATGAAGCCGAGGGCGAACAGCATCGGCACCGTGAGGTGAATGTCGCCGCGCCACAGGGTCAGCACCCAGTTGTAGACCTTGATCGCGGTGGGGATCGCGATGATGAGCGTCGTGGTGGCGAAGAAGTAGCCGAATTGCGGGAACATGCCGCTCACATACATGTGGTGCGCCCACACGATGAAGCTGAGCGCGCCGATGGCCACGATCGCCCAGACCATCATGCGATAACCAAAGATGTTCTTGCGCGCATGCGTGCTGATCAGATCGGAGACGATGCCGAAGGCGGGCAGGGCGACGATGTAGACTTCGGGATGGCCGAAGAACCAGAACAGGTGCTGGAAGAGCAGCGGGCTGCCGCCGCCATATTTCGAAAGCGTGCCCATCTCGACGAGGGCGGGCATGAAGAAGCTGGTTCCCAAGAGACGGTCGAGCAGCAGCATGACCGAGGCAACGAACAGCGCAGGGAAGGCCAAGAGCGCCATGACGGTCGCCGTGAAAATGCCCCACACCGTCAGGGGCAGGCGCATCAACGTCATGCCGCGGGTGCGCGCCTGCAGCACCGTGACCACGTAATTCAGCCCGCCCATGGTGAAGCCGATGATGAACAGGATCAGCGACGCCATCATGAGGATGATGCCCCAATCCTGCCCGGGCGTTCCGGAGAGGATTGCTTGCGGCGGGTACAGCGTCCAACCGGCGCCGGTGGGGCCGCCGGGCACGAAGAATGTCGAGGCAAGCACCAGGACTGCGAGCAGGTAGACCCAGTAGCTCAGCATGTTCACATAAGGGAAGACCATGTCCCGGGCGCCGACCATCAGCGGGATCAGGTAGTTGCCGAAGCCGCCCAGGAACAATGCGGTGAGCAGGTAAATCACCATGATCATGCCGTGCATGGTGATGAACTGGAGGTACTGGTTGGCATCGATGAAAGAGAACGTACCGGGGAATCCCAGTTGCAGCCGCATCAGCCACGACAGCACCAGGGCCACCAGCCCGATGGCCGTGGCCGTCAGCGAATACTGAATGGCGATCACCTTGGCGTCCTGGGAGAACACATACCGTGTCCACCAGCTCCGCGGATGATAGAGCTCGACGTCAGGTACTTCGGCAGGCGGAATGCCGGGGATCCCTTCATATGGAATATCGACCATAGAAACCTCCTCGGTCGTTTCCATCGGGGTGAGGCGCTGGCCTCTTGCGCCCGATCTATCTTCGGCGGCTGCTTGCTACTTGCTGCCGGATTAGTACGTCGTCTTCACGACGGCATTTGCCGGCGATAATTCTGCGAACGTTTTCTGTTGCTCCAGCCAAGCGTGATATTCGCGCTCTTCGTCGACGATGACCTTGGCCCGCATCTGATAGTGAGCAGTGCCACAAAGCTCCGCACAGAGAACATCGAACGTTCCGGTTCGGATCGGCGTCATCCAGAAATAGGTCACCATGCCTGGAACCATGTCCATCTTGGCCCGGAATTCGGGCACGTAGAAATCGTGCAGGACATCAACCGAGCGGAGGAGAACCTTGACCGGCTTTCCCACCTGAAGGTGCAGGTCGGCGTTCTCGATCACGACATCGTCCTGCGCGTGCCGGTCGTCGCGATTGAGCCCCATCGGATTGTCGGAGGCGATGTTGCGGACATCGGATGTGCCCAACTGCCCATCCTTGCCCGGAAGGCGGAAACTCCATTGCCATTGCTGGCCCATGACCTCGACCTCGGTGGCATCCGCAGGCACCGTCACGAACTGGTGCCAGACCACGAGGCCAGGCGCCAGCATGGCCGCGACGCCGACGCCGGTCCCGACACTCAACCACCACTCGAGCTTTTTGTTTTCCGGATTGTAGTCGGCCCGTCTTCCCTCTCTGTGGTGAAAGCGGAAGACGCAGTAAGCCATGAAGGCGATCACGGCGACGAAAACAAAGCCCGTGATCCAGAACGTGATGTTGATGGTGTGGTCGATATAGGCCCAGTTCGTGGCGATCGGCGTCCACCACCACGGGCTGTAGATGTGAAACAGCACCGAGCCGATCGCGACCAGAAGCAGTATCAGCGCGACAGCCATCCTGATCCATCCTTGCCATCGAAGGCTACGGATACGAATCCAGGGCGGAGCTCATGTCTGTCGCGATGGCTGGCCTTTCTTGGCATTCATGCCATCGCCGGCCTTCTTGCCTCGCCCATTCCACTGGTCGCGAAATCAAGTGAACGCTCGCGACCACCAATCTCATCGGAGCTAAGGGCGTCTACATCTAAAATGATACCAGCCTAATCCGGCGTCAATAGAGCATATCGGCGTGCCGACCTGGCGAGAGCGTTGCCGTCGCCCGGCAAGTCGCCAAAGCATCAGGTGCGCTCTTCAGTGTCCTGGGTGATGCAACGCACAAATCAGGCGCATAATTCACCCAACCGTGAGTGCAGCCGTGCTCCGTGCGCGCTAAGCTTCCAAGGCAGGTCGCGACGGGTTCCGTCCGGCCAGGCTCGTTCGCTGAACCTGGGTTGCCGTACTCGACCCATCGCGTTTCCTGCTCGTCAGGCGGACACGCGTGGCTGAAGAGCGCGTGTTGTCGAAAACCGCGATTTTCAGCACGGGAGGGTCCGCTCATGGCCACTCTGTACTCCCACGACATCAGGCGGCACGTATTCGGCGAAGCGGCCTCCTATCCCATTCGCAAGATCAGATTGTCCGACCTGACCGAGGTCCTGCGCCTGGGTTGGGAGGATTTCCAGGCGATGCCGAGTCACGCGATCGTCGTGTGCCTGATCTATCCCGTTCTCGGTCTCGTCCTGTTCAGGATGGTTCTCGGCTATTCGGTGCTGCCGCTACTGTTTCCGCTGGCCGCCGGCTTTGCCTTGATCGGTCCTTTTGCCGCGATCGGTCTCTACGAACTTAGCCGTCGTCGCGAGCGCGGCGAGGAGGTCGAAGCATGGGATGCGATCAAGGTGCTGCGCGCACCGTCGTTCGGCGCCATGGTAGAACTCGGCGTGCTCCTGCTGGTCCTGTTCGGGGCCTGGATCGGTGTCGCGAACGCGATCTATGTCGCGATCTTCGGTCACGCTGCGGCCGCAAGCATTCCCGACTTCGCAACCCGCGTGCTGACGACGCCGGAAGGCTGGTCGCTCATCATCGTCGGTTGCGGTGTCGGCTTCCTGTTTGCGGTTGTGGCATTGTGCGTCAGCGTCGTGTCATTTCCGTTGATGCTCGACCGCCATGCGACTGCGATCGACGCGATCCGCACGTCGCTCCGAGCGGTGGCGGCGAATCCGGTCGCGATGGCCGGATGGGGCCTCATCGTGGCGGCGTTGCTCGTCATCGGCTCGCTGCCGCTCTTCGTCGGTCTCGCCGTCGTTCTGCCAGTGCTCGGTCATGCCACCTGGCACCTCTATCGGCGGGTGGTCGAGCCCAATCCGAACCCACCGGACGCACCGCCGCCGGCCCCGAAGGGAAGGCGCTACGCAGCAGACTTTCCGGCCAATCTCTTCCCGTGGAGCCGCGAGGGCGAGCCGTAACGGCGGAGCGGCCGCGCTGCGACGCCTGCGCGGCGCATGAGAGAGTGACGGCCTACTTCTGCTGCTGCTGCGGCAGGAAGGTCGGGCCGACCGAGCGGATCGGCCTGTTCTCTGAATTCGACGCAGGCGCGCCGGTATCCGCGGGCGGTGCCGCAGCCGGCGCATTCGCCGTCGTTGGCGCGGGAGCTGTGCCCTTCTTCGCGTTCGCAGGCGTGCCCTTGTTGAGCCGCTGCTGCTGCATCTTCCTGGCGCTCTCCTCGGTGACGATGATGTCGCCCTGCTGCTCGGCCGCGGCCTTGTCGTCGGCCGATTTCAGCGCATCCGCCCAGGTCTGGCCCGCCGCCTTGCAGGAGCAGGAGGGGTTGAACTCGCTGCGGAATTTGAAGGCGGTCGGCAGCGCCGTGTAGGGCTGGCCGCCGATCGAGACCGCCGAGTTCATGTCTTCGCCGGGATTGCGATGGGTGTAGAGCACGGCTTCGGCAGCCGGGCACAGCGCCTTGCAGGTCTTCTCGTCGTCGGGGAAGCGCGCCGGCACCGTTGCAAACGAGATCGGGAAATAGGCGCCGTCGCAGGTGCGCACGCACACGGTGCGGTAGGTGCCGGATTGCGGCCCGAGATCGGAGGGCGGCACGGCTTGCGGATTGTTCGGGTTGTTGCCTCCGCCGAACAGATTGGTCAGGAAGTTGCCGCCGCCTTGTGACTGCGCGGCATTGGCATATTGCGGGCCGCAATTGTTCTGCGCCAGCGCCATCAGCACCGAGCGGCGCTGGTTGTCGCGCTCCGGGCTGGAGCCGCCGGGACCGCCGCGCAGCCGCTCGAGATTGACGGTGATCTGGTCCAGATTGGCGCGCATCTGCTGGATCTGGGTGTTGACCGGGCCGCATTGCGCCGACTGGCCGTTGAACAGCGAGAAGAAGCCGGAGGAATCGCAGCCCATGCGCTTGGCCTGCATGGTGACGCGGTCGAGCTCGGCCTGCTGCTTGGCCTGGGAGTCCTGATAGCGGCGGATCTGCTCTTCGCGCGCCGGGTCACCGCCGCCGCCACGATCGAGCGCCGCGAGCTGGCCTTCCAGGCGCACGCACATCGGGTTCGGTCCGAGCCCGTTCTGGCCGGGCTGAGGCGGCGGCCCGGGCGGTCCGGCCTGCGCGAAAGCGCCGGTGGCGAGCACGACCGCGCTCAGGAGCACGGTGCAGGCAAGGGAGAAGCGGGCACGGGGCAGCGACAACAATTCAGGCATATCCGCCATTCTAGCGAGGTCACGGCCCAATATGACGTTCCAAGTGACTTTCGGGGCCGAAGCGCGCCCTCCAATAGCCGCTTCCCGCGGCATCGTCACGTCGTTTCAAGGGCCAATGATTGGGCCTAAGGTCCGCCAGCTCCGAGTGAATTCAGCGCTGGCAGGTGATTGCGACATATTCGTCGCAACGGCCATGAGAGCAGTTTGCGCCGGTTTTGGGGACAGAGCCGGTAATTTCGTCGGGATCGACCCGGCGATAGCTCGATGCCTTTGCAAAATCTCGTGACTGGCAATAGGTGCGCGCGAGGGAGGTGCCGCAGGTCTCGCCCTTGGCCAGGCACTGGCCGCTGCCATAGCCATCCACCTGATTGGCGATGATGAAGACGCGGGTCTCGGCGAACGCGCTGGACGCCGCAAGGATCGAGGCGCTGAAAATGAGCGCGAGTGCAGATCGCATGAAAATACCGGGGCAAAAAAAGAAGGAACTGCCGGTTCCAGAATGGCCTCAAATGGTTAGGGGATCGTGAACCATCAGGCGAGCAGCGCCCTTTGCGGAGATAAGACGGCGTTTTCGCGGCTCTCTTGACGTGGGGCCGCCTCATAGCCCATATGTCGCCCCATGAACGGTCTCCTCGCCATCTGCGCCATTTGCCGCGAGATTACGAGCTAGCGATTCGCTGGCTGGAGCCGTCTTTTCTCAAACACATTGAGAGCCTTGGACGCCCGGCCGAGAGGGATGGGTTGTCATGGAATTGCGTCTTTACGATACGCTGAGCCGGGAAAAGCGGACCTTTGTGCCGCTCGATGCGAACAACGTCCGCATGTATGTCTGCGGACCGACCGTCTATGACTTCGCCCATATCGGCAATGCGCGGCCGGTGATCGTGTTCGACGTGCTGTTTCGGCTGCTGCGTCACCTCTACGGCGAAGCGCATGTCAAATATGTCCGCAACATCACCGACGTCGACGACAAGATCAACGACCGCGCCGCGCGGGATTTCCCCGGCCTGCCGCTGAACGAGGCGATCCGCAAGGTCACCGAGCAGACCGGCAAGCAGTTTCACGCCGATGTCGATGCGCTGGGTTGCTTGCGGCCGACCGTCGAGCCGCGTGCGACCGAGCATATCGGCGAGATGCGCGAGATCATCGAGCGGCTGGTCGCCGGTGGCTTTGCCTACGTCGCCGAGGACCATGTGCTGTTTTCGCCGCAGGCGATGAACGCCGCCAATTCGGTGCTGCCGCGTTACGGCGCGCTGTCCAACCGCTCGCTGGACGAGATGATCGCCGGCGCCCGCGTCGATGTCGCGCCTTACAAGAAGGACAACACCGACTTCGTGCTGTGGAAACCGTCCAAGCCGGGCGAGCCCTCATGGCCGTCGCCGGCCGGCATTGCCGCGCAGGGACGGCCGGGCTGGCATATCGAGTGCTCGGCCATGGCCTGGAAGCATCTCGGCGAGCATTTCGACATTCACGGCGGCGGCATCGATCTCGTGTTTCCGCACCACGAGAACGAGGTGGCGCAGACCTGCTGCGCCTTCCACCGCGAGCGCATGGCGAACACCTGGATGCACAACGGCTTCCTGCAGGTCGAGGGTGAGAAGATGTCGAAGAGCCTCGGCAACTTCATCACCATTCATGAGCTGCTGGCGGATTGGCCGGGCGAGGTGCTGCGTCTGAATATGCTGAAGACGCAGTATCGTTCGCCGATCGACTGGACCATGAAGTCGCTGGAGGAGAGCGCCAAGACGCTCGATGACTGGTATCGCGTCGCCGCCGATGTCGCGCCCACAGAGCCGGCCGCGTCCGTGATCGAGCCGCTGCTCGATGACCTCAACACGCCGCAGGCGATCACGGCCCTGCACGGCCTGCGTGGCGATGCCGCTGCATTGTCGGGCTCGTTGCGGCTGCTCGGATTCCTGGCCGAGAGCGCGGCGCAGTGGGAAGGGCGCAAGCAGCAGGCGAGCGGCGTCGATGCCAAGGAGGTCGAGCGCCTGATCGCGGAGCGGACGGCCGCCCGTAGCCGCAAGGACTTCAAGGAGTCCGATCGCATCCGCGATCTGCTCGCCGCGATGGGCGTCGCCATCAAGGACTCCAAGGAAGGCACGACCTGGGAGATCGCGCGATGAAGCGGCCCGACACGCCTTTCCCGCGGCACTGGCTCTATTACATCGCGCTGAAGATCGCACTGCTCGCCGGCGCCCTGGCGCTGGTGCTCAAGCTCTATGGCATGTGGTGAAGACGATGGGACAGAGTTTGCCAAAGCCCGCCCTGCGGCCCTTCCTGCCTGACGACGTGCCGGTGCTCGCCGCAATCTTCGCTGCCAGCATCGAGGAGCTGACCGGCGACGACTATAGCGAGGCGCAGCAGGAAGCCTGGATGGAGGCGGCCGAAGACGAAGAGTTCGGCAAGCGGCTTGCAGCCGACCTGACGCTGATCGCGACGCTCGAGGGCTCGCCGGTCGGCTTCGCCTCGCTGCGCGGCAACGATCACATTCGCATGCTCTATGTCCATCCGGCGGTGGCCGGGCAGGGCATCGCGACCATGCTGATCGACGCGCTGGAGAAGCTCGCAGGCAGCCGCGGCGCCAAGAGCCTCTCGGTCGATGCCAGCGACAACGCGCAGGGCTTCTTTGCCAAGCGCGGCTACACCGCCCAGCAGCGCAACAGCGTCACCATCAACGACGAATGGCTCGCCAACACCACCATGAAGAAGACGCTCGGAGCGGTGCAATGAGCAAGGAGCTTGTTCACCAAGCGCGAGCCTCTCTCCGCTCCCTCCCCCCTTGTGGGGGAGGGTTGGGGAGGGGGGTAGCCTCGCGCTCAGACCGCCCGTGTGGCACCCCCCTCCCGGCGTCACTGCGTGACGCCGACCTCCCCCACAAGGGGAGAGGTAACAAGAACGGACGCTCGCGATGAATTCGGTCAAGAAAGAGCGCCTCTATCTGTTCGACACCACGCTGCGCGACGGCGCGCAGACCAACGGCGTCGACTTCACTCTGGCCGACAAGCAGGTCATCGCGGCGATGCTCGACGATCTCGGCATTGATTATGTCGAGGGCGGCTATCCCGGCGCCAATCCGCTCGACAGCGAATTCTTCGCGACCAGGCCGAAGCTCAATCATGCGCGGTTCACCGCGTTCGGCATGACGCGCCGAGCCGGGCGGTCGGCCTCGAACGATCCGGGCGTCGCCGGGCTGCTGGAGGCGAAGGCGGATGCGATCTGCTTCGTGGCGAAGGCGTCGGCCTATCAGGTCCGCGTCGCGCTGGAGACCACGAAGGAGGAGAACCTCGCCTCGATCCGCGACAGCGTCGCCGCCGCGAAGGCCGCCGGCCGCGAGGTGATGCTCGACTGCGAACACTTCTTCGACGGCTACAAGGAAGACCCGAGCTTCGCGCTGGCCTGCGCCAAGGCGGCCTATGAGGCCGGCGCGCGCTGGGTGGTGCTGTGCGACACCAACGGCGGCACCATGCCGAACGAAATCGAAACCATCGTCACCGAGGTGACGAAGCACATTCCCGGCGATCATGTCGGCATCCACGCCCATAACGACACCGAGCAGGCGGTGGCCAATTCGCTGGCCGCGGTGCGCGCCGGCGCGCGGCAGATCCAGGGCACGCTGAACGGTCTCGGCGAGCGCTGCGGCAATGCCAATCTCTGCTCGCTGATCCCGACGCTGAAATTAAAGAAGGAGTTTTCCGACGCCTTCGAGATCGGCGTCACCGCGGAGAAGCTCGCAACGCTCGTCAAGGTCTCGCGCACGCTCGACGACATGCTCAACCGCGTGCCGAACCGGCATGCTCCTTACGTCGGCGAGAGCGCGTTCGTCACCAAGACCGGCATCCATGCCTCCGCCGTGCTGAAGGATCCGCAGACCTACGAGCATGTGTTGCCGGAGCTGGTCGGCAACCACCGCAAGGTGCTGGTGTCCGATCAGGCCGGCCGCTCCAATGTCATCGCCGAGCTCGACCGCGCCGGCATCCCTTACGAGAAGAGCGATCCAAAGCTGACGCGCCTCGTCGAGGAGTTGAAGGCGCGCGAGGCGGCGGGCTACGCCTACGAGTCCGCCAATGCTTCGTTCGAGCTTCTGGCGCGCCGCACGCTCGGCAAGGTGCCGCATTATTTCGAGGTCGAGCAGTTCGACGTCAATGTCGAGCAGCGCTACAACGCGCTGGGGGAACGCGTCACGGTGGCGCTCGCGGTGGTCAAGGTCGACGTCGCCGGCGAGCACCTGATCTCGGCGGCGGAGGGCAACGGTCCCGTCAATGCGCTCGACGTCGCCCTGCGCAAGGACCTCGGCAAGTACCAGAAGTACATCGAGGGCCTGACGCTGATCGACTATCGCGTCCGTATCCTCAACGGCGGCACCGGCGCGGTCACGCGCGTCCTGATCGAGAGCGAGGACGAAAACGGCGGCCGCTGGACCACGGTCGGCGTCTCCCCGAACATCATCGACGCCTCGTTCCAGGCGTTGATGGATTCGGTGATCTACAAGCTCGTGAAATCGGGTGCACCGGCGTAAGCCCCACGACGACTGTCATACTCCGCGAAAGCGGGGTATCCAGTACGCCGAGGCCTCCCGGTAACGCCGCGGCGTCTCCGAGTACTGGATCGCCCGGTCAAGCCGGGCGATGACACCGAGGGGGGAAAGGGCACGACATGATCGATCACGTCTCCGTCGGCGTCAGCGATCTCGATCGCGCCGCAAAGTTCTACGAGGCGCCGCTCGCAGCGCTTGGTCTCACGCGTCTGGTCACGCGGCCGCGCACTGTCGGTTTCGGCAAGGCCTATCCGGAGTTCTGGATCAATCTGCGCGAGGCGATGCCGCCCGTAGCTCCGGAGAGCGGCGTGCACATCTGCCTGCGGGCGAGAACCACGGCCGAGGTCGATGCGTTTCATGCCGCGGCGTTGTCCGCCGGCGGTGGCTCCGACGGCGCGCCCGGCATCCGCCCGCACGACCGCGTGCGCTATTACGCAGCCTTCATCACCGATCCCGATGGCAACCGGATCGAGGCGGTGACGTTTCCGCAGGAATAGAAGGCGGCCTACAGGCGCCGGGCCACGTCGGGCGCGAGATCGCGCTGGTCGTCGGGAATCTGCGCCGCCGCGGCGCGCAGCCGTGGGATGATCTCCTCGACCTTGTCCGCCTTCAGGATATCGACAGTGAGGCCCGCGCGGATGAACTCGGTCTGCCGCATGTGGGCCACCAGGGAGAACAGCGGCTCCCAGAAACCATCGACATTGGCGAGCAGCACGGGTTTGGCGTGACGGCCGAGTTGCTGCCAGGTCAGCTGCTCCACCAGCTCCTCCAGCGTGCCGAGCCCGCCGGGCAGGGCCACGAAGGCGTCGGAGCGCTCGAACATCAGCCGCTTGCGCTCGTGCATGTCGGGCGTGACGACCATCTCCTGTACGCGCGTCAGCGCATTCTCGCGCATCCGGAGGAAGTCGGGAATGATGCCGGTGACCATGCCGCCGTGATCCAGCACGGAGGTTGCGACCGCCCCCATCAGGCCGAGCGAGCCGCCGCCATAAACGAGGCGGATCTTGCTTTCCGCCAGCGCTCTGCCGAGCGCCTTCGCCGCTTCAATGAAGTTGGGATTTGTTCCAGGGCCGGAGCCGCAATAGACGCAGACGGTTTTGATCGTGCTCATTGGTGCCATGATGCATTGCAGCGAACAGGCGTCAAGCCCAATCGGTGATTCGATACTCCCGGGAATCTACCGGTAAATGACGATAAACAATCAAAGATTCGCCATCTGGCGGGGTGCGCGGGCATCGGGAAGGCTCTATATGACGGACGAAAATCGTTAATCGCAGTTTCGCCCGCATCCGGTGGGCTTTCAGGTTTCTTGATGGACCAACCTCAATCGCTCGACGGCGCCGACGTTCCTGATCCTCCCGGCGGAGGACCGCTGGAGCGGGCCACGCTGATGGGCACGCTGGCGCATCTGTGGCCCTATATCTGGCCGGGCGATCGCGCAGATCTGAAGATGCGGGTGGTCTGGTCGCTGGTGCTGCTGCTCGCCGCCAAGCTGATCACGCTCACCGTGCCGTTCAGCTTCAAATGGGCGACGGATGCGCTGACCGGCGCCAATACCGCGCCGGTAGCGGCAGACAATTGGCATCTCTGGGTGATCGCCTCGCCCTTGCTGCTGACCGCGAGCTACGGCGTGATGCGCATCCTGATGGCGGTGCTGACGCAATGGCGCGACGGTATCTTCGCCCGCGTCGCCATGCACGCGGTGCGCAAGCTTGCGACCCTCACCTTCATTCACATGCACGAGCTGTCGCTGCGCTTTCACCTCGAGCGCAAGACCGGTGGCCTGACGCGCGTGCTCGAGCGCGGCCGCGAGGGCATCGAGGTCATCGTGCGCATGGTGATCCTGCAGCTGATCCCGACAATCGTCGAGGTCTCGCTGCTGATGGCGGTGCTGCTCTGGCAGTTCGACTGGCGTTACGTGGTCGCGACCCTGATCACGGTCACGCTCTACATGTACTACACCTACATCGCGACCGAGTGGCGGATCGGCATCCGTCGCAAGATGAACGATTCCGACACCGAGGCGAACACCAAGGCGATCGACTCGCTGCTCAACTACGAGACCGTCAAATATTTCAGCGCCGAAGCGCGCGAGGCGCAGCGCTACGACAAATCGGTGGAGCGCTACGAGGAGGCGAGCGTTCGCACCTATACGTCGCTCGCGGTGCTCAACACCGGCCAGGCCGTGATCTTCACGCTGGGCCTGACCGCGGCCATGCTGATGTGCGCGATCGGCGTGCGCAACGGCACCAACACCGTCGGCGATTTCGTGCTGGTCAACGCCATGATGATCCAACTCTACCAGCCCCTGAACTTCATGGGCATGGTCTATCGCGAGATCAAGCAGGCGATCATCGACATCGAGAAGATGTTCAATGTGCTGGGCCGCGAGGCCGAGATCAAGGATGCGCCTGGCGCGAAGCCGCTGGTCATCTCCGCCGGCATCGTGCGCTTCGAGGACGTGCGCTTTGCCTATGAGCCGTCGCGCCCGATCCTGAAGGGCATCAGCTTCGAGGTGCCGGCCGGCAAGACCGTCGCCATCGTCGGCCCGTCGGGAGCAGGCAAGTCGACCATCTCGCGGCTGCTGTTCCGCCTGTATGACGTCTCCGGCGGCAAGATCCTGATCGACGGCCAGGACATCCGCGACGTCACGCAGGCGAGCTTGCGTGCATCGATCGGCATGGTGCCGCAGGACACCGTGCTGTTCAACGACACCATCCGCTACAACATCCGCTACGGCCGCTGGGATGCGAGCGATACCGAGGTCGAGGAGGCGGCGCGGCTGGCGCAGATCGACCACTTCATCCGCTTGGCGCCGAAGGGGTACGACACCCAGGTCGGCGAGCGCGGCCTGAAGCTGTCGGGCGGCGAGAAGCAGCGCGTCGCGATCGCGCGTACGATTCTCAAGGCGCCGCCGATCCTGGTGCTGGACGAGGCAACCTCGGCGCTCGACACCCACACCGAGCACGAGATCCAGGGTGCGCTCGATCGCGTGGCGAAGAACCGTACCTCGCTGGTGATCGCGCACCGGCTTTCGACCATCGTCGGGGCCGACGAGATCATCGTGCTGGACAAGGGTCGCATCGCCGAGCGCGGCACCCACGCCAAACTGCTCGCGCAGGGCGGCCTCTATGCCAGCATGTGGAACAGGCAGCGCGAGGCCGAGGCGGCACGCGAGAAACTGGCCAAGATGGCCGACTCCGGCGCGGCGCCCAACCGGGAGCCGCCGCCGGTCAATGACATCCTGACGACGCCTGCGGCGGTCGACTGACCTTGTCTCCGGTCCCAACTCTGGCCTAAACAAGCGCGCGCGACGACCCGTGCCATTAACCCCGAGCGGCAGATAGCGATGTCCATTCTCGATTCGATCCAGCGCCAGATCCCGCCGATCCACAAGGAGGGCTATCCCTTCATCGGCGGCTTCGCGCTGGCAAGCCTGGTCCTGTTCTGGCTGTGGTCGCCGCTGGGGTGGATCGGCACGATCCTGACCGTCTGGTGCGCGCTGTTCTTCCGCGACCCCGTCCGCGTGACACCCGTGCGTGACGGGCTGGTTGTGTCGCCCGCCGACGGCCGCGTCTCGATGATCACCATGGCGCTGCCTCCGGCCGAGCTCGGGCTCGGCGACCGGCCGCTGCCGCGCATCTCGGTGTTCATGAGCGTGTTCAACTGCCACGTGAACCGCGCGCCCGTGGCGGGCAGGGTGGATCGCATCGCCTATCGGCCCGGCCTCTTCATCAATGCCGAGCTCGACAAGGCGAGCGAGGACAATGAACGCAACTCGCTGGTCATCACGACGCCGACGGCGCGGATCGGCGTGATCCAGATCGCCGGCCTCGTCGCCAAGCGCATCGTCTGCTTCGTCAAGGAAGGGCAGGCGATCGGTGCCGGCGAGCGCTTCGGCCTGATCCGCTTCGGCTCCCGCCTCGACGTCTATTTGCCCGTGGGCACCAAGGCGCTGGTCTCCGAAGGGCAGACCGCGATCGCCGGAGAGACGATCCTGGCCGACCTTGCCGGCGACGACCCGAGCCGCGCCTACCGCGCCAATTGACCAATAGTCGTGCTTGTGGGCCTTCCGCCGCGATGGCGGAGGGGGGCGCGGCTTGCTATATCTCGCCTCGAGGTGAGCAATGACGCCCTATGACTTGAGAGATCCCGATGTGCGCCGCCGGCGGTTTCGACCGATCCCGGTGCGGATGCTGGTGCCCAACGTCATCACGCTGCTGGCGATCTGCGCCGGCCTCACCTCGATCCGGCTATCGATCGAGGGGCGGATGACGCTCGCCGTCTACGCCATCGTGTTCGCGGCCGCGCTCGACGGCATCGACGGCCGCATCGCGCGCATGATCAAGGGCCAGTCCAAGTTCGGCGCCGAGCTCGACAGCCTGGCCGATTTCGTCAATTTCGGGGTGGCGCCCGGCCTGATGCTGTACTTCTGGCAGCTGCACGAGCTCGGCAATGCCGGCTGGATCGCCGCCATGGTATTCGCGATCTCCGGCGGCCTGCGCTTGGCGCGCTTCAACGCCACCATGGATGATCCGAACAAGCCCGCCTTCGCGGCCAACTTCTTCACCGGCGTGCCGGCGCCCGCCGGCGCGATCACGGTGCTGCTGCCGATCTACGTCGCGTTCCTCGAGCTCGGCCGGATCCCTGCGGTGGTGACGGCCGCCTACACGCTTCTGATCGCGTTTCTGATGGTGTCGCGCCTGCCGGTGTTCTCCGGCAAGACCAAGCGCATGCGCGTGCCGCCGGAACTGGTGCTGCCGGCGTTCGTCGCCGTGATCGTCTTCATCGCGCTCTTGATCGCCTATCCCTGGCACGTGCTGTCGATCGGCACGGTGCTCTATCTGCTCTGCCTGCCGCTCGGCTACAAATCCTATCGCGACCAGGCGCGCGCGATGGCAGCCACTGCGCCTGCGGGTGGCGAGGTTACGTCGCCGCCCTCGGCGCCGACGCTGGCGAATTTGTCAGAGCCGCCACAGGACGACGACCGGCCCGGACGTCTGCACTGAGCGCTCCTCGCGGATATCTGCCATGAGGCCTGCCTGAGTTGGGTCGAGGCCCGATCTCGGCTATATCGCCCTTGAGCAGGCGGCATCGCGCAATCAGCCGCCGCCAATCTGGGAGAGAACGCCGTGACCAATTCCGCGACCGGGCCGCTGCCCGCTTCCGTCCTCGAGGCGCTGGGCCGCTACGACACGCCGACGATCTGCAATGCCATGGAGATCGTGGCGCCCGAGCGGCGTCTGATCGGCTACACCACGAAACCGCTGGTCTGTCCGTTTCCCGACCTGCCGCCGATCGTCGGATACGCCCGCACGGTTGCGATCCGCTCAGTGCTGAAATCATCGCTCCCGGCCGAGGAACAGTCCAGGCGCCGCATCGATTATTACGAATATGTCGGCACCGGCCATGGCCCGCGCATCTCGGTGATCCAGGACATCGACGGCCCCGATGTCGGCTACGGCGCATTCTGGGGCGAGGTGCAGAGCAATGTGCACAAGGCGCTCGGCTGCCTCGGCGTCATCACCGACGGCTCGATCCGCGACATCCCGCAATGGGCCCCGGGCTTCCAGGCGCTGGCCGGCTCGGTCGGCCCGTCGCACGCCTGGGTGCATGCGGAAAGCTTTGGCGGCGAAGCGCGCGTCGCCGGCATGACCGTGAAGTCCGACGATCTCATCCATGCCGACCGGCACGGCGCCATCGTGATCCCGCTCGACGTCGCCGCAAAGCTGCCGGAAGCCGCCGAACTGTGCGGCCGCCGCGAGACGCCGATCCTGGAGATCGCCCGCAGCCCCGACTTCTCGCTGGAGAAGCTGAAGGCCGCGCTGAAGCGCTCGGCGGAGATTCACTAGACGGTAATCGAATGACCTACGGCCGCGATGGCCGTGGGTCGCCTTGTTCCGTCAGAAACAGGACCGCCTGATCCGGCTCGCCGAACACTGCGGCGGCGCATCCGATCAGGGTGAAGCCGCCGGCAAGGTCCCATAGCGTGATACCCTCCGCATTGTCCGGGAGGTGAATCAAGCGCGCCGCCATCACCGCGAAGGCGGCCTCGGCAAAGAGCACGAGGCTGAAAGCCGGCAGGACGAGTTCCGGCTCCAGCAGGTGGAGCGCCAGCACCGCGGGCAGCGCGGTGAGAAGACCGAACAACGTCAACATGGCGATGGCTCCCGCGATCGAGCATGCCGCGCCAGTATCAGACACCAATCGATCCCTGGTCACGATGTGGCGGAGGGCCGCAGCCGACGTGACGGCGTGGCGCGCCCCGCCAATGGTTAGCGAAGTGTTGAAGTTCCTGTCGCCGGACGTCAATCGCAGCGGGCGCTGCGGCATGCAGCACACTGTCCAGACTTAACCTTTACGCGACTTTAAGGGCGGGCCTCTAGGGTTTCCGATGTGGTTCGGGGTCGGGCCGCACCAGCGGCCAGGACGGCCGTTGTCGCGTACGCGTTGGAGTCGATAATGGATATCGCAACACTTGTCGGCCTGGCCGCGGGCGCCACTGTTGTGTCGACGCTGATCTTGATGGGCGGCAGCTTCGGGATGTTTTACGACATCCACGCCGTGATCGTCATCTTCGGCGGTTCGTTCGCCGCAACGATGATCCGCTTTCCATTGTCCGCGATGATCCATGGCGTGCCGCTCGGCGCGAAGTTTGCTTTCACCCTGAGCCGCCTTTCGGCTCACGACCTCGTCGACGAACTCGCCCGCATCGCGGAAATCGCTCGCAAGCAGGGGCCGGTCGGGCTGGAAAAGGTCGAGACCGACGAGCCGTTCCTCGCCAAGGGCATCCGCTATGTCGCCGACGGCTACGACCTCGATTTCATTCGCGACAATCTGGAGCGCGACCGCGACAATTTCCTGATGCACCTCGACGAAGGCAGCAAGATCTACCGCGCCGTCGGCGACTGCGCCCCGGCGTTCGGCATGATCGGCACGCTGCTCGGCATGGTGCAGATGTTCTCCAACATGTCGGACCCTTCCAAGCTCGGCCCGTTCATGGCCACCGCGCTGCTGGCGACGCTGTATGGCGCGGTTGTCGCCAACCTGATCTGTTTGCCGATAGCCGACAAGCTGCATGGCAAGCTGCTCGACGAAGAAACGAACCGCACCTTGATCATCGACGGCATCCTGATGATCCGCGATTCCAAGAGCCCGACGCTCGTGCGCGAAATGCTGCTGGCCTATCTGCCAGAGAAGCATCGTCACACCGAGGGAGAGCCGGTGCCGGCGTAACGCCGCGCGCCGGGATTTGAGAGATGGCCAAGAAGAAGCGCGGCAATGCTCACGGCGGCGGTCACGGCTGGTTCGTGACCTTCGCCGACCTGATGGCGTTGCTGCTGGCATTTTTCGTGATGCTGGTTGCGTTCTCCACGCAGGACGCCAACAAGCTGAAGATCGTCGCGGGCTCGATGCGCGAGGCGTTCGGCGTTCAGAGCGAAGCGCGCTACTCCGGCATCGTCGAATCCGACGGCCTGCCGACCCGTCCGCGACTGAAAAATGTCGACCATATCCAGCCCGAGGACGCCTCCAACACGCCGACGCCGGACCAGGAAGACCGCGACAAGACGTCGGGCGCGAAGATCAAGGTCGACCGCAATTTCGCGCTGGCCGCGGCCTCGCTGCGCCAGGCGTTGCAGGACATGCCGGAATTGACCGAGATGTCCAAGCACATCATGTTCGAGGAGACCAAGCAGGGCCTCAACCTGGAGATCGTCGACCAGGACGGCCGCTCGATGTTCGCCGACGGCTCCAAGGTGCCCTATGACCGCACCCGCCGCCTGGTCGAGAAGCTTGCGATTCCGCTCAAGGCCACGCCGCTGCGCGTTTCCATCGCCGGCCACACCGCGGCAGGATTTGTACCGACCCGCAGCGACTATGGCGCCTTCGATCTGTCGGCCGACCGCGCCAACGCCGTGCGCCAGATCCTCGAGCGCGAAGGCCTGCCGCCGTCGCATATCTTCGCCGTCTCGGGCAAGGCGGATACCCAGCCGCTATTTCCGGACGATCCCTCGCTCGCGGCCAACCGTCGGGTGACCATCACCCTGATGCGCGAGGATCCGCCGCTGCCGCCGAATCTGAAACCGTAACCCCCTTGCGCTACCATTCTACCTGAGGCATGTCGTCGCGCTGGCGATGAACGTTGCCACGGCGTCACAGCTTCTGTCGCGGCGCCTGCTATGGTGCCGGGCCGATTGACAGGCGCGACGGAAGCGTCAATAGGCGCCGGATCGAATTCAGGGACGAAGCGTTTCTCACCCCCATGACGGCGAGCATCACATCGACCGAGACCCAGGACGGGCAGCCGGTCACATCAGGCTTTTGGGCCCTTACGCTCGGGAGCATCGGCGTCGTCTTCGGGGATATCGGCACCTCGCCGCTTTACGCATTCCACGAGGCCGTCAAGGGCGCGGCCCACGGCGAGCCGGTCTCGCGGGTCATCGTGCTGGGCGTGCTCTCGCTGATCCTGTGGGCGCTGCTGATCGTCGTCACCGCCAAATACGTCCTGCTGCTTTTGCGCGCCGACAACAACGGGGAGGGCGGCACGCTGTCGCTGATGGCCCTCGGCCAGCGCGCGCTCGGGCGGCGAAGCTGGGTCCTGCTCGCGCTCGGTGTGGTCGGCGCCTCCATGTTCATCGGCGATTCCATGATCACGCCGGCGATCTCGGTCCTCTCGGCGGTCCAGGGCCTCAAGCTCGCGACCCCCGCGCTCGAGCACTATGTCGTGCCGCTCACCGTCCTCATTCTGGTGCTGCTGTTCGCTGTCCAGAGCAAGGGAACCGCATTGGTCGCCTCGGCCTTCGGGCCGGTGATGGTGGTCTGGTTCGCCGTCATCGCCGTGATGGGGGCCGTCCACATCGCCGACGACCCTTCCGTGCTGGCGGCAATCAATCCCTATTACGCGGTGCAGTTCGTGCTGTCGCACGGCGTGATCGGCCTCGTGACACTCGGCGCCGTGTTCCTGGCGGTGACGGGCGGCGAGGCGCTTTATGCCGATCTCGGCCATTTCGGCCGCAAGCCGATCCAGTCGGCCTGGATGTTCTTCGTGCTGCCCGCGCTTCTGATCAACTATTTCGGACAGGGTGCGCTGGTGCTGTCCGATCCCAGCGCGATCGAACATTCCTTTTATCGCATGGTGCCCGAGAGCCTGGTGCTGCCGCTGGTCGGACTTGCGACTGCCGCAACCGTGATTGCGAGCCAGGCGGTGATCACCGGCGCCTATTCGCTGGTCTACCAGGCCGTACAACTCGGGCTGCTGCCGCGTTTCGAGGTGCGTTACACCTCCGAATCGCACGCGGGCCAGATCTATCTGCCGCGCGTGAACCGCCTGCTGCTGATCGGCGTCATGCTGCTGGTGCTTTTGTTCCACACCCCCAGCAATCTGGCCTCGGCCTACGGCATTGCGGTCTCCACCACCATGGTCGCTGACGGCATCATGGGCTTCGTCGTGATCTGGAAGTTGTGGAACTGGCGCGCGGCGACGGCCGCGGCCGTGATCGTCCCCTTCGTCATCGTCGATTTGAGCTTCTTCAGCGCCAACCTCCTCAAGCTGCTCGAAGGCGCCTGGGTGCCGCTGCTGTTCGGCGTCGTCATGGCAGGGATGATCTGGACCTGGCGCAAGGGCTCCGCAATTCTGATCCAGAAGACGCGACGGATCGAGGTGCCGCTGGACGACCTGATCCGCAGCCTGGAGAAGCGGCCGCCGCATATCGTCAAGGGCACGGCGGTGTTCCTCACCAGCGATCCGGCCTTCGTACCGACCGCGCTGCTGCACAATCTCAAGCACAACAAGGTGCTGCATGAGCACAACGTGATCCTGACGATCGAGACCGCGCATACGCCGCGGGTCGATCTGTCGGAGCGGTTCAGGATGGAGAAGATCAGCGACAAGTTCTCCAAGGTCCGTCTGCGCTTCGGCTATATGGAGCAGCCGAACGTGCCGAAGGCGCTCGCCATCGCGCGCAAACAGGGCTGGCAGTTCGACATCATGTCGACGTCGTTCTTCGTGTCGCGGAGATCGCTGAAGGCCTCGGCGCAATCGGGCATGCCGCTGTGGCAGGACCATTTGTTCATCGCGCTCAGCCGGTCCGCCAATGACGCCACCGACTATTTCCAGATTCCCACCGGGCGGGTGGTTGAAGTCGGAACCCAAGTCACCATCTAACCGCAAATATGCGAGCCATGCAGATTTGCATGACTAGGGCCCGAAAACGGGCTAGGCTATGCCGACAGCGCAGGACTATAAGCCGCGCGCTCCTCCGCCGTTGTGCAGTGAAGCATTTTTAGAGGCCACTGGGCTCTCCCATGACAAACGACGCAGCGATTACCGCCCCGGAAACGGCGGCGGTCAATGGGCATGGTGAGGCCCACACCACCGCCGGTTTCGGTGCGCTGACGCTCGGCAGCATCGGCGTCGTCTATGGCGATATCGGCACCAGCCCGCTCTACGCGTTCCGCGAGGCGGTGACGGCGGCTTCCGGGCACGACGGCCTGCCGACGGCAGCGGCCGTGCTCGGCGTGCTCTCCCTGATCCTGTGGGCGCTCATCATCGTGGTGACGCTCAAATATGTCGTGATCCTGCTCCGCGCCGACAACAACGGCGAGGGCGGCACGCTGGCGCTGATGGCGCTGGCCCAGCGTGCGGTGGGCGCCGGCAGCACGACCATCGTGCTGCTCGGCATCATTTCCGGAGCCTTGTTCTACGGCGATGCCGTGATCACGCCGGCGCTCTCGGTGCTGTCGGCGATCGAGGGCATGAAGGACGTCACCCTGAAGTTCGAGCCTTACATCGTTCCGCTGACCGTGGTGATCCTGGTCGCTCTGTTCGCCGTGCAATCCCGCGGCACCGCCCGCGTTGCCGCCTTCTTCGGTCCGATCATGTGCGTCTGGTTCGCAGTCCTCGCTGCGGCGGCGATCCATCCGATCATCGAGCAGCCGCAGGTGCTGTACGCGCTGAACCCGCTCTATGCCGTGTCCTTTATGCTCCACCACGGCCTGATCGGCTTCGTGACGCTGGGCGCGGTGTTCCTGGCCGTCACCGGCGCCGAGGCGCTCTATGCCGACCTCGGCCATTTCGGCAAGCGGCCGATTCAGACCGCCTGGCTGTCCATCGTGCTGCCGTCGCTGGCGCTGAACTATCTGGGGCAGGGGGCGCTGGTGCTCGCCGATCCCGGCGCGATCGTCAGCCCGTTCTTCCAGCTCTTTCCTCAAGGTTTTGTCCGCGGCTGCATGGTCGTGCTCGCGACCATGGCGACCGTGATCGCAAGTCAAGCGGTCATCACCGGCGCCTATTCGCTGACGCGGCAGGCGATCCAACTTGGCCTGCTGCCGCGCTTTGAAATTCGCCATACGTCGGAAGCCCATTCCGGCCAGATCTTCATCCCACGCATCAACCAGTTGCTGCTGGTCGCGGTGGTGCTGCTGGTGCTCATGTTCCGCTCCTCCAGTGCCCTGGCCTCGGCCTACGGCATCTCGGTCACCGGCACCATGGTGGTCACGGCCATGATGGGCTTTGTCGTGATCTGGAAGGTCTGGCGATGGTCGCCATTCGCCGCCGCCGCTCTCATTGCGCCATTCCTGTTCCTCGACCTGACCTTCCTCTCCGCCAACCTGCTCAAGGTCGTCGAGGGCGGCTGGGTGCCGCTGGCGCTCGGCGCGCTCATGATCATCCTGATGTACACGTGGCGGCGCGGCAGCCGGCTCTTGTTCGAGAAGTCGCGCAAGCTCGAGTTCCCGCTCGCCGACCTCGTCGCCATGCTGGAGAAGCGGCCGCCCCAGCGCGTGCCGGGAACCGCGGTATTCCTCACCTCGGACCCAATCAGCGCGCCGACCGCGCTGATGCATAGCCTGAAGCACTACAAGGTGCTGCACGAGAAGAACGTCATTCTCACCATCGAGACCGCGCAGACCCCGCGCATCGATCCGTCCGAGCGCGTCAGGCTGGAGCAGATCTCACCGACCTTCTCCAAGGTGACGCTGAAGTTCGGCTTCATGGAATCGCCCAACGTGCCGAAGGCGCTGGCGATCGCCCGCAAGCTGGGCTGGCAGTTCGACATCATGTCGACCTCGTTCTTCCTGTCGCGCCGGGCGCTGAAGCCCGCCGTCCATTCCGGCATGCCGCGGTGGCAGGACCGGCTGTTCATCTCGCTCAGCCGCTCCGCCAACGACGCCACCGACTATTTCCAGATCCCGTCCGGCCGCGTGGTCGAGGTCGGCACGCAGGTGACCATCTAGGGTGGGGATTCGCCGCGGACTTCAAGCCGCTGCGATTTAGCTTTAACTTGCGCCGCGCGGCTCAAGCCTTTGTAGTGCTTGATTTTCACCTCCCGAGAGGCGAGGTTGCCGGCCGCCGGGGTCGCCCCGGCATGCGCCTGCGACGTTGGAGGATGATGTGGCGAATCAAGTACAGGATCTGACCCCGGACGAGGTTTCCAAGGGCATCGCGGAAGGGCGCTATCTGCTCGTCGACGTTCGCGAACCGAACGAGGTTCAAGCCGAGGCTTACCCTTACGGCGTCGTGGTTCCGCTCTCGACCTTCGATCCCAAGGCGATTCCCGATCCCGCCGGCAAGGAGGTCGTGTTCGCCTGCCGCTCGGGAAAACGCTCCGTGACGGCCTCGCTGGCGGCGCAGGCGGCGGGCCTTCCTTACGACAAGCATCTGGCCGGCGGCATGCTGGGCTGGAAGGCGGCGGGGCTCCCCAGCAAGGTCGGTGGCTGATCGGCCCCAATGTCTAACAAGATGTCCAAAAGCTCGTCCCTGAACAAGGTCTTTGCCGACCTTCCCGTCACCATCTTCGAGGCGATGTCGCAGGCGGCCCGCGACAACAATGCCATCAATCTCGGGCAGGGCTTTCCCGACGATCCCGGCCCCGAGGACATCCGCCGCGCCGCGGCCGAGGCCTCGCTGAACGGCTACAACCAGTACCCGTCGATGATGGGCCTGCCGGAGCTGCGCCGGGCAATCGCGACCCATTATGGCCACTGGCACGGCCTCACGCTCGATCCGATGAGCGAAGTGATGGTGACCTCCGGCGGCACCGAGGCGCTGACCTCGGCGATCCTCGCGGTGGTCCAGCCCGGCGACGAGGTGGTCTGCTTCCAGCCGGTCTACGATTCCTATTTGCCCATCATCCGCCAGGCGGGCGGCATTCCGCGCCTGGTCCGTCTCGAGCCGCCGCACTGGCGGCTGAATGAGGACATGCTGAAAAGCGTCTTCAATTCAAAGACCAAGGCGGTGCTGTTCAACAATCCCTTGAATCCTAGCGCGGTGGTCTATCCGCGCGAGGACCTCGAGCTGCTCGCGCGCTACTGCCAGGAGTTCGACGTCATCGCGATCTGCGACGAGGTCTGGGAGCACGTCACCTTCGACGAGCACAAGCACGTCCCGCTCATCACCATTCCCGGCATGCGCGAGCGCACCATCAAGGTCGGCTCGGCCGGCAAGATCTTCTCGCTGACCGGCTGGAAGATCGGCTTCGTCTGCGCCGCACCGCCCTTGCTGCGCGTCGCCGCCAAGGTGCACCAGTTCCTGACCTTCACCACCGCGCCGAACCTGCAGGCCGCCGTCGCCTACGGCCTCGGCAAGTCCGACGACTATTTCCTGTCGATGCGCAAGGATCTGACGCGGAGCAGGGACCGCCTGACCAGGGGTCTGGAGAGCCTCGGCTTCCCTGTGCTGAAGTCGCAAGGCACCTACTTCCTTACCGTCGACCTGTCACCGCTCGGGCTGAACGAGAGCGACACGGAATTCTGCTGGCGGATCGTGAAAGACTACAAGGTTGCGGCGATCCCGGTCTCGGCCTTCTACGAGCAGGACCCCGTAACCTCGGTGGTGCGCTTCTGCTTTGCCAAGAAGGACGAGACGCTCGACACCGCGCTGGAGCGGCTGTCGGACGCGGTGCGTGGACGCAAGAGGTAGGGATGACGAACGTCAGCCGCTCCGGGTTTTGCCTCGGTCTTGCAATCGCCGCGGCGTTGACGTTGCTTTCGCCTCCCGCAGCGGCCGCGGAGCGCGTCGTCAACTTCTACAACTGGTCCAACTACATGGCGCCGGATGTCCTTGAAGCCTTCACCAGGGAGACCGGCATCAAGGTGGTCTACGACACCTTCGATGCCAACGAGACGCTGGAGACGCGCCTGATGGCCGGCAAGTCCGGCTATGACGTCGTGGTCCCCACCGCCTATTTCCTGCAGCGACAGATCAAGGCCAACATCTTCCAGAAACTCGACAAGTCGAAGCTGCCGAACCTTAGCAATGCCTGGCCGGTGGTGACGCAGCGTCTCGGCATCTACGATCCCGGCAACGTCTACGCCGCCAACTACATGTGGGGCACGACGGGCATCGGCTACAACATCGCCAAGGTGAAGCAGATCCTTGGGGCTGACGCGAAGATCGACAGCTGGGACATCGTCTTCAAGCCGGAGAACCTGGCAAAGTTCAAAGATTGCGGCGTGCACATGCTCGACTCCGCCGACGACATCTTTCCGGCGGCGCTGAGCTGGCTCGGGCTCGATCCGAACTCGACCAAGCAGGCCGACCTCGAGAAGGCCGCCGAGGCCGTCGCGAAGGTTCGCCCGTCGGTGCGCAAATTTCACTCGTCCGAATATCTCAGCGCACTCGCCACCGGCGAGATCTGCTTCGTGGTCGGCTGGTCCGGCGACATCATGCAGGCGCGGGCCCGGGCGGCCGAAGCCAAGAAAGACAACAGCAGTGGCATCGAGATCGGCTATGCCATTCCGAAGGAGGGTGCGCAGATGTTCTTCGACAATCTCGCGATCCCCGCGGATGCCAAGAACGTCAAGGAAGCCTACGAGCTGATCAACTACCTCTACCGCCCCGACGTTGCCGCCAAGAACTCGGACTTCCTGTCCTACGCGAGCGGCAATCTCGCCAGCCAGAAGCTGGTCGATCCAAAAATCCTGGGCGACAAGAACATCTATCCGGACGAGGCGACGCTCGCAAAGCTGTTCGTCATCACGGCGCGCGAGCCGGCGACGCAGCGGATCATCAACCGGCTCTGGACCAGGGTGAAGACGGGACGGTAAAGGCAGTTAGGTTCCAAATTCGCTGTCCCGCGCGAATTGGTGTACTATCTGCCTCAGCTGACAGACTAGGCCTTGAGCAATGACAGATCACCCTCGCATTTCGCTCGCACCTGATGTCCTCGCCGGCAAGCCCGTGATTCGCGGGACCCGCATTGCGGTCGAGTTCATCATCGGATTGATGGCAGACGGTTGGAGCGAAGCCGATATTCTGGCGAACTATCCGGGCATTTCCCGCGAGGACATTCTCGCGTGCTTGGCCTACGCACGCGACTCACTGAGCGTCGAACGGGTTCACCCGACCGCGGCTTGAGATGCGTTTCCTCGCGGACGAGAATTTTCCTGGCTCCGCCGTCGATGTACTTCGTGCATCAGGTCACGACGTCATCTGGATCAGAGCTTCGGCTCCTGGTAGCAGCGATCGCGAAGTGTTGGCGCGAGCGTCGCACGAACAACGGATCCTGCTCACCTTTGATAAGGACTTTGGGGAGTTGGCCAAAGCGTCATCGCTGCCGACCGCATGCGGTATCGTATTGTTGCGCATTCCTCCGCCGGCACCCGGGCGGATTGGCAAAGTGCTCGCCGACCTGATCTTGGCCCGTGACGATTGGGCGGGCCATTTTTCTGTGATCGAGCCTGGCCGAGTCCGAATGCGGCCGCTGAGCAAATAGCGCCAGCCTACCGCCACCTTCGGTGCAGCCACAGCCACTGCTCCGGATGCTCGCGCACCCAGCCTTCCACCACGCTCGTGATCGCCTGCGTGGTACCCTGGATGTCGATCTTGCCATCGGCATCGCGCACCGGCTTGACCTCTTCGGTCAGCTCGCCGCGGAAGCGGCCGTCGGGCAGGCGGATGATGCGGACGCCATGGATCGGGCATTCGATCTGGCGCAAGAGCCGCGCCAGCATCGGGTTGGCGCGAGTCTTGCGGCCGAAGAAGGTGACTTCGACGCCGCCGGTCAGATACTGGTCGATCAGCATCGCGACGTGCTTGCCATCCTTCAGCGCCTGCGCGAGCCGCAGCGGCGCGTCGCGGCCGGCCGGGATCAGCGTGCCCATGTTGACCTGGCGCATCTCCTGGATGATGCGGTCGGCCGAGGCGATGTTCGGGCGGCGATAGAGAATCGCGGTATCCAGGCCATGCGCGACCGCGGCGAGCGCCGGCAATTCCCAGTTCGCAAGGTGAGCGGCGAAGATCAGCGCCGGCTTGCCATCGTCGCGGATCTGGTCGAACAGCTCGATGCTGCGCGGGGAAATCTCCATTCGACTCTTCTCCGGGCCATCGCGATCGTAGTCCCAGACGTGGTCGATATGGGCGAACTCGGCGCCGACGCGGCCGAGATTGTCCCAGACGCCCATCAGGATCCGGTCGATCTCCTCCGGCGATTTCTCCGGAAAGGCGGCGGTGAGGTTGGCGCGGCCGATGCGGTGCTCGCGCAGGCGCGGGCCGATCAGCTTGACGGCGCGCGCGAAGAAGTCCGAGGTCTTGGCCGGATCGAAATAGCGCGTGGTGCGCAGCATCGCGACCGTCGCCGCGCCGATCAGGCTTCCGCCGAGCGATTTGGCAGCCTCCCGCGCGCGGGCCTTCGTGCTCGCAGGAAGCAGCGCCATGCGTCCGGTCAGAACGGTTCGCGGGTCAGGATCAGCGAGGCGTTCTGACCGCCGAAGCCGAACGAATTCGACATCACCGCGGTCACGCGGGCGTCGCGCGCCTTGTTGCCGACGACGTTGAACAGGATTGCGGGATCAGGAATGTCGTAGTTGATGGTCGGCGGAATGCGCTGATGCTCGAGCGTCAGCAGCGAGAAGATCGCCTCCACCCCGCCGGCGGCCGAGATGGTGTGGCCGACCATCGACTTGTTGGAGGTGACCGGAATCTTCTGCGCGAGCTCGCCGAACACCGCCGATGTCGTGTTGAACTCCATCTTGTCGTTTTCGGGTGTCGAGGTGCCGTGCGCGTTGATGTGGTCGATCTGGTCCGGCGTCATGCCGGCATCGGCCAGCGTCTTGTTCATGCAGCCGATGATCGGCTTGCCGTCGGGCGAGGAGCGGGTGCGATGGAAGGAATCGGTGAGCTCGCCGCAGCCGGCAATCACGCCGAGGATCTTCGCGCCGCGCGCAGTCGCCGCCTCGTAGCTTTCGAGCACCAGTGCGCCGGCGCCTTCGGCCATCACAAAACCATCGCGGTTCTTGGAGAAGGGACGGGAGGCTGCTTGCGGCGGATCGTTCTGGGTCGACAGCGCCGACAGCAGCGAGAAGCGCACCAGCGCTTCCGGGTTCACGGTGCCGTCGGTCGCGACGCACAGCGCGGCATCGGTCTCGCCGCGGCGGATCGCCTCGACGCCGAGCTGGATCGAGGTCGCACCCGAGGCGCAGGCCGTGGACAGCGAGATCGGCGACCCCTTGGTGCCGAACGTCTCGGCGAGAGATGCGGCGACCGAGCCGAACATGAAGCGATGATGGTAGGCGCTGTACTTGCCGCCGCCGGAAATGCGCAGCAGATCGTCATAGTTGATGTCGAGCTGGCCGACGGCGCGCCCCAGTTCGCGACGCTGCGGCCATTCCACCTCGACCGGCGCAACGGCAAGAAAGAGGGGGCCGGGGAAATCGGCCTTGGCGCCGATGCCGGCCTGCTCCAGCGCTTCCTGCGTCGCGATCTCGGCCATCCGTTCGGACAGGGCGGTGGACGAGAACGGATCGACGCTGACGAAATCGACCGTGCCCGCCATCGTGGTCTTCAGGCCGTCGATCGGAAAACGCGTGATGGTGCGGATACCGGATTCGCCGGCGACGAGCTTCGCCCAATTATCGGCCTTGCCGGCACCGAGCGACGTCAAGATGCCCATGCCGGTGACGACGACGACGGGGCGCCCGAATTTGTCGCGTGCTGCAGTCATGTCGATCCCCGCTTGAGCTAACTAAACTGCCTCGACCAGCGCCATGCCTTCGCCGCGCCAGTGTCCAGCTCCCACCACCACAATCTGGGTGGGCGCCCCCTGCATTTCAATCTCGGTGCCGGTCGAATCGTTCGGCGGGAACAGTGCACCACGCGAGATCGACAGCGCAGCGAGCGCAATTCCGAGCGGGAATTGCGTCTCCATGGCGTGGCCGAACACCGTGCCGGTCGAGCGCACCGGAAAGTCGGCATGGCCCTTCAGGAAGCCGTGCTCTTCCGAGGTCGCGGGCTCGGCACCGGTCGCTCCGGTGATGATGGCGCCCTTACCCTCGCGCCTCGGCAGCTTGGCCCACAGCTTTTCCAGCGTCGCGGCCATGTCGCCGGGTCGCTTGCGTTTGGCGAGGTCCGCGACGACGCTCGACAATTTCGCGAACGGCTTTGCGCCGCGCGCTTGCGCATGCGTCTTCGATTCCAGCACCAGGAAGGCGCCGGCCGAGCCGAGCGCGAAGCCGGCGTGATCCTTGCGCGCCCATACGGGAGCGAACTTGTCCTTGAGGTTGAAGTCGCCGAATTCGTAGAGGACCAACAGGTCCTTGCGCTCGCCATTGTGCGAGCCGCCGACCAGCGCGATGTCGCTTTCGCCCGAGGCGATGCGCGCAAGCGCAATGCGGGCGGCATCGGCGCCGGCGACCTCTTCGCCCATGAACGTGCGCGAAGTGCCACCCAGGCCGTGCACGATGGCGATGTTGCCGGCGAGCAGGTTGGAGAGCTGGGCCAAAAACAGCGTCGGCCTGAGATCGCTCATCAAGCGCTCGTTGAGGAAGCCGGGCGCGTTGGCGCCCTTGGCCTCGGCCGTCAGCACGCCGCTGTCGACGTTGAGATCGCGCTCTCCGCCGCCGGCGGCGACGACCATGTCGATCTTCGACAGGATATCCTTGTTGCCCTTGATGCCGGCGGAATCGAGCGCAAGACCGGCGGCATATGTGCCGATGCGCTGCCAGGCTTCCATCTGGCGCTGATCGCCCTTCTTCGGGATCTGGCTGTCGAAGGCAACGGGCATCAGCGGATGCACGATGTAGGGCGCAAAGCCCTTCTCGTCGACATTGATTCGCTTCTCCTGAAGCGCGGCCCAGTTGGCGTCCAGACCCTCGCCGAGCGAGGTCGCAAGGCCAATGCCGGTGATCCAGACTTCGGTCTGGCCGGGCTTCGAAGCGGGAGTGTCAGTCATGGCGATACGGCCTGTTGCGGAAAGCCGACACGCTCGGCGACTTTCGCCATGTATCCGCGCATATCCGCATTGGGGAAGGGGATCAGCGTGAAGGTGAGCGCCGAATTGGCGCGCAGCTTGCCGCCGACTCTGATCTTGGCTTCGGTCATCGCATAGCCGGAGCCTTCATGGGTGAGGCGCGCTTCGATGCTCATGAGATCGCCGGGGAAGACCGAGCCGCGGACCTTCGCCTCCTTCACGGCGGCCAGGATCGGCATACGCTCGAACCTGAATACGCCGAGCTGAAGCCAGCCCGAGGCCTGCGCCATCGATTCGATCAGGAGCACGCCGGGCATCAAGGGATAGCCCGGGAAGTGCCCCTCGAAGATGGTGCTCTCCTTCGGGACCTGCGCTTCGACGACGATCGTCTTCTCGTCGACCTTGAGGTCGACGATGCGGTCGATCATGTGGAAGTATTCGAGTTGCATGACTGCGCCCTTAGGCGCTCGCGCCCTTGGCCGCAACCAGTTCGTCGATGCGGGCGCACAGGTTCTTCAGCACGAAATATTGCTCGGTGGTCGCCTTGCCGTCGTTGACCTCCTGAGTCCACTTCTCCAGCGGCAGCTTGATGCCGAACTGCTTGTCGATCGCGAACGCGATGTCCAGAAAATCGAGGCTGTCGATGCCGAGGTCATCGATGGCGTGGCTATCGGGCGTGATCGTGTCGCGCGGGATGTCGCAGGTTTCAGCGATGATCGTGGCGACCTGATCGAATGTGGAAGACATCACTAAGCCTTTGATATATTGCGGGTATTTGTCAGATTGTCCAGAGTGGCACGGTGGGTGGGCATCGCGCCCCGAATGACGCCCTCAAACCCCCCTCTGGCCGGGTCGAAAGCCCGTATATCGGAGCGCCGCCCCGAGTTCAATGGAGCCGGGCAGGCCAAGGGGACCGCAAAGGGACAGGCTTGGGGATGCCCACCGGGGCCCTTCCGCCGGACGGCCAGCGGCGGGCCGGTCCCTAAATATGCGGCGTCGTGATCTTGACGCAGTCGCGGCGACCCATCAGCACGCAATCCTGGGTCCGGCGCAGGTCGGCGATGCTGACCGCGAGCCAGATCCCGATCGCGGTCAGCGCGATGGTGAAGGCCAGCGCCGCGATGTTGGCAAGCATGCGCTGGCGGAAATTGTCGGGTTCGGCGCGGGGCCGCTCGTAGCGCGACAGGTCCAGCCGTTCGGGAGCGACGCGCAACGGTTGTACGGTGCCGTTGCCGCGCTGGGCCGCCGTGGGAGGCGAGGTGCGCGGCCTGAACTGGAGCACCCGGTGCTCGTCATCCGAGCTTATGGGCCGCTGGTTGTTCATGGGGCGGGGATCACTCCGAAGCGCCGATTTAGATAGCATACGTGGCGCGCGCGTTGCAGAAAATCTTCTCAATGCTCGCGGGCATTTGTGCATTTGCACTATTTGTACATGGGCCGGTGTGGAGCCCACCGGGAACCGGCCGTCGTGGTGGTGGCGCGGGTTGCGCCGCAACGACAGGGATCGCGACGGCCACGGAGTTCGTCCCTTCGTCCCGCCAGTACCGACTTGTGATCTCGGCGTCCTTTCCGAACGCATTTTGTCGCCGCGGGGCCCATGGCATAGTCGCGGGAAGCCGGACTATCCGAGGACCTATCGATCATGACCAATACGCGCGAGCCGCGAGTGCATCCTGTCCCGATCCTGTCGCTCCGGCCGACGCAGATGACGGTCGGCATGCGCGAGGTCAGGGAGAAGCGCAAGCGCTGGCGCGAGCACGACGAGAAGAAGCAGGCTGATCTGCTCGGCAAGCACATGATCCCCGTCGTCTACGGCCCCGATTCGCGCTACTACGTGATCGATCATCATCATCTCGGCCGAGCGCTGCACGATGAAGGCGTCAAGGAGGTGTTGGTGACCATCGTCGGCGACCTCAGGATGGTCGAGCGCAAGGCATTCTGGGGCGTCATGGACAACAAGCGCTGGGCCTATCCCTACGACGCCAAGGGCGAGCGGAGATCGTTCCGCGACCTGCCGAAATCGGTTGCCGACCTCGAGGACGATCCGTTTCGCAGCCTTGCCGGCGAGTTGCGCCGCATGGGCGGCTTTGCCAAAGACACCACGCCGTTCTCGGAATTTCTGTGGGCTGATTTCCTGCGCCGACAGGTCTCGCGCAAGTTGGTGGAGTCCGATTTCGACAGGGCGATCGAGAAGGCGATGGCCGCAGCCAGAAGCAAGAATGCCATCTATCTGCCCGGCTGGTGCGGTCCGGCGGATGATTAGGGCCGTGGCGCCACCGGCACCACCAGCCGCACCACATCACGGTCGCTTGAGCGAAATCACTTTCCCGTCTCCATGAAGCGGTCCTGAAACAGGGCCACCCCACATCTTTGAGGTATCGAGCTTACACAGGAGGCCGGAATGCGCCGTCTGGTTCTTGCCATTGCCTTGCTCGCCGTCGCCTCAGCAGGGATTTCGGCATCGTTTGCCGCAGTTCACCACGCCAAGACATTGACATTTGCCGATCGTTTTGCGCCGGCGCTCGAGCTGATGACAAAACGCTAGCGGCTTGGCGGCCCGGACACGCTTGATCTTCCGCAAATTTGCGGCGGCGGCCGGCGGCTATGGTCCGCCTGCATGATTGCCGAAGCAGCATGGCGTCCCGATATCGAGGGCGAGGTGGGCTCCAGGTCATGCTGACTGGAGACATGGCCATGAGCATCATCTTTCGCATCCTCTTCGTCATCGCCGGCGCGGTCACCGCGCTGTTCGTTGCGCGCGATGCCCTGAACTTCACGATCATCCAGACCTTCGTTGCGATTCTGTTCGTGACCGCCATTCTGGGCGCTGGAAGTCTCTGGAGCCTGCGGCGGAAGACGTGAGCGAGACAGAATGCGGCAGCAGGCGAGCGGATTGCGGCAGATGCAGTGCTCGCCAGGCTCCTTCGATCCGATGAAGCCTTGCACGCGCTCGCCTCCGAGGCGATTGCGCGGCGTATGATCACTAGCCGCTATTGCGGGGACCCGCGGGCGGCGTGGTCTCCGGCCGATGCGGGTCCTCTTTGCCGCCGAGGGCGCGATGCAGCCAGCGCTCGATGCGGCGGCCGATCGTGAGCAGCACGAAGGCGACAGCGAGCGCGAGCAGGACGATCTTCCATTGTCCGACGCCGCAGGCAATGCCGAGACAGGCGGCGAGAAAGGTGCAGGCCGCGCTGGTCAGGCCCCGCACGCGAAAGCGGTCGCTCTCGTGGACGATGACCCCGGCACCGAGAAAGCCGATGCCGGTCAGGATGCCCTGGATCACACGGCTCGTCGCATCGGTCATCCTGCCGGGCTCGGCGAACTGGACTGCGAGCAGCACGACGGTTGCGGTGGAGAGCCCGACGATGCCGAGCGTCTTCAGCCCGATCGGCTTGCCGTGCAGGTCGCGGTTGAGGCCGATCGCGCCGCCGGCGAGCGTCGCCGCGCCGAGGCGAAGCAGGATTTCGGGCCAGTCCAGCTCGGTCATGTCTTGCCCGTCACGTCTTCGGCAGTCGTCCCATCAGGTAGAACTCCTCGTTCGGGCGCATGCCGGTGAAATTCGCCAGCCGGTTCGACAATGCGAAGAAGGCGGCGATCGCGGCGATGTCCCAGATGTCGTCGTCGCTGAAGCCGTGCGGTTGGAGCGTGGCGAAATCGTCCTCGGAAATCCGCTGCGCGTCAGTCGAGACCTTCATCGCGAAGTCGAGCATCGCCTTCTGCCGCGGGCTGATGTCGGCCTTGCGGTAGTTCACCGCGACCTGATCGGCAATCAGCGGGTTCTTGGCGCGGATGCGCAGGATCGCGCCGTGGGCGATCACGCAATATTGGCACTGGTTCGCGGCCGAGGTTGCCACCACGATCATCTCGCGCTCGGCCTTGGTGAGGCCGCCGTCCTTCTCCATCAGTGCGTCGTGATAGGCGAAGAACGCGCGGAACTCGTCGGGACGATAGGCCAGCGTCAGGAACACGTTCGGCACGAAGCCGCTCTTCTCCTGCACGGCAAGGAGGCGCGCACGGATGTCCTCGGGCAGCGTTTCGAGGGCGGGTGCGGGGAAGCGTTGCGTGGCTTTTGTCATGGGCATGGTTCCGGCTTGGGGCGGGAACCATAGTCGATGCGCGCGAGACGCTCCAGAGGCGTCGCAAGGTCTCGTGCCCCGGACGCGGCGCAGCAGCGTTGCACGCTGCGGCGCGTCCGGGACACGAGAGATGCGCTACCGCAGCGGCTTCTTCAACAGCGAGAAGCGGTCCGGGTCGAGGCCCATCGACGGCTGCAGCATCGGGGCTTCGACGCTGGACATCGACTTCGCCGGCGGCGCCGAGAACACGGGGTCGTTGGGCACGTCGCGCTGCGAGGTGGCGCCGCGCCAGCGTTCGAGCACTGCGCTGACGAAATGCATGTCGTGACCGGAGGTGACCGACGGCACGCTCGAGATGGTGGCCTCGCCGCGCGGCAATTGGTGCGGGGGCACTTCCTTGAAGCGCAGGCGCGTCGGCAATGCCACGCCTTCACCGAACGCCAGCACTTCACGCGTGCCGAGCGAGGGGACGAAGGAGAGCAGGTTCGCGGCGGCGTCCGAGACCGCGGCGCGCAGCAGCGCCTGGTCGCGGTCGTTGGCGAGCCGCATCGTGAACAGCGTGTTGCACTGGGAGATGATGGTGGCGTCGAGCTCGGCCGGACGCTGGGTGATGAGGCCGAGATAGACGCCGTATTTACGACCCTCCTTGGCGATGCGCGACACCGCCTTGCGGGTCGGCCCGAAGCCGACGTTGCGGTCGGCGGAGGCATAGCGATGCGCTTCCTCGCAGACGAACAGCAGCGGCGAGACGCCGTCGCTCCACAGGCCGAAGTCGAAGGCCATGCGGCACAGCACCGAGACGACGGAATCGATCACTTCGGCCGGGAAGCCGGCGAGCTGCATCACCGTCATCGGCTTGCCGTTGGCCGGCAGGCGGAACAGATGGCTGATCACCTCGGCCATGGTGTCGCCGCCGACATTGGCGTTGTCGAACATGAAGGCGTAGCGTGGGTCGTTGCGCACCGCCTCGATGCGCGAGATCAGCTTGTGATAGATGATGCGCGAGGAGCGGTTCTCGAGCTTGCCCATGCGCTCGTCGATCAGCGACAGCAGGTCGACCAGGCGATAGGGCACCGGCGTGTCGACGGTGTAGCCGATCTGCTTGGGGTCGATGCGCTTGAGGCCGATGCGGTCGGCGTTCTGGTACTGGGTGTAGACGCCCTTGGCCAGCGGGATCACCTCGGCGAGGATGTCGAGCTCCTCGGGCACGCCGGCGCGGCCGCCGAACAGCACGTCGACAATTTCCTCGAAGTTGAACAGCCAGAACGGCAGCTTCAGGTTCCGCGGGTTGAGCACCAGCGCGCGGTCGCCGAAGCAGCGGCCATATTCGTTGTGCACGTCGAGCAGGAAGATGCGCAGGTTCGGCCGCGCCTTCAGGATCTCATTGAGCAGGAGCGAGACGCCGGTCGATTTGCCGACGCCGGTCGAGCCCAGCACCGCAAAATGCTTGGACAGCATTTCCTCGACATCGACATAGGCGACGACGGAGCGATCCTGCTGGAGGAAGCCCACATTGATCTGGTCCGACCCGGTCGGCGCGTAGATCGTGCGCAGCTCCTGGCTGGTGATCAGGTCGACGGCATCGCCGATGGTGGGATAGTTGGTGACGCCGCGCTGGAATTTGGCCTTGTCCGCGGCGTTGAGGATCTCGCCGAGCAGGTCGACCGAGGCGATGGCGATGTAGCCGTCGGAGCTCGACAGGTTCTCGCAGGAGACCTCGGTGATCATCGCAACGATGACGGAGCTGGCGCAGCGAATGCTGACGAAACGGCCGACGGTCGCCCGAACCTCCGAGATCGGCATCTGGCTTGCCGCCAATAGCCCGACCCGGGCGAGCGATCCGCGAACCGAAATCACGCGTCCAAAGGATGTCACGATGAATGAACCCGGCAAGAGCTAAGGGATTTCCTCCGGACTATGCGCGGCCGTCGCTGGACAAAGGGTTAAACGCCGGGCGCGCCTGCTCCGTTAAATCAGCGGTAATTCGGCCAACAGGTTTGGCCCTGATGCATACTTGTGGGCGGAATCGCCGGGAAACTGCTGCTTTTCCGGGCCAATGCGTCCGGTCAACCTTAAGGAAGACTTTACCATCCAGGCGGGCGATCGCCGGTTTCGAAGACCCGCCGGTCCCGGCCGGGCCGTCATTTGCAGGGGCGCAGCGGCTTGATTTGTTGACGGGACCTAATCATTTGTACATTAGTACAAATCAAATCGCTGCCACCGGCGCCATGCGGGGCGCGCGTCGTTGTGCCCCGCGTTCAATCGCGCCGTCCGGTCCGGCGGATCGTAGCGACGTCCCTGGGAGGAAATCATGCAGCCCGAACCAATCCTCGATCTCGCCCATCTCGGCCACATGGAGCTGCTGACGCCGAAGCCCGCCGAGAGCCTGAAATTCTTCGTCGATGTCATGGGCATGACCATCAGCGGACGACAAGGCGAGTCGGTTTACTTGCGCGGTTGGGATGATTACGAGCGCTATTCGCTCAAGCTGACGGCGTCGAAGACCTCGGGCATGGGCCACATGGCGCTGCGCGCGCGCAGCCAGCAGGCGCTGGAGCGCCGGGTCGCGGCGCTGAATGGATCCGGCTTCGACATCGGCTGGATCGACGGCGACATGGGGCAGGGGCCGACCTTCCGCTGCCGCGATCCCGATGGCCACATCGTCGAGCTCTATTACGAGACCGAATGGTATCAGGCGCCGCCGGAGCTCAAGCCGGCGCTGAAGAACCAGGCGCAACGCTTTCCGGCCCGCGGCGTCAATGTCCGCCGTCTCGACCATCTCAACTGCCTCGCCGTCGACATCAAGGCCAACCGCGAGTTCTTCGAGACCTATCTCGGCTGCCGTCTCACCGAGCAGATCGTGCTCAATGACGGCCGGGAAGCGGCGATGTGGCTGACGATGTCGAACAAGAGCTACGACTTCGCCTATTCGCTCGACCATTCCGGCGTGCCGGGCCGCTTCCACCACGTCACCTATGCGCTCGACAGCCGCGAGGAGATTCTGCGCGCTGCCGACATCTTCCTGGAGAACGGCGTTCATATCGAGACCGGCCCGCACAAGCACGCGATCCAGCAGACTTTCTTCCTCTATGTCTACGAGCCCGGCGGCAACCGCGTCGAGGTCGCCAATGCCGGCGCGCGCCTCATTCTCGCGCCCGATTGGAAGCCGATCGTGTGGACCGAGGAGGAGCGCAAGAAGGGCCAGGCCTGGGGATTGAAGACGATCGAGTCGTTCCACACCCATGGCACGCCGCCGGTGGAGATGAAGAAGCACGGCTAGAGTCGCACATCCGACGTGTCATTCAGCGTCATTCCGGAGTCCGAGCGTAGCGAGGGGAGCCCGGAATCCATAACCACCAGCCGGGGTTATGGATTCTGGACTCGCCGCTTCGCGTCGCCCCGGAATGACATCAGGGGTTGAAGCTGCGCACCCGCGCGATGGTCTCGCGCACGCCGGTCCAGGCTGGCTTGTCCGGCGCGAACTGCCTGCGCAGGAACGTGACGAGCTCCTCGACCTGCGCGTCGCTCATGCTGTTCCTGAACGCCGGCATGTAGCCGAGATCGCTTGTGACCGGTTCGGCGATGCCGTGCAGGATCACCTGCACGAGATTGTCCGCGGTCGCGCTGTGCAGGTTGCTGTTAAGCGCGAGCGAAGGCCGGCTGCCGAACAGCGGCAGGCCGCCGACCTCGTGGCAGACGGCGCAGGCGCCCAGGTACAACCGCGCGCCGGTGGAAGAGGCAACGGTGACCTGCGTTGCGCTCTCGAGCTTTGCCGCGAGTGCTTCCTGTGCCTGCCGGTCGGTCGCGGCGTCGTTGAACGAGTTGAGATAGACCGCCATTGCGCGGATGTCCTGGTCGGGAAGTGCCTTGAGGTCCCTCACCACAGGCGCCATCGGTCCGGCGGCGACGCCGTGATAGCGCGAATGGCCGGTGCGCAAATAGGCGTAGAGCTCGTCCTCGTTCCACGGGATCGGCGCGTGCGAGATCGAGGTCAGCGCCGGTGCTTCCCACCCCTCGGCGAAACCGCCGGCGAGGTAGGCATTGCGTTGCTCGGCGCCGAGCGCGTTGCGCGGCGAATGGCAGCCGCTGCAATGGCCGAGCCCCTCGACCAAATAGGCGCCGCGATTCCAAAGCTCGGACTTGGCGGGATCGGGCTTGAACTCTCGGCTCTCATGGAACAGCGCATTCCAGCCTGCGAGCAGCGGACGGAGATTGAAGGGGAAGGCGAGCGCATTCGCCGGCGGCGTCGCGCGCACCGCGGGCTGCGCCATCAGATAGGCGTAGAGTGCCTGCATGTCGGCGTCGCTGGTCTTGGCGAAATGCGTGTAGGGAAAGGCCGGATAGAGCTGCCGTCCGTCGCGATGCAGTCCGTCACGCATGGCGCGTTCGAAGGCTGGATAGGACCAGGCGCCGATGCCGGTCTCGACGTCGGGCGTGATGTTGGTCGCGTAGATCGTGCCGAACGGCGTTTCAAGCGCGCGGCCGCCGGCGTTGAGCGCGCCGCCGGTCGAGGTGTGGCACTCCGCGCAATTGCCGAGCGCCGCGAGCTGCTCTCCGCGCGCGATCGTCGCCGCGGAATAGACCGACGCGTCGGGGCGCGCGATGGGTGCAATCGCGCGGCCCGGCAGCAGCGCCGCGCCGACGCCGATTGCAGCAGTGCAGAGAGCTGCAATGGTCGCGAAGACGCCGGCGCGCTTTGCGAACGGGTTTTGCCAGATGCGGGCCGGCGGCGACGCCGCGGGAGCGGGCAGGGCCTGTGGTGTCGCCGCCGCATCGCCGTGCAGCCCTTTCAGGATGCGCTCGGGCGTGAACGGAGGCTCGCGAAAGCGCACGCCGGTGGCATCGAAGATCGCATTGGCGATCGCCGCCGCGCTCGGCACCGAGGCGGATTCGCCGACGCCGAGCGGTGGTTGATCCTGACGCGGCAGCATCAACACGTCGATCTTGGGCACGTCCGGGAACGGGATGATGGGATAGGCGCCCCATTCCCGCGCCGCCACCGCGCCGCGTTCGAACGACACTTCCTCCATCAGCGCGCGGCTGGTGGACTGGATGACGTTGCCATGGATCTGGTGGCGCACGCCGTCCGGATTGATCATCAGGCCGGAGTCCTGGCCCGCGACAACGCGCGTGACGCTGACATCGCCGGTCGCCTTGTTCACCGCGACATCGGCGACCCAGGCCGACCACGCCGCGCCATAGCCGGGAAACTTGCTGTGGACATAAAGCGCATAGGCAAAGCCGCGCCCGTGCACGATCTCGCCGTCTTTCTCTTCGCGGACCGGCCGCGGCGTCCAGCCCGCGCGTTCGGCCACTGCATTGACCAGGTCGATCGCGCGCTGGTCCTTGAGATAGCGCAGCCGATATTCGATCGGATCGACGCCGGCCTCGGTCGCGGCTTCGTCGATATAGGATTCATGCGCAAAGGTGTTCGGCAGCGCCGAGACGCCGCGGAACCATGAGGCGCGCACGATCGGGGGCATGTCGTGGGCAACGACGCGCATGTGGTCGTAGTCGTAGGGCGGGATCGCGGTGCGGTCGCCCATCTGAAGCACGGCGGGATCGGGCGAGATGCGGCCGGTCAGTAGCAGCGCCAGAGTTGGCGCGGCGTTCGAGGGATAGCGCGTTGCGAGGTCGTAACCGGCAATGCCGCCGTTGGCATCGAGCCCGCCGTTGACGTCGATGAGCTGCGCGGTGCCTTTGGGCTCCCAGGCGTGCTCCTGCTCGCGTGTCAATTGCACGCGCACGGGCCGGCCGACCGCGCGCGACAGCAGCAGCGCGTCGGCGGTGACGTCGTCGGCGCAGTTGCGGCCGTAGCAGCCTGCGGCTTCGAGCCGGATCACGTCGATCTCGCTCTCGGGACGTTCGATCAGGAGCGCAAGATCGCTGCGCAGCACGTGCGGGTTCTGCGTGCCCGACCAGACGCGGATATTGCCGTCCCTGTAGTCGGCGACGGCACAGGACGGGCCGATCGAGGCGTGCATCTGATACGGCCACACGTAAGTGCGCTGCATCGGCCTGGCCGCGCCTGATATCGCCGCATCGACGTCGCCCTTGTCGATCAGCGTGCGCGGCGTCGACGGATTGGCGCGCAGCGCGGTTTCGACGTCGGCAAGGTCGATGAGGGTTGGTGTCGGTTTCCAGCTCACCTCAAGCTGCTCTGCCGCGCGGATCGCATTCTCCTCGCGCTCGGCGACAACGCCGACGAAATCGCCGATGTGCACCACCGCGATCAGGCCGGGAATGTCGCGCACCGAGGATTCATCGACCGCGAGCAGGCTGGTGCCGACGAACGGTCCGGCATCGACGCCGGCATAGGGCGGCCGCACCACGCGGCCGTGCAGCATGCCGGGCACGCGGATGTCGTGCACGAAAGTCAGCTCGCCCGTGGCCTTGGCGGGCAGATCCACGCGCGGCGTCGACTGGCCGACGATCGTGTAGTCGCCGACGGGTTTGACCGCGACATCGTCGGCAAGCTCGAGCCGGATCTCTTCGCTGCCGATCAGCTCGCCATAGCTGACGCTGCGGTTGTCGTGTCCGCGCACGAGGCCGTCCTCGATCCGTAACTCGGAGGCCGGCAGCTCCAGCCGCTCGGCCGCGCGCGCGATCAGGAAGTGCCTCGCCTGCGCCGCGGCCTTGCGCAGGGGCACGGCGGTGATCTGGATGGTTTCGCTGGCGATCGTCGCGCCCTGGTTCGGCACCACCGACGTGTCGCCGAGCACGACCACGACGCGCGCAAAGGAGACGTCGAGCTCTTCGGCGACGATCTGGCCCAGGGCGGTGCGGATGCCGGTGCCGAGATCGACATGGCCGTTATAGGCCGTGACCGCCCCGTCCGCGGTGATGCGAACGAAGGTCTCGGATGTGACCTCGTCCACGGTGCGGGCGACGATGAGCGAGCCCGATGGCCGCTCAGCTCCGTTCGAAACAGGGGAGGCCATCAGTCCGCGGCCTCGGCGAGCTGGCCGGATGCCCGCATCACCGCGCGCAGGATCTCGACGTGGGTGCCGCAGCGGCAGAGATTGTAGCGCAGCGCCGCCAGCGCCTCCTGTTCGGTCGGCCGCGGATTGACCGCGAGCAGCGCCTTGGTGGTCATGATCATGCCGTTGAGGCAATAGCCGCATTGTGCGGCCTGCTCGTCGATGAAGGCCTGTTGCACCACATCGGGCTTGTCGCGGGTGCCGAGGCCTTCGAGCGTCACGATGTCGCGGCCGGCGCAGCCGCTCACGGGAATCACGCAGGAGCGCGCCGCCGCGCCGTCGATCAGGACAGTACAGGTGCCGCATTCACCCAAGCCGCAACCGTATTTCGGGCCGTTCAGCGCGAGCTCGTTGCGAAGCACATAGAGCAGCGGCGTGTCCGGCGCCGCCGTGACTTCGTGGATCCTGCCGTTCACGGTGAGGCGGATCGGTGTCTTCGTCATCCTCGTTCCCAAGCGCGCGTAACTCTACCGTGGCGAACGATACCGTTTGTACACAAACGTGCAAGCGGTGCATCCCGCACTGCAGCGTGGTTGCCTTCTTTGTGGACAGAGCTGATAGGCAAATGAGGTTTTATGCGGCAGCCGCATCTTTTGCGCTGCACCGCCGCTTGACAGCGCCAGGGGACCGCGCGCAACATTGTTCGTGTACGAATGATAACCGCAGTGGCCGCCGGCTCCGACATGGTGATTGAAACGACGAGCGCCGTCATCGACAAGATCCGCTGCGATGCTTGTCCGGTGATGTGCTACATCAAGCCGGGCGCAGCTGGTGCCTGCGACCGCTACGCCAATCACGACGGCAAGCTCGTCCGTGTCGATCCGCATGTGATCCTGGAGCGCACCGTTTCTCATGGCGGCAAGCTCGTTCCCTTCAGTCGCACTGAGGACTGGGACGGCAAGATCGTCCATGAACCCTCGACTTTCGTGACCGCGATCGGCGCGGGCACGACCTATCCCGACTACAAGCCGGCGCCGTTCATCGTCTCCGCGGAGGTCGACGGCGTCGACATGGTGACCGTGGTCACCGAGGGCATCTTCTCCTATTGCGGGATCAAGGTGAAGATCGACACCGACCGCTATCTCGGTCCGGAGACTGCGACGGTCCGGGCGCAAGGCGAGGCGGTCGGCCACGTCACCACCAGCGAATACGGCTCGCAGATGCTGTCGCTCGGCGGCGTGCATCATCTCACCGGCGGCTCCAAGAAGGAGGGCCGCGTCACCTGCGACACGTTGATGGACCTCGCCAATTGCAAGGCGGTGGAGCTCACCATCGACGGCGGCGCCACCGTCGTGGTGCAGGCCGGGCAGCCGCCGATCGTCAACGGCATGAAAGAAGAGCGCATGCGCGTCGGCTGCGGCTCGGCGACGATCGGCATGTTCGCCAAGCAATGGCACGGCAAGGTCGACGAAGTCGTCGTGGTCGATGACCACATCACCGGCGTGCTCTCGGAGCATCAGGCTGGCAAGCTGCTCGACATCGCCGACACCGGCATCAAGATGAAGGGGCGGCGCTCGACGCCGGGCCGCTATTTCCAGGTCGCCGATCCCGGCACGGGCTGGGGTGGCACCAACATCTCCGATCCGCTGGCGATCCTGGGGCCGTTCGATCCCAAGGAAGCCAAGCCCGGTCTTTCCATGCTGATGGTCTCCACCACCGGTGAGCACTCGTCCTACTACGTGCTCGACGAGGCCTTGAAGCCGGTCGAGACGGAGATGCCGGCCGACTTGAAATTCTCGGTCGAGCGTATCCAGGAAAACTGCGAGCCCGCGCTGTGCACCGTGCTGTTCATGGCCGGCGCCGGCGGCTCGCTGCGTGCCGGTGTCACCGACAATCCGGTGCGGCTGACGCGTTCGGTGAAGGATGCGCTGACGCGGGTCACCAGCGGCGGCGCGCCGGTCTATGTCTGGCCCGGCGGCGGCATCACCTACATGGTCGACGTGACGCAGATGCCGTCAGGCGCGTTCGGTTATGTGCCGACGCCGGCGCTGGTCGCGCCGATCGAGTTCACGATGAAGCTGTCGGACTATGCCGCGCTCGGCGGCCACATGGATTACGTGAAGCCGCTCTCCGAGGTGCAGAACGGCGACGATGTCCGCCAGCTGCCCTGGCAAAATCCGATTCCGGGGCCGCGGGCATGACCAGGCTCCCGCAAATCGCATTGCTGTCTGATGGCCGGCGGCTGCATTTGCAGGATGGACCGATTGACCTGATCGTGGAGGCGAGGGGACGTGCGGACGAGGTGCGCGCGGCCTATGAGGCTGCGGCGCGCAGGTTCACCGGGCTTCTCGACGAGCTATGCGCGGAACTGACTGAACTGCGTGCGGATGCTGCGACGCGGACTTCGCTGACCGGCGCTGTCGCGCGTCGTATGCACGCCGCTGTCGCGCCCTATGCCGCCGATTGCTTCATCACGCCGATGGCGGCGGTTGCGGGCAGCGTGGCCGAGGAGATTCTGGGCGCGATGCTGCGCGCTGCGACGCTCGATCGCGCTTACGTCAATAATGGTGGCGACATCGCGCTTCATCTGGCCGCAGGCGCGCATTTTTCGGTCGGCCTGATGGACCGGCCCGACCGCGACGGCGTGATGCGGACGATGAGGATCGATGCAGATGACCCTGTGCGGGGCGTCGCGACCAGCGGACGCCACGGCCGCAGCTTTTCACTCGGCATCGCCGATGCCGTGACGGTGCTGGCGGCGACTGCATCGCAGGCCGATGCGGCGGCGACGATCATCGCCAATGCCGTCGATCTGCCCAGGCATCCCGCCATCATCCGGAAGCCTGCGAACGAGCTTCAGCCCGACAGCGATCTGGGCGCGCGCCTCGTCACCCGCGATGTCGGCGAGCTGTCTCACGATGAGATCGCCGCCGCACTCGAATCTGGCGCGGAACGTGCACGGCAATTGTTCGACCGCGGACTGATCGAGGGTGCCGTGTTGCAGCTTTGTGGTGTTATGCTTGTCATCGGACCGAAAGATATTGAACGGCAAGAAGCGCGCCCGCGTCAGCTGGAGAACGCGGTTCATGCCTGAACAGGGAAGAGCCTGAGGACACAATCATGAGCGCGATCATTCGCAAGATCGTCACCGTCGTCGAAGAGACGCAGATGGAGATGGGCCGGCAGGTGTCGCCGCCGACCCGGCGTGCGGCTGCGATTGCCGTCATCGAGAATCCGTTCGCCGGAAAATATGTCGAGGATCTTTCGCCGCTGATCGCGATCGGCGAGGAGCTGGGTGAGCTCTTGTCGAAGCGTGCGGTGGCCGCGCTCGGCATCGATGGCGCCAAGGCGCAGAGCTACGGCAAGGCCGCCGCCGTCGGCGAGAACGGCGAGCTTGAGCATGCCGCCGCCATCCTCCACCCTAAAATGGGAGCGCCGGTGCGCAAGGTTCTGACGAAGGGTGCGGCGCTCATCCCGTCCTCGAAGAAGCGCAGCGGTCCCGGCACGACGCTCGACATTCCGCTGGGGCACAAGGACGCAGCCTTCGTCCGCAGCCATTTCGATGGGATGGAGGTACAGATCAACGACGCTCCGCGCGCCAACGAGATCATGGTCGCAGTCGCCGTCACCGACAGCGGCCGTCCGCTGCCGCGCGTCGGCGGGCTGACGGTCGCGGAGATCAAGGGCGAAGACGGTCTGAGATAGGATTTGAACCGGGGAGGCGGGCACAGCTTCCCCGACACGATTACGCTGAAGACGTAGAGAGTTCAAAACTGGAGGTTGGGATGCGAGCGAGAAACTATTTTGTGGGCGCGGCCTTTGCGCTTCTGGCGGGCGGCATGGCTCATTCGGCCCTGGCGCAGGACATCAAGATCGGCGAGATCAACAGCTACTCGCTGCTGCCGGCCTTCACCGAGCCCTATCGCAAGGGCTGGCAGCTTGCGGTCGAGGAGATCAATGCGGCCGGCGGCATCAACGGCAAGAAGCTCGTCGTCATTTCCAAGGATGATGGCGGCAAGCCGGCCGACGCGCAGACCGCGGCCAACGAGCTCGTCTCGAGCGAGGGCGTTGCGATGCTCGCAGGCACGTTCCTGTCGAACATCGGCCTTGCGGTCTCGGACTTCGCCAACCAGAAGAAGGTGTTCTTCCTCGCGGCCGAGCCGCTCACGGACGCCATCACCTGGTCCAAGGGCAACAAGTACACTTTCCGCCTGCGTCCCTCCAACTACATGCAGGCGGCGATGCTGGTGGAAGCCGCCAGCAAGCTGCCCGCAAAGCGCTGGGCCACGATCGCGCCGAACTACGAATACGGCCAGTCGGCGGTCGCCGTGTTCAAGAAGTTGATGTCGGAGAAGCGCCCCGACATCCAGTGGGTCGACGAGCAGTGGCCGCCGCAGGGCAAGATCGACGCAGGTCCCGTGGTGCAGGCGGTTGCCGCCGCCAATCCCGAAGCGATCCTCAACGTCACCTTCGGCGCCGACCTCGTCAAGCTCGTGCGCGAAGGCAACACCCGCGGCCTGTTCAAGGGGCGCGAGGTCGTCTCGTTCCTCACGGGCGAGCCCGAATATCTCGACCCGCTCAAGGACGAGACGCCGGAGGGCTGGATCGTCACCGGCTATCCCTGGTACTCGATCAAGACGCCCGAGCATGACGCGTTCCTCAAGGCCTACCAGGCCAAGTACAACGACTATCCGCGTCTCGGTTCGATCGTCGGCTACCAGACCATCAAGTCGGCCGCCGCCATTCTCGCGAAGGCCGGCTCGACCGATCCGGAGAAGCTGATTGCCGCGGCGGAAGGGCTGTCCATGCCGTCGCCATTCGGCGAGATCACCTTCCGCAAGATCGACCACCAATCGACGCTCGGTGCCTATGTCGGCAAGACCGCGCTCAAGGACGGCAAGGGCGTGATGGTGGATTCTTCGTACAAAAAGGGCGCGGACTATCTCCCGAGCGATGCCGAAGTCGCGAAGCTGCGCCCGAAGGATTGATGTCCTTCTCCCTCTCCCCGCTTGCGGGGAGAGGGTTGGGGTGAGGGGGAGCCTCCGCGAGGGAGGTGACAGACGTGCTCGCGGAGACTCCCCCTTACCCGAATTGCACCGGACGATGCTCCGCATCGCCGAGCGCAATTCGACCTCTCCCCGCAAGCGGGGAGAGGTGAACCAAGCCTCGCATGCCGCGGCATGCCACACCTAACCCGGACCGCCGATGGCCTTTTATGTCGTACAGTTTCTGACCGGTCTCGCCAGCGCAGCGTCGCTGTTCCTGGTGGCCTCGGGCCTGTCGATCATCTTCGGCGTGACGCGGATCGTGAACTTCGCGCATGGCGCCTTCTACATGATCGGCGCCTACATCGCCTTTACGCTTACCGAGCGGCTTTCGGGTGCGTTTGGGTTCTGGGGCAGCATCGTGCTGGCGGCGCTCGCGGTGGCCGTCATCGGCGTCATCGTCGAGATGGTGCTGCTCCGCCGCATCTATCACGCGCCGGAACTGTTCCAGCTGCTCGCGACCTTCGGCCTGACCTTGATGGTCGAGGACCTCGTGGTGCTGATCTGGGGGCCTGACGATCTCGTCGGCCGCCGCGCGCCGGGCTTCAGGGGCGCCATCGATTTCTTCGGCCAGAACATCCCGAGTTATGATCTGTTTCTGATCGTGCTGGGACCGGTCGTGCTCGGCATTCTCTGGCTGCTGTTCCAGCGCACGCGATGGGGCGTGCTGGTGCGCGCCGCGACGCAGGACCGCGACATGGTCGCCGCGCTCGGCGTCAATCAGAAATGGCTGTTCACGTCGGTGTTCGCGGTCGGCGTCTTCCTCGCAGCCCTCGGCGGCGCGCTTCAGATCCCGCGCGATGCCGTGCATCACGCCATGGATCTGCGCATCATCGTCGAGGTGTTCGTCGTGGTCGTGATCGGCGGCCTCGGCAGCATCGTCGGTGCCTTCGTCGCGGCCGTGCTGGTCTCGGAGCTGAATGCCTTCGGCATCCTGATCTTCCCGAAGATCTCCATCATTCTGGTCTTCCTGGTGATGGCGGCGGTGCTGATCGTGCGGCCCTGGGGGCTGTTCGGCAAGCCGGAGGCGGCCGCGCGCAAGACGCCTGGCCTCACCGTCAATCCCTGGCGGCCGCTGACGTCGAACGAACGGCTGGCGGCGCTTGCTGCGTTCGTCGTCGCAGCGATGCTGCCACTGTTCGCGGGCAATTATCTGCTCACCGTGGGCTCGGAGATCGCGATCTTCGTGATCTTCGCTGTCAGCCTGCACTTCCTGATGTCGGTCGGCGGCCTCGCGTCCTTCGGCCATGCCGCCTATTTCGGCCTCGGCGCCTACGGCGTCGCATTCCTCGCCAAGATGGCGGGGCTGCCGATGATCGTGTGCCTGCTGCTCGGACCGCTGCTCGGCTGCATGGGCGCCGCCGTGTTCGGCTTCTTCGCGGTGCAGCTCTCCGGCGTTTATTTTGCGATGCTGACGCTCGCCTTCGCGCAGATCGTTTGGTCGATCGCGTTCCAGTGGGTGAGCGTAACCGGCGGCGACAACGGCATATTGGGGATCTGGCCGGAAAAATGGGCGGCCAGTCCGTCGCATTTCTATTGGCTCGCGCTCGGCGTCGCGGCGCTGGTGACCGTCGCGTTGCGGGCCATGGTGTTCGCGCCGTTCGGTTACGCGCTCCGTGCAACGCGCGACTCGCTGTTGCGCAGCGAAGCCATCGGCATCGATGCCAAGCGCATCCAGTGGACCGCCTTCGTGATCGCAGGCACCACCGCCGGCATCGGCGGCGCACTGTTCGCCTATCTGAAGGGCAGTGTGTTCCCCGACAATCTCGGCATCTCGCTGTCGGTCGACGCGCTCGTCATGGTGCTGCTCGGCGGCGTCGAGACGGTGTCCGGCGCCGTGATCGGCGCCATCGTCTACAAGGCCTTGAATATCTGGCTGGTCAGCCAGACCGATCTGTCGAAGCTCGTGCTCGGCGGCTTCATCATGCTGATCGTCGTCGTCTTCCCGAAGGGGATCGTCGGCATGCTCGAGATGCTGGCGCAGCGCCGGCGAAAGTCTTCGCCGCCGGGCTCTCCCTTGCTTGCCAAGCCGATCGAGTCTGCCGAATGAGCGTTGCACCCCCACTTCTCGCGGTTGAAGGGCTGACCAAGTCCTATGGCGGCATCCATGCGGTGCGCGGCGTCTCGTTCTCGCTGCGCGCGGGCGAGATCCTGGCGCTGATCGGCCCGAACGGCGCCGGCAAGAGCACCTGCTTCGACATGCTCAATGGCCAGAACAAGCCTGATAGCGGCCATGTCCGCCTGCTCGGCGAAGAGATCACGGGCAGGAAGCCGCGTGAGGTCTGGCGGCTCGGCGTCGGGCGCACGTTCCAGATCACCGCGACCTTCGCCACCATGACCGTGCGTGAGAACGTCCAGGTCGCGCTGATTTCGCATGAGAAGCAGCTCTACAACCTCTGGGGCTCGGCGCCGAAGTTCGATCGCGGCGAGGCCGGCCGCCTGCTCGAGCTGGTCGGCATGGGCGGTTACGCGGATCGTCCCTGCGGCGAGCTCGCCTATGGCGACCTCAAGCGGCTCGAGCTTGCGGTCGCGCTCGCCAACCAGCCGAAGCTGCTGTTGATGGACGAGCCGACCGCGGGCATGGCGCCGCGCGAGCGCGTCGATCTGATGCGGCTGACCGCGAGCATCGCGCGGGAGAAGTCGATCGGCGTGCTTTTCACCGAGCACGACATGGACGTGGTGTTCGAGCATGCCGACCGCATCATCGTGCTCAATCGCGGGACGTTGATCGCCGAAGGCTCGCCGGCGGAGGTGCGCGGCAATCCGCAGGTGCAGGCGGTCTATCTCGGCGAGGGCCTCGTCTACGATGCCCGCCACCGCGAGGGAACATCGGCATGAAGCTCACGGTGCAAGACCTCAACAGCCATTATGGACCGGCGCATATCCTGTTCGACATCGGCTTCGAGGTCGGCGAGGGCGAGGTGGTGGCACTGCTGGGACGCAACGGCGCCGGCAAGTCGACCACGTTCCGCTCGATCGTCGGCCTCGTCGCGCAGCGCTCCGGCCGCATCATGTTCGAGGGCAAGGATGTCTCGGCGAAGCCGACGCACGAGATCGTGCGCGAGGGGCTCGGTTACGTTCCGGAGGAGCGGCGCATCTTCACTGACCTGACAGTCGAGGAGAACCTGGAAGTCGGCCGCCAGCCGAAGCGCCAGAACGCGCCGCACTGGACGCGCGAGAAACTGTTCGCGCTGTTTCCAAATCTGGGTGAGATGAAGAACCGTCCCGGCGGCCGCATGAGCGGCGGCGAGCAGCAGATGCTGACCATCGCGCGCACGCTGATGGGCAATCCCTCGCTGGTGCTGCTCGACGAGCCTTCGGAGGGCCTGTCGCCGAAGATCGTGGAGCAGATGGTCGATGCCATCCTGACCATGAAGAAGGAAGGCGTCAGCATCGTCGTCTCCGAGCAGAACCTGCATTTCGCGCGGCTGATTTCGGATCGCGCCTACATCATCGAGCGCGGCCGGATCTGCTTCGGCGGCACCATGGCCGAGCTCGACGCGCGTCCTGATATCCGCGACGCGCATCTGTCGTTGTGAGGCAAGTGGAAGGGCTGCGAACGGATGGCGAGAAGCGTTGCGGCAAAGAAGAGCGTCAAACCGGCCAAAGTGTTTAACAGGCCGCCTTACGTGCTCGACGAGCAGGTCGGCTTCATCCTGCGGCAGGTCTGGCAGCGCCACAGCTCGATCTTCGCCCGCGACATCGGCACCAATCTGACGCCGACACAATGGGCGGCATTGTCGAAACTGGCCGAGACCGGGCCGTGCTCGCAGAACCAGCTCGGGCGGCTGACGGCGATGGACGTCGCCACCATCAAGGGCGTGATTGATCGTCTCACCGCGCGCGGCCTGACCGAGACCAGCCAGGATCCCAACGATGGGCGGCGGCTCCTGGTCAGCCTGACGCGTGCAGGTCAGCAGCTTGCGGAGAAGCTGGCCCCCAATGCGCTTGCGATCACGCGCGAGACGCTGGCGCCGCTCGACGCGAGGGAGCGCGAGACGCTGATGGCGCTGTTGAACAAGCTGCGGTGAATGTCTCTCATTCCGGGGCGGGCTCACGCGCGTCCCGGAATGACGGCAAATCCCGTCACTTCGCCACCACCTCCGGCACCTTTCCCGCCGGCGGGGTGTTGCGGCTGCGTTGCGTTCGCACGATGCCGTCGATGATGGTCATGCCGATGCCGGGGAGGTCGCCGAGCTGGACGCTCTCCAGGATGTTCTTGCCGGGCGAGTGCTGCGCCTTGTCCATGATGACGAAATCGGCGGAACGGCCGACCTCGATCAGGCCGCAGTCGAGCTGGCGCATCCGCGCGGTGTTGCCGGTGGCAAGGCAGAACGCAATCTCGGCCGGCAGATCGCCGAGCGAGGACAGCATCGAGACCATGCGCAAAATGCCGAGCGGCTGCACGCCGGAGCCGGCGGGCGCGTCGGTGCCGAGGATGACGCGGTGCAGATCGCCCATCTCGCGCGCGGTGCGCAGCGTGAACAGGGCAGAGCGCTCGTTGCCGTTGTGCACGAGCTCGAGGCCGCGCTTGCAGCCCTCGCAGATGCAGCGGATCTGATCATCGGGCAGGGCGGTGTGACCGCCATTGATATGGCCGACCACATCGGTGTCGGCCTCAAGCACCACGTCCTTGTCGATCAGACCGGAGCCGGGGATCGACGGGCCGCCGGTGTGGATCGTGCTCTGGATGCCGTATTTGCGGGCCCAGCCGACCATCTTGCGTGCCGTCGGGCCGTCCTTGACGCCGCCGAGGCCGACTTCGCCGAGCAGCTTGACGCCGTTGGCAGCCATCTCCTTGAAATCCTCCTCGACCATCTCGCATTCGATCACCGGCGCGCCGGCGTGCACCTTCACGCCGCCGGGACGCAAGGTCCAGAATGCGCGCTGGGCAAACACCGCCATGGCCTTGAGGCCGACCACGTCGCGGGGGCGGCCGGGCATGTGCACTTCGCCCGCGGAGATCATGGTGGTGACGCCGCCATGGAGGTAGCTGTCGATCCAGTTGATCTGGTTCTGACGCGGCGTCCAGTCGCCGGCGACGGGGTGGACGTGACTGTCGATCAGGCCCGGCGCCACCGTGGTGCCCTGGGCATCGACGATGGTGGTCGCGCCCTCGGTGTTGACGTCCTTGAAGCGGCCGATCGCGGTGATCTTGCCGTTCTCGGCGACGATGGTGTCGCCGTCCAGGATCGGCTTTTCCAAAGCGCCGGACAGGATCAGGCCGATATTCCGGATCACGAGCTTCGACGGTCCGGTGGCCTGGGGGGCGTCATGCGCCATGGAAGGGCTCCTCATTCCTAACTGCAACGCTTCCGATCTTGGGCAGCCTTGACCGCGGGATCAAGCCGGATTATTCATTAGTATACGAATGATCGTGTACAAACGACGCATAGCTGCCGGCCTCGGAACCGCAATTGACGCGACAGGGAAGGTGAGATGAGCAATTTCAATCAGGAAAGCGTTTTGAGCGTCCACCACTGGACCGATACGCTGTTCTCCTTCAAGACCACCCGCAGCCCGACCTTCCGCTTCCGCAACGGCGAATTCACCATGATCGGGCTCAAGGTCGGCGAGAAGCCGCTGCTGCGGGCCTACAGTGTCGCCAGCGCCAACTACGAGGACACGCTGGAGTTCTTCTCGATCAAGGTCCCGGACGGCCCGCTGACCTCGCGGCTCCAGCATTTGAAGGAAGGCGACGAGATCATCGTCAGCCGCAAGGCCACCGGCACGCTGGTGATCGACAATCTGGAAGAGGGGCGCAACCTCTACCTCATCGGCACCGGCACCGGGCTTGCGCCGTTCCTGAGCGTGATCAAGGATCCCGAAACCTATGAGCGGTTCGAGAAGGTGGTGCTGCTGCACGGCTGCCGCCACGTGAAGGAGCTCGCCTATGGCGAGATGATCACCGAGCATCTGCCGAAGGACGAACTGCTCGGCGAATACATTCGCAATCAGCTGATCTATTATCCGACCGTGACGCGTGATCCCTTCCGCAACCGTGGCCGCATCACGGACCTCATCACGTCAGGCAAGCTGTTCACCGATATCGGCCTGCCGGTGCTGGAAGCCGCGCATGACCGCGTCATGATCTGCGGCAGCCCGGCTCTGGTGGCGGACACCCGCGTGCTCCTGGGCGAACGCGGCTTCGCCGAGGGCAATCACGGCGAGCCGGCCCAGTTCGTGGTCGAAAAGGCCTTCGCCGAGCGGTAATCCCGCAATTCCTGCGCGATAAGACCGTATTTTCGCCGCGTGGGGCCCGTTGCGGCGCCGATTCGGCGCTTGATACTATGTGGGAGCGAATCAGCGGAGTTCCCACATGGTTGCGGACAGCGACAGCAACATCGCCTGGCACCGGGTTCAGTTGAAGAAGAACCGCGCCGAGCTGAAGGCGCTGGAGACCGCGCGCTTCACGATGGGCGAGATCGCCTCATCGAAGCGGGATGGCCAGACCCAAAAGTCGATCGCGGAACTCAAGCGCAAGATCGCACAGTCGGAGCGCGTGATCGCCGATCACGACAAGCGCACGCGCCGTCCGCTCGCAACCGACCTGCAGAGCCTCAGCAACGGCAGCTGGAGCCATTGGGACGCCTACACTCAGCAGCGCAAGACCGGCCAGCGTTCGCCCGGGCGCGGATAGACGCCTCTCGTTGACGATCGACGAGGCGACCCTTGCACGGGCCGCGCCGCGCACCATCTGGGTGAAACGCCAGCAATCAGTCCGGTGATTCCATGACTGTGCGCCTCGATTTTACCAGCGAGGTTTTTTTCCGCGATCCGCCCAAGGCCATCGCGACGTTGCGCATGTCCGGCCCGGTGGTTGCGACGCGATTCCCGATCGTCGGCGATGTCTGGATCACCACGACCCATGATGCGACAGCGCAGGTGCTGAAGGACGGCGCGACCTTCACGCTGCGCAAGGAGGACGGCGACGTCGCGGGTCTGCGCTGGTGGATGCCGAGATACGTCAGGACCATCGCCAACAACATGCTGACGATGGACGAGCCGGATCACACCCGGCTGCGCAGCATCGTGGACGAGGCGTTTCGCCGCCGCGCGATCGTTGCGATGGAGCCGCGCATCCGTGCCATCGCCGACACGCTTGCGGACGAACTGTTCGCAGCGGGAAGCCCGGCCGATCTCGTCCAGCGCTACGCGCGCATCCTGCCGCTCGCGGTGATCTCGGAACTCCTGGGTCTGCCGCCGGCCGATCGCCCGAAGTTCATCGCCTGGGCCAACGAGATGTCCTCGCTGACGAATGTCGTCAGCTTCTTCCGCTTGCTGTTCGCCTTCCGCAAGATGCGAGTCTACCTCGAACGGCAGTTGCAGACCGCACGCGTGCAAGGCGGCGAGGGCCTGATTGCCGAACTGGTCCAGGTCGAGCGCGAAGGCGGTCAGATCACGCCGGGCGAGATGGTCTCGATGGTGTTTCTGCTGCTCGCGGCGGGATCCGAGACGACCACTCATCTCATTAGCGGCTCGGCGTATGAGCTTCTCAGGAATCCCGGTTTGCGTGACTGGCTGGAACAGGACTGGAGCCGCGTCGGGCTTGCGGTGGAGGAGTTCCTGCGCTTCGTGTCGCCGGTGCAATTCTCCAAGCCTCGCTATGTGCGCCGCGACGTCGAGGTCGAAGGCGTGCGCTTGAAGAAGGGCGACCGCGTCATGGTGATGCTTGCCGCTGCGAACATGGATCCGGCGGTGCACGATCGTCCCGAGCGCCTCGATCTCGAGCGCAAGCCGAACCGCCATATTTCATTCGGCACGGGAATCCACTTCTGCCTCGGCCATCAGCTCGCGCGCATCGAGGCAGCCTGCGCGCTGGAAGCGCTGTTCGTGCGATGGCCCAAACTCGGTCTAGCTGTCGATCCCGCCGAGGTCCATTGGCGCAGACGGCCGGGCTTGCGCGCGATCGCGAAACTTCCCGTCACGGCTGAGAGCCGTGGAACACCGGGGCGGGCAGGAGCGAGCCCTGAGCGTTCCCTCACCGCGGCGAGCTGAGATCAGCGTCCGTTCGGAAAATCTTTGCCGCGCGTGATCGGTCAGGAACGGTGTGCCGCTGGACCTGTTGTCTCTTGGACGCGCGGATCCTTGGCCGTGCAGGTCTCGGATCGACGTCCTAACGGGAGACAAGATCATGACCAGCAGGATGCCACCTGTTCCGCCGGACAATCAGAGCCGCAAGGGAACTGGCGACAGCAAGCAAACGTCCGCCGATCAGGCGCCACATGGCCAGCAACGTGCGCAAAATCCGGACCAGCAGGGACAGCAGGGCAACATCAAGCAGAACACGACCAATCAAGGCTACCAGCAAGATCGTTGAGGAGGGCGACATCCCATGTCGACATCCACCAAGACCCCGAACAGCATCCGTCAGGGTGGGCCCGGCGCATCGCACGAGAACGCGAAGGCGCCGCTGGAAATCAAGAAGCCACCGGCGGATAACCCGCAGCGCAGCCACAGCCGGATTTCCGGCGGCGGTGGAGAGCACGATTCCCATCACAGGCATGACGAGGCCGGAAAGGGCGGAGGCAGGTGACTGGAGGCAGGTGACTCATGAGCAGCAGGCAACCCAAACTGTACGCGCCGAGCGAGAAGGACATGCGTGAAAATCCCCTGATCGGTGGATCGAAGGGGGCCACCATGAAGCACTAAGTCTTCGGAAGATCACTGCAACAGGAGAGACAAATGCCGAGTGGGCATGGCAGCAAGACGCATTTCAGATCGGGCATGCACGGCAAGGGCGACGGCACCGGCGGACTGACCGACGTTCCCAAGGATATGATCGGCGACAACATGGTGCTGTCCAACCGTGACAAGAAACAGCATTCGGACATTCGTGGCATGGACGGCAAGTCCATCCAGACTGAACAATATCAGGACCACGCAGCCAACCGGCTTGAGGAGGAGCCGGAGACCGACGAGACCTGAGATCGTTCCTCCCGCCAACTTGCGGACCGGTGTTCAGCCGGTCCGTTTTCGTGTGGGCGCAAGATCGCGCTCCCAGCCGAACACCGATCGGCCATCGAGATCCGGGGAGGCCGCACGCTCAGTGGCGATGAAAGCCTCAACCGAAGGGCCGCGTGCGGTCCGCTCCAGCCGCCGCGCCTGGTCGTCCAGACGCTTGATCGCCTGCATCTCTTCCTCGCGTCCGAGCTTCGCGTTCTGGATCGCGCCCTTCAGCACCCGGATGGTCTCGTCATAGACCTTGATCGGAACGGGGTAGGGATGTCGGTCCTTGCCGCCATGGGCGAGCGAGAAACGCGCGGGATCCCTGAAGCGATAGGGTGCGCCGTGCACGACCTCCGCGACCATCGCGAGGGAACGCACGGTGCGCGCGCCGACGCCCGGCGTCAGCAGCAGTTCCGGGAAATCGATCGGGCCCCGCTCGGCTGCGGCGGCCAGCGTTCCGTGCAGGCGGCGCGCGAATACGTCCTTGGGACGGACGTCGTGATGGGAGGGCATGATCAGATGCGGCAGCGTGCCTTGTGCCGGCGTGGACTCGGTCCCGATGAGCCGTTCGAATTCGGAGACGATGCGATCGGGGCCGAGATCGCAGAGCAGTTCGAGCTGCGCCGTCCGAGAAACGTCGGCGCGATGATCGGTGAGATTGACGATCTCCCCCTGCTGCGGCCCGTCGATCGCGCTGTGCGGCGCATCGACAAAGCTCTTCAGCGCCTCGGAATGCCAGTGATAGCGTCGCGCCTGCCGCTTGTCGCCGTTCATGCCCTGCTGCACCACCGTCCATTTGCCGTCGGCCGTCACGAAGAAGCCGTGCAGGTAAAGGTCGAAACCGTCCTGGACCGCGGCGCTGTCGACCTTGGCCACCAGGCGGCTGGCGCGGGTGAGTCTGGGGCCGTCGAATCCGACGCGGTCGCCGAGCTGCAGCAGCTCGTCCGGCGTCTTGCGCGAATGCTGGCCCCTGCCGCCACAGACATAAATTCCGAGCTCGTCCTGAAGCGGTCCGAGCCCGCGCTTCAGCGCGCCGATCACGGAGGTGGTGATGCCGGAAGAGTGCCAGTCCATCCCCATCACGGCGCCGAACGACTGGAACCAGAACGGATGCGACAGCCGTTGGAGGAACGCATCGCGGCCGTAATGATGCACGATCGTCTGGGTGACGATCGCTCCCAGCGACGACATGCGACTTGCCAGCCACGACGGAACCCGTCCGGTGTGAAGAGGGAGATCGGCGCTGCCGGTTCGTCGAGTCATGCGGTTCAATCTAGTGCAATTCGGCGACGGTTGCACCAGCGGGATGCTGCGTTGCACTGAACGGGGGAGCCAAGCCGGCCGGGAAGGCGTTGAGCGCGCTGGTGCGCATGCAAAGACGGGGACGGCGATGAATTGGCAGGCTCTCATGGCCGACATCGACGGGATGTTCGGCTGGATACCCTCATGGTTCATTGGCCTCAGCCTCGTTGCCGGCGCGATCCTGCTCGCCTTGTTGGTCTATCGGGTCGCCATATGGCTGCTTGGCCGCGCATTCGGCACCCGCTTCCCCCTTCTGAGCGTGTTCATCGATCGGACCGCTGGCCCCGCCCAACTCGCTCTCTGTCTCGCCGCCGTCGCACTGGTGCTGCCGCTCGCTCCGCTGGATGACGCGATCCGCACGCCGCTGATGCGGCTGTTCGTCGTGGCCTTCATCGCGCTGATCGGCTGGATCTCGATCCGGATCGTCGACATGAGTGCTGCGCGCTATCTCCAGAATTTTCGCGATGTCACCGAGAATTTCGTCGCACGCAAGCATGTCACGCAAGTGCGCGTGTTCAAGCGCGTCACCGATACCATCATCGTCGTCATCACGATCTCTGCCGCGCTGATGACGTTCGATTCGGTCCGGCAATACGGCGTCAGCCTGTTCGCCTCCGCGGGCGCGGCCGGTATCATCGTCGGTCTCGCCGCCCGCCCGCTGCTGAGCAACCTGATCGCGGGTTTGCAGATCGCGATCACCCAGCCGATCCGCATCGAGGACGCCGTGATCATCGAGAACGAATGGGGCTGGGTGGAAGACATCGCCTCGACCTATGTCGTGATCCGGCTGTGGGACTGGCGCCGCATGGTGGTGCCGCTGTCCTATTTCATCGAAAAGCCGTTTCAGAACTGGACGCGCGACACCGCATCCCTCATCGGCGTGATCGCGCTCCATGTCGACTATCGTGCCGACGTCCAATGCATCAGGACCTGGCTGGAGCAGGCGGTGAAGCAGTCAAAGCTGTGGGACGGCGAGGTGGTCAATCTCCAGGTGATCGATGCCGACGCGCGCACCATCGAGCTTCGGGCGCTGGTCAGCGCCAGGAATGCACCGCAGTCCTGGGACCTCCGCTGCGAGATCAGGGAGAAGCTCGTGGCCTTCATCCGGGACGAGATGCCGGAGGCGCTGCCGCGCGAACGCGCGATCCTGATCCCGTCTGGCGACGATGATGCTGATTTCGTGCGGCGCGTCACGCCGCCGGAGAAGATGCGGGCTGGCGGGCGCAATTGACTCTGCGATCAGCCGGCGCCGACCACGGCTGCGTCGGCTGGCCGATCTGCCCGCCGACAGCGAATGCGACCCATTCGCGTTCTGCCTTGCGCTCTGCCTTGGCGAAGCGGCTTGCTGTCCGGCGCCAGTAGCCTTGCTTCGCCGTCGGCGCGCGGGCGGGCGCCGTCAGCGAAGCAATGACCGCAGGTGCAAGCAGTGCGGTGTGCGATGAACCCGGAAGGGCGCTTTACTGCGCGCGGATGTTGGCGGCCTTCAGCACCGGCTCCCATTTGGTCGCCTCGGCGTGCATGTAGGCGTCGAACTCCTTGGCAGAGGAGCCGACCGGCGCTGCGCCGATCTTGCTGAGCGTCGATAGCACGCCGGGATCCTGCAGCGCGGCCTTCAGATCGGCTTCGAGCTTGGACACGATCTCGGGCGGCATGTTTGCCGGTCCAAGAACGCCCCACCAGACCGAGACGTCGTAGCCGGGCACGCCGGCCTCGGCGATGGTCGGCACATCCGGCAGCGCCTTCGCGCGTTCGGCGGAGGTCACCGCCAGCGCGCGCACGGGGCCGCCCTCGAGCTGGCCGATTGCTTCGGCAAGCGGATTGATGCTGAGCGGAATCTCGCCGGCGATCACGGCCGTCAGCGCCGGCGCGCCGCCTTTGTAGGGGATCGCGACGATCCTGGTGCCGGACATGTATTTCAGCAGCTCGCCTGCGAGATGCGCCGAGGTGCCGTTGCCGGACATGCCGTAGGAGAGCTTGTCCGGCTCCTTCTTGGCGGCGGCGAGGAGATCGCCGAGCGTCTTGTAAGGGCTGTCTTTGGCCACCACGATCGCGAGCGGGGACGAAGCGACTTCGGTGATCGGGGTGAAATCCTTGAACGTGTCGTAGGGCACGCTTGGATAGATGAACTGGTTGAGCGGATGGCCGCTCGCGACCAGGATCAGCGTGTAACCGTCAGGCGCGGACTTGGTAAGTGTTTGCGAGGCGACGATGCCGCCCGCGCCGGGACGATTGTCGATCACGGGCTGCTGCCCCCAGGTCTTCGCCAGCGCCTGGCCCAACGTGCGCGCAAGCACGTCGACTGCTCCGCCCGCTGCATAGGGCACCAGGATGTGGACCGGCTTGCTCGGATAGTTGTCGGCTTGAGCTGCACCCGCTGCCAGCAGCCATATGGCGCCCAGCAGCAGGCGGCCGATCTTCTTGTTCAAATCCAACATATTCCCAGCACTCCATAGGCGGCGTTCGCATTCCAGCGGCGCTCTTTCCAGGCCGACTGCACCCTGCCATCGTTTTTGTTGACGAGACCTGATCTTTTGTACGATAGTACAAATCACATGATACGCAAGCCCACCAGCAGGGAAACAGCCCGCAAGCCGAACATGCGCGAGGCGATCCTCGCCGCGGCCGAGGAGCTGTTCGCCACCAACGGCTTCAATGCCGTCTCGGTGCGAGATATCGCGCATGCCGCCGGGGCCAATCCGGGCAGCGTGACATATCATTTCAGGACCAAGGACGGGTTGCTGCTGGAGATCTACCGGCGCCATTGCGGGCCGATGAACCTGCGCCGTTCCGAGCTACTTGCCGCCGCCAGGCGTGTGCGCGATCTGCAGGACCGGCTGGAGGCGATCGTGCGCGCCTATGTGGTGCCGGCCTTCACCTCGGGCAGCGATCTCGCGGGCGGCGGCGCGCGCTTCACGCGGCTGCGCGCGGTGATGTCGGCGGAGGGCAACGAGGTCGCGCGAAAGATCATCGCACAGACCTTCGACGACACCAGCCACGCCTTCATCGATGCGATCCATGAGAGCCTGCCGCACATTCCGCGTACGGACATCGTCTGGCGCAGCCACTTTCTGCTCGGTGCGCTCTATTATTCGCTGGTGACGCCGGAGCGCGTTTCGCGCCTGTCGCGCGGCGAGGCCGACGGCAGCGATGCCGCAGGGGCCATCGAGCAATTGGTGCAGGCCACGGTCGCCGCATTCCAGGCACCCGCGCTCGATCAAGCCGCGCCGGCGCGGCGGCGGCCGGTCGTCAGCAGCAAGTCTTGAAGCAAGCGGTCCCGCTTCGGCGGGCTCACCTGATGACGATGATGTACACGCCGACCATTCCGCCGCCCGATCCAAACACGCGCACGCCGAAGTTCAAGCTGCCGAAGCTGTCCTGCGACGCGCATTGCCACATCTTCGGGCCCGGTGCGAAATATCCTTACGCGCCGGATCGCTCCTACACGCCGCCTGACGCGCCGCTGGAGGATTTTCGCGCGCTGCACGCCAAGCTCGGCGTCGAGCGCGCCGTCATCGTCAATGCCAGCGTGCACGGCACCGACAACACGGTCGCGCTGGATGCCATCGCGCAGAGCGGCGGCGCCTACCGTGCCGTCGCCAATATCGACGATACCATCACCGAACGCGGGCTCCGCGTGCTGCATGACGGCGGCTTCCGCGGCTGCCGCTTCAATTTCGTTCGCCATCTCGGCGGCGTACCGGACAGACGTGTGTTCGACCGCATCGTCGCGATGGTCACGCCGCTCGGCTGGCACATCGATCTGCACTTCGATGCGATCGACCTGCCGGAATATGCCGACATGCTGACCAAGCTGCCGCTGAGCTACACCATCGACCATATGGGGCGGGTGAAGGCTGCCGACGGGCTCGATCAGCTGCCGTTCAGGATCCTGATCGAGCTGATGCAGCGCGATGAGAAGTGCTGGGTCAAGATCTGCGGCTCGGAGCGGGTGTCCTCGGCCGGTCCGCCGTTCACGGATGCGGTGCCGTTTGCGCGAAAGATCGTCGAGACCGCGCCGGATCGCGTCATCTGGGGCACGGACTGGCCGCATCCCAACGTCAAGGTGATGCCGAATGATGGCGATCTCGTCGATCTGATCCCGCTGTTCGCGCCGGAGCCGGAGTTTCAGGAGAAGATTCTGGTCGACAATCCCGCGCGCCTGTTTGGCTTCGACCAATGAAGGGGCTCCGATCAATATTGCCTACAAGCGAAAGAAGGGAGTTCGTCCCATGAAGACAGGTCTCGTGATCACCGCCCATCCCGGCGATTTCGTCTGGCGCGCCGGCGGCGCCATCGCGCTGCATGCGAAGAAGGGCTATCGCATGAAGATCGTCTGCCTGTCGTTCGGCGAGCGCGGCGAGAGCCAGTTCGCCTGGAAGGAGAAAGGCGCGACGCTGGAATCGGTCAAGGCCGGCCGCAAGGACGAGGCGGAGCGGGCCGCAAAGCTGTTGGGTGCCGAGATCGAGTTCTTCGACTGCGGTGATTATCCGCTCAAGCTCACCGAGGTACATTTCGACCGCATGGTCGACATCTACCGCGAGCTCAATCCGAGCTTCGTGCTGACGCACGCGCTGGAAGATCCCTATAATTTCGACCATCCGAATGCGGCGCATTTCGCGCAGGAGACGCGCGTGGTCGCGCAGGCGATGGGCCACAAGCCCGGCGCGCAGTACAAATATTCTGCGCCGCCGGTGTTCCTGTTCGAGCCGCACCAGCCGGAGCAGTGCAACTACAAGCCGGACCTCCTCCTCAAGATCGACGAGGTCTGGAAGGAGAAGTACGAGGCGTTCCAGATCCTCGCCGCGCAGAAGCATCTCTGGGGCTACTACGAGCGCGTCGCGCTCAACCGCGGCATCCAGGGCAGCCGCAACACCGGCGTGCCCATGACCTATGGCGAGGCCTATCAGCGCCTGTTTCCGACCGTCGCCGAGGAATTGGCATGAAGCCGGTCGTCGTTTGCAACATCAAGCGCGCCGATCCCGCCGGGATGGCAGAATACGGTGTCTCAACCGTGCACGAGGCCTATGGCCGCATCGGCCTGATGAAGCCTTACTTGCGTCCGGTCTGGGCGGGTGCGTCGATCGCCGGACCGGCGGTGACGGTGCTGGCGCAGCCCGGCGACAACTGGATGATCCATGTCGCGGTCGAGCAATGCAGGAAGGGCGACGTCCTCGTCGTCGGCTGCACCACCGACAATACCGACGGCATGTTCGGCGAGCTGCTTGCGACATCGCTGCAGGCGCGCGGCGTCCAGGGATTGATCATCGACGCCGGATGCCGCGACGTCAAAGCGCTGCACGAGATGCGCTTTCCGGTGTGGTCACGCGCGGTCTCCGCCAAGGGCACGGTGAAGGCCACGCTCGGCTCGGTCAATGTCCCCGTGGTTTGCGCCGGCGTCAATGTCGACCCCGGCGACATCGTCGTGGCCGATGACGACGGCGTGGTGGTGGTGCCGAAGCGCTATGCGGCCGAGGTGGCCGAAAGGGCGAAGAAGCGCAACGCGGACGAGGGCGGCAAGCGCAAGCGGCTTGCCTCCGGCGAGCTCGGTCTCGACATGTACGGGATGCGCGAGGCGCTGACGAAGGCCGGACTGGTGTACGTCGACAATCCCGAGGACGTCTGAGCGGCAATATTGTTTGAGCATGATCTTTCCGGAAAACCGCTGCGCACTTTTTCGGATCATGCTCTAGAGAAGCGGAGCGGGCGGATGGATCGTCTCAAGCTGAAAGCCGTTCTCGGCAGCCACCCTCATGTCCAGGCGGTGAAGAGCGGCGCGCTTCGTTCCGACCTGTTCGATCTCGACTTCATCGAGTACACACCGACCAACACGGCGTTCAAGCCGATGGTGCGCGAGCAGGCCTTCGACGTCTGCGAGATGGCGATCGTCACCTACCTGATGGCGAAGGCGCACGGCAAGCCGCTGGTATTGCTGCCGGCGACCATGCTCGGACGCTTCCAGCATGCCTACGCGCTCTATAATCCTGAAAGGGGGACGCTCGGGCCGACCGATCTCGAAGGCAAGCGTGTCGGCATCCGCTCCTTCACGACCACGACGGGCGCCTGGATCAGGGGCATCCTCGCCAACGACTATGGCGTCGATCTCGACAGGATCCGCTGGGTGACCTTCGAGGATCCGCACGTGTCCGAATATGTCGACACCACCGAGCGCGCGCCGAAGGACAAGAAGATTCTCCAGATGCTGATCGACAGCGAGCTCGATGCCGTGCTCGGCGAGACCTCCGATAATCCCAAGCTGAAGCCGCTATTCCCTGATCCCGCCGCCGAGGCCGCCAAATGGTACGCCCGTCGTGGTGTCGTGCCGGTCAACCATCTCGTGGTCGTGACTGAGAAGCTCGCGAAATCGCGTCTTGACGTGGTCGCGGGCGTTTATGATCTGCTCAAGCGGAACAAGGAACAAATAGGGCCTGCGGCAGCACCCGATCTCGTTCCGTTCGGGATCGAGGCCAACAGGAAGCCGCTGGAGCTGATCATCGACTACGCATTCCAACAGGCGCTGATTCCGCGCCGCTATGCGGTCGAGGATCTCTTGGACGAGACGACACGAGGATTGAACTGATGGCAGGTGATCCCAGGCGCTGGCAGATCGGACTGGTCGGGTATGGCGAGGTCGGGCGGATCCTGGCCGAGGACTTGCGCCAGCAGGATATCAAGGTGTCAGCCTACGATATCAAGCTCGGTGGCTTGCAGGCCGCGCCGCTGAAGGGGCATGCGGCGAAGTTCGGCGTGGTGCTCGCAGCGTCGCACGCCGAGCTGACCGCGAAATCCGATTTCATCATCTCTGCGGTCACCGCCAGCCAGGCCGTTCCGGTCGCAAAGGCCTGTGCCGCGGCGATCAATCAGGGCACCTGGTTCCTCGATTTCAACTCGGCTTCTCCGGGCGCCAAGCAGCGCGCCGCTGCACTGATCGACGGCGCCGCCGGGCGCTATGTCGAGGGCGCGGTGATGACCTCGGTGCCGCCCTATCGCATCAAGGTGCCGCTGCTGCTCGGCGGGCCCGGTGCGAGGGAGCTGGAGCCGCTGCTGAACGCGATCGGATTTGCCGCGAAGGTTGCGAGCGACAGGCTCGGAGTGTCCTCCGCGGTCAAGATGTGCCGCAGCATCATGATCAAGGGCTTGGAAGCTATGGTCATCGAAAGTTTTACGACCGCGCGCGCCTATGGTGTCGAGGATGCGGTGCTGGCCTCGCTCGCGGAAACTTTTCCCGGCATCGATTGGGAGAAGCAGGGCGCCTATGTCTTCCAGCGCGTGATCGAGCACGGCCGTCGCCGCGCCGAGGAGGTGTGTGAGGTCGCTGAAACCGTACGCGAGGCGGGTTTGACGCCATGGTCCGCGCAAGGCACTGCCGAACGGCAGGCCTGGGTGGCTGATCTCGCCGATGAGGGGCTGTTCGGTCCCAGGAGCACGGAAGACTTCGCCCGCAGCGCGGATTGGCGGACCGAGGCTGACCGGATCCTCGCGAAGATCAACCGCACCAAGTAATCAGCTCAAGACCGCGCCGCCGGTCTGAAAACTCTCCGCGTGCAGCATCGCGGAATGTCCGGGATATGACCGCTCTCAGCTCTTGGGAGTGAACAGGGTAGGCCGCTGCCGCGCAAATGTCTGCCGGCCACCCTTGAAGCCCATCAGGACATCGGGCAACTCGGCGATAGCGAAGCGGCTGTCTTGCGTATCGAGCACGATGAGGTCGGCGGGATTACCGACCTCGATGCCGTAGTCGGCGAGGTTCATCAGCCGGGCCGGCAGCTCGGTCACGAGGTCCAGGCAGGTGTCGAAATCGCTCACCGAGGCGTGCGCGACATTGGCGTAGAAATTCGCCATCCGCAGCAGCGAGGCATCGCCGAACGGCGTGAAGGGGTTGAGCACGTTGTTGGTGGCGACCGAGCAGAGCACGCCATCGTCGGCAAGCTTGTGGGCGAGGGTCAGCCCACGCGGTGCGTTGTGCGTGGCCTCGCGCCCCATCAGATAGAGATCGGTCGCGGGCAGGACGGTGACGGCAACGCCGGATTTCGCCAGTTGCGCGGTGGCGGCCTTCATCCGGTCCGGCGACAACGCCGACAGCTTTGTCGCATGGCCGATCGCGACGCGTCCGCCGTAGTTGCGCTGCTCGGTCTGGCGGCAGACCTCGTCGAGGTGCCACCAGGAGGGGTCGAGGTCGAAATCGAGATGAAGGTCGACATCGACGTCGAATTCCTGGGCTAGATCGAAGATGCGCGCGAGATGGGCGTTCGGGTCGGTGTCCATGTAGGGACAGCCGCCGATGGCCTCGCCGCCTTCGCGCAGCGCCTGGATCAGCAACTCCTCGGCTCCGGGATCGTTGGTGAGGCCTTCCTGCGGGAAGACGCAGAGCTCGAGGTCGACCGCCCAGGCGTAATCGCGCTTCAGCGCCTTGACCGCCTCGAAGCCGCGGAGGCCGATGCGGGGGTCGATCTCGACATGCGTGCGCATCCGCGTCGTGCCGTTGACGATGGCGCGTTCAAGCACCTTTGCGCCACGTGCGTAGACGTCCTCGATCGTGAAATCCTTCTTCATCGCGGCGACGGCGCGGATCGCCTCCGAGACGTTGCCGTGATCGTGGCCGCAGCGGCCAAGCAGGCAGGCCTTGTCGAGATGGATGTGGGTGTCGACGAAGCCGGGCAGGGCGAGGCGGCCACCGAGATCGACCTCGGCGGCCTCGCAGGCCAGCTTGGGCGCGATCACGGCGATACGACCGTCCTTCACGCCGATATCGACGGGTGCGGCGGAAGAGCGCAACAGCGCGTTGCGGAAGATCAGGTCCAAGGCGGCTTGGGTGGTCATGGCGTTGGATTCAGCTATGGCAGCCTAGCGGAAGCCGTGGGAGCGGGCAGCTCCAGATTGTGTGCAGTGCTCGGGTCAGATTGTCCAAAAAATGTGCATGCACTTTGAAGCCCGGATTGTAAGATGGCGACATCCGGAGAACCCCGCGATGTCTACTCCCGCAAAAGCCGAAAGCCCGATGACTGACGCCGAGATTGTCGAAGCCTATCTCAACGCTTCGATGATACCGGATCCCGATGCCGCTGCGGCCTATATGAAGCCGGGCACGGTGATCACGTTCACCGGCGGTCGCGCGTTCGACCATCCGCGCGGGCCGACCGGCTTCAACGCCAGGCGCTATCGCTGGGTGAAGAAGAAGATGGACCGGTTCGACGTCTGCCCGGGCGCGGACGAGACCGTCGTCTACAGCGTCGGCACGCTCTACGGCGAATGGATGGACGGCACGCCGTTCGAGGGCAACCGCTATGTCGATCGCTTCGTCGTGAGGGGCGGGCAGATCGTGAAGATGGACGTGTGGAACGACAGCGCCGAGCGCATTCTCGTTCAGCGCGGGATCGAGGCTTAGCCCCTCCGCGCGATTTTCGACAGCTTGACGACGCGATCGCTCGTCACCTCGTCGGCATAGGGCGCGAGGATATCGAGGAGGTCGCGGCCGCGCTGCGGAGTGGGAGCAACCAGCGCACGATTGGCCACGGAATCCAGGTGATGGTGCATCAGCTCCATCACCTTGGCCGCGTCGCCCTTGGCGAGCGCGGCGATGATGGCGCGGTGCTCGTTGATGGCACATTCGCTGGAATGCGGCCGGCTGTAGAGCGACAGCGTCAGGCAGCAGCGATAGGCGACCTCGCTGATATAGCGCACCAGGATCGGGCTGTTCGTCATGTGGGCGAGCAGGATGTGGAATTCGGTGGCGAGGCGAATCGAGACGGCGTCCGTGCCGCCGCGCGCGCGGTCCTCGGCATCGACATGGGCGTTCAGCTCGGCGATCTGCGCCTTCGTCAGCTTGCCCGCAAGCTGGCGCACGACGAGCCGTTCGAGCTCGATGCGGATGTCGAAGGCATCGCGCGCCTCCTGCCAGCTCGGCGTCGCCACCACCGCGATCCGGTTGCGGCGCAGCTCGACCAGGCCCTCCGCGGCGAGCTGGCCCAGCGCATGGCGGGCAATGGTGCGGCTGACGCCGAAGCGTTCACCGAGCGCATCCTCCGGCAGCTTGGCGCCAGGCTCCAGCGCCTGTTCGATGATCGCGCGCCTGAGCGCGCGGCAGATCACGCTGACCTTGTCCGACGATTCAGAAGTCTTGCTGCTCGCGCGCGCCGCCATCGGCGAATCCTTGGGATGGGTCGAAGCCTCTCTGTAGCACAGTCTCGCTGCGATCCGGCGCTCCAAATGCATGCAGTTTGATGTCCAGATTGCCTAAATCGACTCCGGCCGTTCGCCGAGGGCATCTGGCAAATCATTGATTTTGCGGGGACGGCAGGCTGGCACCTAGCTTGCATGCACTTTGGCTGTGATGCGCATGCAACCCAACGCCCAGTTTGACGGCCAGCCCGTTTCCGAAGGCGCCGCCGCCACGGCCATCGAACTGTCCGAGGCCTCCGTGACCTTCGGGCGCGGCGACCGCGCCGTGCCCGCCCTGTCGACGACCACCTTGAAGATCGCCGACGGGGAGTTTGTCGCACTGGTCGGCCCGTCAGGATGCGGCAAATCGACCATTCTGCGTCTGGTCAGCGGCCTGGTGCAGCCGACCAGCGGCGTCGTCATCGTCGGCGGCCGCGAAGTCGCGGCGCGCGCGATGCGGGTCGGCATGGCCTTCCAGAATCCGACCATGCTGCCGTGGATGACGATCGAGCGGAACATCATGTTGCCGCTGAAGATCGTCGAGCCCTTCCGCTCGAATTTCCGGAAGCTGCGCAAGACCGAATTCCGTGACAAGGCCAACGCGCTGCTGGAGCAGGTCGGCCTCAAGGGCTTTGGCAGCCGTTACCCCTGGCAGCTCTCCGGCGGCATGCTCCAGCGCGCCAATCTGTGCCGCGCCCTGATCCACGAACCGCGCATGCTGCTGCTGGATGAGCCGTTCGGCGCGCTCGACCAGTTCACCCGCGAAGAGCTGTGGACGATCCTCCAGACCCTCTGGATGACGCACAAGCCGACTGTGCTGCTGGTCACCCACGATCTGCGCGAGGCCGGCTTTCTCGCCAGCCGCATCTGCGTGATGAGCGCGCGCCCCGGCCGCATCCTCGACGACAGCCGCGTCGAGTTTGCGCGCCCGCGCACCGTCGCCATGACCTTTGAGCCGGAATTCGTTGCGCTGAACCAGAAGCTGCGGACCTTCATCGAGGATGCGCGCAGCGCCGCTGAGCAGGGGACAGGCTGATGTTCGGGATCGATATCAGGCAGAAGGCGTGGTCGGCGGGGCTGATCTTGTTGTTCTTCGTCGCCTGGGAGCTGTTCTGCCTGATGACCGGCATGTCGGATCTGGTGCTGCCGCGACCCTCGCAGGTGTTCTTGACGTTGTACCAGCGCTTCCCGGTGCTGTGGCCGCACATCGTGCAGACGCTCGCGACCACCATGTTCGGCTTCGTGCTTGGCGTCGCGCTCGGGGTCGCCCTCGGCGCCATCATCGGCGTGTCGAAGACGGCCTACGATACCTGCTATCCGCTGCTCATCGGCTTCTCCTCCATCCCCAAGGTCGCGGTGGTGCCGATCTTCGTGCTGTGGTTCGGCTCCGGCACGGTGCCGGCGGTGCTGACCGCGCTGTCGATCTGCTTCTTTCCAATCGTCGTGAATATCGCCACGGGCCTTGCGACCACCGAGCCCGAGCTCGAGGACGTGCTGAAGGCGCTCGGCGCGAGCAAGCTCGACATCCTCTGGAACGTCGGCCTGCCCAGGACCATGCCCTTCTTCTTCGCTTCGCTGAAGGTCGCGATCTCATACGCTTTCGTCGGCGCGGTGCTGTCGGAGACCGTCGCCTCCAACCGCGGCATCGGCAACGTCATGATGACCGCGTCCTCCAATTTCAACGTGCCGCTGGTCTTTGCCGGCCTGTTCGTGCTCGCCGCGCTCGGCGTCGCACTCTACGTCGTGTTCTCGCTGATCGAAGGGCGGGTCACCGGCTGGGCCACGCGCAAGAACGACGTGATCGCAACCTGATTTTCCAACTGTCACGCAACGAAGCTTGAGGAGGTCTCGATGTTGAGGAACGTAACCGCCGCGCTGCTGGGATTGGCGCTGTCCGCCGGTGCCGCCACGGCGCAGGAAACCACGATCAAGTTCACGCTGGGCTGGAAAACCCAGGGCAGCGATGCCGCGTTCTTCTACGCCAAGGACAACGGTTTCTTCAAAGAGGAGGGGCTCAACGTCGTCATCGACCAGGGCGAGGGCTCCGGTGCCACCGTCACGCGCGTGATGTCCGGCGCCTATGACGCGGGCTTCGGCGACGTCAATGCCATCATCCAGAATGCCTCGAGCAAGCCGCAGGAGGCGCCCGTCATGGTCTACATGATGTGGAACCAGCCGCCGTTCGCGATCGTCGCCAAGAAGAGCAGCGGCATCAACACCATCAAGGATTTCGAAGGCCACACGCTCGGCGGCGCGCAGGGCACGCCGACGACGCGCCTTCTGCCGGTGTTCACGCGCAAGAACGGGCTCGACGGCGAGAAGATCAAGATCTCCAACATGGCGCCGAACCTGCAGGAGCCGATGCTGATCAAGGGCGACATCGATGCGGCCCTCGTCTTCAACATCACGAGCTATTTCAATTTGGTGCTGAATCGCCAGGATCCGGACAAGGACTTCAAATGGTTCTCGTTCGGCGAGTACGGCCTCGATCTCTATTCGAACGGCGTGATGGTCTCCCGCAAGCTGATCGCCTCGAACCCGAAGGCCGTCGCGGGCCTGGTGCGCGCCATCAACAAGGGCGCGATCGCGGTCGCCAAGGACCAGAACGCCGGCATGAAGGCTGCGACGAACTACGACAACCTCATCAACGCCGACGTCGAGAAGCGCCGGCTGCAATATTCCTTCGAGAAGCTGATCGTCTCGCCGGAGATGAAGGAGATCGGCATCGGCGACATCAAGGACGACCGCATGACCCGCGCCATCGGCATCGTGGTCGAGGGCTATCAGCTCGCCCGGACGCCGACGCCGGCGGAGGTGTTCTCGCGCGAGTTCCTGCCGCCCCGCGCGGAGCGGGAGCTGGTGTATACGGCCAACTGATCCCGGAGCGACGGCCATGGCGGCGGAGATTTCGGCAACGAGCCTGTTCCGTGGCCCTGACCTCGGTGTCAGCGACAACGTCGTGCTGCGGCACGATGACGGCGTCATCACCGAAATCGCGGAAGGAGCGGGGCAGGGGCCACGTTCCTTCGTCATCCCGGCCTTCGTCAACGCCCATGACCACGCCCGTGCCACCGCGTCGTCCTTCGGCGCGGTCGGCATGCCCCTGGAAAGCTGGATCCTGCGCACCGCACTGGGCACGCCCGTTGATCCCTATCTGACCGCGGCCTCTGCGTTGGCGCGTTCCGCCAGGGCCGGCTGCGCGGCGATGATGGTGCACTACACACGCCCGAGCGGGACGATGCCCCTGGTCGACGAGGCGAAAGCCATTGCGAAGGCTGCGTCCGACGTCGGCATCCGCATCGCGTTTGCGATGGCCGTGCGCGACCAGAATCCGATCGTCTACGGTGATGCCGAGCCGGCGCTCTCGGGTCTCTCCAGCGATGCTCGCAAGACCGTCGAGGAGCTGTTCGTCCGCGCGCCGATGTCGCCAAAGGCGTATATTGAACTCACGGAGGCCATTGCCTCGGCCATCGCCGGTCCGATGGTGGACGTGCAGCTCGGGCCTGCCGGCGTGCAATGGTGCTCGAAGCCGCTGCTGGAAGCGGTGGCGGAGAATTCGGCGCGAACCGGCCGCCGGATCCACATGCATCTGCTGGAGACCGTGTACCAGCGCGCCTGGGCCGATCAGAATTTTCCGGACATGGTGCGCTGGCTTCGCGACGTTGGCTTCCTCTCCGAGCGGCTGACGCTGGCGCACTGCATCCATGCCCGCCCGGATGAGCTGGAGATGATCGCGGCCTCCGGTACGCGCATCGTCACCAATTTCAGCTCGAACATGCATCTACGCTCGGGACTCGCTCCGATTGCCGCCGCGCGCGAATGCGGCTGCGCCATCGCAGTCGGCGTCGACGGGCTGGCGCTGGACGAGGACGATGACATCCTGCGCGAGATGCGGCTGGTGCAGATGGTCCATGGCGGCCTCGGCTTCAGGCAGACGTGGACACCGGCCGAGCTGTTCTCGCTCGCCATCCGCAACGGGCGCCGCGCCACCGGCGCGCCCGGGAGCGGTGAGCTCGGTACCGGAAACCCCGCCGACTACGTCGTGATCGATCTCGACCGGCTCGACCGCGACCGGATCATGCCGGTAGACCCCATGGCGCTGCTGTTCGCAAGGGGTAATGCGTCTCTGGTGAAGGAGGTTGTCGTCGCCGGCAAGACCATCGTCAGGGACGGGGGCTGCACCGGAGTCGATCTGCCGGCCATCGAGCGGGAGTTGCGGGACATATACCGCGCCAATGTCGGCAAGCTCGCGAACTTTCAGCGGATGTGGCCGCCCCTGGCGGAGCGGTTGAGCGGCTGGTTCGAACAGCAGCTGACGTGCCAGTGAAGCGGCTCCCGTTCGCCCAGTATTGAAAAGTGCGATAGCTGGTAGTCGCTGCCCCGTCTGGCGGGCGCTGCATGCGTCGGTTATCACCTCCGCGATTCCGTCGCGACAAGGTCGACGACCCCATTGAGGAGCAGCCTATGCGTCTACCCGTTCTTTTCCTGGCCCTGAGTAGTCTCGCCGGCGCAGCGTCAGCCGAAGACCTCTCGGGCACGCTCCAGAAGATCAAGGACACCAGGAAGATCACGCTGGGCTACCAGGAGGCCTCGGTCCCGTTCAGTTATCTGGACGGCAACCAGAAGCCGGTCGGCTTTGCCATGGACATCTGCCTCAGGATCGTCGAGGCCGTGAAGAAGCAGCTCGGCATGCCCGACATCGCCGTCGACACGCTCGCCGTGACCTCGTCGAACCGGATTCCCTTGATGGTCAACGGCACGCTCGATCTGCATTGCTCGGCGACCACCAACAATGCCGACCGTCAGAAGCAGGTCGCCTTCACCAACACGCATTTCCTCAGCGCGACGCGGTTTGCGGCCAGGAAGGCCGCCAAGATCAACACCATCGACGATCTCAAGGGCAAGGCGGTCACGGCGGTGGCGGGATCAGTCAACCTGACGCAGCTTGCCAGGGTCAACACCGAGCGCAATCTCGGCATCAATGTGATGCCGGCAAAGGACCAGGCCGAGGCCTTCCTGTTGCTGGAGACCGACCGCGCCCAGGCCTACGCGCTCGACGACGTGCAGCTCGCCGTCGCCATCGCGCGGTCGAAGGAGCCGCAAGCCTACATGATCAGCGATGAGGCGTTCTCGAAACCGGAGCCGTACGGCATCATGCTGCGGCGGGAGGATGCGCCATTCAAGGCGCTCGCCGACCGCGCAACAGCGGAGCTCTATGCAAGCCCGGAGATCGAGGTGCTCTACAAGAAGTGGCTGCAATCGCCAACCCCGCCGAACGGCCTCAACTACAACGTCCCGCTGTCGCCGGCCTTGCGCAACGCCTTCAAGAAGCCAAGCTCGAGCGCCGATCCTGATGTGTATGTGGTGAACTGAGGCGAAGCGGTCTGGGCGCTGATTGCAGCCGTGCGCGATACTAGGCCACGACGATCAGGCTGCGCATTGTTGCGCCCTCTCCCCTTGTGGGAGAGGGCATCTCTACTCGTGGACACGCGCTCACTTGGGTGAGGGGTCTCTCTCCGCATTTGCCGTGCGGATGGATACCCCTCATCCGGCGCTTCGCGCCACCTTCTCCCACAAGGGGAGAAGGGAAGATGTCATTGTGCTCTTGATGAGTCGGTCCTCTAAACGTTCGAATACTTCTTCAGCTCGAACCGTGCGATCTGGTTCCGGTGAACCTCGTCCGGCCCGTCGGCAAGACGCAGCAGCCGCGCGGTCGCATAGGCCTGGGTCAAGCCGAAATCGTTCGAGGTCCCGCCGCCGCCATGGGCCTGAATGGCCCAGTCGATGATCTGGCAGGCCATGTTGGGCACGGCGACCTTGATCATGGCGATCTCGGCCTTCGCCACCTTGTTGCCGACCGTGTCCATCGCGTGGGCCGCATTCAGCGTCAGCAGCCGGGCCTGCTCGATCATGATGCGGGATTCCGCGATGCGCTCCTGCGTCACCGTCTGCTCCGAGACCGGCTTGCCGAAGGCGACCCGGCTGCGCACGCGGCGGCACATCTTCTCCAGCGTGCGCTCGGCCAGGCCGATCAGGCGCATGCAGTGATGAATGCGGCCGGGCCCGAGGCGGCCCTGTGCGATCTCGAAACCGCGGCCCTCGCCGAGCAGCATGTTCTCCTTCGGGACCCGCACATTGGTGAACACCACTTCGGAGGCGCGGTCGGGCACGCCGTAGAAGCCGAACACGGGCAGGGGACGCTTCACCTCGATTCCGGGCGTGTCCATCGGCACCAAAATCATCGATTGCTGCTTGTGGCGGTCAGGATTGTCGGGATCGGTCTTGCCCATGAAGATGCAGATCTTGCAGCGCGGGTCGGTCGCATTCGTCGTGTACCATTTGCGGCCGTTGATGACGTAGTGGTCGCCATCGCGCACGATCGAGCTCTCGATGTTGGTCGCATCGGATGATGCGACCGCCGGCTCGGTCATGGCGAAGCAGGAGCGGATCTTGCCGGCGAGCAGGGGCTTCAGCCAGCGCTCCTTGTCCTTCTCGGTGCCGTAGCGCTCCAGCACCTCCATGTTGCCGGTGTCGGGCGCCGAGCAGTTGAACACCTCGGGCGCGAGGTGCGAGCGCCCCATCACCTCGCAGAGCGGGGCATATTCGAGATTGGAAAGACCCGCGCCGTGGCCGGACTCCGGCAGGAACAGATTCCAGAGCCCCTCGGCGCGCGCCAGCGGCTTCAATTCCTCGACGACGGGATAGACCTTCCACGGCCCGAGCTCCTCGGCCTCGCGATAGAAGCGCTCCTCGTTCGGATAGATGTGCCGGTCCATGAAGCTTTCGAGCTTGCGCTTGAGCTCGACGACTTTGGGTGACATCGGGTAGAGCATCGTTCGTCTCCAGGATCGAGGGCGGCGCGGACTTTCGCGCGATGATGCGTCGCGTCACGCGACGCGGTACTCCCTGAACTTCTCGCGCAGCGCCGACTTCAGCACCTTGCCGGTGCCGGTCATCGGGAATTCGTCCAGGAATTCCACCGCGTCCGGCATCCACCAGCTCGCGATCTTTGGGCGCATGTGGTCGAGCAGCGTCTTGCCGTCGACGGTCGCGCCCTTCTTGCGGACGACGAGGAGCAGGGGACGCTCCTGCCATTTCTCGTGCGCGATCGCGACCACGGCGGCTTGCAGCACGTCGGGGTGAGACAAGGCGATGTCCTCGAGCTGAATCGAGGAGATCCACTCGCCGCCGGACTTGATCACGTCCTTGGAGCGGTCGGTCAACGTCACGTGACCCTGCGGGTCGATTACCGCCATGTCGCCGGTGATTAGCCAGCCGTCGCGATCGAGGCCTTCCTCCAGCTTCATGTAGCCCGAGGCGACCCAGGGGCCCCGGGCGCGCAGATGACCGACGGTCTTGCCGTCGCGCGGCAACTCGTTGCCGGCATCGTCGACGATGCGCAAGGCGGTGCCGAAACAGGCGCGTCCCGAGACTTGGCGTCGGTCGAATTTCTCCGTCTCGCTGAGGTGCTCCGAGCCGGGACGCAAGCCCGGCATCGAGCAGCCCAGGGCCTCGGTCATGCCCCAGGCCTGGATATAGTCGATGCCATAATCGCGCTTCAGCTTCTCGACCATCGCGCGCGGCGGCGCCGAACCGGACGACAACGTTGCGCGCAACGTGGAGAACTTGTTGCCGGTGCGGCCGAGCCAGTCGAGCAGGATCAGCCAGAAGCTCGGTACGCCCGCCGACAGCGTGACCTTCTCGCCTTCAAGCAATTCATAGAGCTTGTCGGGCTCGTAGTTGCGGCCGGGCAGCACCAGCTTCGAGCCGGTATAGGGCGCCGTGAACGGCATGTTCCAGGCATTGCCGTGGAAGAGGGGCGCCATCGGCATCATCACCTCGCGCACGCCCTCGACATGGCCCGGCAGGAAGTCGAAATTGCAGCAGGTCATGGTCTGCAGGATCGCGGCGCGGTGCGAATAGATCACGCCCTTGGGATTGCCCGTCGTGCCCGAGGTGTAGCAGATGGTCGAGGCGGACTTCTCGTCGAACTCCGGCCAGGCGAAGCCGGCCTCGTTCTCGCGTCCCAGAAGCTCTTCGTAACAATGGACGTTCGCAAGCTTCGTCTCGGGCATGCGCTCGCGCGAGGACATCACGACATAGGCCTCGATCGTCTTGAGCTGCGGTGCGATCGCCTCGACGAGCGGCAGCGTGGCGCGGTCGATGAACAGCAGACGGTCTTCGGCATGATTGATGATGTAGACGAGCTGTTCGGGAAACAGCCGCGGGTTGACGGTGTGCAGCACGTAGCCCATGCCCGGCGTCGCGTAGAACATCTCGAAATGGCGATGGGTGTTCCAGGCCAGCGTGCCGACGCGGTCGCCGGGATTCATGCCGAGCCGCTTGAGCGCCAGCGCCATGCGCTTGATGCGGGGATGGGCGTCCGCATAGCTGTAGCGATGGATGTCGCCTTCGATCTCGCGCGCGACGATCTCCGCCTCGCCGTGATAGTCGGCTGCGTATTGGATCAGGCCGCTGATCAGAAGCGGCATGTCCATCATCAATCCCTGCATGGTCTCCTCCAGGTCGCCGCGTCGTTGCATGGCGCAGGCTTGTGATTTTGCGCGCGAGGTTAGCGGAACGCCACGCGGCGTTCACGCGAAAAACGGCGAGCATGATTGCGTGCGGCACTTTTTCAGGGCTAACGTGATGTGAGCTGCCGGCGAAGCAGCGTTCGCGGTGGAGGAGATGAATGTCAGCGGAAAGACACAAGACCGGCACAACCGGCGCATCTACGGTCGATGTTTCCGCGCTCCGTGCCCGCTACCGCGACGAGCGCGACCGTCGACTGCGCGCCGAGGGCAAGGCGCAGTATGTCGAGGTCACGGGCGAATTCGGTCGCTATCTCGACGACCCCTGGGCCGATCCCGGATTTGCGCGCGCCGCCGTCAGCGAAGCGACTGAAGTGCTCATCGTCGGTGGCGGCTTCGGCGGTCTGTTGTGTGGCGCGCGGTTGCGCGATGCCGGCATCGAGGATTTTCGTATCGTGGAAAAGGCCGCCGACTTCGGCGGCACCTGGTACTGGAATCGTTATCCCGGTGCCGCCTGCGACACCGAGAGCTACATCTATCTGCCGCTTCTGGAAGAGACCGGCTACATGCCGGTGCGCAAATACGCACGCGCTCCCGAGATCTACGAGCATTCGCGCCGCATCGGCCGTCATTTCGGGCTCTATGAGCGCGCGCTGTTTCAGACCGTCATCTCGCGGATGGCTTGGCAAGAGCAGGAAGCGCGCTGGCTGGTCGAGACCGATCGGGGCGATCGCATCCGCGCGCGCTTCGTCATTCTGGCAGGCGGTCCGCTGAGCCGCCCGAAGCTGCCGGGCATTCCCGGCATCGAGACGTTCAAGGGCCACAGCTTTCATACCAGCCGCTGGGATTACGGCTACACCGGCGGCGATGCGGACGGTGGCCTGGCCGGTCTCGCCGGCAAGCGCGTCGGCATCATCGGCACGGGCGCCACCGCCGTGCAATGTGTGCCGCATCTCGGCCGTTCCGCGAAGGAGCTCTATGTGTTCCAGCGCACGCCGTCTGCGATCGGCGTTCGCGACGACCGTCCGACGGATCAGGCCTGGGCGCAGAGCCTCAAGCCAGGCTGGCAGCGCGAACGGATGGACAATTTTACGGCCGTGATTTCAGGCGATCCCTTCGAACGGGATCTGGTGCGGGACGGCTGGACTGGCCTGCTCGGCGAGATCCTGCTGGCGCCGCGTCGTCAGCCCCAGCCGGTGACCTCGATGGACGAGGCGCTGAAGGTGATCGAGCAGGCCGATTACCGCAAGATGGAGGAGATCCGCGCCCGCGTCGACGCGGTGGTCGAGGACGAGACGACCGCGGCTGCGCTCAAGCCCTGGTACAAGGCATTCTGCAAGCGGCCGTGCTTCCACGACGAATATCTCGATACCTTCAATCGCCCCAACGTGCATCTCGTCGACACCAAAGGGCAGGGCGTCGAGCGCATCACGGAGAATGCCGTCGTCGTCGCCGGCAAGGCTTATGAGCTCGACTGCCTGATCTATGCCAGCGGCTTCGAGGTCGGCACCGACTACGCGCGCCGCATGGGCTTCGAGGTGTATGGCCGCGACGGCACGAGCCTGTCCGAGCGGTGGCGCGACGGCGTCAAGACGCTGCACGGCTTCTACAGCCGCGGCTTCCCGAACTGCTTCCTGATCGTCACGGTGCAGGCCGGACAGAGCGCCAATTTTCCGCACATTATCGATGAGCAATCGCAGCACATCGCCTATGTCATCAAGGAGGCCCGAGACCGTAAGGCGCGCACCTTGGAGCCGACGCTTGCCGCCGAGAACGCCTGGGTCGACGAGGTCGTCAGGGCCGCACTCGGCCGGCAGACCTATCTCGCCGAATGCACGCCGGGCTACTACAACAACGAAGGCGTGTTCGATCCGATCGCGGCAAGAAACAGCCAATATTGGCGCGGGCCGATGGCATTCCTGCGGCTGCTCGACAAATGGCGCGAGGAGGGCGATCTGGAAGGCCTCGAATTGTCCTATGATCCGGCCATGGAGTCGGCGCGTTCCACCGGTTAAGATGGCGCGGCCGAACGGTACAGGACGGAGATTGGTATGATCAGGGGCAGGGTTGTTGCGGGAGCGGTTTTTGGCGCAATGACGCTGCTCGGTTGCCTGGCCTCCCCGGCTGAGGCTGCGCAATGCGGCAGCTCGCCGGCGGGTTTCGAGGCCTGGAAACGCGAATTCAGCGCGGAGGCGCAGGGCAAGGGCGTCGGCCCCACCGCACTCTCGGCCCTGATGCAGACGAACTATGCCAGCGCCACCATCGCGGCCGACCGCGGCCAGCGCAGCTTCTCGCTGACGCTCGATCAGTTCCTCGCCAAGCGCGGCGCCACTACCATCGTTGCCAAGGGACGGCAGCTCAAGCAGTCGCATGCCGCCTTGTTCGCCTCGATCGAGCAGCGCTATGGCGTCCCGCCCGGACCCCTGATCGCGATCTGGGGCATGGAGACCGGCTTCGGCAGCCAGCGCGGCAATCAGAACATGCTGTCGTCGATTGCGACCCTTGCCTATGACTGCCGGCGGCCCGAATTCTTCACCGACCAGCTCTATGCTGCCTTGAAGCTGATCGACCGCGGTACGCTGTCGGGATCAACCCGCGGCTCGATGCATGGCGAGGTCGGTCAGACCCAGTTCATGCCGAAGAGCATTCTGGCCTACGGCACCGGCAACCTCGAAGTTGCCGCCAATGCGCTGAGTTCGACCGCGAATTTCCTCAAGGCCCATGGCTGGCGCGCGGGAGCCGGGTACCAGCCCGGCGAGCCGAATTTTGCCGCGATCGAGGCTTGGAATGCTGCAGGCGTCTATCAGAAGGCAATCGCGCTGATGGGCCGGCAGATCGACGAGGGCGGAGGCGCCGCCGCTTCGCGCTGAAGCATGATCCGGAGGAGTGTGCAGCGGTTTTTCGAAAAGATCATGCTTAAACAAGAGCCTAGAACGCGATGACAATCTCGTCTCGTCTTGGGCTGCTCAGCAAGGAGTGATGCGCCGGCGCGAGAAAGTTGTTGCCAACTGGAACTGACGGCACGACGTTTGCTTTGATCGAGTTCAGGGCTGGGCATGAGGAGACTCAACATGGCTACCCAGATCGTGATGGACCAAACTGGCGATACGCGCCACGAGTTTGATCCTGGCAATGCCGAGGCGCTGGCGCGAGCCGAACGGCGCTTTCGGGAGCTGACCGGAGCCGGCTTCACCGCCGCTCTTCGAACCGGGCCCGGCGAAGTTACCCGGATCCGATCGTTCGACCCGACCGCGCAGGAAACGCTGTTCTATCCCCGCCTGGTCGGTGGTTGATCTGAGCTGCCCATGATCGCGGCAGTTTGGCTCCGCGCGCCGGCGCGTGCGCGTCTGCATGCGCTGCGTGAACTCTACCGCCGCTTCTTCGGCGAGAACACGCCGGACGCGCGCGGCCGCCGGCTGCTGGCCGAATGGCTGTCGCCGGCGCAGCGCGTTCAGTTCGAGCAGCACCGGTATTTCGACGTCGTCGGCTGCGATACCGGCAGAACCTATCGCATCCACTACGGCACGGCCGCCAATGTGCACGAGATCGACGGCGACGGGCGCGCCACGATGGGTTGGTGCTTCGTTCCGTCAGGCTTCCTGGTGCCAGGCGACGTGATGCTGGCGCAGAAGATCGCGCTCGAGACGGACGAGAGGGGAGCGCTGGCGCTCGCCAACCGGTTTCCGCCGGCCACGCATTCCGAGCATTTCTACCGCCGGCCCTTCTAGCGCCGGGAAGGCCGAGGCGTCAGTAATGCGTGGAGCGGTAGGCGTCCAGCGCATGCGCCGCGAAGACGCCGACGCTGCAAAGGGCGAGCAGGGCTGAGATCAACTCGATCATAGTTCGTCCTCCCGTAGCGGCTGGGCGACGAGGTTCTGGCAGCAGGAGTATTCGTAGATCAGGTCGAGGATGAATTGCATGGTGGCCGTCCCTGTACTTATTTTGACAACCACTTAACCGGCGATCTGTTTCAGGCGTGTTTCGTCGCATCGGGAAAGGGGTTTCGCGCGGAACCCGGCGCTGGTTTACGCGGTGCGAGCCCGCTATATCCCGTCATTGCCCAAGCCCTCTAGGCAGCCTCTCCGAGGCGGCGCATCATACTGCGAGGCAAAATCATGGCGCAGGTCGAGTGGTTCGACGATCTCACCGTCGGAATGCGGTTCAAGTCCCCCGAAGTTGTGGTCACCGAGGCCGACATCAAGCGCTTTGCCGCCGAGTTCGATCCGCAGCCGATGCATCTCGATCACGAGGCCGCCAAGACGACCCTGTTCAAGGGGCTTGCCGCCTCAGGATGGCACACCGCCGCGATCGCCATGAACCTCGCAATCCAGACCCGCCCGTTCGGCCCGCATCCGCTCATTGGCGCCGGTGTCGACGGCCTGCGCTGGACGATGCCGGTGCGCCCCGACGACCGGCTGCATCTGGTCGGCGAAGTCATGAGCCTGACGCCGTCCAAGTCGAAGCCGCAGGGCATAGCGCTGGTGAAATGGACCATGTTCAACCAGAACGGCGAGGAGGTTTACACCTTTACTCCGATCGCGATCGTGCCGCGGCAGGGGTAGGGCACAGCCGCGTTCTGTGCGGGCGACTGAAATCCTTGCGAGCCGCCGACAGAGGTGATCATCTCAGCACGGGGCAGCGTGCTGGAGGCCGATATGAGTCGATTCAGTCGCGGCGCTGCATTGCTTGCAGGCATCTTGAGCGCCGGCCCCTCCCTTGCGCAACAATCCAAAGTCGGCGACTGGACCATCGAGAGGCGCGCGCAGGACACGCATTGCAATGCGAGCCGCGGCTACAAGGACAAGGATGACGAGAACCGCGACTACGTCATCGTGATCACCTATTCCGAGCAGGCGATCGTGATCGTGATGATCTACGATGGCTGGGAATGGGATAGGTCCGGCGAGGTCCTCCGGGCCGACCTCGGCACCGATGACGCCGACATCATGAAGAAGGCCAAGTGGGAGGTCATGGACAAGACCACCGTGCGCGGCATTTTCGCCTACGACCAATCGATCATGGATCGGCTCGCGAAGGCCAAGCGCCTTACGCTGGATTTCGAGGACGACGATGACGACAGCATCGAGATGCAGATCCCGCGTGCCGGCGAGGCGCTGGCGGCGCTGAAATTCTGCGAAGAGAATCGGAAATAATCGATCCGATCTTGTTGGTCCCGCCGGGGGCGTGCCGCGGCGGGACGCGGTTCACTCGGCAGGTCCGTGGACCGGCGCCGCACTGATGTCGCTGCCATGATGAATCAGCGGCTTCATGCCGGTGACGGTTCTGAGCAGCACATAGAACACCGGCGTCAGGAACAGGCCGAACACGGTGACGCCGATCATGCCCGAGAATACGGCAACGCCCATGGCTCGCCGCATTTCCGAACCGGCGCCGGTCGAGAGCACCAGCGGCAGGACGCCCATGATGAACGCCATCGACGTCATCAGGATCGGACGCAGCCTTAAGCGGCTCGCCTCGATCGCGGCCCGGATCGGCGTGCGGCCTGCGAATTCGAGCTCCCGCGCGAATTCGACGATCAGGATCGCGTTCTTGGCGGAGAGGCCGACCAGCACGATGAGGCCGATCTGGGTGAAGACGTTGTTGTCGCCCTTGGAGATCCAGACGCCGAACATCGCTGCCAGGAGGCCCATCGGCACGATCATGATGATCGAGAGCGGCAGGGTCAGGCTCTCATAGAGCGCGGCCAGCACCAGGAACACCAACAGGATCGCCAGCGGGAAGACCCAGATGCCGGAATTGCCGGCGATGAACTCCTGATAGGTCAGGTCGGTCCATTCGAAGGCAAAGCCCGGCGGCAGCACCTCTGCGGCGATCCGCGTCGCCGCCTCCTGCGCCTGGCCCGATGAAAAGCCGGGCGCGGCCGCCGCGTTGATGTCCGAGGACAGGAAGCCGTTGTAGCGGATCGCGCGCTCCGGACCCGCGCTCTGGCGGATCGTGAGCAGCGCGGACAACGGCACCATGTCGCCCGAGGACGAGCGCACCTTCAACTGCCTGATGTCGTCGGCGCGGGCGCGGAACGGCGCGTCGGCTTGAACCCGAACGGAATAGGTGCGGCCGAACTTGTTGAAGTCGTTGACGTAATAGGAGCCCAGGTAGATCTGGAGCGTGTTGAACACCTCCGTCACGGGCACGCCAAGCTGAAGCGCCTTGGTGCGGTCGATGTCGGCGAACAGCTGGGGCACGTTGACCTGGAAGCTCGAGAACACGCCGGCGATCTCCGGTGCCTTCTGCATTGCAGCCATGAATGCGTTCGTCGCTTCGTTCAAGGCGTCATAGCCGAGACCGGCGCGGTCCTCGATCTGCAGCTTGAAGCCGCCGATGGTGCCGAGGCCGTTGACCGGCGGCGGCGGGAACATGGCGATGAAGGCTTCCTGGATGCCCGCGTACTTCTTGTTCAGCTCGGCCGCGATGGCGGGACCGCTGAGCGAGGGATCCTTGCGTTCGTCGAATGGCTTCAGCGTCGAGAACACGATGCCGGCGTTGGACGAGTTGGTGAAGCCGGAGATCGACAGGCCCGGGAATGCCACCGAGCTCTCGACGCCGGGCTGGGTCAGCGCGATGTCGCTCATCTTGCGGATGACTTCTTCCGTCCGGTCGAGCGTCGCGCCATCGGGCAGGCGGGCGAAGCCGACCAGGTACTGCTTGTCCTGCCCCGGCACGAAGCCGCTCGGCACCTGCTGGAACAAGAGGGCAGTGATGCCGACGAGGACCACGTAGAGGCCCATCACGGCGGCCTTGCCCGAGATCACCTTGCCAACGCTGCCGCTGTAGTTCTCGGAGGAGCGCGTGAAGGCCTTGTTGAAGCCGCGGAAGAACCAGCCGAGGCTCTTTTCCATGACCAGCGTCAGCTTGTCCTTCGGCTCGTTGTGGCCCTTGAGCAGCAGCGCCGACAGCGCCGGCGACAGCGTCAGCGAGTTGACGGCCGAGATCACGGTCGAGATCGCGATCGTCAGCGCGAACTGCTTGTAGAACTGCCCGGTGAGGCCGGAGATGAAGGCCAGCGGCACGAACACTGCGATCAGCACCATGGCGATCGCGATGATCGGACCCGACACCTCGCGCATCGCCTGGTACGTGGCATCGCGCGGCGACAGGCCGGCCTCGATGTTGCGCTCGACATTCTCGACCACGACGATGGCGTCGTCGACGACGATGCCGATCGCGAGCACCAGGCCGAACAGGCTGAGCGCGTTGATGGAGAAGCCGAACACGTGCATCACCGCGAACGTGCCGACGATCGACACCGGCACGGCCAGGAGCGGGATGATCGAGGCGCGCCAGGTCTGGAGGAACAGGATCACCACCAGAACGACAAGGGCGATGGCCTCCAGCAGCGTGTGGATGACGGCTTCAATCGAGGAACGCACGAACTGGGTGGGGTCGTAGACGATCTGGTAGGACACGCCCTCGGGCATGTTCTTCTTGATCTCGGCCATGGTGGCGCGAACGTTGTCGGAAATCTGCAGCGCGTTGGAGCCGGGCGCCTGGAAGATCGGGATCGCCACCGCCTGCTTGTTGTCGAGCAGCGAGCGCAGGCCGTATTCGGAGGCGCCAAGCTCGACGCGCGCGACGTCGCGCAAGCGTACGACCTCGCCGCGTGCGCCGGTTTTGACCACGATGTCGCCGAACTGCTCCTCATTCGCGAGCCGGCCTTCCGCATTGATCGACAATTGCAGGTCGATCCCCTTGACGTTCGGGGAGGAGCCGACCACGCCGGCGGCGGCCTCGACGTTCTGCGCCTGGATCGCGCGCACGATGTCGCTCGCGGTCAGGCCGTGCTCGGCGGCCTTCTGCGGATCGACCCAGACCCGCATCGAATAGTCGCCGGCACCATAAAGTTGCACGTCGCCGACGCCGTCGATCCGCGCGAGGCGGTCCTTGACGTTGAGCACGGCGTAGTTGCGCAAGTAAGTCATGTCGTACCGGCCGTTCGGCGACAGCAGGTGCACGACCATGGTGAGGTCGGGCGACGACTTCTTGGTGATGATGCCGAGCTGGCGCACCACGGACGGCAGGCGCGGCTCGGCCTGCTGCACGCGGTTCTGCACCAGCTGCGTCGCCTTGTCGGGATCGGTGCCGAGCCGGAACGTCACCGTCAGCGTCATCGCGCCGTCGGTGGTCGCCTGGCTCGACATGTAGAGCATGTTCTCGACGCCGTTGATCTGCTCCTCGATCGGGGTTGCCACCGTCTCCGCGATCACCTTGGGATTGGCGCCGGGATAGGTCGCGCGCACCACGACCGAGGGCGGCACCACGTCCGGGTATTCCGAGATCGGCATCGCGAACAGCGAGATCAGGCCGGCGAGGAAGATCAGCACCGACAGCACGCCGGCGAAGATCGGACGGTCGATGAAAAACTTCGAGAGATTCATTGGTTTTGCCCCTGGGCATATCTTCCCGAACTCCGACCGTTTCACCGTCATTCCGGGGCGCGCGCATCGCGCGCGAACCCGGAATCCAGAAGTGAGAAGATCGGAGTATCTAAATCTCGAGATCCCGGGTTCGCGCTACGCGCGCCCCGGGATGACGAAGAGTGTTAGCGTTGCACCACGTCCTTGTTGCTGTGGTTGGAGGCCGCTTGCCGCCCGCGCGCACCCATTGCGGCGATCTCCGTCTTGAGCAGGGCACCGGGACGCACACGCTGTAGTCCGTTCACGACGATGCGCTCGCCGGACTTCAGACCCGAGGTGACGATACGAAGCCCATCGACGGTGCCGCCGAGCGTGACTGGCCGGTAGACGGCGCGGTTGTCGTCGCCGACCGCCATCACGAACTTCTTGTCCTGGTCGGTGCCGATCGCGCGCTCGTCGATCATCACCAGTGCCTGCTGTTTCGGCTGGCCCATGCGCACGCGGGCGAACTGGCCGGGGATGAGGCGCCCGTCCTCGTTGCGGAATACCGCGCGGACACGGATGGTGCCGCTCTGGCCGTTGACCTGGTTATCGATGAGCTGGATGTGGCCCTTCGCGGACAGGCCGCCCGACGTGGTCATCTCGACCGGGATCTGGTCGAGCTCGCCGCGCCTGCCGGAGGCATCCGCGATCGAGTTCAGCGCGCGCAGCACGAGCTCTTCATCCGCATCGAACGAGGCGTAGATCGGATTGATCGAGACCAGCGAGGTCAAGACCGGGGACGCGGTGCCGGCGGCGACGAGATTGCCGACGGTGACCTCGATCTTGCCGACGCGGCCGTCCACGGGAGCGCGCACCTCGGTGTAGTCGAGATTGAGCTTTGCGGTCTGGAGCGTCGCCTCGGCCGCCTTCACATTGGCGATGGCTTCGCGGTTGGCGTTGTCGCGCTGGTCATAGTCGCGGCGCGTCACCACGGCGTTGCCGACGAGCTGCGCACCGCGCTCGAGCTCGCTCTGGGTGAAGACGACGCGCGCTTTCGCAGCTTCGAGCTGGGCCGCGGCCTTGTCGACCTCGGCCGCATAAGGGGCGGGATCTATCTTGAACAGCACGTCGCCGGCCTTCACCAGCGCCCCTTCGGTGAAGTTCGCCGACAGGATCGCACCCGCAACGCGCGGACGGAGTTCGACGCGGTGGATGGCCTCCAGCCGGCCGGAGAAGTCGTCCCACAGCACGGTCTGCCGTGGCTCGATCATCGCGACGGTGACGGAAACGGCTTGTTCGGCCGCGGCGGCCGGTGCCGTCGCTTGCGCCGCGTGAAAATAGCGGCCGGTCGCAATCGAGCCGGCCGCGGCGAGGGCGCCCACGATGGCGATGCCGCCCAGAAGGCGGCGGAAACGGCCGGTGCGGGAAGTGTTTTGGGAGGGGGGCATTTGCGCGCTCCAGATATGTAGTGTTCACTACAGATGTGGAGCTGGATACCGCGGTGCAAGATACTTATGTACCATTCACTAAGAAAATTGTAGCGGCATACCGCAAGAATTGGAAGGCCCTGGGAAAGTAGAATTAGAACAAATAGTTAGGAATCGACGTTAAGCCTTCTGCAGAACGCGAATTCCGAGGAGACAGGCACATGGGCATGGGACGCCCCCGCGAATTCGACGCCGAAATGGCGTTGGACCAGGCGATGGAAGTGTTTTGGCGCCATGGCTATGAGGGCGCGACCATTGCCCAGCTCACCGAGGCCATGGGCATCAACCCGCCCAGTCTCTACGCCTGCTTCGGCAACAAGGAGGGCCTGCTGAAGGCCGCGCTCGACCGCTACACCAAGCTGCGCAACATCTGGATGGAGGAGGTGGTGGCAGCCCCCACCGCCCGCGCCGTCGCCAAGCGGATGTTGATGGGCATCGCCGACAAGCAGACCGATCCTGCCAATCCGCCCGGCTGCCTGCTGGTGCAAGGCGGCATCGCCTGCGGCACCGGCTCCGAGAACGTCCCTTTCGAATTGGCCGCGCGCCGCGCCCAGAACGAGGACCAGCTCCGCGACCGTTTCATTCGCGCCAAGGCCGAAGGCGATCTCAAGCCAACCTCCGATCCCGCCGCGCTTGCGCGTTATGTCTCCGCGGTGTCGGTCGGCATGGGCGTGATGGCGTCCTCGGGCGCGGACCGCGAAGCGCTGCGGCAGGTCGCTGATGTCGCCGTCCAGGCGGTGGAAGCGCAATCGGCCGACAAGACGTAGCTATCTCGCAGATCTGCCCATCGGTCGGGGTGGCAAGCTGCCTGCGCCCCAGTCCTTCGCGACGCACGCCTACGGAGGGCCTGAGGATGAGGTGGCGTTATGTAGCCAGATGTCAGACCCTCATGGTGAGGAGCCCGCCGCAAGCGGGCGTCTCGAACCATGCAGGCCGCGCTCGTCCGAAGGCCTCTCAGGACGCTTCCTTGAGGACCGGCGCCGGAGTCTCCTCCGCCTTCAGCTCCTCGAGGCTGCGATGTCGGGGCTCGATGCCGAGTACCCAGACCGTGACGATCTGCACCACGAGCAAGCCGATCATCAGGGCCATGACGCCTGCCATGCCGCGCGATTCGAACAGCGACACGACCAGGAACGGCGTGACGATCGTGGCGCCGCGCCCCAGCGTATTGACGATGCCTGACGCACGCAGCCGGACCTCGGTCGGAAACAGCTCTGGAACGTAGATGCCGAACAGGAGCGCGACCAGGACATAAATCGGCACCGTCAGTGCGAAGCCCACGGCCGGCAGCAGGATCGGATCCGAGATCATGGGATAGAGCATGCCCAGCGCCACCGAGATCAGCGACGCGCCGATGATCGTTGGCTTGCGGCCCCAGCGGTCGGCGGTCAATGCGCCGATGGCCGCGCCGATCGGCGCGCCGAGCGCCATCAGCAGCGAATAGCCGAACGATGTCGCGACCGACAGGCCCTGCTTGACGAAGAACACGGGCAGCCAGGTCACGAAGCCATAGAGCAGGGTGTTGATCGTGATCAGGCAGACGGCGCCGACGATCATCCGCGACAGCAAGGGCGCAGTGAACAACGTGCCGAGATCGGGAGCGACCGGAGCGGGTGTCGTGGGCGCTGGAGCAGGCAAGGGCTGTCCTTGCGCCGCTTCCTTCTCGATCGCCTGCATCAACGCTTCCGCCTCGGCGGTGCGTCCCACGGCTTCGAGCCAGCGCGGGGATTCCGGCAGCGACTTGCGCATGTACCAGACGACGAGCGCGCCGATGCCGCCGAGCACGAACATCGAGCGCCAGCCGAATTGCGGAACGAGCACGGATGCGATCAAAAGTGCCGCTGGCAGGCCCGTCACGACGCATACGGCGGTGAGGCCGAGCCATTTGCCGCGGGTGCGGGCGGGCACGAACTCCGTCATCGTCGAATAGCCGACGACGTTCTCCGCGCCGAGCCCGACGCCCATCACGAAGCGGCAGGCGATCAGGAAGGCCATGTTCGGCGCGAATGCCGCGGCAAGGGAAGCGATGCCGAAAAGGAGCAGATTGAACTGATAGGTGAAGCGACGTCCATGGCGGTCGCCGAGGAAGCCGGTGCCGAACGATCCCAGCATCATGCCGACGAACGTCGCGGAGATGAAGGCCGCGTTCTGAGCGAGCGTCGAAAAGCCTGATTTCAGCGTGACGCTGAGCACCGTCCCGGCAATGTAGATGTCGAAACCGTCGAAGAACATTCCGATGCCGATCAGCAGCATGATGCGGCGGTGGAATGGACCGATCGGCAGCCGATCGAGACGGCTGCCCGCGTTTACCGATGTCGACATTGACGCTCTCCCTTGACTGTCATTCTGGTTGATGCGGCCCGCCTTCTATGGGCGGTCGGCCGGGTGCAGTTTTGCTAGTTCAGCCGCTTCTGATTGGCCGTGTCGCGATACCAGTCGAACGGCTGCTCGTGGGTCGCGACCATCACGCTCTTGGTGTTGAAATGGTCGTTGAAGCTTTCGGCGCCGCATTCGCGGCCGATGCCGGAATCGTCGACGCCGCCCCAGGGCGAGGCCGGGTCGAGGCGGTGATGATCGTTGATCCAGACGATGCCGGCCTTGACCGCGGCGGCGACACGGTGAGCGCGGGCGACGTCGCGGGTACGGATCGCTGCGGCGAGGCCGAACGGCGAGTCGTTGGCGAGCCGGAGCGCATCGGCCTCGTCCTTGAACGGTGTCACCGAGGTGAAGGGACCGAACACTTCCTCCTGGAAGATGCGCATGTCCGATTTGACGTCGGCGAAGACCGTCGGCTCGACGAAATATCCGTTGTCGTGGCCCGGCACCTTGGCGGCAACGCCGCCGGTGACGAGACGCGCGCCGTCGGCGTGACCATAGCCTGCATAGGTGAGAACGCGGTCGCGCTGCTTGGCCGAGATCACGGGGCCCATCTGGGTGCTGGGATCGAAGGGATCGCCGACGCGGATCGTGCGGGTCTTGGCCTGCAGCTTCTCCACGAACTCGTCGTAGATCGAGGCCTGGACGATGTGGCGCGAGGCGCAGACGCAGGTCTGCCCGGCGCCGATGAAGGCGCCGAACGCGGCATAGTTGACGGCGCGGTCCACGTCGAAATCGTCGAACACCATCACCGGCGTCTTGCCGCCGAGTTCCATGGTCTGATGCGCGAACACCTTTGCGGCCGCGCTGCCGGCGATGCGGCCGGCCTCCGTGCCGCCGGTCAGGACCAGCTTGTTGATGTCGCCGTGTTCGGCCAGCATCTTGCCGGCGGTGGGGCCGAGGCCGAGCACGATATTGAAGACGCCGGGCGGCAGGCCTGCTTCCGTGAAGATCTGCGCGAGCTTCAAGGTCGTGAGCGGCGTGTATTCGGACGGCTTCACCACGGTGACGCACCCGGTTGCCAGCACCACGGCGAGCGACTTGCACAGGATCATCAGGGGGTGATTGAACGGGGTGCAATTGGCGACGATGCCGATGGGGGTGCGGAGCGTGTAGTTCAGATAGGCGCCTTCGACGGGGATCACGGAGTCACGGCGCGACAAAGCGAGGCCGGCGAAGTAGCGGAAGAAATCGGGCAGGCGGGAGAGCTGGGCGCGGGTCTCGTTGACCGGGCGGCCGTTGTTGAGAGTCTCGAGCCGATACAGGCTGTCGAGATTGGCCTCGAACGCATCGGCGAGCTTGTTGACCAGTCTGGCCCTGGCGCGGGTGTCCATGCCGCCCCAGGCCTTGCCTTCGAAGGCTGCACGCGCGCTCTTCATCGCGCGGTCGATGTCTTCGGCGGTTGAATTGGGAATGCGGGCAATGACATCGCCGGTCGCGGGATTGCGGACGTCCAGCATCGCGCCGTCTCCGGCTTCGACTTCCCGTCCATCGATGAAATTGCCGAGGGTTTCGACGTCGATCGACGCGGGCTTCGAGGGAACGTTCATGATGACCTCTCTTCGACGATGACGGCGTTGCGCTTGAGCGCCGGCAGAACGCGCTTTTCGGTGTCCCCGATGTGGGCCTTGATGATGCGCGCCGCGGTGCGCGTTTCGCGCTGCTGCATGGCGTCGATCAGTGCGACGTGCTCTGCGACGAGCTTTGCGGGGTCGTGGCCCTTCAGGTTGGAAATGCTGACACGGACCAGCCGGTCGGCCTGGCCGATCAGGTCGCACAGCGCCGTTGCCATGCGGCGATTGCCGGAGGCATGGGCCAGCGCAGTGTGGAAGCCGCGATTGTAGGCGATGAAGTCCTCGTGATTGCCCGCGAAGCGGCGGAATTCGTCGAGCGATTTCAAGACGCTGTCGGATGCGCTTTCGATCGCCTCTGCGACGCAGGCCGGCTCCAGTGCGAGTCGGAAGCGCAGGAGGTCGCGGGCATCGGAGAGCGAGATCGGCGTCACTCGGTAGCCCTGGCGCGGCTGCACCGTCACGAGGTGCTCGCGCTGGAGCCGCAGGAGCGCATCCCGAACCGGCTGCCGGCTCACCGAATAGCGCTCGGCAAGGTCTTGCTCGCGCATTTCATCGCCCGGCGTAAGCCGGCAGGCTAAAATATCAGCTCTGAGAAGATCGTAGATATTTTCGCGCAAAAGCATGATTCTTTGGACCTCGTTGGCCATAATCTGACAATCCTGATATTTCACGTCAAGAGGCAAATGCTTGAATTCCCTGACAGTTGATTTATCAATCAATGGCCTCCGCGGCATGCCAGCCACCGACGAAGCTAGGGAAAGACCGAATATGGACAGGCTTCTTGCCAACGGGACCGTCAACGCCGCGCAGGCGGGCGAAGGACCTCCGCTGTTTCTTTTCCATTCGCTGCTATCGGATCGGGCCAGCTTCGATGCGATCGCGCCGGAGCTTGCGGGATCGTTTCAGACCATCGCGCCGGAGCTGCCCGGGTTCGGCCGTTCACGCACGGTCGAGGGCGGACTTGCTGCTGTCGCGGACCGGATGGCAGAGGCTGTGCGGGATGCCGCGGGCGGCGCGCCGTCGATCGTGCTCGGCAATGGCTATGGCGGCTTCGTCGCCCTGCAGATGGCGATCCGGCATCCGGAGATCGCCAGCCGGCTTGTTCTCGCTGATTGCGGCGCGGCCTTTTCGGAGCCCGGACGCGAGGCATTTCGCAACATGGCAAAGGTGTCTCGGGCAAAGGGGCTGGAGGCCATCACTGACGTCGCGATGCGGCGCCTGTTCGCGCCCGAGTTTCAGGAGCGGCACCCCGACCTGATGCAGGATCGTCGCGCCGCATTCTTACGGACCGATCCCGATGTGTTTCGCAGCGCATGTGAGGCGTTGGCTAGCCTCGATCTCCGCGCCGAGCTTGCCGCGGTGAAAGTTCCGGTCCTCGTTCTGGTCGGCGAGCACGACGAAGCAACGCCTCCGCCGATGTCGCACGAGCTGGCCGCTGGATTGCCGCACGCTGAGCTCAAGATCATTCCAGGATGCGCGCACGTGCCGCAGCTTCAATCGCCGCGGCAGTTTCTCGGAGCTCTCGAGGGATTCTTGCTCTGACCTTCGCCCGGCCAGCGCCGGCCGCGTATCGGAAGCAGCGATGCCTTCCGAGCGGTTAATGGCGTCGGTGCAACGACGAACTCGCAATTGGCGATGTTGTCATTCTGCGCCTGTTTTGCCCGACGAGTCAAACCTTCGTGCCGACAGGGCAAGAGTCGCGGCGGACGAAATTCTTCAGTGATTTCTACTTTGCATGGGGTTGTTTTCGCGTTTTTTGTCGGCGCGCTCCGCGGCCACAGCATCAGCTGTCAGATTCCGTATCGCGACGGGACCTCCTAAGAGTTTTTATACACAGTTCTGGCACGCTCCGCGCGTCAAGATCCGCAACCTGCATCGTCGCCTCTCATTGCGCGCACGAAAAGACGGGGACCTGCGGGCATCGAGGGGGCGTGAGCGATGACTGCACTTGCTTCGGACACCGGCCGCGCGAAGGGCGGGATCGTGCCGATCCTGCTGTGCGTCGTGCCGTTCAGCCAGATTCCGCTCGATGCCTATACGCCCGGCCTGCCGCAGATGGTGGTGGATCTCGCCGCCGACGCGGCGTCGATGCAGAACACCGTCACCGCCTACATGCTCGGCATGAGCCTTGCCCTGGTGCCGGTCGGCATCGCCTCCGACACGCTCGGCCGCCGCAACGTCCTGCTCGCAGGGCTGTCGGTGCTGATCGCGATGAGCATCGCCTGCGCGCTGGCCACCAGCGCCTCGCTGCTGCTTGGCTTGCGCTTCCTGCAAGGCATCTGCGGCTGCACCTGCCTCGTTGTCGCCTATGCGGTCGCCGCCGATTGCTTCCGCGGGCGCGAGCTCACTGCGATCTCGGGTCTGCTTGGAGCCGCATGGGGATTGGCGCCCGTGCTTGCGCCGGCAGCCGGCGGCTTCATCGTCGAGCTGACGTCGTGGCGCGGCGTCTTCGTGGTCATTGCGATCGCCGCGGCGATCGTTGCCACGATCGTCGTATTCCTTCTGCCTGAAACGTTGCCAGCGGAACGGCGTGCACCGTTCGATCCGCGCCGCACTGCCGGTATCTTGCGCGAGGCGCTCGTTCGTCGGGGCTTCCTGGCTTTCGTGCTGGTCTTCGCCGCTGTCGCCAGCGCGCAACTGGCATTCGGCGTCGTCGCGCCGTTCTTCTACCAGACTGGCCTCGGCTATTCGGCGGCCATCTACGGCCTCGTCGCGCTCGGCCTTGGCGGCGTCAATCTCGCCGGCGAACTGGGTTGCGCGCACTTCGCGCGCTTCATGCCGGCCCGCGTGATGGGCTTCGGCGCCTTCGCGCTATTCCTCGCCGGCGCCGCCGTCCTGACCGTAACAGGCATGACGCTGGGCCTCGATTTTGCGTCGATCACGATCGGCGGCGCGCTGGTGCTCGGCGGCTGCGGCGTGCTGTGCCCGATGATGTACGGCATGGCGCTCGGCCTGTTCGAGCGCGACCACGGCCTGATCGGCGGCCTGATCAGCGCGCTCTGCTATCTCGCGGTGAGCGGCGCCATGGCGATCGCGGCGGTGCTGCCTGAAGCAACGCAGGCGCCGCTCGGATGGCTGTATCTCGGCCTCTGCGCCGTCGCCGGAACGCTGCTCGCGATCTCGCTGCCATCGGCGCGCCACTCACAGACTTAAGGGAGGAACCAATCATGACCACCGTTGCCATTCGCGGCACGTTCTTCGACTTCGTCGACGATCCCTGGAAGCACGTCGGCGACGAGCAGGCCGCGGCGCGCTTTCACCAGGATGGCCTCATGGTCGCCACCGACGGCGTGATCAAGGCGTTCGGCCCTTATGACAAGATCTCCGCCGCGCATCCGGGCGTGGAGATCACCCACATCAAGGACCGCATCATCGTTCCGGGCTTCATCGACGGCCACATCCATCTGCCGCAGACCCGCGTGTTGGGGGCCTATGGCGAGCAGTTGCTGCCGTGGCTCCAGAAGTGGGTCTATCCGGAAGAGCTCAAATACCGGGATCGCAACTACGCGCGCGAGGGCGTGAAGCGTTTCCTCGATGCGCTGCTCGCTTCCGGCACCACCACCTGCCAGGCCTTTACCAGTTCCTCGCCGGTCTCGACCGAAGAGTTGTTCGAGGAAGCGAGCAGACGCAACATGCGCGTCATCGCGGGCCTCACCGGGATCGACCGCAACGCGCCGGCCGATTTCATCGATACTCCTGACAATTTCTATCGCGACAGCAAGCGGCTGATTGCGCAGTACCACAACAAGGGCCGCAACCTCTACGCCATCACGCCGCGCTTTGCCTTCGGTGCCTCGCCGGAATTGCTGAGAGCGTGTCAGCGCCTCAAGCACGAACACCCGGACTGCTGGGTCAACACCCACATCTCCGAGAACCCGGCCGAATGCAGCGGCGTGCTGGTCGAGCATCCGGACTGCCAGGACTATCTCGGCGTCTACGAGAAGTTCGACCTGGTCGGTCCAAAGTTCTCCGGCGGCCACGGCGTCTATCTCTCCAACAACGAATTCCGCCGCATGTCGAAGAAGGGCGCCGCGGTGGTGTTCTGCCCGTGCTCGAACCTGTTCCTCGGCAGCGGCCTGTTCCGGCTCGGCCGCGCCACCGATCCCGAACATCGCGTGAAGATGTCGTTCGGCACCGACGTCGGCGGCGGCAATCGCTTCTCGATGATCTCCGTGCTCGACGACGCCTACAAGGTCGGCATGTGCAACAACACGCTGCTCGACGGCAGCATCGATCCCACGCGGAAGGATCTTGCCGAGGCCGAGCGCAACAAGCTCTCGCCCTATCGCGGATTCTGGTCGATCACGCTCGGCGGTGCCGAAGGTCTTTACATCGACGACAAGCTCGGCAATTTCGAGCCCGGCAAGGAAGCTGATTTCGTCGCCCTCGATCCGAACGGCGGACAGGCCGCGCAAGCGTGGCATCAGTCGCTGATCGCCGATGGCGGGAGCCCGCGCACGATGGACGAGGCCGCGAGCATGCTGTTTGCCGTCATGATGGTCGGCGACGATCGCTGCGTCGACGAGACCTGGGTGATGGGCAAGCGTCTCTACAAGAAGAGCTGAAGCGGACGGCTGCCAATGAGCGCAACTCCTGACGCGGCCGGCCAGCCGGTCGCACTCGTCATCCAACGCCGCATTGCCGACGATGGCTTTGCTGCGTTCGCACGCTGGAACGGCGAGGTCGGCGAGGTGCTCGAGGCTTGGCCCGGCTTTCTCGGCCAGGAGGTGGTGCCGCCGCGACCGCCGGCGCATGTGGACTGGGTGACGATACTGCGTTTCTCCAGCCCCTCCGCAGCACGCGCCTGGCTCCAGAGCGATGTGCGGGCACGACTCATCGCGGAAGTGCAGCGCTTCTTCGTCGGTTCGGAGGACGTCCATATCCTGCCCGACACCGGCGTTCAGCGCGACAGCGCGGTCTCGGCCGTCATCTCGTTCAAAGTCCCTGATGGGCTCGAGGATGCGTTCCTGAAATGGCAGCAGCGCATCCAGGCCGCGGAGGCCGAGTTCAAGGGTTTCCTGCGCCACAAGATCGAGCGGCCGATTCCGGGCCTGCACGACGAATGGATCATCATCCTGTCGTTCGACTCTGATGCCAATCTCAATGCGTGGCTCGACTCGCCGTTGCGGCAGACCCTGCTGAAGGAGGGCGAACGCTTCAATGCCGGCATGAACGTGAAGCGAGCGAGCTACGGATTCAATTTCTGGTTCCCGGCCGGCAAGACGCCGGCTCCCGAGCAAGGGCCGGGCTTCATCTGGAAGAGCAACCTGATCGTCCTGCTGGTGCTCTATCCCGTGGTCTATCTCTGGGGCTACTTCATCAGCCGGCCGCTGATCGACAGTCATGGCGTGCCGGTCTGGCTATCGCTGTTCGTCGGCAATCTCGTCAGCACCCAGTTGCTCGGCTGGTGGCTGGTGCCCGCCGCCTTCAGGGCGCTCGACTGGTGGGTGACGCCGAAGGCGACGATCAGTCGCCAGATCGCGGGCTACGCACTGCTTGCGGCGCTCTACGTCGCGTCGATGGCCCTGTACGCGCTGCTGCTCGCGTGGCATTGGGGACGGTGAGGCCGGCCGGGCGGGCGGCCTCAACCACCTTCTGGGCTCGTGACGACCATGTTCGCCCTGACATTTCTCGGGACCTCCGCCAGCGTTCCCTCGACCGAGCGCAACCATCCCGCGCTCCTCGTGGAGGCCGCAGGCAAGCGTGTCCTGGTCGATTGCGGCGAGGGCACACAGCGCCAGTTGTTGCGCAGCGGCGCCGGCTTTCGGCGGCTCGACCGCATGTTGCTGACGCACGCGCATCTCGATCACATGCTCGGCATCCCCGGCCTGTTCTCGACGCTGGGCTTGCGGCAGACTTCCGACGTGATGACAATTCACGGCGGGGAAGGAACGCTCGACATCGTCATCCGGATGCTTGCAGGCCTGTGGGGCGCGGGCAGGGCGCCGATCCCGGTCGAGTTCGCGCCGCTGACCGAAGGACGGGTCATCGATGCCGGTGATTTCACCATCGACTGTTTTCCGGTCCGCCACCGCGACACCGACAGTTTTGGTTTCGTCTTCCAAAGCCCCGCGCGCCGTCGTCTTCGGCCTGATCGGCTCATGGCGCTTGGTGTCCCCGACGGTCCCTTGCGCGGCGAATTGGCCGCGGGGCGCCCGGTCGTGCTTGCCAACCGAACCATCGATCCGGAAGACGTCCTTGGCCCGCCGAGCGGCGGCAGGAAACTCGTCGTGATCGGCGACACCGAGACCACCGAGGGGCTGTCGCAATACGTTGCCGACGCCGACGTGCTGGTGATCGAGGCGACGTTTCTCGATCGCGACGCGCCGATCGCGCGGAACTACGGCCATCTCACCGCGGCGGAAGCGGGTTCCTTGGCTGTCACGAACAACGTCGGACAACTCGTGCTGACGCATCTGTCGGGACGCTACGAAGACGAGGAGATACTCGCCGAGGCGGCAAGGATCTTCCGGAACACTCGGATCGCCGCAGACTTCGATCGCATCGTCGTCTAGTCAACCCATGGCGAGGCCGGGACTGTCCGAAAGAGCAGCAACGTTTCGCTCGGGCGTGAACGCAGTAAGAACATGCGACGATGTTCACAGAAGGACTGGACCGCAAACGCTGGCGCGGCTATATGACCGGCCTGCGGGCCGCTGATTTGCGGAACTTTCAGCCAGTCTTGCAGAACTCCGAAGAAAGCTTAGCAATTTCAAGCGCTTCGGTGGGGAATGGTGTAACGGTAGCACAACAGACTCTGACTCTGTTTGTCTTGGTTCGAATCCAGGTTCCCCAGCCAGTTCCTGGCCCTCTTCCAATGTGAAGTTCCCTGTCCTCCCGACCAGGATTTGCCCAGTGATCGGCCGCGTCGCGCTCGCGACGCTTTGCCTCACTCGCATTCGTATTTCCGGGTCGGATCGCCGCGCGCAGTATCGTCCTTGGGCCGTACAACCCAAGGAGATCCCTAATGCCCTATGTCGATGGTTTCGTTCTCGCCGTGCCGAAGGACAATCTCGAGGCCTACAAGGCGATGGCGGCGACCGCCTGTGCGATCTGGATGGAGCACGGCGCGCTCGATTATGTCGAATGCATCGGCGACGACGTTCCCTATGGGGAGCTCACCTCGTTTCCGCGCGCGGTGATGGCGAAGGAAGACGAGGTCGTGGTGTTCGCCTGGATCGTCTACCGGGACCGGGAGAGCCGCGATGCCATCAACAAGAAGGTGATGGCGGATCCCCGGCTGAAAATGGAGGGCATGCCGTTCGACGGCAAGCGCATGATCTATGGCGGCTTCACGACGCTGCTCCGGGCGAGCGACGTCGTGACGTGAGGCGGAGCGGCTACTTGATCTTGTCGTAAGCGGCCGAGAAATCGCCCAGCGGCATCGGGATCGCGATCGTCTCCTTGGCCATGTTCTGGAAGGTGACCTTCAGCTGCTTGCCTGACCGCAAGGCGGCGAGCAGGTCCGGCGCGATCGGGGTCGAGGCGTAGCAGCCGCGGTTCTCGCAGGTCTGGATCTGGAGATCGACCGTCTTGCCCTCGTCGACCTGGAGCTTGGCACCGATGGGAAGGTTGAGGCCAAGCGGCAATTGCAGCAGCGCTACCGGCGTGCGGGTGTCGGGCGCGATGCGGATGTTGATCAGGAGGACGGTCTGGCCGGTCTTGGTCAGTACCGCGTTCTGCTCCATCGCGCATTCGAGTGGCGCATCGCGGCTGGCACTGGTGCAACGGACGATCCAGCCGGACTGCCCGGGAGTGCCGTCCGCCTGTGATTGCGTCGGGGCAGGCGCAGGCTGTGTGGCCGGGGCAGGGGGCGCGGTGTTTCTCTTGGCGCCCTGCTGGGCATGCGCAGCGCCAATTGACAAGACGGCTGCGGCAAGGGCGACAAGTCTGGATTGCATGAGCATGGCGAAACTGCGCTGGCGTGAAACAGGCGCCTCGCTGTAGCGTCGCCGAAGCCGCAGCGCAAGCTTACTCGGCGGCTTCCTTGACGCTGCCGTGCTCGGGGGCCTCGTCGCCTTCGCCATCGCCCGAACGGACCCAGGTGGCGAACCAGTTGTTGAGCTTGTCGAGATAGAGATAGACCACGGGCGTGGTGAACAGCGTCAGCGCCTGGCTGACGATCAGGCCGCCGACCATGGCGTAGCCGAGCGGCTGACGGATCTCGGCGCCGGTGCCGTGACCGAGCATCAAGGGCACGCCGCCCAGAAGCGCGGCCATCGTCGTCATCATGATCGGGCGGAAACGCAACAACGCGGCCTGGCGGATCGATTCCTCCGGCGTCTTGTGCTCGTCGCGCTCGGCGGCGATCGCGAAATCGACCATCATGATGCCGTTCTTCTTCACGATGCCGATCAGCAGGATGATGCCGATCAGCGCGATCAGGCTGAAGTCGAAACCCGCCGCCATCAGGATTGCGAGCGCGCCGACGCCGGCCGAGGGCAGCGTCGACAGGATCGTGATCGGGTGGATGTAGCTCTCGTAGAGAATGCCGAGGATCAGGTAGACCACGACTAGGGCGGCGAGGATCAAGAGCGGCACGGTGCCGAGCGACTGCTGGAACGCCTGCGCGGTGCCCTGGAAGCTGGAGTTCAGCGTCGGCGGTGCGCCGAGATCGGCCATTGCCCGCTGCACCGCCTCCGTGGCCTGGCCGAGCGCCACGCCTTGCGCCAGGTTGAAGCTGATCGTGATCGATGGGAACTGGCCTTGATGGCTGATCGAGAGCGGACGGACCGGGTCGGTGGTCCAGGTCGCGAAGGTCGACAGCGGCACCTGGTCGCCGGTCAACGGCGATTTCAGGTAGAGCTTGTTCAAGCTGTCGAGATTGCCCTGCATCTCCGGCAGGATTTCCAGAATGACCTTGTAGGTGTTGAGCTGGGTGAAATACTGCGTGACCTGCCGCTGTCCGAAGGCGTCATACAGCGTGTCGTCGATCAGCTGCGGCTGGATGCCGTAGCGGGCGGCGGTGTCGCGGTTGATCTTGAGCTGCACCGTTGTGCCCTGTGTCTGCTGGTCGGTCGCGACGTCGCGCAGCTGCGGCAGGGTCTGCATTTTGGCGAGGATCTTGGGCGCCCATTCGTTGAGCTCGTCAAGATTGGCGTCCTGCAGCGTGAATTCGAACTGCGTGCGCGTCGGCCGGCCGCCGAGCCGGACGTCCTGGGCCGCCTGCATGTAAAGCCGGGCGCCCTCGACCTTGTCGAACTGCGGACGCAGCCGCGCGATGATCTGCTGAGCAGAGGCCTCGCGCTGATCGCGAGGTTTCAGCGTGATGAACAGGTTGCCGTTGTTGCCGGCGCGGCCGCTGCCGCCGATCGACATGGCAACGCTGGCAACGTCGGGATCGGCCATGATGATCTTGCCGAGCTCCTCCTGGCGCCGGGTCATCTCCTTGAACGAAATGTCCTGCGAGGCTTCCGAGGTGGCGGTGATCAGGCCGACGTCCTGCTGCGGGAAGAAGCCCTTCGGGATCAGGACGAACAGGTAGATCGACAGTCCGAGCGTGACGAAGAAAATTGCAAGCGTGGTGCGCCGCCAGGCGAGGGCGTGATCGAGCACATATTCGTAGCCGCGCAGCATCGCGTCGAAGGCGCGCTCGCTCCATTGATAGAAGCGGCCGTGCTGAACCTCGCCATGGGCGCGCAGGAAGCGCGAGGCCATCATCGGCGTCAGGGTCAGCGACACGAACATCGAAACGAAGATGGTCATCGCCAGCACCACGGCGAATTCGCGGAACAGGCGCCCGATGATGCCGCCCATCAGCAGCAGCGGGATCAGCACCGCGACCAGCGAGATGCTGATCGAGACGATGGTGAAGCCGATTTCCTTGGAGCCCTTGAAGGCGGCCTCCATCGGCGAGTCGCCTTCCTCGATGTAGCGGGTGATGTTCTCGAGCATCACGATGGCGTCGTCGACCACGAAACCGACCGCAATGGTGAGTGCCATCAGCGACAGATTGTCGAGCGAATAGCCGACCGGCCACATCAGGGCGCACGCGCCCAGCAGCGCCAATGGCACCGTGACGGTAGGAATGACCGTCGCCCAGAAGCTGCGCAGGAAAATGAAGATCACCATGACCACGAGTGCGATGGTCAGCAGCAGCGTGAATTGGACGTCCTCGACCGCGGCGCGGATGGTGGTGGTTCTGTCGCTGATGAGCTCGATCTTGATCGCGGGCGGGATCGCTGCCACGAGGCGGGGCAGGGTCGCCTTGATCCGGTCCACGGTCTCGATGACGTTGGCGCCGGGCTGCTTGAAGATCACCAGGAAGACGCCGCGCTTGCCATTGGCCCAGGCCGCCTGCTTGGCGTCTTCAGCGGCGCTGACCGCTCGGCCGATGTCGCGAATCCGCAACGGACCGCCGTTGCGATAGGCGATGATGACGTCGTTCCAGTCCTTCGCCTGGGTGAGCTGGTCGTTGGCGTAGATCGTGTAGGCGCGTTTTTCGCCGTCGATATTGCCCTTGGGGCTGTCGACCGTGGTGATCGCAATCTGGCTGCGCACGTCCTCCAGCGACAGGCCCTTGGCGACGAGCTTCGCCGGGTCGACCTGGATGCGGATCGAAGGTTTCTGCTGGCCGCCGATGAAGACCTGGGCGACGCCCGACAGCTGGCTGATCTGCTGAGCAAGCTGGGCGTCGACCGCGTCGCTGACGCTGGTCAGCGGCAGCGTCTCTGATGTCGCCGACAATAGCAGGATCGGCGCGTCGGCCGGGTTGACCTTGCGGTAGGTCGGGGGCGAGGGCAGGTTTTTGGGCAACTGGCCGCTGGCAGCGTTGATGGCGCCCTGGACGTCATTCGCGGCGCCGTCGATGTTGCGGTTGAGGTCGAACTGGATGGTGATCGACGCCGTGCCCAGATAGCTCGTCGAGGTCATCTGCGCGATGCCGGGGATCTGGGCGAACTGCCGCTCCAGCGGCTGTGCCACCGAGGAGGCCATCGTCTCGGGGCTGCCGCCGGGCAGGTTGGCGGTGATCTGGATGGTCGGAAAGTCCACCTGCGGCAGCGGCGCAACCGGAAGCAGCGGATAGGCGACGAGACCGACGAAGAGGATCCCCGCCATCAGCAGCGAGGTGCCGATGGGATAACGGATGAAAGGTGCCGAAATCCCGCCTTCGGTCATTCCTGTCGTACCTTGCTCTGGGCCGGATCGGAGCTTGCCACTGCCGTCGACACGAGGCTTCCGGGCTGGACCTTGAACTGGCCGCCGACGATCACCTGCTGGCCCGGGCTCAAGCCTTCCTCGATGACCGAACGTCCGTCGATGCCATAGCTGACCTTGACCTTGTGAACCTCGGCCTTGTTGTCCTGATTGACCGTATAGGCGTAGAGGCCGTTGGTGGAATGCTGGACCGCATCATCAGGAACCACGGTCGCATCCTTGAGCGTCCGCACCAGGAGCCGCGTCGAAACCGACTGGCCCGGCCACAGCGCGTGGTCCTTGTTGTCGAACACCGCCTTGAGACGGATCGTTCCGCTGGTCGTGTCGACCTGGTTGTTGATGACCGCGAGCTTGCCCTCGGCCAGCGTCTTCTTGCCGTCGGTCGTGAAGGCAATCACCTTCAGCGCGCCGGCCTTCTGGCCTTCGGTGATATAGGGGAGCTGGTCTTCCGGAGCGGTGAAGATCACGGAGATCGGTTCGACCTGCGAGATCATGACGATGCCCGTCTGGGTCGAGGCGTTGACGATGTTGCCGATGTCGACCTGGCGGAGCCCTGCGACACCGGTGATCGGTGCCTTGATCTGCGTGTAGTCGAGCTGGGTCTGGGCGTTGGCGATCGCGGCTTCGTCGGCGGCGATCTGGGCGGTGAGCTGCGCGACGGTGGAGCGTTGGGTATCCACCCGCTGTGTTGTTGCGAATTCGCCGAGCTTCACGGCGCGCTGGAGCTCCAGATTGGCGTTGGCGAGGTTTGCCTCGTCCTGCGCCTTCTTGGCCTTGGCCTGGTCAAGCGCGGCTTGGTAGGGCCGGGGATCGATCGAGACCAGAAGGTCGCCCTGCTGGACGATCTGGCCTTCCTTGAACTCGAGCCTGATGATCTGGCCGTCGACCCGGCTGCGGACCTGGACGGTGTTGAAGCCCTGGACCGTGCCGAGACCGGTCAGGTAGACCGGGAAGTCGGCCTTCTGGACCGGCGCGACGCTGACGGGAATAGCGGACGGGCGGGGCGACGCCTTCTGTGCTGTCTGGGTCTGTCCGGCCGAGCCAAATCTCTGCCAACCATAGTAACCTGCGGAGGCCACGGCCGCGATGATCGAAATCCAGAGGATCGGCCGGGACTTTTTCATATCGTCTCGTGTCGGCTCTCGTGCCCTACGCTTACGAAATATGGGGCCAATCATACGGTTCCAGCGCGCTTGTATAATACACGCCAAGTTCCAGTGTAAACAGCACTATCAGTTCGGAAACCTAAACAATTGGAAAGCTTTGCACGCCCTGGGCAGTGCTCTGGCGCCGCGCTGTGCAGGGCTGCATTTTTCCGGGCGCGACCGATCGCCGTGCCCCTCTTGCGCAGCACCGATAGCGGTGTGCTCAGGCCGAATGGCGCTGCGCTGAGTCCTGGTTCGGATCAGTCACGAGAACGGTTCTAAATCGCGCGGAGGCCGTTTCGGTTGTCAGGGATTTCGGCATCGTTCATATCGGCGCCGCCACGAATGGAGCGCAGGATGGACGAGCTGAACGGCAAGCTGATCGCGTGTCAGATTTTGATCACGGGATTGATCGCGCGTGTCGCCAACGAGCAGCGCGATCCCTTGCGCTTCCTCACCGACTTTCGCGACGAGATCAAAGCCGTCGTGAACGGCGTCAACATCGCCGGCATGGACAGCACCGATCGCGTGCGCGCGGTCGCGCAGAAGACGGTCGACGAATTGTTCTCGCTGATGAAGCCGCCGAGTAGCGACTGAGAGCGAACGTCTTTCTGCGTTGTCTTTAGAACGAGTCCAATCTCGATCTTAGAACGATTTCAAACTGTAGTTTAGAATCGCTTTGATCTGGATTGATTCAAGGGTTCTCGCGGGCGGCTCGCATTGACCCGCTATTTTGTGGCCGATACCAACAGCCATCGTTCGTCGAAGTGAATGAGCGAACAGGAATATGGGGCGTTTGGTAATGGGGCAGGTGGTCGCACCGAAGTCGTTGCGTTCGGTCGCAGCATTCGATTTGATGGATGAGAGGTTCGCGGGCGTTTCCGGCAAAAAAGTTTCGGCGGTCGCGAGCTTGATCGCGGTGGCGTCGGTGTCGGGCGGCGCGCAGGCGCAGCAGTCGAACCTGCCGCCGGTGACGGTCGATGCTCCGGTCGAGCGGCCGCGTCCGGCGGCCTCGAAGCCTTCACCCGAGCAGGTCCGTGCCCGCAACGCGCTTCGCCGCGCCGCGCAGCGGCAGCAGGCGCAGCAGACGGCTCCCGTCACGCCGTCAGGCCCCGCCGACGCCAATCCCTATGCCGATCCCGCGGCGCCCTACAAGGTCGATCACGTGCAGGCCTCGGGCAAGTTTCCCGAGAAGATGCTGAACACGCCGAAGAGCATTACGGTGCTCAGCAAGGAAGTGCTTGAGGACAAGAACGCCACGACGCTGAAGGAGGTCGGACGCTCGACGGCGGGCGTGACGCTAGGCTCGGGCGAGGGCGGCAACGCGTTCGGAGACCGCTTCTTCATCCGCGGCTTCGACGCACGCAACGACGTCTTCATCGACGGCATCCGCGATCCCGCGGTTTCCATCCGCGAGAATTTCTTCACCGAGCAGATCGAGATTCTGCGCGGCCCGGCATCCTCCTATGCCGGCCGGGGCACCGCCGGCGGCGCCATCAACATCGTCACGAAGCAGGCCGGCGACGTCAACTTCAAGCGGATGGATAGCGAGTTCGGAACCGACATGACCAAGCGCGTCACGCTCGACGTGAACCAGGTCATCGATCCGACCTTCTCGGTGCGCACGGGCGGCCTGTTCCAGGACGCCAACGTCGCCGGACGCAACTACGTCACCGACAATCGCTGGGGCAACTTCATCTCGACCAAGTACACCCCGACCAGCGACATCAAGATCACGACGAACTACGTCCATACCGATCTCAGCGGCTATCCGGATTTTGGCGTGCCCTACTACAAGCAGGGCAACGTGCCGGTGACCTCGGCGGGCATTCCGCGTGAGAACTGGTACGGCTTCCTCAATCGCGACTTCCAGACCGCGCGGCAGGATTTCGGCACCGGCACGATCGAGTACAAGGTCAACGAGGCCATCACGCTGACCAGCAAGGTGCGCGGCGAGCACTCGCTGCTCAACTACATCGGCACGCTGCCGCAGAATCCGAATACCACCAGCCCCAATCCGCTGCTCTGGACCACGACGGCGAGCGCGCAGAGCCGCTACCAGAACGTCGACGTATGGGCCAACCAGAACGAGGCCACCTTCAAGCTCGACACCGGCGGGGTCAAGCACACTGCGGTGTTCGGCGTCGAATATTCGAACGAGAACATCTCGATCGACCGCTATGCCGGCCTCGCGTCAGAACTGTCCGGCTCCGCTTTCACGAGCAACGGTGCCGTCCAGAACGTCAATCTCTACTCCCCGCAGTACACCAACATTCCCTTCGGCACGCCGTCGCTGCTTGGAAATCCGACCCGCTATGGCGTCAACACCAGTAGCGTGTACGTCATGGACACCGCGAACTGGCAGGACACCATCATCGTCAACGGCGGCGTGCGCTACGACGGCTACAGCCAGAGTGCCTCGAACAATAGCCCGAACTATGTGAAGCAGAATTCCGATCTGGTGAACTACAACGTCGGTGTGGTCTACAAGCCGATGTCGATCGGCAGCGTCTATGCCGCCTACGCAACTTCGGCCAATCCGTTCGGGTCGGAGCTGGATGCGACCGGCACCGAATACGGCGGCGTTCCCCCCAACTCGACCATCCTGCTCGGGCCCGAGCGCAACAAGGCGATCGAGCTCGGCACCAAATGGGAGCTTGCGGATCGCCACTTGCTGGTGACCGGTGCGCTGTTCCAGACCACCAAGGACAACGCGCGCGAGACCGTCAACAACCTGCTCACATCGGGTGCTGCCTACAGGATCCAAGGCATCGACATCGAGGCGGAGGGCAAGATCACCGATCGCTGGAGCATCTTCGGCGGATTGGTGCTGATGCAGTCGAAGGTCACGCAGAGCGGCGTTGCTTCGAATATCGGGCTGCAGCTTGCCAACATTGCCCACCAGTCGTTCAGCATGCTGACCAAGTACAAGTTCGATGGCGGTTGGGAGCTTGGCGGCCAGGCGGTGTACCGTTCGAAGGTCTATGGCGGCACGTTCGCGGCCAACACCAACGAGCTGCCGAGCTATTGGCGTTTCGATGCGTTCGTCGAGAAGAAGATCGACCAGAACTGGACCATGAAGCTCTACGCGCAGAACCTGACCAACAAGCTCTATTACGACTCGTTCTATCGCAGCAACGTTCCGTTCGTGGCGGTCGCGCCGGGACGGGCATTCTACGTCGTGACGACAGCGAAGTTCTGATCATGTTGACCTGCCTGCCTGGCGTTCTCAGCAAGGATGATGTGGCGGATTTCCGCCGCATCATGGACGTCAGCGACTGGGAGGACGGCCGCTCCACCGCCGGCGCGCAGTCAGCGATGGTCAAGCGCAACGAGCAATTGCCGCCGGATAGCGAGGTCGCGCGCAAGCTCGGCAACCGCATCATCTCGGCGCTGACCTCGAACCCGCGCTTTATTGCGGCGGCGATCCCGCTGCAAATCTTCCCGCCGCTGTTCAACCGCTATGCGGCGAGCAGCGGCCATCATTTCGGCCTGCACGTCGACAATGCGATCCGCGGCGACCGCCTGACGGGCCTTCGCATCCGCACGGACCTGTCGGTCACGCTGTTCCTCGCCGAGCCGGAAGACTATGACGGTGGCGAACTTGTGATCGAGGACACCTATGGTTCGCACGAGGTCAAGTTGCCAGCCGGGGACTGCGTGCTCTATCCCTCGACCAGCCTCCATCTGGTCACCCCCGTGACCAGGGGAACGCGGGTTGCGTCTTTCTTCTGGCTTCAGAGCATGATACGGGACGATCAAGCTCGGAGCATGATCTTTGACCTCGACACCGCGATACAGGCGCTGGTGGAACGGCTCGGGCGTGACGATCCCGAAACGGTCAAATTGACGGGTATCTATCACAACCTCATTCGCTACTGGGCCGAAGTATGAAGACTATGTCCTTCCAAGCAAGCCTTGCCGCAGCTTTGATGCTGGCGGCCACCTGGCTCGCATCCCCCGTTTCTGCCCAGACACAAAGCCCCCCGGCACCGGCGCAATCGGTGGCTCAGCCAGCCCCGGCCGGCCCGACCCCGATGGCGCCAGGAGCCTCCGCGCCCGCGACCCAGGAGCCTTCGGTTTCGACGCCAGCCGCTCCCACGGCGCCTCCCGCGGCCACCGTTTCGACGACCGCAAAGCCCGATGCGGCCGCCGTCGCGCCGGCCATGAAGGAATTGTCGCCCTGGGTGATGTTCATGTCGGCGGACGTCATCGTGAAGGCGGTGATGATCGGGCTCGCCTTCGCCTCGCTGATGACCTGGACCGTCTTCATTGCCAAGTCGATCGAGCTTTCGGTCGCCTCCACCAAGCTTCGTTCGGCGCTGAAGAAGATTGCGGAGGCGCGCTCGCTCGCCGAAGCGCAGATGGCCCTCGGCACCAAGCAGGGCATCCTGCCGTCCTTCCTGACGGCAGCGCTGCGTGAGGCGCGGATGTCGGCCGGCTTGTCCAGCGATGCCGGCATCAAGGAGCGCGCGGCTTCCAGCTTTTCCGAGATCGTGCGCGCGGAACAGCGGCGCATCCGGATCGGCATGGGCGTGCTTGCGACCATCGGCTCGACCTCGCCCTTCGTGGGCCTGTTCGGCACGGTCTGGGGCATCATGAACAGCTTCATCGGAATCTCGAAGTCGCAGACCACGAACCTCGCCGTAGTAGCGCCCGGCATTGCCGAAGCGCTGCTCGCCACTGCGATCGGCCTTGTCGCCGCCATTCCCGCCGTCATCATCTACAATCATTTTTCGCGCGTGACGAAGGGTTATCTCGAACTCGTCAGCCGCGCCTCGGGCGCGGCGGGGCGGCTGCTCTCGCGTGATCTCGACCGCAGCCACGGCAGCGTGCATTCGCGCGCAGCGGAGTGAACCATGGGTGTTTCGCTCGCAGACAACGACGGCGAAGACGACGATTTCTCGGAGACGCATGACATCAACGTCACGCCGTTCATCGACGTCATCCTGGTGCTGCTGATCATCTTCATGGTCGCGGCGCCGCTCTCCACGGTCGACCTGCCGATCGATCTGCCGACGTCGAGCGCGACGCCGCAGAAGAAGCCGGACAAGCCGACTTACCTCAGCATCAAGCCCGATCTGACGCTCGCGATCGGAGAGAACCCGGTTCACCGGGCAGAGTTGATCGGGACCCTCGACGGCCTGTCCGACATGAGCAAGGATAAGTATGTGTTCCTGCGCGCCGATCGTTCGGTGCCGTATGGCGAATTGATGGGAGTTATGGAGCTCTTGCGCTCAGGCGGCTATACACGGGTGAAACTGGTCGCGCTGGAAGGCGCGCCGGGGGCGCCTGCTCCAGGCGCCGCTCAGCCCTAAGAAGACGCACAATGTCGGACGAAGTCAGGCCATCCCGGAAGCTCTGGATCCTCGCGGCGGTCGCGGCGCTCGCGCTCCATCTGGGTGGTGCTGCGCTCGCGCTGGCGCATCTGCGGGCCGACGACGACGGCGACGGCCTGGGTGCCAACGGTGCAGAGTTCGCCGTCGAGATGGCATCGCCCAAGGCGCCCGAGACGGATCTGCCGCCCGGACCCGACAGCGAAGCGATGCAGGAACAGCAGGCGCTCCCCGAGCAGAAGGCCGAGACCAAGGAGACGGAGCTTCCAAAGGATCAGTCTCAGGAGGTCGAGGATCCCGACCGCGTCGTGACCGAGAACAACGCGAAGAAACCGACGGAGGACGATCCGAAGATTCAGGCGGTCGAGACTCCCGCCGCCGAAGCCTCGCCGAAATCGGTTGCCACCGCGCGGCAGACGCTCGAGGAGGATGCGCGCGAGGCCGAGAAGGCACTGGCGCCCGTCATCGGTATCGGCAAGGACATCCTGAAGCTGACGGCCGATTGGAACCGCAAGATCAGCGCGCATCTGGCGCTGCACAAGGTCAATCCGGACGGCAAAGTGCCCAATAACCAGAAGGTCAAGGTGAGCTTCGCGATCAACCGGAAGGGCAACGTGCTGTCGGTGGATGTCGTGGAATCGTCGGGGGATGGAGCCTACGATGCGGCGGCGGTGTCGATCGTCCGCAAGTCCGATCCCATCCCGCAGCCGCCCGCCGGACTGACCGAAGACCGGTTCGAACGTACGGTCGACATCATCTTCACTCCGCCGGACGCGAAGAAGAAAAAGACGGCTCAGCGCCAGTAGAGCCGGATCCCAACATAGACCACGACCAGGCACACAAAGATCAGCGCTACCGGGAGCGGCCGTTTCTGGCTTCCAGCGAACGCCGCCGCTCCGAAGGAGGCGGCCTTCTTCGGTTTCGGCGCCGGCCGGCGGAAAGCGGTAACATTATCCGCCGCTGGTTCAGACGGACGGGGGCGGACGTCGGGTGGCGATCCGGCGCCGCCCATCTCGACATAATAGGCCCTGTAGATCGCGCCGATGGTGGCTTCGCTGGCCTCGTTCTCGCTCATCTGCGTCAGCAGGTTCCTGTAGCTGGCGAGGAACTCCTGGGCCTCAGGTGGCAGCGCGGACGCCCCGTTGAGCTTGGCCATCATGTTCCAGGTGGCAAAATCAGCGCGGGCGCGGGTGTCGGCGCGTCGCGCGATCAGCATATCGGCAGCTTTGACCAAGTCGGCCTCTGGCCCTTCGGCGTAGGAGTGTTCTGTTCAACTAAACGTTGCCGGTGAGGAACAGAACAGCCTGAATCAAATAACCGGTCAACGTTCGCAGTATTGCTGAAATAACATCAAGATTTAGACCGAACTGCGAACCCGCAAGCGGCAGCAGGATCAACAGGCCGATCAGGATCAGCATACCGAACGGCTCGAGCCGGGACAGCGGCGCGGCGAGGGGGCGGGGCAGCAGCCCGACCGCAACGCGTCCGCCATCGAGTGGCGGTATCGGCATCATGTTGAACACGGCCAGGATCGCGTTGATCACCAAGGCATTCTTGAGGTTGTCCGCAACCCATTTCGCCGAGCTCGCGGGCACCAGGGGCAGGGCATGGAAGGCGAGGGCCGCGGCCAGCGCCAGCAGGATGTTGGTGACGGGCCCAGCCAGCGCCACCCAGACCATGTCGAGCCTGGGGTTGTTCAGCTTGCGGAAGTTCACCGGCACCGGCTTGGCATAGCCGAACAGAAATGGCGAATGCGCGAATAGCAACATCGCGGGCAGGATCAGGGTGCCGAACGGATCGATATGCCGAAGCGGATTGAAGCTGACGCGGCCGAGCTGCGAGGCCGTGTTGTCCCCGAGCCGGTCCGCGACGAAGGCGTGCGCGGCCTCATGAAAGGTAATCGCGAGCACCAGCGGCAGCACCCAGACGGAAAGATCATAGAAGGAGATGTTCACGGCTCGTCCGTTCCGGTTCGCACGCGCGCTTTGCAAAGCAGGCCGTATAGGGCCACAACCCTTTACGATCTACTGTTATATGGCGCCCAATTGCGAAATTGCCCGCTGCAGATGATCCGCCAGCAGTGCCGCCGGACGCGACGGGTTGCGCGCGCGGTGGAGGCGGATGTCCGCCGCCGGCAGCGGCGGCAGGCCGTCGCGTTCGGACAGAACGCGCAGGCGAGGGGGCAGGGTGCTAGCCTTCACGACCGTGATCGCGAGACCCTCTGCCGCGATCGCTTCCACCGCTGCAAGCGTCCGGCTGACGAAGGCGAGCCGCCAGGGACGGCCGGCGGCATCGAGGGCCTCAGTGGCCCACTGCCGGAACAGGCAGCCCGGCGGGCAGAGTGCGACGGGCAGCGTGGGGCGCTGTGGCCCGGCTGAGTAGGACGCGGCTGCGGCCCAGACTGCCTGCTCGCGTCTCAGCAGTTCGCCATTGCCGCTTCCTTCCGGATGCATGGCGATGACGAGGTCATAGTCTTCGCCGAGCCGGGCCGGCATCGTCGCCGTCAGCCCCGTCTCGATCTCGACCCGGATCTCCGGACGACCTCTGGCAAAATGCGCCAGCAATGGCGGAATGACGATCGTGCCGTAATCGTCCATCACGCCGAGGCGGACCACGGCATCGGGCTTGCGCGGGCGGAGCGCATCGACCGCCTCTGCATTGAGGTCGAGAAGCCGTCTTGCATAGACGAGCAGCTCGTGACCGGCCGCGCTCAGCGCCACACCCGACCTTGTGCGGTGAAACAGTCTGACGTTCAGCCGCTCTTCGAGGCGCCTGATCTGGACGCTCACCGCCGATTGGGTGCGGTTGAGGATCGCGGCCGCGCGCGTGAACGACCGATGATCGGCGACGGCGAGGAAGGCCCTCAGAAGGTCGGGGTCGAGATCGGACGCGGTCATGACGAAAACTTATCCTGGCATGACGGAAATTCCATTCCCCGTTTCGGCGCGTCTCCTATGCTGACCGAAAGCCATCGGGAGGAATCGTGGGCGAGGTTCTCGGCGTTCTTGCCGCCGTGTTGTCGAGCGCGCTGGGCGGGACGTCCATCGGTGCCACGCGCTATCTCGTGGGGAGCATCGATCCGCTCGCGATCGGCTCGTTCCGGTTCGGCATCGGCTTTCTCCTGTTGCTGCCGCTGGCGCTGCTGCGCGGCGATCGCTGGCCGAAGCGAGGGGATTGGGGTGCCGCCGTCGCGCTCGGCATCCTGTTCTTCGCGCTGTTTCCGATCCTGTTCAACGCGTCGCTGATCTTCACGACCGCCGCACGCGGCGCGCTGGCTCTGTCGACGCTTCCGTTGCTGTCGCTCGTGATCGGGGCTGCGCTCGGCGCCGAAGCCTTGACCTGGCGCAAATCGGTCGGTGTCGTGATCGCGACCATTGGCGTTGCTGTGGCGCTTCTGTCCGATCTGACCTCAGCTCCGTCGGGCGCCTGGCGCGGCGATCTCCTGATGATAGCGGCCGCACTGTGCATGGCCCTGTACGGCATCTGGTCGAAGCCGCTGATCCGGCGCACCAGTCCGATCGCCTTTACGACCATGAGCATGGCGGCCGGCGCGGCCTGCCTCATCCTGCTCTCGTCCATCCGCGGCAGCTTTGCGCCCGTCGCGGGCTTCGGGCTGCCGCAGTGGCTGGGAGCCTTCTATCTGGGTGCCTTCGGCGCAGCGCTGACCTTCTATCTCTGGGCCTTCGCGCTGGAGCGGACGACGCCGACGCGCGTCGCGATCTCGGTGACGGTCAATCCGGTCACGGCATCGCTGGTCGGGGCCTGGCTGCTGAACGAGCCGCTGCGCTGGAATTTAGCGGCCGGCATCGTCGCGGTGTTTGCCGGGATCTGGGTCGCGACGACCGCGGGCAAAGGCGCGCGATAAGCAAGCCTGAGGTCTTCATGAAGCGGATCGCTGAGGCTCCTCAATCGACCGCAGCGTGACCGACTTGATGCCATAGTGCATGTGACTGTAGCGCTTGACGTACTCCCAAGCGCTTTGCCTCGCTCCTATCAGACCCGTGAAGCGGAAATTGAGAGGTCGACCACTGATCTTCACCAGCCAATACCAGTCCTCCTGCTCGACGGTGATAGGAGCCTGCTCTGGCGCCTCGACGGCGGGACGCAGGAACCACTTGTCGTCCTTGGCTTCCCAATAGAACTCCATCAAGCTCTCCTCATCGCAGTGGAAGATGCGGACGTTGAGTCCTCCGCCTCGAACCGCACGCGCCGCACAGGCATCCGCCTTCCCGAATCATGGCGCTCCTCAATAGGTCGCGCGTCCGCCAGAGATGTCGAACACCGCGCCGGTCGAGAACGCGCAATCCTCGGATGCGAGCCAGGCCACCATCGCGGCGAGCTCTTCCACCAGCACGAACCGTCCCTTCGGAATCTTCGACAGCATGAAGTCGATATGCTGCTGCGTCATCTGGTCGAAGATCGCGGTCTTCGCCGCTGCCGGCGTCACCGCGTTGACGAGGATGTCGTGGCCGGCGAGCTCTTTGCCGAGCGATTTCGTCAGCGCGATCAGTCCGGCCTTGGACGCCGAATAATGCGCCGCGTTCGGATTGCCTTCCTTGCCGGCGATCGAGGCGATGTTCACGATGCGCCCGTATTTCCGCTCGAGCATCGCCGGCACGATAGCCTTGCTCACGATGAAGGGACCGTCGAGGTTGATGCGCAGCACCTTGCGCCATTCCTCCAGATCAGTCTCCCAGACCGGCTTGTTGATTCCGGCAATGCCGGCATTGTTGACGAGAATGTCGATCCTGCCGAAGGCGGCCAGCGTGGCATCGCGCGCCTGCTCGACGGCCGCGGTGTCGGTGACGTCGACCTTGAAGACTTTCGTTTCGCCGCCAATCTCTTTTGCCGTCTTCTCGGCGAGTGCAGCGTCGAAATCCCAGATCGCGACCTTGGCGCCGGAGGCGACGAAGCGTTCGGTGATGGCGCGGCCAAAGCCCTGCGCGCCGCCCGTGACGATGGCGATGCGGCCGTTGAGATCGATCTTGTTCATGAGATCTGCTCCCGAGCGTCAGAGCATGTATCCGCCGTCGACGACCAGATCGACGCCGGTGGTGAAGGCGCTCTCGTCGCTGCCGAGATAGACCGCCATGGATGCGATCTCCTCGGCGGTGCCGAGCCGGCCCATCTTCTGGCGGGAGATGAACATCTCCTTGCCCTGCGGTCCTTGCGCGGCGGCGCGGTCGAGCATCGAGGGGGTCTCGACGGTACCGGGGCAGATCGAGTTGCAGCGGATGCCCTTGGTGATGAAGTCGAGCGCGACCGCGCGCGTCAGCAGCGATACCGCCGCTTTCGACGCGCTGTAGACATAGCGATTGGCCGGCGGCCGCAGCGCCGCGCAGGACGAGATGTTGACGATGCTGCCGCCGCCGCCCGCGAGCATGTCGGGCAGGAACGCCTTGATGGTCCGGTGCATCGATTTGACGTTGAGGTCGAACGAAAAGTCGAAATCCTCTTCCGAGCATTCCAGGATGGTGCCGTGGTGCACGAATCCCGCCGCATTGAGCAGAACGTCGATCTTGCCGACGCGCTTGGCAAAGGCGTTGACGTCGGCGGTGTTGCGGACGTCGAGCCTGGCGACCTCGGCGATGCCTTCCTTGGTCAGGCTCGCGATTCCGGGCTCGTTGATGTCGGTGGCGATCACGGTTGCGCCTTCGCGCGCGAATGCGATGGCGCATGCGCGCCCGATGCCTGCCGCAGCAGCCGTGATGACGGCGCGCTTGCCCTTGAGGCGGTCTGCCATGTTGTTCTCCTTTGAATTGTCTCTCGTCATTCCGGGGCGCGACGCAATCGCGAGCCCGGAATCCATAACCACGATCGGGAATATGGATTCCGGGTCTGCGCCTTGCGGCGCATCCCGGAATGACAATCTTTCCTAGTGGTTATCCCGCGCCACGCCAAACGTGCCGGCGACGTTCTGATAACGCGTGGCAAGCTCCATGCAGGCACCCGTCGACTGCTGGCCGACGGTGTTGCGGTAGATCTCCTGCCAGGGCGTCTGGTTCGGCGGATGCTTGAAGCCGCCATTGGCCCTGAGCTCGGCGTGGCGCTTCTTCAACTCCTCGTCCGAGATCATGATGTTGGCGCTGCCCTTGTTGAGGTCGATACGCACCTTGTCTCCGGTCTTCAGGATCGCAAGACCGCCATTGGCGGCGGCTTCCGGCGAAGCATTGAGGATGGAGGGCGAGCCCGAGGTGCCGGACTGGCGGCCGTCGCCGATGCAGGGCAGGGACAGGATGCCGCGTTTGATCAATGCTGCCGGCGGCTGCATGTTCACGACCTCGGCGCCGCCGGGGTAGCCGATCGGACCGGTGCCACGGATGAACAGCACGCAGCGCTCGTCGATGTCGAGCGAGGGATCGTCGATCCGCTCGTGGTAATCCTCCGGCCCTTCGAACACGATGGCGCGGCCTTCGAAGGCATTGAGGTCCTTCGGATTGCTGAGATAGCGGTCGCGAAATTCCTTGGAGATCACCGACGTCTTCATGATCGCGGAATCGAACAGATTGCCCTTCAGCACCAGGAAGCCGGCATCCTTCACCAGCGGCTTGTCGTAAGCCCAGATCACGTCGTTGTCGGGCGCCGGCGCATCCTTGCAGTTCTCGCCGATGCCGCGGCCGTTGACCGTGACTGCATCCTCATGGATGCGCTTGTGCTTCATCAACTCGCGCACCACCGCCGGCACGCCGCCGGCGCGGTGGAATTCCTCGCCGAGATAGAAGCCGGCCGGCTGCATGTTGACGAGCAGGGGCACGTCGTGGCCGACTTTCTGCCAGTCCTCGATCGAGAGCTCGACGCCGATGTGGCGGGCCAGGGCGTTGATGTGGATCGGCGCGTTGGTCGAGCCGCCGATGGCCGAGTTGATCACGATGCAGTTTTCGAACGCCTTGCGGGTCAGGATGTCCGAGGGCTTCAGGTCTTCCCAGACCATCTCGACGATGCGTTTTCCGGTCTCGTAGGCGATCTGGCCGCGCTCGCGATAGGGGGCGGGGATCGCCGCGCAGCCCGGCAGCGAGAAGCCGAGCGCTTCGGCAAGCCCGTTCATGGTCGAGGCGGTGCCCATCGTGTTGCAATGGCCGACTGAGGGCGCCGAGGAGGCCACGATCTCCATGAACTCTTCATAGTCGATCTCGCCGGCCGCGAGCCGCTCGCGCGATTTCCATACGATGGTGCCGGAGCCGGTGCGCTCGCCATTGTGCCAGCCGTTCAGCATCGGTCCGCCCGACAGCACGATCGCGGGCAGGTTCACGGTGGCCGCCGCCATCATGCAGGCCGGCGTGGTCTTGTCGCAGCCGGTGGTGAGCACGACGCCGTCGAGCGGATAGCCGTAGAGGACCTCGACCAGGCCGAGATAGGCGAGGTTGCGGTCGAGCGCCGCGGTCGGGCGCTTGCCGGTCTCCTGGATCGGGTGGGTCGGGAATTCCATCGCGATGCCGCCGGCTTCGCGGATGCCCTCGCGGACGCGATGGGCGAGCTCGATGTGGTGGCGGTTGCAGGGAGAGAGATCGTTGCCGGTCTGGGCGATGCCGATGATCGGCTTGCCCGACTGCAACTCGGCACGGGTAAGGCCGTAGTTCAGGTACCGCTCCATGTAGAGCGCGGTCATGCCCGGATTGTGCGGGTTGTTGAACCATTCCTGCGAGCGAAGGTGGCGGCGAGAACCGTTGCTGCCGGCGGCATGCCCATTGGTTGGTTTCTTTGTCATTGGTTTCTCCTGCAATGCAAACGCGCTGGCGTCCGTCTCATGGTGTCGGCATGTGCGATGCCCAACGGCGCGAGCGATGATCTGCCTTCCCGGCTGGCGGGTCGTTTCCTCACGAGTCCGAATACTAGTCGTGGCTACTTGGTAACGCTATCATTTTGTTCACCGCGCCCGCGCCGGAAACGACTGGCCTGCTGTCCGAACGTCGTGCCAACGAGCTTTGACGCTCGATCACCTTGAAGCCGAGATCGAGCACCGGCTGCTCCGGGCGCCGCCCTTCGATCGCGTTGATCAGCATGGTGGCGGCCGTCTTTCCCATCTCGTAGCGGTTGGTGCGGATGCTGGTGAGGGTGGGGACGGCGGAGGCCATGAATTCGAGGTCGTTGAAGCCGACGATCGCGATCTGCCCGGGGACTGCGATCTCCCGGCGCCGGGATTCGAACAGCACGCCGAGCGCGAGGTCGTCATTGGCGCAGAACACCGCATCGATGTCGGGCTCCCGCGCCAGGAGATCGGTGAACAGGGCTCCGCCGAGCGTCACCGAAGTCGGCGTGGCCGTCGTGACGACGAGGCGCTGCTCGAACAGTCCGGCGTCCTCCATGGCCGAGACATATCCGTCCAGCCGCCGCTGCACCCGCGGGTCCATGCGCGCACCGACGAAGCCGATCCTGCGGTGACCTTGCTCGAACAGGTGCGCAACCGCCGCGCGGGCTGCATCATAGTGCGAAAAGCCGATCATCATGTCGACCGGATCCGGCCCGATCTCCATGATCTGCACGATCGGGCAGTCCGCGGCCTCCAGCATCGCGCGGGACTCGGCGGTCTGGTCGATGCCGGTGACGATCAGCCCGGCCGGCTTCTGCGCCAGAAACAGGCGCAGCAACTTCTCTTCCTGGAGAATGCTGTAGCGCGTGTTGGACAACTGGATCGAGTAACGGCTGCCCTCTGACGCGTCATAGATGCCGCGCAGCACGTCCGAGAACACGTTATTGGTGAGGGAGGGGATCAATACACCGATGACTTCGGTGCGTTGCGAGGCCAGTGCGCGTGCGGCAAGGTTGGGCACATAGCCGAGCTCCTTGGCGGCGCTCTCGACCCGCGTCCGCTTGGCAACCGACAGGGCCTCCGGATTGCGGAAGAAGCGGGACGCGGTAATCGGGCTGACGCCGGCGAGCTCGGCGACTTCGGCCAGCCGGATTTTGCCTGACTTGGTGCGTTTTCGACCCATTTGCTGCTCTTAACACAGTCAGTCCTGCAAACAAAGGAACGTTGACAGCGCTACCAGCAACGACTAACCAAAGACAAATTGCCAAAACCGCACAAACTACCGACAATGTCGCCCGCTAAGATCGGGCTTCGTTCGGTGAAGTCTGAAAAACAAGACGGTCGCGGCGCGAGAGGCGTCGTGGACTTTCGAGGAGGGAGCTAGATGTCGTCTGTGCAAATCCGCGACGTGCGGAAATCGTTCGGCAATTTTGAAGTCCTGCACGGCGTGACGATTCCGATCGAGGATGGCCAGTTCGTCGTCCTGGTTGGCCCCTCCGGCTGCGGCAAGTCAACGCTTTTGCGCATGCTCGCCGGTCTCGAGAACATCACCTCCGGCACGATCTCGATCGGCGACCGCGTCGTCAACAATGTCCAGCCCAAGGAGCGGGACATTGCGATGGTGTTCCAGAACTACGCGCTCTATCCGCACATGACGGTGGCCGAGAACATGGGCTTCTCGCTGAAGCTGCGCAATGCCGGCTCGGACGAGATCAACAAGCGCGTCAAGCGCGCCGCCGAGATCCTCGCGCTGTCGCCGCTGCTCGACCGCTACCCGCGCCAGCTTTCCGGCGGCCAGCGCCAGCGCGTCGCCATGGGCCGCGCCATCGTGCGCGATCCGCAGGTCTTCCTGTTCGACGAGCCGCTGTCGAATCTGGATGCCAAGCTGCGCGTCGCGATGCGCACCGAGATCAAGGAGCTGCACCAGCGGCTGAAGACCACGACCGTCTACGTCACCCACGACCAGATCGAGGCGATGACCATGGCCGACAAGATCGTCGTCATGCATGACGGCATCGTCGAGCAGATGGGCACGCCGCTCGAGCTCTACGACAAGCCCGACAACCAGTTCGTCGCGGGCTTCATCGGCTCGCCCGCGATGAACTTCCTCAAGGGTCATGTTCGCGTCAACGGCGTTGCCACCTTCGAGGGACCGAACGGCGTCAAGCTGCCGCTCAAGACCGCGCCGGCGGGCTCCGACGGCCGGCCCGCAGTCTACGGCGTGCGGCCGGAGCACTTCACCATCGCCGATGACGGCGCCGAGGCAGAGATCATCGTGGTCGAGCCGACCGGCTCGGAGACGCAAGTGTTCGCCAAGGTCGGCGGCGAGCAGGTCGTCGCGGTCTTCCGCGAGCGTCACCAGTTCAACCCGGGCGACAAGGTGCGGCTGAAGCCCGACCCGTCACTGGTTCATCTGTTCGACGATGCGACAGGCAAACGCATGAACGCCTAGCGCATCAGACCACGAAGCATAAGACGACAAAAAAAGCATCACAGGGAGGATAACATGCAAGACTTTACCCGCCGGACTCTGCTTCAGGGCGGAACGGCACTGGCTGCGACCGGCATGCTGACCGGGCCGGCGCTGTTCGACTTCGCCAAGGCCTGGGCGCAGAGCGCGCCCTGGAAGGCCGAGCCCGGCGCCAAGCTGACCGTGATGCGCTGGAAGCGCTTCGTGCCGGCCGAGGACGATGCATTCAACGCGATGGTGGCTGCGTTCAAGGCTGCCACCGGCACCGAGATGAACGTGTTCAGCGAATCCTTCGAGGACGTGCAGCCGAAGGCCTCGGTCGCGGCCAATACCGGCTCCGGGCTCGATCTTGCCTGGGGCTTGCACACGCTGCCGCAGCTCTTCCCCACCAAAGTGCTGAAGATGAACGACGTCGCCGATTATCTCGGCAAGAAATATGGCGGCTGGACCGATGCGGCCGCCAAGACCTGCAAGCTCGGCAACGACTGGCTCGGCATTCCCGTCGCGACCAACGGCGGCTACATGAACTACCGCAAATCGGCGCTCGACAAGGCTGGCTTCAAGGAATTCCCGAAGGATTTCCCCGGCTTCCTCGAAATGTGCAAGGCCCTGAAGGCCAACAACACGCCGGCCGGCTTCGCACTTGGGCATGCATCGGGCGACGGCAATTCCTGGCTGCACTGGGTGCTGTGGGGGCACGGGGCCTACACGGTCGACCAGAACGACAAGATCATCATCAATTCGCCGGAGACGGCGAAGGCGCTGGAGTATTGCAAGGCGCTGTATGAGAGCTTCATCCCGGGCACGGCATCCTGGAACGACTCCTCCAACAACAAGGCATTCCTCGCCGGAGAGCTCTATTGCACGGCGAACGGCATCTCGATCTACGTGGCCGCCAAAACCGACGCGAGCAAGAAAGAGCTTGCCGCGGACACCTATCACGCGCTCTGGCCGGTCGGTCCGGTCGGCAAGCCGACGGAACTGCAGCTCGCGCTGCCGATCCTCGCCTTCAACTTCACCAAATATCCGAACGCGGCGAAGGCCTTCGTCGCCTTCATGCTGGAGAAGGAGAACTACGAGAAGTGGCTGGATGGCGCGCAGGGCTACCTGACCCAGACCTTGAACGCCTATGAGACGGCGCCGATCTGGACGGCGGATCCCAAGAACACCGTCTTCTCGCAGGCCTCCAAGCGCACGCTGCCGGCGTCCGGTATCGGTACGGTCGGCGAGAAGGCGGCGACCGCAATCGCCGATTTCATCGTCGTCGACATGTTCGCCAACTACTGCACCGGCGCCAAGGATACGAAGGGCGCGATGGCGGATGCCGAGCGCCAGCTGAAGCGCATCTATCGCTGACGGTCACGGGGCGGGCGGCCCTTCGGCCGCCCGCTCGTCAACATTTCGATCAGGGATATCGGGCATGGCTGATGTCGCAATTCCCCGGGCCAAGCCTCAGATGAGCGAGGCGAGCGCCTGGACCCAGCTCAAATACAATCGCAACTGGCTCGGCTTCTGGTTCATGGTGCCGGCCATGGCGTTCCTGATCTTCTTCCTGGCCTATCCGCTCGGGCTCGGCATCTGGCTGTCGTTCACCGACACGCGCATCGGCAGGGTCGGGCAGTTCATCGCCACCGAGAACTACGAGTGGCTCTGGGACGACTCGATCTTCTGGCTTTCCGTATTCAATACGCTGCTCTACACCTTCGTCGCCAGTGCCTTCAAATTCGCGATCGGACTCTATCTCGCGCTGCTGCTCAACGAGCACATGCCCTTCAAGGCGATGCTGCGCGCGATGGTGCTCATCCCCTTCATCGTTCCGACCGTGCTCTCGGCACTCGCCTTCTGGTGGATCTTCGACTCGCAATTCTCGATCATTTCCTGGTCGCTGAAGCAGCTCGGCCTGATCAGCCAGAACATCAACTTCCTCGGCGACACCACCTGGGCGCGGATTTGCGTGATCTTCGCCAATGTCTGGCGCGGCGTGCCGTTCGTCGCGATCACGCTGCTCGCGGGCCTGCAGACCGTCTCGCCCTCGCTCTATGAGGCGGCAACGCTCGACGGCGCCACGCGGTGGCAGAATTTCCGCTACATCACCTATCCGCTGTTGACGCCGATCATCGCCGTCGTGATGACGTTTTCAGTGCTCTTCACCTTCACCGACTTCCAGCTGATCTGGGCGATGACGCGTGGCGGCCCGGTCAACGCAACCCACCTGATGGCCACGCTGTCCTATCAGCGGGCGATCATCGCCGGGCAGCTCGGCGAGGGCGCGGCGATCTCCAGCGCCATGATCCCGTTCCTGCTCGCTGCAATCATGGTCTCCTGGTTCGGCCTGCAGCGCCGCAAGTGGCAGCAGGGAGAGAGCAATGACTGATCTTCCTGCCTCGAAAGTCGATCTCAAGTCGGTCATATCGGCGCCGTCGCGCGTCGACAACAGCGAGGGCATGAGCTACCTGCAGTCGGTGCCGCGCAGGCTCGTGACGCTCTATCTGCCGCTCACGATCATCGTCGTGGTCCTGCTGTTCCCGTTCTACTGGATGGCGCTGACCTCGGTGAAGCCGGACGAGCAGTTGCTCGATCTCGACAAGTACAATCCGTTCTGGACCTGGAATCCGACGTTCAAGCACTTCCACAAGCTGCTGTTCGAGAGCTACTATCCGCACTGGCTCTGGAACACGATGTACGTGGCGATCTGCGCCACGGTGCTCTCGATCGTCGCATCGGTGTTCGCGGCCTATGCCATCGTGCGGTTGCGCTACAAGGGCGCCAATCTCGTCGGGGGGCTGATCTTCCTCGCCTATCTCGTACCGCCGTCGATCCTGTTCATTCCGCTCGCCACCGTCGTGTACCAGTACGGCCTCTTCGACTCGCCGCTGGCGCTGATCCTGACCTATCCGACGATCCTGATCCCGTTCTCGACCTGGCTGTTGATGGGCTATTTCAAGACCATCCCCTTCGAGCTCGAGGAGTGCGCGCTGATCGACGGGGCGAGCCGCTGGCAGATTCTGGTCAAGATCGTGGTGCCGCTCGCGATTCCCGGCCTGATCTCGGCCTTCATCTTCTGCTTCACGCTATGCTGGAACGAGTTCATCTATGCGTTGACCTTCCTGCAGTCGACCAGCAACAAGACGGTGCCGGTTGCGATCGTCAACGAGTTCGTGGACGGCGACATCTACCGCTGGGGGTCGCTGATGGCCGGAGCCCTGGCCGGTTCGCTGCCGCTCGTGATCCTTTACGCCTTCTTCGTGGAGCATTATGTGTCGGCGATGACCGGCGCCGTGAAGGAATGATCGCGGGGCTTGCCGAGGGCGCATCAGGAGCGGTGCGCTCCTGCCAATAAGAAGGAGTAGGCTCTTGCACATTCTGGTTCTGGGCGCCGCCGGCATGGTCGGCCGCAAACTCTGTGAACGGCTGCTGCGCGACGGCCGGCTCGGCAAGAGCGACATCACGAGATTGACCATGCATGACGTGGTCGAGCCCAAGAAGCCGGAAAAGGCCGGTTTCCCGGTCGAGACCGTGTCGGGCGATTTCGCCGTGCCCGGCGCGGCCGAGAAGCTGATCGCCGGCCGCCCCGACGTGATCTTCCATCTCGCCGCGATCGTTTCGGGCGAAGCCGAGCTCGACTTCGACAAGGGCTACCGGATCAATCTCGACGGCACGCGGATGCTGCTCGATGCGATCAGACTCGTCGGCGGCGGCTACAAGCCGCGCGTCGTCTTCACGTCCTCGATCGCGGTGTTCGGCGCCCCGTTCCCGGATGCGATCGGCGATGAGTTCTTCCACACCCCGCTGCTCAGCTACGGCACCCAGAAGGCGATCGGCGAACTCCTGCTCGCCGATTATTCGCGCCGCGGCTTCCTCGACGGCATCGGCATCCGCCTGCCGACCATCTGCATCCGCCCCGGCCTGCCCAACAAGGCGGCATCGGGCTTCTTCTCCAACATCCTGCGCGAGCCGCTCGCCGGCAAGGAAGCGGTCCTCCCCGTGTCCGAGGACGTCCGCCACTGGCACGCCACGCCGCGCTCGGCCGTCGGCTTCCTGTTGCACGCCGGCACCATGGACCTCGCCACCGTCGGCCCGCGCCGCAACCTGACCATGCCGGGCTTGTCGGCAACGGTCGGCGAGCAGATCGCGGCCTTGAAGCGCGTCGCCGGCGAGAAGGTTGCCGCCCGCATCAAGCGCGAGCCGGATCCTTTCATCGTCGGCATCGTCGGCGGCTGGCCGCGCAATTTCGACCCGAAGCGTGCGCGCGAGCTCGGCTTCACCACGGCCGAGAAGACTTTCGACGATATCATCCGCATTCACATCGAAGACGAGCTCGGCGGCAATTTCGTCGCCTGAGACCTCTGACTGAGCGGGCCCTAGTGATGGCGAGCGTTGCCTGCATCGGCGAATGCATGGTCGAGCTCAGGCAGGCGCAAGGAGGTGCGTCCGCCGGGCAGGGGGGCGGCCTGTACTCACGCGGCTTCGGCGGTGATACCCTCAACACCGCCGTCTATCTGGCGCGACTCGACGTCAAGGTCGACTATCTCACCGCGCTCGGCGATGACGGTCTCAGCGATGAGATGATCGCGGCCTGGAACGCGGAGGGCGTCGGCACGCGGCGTGTCGTGCGGCTGGTGGGCAAGCTGCCCGGCCTCTACATGATCCAGCTGGATGCGAAGGGCGAGCGGCAGTTCTTCCACTGGCGTGACAGCGCGGCGGCGCGGCAGCTGATGAGCCTGCCGGAAACGGACGAGATCCTCAATTCGCTGATGAGCTACGACATCGTCTATCTCTCCGCGATCACGCTCTCGATCTACGATGCGCCCGGGCGCGAGCGCCTGTTCGCCGCGATCAAGCGCGCCCGCCTGCTCGGCACCCGCTTCGTGTTCGACACCAACTTTCGCGCACGCGGCTGGCCGGATCGCGATGTCGCCCGCGAGGTCTTTGCCGCAGCCTTCGCGATCGCCGACATCGTGCTGACCTCGACCGAGGACCTGCTCGCGCTCTATCCCGGCGAGAGTCACGACCAGCTGATGGCGCGCCTCCCGAGCCCGGAGCTGGTGTTCCGGCTCGCCGAGCCCGTCAGCCTGCTGCGCTTTCCCGGCGGGACCAGCGAGGTTCGCGCCGAACCCATGACGAAACCGGTCGTCGACACCACCGCCGCCGGCGACAGCTTCGCCGCGGCCTATATCGCGGCGCGCCTCGCCGGTTCCGATCCGGTCGAGGCGGCCCAGGCCGGACATCGCCTCGCCAGCCTCGTGATCTGCTATCCCGGCGCCATCATTCCGGGCTATGCCATGCCCCCGAAGAAGCGGCACCGGCCGGCGGCCTCTCGCCAGGCCAGCAAGTGAAAAGCGACCAAATGAATCGAGTCCTATGACCACGTCCGCCCAACAGAACCACCTCGTCGCGCTGTTCAAGGCGGCGACCGTCATTCCCGTCCTCACCATCGAGCGTATCCAGGATGCGGTGCCGCTGGCACGTGCGCTGGTTGCCGGCGGCGTCCGCACGCTGGAGGTGACCCTGCGCACCCCCGTCGCGATCGAAGCCGCGAGGGCGATGATGGCCGAGGTGCCCGAGGCGGTCGTCGGCATCGGCACGATTCTCAATCCGGCCGACTTCACCCGCGTCGAGAAGCTCGGTGTCGCGTTCGGCATCAGCCCGGGCCTGACGCCCGATCTGCTGAAGGCAGCAACCGACAGCTCCTTGCCGTTCGCGCCGGGCATTGCCACGGCCTCCGAACTGATGATGGCGCTGTCCTACGGCTTCGACGTCGCAAAGTTCTTCCCGGCCGAGCAGGCCGGCGGCATCAAGGGCCTGCGCGCCCTCGGCGGGCCGTTCCCGAACGTGCGGTTCTGCCCCACCGGTGGCGTCGGCGAGGCCAATGCGGCGAACTGGCTGGCGGAGCCCAACGTGGTCGCGGTCGGCGGCTCCTGGCTATGCCCAATGGCGGAGATCCGGGCCGGGAACTGGGCCGGCATAACTGCCATCTGCCAGCGCACCGTCCAGGCCCTGAAAGCCGCGTGAAGTCTTGCCATCTCTGGGCTAAGACTTAGCTCAGGAAGAGATCCCAGGGAGAGAACATCATGACCGCCAGCATCGTCGGATGGGCGCATACGCCGTTCGGCAAGTTCGACACCGAAACCGTCGAAAGCCTCGTCACCCGCGTGGCCAACGAAGCGCTGGCGGACGCCGGCATTTCGGCCGGCGACGTCGACGAGATCGTGCTCGGCCATTTCAACGCCGGCTTCTCCCCTCAGGATTTTACCGCCTCGCTGGTGCTCCAGGCTGACCCGAAGCTCCGCTTCAAGCCGGCGACCCGCGTCGAGAACGCCTGCGCCACCGGCTCCGCCGCCGTTCACCAGGGCCTGCGCGCGATTGCCGCAGGGGCTGCCAAGATCGTCCTGGTCGTCGGCGTCGAGCAGATGACGCGCACCCCTAGCGCCGAGATCGGCAAGAACCTGCTCAAGGCGTCCTACCTGCCCGAGGACGGCGACACCGTCGGCGGCTTCGCCGGCGTGTTCGGCAAGATCGCCAGCTCCTATTTCCAGAAATACGGCGACCAGTCCGATGCGCTGGCGCTGATCGCGGCCAAGAACCACAAGAACGGCGTCGCCAATCCCTTCGCCCAGATGCGCAAGGACTTTGGCTTCGACTTCTGCCGCGCCGAGAGCGAGAAGAACCCTTACGTCGCAGGCCCCTTGAAGCGCACCGATTGCTCGCTGGTCTCCGATGGCGCCGCGGCGCTGGTGCTGGCCGATGCCGAGACCGCCAAGGGCATGAGCAAGGCGATCGGCTTCCGCGCCACCGCGCATGCCCAGGACTTCCTGCCCATGAGCAAGCGCGACATCCTGCAGTTCGAGGGCTGCACGGTCGCCTGGCAGCGCGCCCTGGAGAAAGCGGGCGTGACGCTGTCCGATCTCTCCTTCGTCGAGACCCATGACTGCTTCACGGTCGCCGAGCTGATCGAGTACGAAGCGATGGGCCTGACGCCGAAGGGGCAGGGCGCCCGCGCCATCAAGGAAGGCTGGACGCTCAAGGACGGCAAGCTGCCGGTCAATCCCTCCGGCGGCCTCAAGGCCAAGGGCCATCCGATCGGCGCCACCGGCGTCTCGATGCATGTGATGACCGCGATGCAGCTCGCAGGGCAGGCCCCCGAGGGCATGCAGCTCAAGAATGCCAAGCTCGGCGGCATCTTCAACATGGGCGGGGCTGCGGTCGCCAACTACGTCTCCATCCTGGAGCCGCTGAAGTAGACTCTCGTAGGTGGGCAAAGGCGCGCAAGCGCCGCGCCCACCTTTTCCTTGCGTTAGATCATGGTGGGCCCGCTTCGCTTGGCCCACCCTACGGCTCCTGATTGATTGGCGAGACGCGCATCATGAGCAACGACTACGAAGACTCTCTCTCCCTCGACGCACTCAACGACCGCATCGCGATCCTCGAGGACAATATCCGCCAGCTCATCGAGCAGGCAGCTGCCGCCTCGGGCGAGCAGAACGAGTCGCGCATCGCCGACCGGATCAGCCAGCAGAACGAAGAGCTCGACCGGCTCCTGAAGATCCGGGAATCCCGCCAGAAGAAATAGCGGCCGATATCGCCGCCGCGCTGCGCATGCCGCCATACGCCGCCCGCCCTTGCGCGAGCGGCGGCGCTGCCGTTAGCTGGACCGAATTCGCGGGCCGCGTCTTGAGCCTCGCGCATTCGGGAGCAAACGATGGGGCCGCTGAAGGGCATCAAGGTCATCGACATGACCACCGTGTTGATGGGTCCCTATGCGACCCAGATGCTCGGCGACTAAGGGGCTGATGTCATCAAGGTGGAGTCGCTGGACGGCGACGTCACCCGCCTGATCGGCCCGATGCGACACGCCGGCATGGGCCCGGTGTTCCTCAACACCAACCGCAGCAAGCGCTCGATCTGCCTCGATCTGAAAAAGCCCTCGGGGCGCGAGGCCGTGCTGCGGCTGCTCAAGGACGCCGACGTGCTCGTCTACAACGTCCGTCCGCAGGCGATGGCGCGGCTTCAGCTCGGTTACGATGTCGTTTCCGCCATCAACCCGCGCCTCGTCTATGCTGGCGTGTTCGGTTTCGGTCAGGACGGGCCCTACGCCGCAAAACCGGCCTATGACGATCTGATCCAGGGTGCCACCGCGCTGCCGGCGCTGATGGCGCAGACCGGCGACGGCGTGCCGCGCTACGTGCCGAATGCGCTGGTCGACCGCATCGTCGGCCTCACCGCCGTCGGGGCGATCTGCGCCAGCCTCGTGCACCGCGACCGCACCGGCCGCGGGCAGCGCGTCGACATCCCGATGTTCGAGACCATGGCCGGCTTCGTCATGGGCGATCACATGGGCGGGCTCACCTTCGAGCCGCCGCTCGACAAGGGCGGCTATGCCCGCCACCTCTCGCGCGACCGCAGGCCCTACAAGACCTCGGACGGCTATCTCAGCGTCATCATCTACAACGACAAGCAGTGGGAGAATTTCTTCAAGGCCACCGGGCGCGACGATCTGCGCGCCGATCCCAAATTCGCGACCTTCGCGGGTCGCGCCGCCAACATCGATGTGGTCTACGCCGAGCTTGCGCGCGTCTTCGAGACGCGCACCACGGCCGAGTGGATCGACCTGCTCACCAGGGCCGACGTGCCGGTCATGCCGATGCACGACCTCGCCTCGATCCTGCACGACGAGCATCTGGAGGCGACCGGCTTTTTCCCCGTGGTCACTCACCCGACCGAAGGTCCGATTCGCAGCATGAAGGTGACGGCGACCTGGTCCGAGACCGAGGCCGAGCCGGTGCGCCTGGCGCCGCGGCTCAATGAGCACGGCGCGGAGATTTTGCGCGAGATCGGCTACTCCCAGGACGAGATCGCCGCCATGGTCCGCGATGGCGTCACGCGCGCGGCTCCGGAGTAGGAGGAGGTGATGGCCCATACTCTCTCATCCGTCATTCCGGGGCGCGCCGTTAGGCGCGAGCTCGGAATCCATACTCCCGATGGTGATTATGGATCCCGGGCTCGCGCCTTCGTCGCGCCCCGGAATGACAGAGGAGAAAGCCCGCCATGAGCTTCATCACCGGCGTCGGCCTCACGCCGTTCGGCAAGCACGAAGGCTCGTCCTCGCTCGACCTGATGAGCAAGGCCGCCCAAGCCGCGCTCGACGATGCCGGGCTGAACCGCTCGGACATCGACGGCATCCTCTGCGGCTACTCCACCGTCTCGCCGCACATCATGCTCGCCACCGTGTTTGCCGAGCATTTCGGGATTCGTCCGTCTTACGCCCATGCGGTGCAGGTCGGTGGCGCCACGGGACTCGCGATGACGATGCTCGCGCATCAACTCGTCGACGCCGGCGTCGTGCGCCACGTGCTCGTCGTCGCCGGCGAGAACCGCCTCACCGGACAGAGCCGCGATGCCTCGATCCAGGCGTTGGCGCAGGTCGGCCATCCCGACTACGAGGTGCCGCTCGGCCCGACCATTCCCGCCTATTACGGCCTCGTCGCCAACCGCTACATGCACGAATACGGCGTGACCGAACAGCACCTCGCCGAGTTCGCGGTGCTGATGCGCAAGCACGCCTGCACCCATCCCGGCGCGCAATTCCACGATCCCATCACGGTCGCCGACGTCATGGCCTCCAAGCCGGTGGCGATGCCGCTCAAGCTGCTCGATTGCTGCCCGGTCTCCGACGGCGGCGCGGCGTTCGTCGTCAGCCGAGAGAGAACCGGGGAAGCGGGCGTGCGCATCCGCGGCTGCGCCCAGGCCCACACGCATCAGCATGTCACGGCAGCGCCCGCCCTCGGCGAACTCGGCGCCGAGATCTCTATCGCGCGAGCAAAGGCGGCCACGGGTCTCGCGATCTCCGACGTGTGCTATGCCGCGATCTACGACAGCTTTACGATCACGCTTGCGATGCTGCTGGAAGATCTGGGTCTTGCCGGCCGCGGCGAAGCGGCCGCGCGCGTCCGCGCCGGCCATTTCGGCCGCGACGGTGCCATGCCGCTCAACACCCATGGCGGTCTGCTCAGCTACGGCCATTGCGGCGTCGGCGGCGCCATGGCGCATCTGGTCGAGGCGCATTTGCAGATGACGGGCCGGGCGACGAATCGGCAGGTGCGCGATGCCTCGATCGCGCTGCTGCACGGCGACGGCGGCGTGCTGTCGTCTCACGTCAGCATGTTTCTGGAGCGGGTCAGATGAGCGAGCGTCTCGCGGACTGGACCAAGGGCGAAGAGGCGATCACGTTTCAGGCCTGTGACGCGTGCGGCCATGTGCAGTATTTCCACCGCGCCTTCTGCGCGGCCTGCGGCGCACCTGATCCGCGCGAGCAGCGTGCCAGCGGCAAGGGCAGGGTCTACGCGACCTCATTGGTCTGCCGCGCGGCAACACCCGAGACGCGCGCCCACGTGCCCTACAACATCCTGCTGGTCGATTGCGCCGAGGGGTTTCGCATGATGGCGCACGGCGCGAACGATCTCGCCATCGGCGATTCGGTCGTCGCGAGCTTCAAGCCCTTTGCGGGAAAGCTCGTGCCGTTCTTCACGAAGAGGGCCTAGCGGGATTCGTCATTCGGGGGCGGTCATGGGACCGAGCCTGGAACGGGTATTCTGGGCCTGGCCTGTGCGAGGGCCACCCCGGAATGACGAAAACGCTAAAACTCGAACTAACGCCCGTAGAACAAGATGCTGGCGATGACGAGCATCGCCGTCACCGCCAGCATATGCGCGAGCGCTCCCGAGGCCGCCCCCTTGGTGGCTTCCTTCATGCCGTTCTCTCCCTAGACTTGGGCATGACTCATCGTTGCGCGGTTAGCGCACATGATGGCCAATTGTTTTTACTCGGAACACCCCTTGCGAGTATCCGCCGCGATTTGTCCCCACGCGGCGAATATCGACAGTGTCAGGGTCGATCAGCAATGCGGCGGCAATTTGACTCGATGATGTTGCTCCTGCGTCCGCCCGCGAATAGAGTCTTCGGGAACTTTCGCCGGTGGCGACAAGAAGCATCAAAAGCTCAGGGAAAACTTCAGGAAAATCATGGCCCGCATCCCGTACAGCGACCCGTCCAAGGCATCCGACCGCACCCGCGAAATCCTCGACAAGAACCGTCATGCCAACATCTTTCGGATGATGGCGCATTCGCCGAGTTACTTTGAGCAATATTGCCGCCTCGGTGGCGCTATCAGGCACAAGGGCGAGCTCGATCCCATCGTGCGCGAGCTCGCGATCACCCGCACCGGCATCTTGTGCGAGGCGCCGTACGAGATCGTCGCGCACAAGCGCATCGGCAAGAACGTCGGCGTCACCGACGAGCAGAACGAGGCGCTCGAGAACTGGCAGGCGGCGTCCTGCTTCGATGAGGTGGAGCGCGCCGCGCTCGCCTTTACCGACGAGGTCGTGAAGCTGAAGAAGCCGACGGACGCGACGTTCAAGGCGATCGCGTCGAAGCTGACGCCGGCCGCTCTGGTCGAATTGCAGCTCTCGGTCGGCTTCTACATCATGACTTCGAAATTCCTGGAGACCTTCGAGATCGACCTCCAGCCGGTCACGGAAGTGGTGGGCTAATCAGACAGAAGCGGCGAGGGAAGTCGATGACGATCGATGAATATGCGGCTTGGGCCGCTGGCGTTGCCAAAGTCGACGAGCATCCGTCCAACGAGCGGTTGTCCTATCTCGGTCTTGGCCTTGCCGGTGAATCCGGCGAGGTCGCCGACCACATCAAGAAGCTCCTGCGCGACGATTGGCTCGACAAGGCGGGTCTCGTCGAAGAGCTCGGCGATGTCGTCTATTACTGGGCCTGCCTGTGCGCCGCCACCGGCCAGCAGCCATCCGCGCTGCTCGATGCCAGTGCTGCCAAGATCAAGCGACGCATCAGCGAAGCTGCGAGCCGCTGAGCAAACGGCGTCGGCTGAGGCACCGACAGTTTCCACAGCGTCATGGGCCGGGCTTGTCCCGGCCATCCACGCCTTGCCACGCAGCACGGAGAACGTGGATGCCCGGGACAAGCCCGGGCATGACGATCTCATGGGAATGAATGCCTACCGCTCACGTCGACGTCAGAATATCCACCTTCGCGTTGGCGACGATCAGGCGGTCGGCCAGCAGCTGGGCGAGGTTGCGCATGATGCATTCGCTGGCGCGTGGATGCTGCTTGCGGAAGCGTTCGAAATCCTTCAGCGACACTTCGCATGCGGTTGCCGCCATGTCGGCTGACACGTCGGCAGAACGCGTTGCCTCCAGCAGTGCCATCTCGCCGAATGCCATGCCGGCGGTGAGCGTCGCCAGCCGTATGCCGTCTGGCAAGGTGACGTGCACCGCGCCGCTGCGCAGGAAATACAGGGCATCCGCAGGATCGCCGGTCGTGAGAATCTTCGCGCCGGACTGATAGGTCCTGACGGTGCAGAGCGAAGCGAGATCCGTCAGCTCTTCCTCGCTCAGCCCCGCCAGCAGGGGCTGCTCGGCAAGCTCGGTGGTCTCGTGAAAATCGATCGAGCCGCCGTAGCGATAGACGATCTGGTCTTCGGCCCATTCGATCGCGGTATCGAGCAGAAAGAAGTCGCGCACGTTCTTCAACTCGGCGGTCCATTCGCGCAACGTGTTCCATTCCTTGGAGGCGCGCCGGACGCCTGACAAGACCACCGTGACATTCAGCGCAGCCAGTTCCTCGAACGCTTCTGCGACCAGCCGTGCGCCGGCGCGAGTAGTCGAGGTCACGCGGTGCAGATCGAAGATCACGAATTGCGGCCGCGGCCGGCCGGCGAGGCGCCGCGAGACGTAATCGACGGCCGACAGCGACAGCGTGCCGACCAGCTCGATGATCCGCACCTCCTGTTCGTGTGCCGCCAGGATCTCGCGCTCCTGCGGGCGGCGCACGCGGCGCGACGGGCTCTTGCCGATGTCGTAATCGGCGATGACGGCATTGCGCGCGTCGTCGCTGCGGTTGAGCATGTGCAGATCGTAATGTGAGGACAGCGCCTCGCAGACCTTGATGCCGCGCACGCTGTTGCCGTGCTTGTCGAGGCGCGGTGAATAGCTGCCGAGACCGAGACGCGCGGGGAGGGCGGCCAAAATGCCGCCGCCGACGCCGCTCTTGGCAGGAATGCCGATGCGGTAGATCCACTCGCCCGCATAGTCGTACATGCCCGACGACGTCATCACCGAGAGCGTGCGCGAGATCGCGTAAGCGCTGAGCACCTGCTCGCCCGTGACGGGATTGATGCCGCGATTGGCGAGCGTCGCCGCCATCACCGCGATGTCGCGCGCGGTGACCAGCACGGCGCATTGGCGGAAATAGACGTCGAGGACACCGGCGACATTGTCCGAGATGACCGCATTGGTCTTCAGCAGATAGCCGATGGCGCGGTTGCGGTCGCCGGTCTGACTTTCGGAAGCATAGACGGCCTCGTCGAGCGCGAGGTCGCGTCCGGCAAAGCGGCTGAGCGCAGTGCGAATCTGCTCGAAGGCCTCCACGCCCTTGCTGTCGTAGATCAGCCCGGTGCAGGCGATCGCGCCGGCATTGACCATCGGGTTGAACGGATGGTTCTCGGAATTGAGCCGGATCGAGTTGAAGGGATCGCCCGATGGCTCCACGCCGATCGCGCTCTCGACCCTGCCGGCGCCGAGCAGGTCCAGCGCCAGTGCGAACACGAAGGGCTTCGACATCGACTGGATGGTGAAGGGTACCCGGCTGTCGCCCACTTCATAGACATGGCCGTCCAGTGTGGCGAGGCTGATGCCAAAATAGGCAGGGTCGGCCTTGCCGAGTTCAGGAATGTAGTCGGCGACATGGCCCGAGGTCTCGGCGGAGAATTCGCTGAGGCAATTGTCCAGGAACCGCAGCAAAGGCGGTTTCGAGCGGGTCCAGGCGGAGGCGGCGGACAGGTGCGGCTTCATCGCCGCACTTGTGCAACGCAATTAAGGCACGCGCAACCCGTCCGGCATCACAGGCTGGCGTCGGACCAGAAGAAGCGCGATCAAGATCGTCGGCAGCAAGATCGCAAGGCCCAGCAAGGTCACCTGCATCTGTGACAGCGGCATGATCCCGCCGCCGGGGGTCGCCACCACGAAGCCGCCGATCACGAGCAGCACGCGAATGGGCCATTCCAGCGCGCCGGCACCGCGGAGATCGCCGACGAAGGGCTGGTAGCCCTGGATGCCGCCGCAGATGAACAGCGTGCCGAAGGCGGCGAGCCCCATCAGGCCGAGGCCGGCGAGATAGGGGCTCGGCCCTTGCAACACCAGGGCCGGATTGAGCACGAAGAAGAACGGCAGGAAATAGATGATGCTGCCGACCCACATCGATTCCCACCCGGTCTTCATCGCCGGCGAGCCGGCGATGCCCGCGGCCGCGAACGAGGCGATCGCGACCGGCGGCGTGATCGACGACAGCATGCCCCAGTAGAAGATGAACATGTGCACCGCCATGCGGTTGAGCCCGAGCTTCTCCAGCGCGGGCGCGACCAGGATGGCCAGGAAGATGTAGCAGGCCGTCGTCGTCAGCCCGAGCCCGAGAATGAGGCTGGTGAGCGCGCACATGCCGAGCAGCAGGAAGGCGTTGTCGCCGGCGATGTGCAGGAGGTCGTTGGCGAGGCTCGAGACGACGCCGGTCATCGAGAATGCGCCGATCAGCAGGCCGCAGCCGGCGAGGATGCCGACGAGCTCCACGAAGGTGCGTCCGTTCACCTCGAGGAATTTGCCGATCGTCGCCAACGTCCAGCGCGTGTCCTTGGAGAAGAACTGGTTGAGGACCAGCAGCAGCGCGGTGGCGTAGAACGGCGCGTGACTCTCGCGCTTGAAGTAAAGCAGCATCACGATCAAAAGCGCGATGACGAAGACGTAGTACCAGCCGTCCTTGATCGTATCCATGATCCGCGGCAGCTCGGCGCGCGGGATGCCTTTCAGCTTGTGGCGGGCCGCATAGGCGTCGACCTGCATGAACAGGCCGATGTAATAGAGCACCGCCGGAATGATCGCGGCGATTGCGACGTCAGCGTAGCTGACATTGAGGAACTGCGCGATCACGAAGGCGGTGGCGCCCATCACCGGCGGCGCCAGCACCGCGCCGGTCGAGGCGCAGGCCTCGATCGCGGCAGCATAGGAGGCGCGGAAGCCGCTTTTCTTCATGACGGGGATGGTCATGGTGCCGGCGGTCAGCACGTTGGAGATGATCGAGCCCGACATCATGCCGAGCAGGCCGCTGGCAAAGATGCAGACTTTCGCCGCGCCGCCACGGAAGGTGCCGCACAGCGCGAAGGCGAGGTTGATGAAGAATTTTCCGGCCCCGGTCATCATCAGCGCGGTGCCGAATACGAGGAAGCCGATGACGGTGTCGGCAAAGGCCTGGATGGGAATTCCGAGCAGGCTTTCGCCCGACAGCACGTGATAGGCGGTCGCCTGTTCCAGCGTCGATTGAGTGCCGCGGAACGGGCCGAGCCAGCCGGCTTCGGCGAACAGCGGATAGACCGTGAAGGGCAAAACGCTCAGCAGCAGGCTCCAGCCGCCGGTGCGGCGCAGCGCCTCCATTAGCATTCCCCACATCACGAGGCCGGCGGCGATCACGCCCGTCGGCGCGCCGCCGAATTCCCAGCCGGCCTCCGCCGCCTTGCGCACGTTCGACATCAGCATGAGCGCTGCCGCGAAGGTCGCGACAAAAAGGACGAGGTCGTACCAGGGAATGCGATCGAGCGACGCACGCGACGTTCCCGGAAAGATCAGGAAGGTGAAGGGCAGCATCAAGGCGATCAGGAGATAGAAATACTCCGTGTTGAGCTGGGTGTAGCCGATGAAGAAGCGCAGCGAGAATTGCTGATTGATGCAGAGCAGGATCGTCGCCGCGGTCGCGACGACCAGCGCCCAGCGCCAGGCACCGCGAAGTGCGCGCACGCGCGTGACCTCCGCCTCCTGCATGTTGGCGGCGGCGCCATGCGGATCGTCGAACACGACCCGCTTGGTCTCGTCTTGCGGGGCGGTGGTGGTGGAGGAAGACATCATTGATCCCGCGCGTGGGCTACTGTGCAGATCAGGCGAACGACAGTTGTTTGAATCGCTCGCGCCGCGGGCGACGAAACCTCTCCCGCTTGCGGGAGAGGTCGCCGCGAAGCGGCGGGTGAGGGTTCTCTACTCTGGGGGAGTCCCACCGTGGAGACACCCTCTCCCCAACCCTCTCCCGCAAGCGGGAGAGGGGGCGCACCGCGGTCCCGGCAACCGACAATCCCATTGCGCGACTATTCCTCGAACCCGTTCGGCATGTTGGCCTTGGCGAGTGCTGTCGCGCGGGCCTTCATCCAGCCGTCGAGAAACGCCTTGTCCTCCGACGCTGGATTGGACTTGCCGTAATCGGCCCACGCGGCTGCCAGCACCTCCTGCCGCTTGATCAGCTGGTTGTTGTGCGCCTCCTGCGCATCGCTCCATTGCCCGGCTTCCTTCAGCGCCTTCACCGCGCCGGGATGCACCGGCACCACCCAGTTCTTGGTCTGGCGGTCGGCGGCGAGACCGCCGGCGCCGGGCGCGGAGTCCTTGTAAGCGTCGTAGTTCACGATCATCGCCTTGGTCACTGCGTAGACCTGATCGGCCGGTTGCGACGCGTAGGCGACGAAGATCGGATAGGGATAGTTGCCGAGCTCGACCGGCTTTTGCGGCGAGATGCCGGCGCCGCAGGTGGCGGCTTGCGGGAAGAAGAACGAGCCGACCTTCTGCATCCGCGCCCAGCCTTCCTTGTCTTTGGCCGGGAGCGGCGGCCAGATCAACCCGCGCGGCGAAGCCTCGGCCTCCTTGGCGGGACCGGTGATGGTGGTGCCGAAGGCGGCATCGACGTCGTTGTTGATGAGGCCCTTCCACATCGCGCCGTAGCTGGCGAACTCGACGGCCTTGACGTCCTTCTGCGTCAGCCCGGCGAAGGCGAGCACCGCGAGCGAGTTCTGGTTCAGCGCGGGCGAGCCGACGACGAAGCCGACGCGCTTGCCCTTGAGGTCCTTCAGCTCCTTCACGCCGGTGTCGGCGGCGACGCCGAGCGAGGCGCAGTTGCAGTCGACGGTCGAGAGCAGGGTCTGCAGCGGTTGCGGCCCCCATTCCTTCGAGCCGAACTCGAACACACCTTCCTGCGCGAAGTAGGTGCCCGATCCCATCGCCGATGAGGCCGCGCGCTTGGCGCGCAACGGCGCGAGGCGGGCGACATCGTTGCCTGCGGGAAGCACGCGCACATCGGTGCCGTACTTGTCCTTCATCATCTTGCCGACTCCGACCGCGATGTTGAAGCCGGCGGTTCCGGTGTCATAGGCCGTGAAGGTCAATGTCGCCGGCAGCTTGATGTCTTCGGCGAACGAATAGCGTGTAGACGCAAAAGAAATGCCCGCCACCAAGGCAGGCGCGAGCACGAGCAGCCCACGAAGCATGTTTCCCTCCAATGATCCTCGCTTGCTTGCGAGGATTTTCTTTCTTTGTTTGAAACAACGTTTTGTTTGCAACAGATCATGTCACCGCGATCAAGCGATGGCAACGCCGTACCGAGCATTCGGGAATGAGCCTGACAGATTGTCGCGGAAACCGCGAAGAATACAGTCAGTTCGCGACGATCGCGATCGCCTGTCCCTCGGCAACGACGTCGTCGAGCTTCACCAGAAGCGATGTGATTGTGCCGCTCGCGGGCGAGGGCACCGGAATTTCCATCTTCATTGCTTCGACAACTACAACGTCATCGCCATCCGCGACGGTTCCTCCAACTTGCACGGGAGTTGCGCAGACGCGTCCCGCGATCTCCGTGACGATCTTAATTTCTGGCATGCCATCGCCTTTTTGTTGTCGTCGCAAAATGCCTGAGGTAGCGTCGTCTGCAAGTGGAATTTAATTCCGCACAGCGGAACATAACGGTAGGGATCATGGGACGACGTTCGGAGCGGTTGAGTAGGCAAGGTGCGCTCGCTGGCGATGCCGGTGAGGGTGATGTCATCCAGGTGGTCTCGCGCGCGTTCGACGTGTTGCGATGCTTCGAGGGCCACGAGGCGAGGCTCGGCAATCTCGAGATTTCGAACCGCTGCGGTCTGCCGCGCTCGACGGTATCGCGGCTCACGCACACGCTGACCCGCATGGGCCAGCTCGTCTATCTGCCGCGCGATCAGAAATATCGCATCGGCCCGAGCGCGGTGGCGATGAGCGCCTCGATGATGAAGGGTGCACAGCTGCGCAGCATGATCCGGCAGCGACTGCAGGAAGTGGCCGAGCAATTGCCGGGCACCGTCGGCTTCGTCGTCCCCGATCGCTTCCATCTCGTCTATCTCCAGTTCGCGCGCTCGCCCTCTGCACTCGGCTTGCACGAGGGCACCGGCAGCCGCATCGCGATGGCCTCGACCGCAGCAGGCGCGGCCTACACGGCGGCACTATCGCCGGAAGTCGGCGACGCCTTCATCGCTGAGATGGAGCGCGAAGCGCCCGAGGCTGCGAAGATCCTCAAGCCTCGCATCGAGGCCAACAGGCAGTCGTTGCGCGAGCGTGGCTATGTCGTGGCCTGCGGCCTCTGGAGCCCGCACATCAACGGCCTCGCGGTACCGATCTGGTCGCCGCAATACCAGACCTTCGTCGTCATCACGATCGGCCTCTTGGCTGCGATGTATGACGAGCAGCGTCTGCATGCCGAAGTCGCCCCGCTGATGCTGCAGCTTGGCCGCTCGCTCGGCAGCCTGATGGAAGGCGCGGAGGGCGACGCCTTCAGCAACCGTATCTCGCGTAAACCGGTCGCCATGGCCGTGCACAACAATAACAAGCCGATCAATTCGGAGGGAGTGAATGAACTGGAAGCCGGAACTCGACGAGCTCGCCCGGCGCGAAGCCTTCGCGCGGGAGATGGGCGGCGTTGACAAGGTCAAGCGACAGCATGACCAGGGCCGGCTGACTGTTCGGGAGCGTATCGACAAGCTGATCGACAAAGGCAGCTTTCACGAGATCGGTGCCGTCTCCGGCATCGGTGAGTACGATTCCAGCGGCGAGCTGCAGAAACTGACGCCGGCCAACTGCGTGTTCGGCCGCGGGCGCGTCGACGGCCGCACCGTCGTCGTGGTCGGCGACGATTTCACGGTGCGCGGCGGCTCGGCCGATGCATCGATCTCCGCCAAGCCGCTGATGGCGGAGGAGATGGCGCACGATTTCCGTCTGCCCATCGTCCGCATCATCGAGGGCTCCGGCGGCGGTGGCTCGGTCAAGACCATCGAGACCAAGGGGGCGGCGAACCTGCCCGGCGGCATCGGCGGCACGCGCTGGTATCGTTTCACGACGGAAAATCTGTCGCGCGTGCCTGTGGTCGCACTCGGCCTCGGCTCGGTGGCGGGCCTGGGTGCGGCGCGTCTTGCCGCCAGCCACTATTCCATCATGACCCGGAAGTCCGCGATGTTCGTCGCCGGGCCGCCGGTGGTGAAGGCGCTGGGGCAGGACCTGACGAAGGAGGAGCTCGGCGGCGCTGACATTCAGACCCGCGCCGGCGCGGTCGATCACGCCGTCGACACCGAGGAGGAGGCCTTTGCCTGCGCGCGGCGTTTCCTCTCCTATCTGCCGTCATCGGTCTACGAGCTGCCGCCGACATTGCCCTGCACCGACGATCCGGAGCGCGGCGACGAGGCGCTGATGAATGCGGTGCCGCGCAACCGCAAGCAGGTCTACAAGATGCGACCGATCATCGAGTCCGTCGTCGACAGGGGCTCGTTCTTCGAGGTTGCCAGGAATTTCGGCAAGCCGATCATTGTCGGCCTCGCTCGGCTCGAGGGCAGGGCGGTGCTCCTGCTGGCCAGCGACAGCTTTCATTATGGCGGCTCCTGGACCGCGGATGCCTGCCAGAAAGTGGTGCGCTGGGTCGACTTTGCCGAAACCTTCCATCTGCCGGTCGTCTATCTCATGGATTGCCCCGGCTTCATGATCGGTCTCGATGCCGAGAAGGCGGCCACCATCCGCCACGGCGTGCGCGCCATGGCCGCGGTCAACCAGACCACGGTGCCCTGGTGCACCGTGATCCTGCGCAACGCCTTCGGCGTCGCCGGCGTCGTGCATCAACCCGCCGACCGCTTCTCGATCCGCTATGCCTGGCCGTCGGCCTATTGGGGCTCGCTCCCGCTCGAAGGCGGCATCGAAGCCGCCTACCGTGCCGACATCGATGCGGCGGAAGACAAGGCGGGCAAGCTGAAGGAGATCGAGGAGCGCCTCAACAGGCTGCGCTCGCCGTTCCGCTCGGCCGAGAAATTCTGGGTCGAGGAGATCATCGATCCCAGGAAGACGCGGTCGCTGCTGTGCGAGTTCGCCCGGCTGGCGGAGCCCTTGCGCAAGCCGGGGCCGCCGGAGAACTTTTCGATCCGGCCGTAGCATCCTCGTGCCAGGACATGATGCTCGTGCCCCGGACGCAGCGCGCCGCTCCTTCAGCGGTGCGCTGCAGAGCCGGGGACCATCTCAACGCGAACTCGGAGCCTCCTGGGTCCCGGCTCAGCGCCGCAACGCTTGAAGCGTTGCAGCGCGTCCGGGACACGAGGCGCGGCACCGACAGCATCTAAGACACTTCCACGACAAAACAATAACGAGCTAAGCTCCGCCAACAAGAACAACAGGAAACGCCAATCGTGTACGACTTCATCATCGTGGGCGGCGGCTCGGCGGGGTCCGTGCTGGCCCACCGGCTCTCCGCTAGAAGCGCCAACAAGGTCCTGCTGTGCGAGGCCGGGCAGGACACACCACCGGGCAATGAACCGGCCGAGATCAGGGACAGCTATCCCGGCACGGCCTATTTCGATCCCCGCTTTCACTGGACCGAGCTCAAGGTCACGACGCAGGTCGTCAGTCACAACAATCCAAACGAATCGCGTCCCCCCTTACGCAAATACGAACAGGCGCGCGTGCTGGGCGGCGGCTCGTCGATCAACGGGCAGATGGCCAATCGCGGCGCGCCGACCGATTACGATGAATGGGAGGCGCGGGGCGCCGAGGGGTGGTCGTGGGCCGATGTGCTGCCCTTCTTCAAGAAGGTCGAGCGCGATCTCGACTTCGACGGACCGTATCACGGCAAGGACGGCCGGATTCCGGTGCGCCGCATCCCGCAGGAGCATTGGACGCGGCACTCGCAGGCCTTCGCGCAAGCCTTCCAGCAGGCCGGGCATCAATTCGTGCCCGACCAGAATGGCGAGTTCGTCGACGGCTATTTTCCGGTGACGCATTCCAACCAGGCCGAGCAGCGCGTCTCGGCCGCGATGGGCTATCTCGACCGCGACACCCGCAAACGTACCAACCTCACGATCTCCACCAACACGCAAGTCAAAGAGCTGCTGTTCGAAGGCACGCGCTGCGTCGGCGTGAAGGCGACGGTTGACGGACGCGAGCAGGAATTCCGCGGACGCGAGATCATTCTCTCCAGCGGCGCGATCCATTCGCCGGCGCATCTGCTCCGCGCGGGTATCGGACCGGTCGGCCACCTCAAGGACATGGGCATTCCTGTGCTGATGGGCTTGCCGGGCGTCGGCCAGCGCCTGATGGATCATCCCTCGATCTCGCTGTCGTCCTTTGTCCGCCGCGGCGCCCGCATGAACGGGCACACCCGGCGCCACATGCAGCTCGGCCTGCGCTACTCGTCCGGGCTGCCTGATGTGCCGAAGGGTGACATGTTCGTCGTGGTCATCAGCAAATCGGCCTGGCACGCCGTCGGCGCACAGATCGGCTCGCTCCTGACCTTCGTCAACAAGACCTATTCCGAGACCGGACAGGTCAAGCTCGCCTCGCGCGATCCCTCGGCAGAGCCGATCGTCGAGTTCAACCTGCTGTCCGACCGGCGCGACCTCGATCGCCTGATGAGCGGCTTCCGCAAGATGGCGGCGGTGCAGATGAGCGACGTCGTCAGGAAGGTGACGGACAAGCCGTTCCCCGCCGCCTATACCGACCGCGTCCGCAAGATCGGCGTGGTCAACACCAGGAACAGAATCCTCACCACGATCGCCGCAGCCTTGATGGACGGGCCGGCTGCGCTGCGTCACTACATGATCGACAATTTCGTGGTCGAGGGCTTCACCTTCGACCAGGTGATGAACGACGACGAGGCGCTGGAAGCCTTCGTGCGCAAGGCGACGATCGGCGTGTGGCACGCCTCCTGCTCGTGCCGCATGGGCCGGGCCGACGATCCCATGGCGGTGGTCGACAGTCAGGGCCGCGTCAAGGGCATCCAGGGCCTGCGCGTCGTCGACGCCTCGATCTTCCCGGTGGTGCCGTGCGCCAATACCAACTTCCCGGTCCTGATGTCGGCGGAGAAGATCGCGGCCGCGATGATGCAGTGAGCGGCAGCGAGGTCTGCCCTCGCAACGCTCCAAATGCGAATCTGACTTGATTGCATGCCGCAGGCTTGACGCGCTGAGCGGGCATTCGTGCGCCGCGAGTTAATCATCTCGGTCGCTACGTGTAGGCTATGACGATTGCCGGCCGTGTCGCGTAATGCAGTCGGTTTTCAGCCGGCCTTTAGTCCCATTTCAGCCAAACTGTATTTGTTTCTCATGATCCGGGGCAGGGTTTCTCATTTGGAGTCCTGCAATGTTCAAGCAAGTATTTTCTGCGTGCCTCTTCATTGTCCTTGGTTCTGTCGCATCGGAAGCACGGCCTTATCGCTTTCATCAAGCTCCTGAATGCAATGTCACCATGCCCTGCGACTTCTCGTATTCGCAGACGCGACGCGAGCGGACTTCGCGATCCTTGTCAGCTTCCAGATCTTCACCGGTTTCCAGGTCCTCGCTGCAAGCCTACCGCTCGACGCAACTGACGGTAACTGATGCGGGGGGCACCGCCACGTCGGCGACCGTCTCCGGTGTCTCCAGCGCTCGCATTGTCGGTGGCCGTCCGGCCGGTTGTCCTTCGTCCTTCTGCGGCTGTGGCGCTGCGCTGCGCGTGTTTGGCCGGATTGTGCCGGAATTGAATCTTGCGGCCAACTGGCTGCGCTTTCCGCGGACATCACCCGCACCAGGAATGGTTGCTGCACGACGAGGACACGTTTTCGTCCTGGAGCAGCACCTCGGGGGCGACGTCTGGATGGCCTATGACGCCAACTCGGGCGGGCGCGCGACGCGAATCCACGCACGTTCATTGCGGGGGTATACGATCGTCAATCCCCGTGGCGGTTCGGTGGCTTGAGGACAGCTAACGCCACGCTCGACAAGACCACGGACGGGTCGCAACATCTTTGCGACCCTCCCACGCTGGACCAATTGTTGGCGCCGGGCCGAGCACCCTTGCCGGGATTCATGATGTTCTCTCGGATCGAGCGCCCGCTTGATGGTGCGCATTCTTGGCCCGGAAAGCCCGGCAATCAGGGCGTTTTTTGCAGTTCATGGGGGCGTTTTCGGGGGTCTTGTTTGAGCCGCCGTCCGCGCCAGGCGCGCCTGACGCGCTCTTCGTCTGCCGGTGCACGTCGTGTACCCGCCGGCACCTTGCGCATGATTCCGTTAACCGTCGATCTCTGCGATCGCGTTTAAGCGACGTTAATGATGCTTTCTCAATACGATATATCGCACTTTGTTGCGGTCCATGTTTGTCGATCGCCCGTAAGTCTTGATTAAGAAGGCCAAAAGCATATTGCAGCCTGCGATGTGGGGGTGATCGCAGCAATGCTGCGGCCTCTCCCATCACGAGATTTCAGGGAAGTTTTTTGCCGTAACGACGGCAATCAGGATGTAGGTCATGCTCCGCCGCGCAGTGCTCCGTTTCGGGAGTGATCGGAAGGCCAACGTCGCCATCATCTTCGCGCTCACGATGGTTCCGATCATCTTTCTTTTGGGCATGACGCTCGACTACACACTGGCCTTGCGCAAGCGCGAGCAGTTGAACGCCGCCGCCGACGCCGCCGCGATCGCAGCCGTGCGGCCGGCGATGCTGGTGCAGAGTGACACGGCCGTGGTCAAGGCGACCGCGGAAGCCGTTTTCGCGGCGAAGGCGAATCTTCCCGGCCTGTCTTCGGTCCCGACGCCGACGGTCACCGTCACTGATACCGGTCTCGCGCGAACCATCACGGTGTCCTACACCGCGCAGTCCATCAACAATTTCCCCGGTGTTCTCGGCAAGCAGACCTGGCAGGTCAATGGATCCGCCACGGCGCGGGCGTCCAGCGCGCCCAACATGAATTTCTATCTGCTGATGGATGACTCGCCGTCCATGGGGATCGGCGCGACCGCGAAAGACATTAGCGATCTCATCAAGTTCACCGCCCCCGCGTATCAGTCGGCAACGGCGTCACAGAATTGCGGCTTCGCTTGTCATCAGACCGACATCGCCCACGACGGCGGGAAATACGATAACCTCGCGATCGCGCGAAACAATAATATCACTTTGCGGATTGATCTGGTGACAAATGCCGTCAATCAGCTGCTCAATTCATGGTCGAACTGCCCGCAGTCCGGCATCTCGGGGGGCGTCATGCAGTGCATGGCGGCGCTGAACAACACCACCTACAAGGCGGCGCTCTACACGTTCGACTTGAGTTTGAACACACTGGCCACGCTGACCACCCCGACCCTCGCCGGAACCAAGGTTTCCAGCATCTCGCTGATGCCGGTCGCCTACCAGAACTGCGTTGTTGTGAAGACCAACTGTAAGACCGACAATGGCACGAACATCGCAGGCGCGCTCAAGAGCCTCAACGACATCATGCCCACGCCCGGGCTTGGGAGCAACGCGGCGGGAGATACGCCGCAGCAAGTGGTATTCCTCGTCACCGACGGCGTTGAAGACAAGATTTCCACGACCTGCCCCAACGCGAGCTTCGCCTCCAACAATCGATGCCAGCAGCCGCTCGACACGACGATGTGCACGACCATCAAGAACCGCGGCATCAAGATCGCCGTCCTCTACACGGAGTATCTACAACTCATCGCCGATCCCAATACCGGCATCCAGAAAACCGATAAATGGTACATGGACTGGATCCACAAGTATAACCAGCCTGAATCCTCAACCGGCAAGATCGCGCAAAACCTCCAGGCGTGCGCCTCGCCTGGTTTCTATAAAAGTGTTCAGAGCGGCAAGAACATTTCCGATGCGCTGACCGACCTGTTCATCAAGGTCGCGTCCAGCACAGCCAGTCTCGTGCAGTAGAGAAAGCGCCATGACGGGGCCGGGAGATGCAACAACCATGAGACGCCGCAATCGCTGTGCCGCCTTCGCGCGGGACAAGAGGGGCGCGACGGCCGTCGAATTCGCGCTGGTCGCTGCGCCGTTCCTCGCCCTCATCATCGCGCTGATCCAGACGTTCCTCGTTTTCTTCGCCCAGCAGACGCTCGAAACCATCGTGCGCCAGTCGGCGCGCCTCGTCATGACCGGACAGGTTCAATCCGCACAGATGACGCAGGCGACTTTCAAGCAGAAGGTCTGCGAGCAGATCGTGATCCTGTTCAATTGCAGCGGTATCATGATCGATATGCAGGTGGCGACCTCGTGGACGTCGGCGAACACGGGAATGCCGACCCTGACCTTCGACGGATCGGGCAAGGTCACCAATTCCTGGCAGTACGATCCCGGCGATGCCGGCGATATCGTCGTGCTCCGCGTCATGTATGTCTGGCCGGTCGTGCTCGGGCCGCTCGGCTTCAACCTCTCGAACCTCAGCAACGGCAACCGGCTGATCATGTCGTCCGCCGCGTTCCAGAACGAGCCAGGAGCCCCCTGATGATCTCCCTGTCATCTCGCGCCCGGCACCTGCTGGCCGATGACCGCGCTGTCGCCGCGACGGAGTTCGCCATGGTGGTGCCGTTCATGCTGGTGCTCTATGTCGGCGGCGTCGAGCTCGCTACCGGCCTTTCGATGAACGTCAAGGTCAGCGCGACCGCACACAGTGTCGCCGACATGGTCACGCAGAACACGGCCGTCACCTCGTCTCAGATGGACGGCATTCTCGCGGCTGCGAGCGCCATCATGGCTCCCTATCCGACCAAGAGCGGCAGCACGTCCTTGATGACGATCACCGTCTCGGGCGTGTCGACCGACAGCAACGGCAATGCGACGGTGCAATGGAGCACGTCGACCAGCTCGACGGGCGCGAGAAAGCAGGGTGACCCGATGACCTTGTCGAAGTTCACGGGGCCGAGCGGCACCACCAATGCCAACATCTCGCTCGTCCTGAGCGAGGTGACCTATGACTATGCGCCCAACCTCGGCTTCACCATCGCCGGCACCGTGAAGCTGTCCGACAACTACTATCTGTTCCCGCGCTGCTCGACCAACAGCCCGGCCACATCGAGCTTCCCCTACTACGACGTGAAGTATCCGGCGACCAAGACCTGCACCTGCGTCGAGCATTTGCAGAAGAAGACCTGTTGAGCGACAGTCAAAGCCGCAGCACCTTGCCGGGGTTCATGATGTTCTGCGGATCGAGCGCGCGCTTGATAGTGCGCATGATGTCGAGCTCGGTCTTCGACCGGTAGTGACTGAGCTCGTCGAGCTTGTCGATGCCGATGCCGTGCTCCGCCGAGATCGATCCGCCCATCGAAGTGATGAGGTCGTTCACGGCCCGCGTGATGGCGCCCTTGTATTGGGTCAGTGTCTGCTGATCCATGCCGGCCGGCCCCATGAACGAGAAATGCAGATTGCCGTCGCCGATGTGTCCCAGGGGGTAGGGGCGGATGGTCGGGAGGATGTCGATCACGGCCTTGGTCCCCTTGTCGATGAAGTCCGGTATCCTGGAGATCGCCACCGACACGTCGTAGCTCAGCCCTGGACCCTCGGCCCGGGAGGCCTCGGCCACACCCTCCCGGATCCGCCACATGTTGCGCGACTGGCCGACCGTGTGAGCGATCGCGGCATCGAGCACGCGGCCGGCCTCGAACTGGTCGGCAAGGAACTGCTCCAGCTTCTCGGACATGCCCTCGGTCCCATCCCGGCGTGGGCGCGCAGACGACCATTCGAGCAGGAGATACCATGGCGTGTCCGCCTTGAGCGGATCCTGGGTGCCGGGAATGTGGCGCAGCACCATATCGATGGCGGCGCGGCTCATCAGCTCGCAGGAGCCGACATTGTCCTCGGAGGCGCTATGGGCTTCGGACAGGATCTCCAGCGCCGCGCGTGGATCCCGGATCGCCAGCCACGCGGTGCTGACGTCCTTCGGCGCCGGCCACAGCTTGAGCACGGCCTTGGTGATGATGCCCAGCGTGCCTTCGGCGCCCATGAACAGGTGCTTGAGGTCGTAACCCGTATTGTCCTTCTTGAGCGCACGCAATCCATCCCAGACGTCGCCGTTGGGCAGGACGACTTCGAGCCCCAGCACGAGATTGCGGGCGTTGCCGTAGCGCAGCACCTGCACGCCGCCGGCGTTGGTTGAGAGATTGCCGCCGATCATGCACGAGCCCTGGGCGCCGAGGCTGAGCGGCAGGAACCTGTCGTGCTTGCTGGCGGTCTCCTGCAGCGTCTGCAGCACGCAGCCCGCCTCGACCGTCATCGAATAGCCGACGGGATCGACATCCAGCACGCGATTCATGCGGCCGAGCGACAGCACAATGCCGGTGTGTGCCGGCCAGGGCGTGGCCCCACCCATCAGGCCGGTGTTGCCGCCCTGCGGCACGATCGCGATGCCGTGCGCGTGGCAAAGCCGGACCACTTTCGACACTTCCTCGGTGCTGCCGGGACGAACGACGGCGCCGGCCCCGCCGACCAGCAACCCACGCCAATCCGTCACGAACGGCTGCTTGCCATGCTCGTCCTCGATAAATCCCTTCTCGCCGACGATCGCGCGCAACGCATCGCGCATCTCGGCGGTCACAGGAGTGGTCGGGATGATGGGTGCGGACGACGGAGCCGGCATTTTGTTTCCCCTGGGGTACATCTTGGCGTGTACTCGATGTGCCGATCCCGGCAACGTTCAGACAATCTTTGCAACATTTCTAAACAGCTTCGTCAACATCCCGTGGCTGTTGGGGCGTAGGACGCGCCCAGACTTTACAAATCGGGATCGGCAGAATGATATTGAGGTTTCCGGCGGCGCGCTTGGGCATCGGCGCGGCCTGCCTCGTGCTTATCGGCATCAGCCCGTTGTGCGCAGAGCCGGTGTTCGACAGCCTGGCCGGCGCATGGTCGGGCATCGGTACGATGAAGCCGTCGGATGGTCCGCGTGAGAAGGTCCGCTGCAAAGTGGCATACAACGTCACCAGGCCGGGACGGTCGTTGACACTCGATCTGCGCTGCGCAAGCGATGCGTACAAGATGGTCCTGTCCGCGAACATCGAGCAGAGCGGGACGGAGCTTTCCGGCAACTGGTTCGAAAGCGAATATCGACAGGGCGGCAAGGTCTACGGCACGAACAAGGACGGCCTGATCGAGGCGCGAATCGAGGGAAACACGGTGGCCGCGCTGGTGACGATCCAGACCAAGAGCAATCATCAATCCTTCCTGATGGAGGCGCCGGGGTCCTGGGTGTCGGAGGTCGCGATCGAATTGAACAAGGATTCGAAGTGACGCCGATCCTCGTGCCGTCACTTCCATGCACGGCCATCGCTCTCCGCCTCGGCGCGCCCGGTGCTCAAGGGGTAGCCGGCTCGAGCGGATTGGTGACGCCGCCGTACTCGGCGTCACCAGCACGATCGGATACTACGCCATCGCGGGCTGCGGCTTGGGCTGCCGCGACAGCGCCAGCACGATCAGCGCGGCGAACACGCAGAGCGCGCCGGCAATGAAGAACGCAGGCAGGTAGCTTTCATAGACCGTGCGCGACAGGCCGGCGCCGAAGGCGGCGGCGCCGGCGCCGAGCTGATGGCCGGCAAAGATCCAGCCGAACACCAGATTGGCGCGCTCCGGTCCGAATTTCTGCGCGGTGATCCGCACGGTCGGCGGCACTGTGGCGATCCAGTCGAGACCATAGAACATTGCGAAGACGGAGAGGCCGTAGAACGAGAAGTCGCTGAAGGGCAGGAAGATCAGCGAGAGCCCGCGCAGGCCGTAATACCAGAACAGGAGCCAGCGATTGTCGTAGCGGTCCGACAGCCAGCCCGACATGATAGTGCCGAAGAAGTCGAAGATGCCCATCGCAGCCAAGAGGCTCGCCGCCTGAACCTGCGGGATGCCGAAATCGAGGCACATCGGGATCAGGTGCACCTGGACGAGGCCGTTGGTCGAAGCGCCGCAGACGAAGAAGGTTGCGAACAGGATCCAGAAGGCCGTCGATTTCGAGGCATCGCGCAACGTGCCGAGCGCAACGCCGGTGATCGTGCCGTGGCTGACCGGCGGGGCGGGCAAGGGCTCGGTACCTTCATCGCCGAACGGGCGCAGGCCGACGTCGCTCGGCCGGTCGCGCATCACCAGCAGCACGGCGACCGCGGACACGCCGAGCGCGATGCAGACGAAGCCGAGTGCGAGCCGCCAGCCGTAATGGTCGGTGAGGCTCGCTAGCAGCGGCAGGAACACGAGCTGGCCGGTGGCGACGCTCGCGGTCATGATGCCGACGACGAGGCCGCGTCTTGCTGCGAACCAGCGCGTGGCAATCGTCGCGCCGAGTACCAGGGCGGTCATGCCCGTGCCGATCCCGATCACCACGCCCCACAGCGCGATGAGCTGCCAGACCTCGGTCATGCCCAGCGAGAGCACGAGCGCCGAGACCACGATCAACTGCGCGAGCAGCGTCACGTTGCGCAGGCCGTAGCGGTTGAGCAGGGCCGCCGCAAACGGCGCCATCAGCCCGAACAGGATGAAGCGGATCGACAGTGCGGAGGAGATCTCCGCCGTGCTCCAGCCGAACTCCTTCTGCAGCGGCACGATGAACACGCCGGGCGCGCCGACCGTGCCGGCGCTGATCAGCGCGGCGAGGAAGGTCACGCCGACCATCACCCAGCCATAGTGAATGTTGCGGCGGGAAAGCGCTGCCGCGAGCCAGTTCGAGATCATTGGGCCTCAATCTTGGTTTGCGAGCTCCGGGAGACCCGCATCATCGTTACATTCTGGCACAGGCGAGGGAAGTCTGAAATGACAGACTTCCCTTGATTTCGGCCATTGCAGACGGCTAGTGCGCCGGCCGCTCCACTGCGATGGCTGTGGCTTCGCCACCGCCGATGCAGAGCGCGGCGATGCCGCGCCTGAGGTTCTGCGCCTCGAGCGCATGCAGCAGCGTCACGATCAGCCGCGCGCCGGTGGCGCCGATCGGATGACCCAGCGCGCAGGCGCCGCCGTTGATGTTGAGCTTGTCGCGGGGAATGCCGAGATCGCGCTGCGCCGCCATCGCGACCACGGCGAACGCCTCGTTGATCTCGAACAGGTCGACATCGGAGGCAGCCCAGCCGACCTTGTCGAGCAGCTTGCGGATCGCCGGAATCGGCGCCGTGGTGAACCATTGCGGCTCCTGGCTGTGGGTGGCGTGGCCCTTGATCTCGGCGAGAACAGGAAGGCCGCCCCGGTCGGCCAGCGAGCGCTTCGTCAGAACCAGCGCGGCGGCGCCGTCGGCATTGGCGGAGGAAGCCGCCGGCGTGATGGTGCCGTTGGCGCGGAACGCCGGCTTCAGGCCCGGGATCTTCGCGGGGTCGACTTTCAGCGGGTGTTCGTCATTGGCGATGATCCGCGGACCTGCTTTCTCCGTCAGCGTGATCGGCGCGATCTCGGCCTTGAACGCGCCGCCCTCGACCGCCTTGCGGGCGCGGCTGAGCGTCTCCATGGCATAGGCATCCTGGTCCTTGCGGGTGAACTGATAGGTTTCCGCCGTGGCCTCGCCGAAATCGCCCATGGAACGGCCGGTCTCATAGGCGTCCTCGAGCCCATCCATCATCATGTGGTCGATGACGCGGTCGTGGCCGACGCGATAGCCGCCGCGGGCCTTCGCGAGCAGGTAGGGCGCATTGCTCATGCTCTCCATGCCGCCGGACACCACGATCTCGGCCGAGCCGGCGCGGATGATGTCGTGCGCCAGCATGGTCGCCTTCATGCCGGAGCCGCAGACCTTGTTCACCGTGGTGGCGCCGGTGGCATCGGGCAGACCCGCGCCACGCGCCGCCTGGCGCGCCGGCGCCTGGCCTTGTCCGGCCGGCAGCACGCAGCCCATGAAGACCTCGTCGACCTTCTCGGGGGTGAGCTTGCCGCGTTCCAGGGCCGCCCCGATCACGTGCGATCCGAGCTTGTGGGCGGCCAGCGGCGACAATTCGCCCATGAAGCGGCCGAGCGGGGTGCGGGCGGCGGAGACGATGACGACGGGATCGGCGGCTTCGGCCATGACGGAACTCCCTGCAATGACGGGTAGGATTATGGTCATCATATGATGCGACGCAAAAAATGCAACCGCGGCAGGGATGAGAAAATGTCGTGGCTCAGATGAGATTTGGTCGTTCGAGTGGAGGAGGTGCTGCCCACAGCACGCTGTCATCACCCGCGAAGGCGAGTGATCCCAGTATTCCAGAGGCTGTGCGGCTAGAACCGAGAAGCCGCGGCGTACTGGATGCCCCGCCTTCGCGGGGCATGACACCGTCTTTGGTGCGCCTACCGCTTCCGGTTCACAAATGCCTGCATGAGCCGCGTCGGCTCGTCTGTCAGGAACGACTCGCCGAACACCTTGACGCTCAGGTTCACCGACTCCGTCAGCGGCAGTTCTTCCCATTGCCGCAACAGTGCCTTCTGCGATCGCAGCGCCTCGGGGCCGCATTCGAGCAGTGCCTTCACGGTGTGCTCGATCACGGCATCGAGCTCGCCTTCCGGCGCGACCTTGTCGATCAGTCCCCAGGCCAGCGCGGTCGGAGCATCGATGTTCTCCGCCGTCATCACCAGCCAGCGCGCGCGGGCCCAGCCGATCAGGCGCGGCAAGAGAGCGGCATGGATCACCGAGGGGATACCGACGCGCACCTCCGGCATGCCGAAATGCGCATCATGCGCGGCAACGCGGAAGTCGCAGGCCGCCGCCACTTCGAGCCCGCCGCCGAGGCACCAGCCGGGCATCCGTGCGATCACCGGGGCGGGGAATTGGCGCACCGCCTCGCAGAGATCGCGCAGGCGGCTGATGAAGGCTTCGGCGGATTTTGGGTCGAGCTTGGCCATCTCCTTGATGTCTGCGCCGCCGATCATGCTCTTCTCGCTCTGGCCGCGCAGCACCACGACCCGAATGCTGCGGTCGGAGGCGAGCTGCTGGAGGCCTTCGCGCACGGCCTCGGTGACGGGCGAACCGAGAATGTTGAGCGGGCCGGCGTGGCAGATCGCGACATGAACGACGCCGCGCGCGTCGCGCGTCACGCCGCAGTGGTTGTTGAGCATTTCCATCGGGGCATCTCGAAGGTTTCGTGGACGCGTGCGAGGCGCACTGGTCGGGATCACTTCCGGGCCGAAACGGCCGGCTTGTCAAGCGGGGCCCATGAGACCGAGTTGCCAGCGCGAAGTCCGTGGCATAGTATGACACATATCATTTAATGAGGTGGCCATGACCGACATCGATCAAATCGCCCTGTTTTCGCCGGCGCAACGGCGGGAGCGCGTGGTGGACTGGCAGGTGCCGGCGCCGTCGCGAAAGCGGCGATGGGCCTGTCCGGCATGGACGCCATGCTCGGCATTCGCGACGGCCGGCTGCCGCCGCCGCCTTTTGCGAAGCTGATCGGGTTCATCATGGCCGTTGTCGAGCCGGGCCGGATCGTCATGGAACTGGAGCCGCGCGAAGATCTCGAAAATACCATCGGCCTCCTGCACGGCGCGACCGCAGCGGCGCTGCTCGATACGGCCATGGGATGTGCGATTTCGACCCGGCTCGAGGCCGGGCAAAGCTCGGTGACCCTCGATCTGAAGCTGACCTATCTGCGCCCGCTGTCGGTTCGTTCCGGGTTGATCTCCGCCGAAGGCAAGGTGATCAAGCTGGGACGCCAGACCAGCTACACCGAGGGCTTGGTCCGCGACGGAAAGGGGGCCCTGGCGGTCCATGCAACTGCAACCTTTTCCATGATCGGCGTAACTTAACGTGAATTAATGCACCGATCGCGGCATTTGCGTGCTATGAGATGACTCTCGACATCCAATGAGATCCGCATGCGCTATTCCCCGGAACACAAGCAGGAAACCCACGACCGCATCGTGAAGAAGGCCTCCGTGCGGCTGCGCGAGAAGGGTGCCCATGGTATCGGCGTCGCCGATCTCATGAAGGAGGCGGGCCTGACTCATGGCGGCTTCTACGCGCATTTCGATTCCCGCGAGGCCCTGGTGATCGAGGCCTTTGGCTATGCCATGGACCGCTCGATGGAGCACTGGCGCAAGCTCACCGGCGAGGCCGCTCCTGAAAAGCGCCTGGCGCTGGTCGCGGAGAGCTATCTGTCCACGCTGCATCGCGACAATCCCGGCCATGGCTGCTCGATCCCCGCGCTTGGCGCCGAGATCGCCCGCGAGAGCCCGAAGACACGCAAGGCCTTTGCCGGCAAGCTCGACCAGATGATCGAGATGATGACCGACTATATCCCGAACATGCCACGCAAGGCCGCGCGCAAGCAGGCGATCGCGACGCTGGCGACGATGGCCGGCACCATGCTGCTGGCGCGCATCGCCGGATCGAACGAATTGTCGGACGAGGTGCTGAAGGCAGGCCGGGATAGCGCGCTCGATGGCGTGAAGCGCCAGCCGAAGGTGCCTGCGGCGAAGAAGGTGAAGCAGAGTTAGGCCGACCTCGGCAGCCGTAGGGTAGGCAAAGGCGTTCTTGCGCCGTGCCACCATCTGTCCACTCGCGCGACTGATATGGTGGGCACGCTTCGCTCACCCTGCGGAAACGGCGCTACCGTCCCGCAAACAACGACCGCTCGCGCTCGACGATCTCGCTGATGTAGTCCGCCACCGCCCTGATCCGCGCGAGGTCCTTGCTGTCGGCGTGCATCAGCATCCAGAATGTCCGCATGATCGATATGTCGTCCGGCAGCACTGCGACGAGCTGCGGATGATCGCTCGCCATGAAATGCGGCAGCACCGCAATGCCGAAGCCCGAGAGCGTAGCATTGAGCTGGGCGATCAGATTGGCGCTGCGAAAACGCGCGGAAATCCGCGGCGACACCTGGGGCAGATAGTCGAGCTCCGGCGTGAACAGCAACTCCTCGATGTAGCCGACGAAGCGGTGCTGCGGCAGGTCTTGCCGTGACGAGATCCTGGGAAAGCGGTCGAGATAGGCTGGCGAGGCATAGAGCCCTAGGCGGTAGTCGAGCAGCTTGCGGCCGACGATGCGGCCTTCCTTCGGCATGGTCAGGCTGATGGCGATATCAGCCTCGCGCTTGGAGAGACTGAACAGCCGCGCGGTTGCCACAAGTTGCAGATCGAGATCGGGGTAGCGGTCAGCAAAGGGCGCGAGTCGCGGCGCCAGGAAGGCGGTACCGAACCCGTCGGGTGCCCCGATCCGCACGGTGCCGGTCAGCCGTGCCACCGAGCCGCCGACCTGCTCCTGGTTGGCGACGATGGTCGATTCCATCGCTTCCGCACTGTCGGCGACGCGCTGGCCTGCCTCGGTGAGGAGATAGCCGGTCTTGCGCCGGTCGAACAGCTTGGCGGAAAGGTGCTTTTCCAGCCGATCGACGCGGCGGATCACCGTGGCATGGTCGACGCCGAGCTGTTTTGCCGCAGCCGAGACCGAGCCGCCCCGCACGATGGCCAGCACGAAGCGAAAGTCGTCCCAGTCGATAGCGCCTTGATCCAGCATTTTCGCACATCTATGGTGCATTATCTCAGACTTGAATCCTATAAAATGCAGGTCGATAGGATTTGTCAAAGCGACCACGCTCGGCCTAAGGAGATCATCCCATGCGTTCAATCGGACATTTCATCGGTGGCAAGGAGGTCAAGGGCACCTCGGGCCGCACTGCCGACGTTTTCGAGCCGATGACCGGTGACGTCCAGGCCAAGGTCGCGCTGGCCTCCAAGGCCGAAGTCCGCGCCGCCGTCGAGAACGCGCGCGCAGCACAGCCCGAATGGGCCGCAACCAATCCACAGCGCCGCGCCCGCGTGATGATGAAATTCGTGGAGCTGGTCCAGCGCGATTACGACAAGCTTGCCGAATTGCTCGCGCGTGAGCACGGCAAGACCGTGCCCGACGCCAAGGGCGACATCCAGCGCGGCCTCGAGGTCGCGGAATTCGCTTGCGGCATTCCGCATCTGATGAAGGGCGAGTACACGGAAGGGGCGGGCCCCGGCATCGACATCTATTCGATGCGCCAGCCGCTCGGCGTCGTCGCGGGCATCACGCCGTTCAATTTCCCGGCGATGATCCCGATGTGGAAGTTCGCCCCGGCGATCGCCTGCGGCAACGCCTTCATCCTCAAGCCGTCGGAGCGCGACCCCGGCGTGCCGATGCTGCTCGCCGAGCTCATGATGGAAGCGGGCCTGCCGGCCGGCATCCTCAACGTCGTCAACGGGGACAAGGAGGCGGTCGACGCCATCCTCGACGATCCCGACATCAAGGCCATCGGCTTCGTCGGCTCGACTCCGATCGCGCAGTACATCTACGAGCGCGCCGCGCAGACCGGCAAGCGTTGCCAGTGCTTCGGCGGCGCCAAGAACCACGCCATCATCATGCCCGACGCCGACATGGACCAGGCTGTCGACGCGCTGATCGGCGCAGGCTACGGCTCGGCCGGCGAACGCTGCATGGCGGTCTCGGTCGCGGTGCCCGTCGGCAAGTCGACCGCCGACCGCCTGATGGAGAAGCTGATCCCGCGCGTCGAGTCGCTCAAGATCGGCACCTCGATCGATCCGTCGGCCGATTACGGTCCGCTGGTCACGCGCGAGGCGGTCGAAAAGGTCAAAGGCTACATCGACATCGGCATCAAGGAAGGCGCGACGCTCGCCGTGGACGGCCGCGGCTTCAAGATGCAGGGCTATGAGAACGGCTTCTATCTCGGCGGTTCGCTGTTCGACAACGTCACCAAGGACATGCGGATCTACAAGGAAGAGATCTTCGGCCCCGTGCTCTCGGTGGTGCGCGCGCACGATTACAAGGAAGCGCTGGCGCTGCCGTCGGATCATGACTACGGCAACGGCGTTGCCATCTTCACCCGCGACGGCGACGCCGCGCGCGACTTCGCAGCCAAGGTCAACGTCGGTATGGTCGGCATCAACGTGCCGATCCCGGTTCCGATCGCCTATTACACCTTCGGCGGCTGGAAGAAGTCGGGCTTCGGCGATCTCAACCAGCACGGCCCGGACTCGATCCGCTTCTACACCAAGACCAAGACGGTGACCTCGCGTTGGCCGTCCGGCGTCAAGGAAGGCGCGGAGTTCTCGATCCCGCTGATGAAGTAAGGCTGTAGCCCAGCCCGTCATTGCGAGGAGCGTAGCGACGAAGCAATCCAGAGTCTTTCCGCGGAGGCAGCCTGGATTGCTTCGCGGAGCCTGTCATCGGGCCGCGCTTCGCGCGGACCCGGTGGCTCGCAATGACGATGGGGCAAGAGGGTAGGCGGCAATGCAGTTCGCTCTGAACGAGGATCAGATCGCGGTTCGCGACATGGCGCTTGCGTTTGCGGCCGAGAAGATCGCGCCGCATGCGCTGCGCTGGGACGAGGAGAAGCATTTTCCCGTCGACGTGATGCGCGAGGCCGCGACGCTCGGCATGGGCGGCATCTACATCCGCGACGATGTCGGCGGCTCAGCGATGACCCGCTTCGACGCGGCGCTGATCTTCGAGGCGCTGGCGACGGGCTGCCCGACCACCTCCGCCTTCATCTCCATCCACAACATGGCGAGCTGGATGATCGATGCCTTCGGCAGCGACACCCAGCGCCATCAATGGCTGCCGAAGCTCTGCACCATGGAACTGATCGCCAGCTACTGCCTGACCGAGCCGGGCGCCGGCTCGGATGCGGCAGCGCTGCGCACCCGTGCGGTGCGCGACGGCGATCATTACGTCCTCAACGGCCAGAAGCAGTTCATCTCCGGCGCCGGCGGCACCGACGTTCTGGTCGCGATGGTCCGCACCGGCGGTGATGGCCCCGGCGGCATCTCGACCCTCGTCATCGACGGCAAGACGCCGGGCGTCTCCTTTGGCGCCAACGAGCGCAAGATGGGCTGGAATGCACAGCCGACCCGCGCCGTCATGTTCGAAAACGCCCGCGTGCCCGTCGCCAATCGGCTCAGCGAGGAGGGCGTCGGCTTCAAGATCGCGATGGCTGGTCTCGACGGCGGCCGCCTCAACATCACGGCGTGTTCTCTTGGTGGTGCCCAAACTGCGCTCGACAAGGCACGCGCCTACATGAAGGAGCGCAAGGCGTTCGGGAAGCGTCTCGACGAATTCCAGGCCCTGCAATTCCGCCTCGCCGACATGGCGATCGAGCTCGAGGCCGCGCGCACCTTCCTGTGGCGTGCCGCGGCAGCGCTGGACCGCAAGGACCCCGACGCCACCATGCTGTGCGCGATGGCCAAGCGTTTCGGCACCGATGTCGGCTTCGAGGTCGCCAACCACGCGCTGCAGCTTCACGGCGGCTACGGTTACCTCAGCGAATATGGCATCGAGAAGATCGTGCGCGACTTGCGCGTGCATCAGATCCTCGAAGGCACCAATGAAATCATGCGGCTCATCGTGGCGCGCAAACTGATCGAGGGCGCACGATGAGTTCGGCGGAGGAGGGCGATCTCATCGTTCGCCGCGAGGGCGCAGCGGGCGTGATCCGGCTCAACCGCCCGAAGGCGATCAATGCCATGACCTTGGAGATGTCCATCGGCATCGATGCGGCGCTGGACCGGTTCGAAACCGATTCCGAAGTGGGGTTGATCATCCTGGAAGGCGCCGGCGAGCGGGGCCTCTGCGCCGGCGGCGACATTCGCGGCCTCTGGGAGAGTTCGCGCGAGGGCGGCGATCTCGGCGCGCGGTTCTGGCGCCAGGAATACGTCATGAATGCGCGGATCGCGAAATATCCGAAGCCGTACGTCGCGTTCATGGACGGTCTCGTCATGGGGGGCGGCGTCGGCCTCTCCGGCCATGCCAGCCACCGCGTCGTCACCGACCGCACCAGGCTTGCGATGCCCGAAGTCGGGCTCGGCTTCTTCCCCGACGTCGGCGGCACCTGGTTGTTGTCGCGCTCGCCCGGCGAGATCGGCACGTATTTCGGCCTGACCGGGCAGACCATGAATGGGCCGGACGCCATCCACGCCAAGTTCGCGGATGCCGTGGTGCCGGCAGCCAAATGGCCGGAGCTGCGCGAGGCGCTGACCAAGCTTCGTCAGGGCGCGACCGCAGCCGACGTCAGCAAGCTCATCAATGGCTTTGCGACGGGCGAGACGGCCGGGCCGGTGACCGCAAAGCAGGCGGCCATCGACGCTCTGTTCGGCTTCGACCGCATGGAGGACATCGTCGCGGCGCTGAAGCGTGACGGCTCCGAATTCGCACAGGCGACGCTGAAGGCGCTCAACGAAAAATCGCCGCGCGGCATGGTGGTGACGCTGAAACTGCTGCGGCTCGCGCGCACGGCGTCGAACCTGGAAGAGTGTCTGGTGCGCGAATACCGCGCCGCGCTGGAGGTCTTCCGCAGCGACGATTTCCGCGAGGGCGTGCGCGCGGCCGTGATCGACAAGGACCGCAACCCGACCTGGTCGCCGCCGCGGATCGAGGATGTGACGCCGGAGATGCTTGCGCCGTATCTCGCCGAGATCGGCACTGATGAGCTGAAGTTCAACTAACAACGCGACAGCGGAGGAAACGACAATGGCCACGATCGCATTCATCGGTCTCGGCAACATGGGCGGCCCGATGGCCGCCAATCTGGTCAAGGCCGGCCACAAGGTGGTGGCGTTCGACCTCGTCGAGGCCTCCCGCAATCAGGCCAGGACCGACGGCGCTGGCATTGCCGACAGCGCGCCCGCCGCGGTGAAGGGCGCTGATGTCGTCGTCACCATGCTCCCCGCGGGCAAGCACGTGCTCGGCGTCTGGAACGAGGTCGTTCCAGCCATGACCAAGGGCGCGCTGATCATCGATAGCTCCACCATCGACGTCGAAAGCGCGCGGCAGGCTCATGCGCTGGCCGCCAAGCACGGCGTGCTCTCGGTCGACGCGCCGGTCTCCGGCGGCACCGGCGGCGCCAAGGGGGCGACGCTCACCTTCATGTGCGGCGGCGAGGAGAAGGCATTTGCCGCGGCCAAGCCGGTGCTCGAAAATATGGGCAAGAAGATCGTGCATTGCGGCGGCGCCGGCGCAGGGCAGGCCGCCAAGATCTGCAACAACATGATCCTCGGCATTTCCATGATCGCGGTGAGCGAGGCCTTCGCGCTCGGTGAAAAGCTCGGGCTCTCGCACCAGGCGCTGTTCGACGTCGCCTCGACGTCGTCCGGCCAATGCTGGTCGCTGACGACCTATTGCCCGGTGCCGGGGCCGGTGCCGACCTCGCCGGCGAACAACGACTACAAGCCGGGCTTTGCTTCTGCGCTGATGGTGAAGGATCTGACGCTGGCGCAGGACGCCGCGAAGGCTGCGGGCGCGGCGACGCCGCTCGGCAAGCATGCGCAGGAGATCTATCAGTCTTTCGACGCAGCCGGCCAGGGCGGGGTGGATTTTTCCGGAATTATCAAGCACGTTAGGAGTCTGGCCGGGAAAGCTTGATGACGACATTCCAGGAAGCGCGCGCGTTTCTGCTAAAGCACCGCACGGAATACGAGGCGGCGGTCAAAGGATTCCGCTGGCCTGATCCGGTTCCCTTCAACTGGGCGCTCGACTGGTTCGACGCCGAGCTGGCGGCGAGTGCGGACAGCAAGGACCGCCCTGCGCTCTGGATTGTCGATGCCGCACAGGACCAGCAGACAAAACTGTCCTTCGCGGCGCTCTCGAAGCGCTCCAACCAGGTCGCCAACTTCCTCCGCGCGCAGGGCTTGAAGCGCGGCGACCACCTTTTGCTGCTGCTCGGCAACGTGGTTCCGCTGTGGGAGACGATGCTGGCGGCGATGAAGCTCGGTGTCGTCGTGATTCCCGCGACGACGCTGCTCACCGCTGACGAACTGCGCGACCGGCTCGATCGCGGCAAGGCGAAGGCGGTGGTGGCCGCCGAGGATCAGGTCGCAAAGTTCGCGAGCCTTGGGACCGAGAATGTCGTTCGCATCGTGGTCGGCGCGGCTGCCAACGGCTGGCTCGCCTATGACGAGGCGGCCAGAATGCCGGAGGGCTTCACGCCGGATGGCCCGACCAACGCCGACGACCCGATGCTGCTCTATTTCACCTCGGGCACGACGGCGAAACCAAAGCTGGTGCGGCACAGCCAGCGCAGCTATCCGGTCGGCCATCTCTCCACCATGTACTGGATCGGGCTGAAGCCCGGAGACATTCACCTCAACATCTCCTCGCCCGGCTGGGCCAAGCATGCCTGGAGCTGTTTCTTCGCGCCGTGGAACGCGGGCGCGACCGTATTCGTGGTCAACCAGCCGCGCTTCGATGCCAAGGCGCTGCTCGCCACCATCGGCCGCTGCGGCGTCACCACGCTGTGTGCGCCGCCGACGGTATGGCGGCTGTTCATCCAGGAGAACCTTGCATCGTTCAAGGTGGCCTTGCGCGAGGTCTGCGGCGCCGGCGAACCGCTGAACCCCGAGGTGATCGATCAGGTGCGGGCGGCCTGGGGACTTACCATCCGTGACGGATACGGGCAGACCGAAACCACGGCGCTCGCCGGCAACTCGCCGGGCCAGAAGATCAAGGTCGGCTCGATGGGCCGGCCGCTGCCGGGTTATCGCGTCCAGATCAGCGACGCCGATGGGAACCCGGCCAAGGAAGGCGAGGTCACGCTGGTGCTCGGGACTGAGCGCCCGGCCGGCCTGATGCAGGGCTATCAAAGCGACGACGGCAAACTGTCTGGCGCCGAAGGCGAGCTCTACCGCAGCGGCGATGTCGTGTTCGAAGACGACGAGGGCTATCTCACCTTCGTCGGCCGCTCCGACGACGTGTTCAAGTCGTCGGATTACCGCATCAGTCCATTCGAGCTCGAGAGCGTGCTGCTCGAGCACGAGCTGGTCGCGGAAGCCGCGGTGGTGCCGAGCCCGGATCCGATCCGGCTCGCCATTCCCAAGGCCTTCGTGCTGCTGACATCGGGCGCGGAGCGTTCACCCGAGACCGCGTTCTCCATCTTCAAACATCTTCACGCGCGCCTCGCACCATTCAAGCGCATTCGCCGTCTCGAAATCGTCACCGAGCTGCCGAAGACGATCTCTGGAAAAATCCGTCGCGTCCAGCTACGACGGCTGGAACGCGACAATGATCACGACGATCCGCTGCGCGGCCGGGAATTCCGCGAGGAGGAGTTTCCGGAGCTGGCAAAGACACGCGGCGAAACTTAGTGAGATTTCGTCATTCCGGGGCGCGCGAAGCGCGAGCCATGATGCGCAATTGCGCATCTGAGAATCCATTTCGCAACAGGCTCTGCGGCGCGATGGATTCCGGGCTCGATGCTCCGCATCGCCCCGGAATGACGGCACCAGGAGTGACCAAATGAACGAAGTCTGGAAGAAGCCGCCGATTACGCTTCAGGCCTATCAGGCCATGGTCGGCAAGGAGATCGGCGTGTCCTCGTGGCACCTGATCGACCAGCCCCGCATCGACACCTATGCCGACGTGATCGAGGATCACCAGTTTATCCATGTCGATCCGGAACGCGCGAAGAAAGAGACCGCGTTCGGCAGCACCATCGCGCACGGTTTCCTGACGATGTCGCTGATGTCGATCATGTCCTACGAGGTGATGCCGGTGATCGCGGGCACCACGATGGGCGTGAACTACGGCTTCGACAAGCTGCGCTTCATCTCGCCGGTCCGCTCGGGCAAGCGCGTCCGCGGCCGTTTCGTGCTGGCGGAAGCGAAGCTCCGCAAGCCCAACGAGTTGCAGTCCCGCACCAACGTCACGGTCGAGATCGAAGGCGAGGACAAGCCCGCGCTGGTCGCGGATTGGCTCGGGTTGATCTATTTCGCCTGATGCCGCGTGTCGTTGCCGGGCTTGACCCGGCAACCCAACGCTGGTCAAAAGCTGACCAAAGTCGGGGCGTCCCCTCTCCCCTTGTGGGGGAGGCTGCCTCACGAAGCGAGGCGGGTGAGGGGTCTCTCTCCGCGAACTCATCTGCCGAGAGAGACCCCTCATCCGGCGCTTCGCGCCACCTTCTCCCACAAGGGGAGAAGGGAAGAACAGGACGTAATCCATGGCAATCAGGTTCGACGGACGCGTCGCCATCGTCACCGGCGCGGGCAATGGTCTTGGCAAGGCGCACGCGCTGGGATTGGCCAGCCGCGGCGCCAAGGTCGTCGTCAACGATTTCGGCGGCGCGCGTGGCGGCACCGGCGGCTCGCTGTCGCCGGCCGAATCCGTGGTCGAGGAGATCCGCAAGGCCGGCGGCACCGCGATGGCCGACGGCGCCGATGTCTCGAACTTCGAGCAGGTCACCGCCATGGTCGAGCGTGCCACCAAGGAATGGGGCAGCGTCGATCTCCTGTGCGCCAATGCCGGCATCCTGCGCGACAAATCGTTCGGCAAGATGGAAGCCGCCGATTTCCAGAAGGTGCTCGACGTGCATCTCGTCGGCACCTTTTATTGCTGCAAGGCGGCCTGGGCCGGCATGCGCGACCGCAATTACGGCCGCATCGTGCTGACCACCTCGTCCTCCGGCCTCTATGGCAATTTCGGCCAGGCCAATTACGGCGCGGCGAAGTCCGGCATGGTCGGGCTGATGAACGTGCTGGCGGAAGAGGGCCGCAAGAACGACATCCGCGTCAACATCATCTCGCCCACGGCGGCGACCCGCATGACCGAAGAGCTGCTGCCGCCCCAGGCGCTGCAACTGATGAAGCCGAACGCGATCACGCCGGCGGTCGAGTACATGCTCAGCGAGGACGCGCCGACCCGCACCATCATGGGCGCCGGCGCCGGCTCCTTCGCCGTGATCAAGATTCTCGAGAGCGAAGGCATCAACCTGCCGGAGAGCGAGTGGACGCCCGATGCGGTCGCCGCGCATTTCGGAGAGATCAGCGACATGTCGAAGGCGAAAGCGCTGCAAGGCGCCTTCGAGCAGACGCAGAAATACGTCGCGCAGGCCGCGGCCCGGGCGGGGATCAAGCTTTAGGAGCGGGCATCGCCGCACTCTCAGCCGTCATGGCCGGGCTTGACCCGGCCATCCACGTCTTTGTCACCACCAGCATCGCACTCGTGGATGCCCGGGACAAGCCCGGGCATGACGACCTTTGGTTTGACACGCGGCTCAGCCTAAGCTCCCGCCATGACTCCACCCGACACCTACATCGCCGTCATCGGCGCCGGTCCCGCCGGGCTGATGGCGGCGGAAGTGCTGGCGCAGGGCGGCGCCCGCGTCACCGTCTACGACGCGATGCCGTCCGCAGGCCGCAAATTCCTGATGGCGGGCCGGGGCGGGCTCAACCTCACCCACAGCGAGCCGCTGCCGCAGTTCATGGCGCGCTATCGCGAGGCGGCACCGAAGCTGGAGGCGGCGGTCGCGGCGTTCCCGCCCGACGCGCTGCGCGCCTGGAGCGAGGCGCTGGGCGAGCCGACCTTCGTCGGCACCAGCGGGCGGGTGTTTCCGAAAGCGTTCAAGGCCTCGCCCTTGCTGCGCGCCTGGCTGCGGCGGCTCGATGCCGCCGGCGTGCGGTTTGCGTTTCGTCATCGCTGGATTGGCTGGGACGAGCACGGCCGGTTGCTGTTTCGCACCGGCGCCGGCCAACGCTCGATCGAGGCCGGGGCAGTGGTGCTCGCCCTTGGCGGCGCAAGCTGGCCGCGGCTCGGATCGGACGGCGGCTGGGTCGATCTTCTCGCCGCAAGGGGCATTGCCGTCGCGAAGCTCCGGCCGGCCAATTCCGGCTTCATGGTCGCATGGTCGGAAGTGTTCCGCGAGCGTTTCGAGGGCCAGCCGCTCAAGGGCGTGGCGCTGACGATTGGTGCGCACACGGTGCGCGGCGAAGCGATGATGACGCGTAGCGGCATTGAAGGCGGTGCGATCTACGCGCTCTCGGCCGAACTGCGCGAGGCGGTGCTGGATCTCGGGCACGCGCGGCTGATGATCGCGCTGCGGCCGGACCTTGCCGTCGCCGACCTGACAACGCGCCTGTCGGGCACGCGCGGCAAGCAATCGCTGGCTAACTTCCTGCGCAAGGCGGCGCAATTGTCGCCGGTCGGTATCGGCCTGATGCAGGAGGCGGCCATCGCCTCCGGCCGGCTGCTGGCGTCGTTTTCGCCGGCCGAGCTGGCGCATCTGATCAATGCCATTCCGGTTCAGCTCACCGGCACAGCCCCGATCGAGCGGGCGATCTCGACCGCGGGCGGGATTGCCTTCGATGAGCTCGACCAGCATTTCATGCTTCGCAAATTGCCGGGCGTGTTCGCCGCCGGCGAGATGCTGGACTGGGAAGCGCCGACCGGCGGCTACCTGCTGCAGGCCTCATTCGCGACAGGGCTTGCTGCGGGCAGGGGCGTGCTGGAATGGCTGAAGCGTTCGTAGAACGCCGCCGCCCTTCGAGGGCCGCTGAAGAAGCGGCCACCTCAGGGTGACGGCTACGAAAGAGCGTTAGCTTGCGCTGGCTTAGTCTAGAGAGAGCGTCATCCTGAGGTGCGAGCGGCGCGATGCAAGGCATCGCGCTGGGAGCCTCGAAGGATGCGCGGGCGCTCGACGCCAGCGACTGTGCCCCTACCGCAGCTTCCCCCGTGCCGCGACCGGCAGCGTGCCGATGATCTCCTCGCCGCGCACCATCACCACTTCGTCCATCATGTTGACGACGACGCAGACATGGTTCGGCACGATGCGGACGACGTCGCCGACATTCGGCCGCGTGTTGCTGCGGGAGAGGTCGAGGAAGCCGTGCTCCTCGGCGAATTTCGCGATCTTGGCCTCGGGATGCTCCAGGATCAGGCCGTGGCCGTCGAGGCCGCCGGTGTCCGTGGTCAGCGTCTTCGAGCCGGCGTCGAGGATACCGCGCTCGGGCGCGGCGCGGCTCACCACGGTCGAATAGATGTGCAGCGCGCAATCGTCCCAGGTCGCCGAGCCTGCGGCGACCTGCATGCGATCGTTGTAGATATAGGTGCCGAAGCGATGCTCGGTGCCGCCCTTGAGCTTGCCGATATTGACGAGATTCGGCGTGCCGCCGGTCGAGACGATCTTGGCATCGAGCCCGTGCGCGCGCACACCAGCCAGCGCCTCGTCGTAGAATCTCTGCGCATCCGCCCAGCCGGTCTCGGTCGGATACAGCATGAAGCCGGCGAACTCGAGTCCCTTGGAGGCTGCGATCTCACGCGCCAGTGCAATCGCTTCGGCCGGCGTCTCGACGCCGGCGCGCTTGCGCCCCGTGTCGCATTCGACCACGACCGAGAGGGGCCGGCCCGACGCCGCAGCCGCCTTGGGCAGGCCGGCGACGACGGTCGAATTGTCGGCGGCCACCGTCATGTTGGCCTTCGCCTGCAGCGCGCCGAGGCGGGCCATCTTCTCTTCACCCAGCAGATTGTAGCTGATCAGGATGTCGTCGATGCCGGCATTGGCCATGATCTCGGCCTCGCCGAGCTTCTGGCAGGTGATGCCCTTGGCGCCGGCCGCGACCTGCATCCTGGCGATGGTCGGGTTCTTGTGCGTCTTGATGTGCGGGCGGTTGGCGACGCCGGCGTCGTCGCAGGCCTTCTGGATGCGCGCGATGTTGCGCTCGACCCTGTCCATGTCGATCACGGCACAGGGCGTGCCGTATTCGCGGGCGATCTTGGCGGCGAGGGATGTGGTCATGATTCAGGCCTGTTCTATCTCTTCGCGGAGCATTTCGAGTTCGAGCCAGCGCTCTTCGGCGGCGGACAGTTCGTCATGCGCCTTGGCGATCGCGGCGGAGGTGTCGTCGAATGTCTTGCGATCCCTGGTGTAGAGATTGGGATCGTCGAGTACGCGCTGCAATTTCGCAATATCTGCCTGCAGCGTCTCCATCTTCTTCGGCAGCGTTTCCAGCGCGTGCTTCTCGTTGAAGCTCAGCTTCCGCTTCGGCGCCGAAGCTGGAGCAGCGGAGCGTTCCTCTTTCTTCTCCGACGGAGCTTGCGCCTTCGCCGTCTCACGCTTCAGGTCGGCGCCGCGCTGCGCCAGCATGTCGCTGTAGCCGCCGGCATATTCGATCCACTTGCCGTTGCCCTCGGGCGCGATCACGGAGGTGACGACGCGGTCGAGAAAATCGCGGTCGTGGCTGATCAGGATCACCGTGCCTTCGTAATCGCCGAGCATCTCCTCGAGCACGTCGAGCGTCTCGAGATCGAGATCGTTGGTCGGCTCGTCCAGCACCAGCAGGTTCGACGGCTTTGCCAGTGCGCGCGCCAGCATCAAGCGGCCGCGCTCGCCGCCGGAGAGCACTTCAAGCGGCGTGCCGCGCTGCTCCTGCGCGAACAGGAAGTCCTTCATGTAGCCGACGACGTGCTTCGGCTTGCCGCCCACGATGACGTGGTCGCCGCGGCCACCGGTCAGCGCTTCCGCCAGCGTCGACTTGGGATCGAGGCTTTCGCGGTGCTGGTCGAGCGTCGCCATCTCCAGATTGGCACCTAACCGCACCGTGCCGGAATCAGGCTGCATGCCGCCGGTGAGCAGGTTGACCAGCGTGGTCTTGCCGGCGCCGTTCGGGCCGATGATGCCGAGACGGTCGCCGCGCTGGATGCGGGTGGAGAAATTTTCGACGATCTTGCGCTCGCCATAGGCCTTGGTGATGGATTTCGCCTCGATCACCAGCTTGCCGGACTGCTCGGCTTCGCTGGCTGCGAGATTGGCACTGCCGGCGGTGCCGCGATAATTGCGGCGCTGATCGCGTAGGGCATGCAGATTGGCGAGCCGCTTGACGTTGCGCTTGCGCCGTCCGGAGACGCCGTGGCGAAGCCAGTGCTCCTCGTCGACGATCTTGCGGTCGAGCTTGTGCTGATCGCGCTCTTCTTCCGCCAGCACCTCGTCGCGCCAGGTCTCGAACGAGGCAAAGCCGCGATCGATCTGCTTGATCCTGCCGCGGTCGAGCCAGGCGGTCGAGCGCGACAGATTGGTGAGGAAGCGGCGGTCGTGGCTGATGATCACCAGCGCGCTGCGGCGGCTGTCGAGCTCCTTTTCCAGCCACTCGATGGTGGAGAGATCGAGATGGTTGGTCGGCTCGTCCAGCAGCAGGATGTCGGGCGAGGGCGCCAGCACAAAGGCCAGCGCCGCGCGGCGGGCTTCGCCGCCGGAGAGATTGTGCGGGTCCTCGTCGCCCGTCAGGCCGAGCTGCTCCAGCAGATAGCGCGCCTGGTGCTGGTCGTCGCCGGGCGCGAGCCCGGACTCGACATAGGCAAGCGTGGTCTTGTGGTCGCCGAAGTCTGGCTCCTGCGGCAGGTAGCGCACGGTGGCGCCGGGCTGCACGAAGCGCGTGCCGCCATCGGGCTCGACGAGGCCGGCGGCGATCTTGAGCAGCGTCGACTTGCCGGAGCCGTTGCGGCCGATCAGGCAAACGCGTTCACCCGGCGCGACATTGAGCTCGACACCGCTCAGGAGCGGCGTGCCGCCAAAGGTCAGCCTGATGTCTTTCAATTGGATCAGCGGTGGCGCCATCATCAGCCCCGACTGGTGGCGGCCGCATCAGCGCGGCGGCGCTGGATCCGGCGCAGCGTCTGGTCGAGCGCTGAGAGGAAGGCGGAGCGGTCGCGCGGCGCAAACGATCGCGGGCCGCCGGTGACTTCGCCGGCCGAGCGCAGGTCGGTCATCAGATTGCGCACCGCCAGCGTCATTCCGATCGACTCTTCGGTGAACGGCTTGCCGTTCGGCGCGATCACGTCGGCGCCCGCCTTGACGCACCGGCTCGCCAGCGGAATGTCCGACGTCACGACGACGTCGCCGGGCCTGGCGCGCTCCGCGATCCAGTCGTCCGCGGCGTCCATGCCGCTACCCGCGGCGATGCGCTCGATCAAGGGGTCCTGCGGGACGCGAATGAAATTGCCGGCAACGACGCTCACGGGCACGCCGTGCCGGAGCGCGACGCGGTAGATCTCGTCCTTCACCGGGCAGGCGTCGGCGTCGACATAGATGCGGGTGGGGGTGTCAGTCATTCGCCGCGTGGTACCCCATTCGGGCCCTAAAGGCGAGGGGATTGACCCCGGTTCCTCAGGCCGTACGATCGCTCCTGAACAACAAGAAAACAGGGAAGATGCCCCATGCCGAACCGGCTCGAAACCTACCGCGTCGAGGCCTACAACACCGCCAAACAGTCCGAAAACAAGATGCACGACGACAACGTGGCGCGCCGCTTCGGTTTTTCCGGCGGACTGGTCCCCGGCGTCGACGTCTTCGCCTACATGATGCACGTGCCGATCGCGCGTTGGGGGCGCGATTTCCTCTCCCGTGGGCTGGTCGAGGCCCGCTTCATCAAGCCGGTCTATGACGGCGAGACCGCCGACGTCGACGCCACCGAGCACAACGGCCTGCTGACCATCGAGGTGTTCAGCCGCACCGAGCTGTGTGCGACCGGGACGGCCTCGCTGCCGGCGGCGGTGCCGGCGGTGTCGTTGAGCGACTATGTGGAGGTGCCTGCCGTGGCCGAGCGCAAGCCGGTCAGTCCCGCGACGTTCGAGCTGGGCAAGTGGCTGGGCACGATGCCGCGACGCTGGGCCGGGCAGGACGCCAATGATTATCTCGCCGACATCAGGGAGACCGACCCGATCTTCACGCGCGAGGATATCGGCCATCCCGGACTGATCCAGCGCGTGATGAACCGTGTCCTCGTCGACAACACCATTCTGGGGCCCTGGATTCACGTCGGCAGCCGCATGCAGCTGCTGTCCGCCGCACGCGCCGGCGACGAGATCGCTGCGCGCGCCAGGGTGATCGCGAACTACGAAAAGAAGGGCCACCGCTTCGTCGAATTCGACGCGCTCGTCGTCGCCAACGGCACGACGCCGCTCGCGCACTGCCAGCACACCGCGATCTACCAGCCGCGCGAGCAGGCGGCGGCGTAGGCTCTTCACCTCGCCCCGCTTGCGGGGAGAGGTCGGCGCGAAGCGCCGGGTGAGGGGGAGTCTCCGCAAGGACGGTGAGAGTTGGATTCGCGGAGAGTCCCCCTCATCCGAAACCTCGCTGCGCTCCGGCTTCGACCTCTCCCCGCAAGCGGGGAGAGGTGAACACACAACTACGCCGCCTTGGCCTGCGCCTCCTGGATCGCGCGCCACACGCGCTCCGGGGTCAGCGGCATGTCGATGTGCTTGATGCCGTACTCGGAGAGAGCATCGATCACCTCACCGCGCTGTAGCGCACAATCTGCACCACACCGGTGTCGGGATCGATCTCGACCTCGGCGACGTGGCAGCCGTTCGGGAACGCCGAGGCCACCGGCTCGCTGGTGTGGTCGACGTCGAGGCTGTCAGGCACACCCTCGGGCACATTGCCGTCATGCAGCTTCTTGGCGAGCTCCATGATGTCGATGCTGCGATCGGTGCCGGCGATCGTGAAGCTGCCGTCGGCGAACTCGATGTCGGCCTCGGACGCTTCCAGCATATGTGCGGCGGCGCGCTTGCCCTTCTCGATGACGAGCTTTGCGGCCCCCACGATGGCCTGGCCGCTCGCGGTGATCGAGCGCGAGCCGCCGGTGCCGTTGCCGGTGTGGACGATGTCGCTGTCGCCCTGCACGAGCTTCACGCTCTCGAAGGGGACGCCGAGCTGCTCGCACAGCACCTGCGCGAACGGCGTGGCATGGCCCTGGCCGTAATCGAGCGTGCCGGTGATGAGCTGCACAGTGCCATCAGGGTCGAACACGATCTTGCCGAGCTCGGGGCTCGGCGGCGCAGTGACCTCGAGATAGGAGCCGACGGCGATGCCGCGCAGCTTGCCGGCCTTCTTGCTCTCCTTCTTGCGCTTGGCGAAATTCTCGTGGTCGGAGATTTCGAGCGCCTTGTTGAACACGGCCTGGAAGTCGCCGCTGTCATAGGTGACGCCGGAGGAGGCCGGGAACGGAATCTGGTTCGGCTTGATGAAGTTGCGCCTGCGCAAGGTCAGCCGGTTGATGCCCATCTCGTCGGCGGCGCGGTCGATCAGCCGCTCCATGTAGTAGTTCGCCTCGGGCCGGCCGGCGCCGCGATAGGCGCCCATCAACGTGGTGTTGGTCAGCACCGTCTTGATGTCGACCGCCATCAGCGGCGTGCGATAGACGCTGGAGAAATTCTTGCCGGTGTTGAGCGAGAGCGGCCCCGGTGCGACGCCGGTGATGTAGGCGCCGAGATTGCCGTAGCCGGAAAGCTTTGCCGCGAGGAAATGCCCTTCGGCATCGAGCGCCAGCTCGGCATGGATCTTCTGCGCGCGGCCATGGCTGTCGGAGAGGAAGCTGGTGGAGCGCTCGTCGAGCCACTTCACCGGACGTTCCAGCGCCTTGGCCGCATACAGGATGCACATGTATTCGGGATAGTTGATGTTCTTCATGCCGAAGGAACCGCCGACATTGGCGGTCAGGATGCGCACCTTGTCATTCGGCACGTTGAGGTTCTTGGCGAGATTGGCGCGGTTGCCGGCGACACCCTGCGTCGGCACCTGAAGCGTGTAGCGCTCGGTCTTCTTGTCGTAGGAGGCAAGGCCGACACGCGGCTCCATCGAGACCACGGCGACGCGGGTGTTCTCGATGTCGATTTTGGTGACATGGGCGGCGCTGGCAAAGGCCGCGTTGACCTTGTCCATGTCGCCATAATGGTAGTCGAGCGCGACGTTATCAGGGATGTGGTCGTAAAGCTGCGGCGCGCCGGGCTTGGCGGCCTCCTCGGGATCGGTCACCGCCGGCAGTGGCTCGATGTCGAGCTCGACCGCCTCGGCGGCGTCGCGCGCCTGCGCCAGCGTCTCCGCCACCACGAAGGCGACGGGATCGCCGACGAAGCGGACCTTGTCGGTCGCGAGCGGCTGGCGGTTGGTCTGGAGCAGGGGCGAGCCGTCACGGCTCTTCAGCGGCAGGCCGCAGGTGAAGGGGCCGTAACCGGCAGCATCGAGGTCCTTGCCGGTCCACACCCCCAGCACGCCCGGCATCGCCTTGGCGGCATCAAGGCCGATGCCGCGGATGATGCCATGGGCATGGGTCGAGCGGACGATCACGGCATAGGCCTGGCCGGGCAGGTTGAAATCGTCGGTGTAGCGGCCCTTGCCGCGCACCAGGGTGTCGTCCTCCTTGCGGCGGACCGGTTGCCCGACGCCATATTTTTGCAGTGCAATAGCGTTCTCGAGCGTGGACGATTTGGTGTGTTCTTGCATGGAATTGACCTGAAAAGCCGGCATTTGCGCATTTTCGCGGCAGCGGGAGACCGGACTCTCCTCAGATAACCCACCACCCCGTTCACGACAACGCACGAATGGGCATGGTCCCATGTGATGCGTTGTTGCGCAGGCCTGCCGCGCTGCTAATGTTTCAGGCGAAAAATCAATTCCAGACCGGCCCGACCGGCCGCGGAAAGACAATTTGTATGAATGACCACACGCGGCTCCGCGACGGCCATGTAAGCCAACATGGGCCGCACGGCGAGCTGGAGGGGTCGATGGCGGCGGTGGCGTTGGCCGCCGATTCGGCCATTGGCGTGCAAGGGCCGGGAACCGGCGTCTATGCGGCGCTGGACCTCGGCACCAACAATTGCAGGCTGCTGATCGCCTGTCCGACCCAGGACGGCTTTCGCGTGGTCGATTCCTTCTCACGCATCATCCGGCTCGGCGAGGGCGTCTCCGCGACCGGGTGCATCAGCGAGGCCGCGATCGAGCGCGCCATCGCGGCGCTCAGCATTTGCCGCGACAAGATCAATCTGCGGAAGGCGCGGCGGCTGCGGCTGATCGCGACCGAAGCCTGCCGTGCGGCCTCGAACGCGGAAGGGTTCCGCAGCCGCGTCGCGGCCGAGACCGGCATCGAGCTCGAGGTGATCGACCGCGAGACCGAGGCCTCTCTCGCCGTGCTCGGCTGTTCGCCGCTGGTCGACCCCAGAGGACGCGGCGCGATCCTGTTCGACATCGGCGGCGGCTCGACCGAGCTGGTGCGGATCGAGCGCGACCCGGAAAACCCGGAGCCGCGCATCAAGGCCTGGATGTCGATCCCGTACGGTGTGGTCACGCTCGCCGAGCAGTTCGGCGGCCGCGACGTGACGCCCGGGATCTATGCCGCGATGGAGCGGGAGGTCGCAAACCATGTCGCCCCGTTCGCGGAGGAGTACGGCCGCGATCTCGCCGACATGCACCTGCTCGGCACGTCCGGCACGGTGACGACGCTCGCCGGCATCCATCTCAACCTCGCGCGCTACGACCGCCGCCGTATCGACAGCATCTGGATGAACGATGCCGATATCACCGCGACCATCAGCAGGCTGCTCGGCATGAGCTACGAGGAGCGCGCGAACAACAGCTGCATCAGCGTCGAGCGCGCCGACCTCGTGCTGGCGGGCTGCGCCATTCTCGACGCTATCCGCCGCGCCTTTCCGCTGCCGCGCCTGCGTGTCGCCGACCGCGGCTTGCGCGAGGGCATGCTGGTCGAGATGATGCGCGAAGACGGCGCGCTCAGGAGCTGGTGAGTATGGCCAAGGACACCACCGGCCGCTTGCACGTTCAGGTCAAGACCGGCGGCAAGCGCAAATTGTCGTCGAAGCTGTGGCTGGAGCGGCAGCTCAACGATCCCTATGTCGCCAAGGCCAAGGCCGCCGGCTATCGCTCGCGCGCGGCGTTCAAGCTCCTCGAGATCGATGACAAGTATCGGCTGTTGAAACCCGGCATGGCGGTGGTCGATCTCGGCGCGGCCCCCGGCGGCTGGAGCCAGATCGCCGCCAAGCGCGTCGGATCGACGGAAGGCAAGGGCAAGGTCGTCGCGATCGATCTGTTGGAGATGCCCGAGATTCCCGGCGTCGATTTCGCGCAGCTCGACTTCATGGATCATGACGTCCCCGAAAAGCTCACCGCGATGCTGGGCGGCAAGGCCGACGTCGTGATGTCCGACATGGCCGCCAACACGACCGGCCACCGCAAGACCGACCAGCTCCGCATCGTCGGCCTGGTCGAGACGGCCGCTGCGTTTGCCTGCGACGTGCTCAAGCCCGGCGGCACGTTCCTCGCGAAGACGTTCCAGAGCGGCGCCGACGCCGAGCTGCTCACCCAGCTCAAGCGCGACTTTGCCACGGTGCGCCATGTGAAGCCCGCCGCGAGCCGGCAGGATTCCTCGGAGCGCTACGTGCTCGCGACGGGATTTCGCGGGGGGACACAGCAGTAGCCACATCATCCGTCATTGCGAGGAGCGTAGCGACGAAGCAATCCAGGCTGTTGCCGCGGAGGCATTCTGGATTGCTTCGCTGCGCTCGCAATGACGAGCGAGAAACTACCCCAGCCGTTGGTCCCGCACGTCCTGCGTATCCTCGCTCGCCGCCTTGACGGCAGCCTTCTCCGCGCCCTTGCCGGCGCCCTTGCGGCTCGCGATCTCCGCCGCCTTGCGGCCGGAGATCTCGTGGCCGGCATCCGCGGGCATCTGCCAGAAGAACCAGCTCGACGCCGCAGAGGTCAGCGCTACAACGACGAAGGCCGGCGCGAACACGGTGGCATTGAGCTCGCTGACATGGTGCAGCCACATCGTGGTTTCCACGCTCGCCGCGCCGACGGCGACGCCGGCCGAGACCGCGAGCTGCTGGTTGACGCTGACGAGGGTGGTAGCACGGCTCATCTGCGCGGTCTCGACCTCGGCATAGGCGACCGTGTTGATCGCGGTGAACTCGAGCGAGCGGAAGAAGCCGCCGACCACCAGGATGACCATGATGATCAGCAGCGGCGTCGCCACCGTGAACAGCGCGCAGACGCCGAGGAAGAACGCGCTGACGATCGCGTTCACCGTCATCAGATTGCGGAAGCCGAAGGTGCGGATGATGCGGGCGGCCAGTGTCTTCATGCCCATCGCGCCGAGCGAGGAGGCGAAGGTGACGAGGCCGGAATGGAACGGCGTCAGCCCGAAGCCGATTTGCATCAAGAGCGGCAGCAGGAACGGCAGCGCGCCGATGCCGAGGCGGAACAGGAAGCCGCCGAACACGGCCGCGCGCAGCGTCGGCAGCTTCAGAAGTGAGAAATCCAGCACCGGCGATCCCGTGCGCCGGGCATGCATGACGTAGAGCGTCATCGAGATCGCGCCGCCCGCGACCAGCGCGGCAACGGTGCTCCACGGCAGCAGATTGAGGCCGGCAACCGACAGGCCGAAGGCGATGCCTGCGAGCCCCAGCCCAGCGAGCACCATGCCGTAGAGATCGAACGGCTCGCGTTCCTCGCTCTTGATCGGGTCGATGAAGCGCAGCGCCATGAAGATGCCGAGCAGCCCGATCGGGATGTTGATCAGGAAGATCCAGTGCCAGGACGCGTAGGTGGTGATGAAGCCACCGAGCGGCGGGCCGATCACGGGGCCTATGAGGGCAGGGACCGTCACCCAGGCCATGGCATTGACCAGCGCACTCTTGTCGACCGAGCGCAGCAGCACGAGGCGCCCGACCGGCGTCATCATCGCGCCGCCCATGCCTTGCAGGATGCGTGCGAAGACGAAGTCGGTGACCGAGGTCGAGAGCGCGCAGCCCACCGAGCCGACCATGAACACCCCGACCGCGATCGCGAACACCATGCGTGCGCCGAACCGGTCGGCGGTCCAGCCGCTCGCTGGAATGAACACCGCCAGCGACAGCAGATAGGAGGTGATCGCGAGCTTCAGCGTCAGCGGGCTGGTGCCGATGTCGGCCGCGATCGCCGGCAGCGAGGTGGCGATCACCGTCGAGTCCATGTTCTCCATGAAGAGAGCAGTGGCCACGATCAGCGGGATGACGCGTTGCTTGTCGACCATGACGGATTGGTAATGAAATCGGAAGGAAGGGCGGAGCTGCGGCTTATCATTGCCACCAGGCGGAGACCATTGTGGATCGGCGCATGGCACCTAAGTCCCGCGTAACAACGGTGTGACCCTGCGTCTCCGTCATTTCGGGGCGTCGCTTCTCGCTCCGCCGTCATTCCGGGGCGCGCCCCGTGGCGCGAGCTATGGTGCGCAATTGCGCACCCGAGAATCCATCGGACCGCAAGATCCGCTGCGAGATGGATTCCGGGTTCGCGACTTCGTCGCGCCCCGGAATCACGGCGGAGGGGGCGGCGTACCGACCCCACCCAGCTGAATCGGCCAAAAAACCCCTGTGCATGGCTGGCCGGCGGCCCGAATTGCTTTGATTCGTCACGCGGCCGTGCTATCGACCCGCGTCAACCCCACCGATGGGCTCCGATTCTCCGGCGATGCCGCAAGGTACGCCGAGGGCGGCGCTCATCCATAAGCATTTGCGGCAGGGCCGCAGGAAGGAGTTGGCAGATGGCCACGGTGCAACTTCAAGGCATCCGCGAAGCCCTTACGTTCGACGACGTGCTGTTGAAGCCGGGCCTGTCCGATGTCATGCCGGGCGAGGTCGACATCCGTTCCCGCGTCACCCGCGCCATTCCGCTCAATATTCCGATCATGGCCTCCGCCATGGACACGGTCACCGAGGCCCGCATGGCGATCGCCATGGCGCAGGCCGGCGGCCTTGGCGTCATCCACCGCAATTTCGATCCCGAAGGGCAGGCCGCCCAGGTGCGGCAGGTCAAACGCTACGAGTCCGGCATGGTGGTGAACCCGCTCACCATCAGCCCCGACGCCACGCTCGACGACGCGCTGAAGCTGATGAGCGATCACGGCATCTCCGGCATTCCCGTCGTCACCGGCGCGGGCAAGTCCACGCCCGGCAAGCTGGTCGGCATTCTCACCAACCGTGACGTGCGGTTTGCGACCAATCGCCAGCAAAAAATCTCCGAGCTGATGACGCACGAAAACCTCGTCACGGTCCGTGAGAATGTCAGCCAGGACGAGGCCCGGCGGATGCTGCACCAGCACCGCATCGAGAAGCTGCTCGTCGTCGACGAGCAATATCGCTGCGTCGGTCTCATCACCGTGAAGGACATGGAGAAGGCGGTCGCCCATCCGCTCGCCTGCAAGGACGCGCAAGGGCGCCTGCGCGTCGCCGCGGCTACCACCGTCGGCGACACCGGCTTCGAGCGCACCGAGCGCCTGATCGATGCCGGCGTCGACCTCGTCGTCGTCGACACCGCGCATGGCCATTCCCGTCACGTGCTGCACGCGGTGAACCGCATCAAGCGTCTGTCCAACTCGGTGCAGGTCGTCGCCGGCAACGTCGCCACCACCGAAGGCGCGCAGGCGCTGATCGACGCGGGCGCGGATTGCATCAAGGTCGGCATCGGCCCGGGCTCGATCTGCACCACCCGCATCGTCGCCGGCGTCGGCGTTCCCCAGCTCACCGCGATCATGGATGCGGTCGAAGCGGCGAAGAAGGCCGACATTCCCGTCATCGCCGACGGCGGCATCAAATATTCCGGCGACCTTGCGAAAGCGCTTGCCGCCGGTGCCGACATCGCCATGGTGGGCTCGCTGCTCGCCGGCACCGACGAGACGCCCGGAGAAGTGTTCTTGTGGCAGGGCCGCTCCTACAAGGCCTATCGCGGCATGGGCTCGGTCGGCGCGATGGCGCGCGGATCGGCCGACCGCTATTTCCAGCAGGACATCAAGGACACGCTCAAGCTCGTGCCTGAAGGAATCGAGGGCCAGGTGCCCTACAAGGGCGCGGTCGGCCACGTCATGCACCAGCTCGCCGGCGGCCTGCGCGCTGCGATGGGCTATGTCGGCGCCCGCGACATGAAGGAGCTGCACGACAAGGCCCAGTTCGTCCGCATCACCGGCGCGGGCTTGCGCGAAAGCCACGTCCACGACGTGACGATCACGCGCGAGAGCCCGAACTATCCGGGCGGGGGTTAGTTCTACTCTCACCTTTGACGCCGCGCTCGTGCCCCGGACGCAGCGCAGCGCTTCTTCAGCGGTGCGCTGCAGAGCCGGGGCCCATCGCGAGGCTTGGTCGCGTTTCGCGATCTGGGTCCCGGCTCTGCGCAGCAGCGCAAGAGCGCTGCAGCGCGTCCGGGACAGGAGGGATGCGCGTGACGAAACGCCATCAAACTCCATCGCTTTTATATTGACGCGCTTCTCTCCCTCCGCTTCGCTCGCGCCGACAAGCAATCCGGAGGAAGCCATGGTCCAAGCCAAACGCATCGTTCTCGCCGCGCGTCCCGCCGGCGAACCCAAGCCGTCTGATTTTCGCCTGGAGGAATTTGCCGTTCCGACGCCCGGACCGAGCGAAGTCCTGTTGCGCACGATCTGGCTGTCGCTCGATCCCTATATGCGCGGGCGCATGAGCGAGGGGCCGTCCTACGCTGCACCGGTGCCAATCGGCGGGGTGATGGAAGGTGAGGCGGTCAGCGAGGTTGCGGCCTCCAACAATCCCGATTTCGCGGTCGGCGACATCGTGCGCATCCGCTCCGGTTGGCAGACGCATGCGATCTCGAACGGCAAGGGCCTGATCAAGGTCGATCCCAAGCTCGGGCCGATCTCGACCTCGATCGGCGTGCTCGGCATGCCCGGCATGACGGCCTACACGGGCCTGCTCGACATCGGCAAGCCGCAACCCGGCGAGACCGTCGTCGTTGCCGGTGCTTCCGGCGCGGTCGGCTCGGCCGTCGGCCAGATCGCCAGGATCAAGGGCGCACGCGCGGTCGGCATCGCCGGCGGCAAGGACAAGTGCGACTATGTGGTGAAGGAGCTCGGCTTCGACGAGTGTCTCGATCACCGCGAAACCGATTTTCCGGCCAAGCTGAAGTTCGCCTGCCCGAAGGGCATCGACGTCTATTTCGAGAATGTCGGCGGCGCCGTGTTCGAGGCGGTGTTCCCGCTGCTCAATCCGTTCGCGCGCGTGCCGGTCTGTGGCCTGATCGCCCATTACAACGACACCGAGGCCAAGCCGCCGAAATGGGCCGGCGCAATGATGCGCAACATCCTCACCAAGCGGCTGACCTTCCGCGGCTTCATCGTCTCCGACTTTGCTGCCCGCCATGGCGACTTCCTTCGCGACATGTCGACTTGGGTCCGCGAGGGCAAGGTCAAGTACAAGGAGTTCGTGACCGAGGGCCTGGAGAGCGCGCCGGCTGCCTTCATGGGCCTCCTGAAGGGCGCCAATTTCGGCAAGCAGCTGGTGCGGGTCGGGCCGGACAAGGCCTGAGCCGCCGCTTCCGGCCCCGGAAGGGCCGGGAATGGTTAAGAAAGAGTCACCGATCGGCCACACCTGCTCGCAAAAACCGCAGGTGGGTGTGCCGGTCGATTGACGGGCCGACGAAGGCATTGAATCATCGCGCATATTTCAGGTGTTGCGATGTTAGAGATTGGTATTTTCTGCGTCATTGTGCTGGCCGCCGCCTATTGGGCGACCATGTTCGTCATGGGCCGTCGCGACGACGTCATCCATGGCAAGTTCGTCCACGTCGACGACGAGGGCGATTTCACGCAGGCCGCGATGCCGGTGCCGCCGCCGCCATTCCCGAAGCGTCCGGTCAAGGTTGCGCAAGCTCCAGGGCCACCGCCCGCCAATGATCTGGCGGCCAAACCGGTGAACAGCGAGGCTCTGCAATCCCTGCTCGCAGCGATCCAGCAGGATCTCAAGAGCGTCGCCTGAGAACCGGTCGCGAGCTAATGCTCGCCGCCCATCTGGACGAGCAGCTCCTCGATGTCGACGTCCACCTGGCCCGCTGCGCGGACGTGACGAACCTCGAGACTGTCGGGCTGGAAGCGGTATTCGACGAGCCCGACTTCCTTGATCGCGATCCGGTCCTGGCGCTGATCGTTGATGACGAAACCGGCCGACGGCGCCCAGACGTGGCGGGTGCGGCGCCAGGTGAAGTCGCGGCGCTGGTGCACGTGACCGCTGGCGATGAGACGCAGGTCGATAGTCCCGAACATCTCGATCAGCCGCGCCCGCGCCGGCTGCGGCACATAGCGGATCGAGGTCTCCGGCGTCTCGGGGTCGTCGGGCAGGTTGAGAAACAGCGGCTTGTGCAGGAACAGCGCGACCGGCCTGCCGTTCGCGCGCGATAGCTCGGAGGCGAGCCAGTCGAACTGCTCGGCCTCGAAGGCGAGTCCCGAATTCATCACCAGCGAGTTGAGGCCGATGAAGCGCCAGCCCGCGGCGTCGAACGACCAATGGTCTTCGCCGATGATGTCGCAAAATTGCCGGCGGTGAACCGGGCTGACCGGCGGCTTCGGCGCCGGCCCGATCGCGGTCGGATTGTCGCCGATGTCGTGATTGCCGGGCAGGTAGCGGCAGGCGACGGGTAGGGCGTCGTGCAGGCCCTTCGCGAATTCGGCGTCGTCGTGGCCGGCCGGCCCGTCGAACGAGACGTCGCCGGTGTTGACGACGAGATCGGGCCTGTCGGCGTCGATGTGCTCGCTGACGCGGTGGAAGTTGGCGATCAGGCCGGGAAAGCGCCGGCCGAGATGGGTGTCGGAAATCTGGGTCAGGCGAAATTCGGGCATGCGATCATCCTACCCGTCGTCGCGCGTCGGAACGATGACGGCGCGGGCATGGATCGCAACGAACAAAGTTTAAAGCACGCGGTAGCGGATGGTGTAGCCGTCCTGCAGGGCGACAGGGCCGGCGAGCGGCGAGGCGATGCGATCGGCGAGATGCCAGGGGCCGAAATCGCTTTAGCTGTCGATGATTGGTCGCAAGGCCGGGAACGCCGGTTCAAGTCGTTCATTGTCAGCGGCAGAAGTCGCGGCTAATGACGGTCGGCGGCATTTCGCCTCTCGGGAAAGTTCCGATGTCCGTTCAAATGGTTTTGCTGCCGGTGTTCGTGCAGGTCGCTCTCACCTTCGCGCTTCTGATCGGCATGGTCGTCGCGCGCCGCAAGACGCTGGTCTCCGGCGAAACCAGGATTCGCGACATTGCGCTGGGCGAGCCGAACTGGCCGCAGGGCGCCACACAAATCGCCAATTGCTACCGCAACCAGTTCGAGCTGCCGGTGCTGTTCTACGTCCTGATCGCGCTGGCATTGCCTTTGCGCCGCGCCGATCTCTTCATCGTGCTGATGTCCTGGGTGTTCGTCGTGGCGCGCTTTGCCCATGCCGGGATCTTCGTGTCCTCGAACGATCTGGGCCGGCGCTCCACCGTCTGGCTTGCCGGCGTGCTGGTGCTGCTGGCGATGTGGATCTACTTCGCGCTGAAACTCTTGCTGCTGATCTAGGCGCTTGCGCGCCGCTTGAAAGAATTCAAATGACCCCCGCTGCCCGGCTGTCCGCAGCCATCGAACTGATCGACACCATCGAGAGGGACCGCGTGCCCGCGGCCAAGGCGCTGAAGGAGTGGGGCACCGCGCACCGCTTTGCCGGCTCGGGCGACCGCGCCGCGATCGCCGGTCTCGTCTGGGACGTGCTGCGCCGCTACGCCTCGAGCGCGTTCCTGATGGATTCCGATACCGCGCGGGCGCGCCTGATCGGCATGCTCCGCCTTGAGCGCAATATGGACACCGCCACCATGGCCGCGATGTTCGACGGCAGCCGGTTCGCGCCGGCGCCGCTGACCGAGGCCGAGCAGGCCGCGCTCGCCTCGCGCTCCCTGAAGGACGCGCCTGCCGCCGTGGCCGGCGACTATCCCGAATGGCTGGATCCGCATCTTGAAAAAGTCTTCGGCGACGACCGTGCTGCGGAAGCCGCCGCGATGGCGAGCCGGGCGCCGCTGGACTTGCGCGTCAACACGCTAAAGTCCAATCGCGACAAGGTGCTGCGTGCACTTGCTCATCTTCATGCGAAACCGACGCCGTGGTCGGCAACGGGCCTACGCATCGAGCTTTCAGCCGATGCGCGCAACCCGGGCGTCCAGGCGGAAGAGGATTTCATCAAGGGCGCCATTGAAGTGCAGGATGAAGGATCGCAGCTGGCGGCCCAGCTTACCGCGGCAAAGCCCGGCGAGCAGGTGATCGATCTCTGCGCCGGCGCCGGCGGCAAGACGCTGGCGCTCGCCGCCCTGATGCAGGGGAAGGGTCGCCTGATCGCGACCGACCGCGACAAGCGCCAGCTCGCCCCGATCCATGAGCGGCTGTCGCGCGCCGGCGTCCACAATGCCGACGTTCGCACGCCCAAGGGCGAGACCGATCCGCTGGCGGACATTCGCGCCTCGGCCGACCTCGTCGTGATCGACGCCCCCTGCACAGGAACCGGCACTTGGCGCCGCAACCCCGATGCCAAATGGCGCATGCGCCCCGGCGCGCTGGAGATCCGCCTGCGCGACCAGGCCGAGGTGCTCGCGCGCGCCGTGCCGCTGGTGAAGCCAGGTGGCCGCATCGCCTACATCACCTGCTCGGTGCTGGCGGAGGAGAACGGCGAGCAGGTGAGGGCATTCGTCGCGCGCCATCCCGAGTTCGGCGTGGTGCCGCCCGAGCAGACCGCGAGCGTGCTCTGGGACAAGGCGGAAGCTTTTGGCGAGGCCGCGCTGCAGTCGGGCGAGGGCTGGCTGATGACGCCGCTCCGCACGGGAACGGACGGGTTCTTCGTGTCAGTGCTGCGGAAGGCGGGCTGACCGCACCCCGCCGTCATTCCGGGGCTCGCGATGCGAGCACCCGGAATCCATGGAGCCGCAGAGAATCGCCGTGCGATGGATTCCGGGTTCGCCCTCCGGGCGCCCCGGAATGACAGGGGGCCAAAACAAAAGCCCCGCGGACCGGATCCCGGTCGCGGGGCGTTCTTGTTCTAGCGTTCTGCCGGTACGTCCGTGGTCAGAACGTTGCGCGGGCGTTAGCCGACGCGGAGATTGTCAGCCGAGGACTTGCCGCTGCGGCGGTCGGCGACGATGTCGAACGAGACCTTCTGGCCCTCGTTGAGGGTGGAGAGGCCGGCGCGCTCGACCGCGCTGATGTGCACGAACACGTCCTTCTGGCCGTCGTCCGGCTGGATGAAACCATAACCCTTTTGGGTGTTGAACCACTTCACGGTGCCCATAGCCATGGGAATTTCCTTTGTTAGAGAGGGTACGCACGCGGACCGGTACGCGTCGCTGCGCCCTTGATCCTGTTCAGTCGATGTTTGGAGAAGTCATCTGAAGCGTGCGCGCCCGTCTGTAACGAAGCGAAGCGGCCCAGTCGTTCGGCCAAGTATCGATGATCACAATATAGCGAGAATTTGGGGCTACTTCAAGGCACCACCCGCGGCTCGGGATGTCGCCCGTCTTTGCTATTTTGCGGTGCAAATTAACCGTCACGGGGCGCCTCAATCGACGATGAAAAGTGTGGCGCCGGTGGCCGTCGAGGACCGGTGTGCGGCGTCGCCGAAGTCCGAGACCTGGTAGCTCATGCCTGCGGTCAGCTTGAATTTGCGCCCGTCGCGCAGCTCGGAGTCGAGCTCGCCCTGCAGCACGTAGAGCACGTGGCCGCGATCGCACCAATGATCGGCGAGATAGCCCGGCGAATATTCCACCATCCGCACCCGGAGATCGCCGATATTGAGCGTGCGCCACTTGGCCTCACCGCTCTCGCCGGGATGCGTGGTCGCCTCGATCCGGCTCCAGTCGGTGACGGTAAAGGGGGAGGTGGGGAGTTTCATGGGAGAGAATCCGGTCGATGCGGTTTGTTGCGATCTCCTCATAGCCGCAAACGCGACGGTCGCAAGCCGTTGGCGCCGGCCGGCGCCCACGGCGGCGGTCGACTAGACGTCGAGTTCGGCCCAGATCGCCGCATGATCGGACGCGGCCTCGACCTCTCTGGTGATCTCCGGAAAATGCGGGAATAGGTCGCCGTTCTTGCCGCCCCAGACCCCCATGCGGAAGATGCCGCCGGCGGTCGCCTTGTCGAACAGGGCCGGTGATAGCAGGATGTAGTCGATCTTGTTCGAGGCGGTACCGTTCTTGAACGTGCCGGGGCGCCCGCCGTCGTCGAACCCTTCGAGCTCGCTGATGTCCTTCAGTCCGGTCTGATGAAACAGGGGGCTGAGGGGATCGCTGTCCGGTGTGTCGTTCAAGTCGCCGATCACCGCGATGAAGTCGTGCTTCTGGCGAAGCTGCCGATAGATGGTTGCGGTGCGCGCGGCCTGGCGTTTCCGCTTCGCGTTCGAGGTCGCCGGGGAGCCGAATCCCTTGCTCTTGAAGTGATTGGCGAGCACGACGAGCGAACTTCCCGCTGCGGTCTGAATCTCGAATTGCGCGCAATCCCGGCTGAACACGAGTCCTTGCAGAACCGGACGAGGGCGGGCCGGCTTTCCGCCTCGACGACGCCGAGCACGTCCGCATCGATCGCCTTCATGACCCGGGCGGTATTGCGTGTTGCCTCTTCGTTGACCTGCTCCAGCTGGAGGTCGACCCAGCCGATCCAGTCGTCTCGGCCGTTGGCCACGACGTCAATCGGCTTGCCTTGTGGCCGCTTGACGAGATGGCCGCGATTCTGCCGCAGGATCGCGTATTTGCTCTCGTCCGATTTCTTGAGGCCGAGAGTATCGAGCAGTTCGACGATCTTCTTCTTGTCGTTCGCGGTGTACCTGTGCTTGCCGAGGATGGCGTTGATGTCTGCCTCCGCCTTCAGGACGGTCTTGCCTTCCTCCGAAAAGCCGGGGCCACTGAGCGCACGCGCGCGCATGAAAAGGTTTTCCACGTTGAAGGATGCAAGCTTCATGAAAATCTCCCAGGGATGAAAATGAATTTCAATCAGTAGTAGAGATTACCAGACGGCTCGCATCCGGTCGAGGCGCGCGGATCGTCGCAGCCGGCACCGGGGAGCGCCGGCCTTCGTCCTATTGTCACAATGGAGTCCGTAGGACTGTTATCCCATGAAATAGTTCGCCGATCCCCGCACGATCAGCACCGCTTCGTTCACCCGCGCAGGAGATGGCATCTCCCTGATCGACCCTTTGTCAGAGCGGGTCGATAATAGGTCAATATTACTGACATATATCCGCTCGTCCATGCCCAAAGAAGCATGTGGGCGCGCGGCGTGCGCGGTTGCGGCGCGCCCGCTGCCAGCGTATCTGCTGGCCATGACAGCAGCACAGAACGACCGCTCCGCGTCGACGCCCTCGGTGGCCTCGGCGCACGACAAGATTCTCATCGTCGACTTCGGCAGCCAGGTGACGCAGCTGATTGCGCGCCGCGTGCGCGAGGACGGCGTCTATTGCGAGATCGTGCCGTTCAACAAGGCCGAAGAGGCCTTCAAGGAGATGAAGCCGAGGGCGGTGATCCTCTCCGGCGGCCCAGAGTCCGTACACGAGGCCGGCTCGCCCCGCGCGCCGCAATTGATCTTCGCCTCCGGCGTGCCCGTGATGGGCATCTGCTACGGCCAGATGACCATGGCGGCGCAGCTGGGCGGCGAGGTCGAGGGCGGCCATCACCGCGAATTCGGCCGCGCCGATGTCGAGGTCAAGGCCGAGAGCAAGCTGTTCGAGGACGTCTGGTCGTCAGGCAGCAAAAACCAGGTCTGGATGAGCCATGGCGACCGCATCACCAGGATGCCGCCCGGCTTCTCCGTCGCCGGCACCTCGCCGAACGCGCCGTTCGCGATCATCCAGGACGAGACGCGCAAATATTACGGCCTGATGTTCCACCCCGAAGTGGTGCACACGCCCGACGGCGCCAAGCTCATCCGCAACTTCGTGCGCAAGATCGCCGGCCTTACCGGCGACTGGACCATGCGCGCCTTCCGCGAGGAAGAGATCGCCAAGATCCGCGCCCAGGTCGGCAAGGGCAGGGTGATCTGTGGCCTCTCCGGCGGCGTCGATTCGGCCGTCGCGGCCGTGCTGATTCACGAGGCCATCGGCGACCAGCTGACGTGTGTGTTCGTCGATCATGGCTTGATGCGCCTCAACGAGGCCGAGCAGGTGGTCGACCTGTTCCGCCACCACTACAACATCCCGCTCGTGCACGTGGACGCGTCCAAGCAATTCCTCGGCGAACTCGAAGGCGTCACCGACCCGGAAGCAAAGCGCAAGACCATCGGCCGCCTCTTCATCGAGGTGTTCGAGGCTGAGGCCAAGAAGATCGGCGGCGCCGATTTCCTCGCGCAAGGCACGCTCTATCCCGATGTGATCGAGAGCGTCTCCTTCACCGGCGGACCTTCCGTCACCATCAAGTCGCACCACAATGTCGGCGGCCTGCCCGAGCGCATGAACATGAAGCTCGTCGAGCCCCTGCGCGAGCTGTTCAAGGACGAGGTGCGCAAGCTCGGCCGTGAACTGGGCCTGCCCGAAATCTTCGTCGGCCGTCACCCCTTCCCGGGCCCCGGCCTCGCCATCCGCTGCCCCGGCGACATCACCAAGGACAAGCTCGACATTCTGCGCAAGGCGGACGCCGTCTACATCGACCAGATCCGCAAGCACGGCCTCTACGACGAGATCTGGCAGGCCTTCGCCGTGCTGCTCCCGGTCAAGACCGTCGGCGTCATGGGCGACGGCCGCACTTACGACTACGTGGTTGGGCTCCGCGCCGTCACCTCGACCGACGGCATGACCGCGGATTTCTACCAGTTCGACATGAAGTTTCTGGGCGAGACCGCGACGCGGATCATCAACGAGGTGAAGGGCGTGAACCGGGTGGTCTATGATGTGACCAGCAAGCCGCCCGGGACGATTGAGTGGGAATAATTCGGGCCCAGCCGGCGCTATCCCGTTCTATCCAATTGCACGAATTAACAGACTGATTTTACGATCGAATTCGTCATCGACATTCGAGAACTATCGACACGCATAAATCCGGACAGACGGGGCGCCTGACGGTGTCGCCGTCCATTGAAACTATCGATCCTGATCAATACCGTCACACGCGATGCTGCGTCTGACGGTATTTTTCTTTGTCTAAGTATCTGCAAAACGAGGAAATCTCCGGTCAAACGCGGCTCAAAAATCGCTGACGGTATTTTGCCCGGAGGGGAAGTCCTTGCTGACAGACGCTGCGCTTAAGGCACTGAGACCAAAGGAAAAATCGTACAAGGTGACCGACCGTGACGGCATGTACGTTGTCGTCTCGCCCGCCGGGACGCTGTCGTTCAGGCTCGACTACCGTCTGCATGGTCGACGCGAGACTGTGGTTCTTGGGAAGTACGGCCCGACGGGCCTGTCGCTCGCTCGCGCTCGTGAGAAATGCATCGATGCGAGGCGCGCCATCGGTGAAGGCCGTTCACCTGCGATCGAGAAACAGCGCGAGAAGCGGCGTCTCCTTGAAGCCAGGAGTTTCGGCGAGCTGGGGGAGAAGTGGCTCGTGGCGGCTCCGATGGCTTCGCGGTCGATTGCTCTGTAACGACCACAAGACGGTCCCCCCGATGACAAGCAGGGCAACCGCACTCCCTCCAGCCAGGACCTTCCGCGACAACCGCGTCACGCGCGGTTGCTCCGCTCTCAGCCGGAACTTGCTGGACTGTTCGTCCTGTGTCTGCGGCAGAATCGCCTGCTCTCGATCACTTCCATTCCCGGCAGTCATGACGAAGGCCTCCCGTCAGTCCTGACAATTCTGACCTTCTGCTGATGCTCACCACCGAGCCGAAGTTCAGCGGCTGCAAACAGTCGATCCACGATCAACACATTGCCGTAAGCGCGGTAGTTGACGAGCCCGGTCTTGCCGTCTGAGCCGATGACAAAGAGTGGTGGCATTTCGCCTTGAACAATTCCTTGCGGAAATTCGACATAGACCTTTCTGCCGTCGTCATATGCGTTAACCGGCCGCCAGGGCGGGCTGTCACCCTCAATCGCGTAGCGGAAGACGCGCTGCGATGGGTCCGGAATGACCGGTCTCAGAGAAACAGAACGCGATTTTTCGCGCACCGTCTCGGGATAGTACCAGGCGACGGATGGCATATAGGGCCGCTCGCGGGAGCGGAGCTCGATCAGGTAGGTCCGCCGGTCGGTATTGACGACAAGGTTCGTCTCGATCGATGCGCGGGTCGGCTTCACCAGGATATGGACCCGTCGCGTGTCGCCATTGCCACTCTCGGTATCTCCCACGACCCAGCGCACAGTGTCTCCGGCCGCGACGGGACCCGATCCCGTCAATTGCTCGCCTTCCTCAAGAGCAATATCGGTGATCTGACCGGGCGCGGCGTAAACTTGATAGAGCGCCCCGGGGCTGTAGGCGTAGATCTGCGCCGCGTTGAAATACCCCCGCTTGCGCGGCTCGACGCGGGCCGCGCTGTTTGCCGTCTCAACCCGGCTTATCGGCTCGGGCTCTTCCTTCCCTCCCGACTTTCCGCCGAGAGCCGGTTTCCAGAGTGGCGGAACGTGAAGCGACTGCGCTCTATCGTCGAGAGCCACCGGAGGCGCGGGCAATGTGGGGACCTCGGCGTCGTAGCTGATCTCCGGCGGAATGTAGGTCGCGCACCCACCAAGCGCCGACGAGTAAAGCAGAAGAGCGGACAGGAAAGCTCGCTTCGAAGTCACGAATTCTGACCAGGTTGAATCGAGGATGCGAAGCGAAATGGAACGCTTCGGATGAGCGTCGTGCGTCGTCTTGGTCATTGACTCAACTCCTTTGACCAGTTGATGGCGCGGACGTAGACGCCAAGGGGGTTCTTGCGCAGGCGTTCGGCATCGCGCGGCGTCTCAATCGCGATTGTCAGAATGGCGGTCCAGCGCTCGGTCGAGCTCAACGAACCGTTGTCGTAGGTTCGTTGGACCCATGCGATCCGAAAGCTGTCCGGGGACGCGCGGATGACGCTCGAGACGTCTACGGAGATTTGTGCCTTGCCCAGCCTGGCGAACGGATCATTGTTGCGCGCAAAATCGTTGAGCGCAGCCGCCCCGCGATCGGTGGTAAAGTCATAGGCCCGCAGCCAGTTCTGGCGCAGAGCCGCCACGCCGTCCATTCGGTTGCTCCCCAGATCGCCAGCAGAACGATCAAGCCGACAACGATCACCTGGCCCCAGAGGATCTTGGTTCCGGACATCCCGAACGCCCTTCCGCAACTGCATTGGTGAGATGGTTAGAGGCCCAGGTCGCGCTTGCGACCAAAGCCCCACTCGATGCCACCGCTGTCTTTCACGATGCCGGTGACGTGTTGGCCGAGCTTCTTCTCGAGCTCGCGCGACCAGGGCACGAGCTGGAAGCCAAGACCGTCGTCGATCATGGCGAAGCGTCCGGAGGCGAGCGTCAGGCGCTCGCGATACGTACCCGCTACATGCTCCCCGGGGGCGGCCTTCACATAAGGCAGGCCGGTGGCGGTGTCGATCGGTGTGTTCGCTGTCGCGGCCTGCACGATCCAGCTTCGTGGTGGAGAGGATACTTCCTCGCCGCCAAAGGCGGAGCAGACTGCGAACGTCGATCGTTCTGATCTCGCCCGCTGCCGCACGGTCACTCCGGAAGAGACGGCAACCTATCAGCACTGCCAGAAGATTTGGACCGAAAACCGGCGTCGCTTTTTTGGCAGGAAGGACGGTGCAGCTGCGTCTCACCGCCCGGATGCCGTACCCGGCCCAACACCTGCGCCAAAGGACGAGAGCCGGATGCCGCAGGGCTACCCATCCTTGGCGCCACCTGAAGCGAGCAAACCATGACCGGTACCGGGATCATTGATCAATTCCTGGAGACGTTTACCCGTTACATCGATAACGGATTCGGGCTTTTTCCGATGCGTTGCGAGATGCCAATGCGACGGAGTGGCCAGCCTGCGCGACGCAAGATCCTCTCCATCCGGACGTCCGTGACCGTAACAATATCGGTCAGACGACGCGAAAGGCCGAATTCGATCATGCCCGCAAACAGCTCGTAAGTCGCACGCGCGATCCCGTGTTTTCCTTTCGGAGCGTCCGGCTGTATATCGACCGCAAAGCGGCTGCTCTCCCACAAATATGGATTCTCGGGTGCAGCGGTATCGCCAAGAAGAGCTGGGAATGCGTCGCGAAGCATGTTGGGCCCGAGCGTAGGCAGGAATCGTACCGAGCCCTGCACTTCACCCCGATCTGACAGTTGGGCAAGATAGGCAGGCTGGAGTGCGTCGAACTGGTCAATCTCGAGACCGGCGCTCGTCTCGACCGCCCAGTCCATCCGCTCTTTAAAGACGCGATGACGCAATCGGTGCATGGAATTCAGTGTATGACCAAACTGCGCGTAGCACGGCTGTGTGATGAGCTGGATCATCTTCTCCTCCAGACAGTGACAACACCTCCATAGGCAAACAAGCCCGCGCAGGCATTACCTGTAGTTGCAGGAGCGATATCGCCTCAATTTTGCTTTTCTGATTTTGCAGCGGCGAGGCGGAGTGCTGCTTGCGTCACGGTGCGCACCTTCAATTTTCGCTTGGCACTATCCAGATATGAGGCGACGGTGTTTCGGGACAGTCCAAGGATCGCACCGACTTCCCACGCGCTCTTGCCCAGCGAAGCCCACTCCAGGCATTCGATTTCCCTTCTGGACAAGATCACGCCGTCAAACGATCGTTCACTGACAATGTTGCGATGGATGTGAGCGTGAAAGTAATAGGCAATGAGCAGAAGGACCGCAGAACAGGAGCTGATGCGGCTGGCGAAGCGGGTGCTATGCCGGTCGCAAGCGAATGTTAGCGCCGCGACGGGCCGGTGTCGTTCATGGATCGGAACGGTGTAGCCGACACGGATCCCGTAATGTTCGGCCTCTTCAAAAAGCCGATGCACCCTCGGTGTGCGGCAAGCTGGCGCCACGTCGATCCCCCAATGGAACGGCTCCGATCGCTGCAGAGCTCTCAGCACGACCGGATCGACCAGTCCGTAGTTCTGCTCGAGGTAGTGCGCGGTCCACCTTGCCGGATATGTCGAAATGAGACGTGGTTTGACGTCAGGGGTCTTTTGCAAGGCGAGATAGGCAAAGCATGGCAACTCGAGAGCATTTGACGTCGTAGCCATAGCGTTGGCGAAATCCTCGTCTGTCCGTGCATTCCAGAGCTGGTCAATGAACGTGCTAATGGTCCGATGCATGTTGGCTTCGCGCGCTTGACCGGAGCAGGGGGCCAGATCGATCCTGCTCAGACCACCGGAGATCCAGAACTGGTCTCAGGCGCGTAGCGGGAGTGGCGAGTAAGAGCACCCGGTTAAATCGACTGAACATAAACTGTAGCTCGCTTCTCCTTGCACGTCCTTCTGAAACTTGTCTATTGGGTGCCGATTCCGTGCCAGACAATAAGTACTTGATAATTTCGAAATTATTGATTATAGCGAAACTGCTGGCCGCCCTGGAGTCCGGGGCTGATTCAGGGGCGGCTCGCGTGGCTGACTGAGGTCAGTCGCTCTATCCCCGTTTGGGGTTTCCTCCCTGACTTGGCACGTACGCCAACCCCGTCGCTCGCACTTGAGCGACGGGGACTTTTCTGTTGTGCGAGGCTTCGGGACCCAACGGGCCGAATACTCAAGTTTCCCCACCGCTCACGCGCTGGGGCCCGAAGATGTACGGAGTGGCTGCGGATCGGGGTCGGACTCGTCCCGTCGCGCGGGCCATGGGAATGCGGTCGATCCTGAAATCTGCCTGCCCATACGCGCGGCGTGTTGCATTTCCGTCCTGCTTTCCGCGATCGTTGAAGAATACATCACGATCGTCAATGCGTTCGGTCCCGATACGTGCCCGGCAGCCGCAGGGTCCTGAATCGCGTCAGCCAGTCGGCATTGTCAAAAGACATATCGGATGGTGGGACCGGGTGGTCAAAGCGGAATAGAGGAATAAGCTTGTTATTTCGAAATTATGAGATATATCGACAAATATGCGCGGCGGACGGAAGTGCGTTTTTGCATTAGCATAGCTTCGGAGACCGGTAAGTGAGGGGAAGTGATATGACGACAATAACCTCCGGGCGTGTCCTCACCACGCGGCGGCTCTCGCATTTCATAGGCGGTCGGTTTGTTGAGGGGGATGGTCACACGCTGGAGAACATCAACCCGGCAACCGGCGAACTGGTGAATGTCGTTCCCGTCGCCGATGCTGGTGTCGTGGACGAAGCGGTGAAAGCGGCGAGGCGGGCCCTTGAGGGCCCGTGGCGCAGAATGAGCGATCACGAGCGCGCATCGATCCTGCGGAAGGTGGCCGACGGCATTCTGCGTCGCTTTGACGAATTCGTAAGAGCTGAAGTGCTCGACACTGGCAAGCCGGCGAGCCTGGCCTCCCATATCGACATTCCGCGGAGCGCGGCGAACTTCAACAGCTTTGCCGATCAGGTTCTGACGTTGTCGACGGAGTCATTCGGTACTGCGACGCCGGATGGTGCGGGCGCGCTGAACTATTCGATCCGTGTACCGAGAGGGGTCATCGCTGTTGTCTGCCCATGGAACCTGCCTCTCCTGCTGCTTACCTGGAAGGTCGCCCCCGCGCTTGCATGCGGAAATACCGTTGTGGTCAAGCCATCTGAGGAAACGCCAACGACGGCTACATTGCTCGGCGAGGTGATGCAAGAAGCGGGAGTGCCGCCGGGGGTCTACAATGTCATCCATGGGCTCGGGCCCGATAGCGCGGGTGAATACCTGACCCGTCACCCCGAAGTTAACGGAATTACCTTCACGGGGGAAACCAAGACGGGGGTTGCGATTATGAAGGCGGCGGCAGAGGGCGTTCGGCCGGTGTCGCTTGAACTCGGCGGAAAGAACGCTGCAGTCGTATTCGCGGATTGCAATCTGGATCGTGCTGTCGAGGGCGTTACCCGGTCCGTGTTTGCGAACTGCGGACAGGTGTGCCTCGGGACGGAGCGCGTGTATGTCGAGCGGCCGATCTTCGATCAATTTGTCGCCAGACTTGCGAGTGCTGGCGCAGCTCTCAAGATGGGTGATCCATTCGACAATACCACGACGATGGGGCCGCTCATCAGCAAATCGCACCGCGAGAAGGTCTTGTCTTATTACCAGCGCGCGAAAGCCGAGGGAGCAAGCGTGATCCTGGGCGGTGGCACGCCGAACCTGTCATCGCGCTTCGCCACCGGCTTCTTCATCGAGCCAACGATCTGGACAGGGCTGCGGGAAGATTCCGTCGTGCTGCGCGAAGAGATTTTTGGTCCCTGCTGCCATATTTCACCGTTCGACCATGAGGACGCAGTCGTTGCGGCGGCCAATAGCGGCCCATACGGGTTGGCGACGTCGATCTGGACTGAGAACCTCGCGCGAGCCCACCGCGTTGCGGCCGGAATTGAGGTGGGCATCGCCTGGGTGAATTGCTGGTTCTTGCGGGATCTCCGAACGCCGTTTGGAGGATCCAAGCAGTCCGGCATCGGTCGGGAGGGTGGTGTTCATTCGATGGAGTTCTACACGGAGCTCCGCAACGTGTGTGTCAAACTATAAGAGCGGATCAAGCAGATCCGGATTACCGGTAACAGGAGAGCAGAATACGATGTTGACGGATCAAGAACGTGCGGTAGCGGCTGATATCCTTCTCGAGGCTGAGCGAAGTCGAACACCTGCCGTCCAGTTGTCGAAGACGTTTCCAGGCATAGAAGTCGAAGACTCCTATGCCATTCAGAGCGAGGTGACGCGTCGGAAGGTCTCGAGCGGACGTCGGATCATCGGACATAAGGTCGGGCTGACCTCCAGGGCAATGCAACAGTCATCCCAGATTGACGAGCCGGACTATGGCCATTTGCTGGATAATATGATGATTGCCGATGGCACAAAGCTCAGCCACGAGGACTATTGTGTCCCGCGCGTTGAACCGGAGCTGGCATTTGTTCTCGGAAGTCCTCTCAAGGGTCCAGGTGTCGGTTTGCCTGACGTTCTTCGAGCGACCGAGTACGTCATACCTGCAATTGAGGTCATCGATGCGCGCGTCCAGAACCCGCGAAAGATAACGGACACCGTAGCGGACAACGGGGCCGCTGCCGGCATTGTTCTGGGCGGCCGACCGGTAAGGCCTCATGATGTCGATTTGCGGTGGATCGGCGCGGTATTCTACCGCAATTGCGAAATCGAAGAGACGGGGTTGGCGGCCGGAGTGCTCGGTCACCCTGCGATGGGTATCGCGTGGCTGGCCAACAAGCTCGGCCGGTTCGGGACAGGGCTTGAGCCGGGCCACATTGTACTCTCGGGTTCGTTCACGCGTCCGGTCTGGGCCAACCGGGGAGACACGCTTCTCGCAGACTTCGGTCCGCTTGGCGGCGTCGCAGTCCAGTTTGTATAGCGGGATGCCCAGATGATGGACCTTGGCAAGAATGCGTTCAAGGCGGCGATCGGGGCCCGAAGGCTCCAGATTGGACTCTGGTGCAGTCTCTGCAGCAGCGTGGCAACGGAAGTCGTGTCTGACTGCGGCTATGACTGGATGCTGCTGGACACCGAGCACGCGCCAAATGAAGTGCCCGGGATTCTCGATCAGCTCCGGTCGATGAGTCCTGGAACTGCAACGCCAATCGTGAGGCCGGCCTGGAACGACGCGGTTCTCATTAAGCGGTTGCTTGATATCGGAGCGCAAACTCTCCTGATCCCGTTCGTACAGAATGCGGCCGAAGCAGAGCGAGCCGTCGCTTCGTGCCGCTATCCGCCCTCAGGAATCCGCGGAATAACGGGAAGCGCGCGGGCGAGCCGATACGGGCGGGTCACCAACTACTTGCAGGAAGCAAACGAGCAGATCTGCGTGCTGGTGCAGGTTGAAACGTTGGTCGCGCTCAGCGAGATTGACGAAATCGCGGCAGTGGACGGGGTCGACGGCGTCTTTATCGGTCCTTCGGATCTGAGTGCCTCGGTGGGGCACATCGGCAATCCGCAGCATCCGGACGTGCAGCATTTGATCAAAACCGCAGTTGAACGGATTGCCTCTGCGGGAAAAGCTGCCGGGATACTTGCCAGCGTTGACGCCGACGCGCGCCGGTACATTGATTGGGGTTATAATTTCGTTGCTGTCGGATCAGACCTGCACCTGCTGTCGAAGGGGGCCGATAACCTGGCGCGTTCGTTCAAGTAACGGCGTCGAAGCTGGAGCCGGCTGTCAGGCCGAGCGGCCGTATGACGAAACCCAGCCCGATGCTGGTTGAGGTTGCCCGTTGATCATCATTTGCCGGCTTCCAGCGACGCGGTGCCGGCTTCGGGGAAGTGGGCCTGTTGAAGTGGCGTAGCTGTAGCCTTCCGGATGGAAGGCCCTGGCGGGGACTGCCTGCAAGCGCCTCTGTTTCGTCCGGGTAAGGTTTTCACAGCTTGTGGCCAGCTCGCCGAACCCGCCCGGACAAGTAGCTCCCCGCCCCAGGTTTGAACTCCCGGCATCTATCACATCATCTGCAATAGACGCGACACTGCTCCGAATGCAGTCGGTCTTACAGGGTCTGGCGGGGCGCGTGAACCTTCTTCTTCACGGTGAGATGGTCCTCAAGAATCGAATCATCTTCCAGAAGCTCTCTGGCTGTCGCCGCGTGAACAATCGTTCCGCGGTCCAGGATGATCGCGCGGTCTACGAGACGAAGAATCCGTCGTGCATGCTGCTCCACGATTATCCCTGCCATTCCCTCTGACTTGAAGATCTTGAGAAGGATCTTCAAGATGTCGTCGACCACGATCGGGGCCAACCCTTCAGTAGGCTCATCCAGCAGTAGGATCTTCGGGTTCAGCATGAGTGCGCGCGCTATCGCCAGCATCTGCTGCTCGCCCCCTGAGAGCTGGTTGCCCAGGTTCAGGCGCCTCTCCTGGAGTCTCGGGAACAGCTCATACGCCCGCTTTAAATTCCAGGCGCCGGGTATCGCAATCGCGGTGAGGTTCTCTTCGACAGTCAACGATCGAAAGATGTTTCGCTCCTGGGGTACCCATCCGAGACCGGCGCGGGCACGTTGTTCAGGACCCAGATCACTCAATCGCCGCTTGCCGAGGCAAATGGTTCCGCCAAACTGGCTCGTTACGCCGACGATCGTATCGATCATCGTGGTTTTTCCAGCTCCATTGCGACCGAGCACAGCCAGCGCCTCTCCCTCCTTCAATTCGAGGGAGAGATCGGGCAGGACAACAGCGCGGCCATAGCCGGCTCGAACATTCCGGAGGCTCAACAGGCTATTCATGTTCGGCCTCACCCAGATAGACTGCCTTCACACGTGGATCGGAGCTGACCTGATCCGCAGACCCGCGTGTCAACACAGAACCGCTTACCAGGACCGTGATCATATCGGCAAAGCTGAAGACAAGATCCATGTCATGCTCAATCAGGACGACAGATACGTCGCGGGGCAGGGACGCCAGGACATCAAGTATTGTGGCCCGATCATGCTCGGGTACGCCCGCCGCGGGTTCGTCCAGCAGGAGAACCTTTGGACGAGAAGCGAACGCGACTGCAATTTCCAGCAGTCGCTGCTGACCGTACGACAAGCTTGAGGCGATGTTGCGAAGGACATCGGTCAGCAGAAAGGTGTCAGCGAGGGCCGATGCCTGTTTCATAATGCCGTGCCGCGATCCGGCGGGCCGCCACGGATTCCGGCCGAAGCCGTCGCGTTCCGAAACAGCCAGTGCCAGTGTTTCCAGTACAGTGAGCGTTGGAAACAACTGATTGATCTGGAACGTTCGAACGAGACCCCGGCGTACCCGCCCGTGAATTCCCAGGCCGGAAATATCCTCTCCGTTAAGCAGGACGCAGCCGCTGGTCGGATTGAGAACACCGGTGAGCAGGTTGATAAAGGTCGTCTTGCCAGCACCGTTTGGCCCGATGAGTGCGTGTCGTGAGCCCTGTTCGAGTGTGAACGAAACGTTGTCTGTCGCGGTTATGCCACCGAAACGTTTAACGAGCTGTCTGGTCTCAAGTGCATTTGTACTCATCAGCGCGGTTGACTCATCTTCGCGTCGTTGGCTTGCGGCGAGATTTGCCGGGGGCCGAGCCCCAGAAGGTTGGCGATGCTCCTGATAACTCGTGTGCGACCGACCTGGACAAGGACAACGAGCAGAAGACCAAGCCAGAAATGCCAGTATTGAGGAGTCGCGTCGGAGAGAACGCTTTGAATCAGTTTGAAGACACCGGCACCAATGATTCCACCATAGAGATATCCCGTGCCGCCAATTACCAGCATCAGGAGTGCATCAGCCGAACGGTGAAAGTCGAAGACGTCGAGTGATACGAACTGAGTGGTCTGTGCCATCAGTGCTCCTGCCACACCGGCATAAACAGAAGAGATTGTGTAAATTGCAACGAGGCGCGCATTGACAGGAATGCCAACCGCCGAAGCGCGCAGTTGATTGTCACGGATTGCACGTAGCGAAAGTCCAAAGGAAGAGCCGACTATTCGCCTGGCGAGCACAATTCCGAGAAACAGGATGGCCAGGCTGTAGCCGTATGCAGTCGTACCGTATAAATCGAAGGGTATCAGGCCAAGGAGAGGGCCGATCGATATTCCCTGGAGCCCGTCCGCCCCGCCGGTAATGCCCGTCGCCTTGTTTGCAATCTCGCCGAGGAGCGATGTCACGCCGATCGTGACCATCAATCGGGTAAGGTCGGAGCCACGCAGGACCAGAAAGCTGGTAGCAAATCCGACCAGGCCCGCGGCAGCGGCCGATACGAGCAATCCGATAACAGGGTCACTCGTCACGTATATCGCAACCAGCCCGGCGCTATAGGCACCGACGCCAAAGAATGCCGCCTGGCCCAGTGAAACGATTCCGGCGTAACCCATGATGAGATCAAGCGAGAGCACAAACAGCGCAACAATTGCTATTTCACTGAGTAGTTGATGCCTTCCAGGAGCCAGAAACATCGCCAACAGCAGAATGGTCCAGACTGCAAGCTCTGCGAGTCCCGACCTCGACTGTTCCACAAGGAAGCTGGTGTTTCGGCTTCGACCGGTCATCTGAATAGCGGGGTGCATGGGGTCTTATTGTGCTTTCGAGAGGAGCCCCTGAGGGCGCATGAGCAGGACGACGATCATCAGCGTGTAGATCGCGAACGAACCTGTGTCCGGCAGATAGTACTTGCCTGCGACGTCAGCTATTCCGAGCAGGAGCGATGCCAGGAATGGACCAATGAGTCCCGACGTTCCCCCGACTGTAACGACAATCAGGAAGTAGATCATGAACTTGAGAGGAAAGTTCGGATCAAGACCGACTATCTCGACTCCCAGCGCGCCACCCAACCCGGCCAGACCCGAACCAATCGCAAAAGTAAGTGAGAAGATCGGCCCGACACTTATGCCGAGCCCACGTGCCACGCGCCTGTCATCGACTGCTGCCCGGAGGCGACTGCCGAAGCTGGTCTTCATCAGGATCACTTGCAGTATGATCAAAATGGCAACGCCCATCGCAACAACGAGCGCCCGGTAGCGACCCACGCTCAGTAGCTCGAGCTCAAAGCGACCCTGAAGAAATGCGGGAAGCTGGAATGACTGTTGCTGCGAACCCATAAAGTACGTAACCGCGGCAACGGACATGAAGACGATGCCAATCGAAAACAGTACCTGGTCAAGGTGGCCACACGTGTAGAGGCGAACGTAAAGCGTCCTTTCGAGCAAAAGTCCCAGCATGGCCGTTGCCAGAAACGCAATGGGAAGCGCCATCAGGAAGGGGACGTGCCAATCGTTCAAAAGAACGGTCGTGACATAGCCGCCTGTCATGGCGAACGCGCCATGGGCGAGGTTGACGAAGTTCATCAGCCCCAGAGTAACGGCTAATCCGCACGCCAGGACAAACAGCAGCATGCCGTAAGCGACGCCGTCGAACAAAATAGTCAGCATGTTTCTGTCGCCCCAGGCCGGCTATCAGGGTGATTTCTTCTTGGCCAGTTTTACCGGATCCTTGACGTCGGGGATTGTCTCGAGCTCGACGTTGTATAGTTCCCCGTAGCGCCGCATGACCTTGCGGACATAGACATTCTGGATAATGTCTCGCGTGTCCGGATCGATGGAGACGGGCCCCCGGGGGCTCATCCAGGCGAGGCCCTTCATTGCGTCCACCAGTCGCTGTCCATCGACGGAGCCGGCCGTTTTCCTGACAGCCTCGTAGATCAAGTGCATGCCGTCATATGCATGGACGGCCGGAAGATCAGGGCGGCCGCCGTTCGTGGCCGCCTTGTAATCCGCAACAAACTCCCGGTTTTCGGGGGAGTCGTGGGCTGCCGAGTAATGTTGGGTACTCGCAAGTCCCACAGCTGCGTCTCCGAGGGTATTCAGCACCTCGTCTTCGACGATTGATCCTGCCGTGATGACCTTAAGACCGCTCTTGTCGAGGCCGCGCTCGATGATCTGCTTCATGATCGACGTACCTGCACCGGTCGGCACAAAGACAAAGAGCGCGTCAGCTTTCGCATCCGCTGCGCGCTGAAGGGCCGGCGAGAAGTCCGGATCCCGAAGTGGTACGCGCAGCGCGCCGGCGACTGCGCCGCCCTTCGAGGAAAAACGCTCCCTGAACGCTCTTTCAGCATCTATGCCGGGCCCGTAGTCGCTTACGAGCGTTACCACCTTCGCGATCGAATTCTTCCGGGCCCAATCGGCCAGCGGTTCAGTGACCTGCGGCAACGTGTAGCTCGTGCGGACGATATAGGGGGATGCTTCCGTGATCGTCGAAGTGGCGGCCATCATCACGACCATCGGGACCTTTGCCTGGGTTGCCAGAGGTGCAACGGAAAGGGCAACCGGAGTCAGACCGAATCCTGCCAGCAGGTTCACCTTGTCGTTGGTGACCAGCTCCTGCGCGAGCCGCTTCGCGATATCAGGTGTGCCGGTATCGTCCTTGAGTACGATCTCGACCCGTCTGCCAGCGACGGTGTTGCCGTGCTTCTTGATATACAGGTTCACGCCGGTCTCAATCATTCGTCCGGTTGAGGCGAAGGGCCCGGTCATCGGGACAATAAGCCCGATCCTGAGCGTGTCCTGCGCGAAACAAACGCCCGGCAGTGCCATCGCCAGGGCGCTCAGCCAACTCATTGCAATCGAGCTTCTCGAGAACATCGGCATTCCTCCTTCGAATCTGAACGACCGCTCGCTCGCCACGCAGCGGTTGCCGGTGAGCGGAATGTCATCGTTTTACGTTGCGGTGACGCTACGAACAAAATTTCGTAATTTCAAGTAATTTCCAGACAATGTTTTTTCAGCAAAATCTGTTCGCGGGGCGCCGCCGGGCAATTTCAATTGAATTTCGAAATTATATGAGATAGTCGGTCTGACACCCGGCTATGTCTTGCCGGTGACAGTCAGCGGATGCGGGCTGTTCAAATTAATCCGAAGATCGAGGCCGACATGCCGAAGACAATTGTTACGTCACAATCCGCCCCGACGACTGGCTTTACCGAAGCGAGCAAGCCTGCTCCGATTGCGCAAGCGGTCCGCTTTGGCAACATGCTGTTCGTGTCGGGGCAGGGCCCGCTTGATCCCGCCACACGCGTTTTCGTCGATGGTGATATCGAGGTCCAGGCGCGGCAAACGCTTCGCAATCTCTTGCGCGTGCTCGATGCGGGTGGAGCGACGCTGGCCAACGTCGTGAACATGCGCGTCATTTTGCGCAATGTGGATGATTTCCCCCGCTTCAATGAAGTGTTCAGGGAGTTTCTGGAAGGGGAGAAGGTGACGCGCACGTGTATCGGCGCAACACCGCACAGGGCAGGGGTCAATATCGAAATCGATTGCGTTGCAATGTTCGATTAAGTCCGCGTCAGCAAATCACGTTTCCTGGTGTTGCCCGCTCCTGCGCGTTGTTATCGCGGGCAGGCGGGTCCGGTGCAGGCCCGTTTGCTCTGTGTCCAACCCCGTTCGACGAGAACAGGAGCTGCTAGTGTTTACGTACCGCGTCGATACACATCATCACTATCTACCCCCGGCATACGTCGAAGCGGTGGGTCATCGTGCGATTGCGCGCACCCTGGTCTCGGGGCGTGCTCCGGAATGGACGCCCTCGCACTCGATTGACGCTATGGACCGTAACGGGATCCAGACAGCGGTGTTATCACTGTCTGCGCCCGGGTTCGTCTGCACCGATGCGGCCGGCACAGTGAAGTTGTGTCGTGTCTGCAATGAGTATGCTGCGCGGATGACTCACGACTACCCGGGTCGTTTCGGGTCTTTCGCGAGCCTGCCGCTGCCCGACGTCGACGCCAGTTTGCGGGAGATTGCCTATTGTCTCGACGAACTGGGAGCCGAGGGCATTTGTCTGTTGTCCAACTATGGTGGCGTCTATCCCGGAGACAGCCGGTTAGCTCCAGTCCTGGAAGAGCTCGATCGCCGGAAGGCGCTTGTCTACGTACATCCGACTGAGGGACCATGCGAATGCGTCTGTGGTCTGCCTCCGGCTTCACTGGAGTTCCCGTTCGATACGACACGGGCGATCGCCAGCTTGATGTTTAGCGGTTCCTTCACGAAGTACCGAAACCTGCGCTTTATCTTCTCGCACGCCGGCGGAGCTGTGCCGTTCCTCGCCGAACGACTTGCCCGGCTTGAGGCCAGGCCGGAATACAAGGAGGCGGTCCCGGACGGAGTATTGCGGCAGCTCGGAGATCTATATTTTGACACCGCGTTGTCGGCTAACGAAATCGCGCTTGGTGCGCTACTCCGTCTGACTTCGGCGGATCACATCCTGTTCGGAAGCGACTATCCGCATGCGCCGGAAGCCACCATGGGACAATCGGTTCGTTCCTTGTCCGAACTTGTGGTCAATCCGGCAGACCTGGGAAAGATCGAACGCGAAAACGCCCTGCGGCTGATGCCAACGTTGAGGGCGCGCCAGGTAAAGGAACGCCAGGTATCGGTTTGATCCTGGCGTTCGCAGGGATTCAGGGCCTGGGCATTACATTCCCGCACTTCTTGCAGGTGCGGGCATGTTCATCGTCGAAGAAGTTCTGATAGGCCTTCGACACCGGATCCGCTCGATAATCGCCTACAACAAACCGCTCTTCGTGCAGAAAGTTATCGCACTTGGGGCAGAACCACTGAAATCGATCGACTTCGCCTTCCCGACGCTTTCGTTCGACGATGAGGGCGAAAGCGTCGGGCGGGAAACGCGGCGAATGCGGAACGTTCGCAGGCATAAAGTTGACCGATCCTTCCGGGATAACAAGCACGTCTTCTGTGCCGTCTGATCGCCGGTAATGCAGGTTCATCGTGCCCTTGATCATGTAGGTGAATTCATCGCTGTCGTTGATATGGAATTCGCTCCGGTACTCGCGACCACGAGCGACGAAAGCAAGGGATTCCGCCTCTTGCCAGAGGACCTTCACGCGCTTTTGGCTTTCGGTCAGCTCTTGCATGGTCGCAACGAGGTCGACAAGGGGAAGGGGAAACATCAAGCTCTCCGGTTCAATACGACAGATTTCGACAGAATAGCAGATTTCGAAATTCGGAGAAGGGATTTGTTGCCGGGCGGGCGAGGCAGGCTCGTTCGGCGCCAGTGTTGGTGCAGCTTCTGCGATGCCGAGAAAGTCGAGCAGAATCACAGACTTTCTCGATCCGGGATATTGTGTTGATCTTCGAAATTTCCTACATTGGGTTCCAGAATCCCTCTATTCAGGATTTTTTGGATGACGTTTGATTGGGGGCCCCCGGTTCGAATCGGGTCGAATCGGGAACATAAAACGCTGACCGATGCGACAGTCGATCGGTTGCGGGGTGATATTATCTCCGGGCGACTGAAGTCAGGCGCAAAGGTCAAGTCAGAGGACTTGAAAGGGCTTTATGGCGTCGGCACAAGTCCGATCCGCGAGGCTCTTTTTCAGCTGGCGAGCGAGGGGTTGGTCCGTGCGGACGGTCAACGCGGCTTCCGCGTCGCTGAACTCAACGAAAATGAATTGCTGGAGATTACGGACTGGCGCGCCAGACTTGAAGGCGAAGCACTTCGTCGCTCGATCATTAACGGTGATGTGAACTGGGAAGCAAACGCGATTGCGGCGCTTCATCGGCTCAGGGGCGTTCAAACAAGCCGCGATTTAACCAGGGACAAGGCGGCGGATCTTTGGGAAGAGCGCCATCGCGAGTTTCATTTCGCCTTGTACGGCAAGTGCGGATCACCGTGGCTGCTGCGATTCTGCGAGCTGCTGATCCAGAATGGTGAGCGGTATCGCAGGGCCTTTGTCGAGTACAAGAGTATCGACCAGTCGATTACCCAGGAGCATGAGGCCATACTGGACGCCGCTGTAAAGCGCGACCACGTAAAGGCTGTGAGCATTCTCGACAAGCACATTCGGCATGCTGGCGAACTCGCTCAAAAATTTCTTGAGAAGTCGCTGGCGCCGAAGGCTTCTTCAGCAAAGCTCAAGCCGCGTCGCGCTGGCCGCGGTCGAACGCACTAGCAGAGCGGACAAAAGCCGGTCAATCGACCGGAATGATGCCTCCACTGTAGTCTGGCCGCAGAAACACTGACAGGACAGCTGAGAGTGCGTCAGTCAGGGGGGCTGTCCCGGCGGAGACTGCAAAGGCAGGCGGCAAAGGCACGCGCATCTTCCGGGTCGCTCATTAACTCGCCGGCGGTGAGGCGAGTGGTGTGCGGGCGGTGGCCGATGGACCAGGCTGCGCGGACTGCCATAACACGACGCTCCATTAAATTCGGGCAGAGCCGCACCAAATGCCCGTTGACCCGGGCAAGCAGGCCATCGTCCGGCACGCAGGATGCCTCCGCCAGTCGCCAGAGCGACAAGGTTGACCGGGGCGCCGCGCCATGCAGGGAGCGCGGAAGGTGCGTCTGGCGCAGAAACCTCCCTTTCAGCGTCCATGCCGGCTCCTGGCGGCAGTCGCGCATCCTTGCTGAAATGCCCGTTCGCAGTATCGATGACCTGCCTCGCGACCGCAGTGCGCTGCGAGGACGGCGTCGGCTTGCCTTGCCCGGTGACATCTTCAGAAAGGCCTTGCTCTTAACGCCGCATTAGGCAACAGCTGGTATGCAAGAATGATAATTTCGAAATTATACAGGAAATCGAAATGATCAGGTTGGGGACTTCGAGGCGACTGCTTGTAATGGTCGGCCTGTCCGTGCTGGGTCTTTGCGTTGTGGCGGTTGCCGGTCTGTTTACTCTTCGCGAGAACCTGCTTGAGGATAGAAAGGCGAAATTGAAGGATCTGGTCCAGGTCGCCCGTCTGGCGCTGATCGTGGACTATGAACGCTCGCGAAGTGAGGGCTTCGCCGAGGCGGACGCCAAAGCCCGGTCGCGGGCGCTTTTGCGCAGCCTTCGCTTTGGAAGCGACTATTTTTTTGCAACTGGACCGAACCTGATCACGGAAGCGCATCCCAATCCCAAGATCGAAGGTATGAATATGTCCGGCGTGAAGGATCCGGACGGCGTCTACTTCTCGCGAGCGCAGGTCGACATCGCTCATCGAAACGGAAGCGGATACGTCTCGTACCGGTTTCCCAAGGCGGGAAGCGAAGCGCCAAGTTCAAAGATTTCGTATGTCGAGCTGTTCGAACCGTACGACTGGACCATCGGCAGCGGCATCTACACTGACGATGTGGACGCGATTTTTGTTGGCCAGCTATTGAAGGTTGGTATGCTCATCGGGGGATTGTCGCTGGCCGTTATTATCATCTCGCTGCTGATCGCTCAAAGCATCGTCAAGCCAGTGAAGGCGATGACGTTTGCGATGGAGAACCTCGCAAAAGGGCGAACGTCGACCGTTATTCCCGCGCTCGATCGGGTTGACGAGATCGGGGCGATGGCGAAGTCGGTTCAGGTATTCAGGGACAACATGATCGAGGCCGAACGGTTGAGGGGAGACCAGCAGAAGCTGGAAGAGCGCTCCAGAACCGACAGGCGGAATCTTCTGGATCAGATGGCAAATGAGTTTCAGGCTGGCATCCGGTTATCCCTTGATGCAGCCGGGTTGTCTGCGGCTGACATGAGGAGGATATCGGAAGAGCTGGCTGTTCTCGCCGATGGCGTGGCGCGTGAGTCGACGCTGGGCGCCAATGCAGCGGTAGACACCGCAAGCAAGATCCAGGCGGTGGCGGCCGCGACCGAACAGCTCACTGCGTCGATCGACCAGATTGATCGTCAGGTCATTCAATCGGCCAGGATTGCCGAGCAAACGCAGCTGGAAGCCAGACGCATAGACGCCACGATCAAGGCGCTCACCGAGGCCGCCAGAATGATTGAAGACGTCGTTCAGTTGATTAGTTCCATTGCTGCCCAAACCAATCTTCTTGCCCTGAATGCGGCCATTGAAGCAGCGCGTGCTGGCGAGGCAGGCCGCGGCTTCGCGGTCGTCGCGGCCGAGGTCAAGGCGCTTGCAAGTCAGACCTCAAAGGCCACCGAGCAGATCGCAAATCAGGTCGCAACGATCCAGGATACGACGGTCAATGCCGTGGGGGCTATCGGGGGTATCGCCGGTACGATTGAAGACCTTGGCCGCATAGCCGGCGAAGTAACATACGCGGTCAGTCAGCAGGGTGAGGCAACGCGGGAAATCGCCCTCAACATTCAGCGGATGGCCGATGGAACGGAGAGCGTGTCGCGCACGATCAGCGGCGTAAACCGCGCAGCCATCGAAACAGGGAATTCGGCGAGCCTTGCACTGGAATGCGCGGATGCGCTCAATCGCCATTCAGCGAAGCTGGGCACGGACGTGGATCAATTTGTTACGAAGCTTCGAACGCGTGAAGCGTGAGTTGCGCTGGCGACGTCCGATGAATTGGGAGCGGGTCCATATATTCCTGGAAGTCGCCCGCGTCGGACAGATTTCGCGGGCCTCGAGGAAACTGAAGCTGGATCATTCGACGGTTGCCCGTCAAATCACTGCGCTGGAGACAAATATTGGAGCCAGACTGCTTGAGCGGAGCAGATCTGGATGCCAGCTAACTTCGGCGGGTAAAACTCTGCTTGCCGCTGCGGAGCGCGCGGAAAGTGAGTTCCTTCGCGTGAATTCGGAGATTGGCGCCGCAGGTGATGAGATCTGCGGCACCGTCCGCGTCGGAACTCCCGAGGGCTTTGGAAACTATTATCTGGCCGATCGGCTTGGCATGCTGGCATCCCGACACCCCAGGCTACTCATTCAGCTTGTGCCGTTGCCGCGCACATTCTCACTTGCGCGGCGCGAGGCCGATGTAGCGATAGCCCTCGATCGGCCCGATCGGGGTCGCTTGATCCTGTCGAGGCTGACGAACTACAGCCTCAGCGTGTATGCGTCAGAAGAATATCTTGTTCGCGAGGGGGCAATTGAAACCCGGGCTGATCTCGCAGGACGGATGCTGATAACGCACGTAGAGGATCTGGCCTACGCCCGGGCCCTGAGCTACGCGTCGGCTGTTGGACGGTTCATGTCGCGCCGGTACGAGTGCGGGTCCGTTGTCGGTCAGCTCGAGGCCATCCGCTCCGGTCACGGAGTAGGAATAGTGCACGACTACGTTGCTCTGCGATATCCCGAGCTCAGGCGCGTTCTTCGTGAAATGAGATTTACACGCACGTACTGGCTCGCGTCCCATCCTGACACGCATAACAGTCGACAAGTGCAAGAGGTGCGTCGATTCATTTCCGGGTCAATAAGGGAGGATCGGTCCTTGTTCTGTTGGCAGTGAAATCGGGAAACTGGTCCTCGATCGTACCGTGTTGAGATCTTGATGGTGCGGGCATCCTTGCCTGCCGAATATGCGTGGAGTTGCCTTTGAACGAAGCGAGACGCCTTTGGACCGCCACTGATGACGAAATTTTGAGGCAGGAAATTGCGGCGGGTCGACGTGTGGAGTCGATAGCCAGGCAGCTCAACCGGACTGAAGCTGCAATACGCGCGAGAGCCTATGTCCTCGGACTCCTCTTGCGCCGCATGGGAACCCGGCGAGCCAACTCTCCGCGGTGGGGATAGTCGAGACGGTTGTTGCTCACGGTGTGCCCCGGCGAACCGGATGCCGGGCAGAGTGACGAGGTTGGCAAGGCTGCCTTGCGCAGATCGCGTATTGCATAATATCGAAATAACATAGAATATCGAAGAATGAACAAAGAGCGCGATGGACTAAAGACCAGCCCGGGTTCGGAAGGCGGCAGTGTGAGGTCGTGCATATGAACTCGACAGATAGCCATGAGAGGTCTTTCAACCGCGGCGGTGCCAATTCGGTGTGGCCGGATTCGATTTTCGTGAACGGTAATGTCGTAACTGCGGATGCTGACTTCCGTGTTGTGAGTGCAGTCGCGATTCGAGATGGCAAGTTTGTCCTGGTCGGTGAAACCAGCGAGGTCAGATCGACTGCCGGGCCGCCGACGGAAATCATCGATCTTCAGGGACGAACTGTGCTTCCCGGTCTCATTGACACCCATGCCCATGTTGAGCGCGCTGGCCTGCTGGAATCCACAGTGCAGCTGAACGACGTGGCTACGGTTGCCCAGGCGCTGGATCGTATCCGGCACTATGCCGACAAGTTGCCGGCAGGCCGGTGGGTGAGGGGGGCAGAGTGGCATCCGATCGCGCAGCTGACGGAAAAGCGCTTCCTCACACGCGAGGAGCTGGATCAGGCTGCGCCCCGTAATCCTGTATGTCTTCCCGTCGGGCATTTCACCCTGGTGAATTCGAAGGCGCTGGCGATGGCCGGAATCAGCCGGGAGACGGCCGATCCCGAGGGTGGGATCATCCACCGCGACAAGGCGACCGGAGAGCCCAACGGAACCCTGGAAGAAGCTGCCGAGGGTCTGGTGCACGCTCTGTTGCCGCAATGGTCTGAAGATGAGCGCGACGAACAGTTGCAGCACGCCATGCGGTACTTCAATGAGTTCGGGCTTACGTCAGCGATAAGTGCAGCAGTCGACCCCGCGACGATGCGAGCGCATCAGCGTGTTCGGCGAAGCGGGAAAGCTTCGCTGCGGATCAGCGCGATGTACGCGCCAACCGGCGGCCTCAATCCAGCCATGACGACGGACGAGTGGGATCTGTTCTTCGCACGCATCGGCGCTGCCTCCGATTTTGGAGATGACTGGCTAAGCTACTCAGGTGTCAAACTTCAGATTGATGGCGGGATGACGCTGCGTACCGCGGCGATGCGCGACGGTTATCCCGACGATCCGGCATACAAGGGCACGATTGTCATTGAGCCAGCCAGATTTAATGCCCTGGTTGCAACAGCGAATCGTTACGGCTGGCGTGTGGGCGTCCATGCAGTCGGAGACGCGGCTATCGACACGGTGCTGGAGGCGTACGAGCGAGCCAGTGCAGAACGCTCGATCAGGGGGCGGCGTTTTATCATTATTCATGGCAGTCTGATGCGCCGGGACCAGATGGAGCGTGCGCGCGCACTTGACGTGCGTGTCGACGCGCAAACGTCGTTTCTCTGGGACAAGGCGCCGGCGGTCGCGAAGTTTCTCGGGAAGGAAACCGCTGATCGGGCCTTTCCGATGCGCACCATGATCGATGTAATGGGGCTTGATGCCGTGGCCCAGGGAACCGATTATCCCACCAATTCCCTGAACCCGTTCATCAACATGTATGTGATGGTGACACGGCGCGACAGGAGCGGCCAGACATTCGGTGCTGCGGAAAGGATCAGCCGCGAGGAGGCTATTCGCCTCTATACAAGCGCCGCGGCGCGCTACTCATTTTCCGAGCGAAAGACTGGATCGATCGAGCCCGGCAAATACGCCGATATGGTCGTTATTTCGGATGACATCCTTTCCGTTCCCGATGAGGCGATCAAGGACATCGTGGCCATTCGCACAATTGTTGAGGGGCGCACTGTGTTCGTACGTGAACTATGAAGGCCGCGTGCGTCAGTAGCGGTCAGGAGGGCGCGAACGAGATGATCAACGGCAACGAGAGACCGCTTGTCACGTCGGTTTGTTATGTACGCTTGTCAGTCACCGAGCTGCATGCCAGCGCCCGCTTCATGTCGGATGTCTTCGGCCTGCAGCGCGTCGCGGAACAGGACGGCGAGATCGCTTTTCGTTCCGACGACCGCTATCGGACAGTCAGTCTCGCCAGCAACTCGAGCGACGATGCGAGCATCGGGATTGAAGTATGGGACGACGAGGCGCTCGACATCATTGGCAGGCGCCTGGGCGATCTAGGCTTCGTGGTAAAGAACGCTGACCCCGATGAGTGTCGGCGACGCTACGTCCATTCAGCACTTCTGGCCGAGGATGCCTCGAAGAACCGGATCGACCTCGTGGTGCGCCCCTCGCGCAGCGGCAAACGCTATTTTCCAACCCGTGACGCCGGCATCGTGCAGTTCCATAGCGTCGGCCTTCGGACCACGCACCATGTCCGCGACCTCGCCTTCTGGAAAGCTGTCGGAGCCGAAGTCAGCGACTGGGTCGGCGACATCGCGTATTTGCGGACCGACGGGAAGCATCACCGCATCGCGCTGTTCCCTTCGAAGCGCAACGGGCTGCTCTATTCCGCATTCGAAGTCGAAGCGCTCGATCAGATCATGCAGAACAGCTACTTCATGCAAGAGAGCCAGATCAAGATCGTGCAGGGCCCCGGCCGCCAGGCTGCGTCGCGCCAGATCTTCCTGCATGTGGAGGGACCCGACGGCGTGATCTTTTCCTACGTCACCGGAATGGTGGAATACGGCGACAGGCCGCGACTGGCGCGACAGTTTCCACTGGCAGCGACGTCGTTATGCGATTGGGGCAGTGAGAGCAAAGACGTGCCGGAATTGCGCGCGCCCCTCTAAGACAACAAGAAGGAAACGAGCATGATTTATCTCAAGGATGTCAGCTACGTCCGCCTCGGATCGCCGGACCTCGAATCGGCCGAAGCCTTTGCGACCGCCTGTCTCGGCTTGCAGATTGCGGAACGCGGCAAGAAGAAGCTCTATTTTCGGTCCGACGATCGGGCGCACACGCTATGCTACTCGGAAGGCGATGCGGGCAATCAGACCGTCGGCTTCGAGGTCGAGGATGATGCGAGCCTGCAGGTTGCCGCATCCACGCTCGAAGCGCTCGGCCACGCCGTCCATGCTGGCACGGCCGAAGAGGCCGAGCAGCGCAAAGTCAAAGCGTTCATCGGCTTTTACGATCCGACCGGCAATCACATCGAACTGGTGGTGCGACCGGAACGCAGCGGGCCTCGCTATTTCGCCAGCCGCGATGCGGGCATCACCGGCTTCAGCCACGTCGGATTGAACTCGACCAATCTCTTGCGTGACGAGCGGTTCTGGACCCAGGTTTGCAACGCCCGAGTTAGCGATCGCATTGGTGATATTTCCCTGATGCGCGTCAACGCCATCCATCACACGATCGCGCTGCTTCCTGCGCCAAATGCCGGTATCCAACACATCAACCACCAGGTCGGGAGCAGCGATGACGTGTTGCGCTCCCACTACTTCCTGAACGAGAAGCGCGTGCCAATCGTATTCGGGCCTGGTCGGCATCCGACCTCGGGCGCTCGTTTCCTCTACTTCAAAGGTCCTGACGGCATGGTCTTTGAATACTCTGTCGGAGTCGGCGAAATCGAGAACGATGAGACCCACCGCCCGCGTCAATTCGGCTTCGAGCCAGCCAGCTTCTGCATGTGGGGCGCCAAGCCCGCCGGCTGACGTTACCAGAGGAATAAAATACCGACACTTCATCGAACGACGTGAAGTAGCTACTGGCGAGGGATCATGGATCTGGGACTCAAGGGTCGAAAGGCCGTCGTGTGTGCGGCGAGCCAGGGGCTCGGCAAGGCAAGTGCCATGGCGCTTGCGCGAGAGGGGGTCGAGCTGTTCATTGCTGCCCGGCGGCGAGAGGTGCTGGAAGCAACAGCAGATGAGATTGCGAAACTAACGGGAAGCCGCCCGAACACGATTGCCGCGGACGTGACGACGAATGAAGGACGGGACGCCCTCTTGTCGGCCTGTCCTGCTCCAGACATTCTCATCAATAATGCCGGCGGTCCGCCGCCCGGAGACTTTCGCAAGCTTGAGCGCGATGACTGGATCAAGGCACTCGACGGCAACATGCTGGCGCCGATTGCCTTGATCAAGGCGACACTGGACGGCATGATCGAGCGCAGATTCGGCCGCATCGTCAATGTGACTTCGCACGCGGTAAAGGCTCCGGTCGCGATGCTGGCATTGTCCAACGGCGCGCGCACGGGCCTCACTGGCTTCATTGCCGGCTTGTGTCGCTCGGTGGCCGAGCACAACGTGACCATCAACAATCTTTTGCCCGGCACGTTCGATACCGACCGGCTGAAATCGAACCTGGCTGCGCTGGCAAAGAACACCTCACGCGACGCCGCAGAAGTCACCGAGGAAATCAGGATGGCCAATCCGACCAAGCGCTTCGGTCAGCCCCACGAGTTCGGTGCTGCCTGCGCGTTCCTTTGCTCGGCGCAAGCTGGATACATAACAGGGCAAAACATCCTCATCGACGGCGGCGCCTATCCCGGCACGTTCTGATCGGGTGGTAAGCGACGGGCCCGACGTTCTCACAGACATGCGCAGATTGCACTGTCGTGAGATGGTCAATCACCCATGGCGACGCCAAACGTCGCTGAGAGGTCCGTTTTCTCCGACGGGAATGGGACCGTCTGCGATCGGTCGATACCGTCTCTTGGGGTGCCAGGGATCTCGGACATCCGCCGCGAGGTGCGGAAGAACCGGATCGAGCTCGTCCTGAATTCCGATCGGACGTGCAAGTTCAGTCAAATAGACGGCGTCCCTGATGAATGCCGTGTCGATGCCCTAGGCCGCCTCCGCAGCCTGTGCCACTTCCTCGTGCCGCTTCCGGTTGATCAGGTTCAGCAGGTGAACGGAAGCGCGTGCGTCGCAGAGCGCCCGATGATGATTTTCGAGTTCGATGCCGTAGATTTCGCAGAGTTTGCCGAGCCCGTAGGATTTATGTCCGGGATAGCGCCGCCGCATTCCGGCGCACGTGCAGAGCTTGGGAAACCGGAAGCGGCGCTCCAGCCGTTCGTACTCATAAGCGATGAATCCATAGTCGAAATTGACGTTATGGGCGACGAAGATGCCGTCACCCATGAATTCCATGAAGCTTTCCGCCACATTCGCGAACACGGGTGCGTCCCGCACCATCTCATTGGTGATACCGGTCAATTGAACGATTTTGGCCGGGATCGGACGTTGCGGATTAAGCAACGTGTGCCATTCGTCGACAACCTTGTGATTGCGAACCTTCACTGCGCCGATCTCCGTGATGCGGTCGCCGTTCGACCAGGCGCCGGTGGTCTCGATGTCGACCACGACGTAGTCCTGTTCGGGGTCGAAGCGATAGTCGACCCGGCCGATTTCAGCAACGATGATGGTCGCCGGTGCCATGCTTTTGAGCTGCCTTACTGGCAACTGACGTCATCTCGTCTGATGGTCTTCACGACGCTCTGCCATTCTGGCGTTCAAGCGGGCCTGGCTCCGGGCCGTGGGCCTGGCGACTTTTCTCGTCAGGTATGGCCTGCGACGTGGGGGCTTCGCTGTACCACTCAAATATCTCTATCGAAACTTTTGTGATCCTGATGGCAAGTGCTGCGGCGAGAAGAAAAAAGCCAAAGAACTTATACCGCGCGACCACGCCTTGCGGATCATGAACAAAAACGCTCCCCCTTAATCCATCCACGATTGTTCGGATGTTGACGACGCCAGGAGACAGGAAGCTGTCCTGTGGATTATCGAGCAAGTGGAACTCATTTTGCAGGGCGCGGGCCCATCTTTCCAGACCCTCGATCCCGTCTATGGCGGGCTTGAGCTTGACCTCGTTCAGTCGGAAGCGGAAATTCGTGGGGATTTGTTGCAGCAGCCTGCATTTCTCGGATTGGTCATTGTCCCGCCGGCACCTGGAACTGTGATCTTCCATGACCATGGGAAGGTGCCCGAGGGCATCGAGTGCGCGCTCGAAGGCGGCGCGAGCATCAGCCGCGTATTGCTGCCGCGAAAACTCAAGCCCCGCCGACAGCAGACCAATGGCTGCGACACCCAGATAAAGGTAGTCGATGTACTTGGTGACATTCTTGGTATGATACCCGCGTACGAAGTAGAACCAAGCATGATAGACTATTAGCGCGAGTACGAAACATATGGCTATTTCCAACGGTACGTCCTGGTCCGTGCCTAAATGACGCGATATCAAAGATCCAGTGACAGCGACGCCGATCACGATTGCGGTCAAAAGAGCAAACTCAAGCGCGACTGACGCTCTCCGTATTTTTCCATAGCATCTCAAGCTCCCATCCTCCTGATGGCGGCGAGCGTATGCACGTTCAGTCAAAGTGCCGCCATTGCGCGTCCAGATCGCCCGTGAGCCAGGTCGCACCGACGCCAGCGCTCTTCTGCAGGGCGAACACGGAGCCCTCCCGGCGGGGCACCAGCGTCGACCAGATGTAGTGCGCCCTGCGGCGGACCGCGCCGTATACCATCTCGCGCGGATCAACGAGCTCGACGAGCGTCGGTCGAGCGCCGCGGGCATAGAGCGGCACCGACAGTTTTGATCCGGGCGACCCGTTGAGAGGTGCGGCACGGGTCACCGCCGCATCTGCCCCGTCAAGTCGCAGAAGCGCGTAGGCGGAGGTGTTGGCAGGCAATTGGGGGCGCTCCGTCACGTCGAGCAGGGTAAGGAGGTGCAACCCCAGCACCTCGGCTGTAATGGCGATTTGATCGCGCTCCCTCAAGTCGTCTGCTACCTCGGCAAAATCCTGCGCGATGTTGAGAAATGGCAAGTCTCCGGCGTCGACCCGCGGCACGTAAGTCCGACCGAGCGTCACAGGTGTCTCGCCCGAACGCCGGCGCGCCGCCTCGATCGTAATCGGATGCGGCGTGCCGTCGATCACGAGGTGCGCGCCGTGCTGGTCGGAGAAGTGAACCGGGAGTGGGACCGGAGGCGCTTCTCCGTTTCGCCGCAGGGCCAGCCCGACCTCTACGAAGTCGTCAGGGCGCACCTCGCCCCGTTCCGCGACCAGGACGAGATCGTACCCCGTCGCCGGGATCGGTCGCCCGATTGGCTTGGGGCAGCCCGTGAGCTGATCATCGTAGGCCGGGTCGACGAACCGTATGAACATCGGCGTCTCGAGCAGCGCGCGGCGGCCCGCGGAGCGTAGATCAAACCGCAGCCTGCGGACTAGCCCTTCCCGCTTCACGAGCAGGCCCAGCGTTGCCGCGGTGCCGGCCGCGACCGCCGCTACGGCATCGGGCGCCCGCTCATTTGAACTGGATTGGAAGTCGGCGAGCACCGCTGGCGCGTCTGGACCGATCTCGGCCGAAAAGGTCTTCGGCCGATACACGGCCCTGCCGATCCACAGCGTCGCCTTCTCGATAGTCCACGCGGGTCTTTCAGGGGGGTTGAACGCGGCCACCACCGACAGAACGATGCGCCCATCCCAGTCCGCCCCTAGCAGACCTCGTTCGGGCCCGTCGACCTTAACGGTCATCGCGTCGGTCGAGCGCGGCGGACGGCCAGGTACACGGATGCTTGTTTCGAACGGCGCGAGTGCCCGCGCTGGCCCATGCAGGATAGCAACTGGATACGGCGTCAGGCTCATATGCGTGTCCGCTTCGTGCGAACTCGTACGAGTACGATCGTCGACGCCGAGCTCCACCGGGCGCGGCGTGCGAAGCCACAGCGGCGTCTCAAGCGCGCTGTGCGCCGTCGCAGCGCCGTCAGCATAGGCATCGATACCCAGCCGACGTGCCATCCAGACGCCGGCGCGCACGCCGACAGCCGAAAGGATGTGTGACGAGGGCAGATAGCCGCGCGGGGCGCCGGGCGGATCGGGGGGCGCCGCAAACCGGCCAGTGCGGCCGGGCAACAGCGCCGCGGGAAGGCGCGCCGTCGTCGCCTCCGGCAACGCAAACGTCACTTGGGCGGCTCCCGAAGCCGGCGCAGTGGTGAAGGGCCGGAATGGCATAACATCCCGGTCACTAAGCCAGAACCGCGAGTCCGGCGGCTCCAACAGGCGGCCGGCTGAGCCGGCGAGACCGAACCCCGTGACGGCGCTGCTCGCGGTTAAGGCCACAGTGGTTCCGCCATCGGCATCTACCGCGCCGGCGGCGTCCATAAGCACCTCGGCGCGTGTTAGAAGCGGGCAAAAGCCATCAAGCACGCCAGGCGGCGCTGACCCCCGCGCAGCCTGCGCCTGCCGCTGGCCCTGCGGCGCGCGCGCTTCGTCACGCACCGAGGCGACCTGCTGCGGACGATCGAAGCGGGGAGAAATTGAGGTGATGATGAAAGTTTCGCCGATCAGTGGCACACCTGACGCCAGCGAGCGTACCACCACGAGCCCGACCATGGCCGAAGGCGCGGCCCGCGCCAGTGTCGCTCGCGCCCAGCCGACGATGTGGTCGTGCGAGGGCGGCTCCTCGACTGTGACCGTCGCGGCAATCGCGAGCGATCGGCCCGAGGCCGCGGGCGCGATAAGAGTAATTGTCGAAGAGGGCGGGCTAACCTTCCCGCGCGCCTCTTCCGGGCCGGGGACAAAGGTCAGCGGATCGCCAAGCAATTTATCCGACCACACCGCCCGGTACGGTGCCGTCTTGTAGATCGGCACCCCGTTCCTGACGAGAGCCTCTGAAACCAGCTCCATGTCAGCCCAGCCGTTTGGTGCGAGGGTGAGGCCGGACGGGTCGACGATGCCGCCGGCGGCGAGGCGGGCGAACAGGAGCCCGAGCCGCATCGACTGATCCGCCCAGGGATGGACGGGGTCGAGCGTCGTGTTCTCCTTCCCCACCAGGGCGGTCTCGCCGGCGAACGTCGCCTCGTGCCTGAGCTTGGCGCCAGTCGTGACCAGCTCGCTGGCGATATCGGTGCCACGTTGCACAGCGGCTGCTGCGGCCGCCGCGCGGCGCGACTTCAGCCGCGCCTTGTGGTCCGGCCGCAACGTCGGAAACCCCGGCACGATCGCCGGGTCGAGCCTGCGTACCAGCCGCGCCCCCGGCGCCGCCACGGTGAACCAGTCCTCTGTCCCGAGCGCCGCGAGGGCCGGCAGTGGCACGTGCACCAGCCGCTCTCCGCCCGCGTCGGTGAGGAAAAGGAAATGATGCGCCGACGTATCGAGGACGATCGACCTGGCGGCCGTGTCAAGCGCCGCCTGCAGCGCCGCCTGTAGCGCCTTCGCGAGGTCGACCGACAGACCCGAGATCATCGCCGCGGCGACCCTCGCAATGTTTGCGTCCCCGGTCGAACGCGAGCCGCTAAGGACGACGATATCGCCCGACGTCTGAATCTTTTTCAGCCGAGCCATAGCCGCGGTTGGCGAGGAGAGACGTACGATTTGGTGTGCCGACCACTCGACTGTTCCTCCGCCAGGGTGGCTGACCTTGTGCTTCACGTTCGCCGCGAGATGCACATCCCCGGCGGCAAGTTGCGCGAGGTCGACGGGCGCAGAGGCGAAGGCGATCGTCATCTCGTGCCGAAAGCGCTCGCCACCTGCGCCAACGTCACCGAGAACAAGCGGAGGATCATCTGCCGACTGCTCGAGCGTCGGAGCAGGCCAGAGATAATCGTCCGCGACTGCGAGCGTGCCACTGATCCGGGTTGTTCCTTGATCGCCAGGGCGCGTCGCGTCGAACGAGATGTCGAGGAAACCCGGTTTGTCTGTCGGAACTTCGGCGCGCAAGCGGATTGTCGCGCGAGCGTCGAGAACAGCGAACGAGTCCGGCGCGAGAAGCGCGAGCGCCGATCCCCGCGCTCCTTGCTCGACGGCAAGCCCGCCCATCAGCGTTCCGCCGACGTCCGCTTGCCACTCGACCGCAACGATATGGCCGTCGAGACTGATTTTCGGCGTGACTGCGAGCGTCATTCCACCGAAGGTACATGTCGATGCCGAGATTATCGGCGGCTCGCCGGCCAGCTTGAAGCTGTCGCCGAGGCGGAGCTGCGCATGGCCGGGCCCGATAGCAAGAAACAGCCGCGCGCTCACCTCCGGCGCAGCTCCGTCGTCGAAGAGCCGTACAAGGGCGCCAGCGAAGCCCGTGTCGGTTTTATCCAGTTGGTCCTTGAATTCGATGCCGTCGCCCGTTCGCGTCGGGACGCGGAGTTCCCGCTCGATCGCGCGTCCGCCCGCTGTGAAACGGAGCGCCGCGGCTTTGACCGTGATCGTGTGCTCAGTGAGGGAGAGACCCGCGACCACGAGAAGCGGCGCGCCGGCGTCGGCGAGTTCGGGGTTGGCAAGCTCGGGGTCAGCGAGCGGGATCGCAAGGACGCCCGGATCCGATCTAGCAGGGCGGGCGGCGAGGCTCCAGGACAGCGCCGGTCCGGACCGCTCAAGCTTCAGGTCGACCGGGCCGCTCGCGGAGACAGGACGCCCGTCGAGCAGGAGCTTGATGCGTCCGCCGATCACAGCACTCGCAAGGCCATTGCGATCGCTCGTTAGTTTCACCTCGACAAGCGCAAGCGGCTCGAAAAGGAATGGACCGAACGCAAGGTGGCCGGGGGCTTGAGCAGGCTCTTCGCTGAGCGCCCAAGCAAAGCCGGCGAGATGGTTGCGGTCAACCTGCGTCGAATTGGCCGCCCCGTCGAGGCCGCGCTCGCTGGCAGCGTCGTCGTACCAGGCGCCGGCAAGGTCGGACTCCAGACTGGGGAGCGGCATCGGCACGTCGCGGAAATGAAAGAGTGCGGCTGGCGCGCCGCCGCTGCGGTCGACCGCTATCGCCTCGCTGAGAGTGACGAGCTCGTGCCTCGCATCAACGCGCCTGCGCACGAGGTCGCCGGCGTGCATCGGTGGCTCCGAGACGACTCCGCCCTGATCCAGGAACCTTCTGCGAGCATCGGCCTCGGCCGCAAGACTGCCAAGTAGAAGGCGCCCCGTGCCCGCCGGTCGGCGGAACGTGCCGTGCAGTCCCATCAGGTCGCCGGTTGCCGGCAAGCCAAGCAGCTCCTGGGTAGGACCGGCCCCTGTCGCCGGGACCAGCGTGAGTCGGCCAGCATGCGTCAGCCGCACCTTTGCCGCCGTCTCATCGAGATCGGCCTCCGGGTCCGCTTCCTCGATCACGATTGCGCCATCGAATTCGGCTCCGGAAAGAGCGATGCTCTGGCCGTGGAATACCGAGGCCAGCTCGTGGCCGCCGTCCTTGCGCGCAACAAGGCGGTTGTCCGCGGCGGTGGCGAGAGCGTGCGACCGGATACGGGCGGCCCACACGCTGCTCCACGCGCTACGCGTTTCCGTGTCAGGTGCATTAAATGGCAGCGGCGCGAATGTCGCATCCGGCTCCGGCGGAGCGTCGTCCTCGGCAGCGTCCTGGTCGCGGGGCGGGGGAGGCACGGTGGCGAAGGCAAAGCCCTCGTCGCACAGCGCGAGGTCGTGCCGCACCTCGGCCTCAACAGCCACCGCGAGCGGCGCGGCATTCCATGTGAGGTCGGCCAGCGCAAACGAACGTGGATTGGACTGCCCCGGGAACAGGGTCAGCGAGGGAAGCGTGGTGATGGCCATTCCGACATCGTCAATCGGACGCACGTCCGCTGACTCGCTGTCAGCGTCGATCCGGTCCCGCGCAGACGGCTTCACAATCGACCGGATGCGCGGCCGCTCGAACGTGCCGGTGTCCGGCGGATGTATCCCGATCGTGCTGCTCGTCATCTCGAACGGCACGGCGAATCCTATGACGAGGGGAGCATCCGCGGCGAGGCGGCGCAGCGGGGCGAGCTCGCGCACCCCCGACGGCTCGCGCGCCGCCGCTCCGGCCGCCGCGAGCGGCATGATCTGAACTGCCGGCAAAGACCCGTGTCGCAGCCACAGCCATGGCCGCATTTCGCCATGCTTCCGGGTATCTGTGCCACCGCCGGGGTGGGGAACGCCTGCGGCCGGCCACAACGTCTCAAGCCTCAGGCGCGCCGCCGCATCGAAGCGGACTGGCGCGCCGGACGCGTCGGGCGGCTGCAGCACGAGATTTGCGATCGTCGCCGTGACGCGCAGCGCCGAGTCGGAGGGCACGTTCCATGCCTGCCACTCTGTCCCGCGCAACAGGTCCGGCGTGACGGCGTCAAGGCCGGCGTGTCTCAGCGCACGCTCAGGGGCATCCGGCAACAGGCGATCGGTTGTCTGGACGAAGGGTGTAACCGGGAGGATCCCGTCGAACCGCATCGAAAGCCGGCGCGACACCACCTTTGCACGTGACAGCGCCCATGTACTTCCGTTGCGCTCGAATGTGGCCGCGACCTCCGCCTCCTCAGCGCCGGAGATCAGGATCGACCACGCCCGCTCGCCCGTGCCTGCGCCCAGCCGCCAGGAACCACTGCTGCCGCCAGGCCCGACGCTCGCGATCGGATCTTCCACCTCAGGCCTTCCGGCCACGACCGCCGCGAGTAGAGGCAGAGTCGCATTGGGGAATGGCCAGTGGAGCCAGCCGCCGTCGACCGCGGTGAACAGCCACAGCCAGTTAGCTTCTGTCGAACCCCAGTCCGGGTTGAACGCCGGGGGCGCGAACGCCATCTCGCGCCGCAGCCGTTCCGCATTGGACAGCATCGGTACCGAAAGGCGCAGCGGGTGGCCATCCTGGTCGAGCGTAAGCGTTTCGCGCGCCGCCCTGGCGGTGTCGAACACGTAGGTAGCATCCGCCTTGAGGTATGCGCCGGGCGACGGCGTTGCTGTAGTGGCGGCTGAGGTAATAACCAATCCCGTCGCGCCCTCGGCGGCGACGCGGAACTCCGCCGGCCGCAGCGTCAGAACACTCTCCGTACCATCCGGTGCGCTTCCCAGCGTGGTGACCAGGTTGTCGGAGCGGACGTGCACCACCTTCGCGGTCTCGTCGACCTGGCTGCGCCGGAGCAGGATCTGCGCTGTCGTCCCGAGCGGCCAGGAAAGCGCCTGGGGCGCAATGTTGTACCCCGCGCGCATCGCCAGCCAGCGAGGGCCATTGCTGCCTGCAGATGTGCCAAGGATCTCCTCGAGCTCGTCAAGAGCGCCCTGCCAGTCCGCTATCGGCGTGCGCCAAAGTTGCATTGCGGTGCGTTCGCGTCTCTCGTCGCCTCCGACCGAGATGCGAAACCAGGCCGACAACGTATCCGTTCGCCACGGAAGTGCGATGCTGCCCGCGATCGCCACACCGTCTGGCAGGAGGGCGATCTTGCTCGCAAGGTCGGCGGGGATGACGCGCTCGTCGGGCGGGCCGAGCCGCAGCGCCGCGCGCGCTTTACCAAGGTACCCGTTAACCGGCTGGAACCAGATCTCCCCGGCGAGCAGGCGGGTGGCGGGAAGGAAGATTGTGTCGACGTTGGTCGAGGCGAGAGACCTGTTGCGTGGGAAGCGGCCGATCGTGTCGAGCAAAAGCTCGCTCGTTCGCTCGCTGTCAAAGGCGTAGCCGTTGAGGCTCGTCGATCCCGGCAGCGGAAGGCTGGGGAATCCCCCGTTGTCGGTATCGATCGCGATCAGACTGAGGCGCGAGAGCGAGGCCGCGGCCTGCGCACCTCGCCAAAGGTCGGAGATCGTCGCGCGCAGCACGGTGGGCCGGCGCAGGCCGCTGATCGCGGAATCGGCCGGCACCTCACTTTCGGCGAGGGTGTCCAGCGCAAGCGCGCGACCGCCCCGCCGCCTGGCGAGAATGCAGGCAACCGACCAGTTAGGCCCGACGACGCGCAGTCGCCCGGTAGTTCGGCCGACTGCAAGCGTCGACCAGGCGCGGTCGGGCTCCTCCGTGGGCTCCCCCGGGCGTGGCTCGCGGCGCGAGTACAGCGACGGGAAAAGCGCGCGCAGTCGGGAAACGTCAAACGCCATACGAGTCTCCCCAGCGAGCGGGCGGCAGATTGCCGTGGTGAGCGACGACAGAAAGCACAACGCGTCGGAGCACGTGGAGTTCGGCAAGTGTGCGAGCGAGTGCGGCGAGGGCGGCCGCCTCTGCCGCGGTAGGTGGTGGGTCAGGGAGCGGCAGCTGCGCTGCCGCCGCAGCAGCATACACCGCCTCGTTGAGGTCACCGAGAATCAGGAAACGCTCGCCAGCGCCGATCTCTGGCGGGATCGTGTCGATCGGGCGCCAGGCCCTGCTGTCATGAAGCCACAGGGTGTGTTCGACCTGCGCCAGCGCTGCGTCGATCGGTCTGACGTCTAAAGCCTGTGGAAACGGCTCGCTGAGGATCACGTTCTGCTTCGTCTCAATCTCATGCAGCAGGTCGACATCATCGCCGGCGAGCTCCGCGGCCGCCAGGCGTGTGTGATCGAGCACAAGGCGCAGGCCAATCTCGCGGTCTGCCTGCGTGGCGCTGATCTCTCCGGCCGCATCGAGTGAGGGCCTGTAGAGCCAGCGCGGCCCATCGAGAGGAGCAATTTCAGTCACCTTCCATGTGTCGGCAGCGCCTTCTACTCGCAGGCGAACCGAGAGCGCGGCGAGCCGGGCGACCCGATCCGTTGCGAACTGCTTGCGATCGGCCGCCTCCCGGACCGCGACCGCAATCTCGTCAGCGAGCGGCAGCGGCCACGCCTTGAAAACGTCGACGGAAAACGGGAGACCCTCGTGCCAGCTCGCCGAAGGCGCAGGGTAGTCGATGGGAGCGGCCGTGAGCTCGTTCGACACGTTTCGATGGACAAATAGTGTCGGTGTCGCTGTGACGCCTGAGATCTGCGGGGAGGTTTCCAACTCTGTGTTGACGCTGGCCAACACGAAGGTGTTGGCCTCTGCGTTCACATTCGAGATTGTCTGCACGCCATTGGCGGCCGTCATGCTGGTCCCGATGGCGCCGGCGATCCTGACTCTCATGCCGTCGGAAAATTTGGAGATGTCCGAGGCATCGACTGTGCAGACGGCAGGATTGCTGTTCGACAGCTCGTTTACGATGACTGTGCCGATGAGTGATGCGTCCTTGCGGGGCTCGACCACGGCTATGGTAGCGCGGGCGCCACTTGTCTCTGCGACTATCTCGATCCGGCCGAGCGGATCGGGCAGGCAGCCGAATGTGCGGGGGAGGCGTTCACCCGCAAGATGTCCGGCGAGCGCTGCCGGTGCGATGTGCTCGAACAGGCGTGGGAAGCGCGTCGTGATGCGAGCACCAGTCCGCGGCAGGAGGTATGGCACCACAGCGTGGCCGCGGAGAACATTCGCAAGCTTGGCGTGGCGCGCAGAAAGGTCCTCGAAGGCCGACCAGTCCGGCGTCGGCGCAAAAATCGTAGGACTAGCGTCGGCTGGAAGCGGCGGAATCGCATTGGGGGCGGGCAACGCTATCTCAAGCGGCGGCGACTGCACCGACACTGCGCGTGCGACAACGGTGACGGTCTGTTTGTAGTAGAACGCCTCGGCCGGCGTGACGATGCGCAACCCGCCGAAGCGAGCAAGCGGGGCCGTGGCGAGGAACGTATCCGCACCGAGTCCGTCCGGCGGCGCTTCCGCGCGACCAGGTGCGAGGTCCGGCGGCCACGAGACGTCAGCGACGAGGCCTTCCGCCTCGAGATCATCGACCCACTGGTCGAATGCGAATGCCATGGTGTAGCGTCGCCGCAAATCCTGGAATTCGAGTTTTCGGGCGACAAGGAGATTGGCGCGCGAGAGCGCCTGCTCGACATGCTCGGAAAGAGCCAGCTCGTGGTACTCCACCGCGTCAGGCGTGGTGAGCAGGCGCAGCCCGACTGCTTTGGGCGCGACGAGCTTGCGCCTGCGCGGGATGTCGACGTCAACGCAGCTTTCCGGGGCGAACCCGTCCGGCTCGGGCGGTTCGGCGCCGGTCTGCAGCATATGATAACGGTCGACGACGCGCACCGCATAGGAGCGCAGACTCGCAAGGTCCTCGCGGATCGGGTGCGTGTAGGCAAGCGTGCCGCGGCCGTCGGGCGCCATGCGCGAGGGCATTGCACCTTTCGGTGCGACGAGCGTCGCGATGCGGTTGTCCACCGATGCCGACCGGAAATAGCGCGCCGACCAGCGGATGTACGCCTGGGGTAGCAACGCATCCTGCTTCAGTTCGTCCGCCGTCGCGCCCGGAAACGCCTGCACCAGATGGTCGAGGAAGCCCTGGTAGTATGGAGCGGCCGTCAATTGCGGAGGCTGATCCGGAAGCACATCGGTGCGCATGAGTGCGCTGGCCACCACATCTTCCTGCAGCGGGAAGAGGCCGAACGGGGTGAGCGCGGGATCTTCAGCGGCAGCGACGAGAGGCACTGGTCGCTCAGCCAGCTGCTCGCTCCAGAAGTGGTCGCCGATCCGGAATGCTGTACTCGGGGGGGCGCTCGACCGCCAGCTCAAGACGGCCCGCCGGCAAGTGCCCGGCAGGATCGTTCGGAACGGAATTTCGGTGTCGGCGGCCGGGAACATGGCTGTACGGACCGGGTCGTCGAGGTAGATGACCGAAAGGTCCGCGCGGAGGCGGACCGGGTGCCCTTCGCCCGACAGCAGGCCGTCAGGGTCGTGGAATACCGAATAGGACACCCCGCGGTGCGCCGTCCAGTCGTCTCCACGGCGCAGCCAGACGGGTCTCGGACGCAACGTGAGTTGCACCATCGAGAGAGCGATCGGATCGGACTCGGCGAGCAGGGTGCGCCGTATCTCAGTCGTCACCGCTCGCTCGTGCTGCAAGGGCAGGTCCATCGCAAGGTAGCTTTCGCTTTCCGCGAGATCAGCGAAGGAAGCGACACGTTGCCGGACAGCTTCTCGTGCGACCTGGATCTCGCGACGCACCTGGGATTGGGTCAGGTAGACGCCCGATACGGGGTCGCGCAACGCAACGCTGACAGCGAGGCCGAAGTGGTGGAGCCCGCCCCAGCCGAGCGGGTCGGCGTTCTCGACATCCTGCTGCATCCAGGTGATTGGGTCAGGCAATCGGCCAGCACTACCTTCGCCAGCGTCAAGCTTCACGGCTTTGCCGGCACTGACTTCTACCGTGAAAGTCGTGCCAGGCGCCCCGCCGATCGCCGTTGCTCCTTGCGCTGAAAGGTGGGCGACGAGGATTGCGAGATATGGATGCAGGGACCGCTTGGCGACGAAGTCGCCGGCCGCACGCATCTCGGCCAGCGTGGCATCGACGCTTGGCACGAACGGAGGCCATTTGAGCTCGCTCTCGTTCCAGGAGAACCAGCCAGGCCACTTCGCGGTCATCTCTTCGCTGGGCACCTCGATGCGATGAAGGAAGGATAGCGTCGCGGCAAACGAGGGAGAGCTCGCCTCCCAGATCTCGGGCTGGACAAAGGAGGTAACAGCGCGCCCGGCGAAGGGGACGTCGATCGGCTTCACCTCGTGAATTTTCTGCCATTCGGTGCCGAATCCCGCGGCCTCTACGCGGTCGAGATTAACGAGCGCGTCCATCCGCGCCTCGTAGAGCTGGTAGGCGGCCACTTTCTCAATTGGCCTGTCGGCAGCGGGCTGCGCACTCCATCGAAGCGTGACGCCACGCTCACGGCCCGGCCGTGGCAGGTATTCGATGGTGTCCGCATCAACGAGGTTCGCGGTGTGGATAAGGCCAACGGTGGCGGCGACCTCGGTCAGCTGATGCGTACCGGCATCGGTGCGCGGCGGCAGCCACTCCAGATGATCGAGCACGCGCATCTTCGGCGTGCCCTCGGGATCTACCTGGTCAAGGAGGATGCGAGCGCGGATCGGCGCAGCGTAGCCGACTGCGGGAAGGTCCTTTACGGGTTCGAGATCGTTCGCGGCGGTGCGGACGAAGACGTTCCACCCCGACCCCGCCGCCGCGGTAGCAGGACGGCGCCGTAGAAAACCAAATGCAAGCAAAGCCTGCTGCGAGGTGGATTCGAGTCGGCGGCCAAGGTGGTCGAAGACACCCGCGACGAGACTCGCGAGGTCGTCGTCGAAGTTGATGGCGAAGCCCTGCTGTGCGGGTGCGGGAGCGGTCTCGTTCTCGGGTAGCACGCGGGGAAGGGAGGTCGGTGGAACGCTCCGAAGCTTGTCCGAGAGGGCGATCACGATGTCCCCGTCGCGCAGGCCGCTGCCGAGCGCGCTGGCGAGGCCGCTGTCGTCCGCGTCCGCCGCCTCTTCGGGGAACGCACCGAGCGGAAGGCGCCGCAGCGGGCGCAGTACGAGCTCACGTCTGCGGACGGCCAGGACGCCTGGATCGTTAGGCGGAACGAGCTCGCGCCAGGTGAGGCTACCGGTAAGCGTCCGGTCCGGCTTGAAGCGAACGATAAAGGTGACGTCATCTGCGGCAAGCGGGGTCGCGCGTGGCCGGTAGACGGCAGTCATCGACAGCGGCCCACCGACACTTCGGTCCTGCGCAATCGGACGGATGGTAGCCGTCACTCGCGTTTCCAGCGAGAGCGAGTCGCCTGGGTCGAGTCCAAGAGCGGCAACGGAGCGGGAGTACTGGTAGCGAGGGGGAAGTCGCAAGGTTGGGTCCACGAGAATGTCAACGGGCAGAACGCGGGCGCGGTCGACCGGCTGCTCCTCGCCTTCCACGGTAATGACGACCTCGCAGGCAGCGAGGAATTGCGTGATGTCGGGTCTGCGCCCGAGCACGCTGTCGGGGTCTCCTCGCGGCCCCCAGTCGAGATCCCAGGCGAAGTTGAGCGTCTCCTCGTCGAAATACGAAGCTCGCTCCCTGATGTCAGGCGGATTTGTTTCGAAGTCGGCCGTATTGAAGTCGAGGACCGGGCCGATCTTGCCGGCGAAGTGGACGGTGTCCGGTCCGTGGTGTTCCATCAGGAAATCGATGTGCGCCTGTTCGTGGCCCCCCGAGAACGCGCCGAGCCAGGGCGGACACTCCGCTGCGACGACGCAGACCAGGAGCCCGAGATGGCCAATCGATGGCCGGCCCCCGGGAAGGGGGGTCGCTGTCGGCGCGCCTGCATCGAAGCGCGTGCGCGAGGCGATAGCGTCGAGATCCTCGGTGAAGGTGCGCAGGAGCCATGCCTGCGCCCCGTGCGCCTGCTCCAGATTTCCTGCGGCGTCGTCGCTCCCCGCCGTGGCGTCGAAGTGCGCGGTCACGCTCTGCATCAACTTCTTGTCGTAGGGGTTGTTCGGGTCGAGATTGCGCCGGGTCGCGCGGGCGGGATCGTTCGGGTCGAGGATTCGCTCGTCAGCATCGGCCTTGCGAGTGAAGAGATGCGCCGCGCGGCCGACGCTCATCAGGTCGTCATCATCGCCCCACCGGGACGGAAAATAACCGGGTTCGGTCGCGGACGCCGGCGGCTCGTGGCAGCCGGCGAGAAGCTTGATCAGCGTCAACTCTTCGGCCGCGCCGCCGTCCACCGGGGCGAGCGCAACCTTGGCATCGGCATGCATGCTCAGGTCAATGGCTGCGCCCGCCGGAATCCACGTGAGCTGATCGCCCGCAATCTGCGGCGCGAACACTTGCACGCCTGCATCCGGGGGAATGGAGAGGCGCGCGTATGCGACCTCCGCGGCAGGCACCGGGGAGACGGGGTAAAAGAATTCCGACTTCGGGCTCGGGATGACCCAGCCGAACCAGAGCCGGCGACCGTCGGTGGTCTTCTGGCCTCGCATCCGGGCAAAAACGAAGCGGTCGCCGAGTGGCTCGCCGACAGCTGCAGCATCGCCCGTCGATGGTGCGAATGCGGGAAACACGGGAGCCCGCATCCCGCGAACATCGAACAAGGCGCCGCCGCCAAGGCCCGGAATTGGTGGGACCGCACCTGGTTCAAGGAACGAGCCCATATACGGCGCGAGGACAGCGCGCGCGTCATCGACGTTGTCCGCCAGGATCGAGGCGCGCGCAGTGATCTTGAGCTGGCGGCCAAACGCGCCGATCACCAGCGTCGCGCGGGCGCGGCAACCGAGATCCGCTGCCCCGGCCCAGCCTATTTCGAGCACCACGACGAGCTGCAGCTCAATACTGAAGCCGATATCGATTTTGATCTTGCAGAAGCGCAGGTTGAGCCGGAACCAGGCATGTATCGAGAAACGCACGGCAACGTCGAGGCCAGTGACTGCATAGATAGCTGAGCGCGTCGGATCTGTAAGGCGGAGACCGATCATCAGCCGCATCGCTGCGGCGACGGTGATCTCGGCGCGCACCTCGGCGCCAACGATGCCCGCCGACACCCCACCGCCGACCGTCAGATTGCCACGCCCGGAGAAGAAGACGCCGTGGACGAGCATCTCGCGGTCGAGTCGATAGAGAATGCCGCCGCGGCACTCGAGCGTCAGCGGGCCGATGCGAAAGTTGAAGAACAGGCGATCCGGCCAGCCGAGCTCGGCATGCAGCACGCCAGGTTCGCTAAGGAAAGTTGCCTCGAAATGCGAGTCGTCGAGGATCTTGATGACCTGGTCCGGCACAGGCCTGTCGTCGGCGCGCCCGAAGTAGGGGTTCTTACCCTTGGCCGCGTGGGCAAGCAGGCGGCTCTTCGATGGTTGATAGGAGACAAAGCCCAGCGCGAGAGGACGGCTACGCATCGCCTCGGCGTCCTCGAAGAAGTCGTCGGTACTGACCGGGAACCAGAGTTTTGCCGCGGCAAGGAAAGTGAAGTCGGAGCGCAGAAAGACGAGGAGCTGCAGGATCAGTGTCTTCAGCTTGCGCTCTCCCGCGGGGTCGTACTTGGTTGGCGCCGAGTTAGCCGAGGTCATCGACAACACCGCCTCGAAGCCGATCGACCAGCGCGGCGACCCGCCGTCGTCGCGCTCCGGATCGGGTGCCCAGCTCGACAGCCGCGCAAGGGTCTGGTGCTGCGCGAGTTCGGCGAGCATCAGCTTGATGAGCGCTCCGAGCTCCGGCTCATCCTCCAAGCGCTTGATCATCACCGAAGTGTAGCGGTACCCGAAGCCGAGTCCGATCTGACGCAGGTAGAGCGGCAGCGAGCCGATCTGATAGCTGATTCGCGACACCTCGATCGCGATGAACCAGCCACGCTTCCATCCGTCGGTCGCGACCGCACGCAGCTTGGCAAAGGCGAATGCGGCGGAGAGCTCGGGCAGGCCGGGGATGAGGACGGTTCCCTCGCCGCCGAACCCGTCGATCAGTTCGTCCTTCATGTATTCCACGCGGCCGGCTATCTTGAACCCGCTCGAGGAGATTGCGATGCGCAGGCCCTTCGCCTCAACTGGCGGAAGGCGGTCCGTAGCATTGGGCAACCCGAGGTAGAGGCGGTGGAAATCGACATCGACCGAGAGCACGTCACCAATATCGGCAAACGCGATCTGCCCGGCGATGATAATCGCGGGCCGGTCGAACGAGGGGTAGCGCGGGTGAAAACCGATCCCGCGAACCTCCATGTCGAACAACTTCAGGACTTTGAATCGGCGCGGCCGGGTCAAGGTCGCGACGAGCTCGATGTGCTCAAAAAACTCGTCGCCGAGCGGTGCGTTGGCGAACTCGCACCGTATGCTGTCAAAGTCCTCAAGCAGGTTGCCGGCGAATTCGGCGCCCTCAGGGTGGAATTGCAGCGAGCCGCTGATGCGGAAAAACCAGGCCGCTTCCCTGGTGCCACCGGCGTCGTCCATGTCGATGGTGAGCTTCGTCAGCTCGAAGCGGCATCGCACGCCGCGAGTGAAAATCGGAGCGTCGCCATCGCCGAGGCTGCAGTCGAACTCCTTCAGCACGATATTGCCGCCTGGGTTCTGCGCCATGCGAACCGAGATCTCGACCGGAGCGGCGTTAAGCAGATCGGGCAAGTTGCCAGAGCCCGAAATCATCAAGTCCTGCATGCGCCCGCCGACGATCGACAAGCGTGCCGCATTTAGCGCGAACGGCTTGCTAAGGCCGGGCAGCTTCAGCGCGACGGGGATCAGCGTGGCGTCGAGGTCCAGTCCGCCCGTGCCAAGCGCGAAGCGGTCGATGCGGAAGACGAGGCCAGTGCCGCCGAAACCCTGGTGGCGCAGGAGGAGATCGACGTCTTTTGTCCCTTTCGAGCCGTCGGGCACGCCGAGGACAAAGCGTCCATCGTCGAAGGTGAGGGCGAGCATGCCAATCGGGGTATTTTCCGTACCCGTGCGCAATGCGCGGAGCTCGAAGCCCAGAAATTCGAGGGGCTTGGATATCCGACTCCCTTTTGTCGCGATGGGGTCGAGCACGTCGCTTGTCCAGGCGGGGAAGTCGTCCACTGGCAGGTCGACCGTAAGGCGTGCCGGACCCTCGACTGACAATGCGAGGTCGTCGAGACCGAAGCGGAAGCGGACGGTGCCCTCAACCGTAGTCTCGGCCGTCAACGCGACCGTTAGTTCTGTCGCAAGGAGGACGGCGGTCGCGTGGGCGTCGACACAGACCTCGGTGATCTTGACGTTCACACTCCGCCCCTCGCCGAACAGCTTCAGCGCGGACTCGAGCAGGCGTGTCTGCAGTGCGAGTTGCCAGAGACCCGCCTCGCGCAGCCTGAACCCGATGAAAGCCGAGGATGGGAGCGGAAGCGCGGCGCGATCGACCGGCGGAGCGCCGGGGCACTCATCCTCACCGAGGTTGTTCGCAGCCGGCGCGGGGATGAGCGAGGTGAAGGGGCGGTCGCTCGCATAGACCTGCAGGAAGCGCGGGCGCTCGCCCTCGCGCCATCCTGCAATAGCGACGGACGTGGCGCCGCTTCCTGTTCCGCCGAGCAAGGCCCGCAAGAACGGCTCCCTGCTGCCGGCCGCGCTGGAAGGCTGCACCTGTCGCGCGCCGCCGGCGGTATCGGCAAGGGAAAAGTCGATGACCGCCTCGGCGAGTGCCCGGCCGGCTGCGAAGGAGGGCGCTGGGTCATAGTTGGCCAGCCACGCCAGGCTGTCGACCCCGTCCGCTTCGGCGCGGTAGACAATGCTCTGGCTCGACGGCCGCGCAAGGCGCAGGGTGAGGCCGAGCAGCGATAGTGCTATTGCGTCGGCGCCGGCCGTGATCGCGGCCATATCGGGTAGCGGTGTGGCCGGGACGGGGAGCACGATCCCGCTGCGAAGATCATCTGCGTCGAAGCACAGATGATCCTCCTCGTCGCGCCCGGCGGGCGGCGGCACTGCCGGCAAGGCCGGCAGGACGGCCGTGACGGCCGCGGTGGACTCGCGCCAATCGAAGCGCAGCTGTAAATCACGGCCGCCAGCAGAGCTCGCGAACGAGGCGATCTCAATCCCGGCGACGAGAGTGTTGGCATCGCCGGGGATCGATCCCGCTGGAACGGTGCCGAAGAGGTCTGAGGACAAGGCCTTGAGGAACTGGTTGCCGTTTTGCCGCCAGGCGAGGAAGAGGCGGCTGTCCGTATCAACGGCGCCGTCGAGGAACTCGATGCCGTAGTCGTTCGGCGTGCCGGCGCCGGCGGGAGACTCCGCAAAGGTGAGGCGCGGGATGGGGATCTTATAGGAGTCGTACTCTGCACCCTCGCCCTCGAACAGCGTGCGGGTGGTGGTGGGAGGCGCGGTGAGGACGCGCAAGTCTCGAAGGTGTATCCTGAGATTGGCCTCGTACAGCTTGCGGCCTTCGCCGTACTCAAGCTTCAGGCCGCCGACCTCGAGTACGGTATCGAAGCAGGCCCTATCGTCGTGCGCGAAGAAACCGAGCCGGAGTCGCCACGCTGCCGCCGAGGCGCGCAAGAGGCGAAACGGCAGCTTTAAGAACTCGCCGTCGCCGCCGGGCGCCCTCTTCCATTCGGCGAGCACCACCCGCAGGGTATAGGAGGCGCCGTTCCACACGAGGTCAAGGCGGAAGTCATCGTGGGGCAGATCGATGCTGCCGATGCGCAGGACGAGGCCTTTCGCTTCGAGGTGAACACGCGGCCTTCCGTCTGCCGGCGCAATGCGGAACGCGCTTTCCTTCAACCTGAGGCCGAGCGGTAACGTGATCGACAGCGGAAGGTCGACGTCCCACGTGATGGCCGGGAGGTCAGGGATCGTCACGCCAACGATCTTCGCGAACCAGTCGAGGAGACCGGGCATCTCGAACGCCGACCAGGTGGCGACGTCGAGAAGGGCCAGCGGGATCCAGTTTGAGGTGATGCCGAAGCCGACGACGTCAAGCCGCACTGCGAAGTTTGCGACGCCAAGCTCGGATGTTTGCGCCATCGCGGCGAAGCCGACGCGAACGTCGACCGCAACGCTGGCGCCGACCTCCAGTGCCGAAACGCTGGCGCCCGAGGCCGGGTCGACCGCGTCGCCCACCGTCGCCTCGAGCGTCCAGGTGATGAACAGGGCAAGGAAGGGACCGCCGGAATCGCCGTCGGCCACGGCGCGCGGGCGGATTTCGAGCCGCACCTCTTTGGGCGTTGCGGTGGTCGACGCGCCTAGCTTCATTCCGAGTATGTCGGGAATGTTGCCTGGGGCCGCCAGAGTCAGGGCGATAAGCTCGGCTTTCTCCGGCTCGTTCGGCCACGTCCCGGCGAGGTCCAGCATGCGCTCGTTCGCGTCGACAATGACCGACAACCGCGGTGCGGGACCCGTTGGTTCGACGGAGAGCGCAATGCGATGCGACGCGTCCTGCGATCCGTCGGGGGTGTACAGTTCGATCCGTGTGTCGATAAGTGAGAAGGGCATCGGCTCACGCAATGACGATCGGGGGCTGGAAATGGAGGCCTTCGAGCTGCGGCGCGACCGGCGACACGGGGGTCTCGTTGGCGGCGATCGCGGCGGCCTTGGTAAAAGCAGCGAAGTTGCCGTAGACGAGCGCCTTCATCAACGCGATGCGGACCGCCTCAGTCCCGCCGTTTATGGTGGACGCGAGGCCGAGGAGCCGCGTCGCAATGGCATCAAAGGCGGCAACGAGCCTGGCCGTCGCTTCGGCATCGCCACCGGCGATCCGCTGATGCTGAGTGATCGCAAGGCGGATCGCCCGGTAATAGTCGTGGAAGCCATTGGCGAGGGTCTGGAGGTAGGCGTTGATCGCAGCGTCCGTCCCTAGCGCCTGCATTGGCACCGTGGCATGTCGCAGGCTACGGTTACCGAGTGTGATCGAGCCCACCCAGAACCTCGGTACCTCTCCGCCCCCGGCGGGAGGGTCGCCCTCAATAGTGGTGATGTGAGCCGCGACCACGGCATTTTCCCAGGCAACGGCAACGGCTTGTCCCCGCACTGAAATGCCGCATGCGACCTGTTCTCTTGAGCGCGCGAGCGCTTCGAGCGCGGGGCCGCCCATGAGGATGTAGAGCGCCTCGCCCAGATGGATAAACGAAAGCAGCACCTTTGCCGGACGTTCCAGCGCGTTCTCCCCGAGCGTGGTCCAGCGACCGCGAGCGCGCGCCACAAGAGCTCCCACGGTCTCGCCCCAGTGCGTGACGTCATTCTCCGCCGGAGCGGTTGAGGTTAACGAAGCGAAGCGGCGTGCGCCGTCGCGGATATGATCTGCCGCCTCCGCCTTGGCCTCTCGCTGCACTGCGGTCGTGGGATTGGTAACGGCTTCCGCCTCGAAGCGGGCGCGCATTGCGCCGTAGGCGTTGCGGGTAGTCTCGATCAGGGGGAGGTTGTCGAAGTCCAGCGCGTGGAAAGGCGCCGGCATGATGGCGCGGCGCTGCACCGCGCGGTTGCCCGCATGCTCGCTTCGGCGCGGTGCCGGCGGCTCGAACGTGACGGCAAGCGAACCGATGGGAAGCTGCGGCCGCTCGAAGTCGCGCTTCAGTGCGGGCTTGGGTGGCACAATCCACCTGCCTCTTGTCGGCCGCGAGCGCTTCTCGTTGGCCGCGTTGCCGTAGCCAAGCTCGTCATGCTCCGGGTGGTAGCCGAGCTTGCGCGGAAGCACCGCGTAGAGATCAACCTTGTTGGAGCGCGCTGCGGCACTCGTGCCGCTGGCATCGGCGGGGCCCGACAGGCGAACGAGGGCGAGATGGACATGACCCGCGTTCACTCTGAAAGGAGAGCTGAGGGTTCGGCCATCTCCACGCTCGTCGGCGTTGCCGCTTTTGCCCGCGAAGCCGATCAGTTCTCCCTGCTTGATACCGGCTGGGGCATCCGGGTGCGCAGGGGCGAAGCGATTTAAGTGACCGTAGTCGAGCCTGTAGCGAATGACGCGGGTGCCGACAGTCACGTCAAACTCGACTGCGATGCGATTGCCAAGCTCCTCGATCTTCCGCCGCTTCGTCCTGACGCTCTGCCCGTTGATCGTCTCTTCTTCGAAGGCGTTCGTCGTCTGCTGGTAGGCCGTCTTGAGCGTCAGGGTTCCGCCGACCAGCGCACGAACGCCGACCTCGAAAGGGAAGGGGGTGTAGCCAGTGTAGACATCGCAGCCGCCGTGCCCCCGATGAACGCCGTCCTCGTTGGGCGCGTAATGAAGGAAGCTGTTCCAGGGTCCAAAGTAACCGTTGCTGATCATCGGCTCTACCGGCGAGCCGAGTGGATCATGCCTCGGGTAGAAGCCGCGCAGTTCGCCTATGTAGCGGCTGCGTTGCGGGTCGTTCCGCGGGGGCGCAGCAAGTTGGATCGGATAAAGACCATAGAAAAGAGGGCCGCTTTGACGGAAATGCCTCTGCAGTGCCTCGCGCTCAAGATTGAGGTCTACCATTGGCGCCTCTATAAGGCTGGTGAGGCGCGCGCACAGTCACGCACTGCAAGCGTGGCCGAATGGAGCCTCCCGGTGAAAAAGAAATCAGAAACAGACTGAGAGATAACGAATCTGTCGCACGGCTTGGCAAGCCCAGCGCACAAACAATGCCCGCGTGCCACGGCACTCGCACCGACAGTTTGTGCAAACTATCCACGCGCCCCCCAATTCCCGGTGCGTAGTGGCTAATAGACACACTGTCCTACCATGCTCGCAGCAGTTGCACCAGTGGATATCAACAGATGCTTTGGCGGAATGGTGGTGCGAAGTGCGCGAGAAGCAGAAGGCCGGACGCGTGCAAAGCCCGGGCGGAGCGTTCCCCAAAAAAACTAGCAAGTGTCAAATCGACAAGTCCGGTCCTGATTGACCTTGATGCAAATCAGCCGAAGCAAGATGTCAGCGGAGCGCTTGACCCACGCCCTGGCCGATTGCAACTTCCGGAAGCGGCGTTAAACTCGTGCTCGCTGGTGCGCCCGGACGCTTACGTGAGTACCGCGGAAGGCAATTAGCTGCGGCGGAGGGATCATGAACCTGAGCGCTAAACCAGGCGAGCACCTCGTTATCCTGATTCACGGGATACGCGATCGCGAGATGGCAAAATGAAATTAAGTAAACCCTAAGAGATGAGGGATTCGCGGTTAAGTCCACGAACTACGGCCGTATGAACATCTTGGAGTTTCTGCTGCCAACTCCTTACTTTCGAAACACAGCAAAGCTGATGGTCTGGACGCAAATACAGCACGCGAAGCTGTTGCATCCAAATGCTTCAAGAGTGTCGGTCATCGCACACAGCTTTGGCACTTACGTTATAGCCCAGATCTTCAAGGAGCAGTTCGCGCTCAAATTTCACCGCATCATTTTCTGCGGCAGCGTTGTTCGCTACTAGTTTCCGATTGAGCATTACACTTATCGCTACACTTGCAGCGTCGCGATCGCAAACATCGGTCCATGAGGGCAGACGGCGCAAAACGCCCAAGAGGCACTTGAAAAAGGCGCATCGGTGCGGCAGGATCAAGCTGGGGTTGTTGACAGCGCGGGGGGCGATCATTGGCTGTATCGGAATCTGTTCCCAATCCGGTTTCCCGGCGCCTAAAGATTTTTTCCTTCGATCCGGGCCTCGCATCCCAGTACGAGATGGCCGGCATCAGCGAAATTACCATCAACGTCCCGTGGGAGGACCTGCAAGCCGGTCCGATCGGCGAGTACATCGAAGTCGTCGACATCGATCCCGCCAGCAATGCTCTGTATCGGCCGGTCGATCTTGACGATCCCAAGCTGCTCGCGCAGGACGGCCTGGCACCCTCGCAGACCAATCCACAATTCCATCAGCAGATGGTCTATGCGGTTGCCATGACCACAATCGGGCATTTCGAGCGGGCGCTGGGTCGGGTCGCGCTATGGTCGTCCCGGCGCGAGTACCCGAAGGGCGGAGGTTACTATGAATATTTCGTACGCCGCCTGCGCATTTATCCGCACGCGCTGCGTGATCGAAATGCCTACTACAGTCCCTCCAAGAAGGCGCTGCTGTTCGGTTACTTTCCGATCGAGGTGAAGGACAAGTTCAATACGCCGGGAACGCTGGTTTTTTCCTGCCTCTCACACGACATCATCGCGCACGAAACGACGCACGCGCTTCTCGACGGCGTTCATCCCCGTTTCAACGTGCCCGTGAACGAGGATGTTCTGGCGTTTCACGAGGCCTTCGCCGATATCGTCGCGTTGTTTCAGCATTTCAGTTATCCCGGCGTGCTGCGCGACCAGATCGCGCGGACGCGCGGCAATCTCGCCAACGAGAACATCCTCGCCCAGCTCGCGCAACAGTTCGGGCGAGCTGCAGGTCGTGGCGGCGCCCTTCGTGACGCGCTGGGGGCAGAGAATCCGAAGACTGGCAAGTGGGAGCCAAGGCCGCCGAGCACGACGGCACTGGACCATACCATGGAGCCACACGATCGCGGTGCCATCCTGGTCGCGGCTGTGTTCGGCGCCTTTTCCAAGGTCTATCACGCACGGACGCTGGATCTCTTCAGGATCGCGACCGAAGGGACCGGTGTATTGCCAGAAGGTGCTATTCACCCCGACCTTGCCAAACGCCTGGCCGACGAGGCCGCGCGCGTTGCCATGTATGTACTGCAGATGTGCATCCGCGCAATCGACTACTGCCCACCGGTCGGGATCACCTTCGGGGACTATCTGCGCGGTATTATCACCGCTGACCACGACATCAATCCGGAAGACGAGTTCGGGTATCGGCTGGCGTTCATCGAGAGCTTTCGGCAATGGGGAATCTACCCCCGGGGGATGCGCACCATGTCGGCCGAAGGGTTGATGTGGCCGACAGGCGCCGAGGCCATGCAGGATGCTGGCGTTACGACGATGAAGCAGGACGAAATCGATAAACTATTCGTGGCACTATCGGATGCCGATGCGCGCAAGACCGGGAGCCGCAGGCCTCGCCGCACGGCCAAGCCGATCCAATTCAAACCCTGGGACCTGGAAGGAGATCGGCTGAAAACTTGGAAGGATATCGACGATAATTCCAGGGCGCTCTGGTTTTGGCTCGTCGAGGGAGCCGGCAAGAATCTCGCCAAGGCTGCAGGGTTGGTGCTCGACGACGGCAAGAAGGTCCCTGCCACCGTGTTTCGCAGAAACGGACGAATTGCGGTGGAAGTCCACTCCGTCCGTCGCGCACTGCGCCGCACCGCAAAGGGTTCGACAACCAGCGACTTGGTCGTCGAAATCACGCAGCGTCGCGCCGGCTACTTCGATCCCGAGGTGCAAAAAGCCAAGGACAAGCAAGCCAATCTTGCCAAGAGCGACACGGGTGACTTCCGATATCGCACCGGCTGCACCCTGCTCATCGATCCTGTGAGCATGAATGTTCGGCGCGTCATCAGTACGCCCGGCGATATTCTCGACAACGACGAGCTTGAACGCCAGCGCCAATACATCTTCGAGGGAGGACTGTCGCCAAACAACGCCTACCAAGCCGCCAGTCGCGACATGAGCTCACGCGAGCCGTTCGCGCTGCTGCATCGGCATGGAGGCTGATATGGCGCGCAAGGCGCCGCGGGCAAAGGCGAAAGCGAGCAAGAAGAAGGCTCCGACGAAGAGGAACAAGAAAAAGGCATCCGGGAGAAATAAGCCTGCGAACACGTCTGGATCCGCGGCCAAGCTGGCTCCCCCGGCGGGCGGCGCCATCGTACGGATGTACCGCATTGGTCACGGTGATTGCTTCCTGCTGGCTTTCGGGGGCGACAGCAAGCCTGTCCATGTGCTTATCGACTGCGGCTACAAGCCCGGTTCTCCCGGCTTCCTCAAGAGCACGCCGGATGACGTCGTTGCAGACATCCGCGCCGTGACCAACGACAAGATCGACATTGCAATCATCACTCACGAGCATCAGGACCACGTCAACGCGATCACAAAGAAGCGTTTCGACGGCCTCAAGGTCGACGAAGTCTGGTTCGCCTGGACGGAGAGCAGGGAAGACAAGCTGGCAAAGCGCTTGCGCAAGAAATACGGCGACAACGTGCGAGCGCTGGTCGCTGCGAGCAACAGGCTGGCCGCGTCGGATCCGGCTCAGGCAAGAAGGATTAGCGAACTGATAGCACTCGAGATCGGCGGCGAGATGGAGGCGACGCCGACGAGGATCGCTGCGGCCGGAACGATGGCCGCCGAAGGTGGCTCGGACAACAAGCGATCCATGCAAGTGCTGCGCGGGTGCTCATCAAAAGACCCGCGGTGCATCTATCCGCATAAGGAGATCATCGCGTTGCCCGGCGCGAAATCCGTCCGCGTTTTCGCGCTTGGTCCGCCTTACGACGAAGATTTGCTCGAGGATCTCGATCCGCATGACGGCGAAGGTTTTCCGAAGCACGGATTGACAGGCGGTTCGATCGCCCCGTCGTTCGCAGCCGCAGTGAATCAGAACGGAAAATCGGGAGATGCGGGCAGCCCGTTCTCTGCGCGTCATTCCATCCAGCTCGAGCGGATCTCCCGGGACGCAGCTGTCTCGCGCTGGTTCAAGGCGCATTACGGCACCGGCGCCGGAAAGGTGGGCACGCATGATGACGAAATTCCGTCCGCCTCAAAGTTCCGGCGCATCGACAACGACTGGCTGTTGGCCGCCGAGCATCTCGCGCTGGCGATGGGCAACGACACTAACAACGCCAGTCTTGTGCTGGCCTTCGAGCTTGGTAAAGGCGGCAAGGTCCTTCTCTTTGCAGGCGACGCACAACGCGGCAACTGGGCCTCGTGGGCTGCAAAGCCGTTCAAGGATGGCGAAGGCGAGGTGGAAGTCCGCGAGCTGCTCGGCCGCACAGTGCTCTACAAGACAGGTCATCACGGCAGCCACAACGCGACGCTTACCGGTAACGAGATGTCGAAGGTCCCCAATCTTGCCTGGCTTGGACGAGGAAGGTACGCAGGCGAGTTCACCGCGATGATCACGGCCGTTCGAAAATGGGCGGACGGCAAGGCGGGCTGGGACCACCCCTTGAAAGCGATCAAGACTGCATTGATGGAACGGTGTGGCGGACGCGTTTTTCAGACCGACACCGATTTCGCTAGGATGAGCAAGCATGACGAGGCGAGCGACCGTTCCTGGAATGCATTCCAGCAGTGCGCTTCCGGCAACAACCTTTATTTCGACTACCGTATTGATCCGGATTGATCCGGTACAACTGCCGCGACGGAGGCGGCCGATTTCACAATCAACATGGGGCTCTTTCATGCTGAAGTGCGTTTTCGTAACGACTGTCGCTGCCATTTGCTGGCTCGCTTCCGCCACGGCAGGCCTCGCGGCAACGGTAAATCCACTTGGGTTGAGCGACGTGGTTTACTCGACTTCGCTCAGCGTCCTGACCATGTTGTTCGTGGTCGCTCTCTTGCTCGAGAGTGCATTCAGCACAATCTTTAACTGGCGCGTGTTTTTGACCTACTTCAGTACGCGTGGTGTGAAGACGATCATCATGATCGCGATCTCCTTCATCGTCGTCTACGTTTTTAGTTTCGACGCGATCGCAAGTCTGATCGCTGCCTTCAAGCTTCCCGAGCAGCCCCCCGCCGGGATGACCAAAGATGACGAACTGAGAAAGTTCGTGGCACAAGAAACTGGGGCAGTATCGAAATTCATCACCAGCCTGATCCTCGCGGGAGGCAGCGCAGGCATCTACAACCTGATGGTGGCGCTAGGCTTCCGATCGCAACGCGAAACCGAAGTAGATCCCAAACCGCCTGTGGGACAAGCTTGGGTGGCTGTGCGAGTTAAGCGCGTCAACGCTGTAGGACCGGTCAACGTAATAGTTGCCGAGCAAGCGCAACTGCCGACCGACGTCTTGCAGATTGCCGGGTCGATCCGGTTCACCCGCCCGTCGCTCAAGGAGTTGTTGTTGCGCAATGTGGACAGGTTTCCGCAGAATGGCGGATACGTTGTTGCGCCTAACAAGGCCTACGTTGTCAAGGTCGAAGGTCGCGACGAGCGCGGAAACGCAATTTTCGCGCTCGGAGGCACCTATGCTTTCGCGGAACGGGCTATCGTCGACTTTGACGTCAACCTGTGATTAGTAGGCGGGCAAAATGAGTTGCTTTGTCCGTCGCGCTCCTGAATGGCCCGACGTAGCTTACCCGAGCTCTCGCGCATCGGCAGAACCACTCACCGTCCACGATGCCCATCGCGTCGATCCCGAGGCGGGGTTGGTGGCGTGATCCGGCGCGAAGGCTTCCGCGCTGTCATACGGATAGCACGCTATGGTTGGGTCAGGCAGAGCGCTACTGTGGCAGCCGTGAGGAAGAAGGGATGAGGCGATGCGTTTCTGGTGCGGTAGTGGGTGAGAGAACCGGCGGAAATGCCGGCGAAGCAGCTACTGCATTGCAAAGCAACACATCGGGATCTTTGACTAGGGCGACCAGTATTCGCCCATATACGGACGCGAGAAGCGCCTGAGCGCAGAGCTCTGGACGTTGGTGGCATTGATAACAAAGCGAGGTGCATTCCCGTTTGAGTCGTCAGGTCGGTCGTTTAACTTTGCGCCTTTCAACAAGAGACGCTGGAAATCCGGGTCAATCTGCCCAGAAGACCGACCTCGTTGAGTCGATAAAGAGCTCCAACATGAAACACCGCCGCGCGTTATCCGCCGCCCGAAACCGACAGAGCGGACTTCGTCTTCAATCCTGACAGGTTCTTGATGCGGATCAGTAAGCTCTTCTTCCATGTCAGTTATACTGAGCTGCCGCACCCGCGGGGTTCTTGTCCCCGAGGAATGCGGGTTCGAAGATGAGTTGTGAAATCTGCCTGAGGATCAAAAACGGGATTCCACTGTTGGTAGGCGTCCATGAGTTCATCGCGAGATCGCCAGCGAGTCCGCACCAGCCCGAGTGTTATCGCGCAGATCATGGCGGCATCGGAGATGGGTGCTGGAAATTGGCTTGGAGCGACCTCCAGCGGGAGCGGCGGAAACTGGCCTCGGGTGTAAAGCTCATACCAATGGTCGACTTCGTCGATGCTCGTTGGTTGGTCATGTCGGTAATCGTCGATCACGGCGTTCACTGCACGTCGCAGTGCTTCCTTCGCGGCCCAGCCAATCGCGGGAGTGCTAACCTCAGCAAGTGTCGAGTCCCAGATCTCGAGGAATTTCTCGAACTCTTTCAGTTCGGGGATCTCACGTCCGATCGCGACATTCCAATGGTCTGGAGCGTGGTTCCCGGATGTCGTCACCAGTGATTCTCCAAGAATTGGTGCTAAAATTCAGGCGAAGAATGTGGACTACCGTCCGCGCCCCCGATCAATCCCCAGCCCCCTAGCACGCTGCTGAAGAAAGACTTCCATCCCCGCCTTTCCAGCCTGCGCTTGCTCGGCCTCTTCAGGACGCTGCTGCTGCTCCACCGTTCGTCCTGGATCAATCCGCCGCTCGTTCTCCATCTCTTGGCTCTCGGTTTGCCGCCGGTGAATGGGGCCGTCAATTAGCGTTTCAAGTGACTCTGAAATCGTCGCAAGGAGCTTCAGCGCGCCGCCACCCATGAGATCGAAACCGTCGCGCCGAGGCGCCTTGCCTGACTCGCCGACACCCCCGTTTCTCGGGTTCGCTAGCCGGCTCGCGGAAGAGGCCATCTCGGTGCCGTTCCAAGCAATGCTCCAAGGCCATCGAGAAGAGCGCATGGTTCGTTGCCGGTGAGGCGTCCACGTCGCCAGAGACGATCATCTGGCAGAGATATTCGAGCTTCAGATCGGTTTGGTGAGCGGTGAGCTTCGGCTGAGAGTAATACGTCGCGCCAAAATTTGAAGAGCAAGCTCTATTGTCAGGAACTGGACGAGATCGACAATCTATTCGCGTAGCTCGGGATCATCCTCAGTCACACAGAGAAGATGTTCGAAAGCTTCGTTCTCGAGCCAACCTCCCCAATTTCGACTGAAGCCGGCCCCAGCAAGAAGATATGTTCCCATGGTCAGCCCATCATCCGGACTTAGTCGCGCACAGCGAGGGGAGTTTCGAATGCTGCCGAGCAGAATGCAATGGGAGATTGTCAGGTCAGCCGCGGTTGTGCGCATAATCGGTGAGTGAACAGCGGGAAATCAGCGGCGAAGAGGAGTCCAAAATAGAGCCCCCGAATTAGAGGGCTCTGTTGGGCGCCAAGGGGGGGTAGGAGGCGCCGAACCTCGTAGCTGCTCTCACCCAGCCACTCGGGTGCTTCCGCTTCGAACGCTTCCCACTCCGGGTCGTGCTCGGTGAGTGAACTCGGCATTTCACGCTCCCAGGCGGTCGGGCGGCTACACCCCACGCGTTAACCCATTTAGCAAGGCCCGTGCCAATGCTTCGGGGCGCCAAAAGCTCGGAAAACTGAGAGCTATCGAGTCGGTAACGGAAATGGATTCGCAAACGTCGACCTATTCGGCGTTTTCGGCGAAGTGCCCTCGGTGTGCATGCACCCACGGATGGCTTTGGTGCGAACCAATGCAGAGGCGCAAGCGATCGCACCGCAAGGGGACGCACGAACTGTTGGCGACACCAGGTGTCCTTGGAAATTCTGCTCTTCAGGAAGGTTGACCTGCCCCTGCCGATTTCCTCCAGTTGAAGTTAGAGTCCGGCCTTCTGAAGGACGGACAGATGAAGCGAGCCAGGTTTACGGAAGAGCAGATTATTGGCGTGCTGCGTGAGCATGAGGCGGGTGCGAAGGCTGCCGATTTGGCGCGGAAGCATGGCGTCTCTGAAGCGACGCTGTACAATTGGAAGGCGAAGTTCGGCGGTCTGGACGTCTCCGATGCCAAGCGGTTGCGGCAACTCGAGGACGAGAACGCCAAGCTGAAGAAGCTGCTGGCCGAGCAGATGCTGGATGCTGCAG
>NZ_JACEGD010000071.1 GCF_016031635.1 Bradyrhizobium diversitatis
TGACCTGCCCCTAAGAATTTCCTCCAGAAGGATTTAGAGTCTGCCCTGACGAAGGACGGACAGATGAAGCGGAAGCGTTTTACGGAAGAGCAGATCATCGCGGTGCTGAAGGAGCACGAGGCCGGAGCCAAAACGGCCGATCTGGCCCGCAAGCACGGGATCTCCGAGGCGACGTTCTACAATTGGAAGGCCAAGTTTGGCGGCATGGATGTCTCCGAGGCCAGGCGGCTCAAGGCGCTCGAGGACGAGAATGCGAAGCTGAAGAAGCTCCTGGCCGAGCAGATGCTCGATGCGGCGGCGCTGCGGGAGCTGCTCTCAAAAAAATGGTAGGGCCCGCCGCCAAGCGCGCCGCGGTGGCGCATCTGCAGACCCTGATGGGGCTGTCGGAGCGGCGGGCCTGTTCGATCATCGGGGCGGACCGGACGATGGTCCGCTACCGGTCGCGCCGGCCGGCCGACAGCGGGCTTCGGACCCGCTTACGCGAGCTTGCCAATGAACGGCGGCGGTTCGGCTATCGGCGGCTATTCGTCCTGCTGAGGCGTGAAGGCGAGCCGTCCGGCCTCAACCGCATCCACCGGCTCTACCGGGAGGAAGGGCTTACGGTGCGCAAGCGACGCGCCCGTCGAAAGGCCATCGGGATGCGGGCTCCGATTCCGGTGGAAGCGAAACCGAATGCGCGCTGGTCGCTGGACTTCGTCTCTGACCAGTTCGCGGGCGGCCGGCGCTTCCGCATACTCAACATCGTCGACGATGTCACCAAGGAGTGTCTGGGCGCGATCCCGGACACCTCGATCTCGGGCCGGCGGGTGGCACGCGAGCTGACGGCCATCCTCGCCTGGCGCGGCAAACCGGGCTCGATCGTGTCCGACAACGGCACCGAGTTCACCTGCAATGCGATGCTGGCCTGGTGCCAGGACAACAGCATTGACTGGCACTTCATCGCGCCGGGCAAGCCGATCCAGAACGCCTTCATCGAAAGCTTCAACGGCAGGATGCGCGACGAGTTGCTGAACGAGACGCTGTTCTTTGGCATCGCCGAGGCACGGAGCAAGATTGCTGCATGGGTCGCCGACTACAATGGTGAGCGGCCTCACTCCTCGCTGAAATACCAGACCCCGGCGGCCTACGCTGCCACATTCACCGCAACGGGAGGCGGATTGGCAGACGGCTCGCTCCCCGAAGCGGCGTTTCGTTACTACCTCGCTCAGGGCCACCTGTTCCTCATCGAGTTTGCTCGCGCCTGCGCGCTCTCGGTCTACAAGTCGTCCAAACTTGCCGCGATACGTGAAGCAGGGGCCGGCCTCTCGGTCCTCCTTGATCTCGAGATGAACCTGCATGTGAAGCTCTGTGCCAGTTGGGGGCTGTCCCCGAGCGACCTTGAACAAAACCTCTCCGGCGGTCGAGATGCTGGCACACGTACGTGCTCGACGCAGGAATGCGCGGCGATCTGGTGGCGCTCAAGGGTGGCGCTTGCCCCCTGCGTGATCGCGTACGCGGAGATCGCAACGCGGCTCGATTTCCCCGACATCGCTTCACTTTGCGACGGCTGCTCGAATCGGCCCGGATCTTCCTAGCCCATTCGGCGGCTTTGCAGGAAGCAGTCCGTGCACCACGTGCCGAACTCACCTTATGACTTCGCTGCAGCGGTTTCGGAAAGCAATACTGCCGAGCGTTAGTGGAGGACCAGTCGCCGCCTAAGATCATTTTGCTCAATCCGCGGAGAGATCTTGACCCTGCGCCGACCTATGGGTCCCGAGGCGACGTCATTGAGAATTTGGCGCAGGTCGCTTTGAGCGGCCGAGATAGTCCACTGTCGCCGCTCGTCGGGCTTGACGATATAGATTGCATCGTCCGCGTACACCCTCAGGCTTCGACCGCTCCTGCACCGCCATCCCGCTGACCCAGTCACGTCGTCGCCGAAGAGGCGTGCTTCGAATAGGTCTGGGTCAACCATTGCGAAGTGGCCTAGCGGCCGAACCGGGCCGATTTCGATATCTAACCTGAGTGCAATTACGTTGCGGGAGACGCGCACTCCGCGACTGACGACAGTTCGTGCCGAACTGGTCTCGCGTAGCGCGGTGTCCAGCCAATGCGCCACCTCGCCGCCGTACTCGTGCAGCAGGTCGAGCGGCACCGCGCCGACCTCAATTTGGCGCTCCTCTCGCGAGTCAAGGAGGATTGGGCGCGTTCGCGCAAGCGCTCCGTCGAGGACACGTCTATCATGGCTGTCCAGCCCGTAGGCCTCCATCACGGCTTCGTCCGCCGCGGCAAGAGCTGGATCGTTGGGTCTGCCGGTAAGAGACCTGAAGATTTCGCCCATCCGCTTGAGTTGAGCAAATGGGATATGAAAGAGATCCGGGATGACGAGCGCCTCAAGGTCCACCTTCTCGATCTTCGGCTGCTTGAGGCCAGTGTTCGAGCCACCCAGCGTCAGCAGAAAAGCAACCGCCTTAGAGTTGAGGATGAGCGCAAGCGCTTCGGCCAGCAGACGGTCTCGGCCGGCGAAGGACACGCCGACGAAAGAATCTGTGTAGACTAGGTCGCGGTCCACAACAGCGGCCGAGTAGCGGCCCTTCTGCAGTGCCCGAGCGAAACCTGCCTCCGGACAAATTACGAGTGGCGCCGAGTAAATCCGGCGCTCCCTTGGCCGGTGCGCGTGCCTCATCTCGAAGGACGGCAAGCGAGCGGCCAGCCTAACTGGCCTGTATGACGCTGCATCAACGAACGGCAGGCCAACCAGGGAGCTCGCGTCGCCTTGGTCGCCGCCACCGATCTGCAGCCCTTGCTCTATCCTGATGTTGTGTGCGGCGCACCAGTTTCCGAGGCGCGAGAGCAAGGGCGCGGTTTGGAACCACTCGATAACTTCATACTCGCGCTCGTTGCCGAATACCGACGCTTTGAGGAGCACCGGGTCTGCGGAAACGGCCGCCGTTCGCGGCTGATGGAAGTCGTCGATCGAAAGAGTGAGAACGCCGGTCCGCCGAAAGTTTGGTGTCCAAGGCAGATTCGCCGTCGTGATCGTCTCGTCGCTAGATGGCGTTTGAGAGATGCCGCAGAATAGGAGCGCTGGTCCCGCGTTGCTCTTCTTTTTACTGTTAACTGTCGACGTGAGCGATGGAAACAAGCCCTCTGCCCGGAGTTGGGAGAGATTGATGAGCTTCACGTCGCCGAAGCTAGAAAATAGCAGGCGCCGCGCCTCAGTAGCGAGACGATCCTTGCTGAAGAATGGCGTCGCCTTCATCAGCAGCGCTATGCGGGCGCCGGACGCTGCAATCTGGCGCGCATGCCACAAGAACCCCCAATCTGGTGAGCGTCGCGGCTGCGCTACGTCGGTGAGCGCCGGGCGGCCTCCCGCTTTCGCGCCTGCGCCGGCGTATGTCCAGGGCGGGTTGCCTACCACGACATCGAAGCGGTGCTCCTCAAGCCCGCTCGCTTGGAAGAAGCTCGCGTTTACTAGATTGCGGCCGATAAGGTGATCGAACCGAAGCCAGCCTAAGTCTCCCTGGTGCAGGTCGGGATCGAGCTCAAGTGCCGCGAGATAGAGGCTGAAGGCTGCGACCTGTAGCGCGCCGGCGTTGATGTCGACGCCGAAAATCTGGTTGCGCAGGACGTCGCGCACAAGCTCGCGCGAACTGGGCTCTTTGCGCGTTCGGAGCCAGACGAGGCGCCGCATCGCCTCGACGAGGAAGACACCCGACCCGCACGCTGGGTCCAGGACCTTGGCCGAGCCAGGCAGGTCGCCCATCACCTGATCGAGCGCGAGATCGACGAGGTTAACTGGGGTATAATGCAGCCCCTGCGCGGCCGCGGAGTCGCCCGCGATTGAATGAGCGAACTGCTCGTAGATTGACGAGATGAGCTCGACTGGGATGTAGTCGAAGCGGAACGGGAAGGCGCTGAGCTGGCCCGTAACGGCCTCATGACCGTCAAGGAAGTCAGCGAGGGTAGCCAAGTGTTCAGCGCGCACATGTGCACGCTCATTCTCGACTTCTGGAGGGAATAGGTCGCCATTGAAGGTGCTGCGCAACCAATCAAAGAGGCCGGCCGCCGCATCTGGAGAGCGGAGCGTGTCGCTAAGGCCCGCGTGCCCGAAACGCCGCTCCAGGTCAACTTCCTGAAGAAGGCCCCGATCAATGAGGTATTGCGAAAAGATCGTGCGCCCGATCAGCTTCTGCGCGAGCAGGGGTTGCAGGCCGGCTCGCAAAAGCTTGCGTTCAACGGCAGTCAGCTCGCGCAAGAGCGTCGCGTCGATACGCTGCTGGCGGTCGATGCGGCGGGCAAAATTGGACGACCAGAACGCGCCGGTGTCGAAGGCGAGACGACCACAGGCGGTCACCAATTCAGATACATTCGACGGCGTGTCGGTTGCGAACTCGGCGATTACAACGTCGCTGAGGCGCCCTGATGGCCGGCGATAGCTGTCGAGGATTACCACCCGACCCGGCACATTGATCCACAGGAGGGGTGCCAATCCGACGTTCCATGCAACGCGGTGCCAACCGACCGCGGCCTGCTCCTCTAAGGGACCAACTCCCCCGTCCACGAAGAGCATGACTGGTGCGCCGCCTGCCTTGAAGAGGCCCTCGATCGCCAGCGGGAAGCGCGTCCTGTCGAAAAGAAACGCGTATCTCCCTGCTCTAGAATCAGAGTCGAGATTCGCCCCTGCTGTGATCATGCCCTCCACCGGCGCACCATCACGCAGAAAGCCTGCGCGGGTTAGCACGTCGAGGAGCGTTGGCGTGCTGCTCATGTGACCTTCGCTTCCAAGTATAGGACCTGCTCGGGGTATCTGGCAGCCAACCATTCGACAAAGAGGTTGCGTTCGGCACTGTCCATCTGTTCGACCTTGCGGCGGATTGTGGCGAAGCGCCGTTTGACGCGTTCCCGGTCCCTGAAGGTCGTGCCGGCCTTCGCCGGCTCGTGCAACGCTGCGGGCTCCGGAAAATTCGCCCAGAGCAACTCTTTGCGCCCGCCGCGGCGCCCGCCTGACCTGAACTCCATACATCGCCAACGGGCGAGCCGCTCGCAATACAGGTCGGTCGGCTGTCCTGAGATCAGGACTCGGCATCTCAAGTTTGCGAGCACCTCCAGCAGTTCGACATGATCATCTTTCCGATAGTCATACCGGTAGCGGTTGCGCCTGCCGCGCGTCTCATCGGGATATGGCGGATCCGCGTAAACCAGCTCCTGTCCCGTGAACTGGAACCGCTTCAGAAAGGCGGCAGCATCGCCGTGCACAAGTTCGCAGACCACTCTCCGCTCGCGCCAAGCCCGGATTACACGCTCGTCCGCGTCAATTCCTATCTGGCGCTCCACCGGCCGCTTAGCACGCATGACGGCTCCTCCGCCAAGGTGCGTCTCAATGTAAACGCTGTGAGTTGGCATCGCGCCAATCACACGCGTAAGGCAATTGCCCTTACCGCCAAGGTAAGCCATATCAAGACTATCGCACTTTTCGGCGAGGTGCGATAGCCTATTTGGGCTCCGACCATTCCAAGAGCAATGCCGCTGATGGCCATTCTACCCTCGCGCGTTCCAGGATGGCCTTGCTGACGAGGGAAAGGCCCGCTTGGTCATTCTGGCCACCGGCCGCCACGATGACGTCCCTGTTTCCCGTCGCCTGTAGGTCGAGCAGCCTCGACCGAAGCCCAAGACTGCCCAGCTGCCAGAGCCTTCGATCGACCAGAGAGCGGTCCCGGGTGGGCAAATTGAACATCACAATTGCTTTGGATGGTAGCTGTTCGAGCAGCGCCAGTTCCTCTTCCTGTATGGCGAACTGCATGCTGAACAGGGCCACGAGGATGTCGATCTGTAGATCCTCCGGCCTGACCTCGGCGGCTGAGGCGGCGACCCTCAGGCCGCGGCCCCTTAAGTAATCGACGGCCTCCGGGTCGATCTCCAGCCCCGACCAGGACTTGCAAGCTACATCGTCGGCCAATGGGAATTTGCCGCAACCGATCTCCAGCACCCGTGCACCATCTTGCATTGCTTGGATTGCGGCCGCGGCCACCCGGCGAATTCGCGAGCTATGCAGCAGCGGTCTCTCCTCAATCCGGCGCTCACGCCACCTGTTTACGGTCAACACCGCGTCTGGGGGGATCTCATCTGTGGGGGTAGGCAGATAGAGGACATCCATGAAACGGTAGCGCGTCGCGCCGGCGATCACTTCCTGCTCGGATCCTCCGCCGAGCAGGTCCTGGAATACGCCGCCGCCGATCTCGACGAACCGTTTCGCTGTCTTCTCGCCGGTATGGCCGATGACGGCGCGGTAGCGCTGTATCAGAGCCTCGACCTGCTCTCGTCGAGGTGCGAGGGCGTTGAGCGCCCCCGATTGAATAATGGTCATCGCCTCTTGGAGATCGTCAACGACGTGATCTGAGAGCCCAAAGACGAAGGGGTGAGTCCAGTCGTGTAGGTCTTCGCCGAACAGGTCGGTGATTTTGGACCTTCGGTAGTGCGTGTCTGGCGGCGACCAGGTGATTACGGGGATGCCGCGCTGGATGGCGAACATCATCTCGGCTCCGACACCGATCCCCTTCTCTCGCCTGGCATCGACCAGCACCACGTCGCTGATCGAAACAAGGTGCAGGTCGCAGCCGAAGTTTATCGCGAAATCCTGGCGGCGGATGTCCGCCTTCGAAGGATTGAGCAGTTCCACGGGCCTGCCGGCGTTCGCTCGAATGAACTCCTCGTCCTCTCTCGTCCAGAAGTGGTCTGGCGTGCGCGAGTCGCCCGCGCCCTTCTTTATGCTTCCTGACAGATAGATGCGCAGCGGGCGCATCATCCACCGACGGCATGCTGGATGGCTTCGACAAGCTTCTCGCCGCCCTCAATAGCGTCGGCAGCCATGCCAGGTAAGGCGAGCATGCCGCGCACGACGCTTTTCAGCGTCTGCAGCCTACTCTTTTTCTCTTCTCCAGACGCATTTGCCGTGTCCTCGACCGCCCGGACGGCCGCCGCCTTCTCGCCCTCGGCGATCTTGCTAGTGGCTAGTGCGCGCATGAATGCCTCAATGAGCGGGGTCAGCTCCTTGAAGCTCTGGTCGGCCTGTTGCTGAAGCGCTTTGACAGTGGACGCGACGATGTCGCGGCCCGCGACTCCGGCCATGGAGTTGCCCGTGCCCGATTGAGTGATTTTGGTGCTCATATCGATCTCCACTTTATTGACATTAATGACCGGCCCGCTTGGGCTCTGGAAGAGGTCCCTCATGGAGGCGGCGTGTTGCTGATCCGGCATGACGAGCCGAGTCTTGGCAAGTCCCCATTCTGGCCTAGCAACAGATAAGATCTTTGCCCCTACCAAATCCAGGGGGTCGCATCGTATGTATGCCGCGATCAACACATCGCGGGCTATGGCATCGTGGTGCTGATTGGCGAGCAGTCCCAAGTGATCGACTAGGGCCAAACGCACCCTGAGGCTAGGCTCGCTTTCGAACCAATCGATGGTCTCAACCCGCCGCTCGTGCAGTTCGAGGCTTGCCAGCCCCAGTGCTAGCCCCTCCCGAGCCACTTCCGACGTCTCATTCGATGCGTCCATTTTCTCGGTAAGGAAATCGAGATTGCTGCGCGCAGCAACGGCGTCCTTCGTCATCAGCCGATATAGCCAACGCCGGACATTGGGAAAAGCAAGCAGCTCGTCTGGGCGCCGCAGTAGGTGGCGGAAAGAGCCCTCCGGGTGCCGGTGCTCAGCCCAAATGCTGTATTCTACCACCTCTACATCGCTATCGCTGACGGAATTACGGACTAGGTCGAGGTCCCCGAAGCGCTGGTCTATGGTTCGGGGATTGTCAGGCGCATAGCCGCATAGCAGGCACAGCCACTTGCGGGCGAGCGGCTCGCGCTCCCAGGCCCTGAGGTCGAGTTCGTCTCTCGCCGGCTCGCCTCGCGCGTACAGCTTGGCGGCCAGCTCAAGGGATGTCCCTTTGTAGTCACTAAGGCGACGGATCAAATTCGACTTACGCACTTCGTCAGCAAGGCCCGAAAAAGCCGCCGAGGCCCAGCCTCGGTTTTCCGCGTCAGTCTCAGTGCCGAGAAGAGCCTTCTCGAGTTGATCGAGGTGCCTATTGTCCTTGAGCAATGCGACGAGCTTGTAGGACCAGCGCCGGATGCGGATTTCGGGGGAGATTAGGTGTGCAGCCAGGCTCGCGTTCAGAAAGGTATAGTCTAAAAAGGCCTGGCCGCCTTCGAGGATTTCGCAGGCACGCTGTAGGCCGGCCTTTACGTGCTCAGGATTCTGTGACTCGAGCATCATGTCGATGACGTGCGCTGTCTCGGCCGTAGCCGGCGCTCTCCTCGGCTTTCTGGCCATCAGCTTTGCGTGGCTGAGGGGATAAGCCCCAGCGCCCTCTCTACCTCGGCGAAGACCTCTGCCGGTGACCGCGAGGCATCGAGGTTTACCCGCTTAACTCTATCCGGCAATAAACTGAGCAGCGGGTACTGCACCATCTCGTACTCCCGGTCACGGAGCAGGATCCGCGCGTCGTCGTCCTCCCTGCCTCTCAATTGAAGACGGGGGTGGCTGACGTCTACGGGGCAGCCCAATACAAGCGCGTAGACATCACGCGATGAGGGCAGCGAGCGCACTAGCTCGTCGAAAGCTGGCCCCGAGATCAGGGCGCGCGGGTAGCCGTCGACAACGACTCTACACGTTTCGCGGATCCGCGCGTCCAGCCATGAATATAACCGTGGGTTCGTCACTGTACGGCCGGTTGCTCTAGCTCGTTCCATCTCCTCAGGGTCGATTCCGATTTCGAAGGACCGCAGCGTCCCGGAGCATTGCGCCGAGCGCGAGGTGCGTGAACGCGTGCCTTGCGCCCAGTTCGTCTCCCAACGTAGACTTGCCAGCACCAGGCCGTCCGAAAAGTGTGATTAGCGTCAGACGCCGCTCCCCTTAGCCATTCCAGTGCACCAATAGCGCTACTACGTTCAACGAACGGGTCAACTGTTGCTGCTGACGCCGCACAAGAATAATGGCCCTATTGATGCGGTTGAAAGGCCTATTGTAGGTCCGCGGTCTGCGTCTGACCCGAATTGACCTGGAGTGAGGTTGCACGAGCGCGTCGCTGTTGAGGGCAAGCACCTCCTGGCACAGGATTGTACGCACGCGCCCGAGCTTCCCTACTTAATGCCGGCTCAGGCGAATGACATTTTCCGAGCTCTTCGGCTCGCAATAGCCGGCCCATGCGTCCATGAGCTTGCGGCGCTCCTCCAGCGCGTCACCGCGGCGGTAGGCTTGTTCGGCTTTGTCGCCAATGACGTGCGCTAGGGCGGTCTCGATGATCTCACGGGGGAAGCTGGATACGTTTCCGGCCCAATCCAGCTCATTCGCTCCAAACCGGCCACGCTCGCCGGCGAGATCATCTCCGAAGACCCGTGCGACATCGCGCCTGGTGATCTGGGTTATAGGCGGGTCCTTGGCTTCCACCACCTTTCGGCCGCCTCGTCGAGAGAAACGTCGCCACGATGAACCGCAAACTTCAAAGCTAACTGCGCCAAGTCCATCTCGCTGAGGTTGGCAAGCGCCGAGTCGATACGTTGGCGCTTTGAAAGACCTTCACCGACGGGAACAACCAAGCCCGCGATTTCAAGCGGAGCCTCGCTAAGTTCCGTGTGGTCATTGGCTGCAATACATCGGCGATCAAGATGCGAAGGTTGATGGCCATTGAAAATATTCGAGCAAGCCGGCTTCAGGCCTTTGGAATCGCCCGCACTTTATAACGTTCAGATCGCAAATTCAGCCGGAATGCAACTCTATTCAAGCGAGCCTTGGAAGTGAAAACGAGAGAGGCGGCCGAGCAGGCGGAAAGGAACGACGCATGAAACAGGTGCTGGTCGTCGGACTACGGATCTCCTGATGGGTGAGACTGGTCCGAGCACGGCGATGCTTGCGGCGATGACCCGGTCAGCTCAGGGCGTCGGGGGACGGCCGCCTAACGGGCCGAACAAAGATGTCGCTGTCGATCGGGTGGACCCATAGCACGCGGAAGCCACGCCAATCGACTTCCTGCATGGTCGTCCAGCTCTCCCAGGGAGCTAACAGGAGGAAGAACAATGCTTTCTTCAAGGCGCTCGGGAAGCGCCCTTTGTGCGGTTCGGTCCGCCTTAGGTTCTGGCTCAGGTCCATGAAGGGCCGGAACCGCGCGGCTTCTCCGGCTCCTGCTCCGAAGGCCCAGGCTTCGCAACGCGGTCGAGAGCGCGAAGTTCGGCTCCTTCTTGCCGGCATTCGTGTAGCCGTCGCGGCAGGTCTCGCGCAGCCGCACGAAGCATGCGCGAGAATCGAGAATATTGTCAGGCTCCGGCGGACGTAGCCGCTTCGCGACCATCTCGGCTTTACGCGACTGCCGGACCCGCCGCCGCCGCTCCGGCCGCCCCCGCTGCTCCCTGGCGACGAGTAGATGGGAGGAGTAGGACGGCGACGACTACGAACTGTAGCTGTAGCCGCGGCGACCCCAACTGCCACGGCACGCAGGGCAGTTCGCCGCAGCCGGGCTGAGCGATGGCCTTCTACTGGTGCTGTGCATCTGAGCCATATTCCACCATTCTCCATCAATTGGTTGATAGGTTCGCGATTCTAAGTCGCGAGAGCGCCAGGCTCTTCAGCCTTCTTCTTACGAGTGTGCGGTTTGGCGGCCGCGAGCGGCTGCTTCCGAAGTTCTGTCGATTCCGTGCTGAGCAGCAGCTGGCGCGCGTAGATGCGGGATGCCTCCTCAACGGCCGACCGGGTTGAGAAAATTGCCAGATAGGCTGCGTGCAGGAAGGCGATCACAAAGACGGGCAGCAGATCAAGCGGGCCTGCTTGAAGCCACAGGTAGGCGGCGCTGCCTATGACGATCAGGACGTTCAGGACCAAAGCCGGCCACTTGAGCGCAAACAGATTGCGCCGGTAGCCATAAGTGATGTTTTCGTTGAACAGAATGTCGAACTTCTTCTTGCTGCGCGTATTCTCGCGCAGCCAATTGCCGGCTCGCCTGTAAAAATCGTCCGCGGTTTCAGGCACGGCGGCTTCCTGTTCTGCTGTTGGCGCTGGCTCGGCCAGCTTTTCGGCCAGGAACGCATGCATCCTGGCTTTGGTCGCTGCGTCAAACGTCATATCGCGATGCCGCAGCATCGTGACGCTTGGCAGGCCGCCCATCCGCTCGATTAGGCGCGGCTCTATGGCCTTTCCTCTCCTTCTGGCGATATCGGCGAACACCATCAGCAGTACGGTCAGCGCGGTGCCGGCGATCGCCTGCACTAGCTTGATCTCCTTGCCGGCAATAACCGCCCAAGCGAGCGCAATTGCCGGAGCCGCTGCAATGATCGCCGGAAACAGGCGCGCGAAGAGCGTATACCTGTCGAACTTCGGCAAGAACCTATTCATCATCCACATCCGGCTTGAATGGGATAACATACGCGTTTGCAACGCCGGCCCGGCGGTCGTAGCCGCGCACGAAGTTGATCCATCCCTTGTGTGTCGCCGTGACCTCATATCCGCGCCGCGTGAACGCGTTGGCGACCTTGGTGCGGGGATAGATTTCCTCGTTCTTGCCAACGGATGCGACGGCGTATCCCTGGTTATCGGCCGGGTACGGGCCGAGCCAGCGATTGAGGACCGACGGCGTTACGTTACGGCGGCTACCGTGGTGAGGGATCTGGGCTAACGTCGGCTGGATCAGCAAGCTGATCTGCTCAGCGTAGTCGGCCGCCTCAGCCAGGCCTTCAGGCCCCACGTCTGCGGTCAACAGGACACGCTCATTGCCGAAGGAAGCCCACTGGACGACCGAGGTCTCGTTCGATGCAGATGTGGCCGGTGGGTTTTCGTCCAAGGTTTCATAATCGAGGCGCTCTAGCACCTTTCCCGCCACGTCGGCCGCAGCCTTGAAGAGAGAGCCGAGAAGTCCCTTGGATTCGCTCGCATACGACTGCGGTGTCTTGTCGAGATCGGGAATCAGCTTGATGTATCGCTCGCGGCTCGGGGCAAGCACAGTGAACGGACCGATCTGCGCTCCCTGAAGGGGAGCCCTGATGGTGATGCCGCGCGTGGCCGCAATCTTTTCCATCTCGACAAGGTAGGGGTGCATCTCGCGCATCTTCTTGATCAGCCCCTCGCGCGTGTACGCGCCGTGGAAACTGTCGATCACGTCATCGACGTAGTCCCAGGGGCGGTTCATCCAGAGGTCGAAGAACGTGAAATCCTCATGTTCGAGCACCTTGATCAAGCCACACGCGTGATCGTTGTCGGCATGCGATAGCACGACATTGGCGATCTTCGCCTTCTCCGCGTAGTGCTGCTTGATGTGAGTGATGATCTGATCCCCGGTGTCTGTAAAACCACCGTCGATCAGATTAAGGCTGAAGTTTCCGTTCTTGGTCTCGCCATACTTCACAATGATGGCGTCGCCATTGCTGTCGCCGGCGCGAAGAAAATCAATCTCGAAAGGCAAGGCACACTCCTTCGTTCGGCCGCCCCTTAGGGGGGCGGTCGTCAGCCCGATATTCGCAGACGGGAAAAACTCGGGCGAGTATTCCGATGGTCGTGCGGGATAGGCACGCAGGACAATCACGTTAAGCCGAAGCAGAAGACAAACTGGTCAATTTAGGTCGGACACTCTTTTAATGCGAGCAGATTGTCGTTCCAAATCCGGTCTGCATGGGTCTGGATGAACTTCCGACCCGTCGGGCTCGTTCGCACGGCGACCCAAGCCCTCGAATGACCTTCTGCGTGTGGAACCTGTGCTGCTTCTTCTCGATAAATCGAACGACGTTCTCTACGGGTCCTGCCATCTCCCTCCGTCGGGCTTGGGCCCACCCGCATCTGTGATGTGCTCATGTGGGCTCATGCGATTCGGTTTGTGAACGCAATCAATGCGGTAGTCGGCCATTGTCTTACTTTTCCTCAGACATTTTGGAAGGCGAATGACCGCGCAAAACGGGTCGCGTGCTGCCAGGAAGGTCTGGAGTGCGGCTGCTCTGCTCGCCTTCGCGGACCTTCAATCGCAACAAGGATTATCAAGCCCGCGTAGCAGTCTTCGGTATCCTTTCATGGAAAGTAGCCTGAACCTGACGTCATGGCGACGATCTCATCGGTTTGGGCCTATCCAGTGCGATCAACTCGAACGGAAACAGATGGTAAGAACAACGATTTCAACATCGCTGCCGCTTTAGCGGTCGTGCCACGCAAGCCACTGTCAATGGATTCGATACTCCGCGACTCCGCGCCCGCCTGCTCACGTTTGAATCAGTAGCACGCGCAGGATGCAGTTTTTCGGCGTCTTCGTGCCGGTCTCCGCTGGCATCCGTATCAAAAGTTCAATGCGAAATGTTGATCCGGAGCATGGGATGATGTCAAATGCCGAGCCGGCACTCTACGTCGTGCGGTCGCCACACCTATTGGCAGCAATGACGAGGGTAGTTGCAGCATTAAATTCCATGCCGCCCTAACCGTTTCGGCTGGCATGGGCCAGGTTGCGCCACATAGGCCGCTGCGACGCGCGCCAGCCTGCGTGCGATTTGGTCAAGCTGCGATTGCACCGAACTCGAAGCGTCGGTTGTCCGTTCGACCCGTCGCTTTACTGGGGGAGAAATCGAGCAAACGGTACAGGTTGGCTTGCGAGGTTGAAACAACCGTTGGTAAATGGCCGCCGGCTTGCTTACACGGCGGTGAAAACATATGGCTCGATCCTGCATCATTGCTCTGGGTGCCGTAGCCCTCATAACATTGCTTCCATCTTCGGGGCCGAGAGCGCAGCAGCAAATTCGGCCGGCGCAGGTTGACGGCCAGAACCCGACCGTGCCGCAATCGACATCTCCTGAGCCGCGACCGGATCCTTCTCAAAAGCTCACGGCTCCCTCGACGGACGCTAGCTCTCCTGCGAGCGCTCAGACCGGTCCGAGCGATCCTCAGAAGCAATGTGTGAAACCGGATGAGTTCATCATAGAGCTGCGATCGGGTCGAAATCCGGTAGGTGCGCCTATCGTGTTGGCCACGAATTTTTTGCCAACGAACCAGCGCGTCGACGTCGGCGTGCGTGCACCGTTCGTCGATGGCGTCCGTTATTTCGCCGGCATCGACTACGGGGACGAAACCTATCTATTCAAGCGACAGGATGGTCACGCACCGTGCAACGGACTCGGATTCACTGGTGAAGAAGCATCTGCTCGATCCCGACCAGACCATCGTCACATTGAACATGGGTGACGATCTGGCTTGGTTCTGGAGCAGGGTCAATCTTTACCTCTACACCTGCAACAGCCCGGTCGGTCAGTCCCCTTGGCGCGTCTCGTCCGTAAGTGTCCGCCTCAGTCCCTACTGGTTCAGTATTGGTGCCGCCCTTGTCGGGGTGCTGGTTCTCTACCTCTGGATGGCGTTCGCGCTCCGCAAGAAGGATCACACCTTTGAATCGTTCCTGCGCGCGTTGAACCCCGCACAGGTCTCGGCGGGGGCGGACGGAAAGGGAAGCCTGTCGACGTTCCAAACACTGGCCTTCTCCCTGGCCGTTGCCGCTCTGATCTCGCTGCTGTTGCTTCAGACAGGAACGCTGGTCGATCTCTCCGGATCGATCCTGACGCTCCTGGGCATCAGCGGCATCGGCGCCACGATCGCCAAGGGAACCGATAGCCAGCGCAACACGCTGTCGCCGGAAAACCGGGCATGGCTGCTTCGACGCAACTGGCTTCCGATGGCCAGGACGATCCTCGATCCGTCAAACGCAAGCTGGCGTGACTTTTTCTCCACGGACGGCGTCTTCGACGTATATCGCTATCAGAGCTTCATTTTCGGGCTGGTCGTGATCGGAGGCTTGATCGCGGCAGGCGTGAATCAGCTTTCCACCTTCGTTGTCCCAGACACCATCCTGGGAATCGTAGGACTTAGCCAAGTCGTCTACATCGGCGGCAAGCTGGTGACACCAACCAACATTTCCGATCTGAATGCCGCAATCGCGGGGCTGCGTTTCGATGAACAAAAACTGAAGGCCGCTGCCGTGGCGGCCAAGCAGGGCCAGGTGGCGAGCCTGGCGGAAGCGATCCCTCTTGTCGGACAAAGTACCTGTGACGCGTACCGTCAGAAGGCCAGGGACGTCGCGGCAATCTTCACCGACACGACCGGTATAGTCGTTGCCGACGCATCGCTCGACCCTGTCGTGATGTAATAAAGGAGACCGACATGGCTAAAAATATCCTGGTGTTCGCCGACGGCACAGGTAACGAGGGCGGTCTCCTGCCGGACGAGAGCCGGACGAATGTCTACAAGCTCTATCGGGCAACCCGGACTGGACCAGAATCTATCATTGACCCGAAGAAGCAGCTGGCGCTCTACATCCCCGGCATTGGCACGCCTGTGCCCCGACACGACAATGGCTGGGGCCGGATAAAAGAGGCGGTCCAACAGATGTTTGGGTTCGGCATCACGCAGAAAATAATAGATTGCTACGTTGCGATCATCGGCGTCTGGGAACCGGAAGACCGCATTTACCTATTGGGATTCAGCCGTTGTGCCTACACGGCCAGGTGTCTTGCGCACGTGCTCGAGCTGTGCGGCATTCCGACAAAGGAGCGCAATGGCGAGCCGATCAGCCTCGCTCCGACATCGTTGAGAAAGGTCGCCAAGGAGGCGGTCTCTTGCATCTATTGGCTTGGCATGCCCAGGGACGCCGCACAGGCCGAAAAAAGAGCGGAGCAATTTCGCGATGCGTATCATTCCCAGGTCGGGCGAGCCGCAGGGGCTTCCGCCTACTTCATCGGGATTTGGGATGCCGTCGCTGCAATCGGCTGGCAACGTTTCTTCCCTGACTGGACTTATGATCGCCATTTCCCGTCAGACATCCAATACGCGCGTCATCTGCAATCAATCGATGAAGGGCGAAAGGATTTCAAGCGGGTACCCTGGGGAGGGAGTGGCACGGTCAAATGGCCGGATAGGCAGGGCGAACCGGAGCAATTCGACCAGATCTGGTTCGCCGGAAATCATTCCGACGTCGGCGGAAGCTATCCCGAGAACGAATCCCGTCTCTCGGATATTACACTCAACTGGATGGTGGAGTTCATCACGGCGAAGATTCCAGATGCAGGCCGCGTCATGGTCGACATGGACCTGCTAAGGCTATATCCGTCGGCCGACGGTATGATGCATGACGAGTGCATGGTGGGGATGGGCGGCACGGCATTCAAATGGGCAAGGGCAGTTCGGGAGGTGCCCGATACGGCACAACTTCATTCCACCGTGTACGAGCGGCTGGCGATCAAATCGGTGCGCAATTTCACGAGCTTCGCACCCTACAGACCTGTTGCGTTGCAGAACCATCTCAAAGCAAAAACGTATTACTAAGCCAACACCAGCAGAGGCGACGACACGGCCGCATCCAGCCCCGGGGATGCGCCAAGTTCTGCGGGGAGCGGTGCCATTTCGACTTGATTGGACCGCTGCCCCCATTCCGGATGGCAATCGGCTATATGCGATGGTCGGCTTGGAGACCTTCTACACCGAAGAGCCACAAAGATATCGCGGAGTTTCTGAGCGAGGTCGCTGTCAGGCAGCGGCAGGCAAGGCTCGCCAGGACGCGCGAACTTCTCATCCCGACCGAGTGCGCTCCGGGGCGGCTTGCAACAACGCAACCGCTCCTGCCGGACTCGTCCGATCATCGGCCGATTGAGCAACTTGAGAAGTTAGCGGATGTAGCAGGTGTGCATGACGTATCGGGATCAACCAATACGCAGGTTCTCTGCGGACATCTTGCCCGAGCTGCCTGTCTTGAGTTCGAAGCTGATCCGGGCCCCTTCAGCAAGCCCGGTGTAGCCGGCCTTCTCCACCGCCCTGATGTGCACGAATACGTTCGATCCTCCATCATCGGGCTTGATAAAACCGTAACCCTTCGTCGCGTTGAACCACTTGACGATACCAGTCGACACTACAATATCTCCAGTTCAAAACGACCGCGACGTATCTATACTTTCCGGGAGCATCAAGATCATGTTCGATTGCCCGCACGCGATCTTGCCGCCGCGCCATAAAGTGACGATCGCTTGGCAGAAGGGTTAGGCCGACCGACCTTCGCGCTCCAAGTGGGCCAGTATTGCCGCCTGTTCCACCGAAGCAAGAAAGGCCCGGCCGTCTTCCATAATGATCCAATGGCCGGATTCTCGCGCAACCAGGTTCTGCCTGAAAATATCGAGATCTTGCGCCCGCTCGGCCAATCGCTTCATACGAGTCGTCCATTCCGGACAACTGGTGTAGAACACCGCCAGGTAATTCTTCAGGACAGCAAGAACTGGCTTGGCCCTTCGGTTGGCCGGGGAGAATCTTAAGTAGTCGTCCGTTAAGAAGCCGAATTGAGCGGGGCCGGACAGGCGCGCGTGCGCCAGAGCTGGATCAGGAACAGGCACAAGAGTTCTCTGATCCAGGCGAGGATGCGGCGGAAGTTGTGGCCGACGGCTGAGAGGATGACGTTGGCCGCATCGCCGGCGCGGCCTTTGAGGTAGCAGCGGCCGAGGTGGCCATCGGTCTTCAGGTGTCCGATGATGGGTTCGATGGCGGAACGGCGGCGCAGCTCGCGCTTGATGACACCGAAGACGCCGCGCTTCTGGCCAGAGATGAAGATTCGGCG
>NZ_JACEGD010000072.1 GCF_016031635.1 Bradyrhizobium diversitatis
GTCGATCCAGTCCCAATCGACCTTGCCGGCAAGCTGAACCAGCTCGTGCTTCATATTGATGATCTGGTCCAGCCTGGCCCGGAACAGATCGCCCGATTCCGTCGTCCTGTGCTTCTTCGGTCGCATCGCCACCTCCGATGCGACGACGGAATCATGACTGGCGATTCGACGGAATCCTGAAAATGAAATTGCAAGGTTCCGATGCCCCAAGCATCAAAACCCTGCAATCGCAAAACAGCCCACAAAGACAAATGCGATTCTAGCTCAATCGCTTAGCCGCTCTTCACGGACGACTAGCCGGTGTGGCTTTCCCGGGTGTCGCTTCGCTCACCCGGGCTACAAGCTACAAGCGCGAAGGCGGTGCTACCCCGCCGGCATCCGCGTCTCGACCAGGCGCGCCCAGAACGAGGCGCCGTGGCCCAGAATGTTGTCGTTGAAGATGTAACCCGGGTGGTGGCACTCGTTGCCGTCGCCCATGCCGACCAGCACCATCGCGCCGGGGCGTGCTTCCAGCATGAAGGAGAAATCCTCGGCGCCCATCATCGGGATGAACTTGTCGTTGACGCGCTCGGTGCCGACGATGTCGCGGGCGACCTCGGCGGCAATGCCGGCCTCGCGGGCATGGTTCATCGTCACCGGGTACATCCGCGTGTACTTCGTCTCGGCCGAGCCGCCATAGGCGCGGGCGATACTGTCGGCGACTTCGCCGATGCGGCGCTCGACGAGATCGCGCACCTCGGGGTCGAGCGTGCGCACGGTGCCGCCGAGCTCGGCGACCTCCGGGATGATGTTGAAGGCGGTGCCGGAATGGAACTGCGTGATCGAGATCACCGCCGATTTCAGCGGGTCGACGTTGCGCGCGACGATCGATTGCAGCGCATTCACGATCTGCGAGCCGATCAGCACGCTGTCGACTGATTTGTGCGGGCCTGCGCCGGCGTGCCCGCCCTTGCCGCGGACGGTGATCTGGATGTTGTCGGAGGACGCGAGCATCGCGCCGGGCGTGGTCGCGAAATGACCCTCGGGCAGGCCCGGCATGTTGTGCATGCCGTACACCTCCTGGATGTTCCAGCGCGTCATCAGCCCGTCCTCGACCATCGCCTTGCCGCCGCCGCCGCCTTCTTCGGCGGGCTGGAAGATCATCACGGCCGTGCCGTCGAAATTGCGGGTCTCGGCGAGGTATTTGGCGGCGCCCAGCAGCATGGCGGTGTGGCCGTCATGCCCGCAGGCGTGCATCTTGCCGGGGACCTTGGAGGCATAGGGCACGCCCGACGTCTCCATGATCGGCAGCGCGTCCATGTCGGCGCGCAGGCCGATGGCCTTGCCGGAGGCTGACTTGCGGCCGCGGATCACGCCGACCACGCCGGTGCGGCCGATGCCCGTCACCACCTCGTCGCACCCGAACTCGCGAAGCCTGTCGGCCACGATGCCGGCGGTGCGGTGGACTTCGTAGAGCAGCTCGGGGTTCTCGTGGAAGTCATGGCGCCAGGCGGCCATTTCGTCGGAGAGGGCGGCAACGCGGTTGACGATGGGCATGGGGGGATCCGTTTTCTGTCGTCGTTGGTAGGGTGGGTTAGCCCTGCAGATGCGCATAGCGCATCTGCGCGGCGTAACCCACCACTGTTTGTCTCAGCGGGAGCGACAAGAGGTGGGTTACGCCCAGCGGACTGCGCTGCGCGCAGGCCGCAAGGCTAACCCACCCTACGATTTACGCTTCCCCGAACACGCGCTTGAAAATCGTGTCGACGTGCTTGAGGTGATAGCCGAGGTCGAACTGTTCCTCGATCTCGGTGTCGGAGAGATACTTCTTCACCTCGGTGTCCTTCTTCAGGAGCTGGAGGAAGTCGCCTTCGCCGCGCCAGACCGGCATGGCGTTGCGCTGCACGAGCTTGTAGGCATCCTCGCGGCTCGCGCCCTTCTGCGTCAGCGCCAGCAGCACGCGCTGCGAATGCACGAGGCCGCCGAGGCGGTCGAGGTTCTTCTGCATGTTGGCGGGATAGACGAGAAGCTTGTCGATCAGCCCGGCGAGGCGCACCAGCGCGAAGTCGAGCGTCACGGTGGCATCCGGCCCCATCATGCGCTCGGCGGAGGAGTGCGAGATGTCGCGTTCGTGCCAGAGCACGACGTTCTCCAGCGCCGGCGTCACATAGGCGCGCACCATGCGCGAGAGGCCGGTGAGGTTCTCCGACAGCACCGGGTTGCGCTTGTGCGGCATCGCGGACGAGCCCTTCTGCCCCTCCGAGAAGAACTCTTCGGCCTCCAGCACCTCGGTGCGCTGCATGTGGCGGATCTCCACCGCGATGCGCTCGATCGAGGAGGCGATCACGCCGAGCGTCGAGAAATACATGGCGTGACGATCGCGCGGGATCACCTGCGTCGAGATCGGCTCCGGCACAAGCCCCATGGCTTTCGCGACATGCTCTTCGACGCGCGGATCGATCTGCGCGAAGGTGCCGACGGCGCCGGAAATGGCGCAGGTCGCGACTTCTTTCCGCGCTGCAATCAGGCGCTCCTTGGCGCGGGTGAATTCGGCATAGGCATAAGCGAGCTTGAGACCGAAGGTGACGGGCTCGGCATGGATGCCATGGCTGCGGCCGATGGTCGGTGTCATCTTGTGCTCGAACGCGCGCTTCTTGAGCGCGGCCAGCACCTTGTCGAGGTCGGCGAGCAACAGGTCGGCGGCGCGGGTGAGCTGGACGTTGAGGCAGGTATCGAGCACGTCGGAGGAGGTCATGCCCTGGTGCACGAAGCGCGCCTCGGGACCGACAATCTCGGCGAGGTGGGTGAGGAAGGCGATGACGTCGTGCTTGGTCTCGCGCTCGATCTCGTCGATGCGGGCGACGTCGAACGTGGCGTCCTTGGCCTTGGCCCAGACCGTTCTGGCGGCCTCCTTGGGGATGGTTCCGAGCTCGGCGAGCGCGTCCGCCGCATGCGCCTCGATCTCAAACCAGATCTTGAACCGGGTCTGCGGCTCCCAGATCGAGGCCATTTCCGGGCGGGTGTAGCGGGGGATCATCTGAAGGCTCCAGCAAGGTAGGCGGGCGGCCCAAGGGGGATGTGCCGGCCAGAATGTTTTTTACGCCGTGATTTAGCAGAGCTGGGAGGCCTGAACAAACAGCGGGCGCAAGCTAGCAGGGGATGATTGAAGCAGGCAGCCAACGCCAAGGTTCGGCCGGTAGCGGTATCCGGCGAGGGGCCTCCCCCGGCCACAGAAATCAGCGGTCAATCACGGATCATTGACTGACAGATATTGAAATCTGTCAGCGAGACATGTATATCCGTCTCCGGACGCTCCGATTGGGCGTCCCGCGTGACCCCGGATCGAAGAACGGGGACCGCGGACGAATGGAGACTTACGACAATGACGACCGAAATCCTCAATTTCACCGGCGTAATTGGGCATTGGCTCAATTTGCTGGTGGCGCGCCAGATCGCGGCGCAGGCTGCAAAACTGCCTCATTAAGGCATAGGCTTTCCGAACGACCGGCAAGGGCGCTTCGGAAGCAGCCCTAGTGCCGGGTAACTGAGCCCCAAACGGGAACATGGTGCTGGCATGAATGAAGCCGTTGTCTTGACGCCGGAGCGGATCCTCGAAGTCACCGAGGACGTGCTCAGGCGCTACGGGCTTGCCAAGGCCACCGTGGTCGACGTTGCCCGTGCGCTCGATGTGAGCCATGGCAGCGTCTATCGCCATTTCCCCAGCAAGGCCTCGCTGCGCGAGGCCGTTGCCAAACGCTGGCTGGACCGCATCGACGCGCCGTTGCTGGCGATCGCCAACGAGCAGGGGTCGGCGCACGACAGGCTCGACCGCTGGCTGCGCACGCTGTTCGCAGCCAAGCGTTCGCGTGTGCTCGACGATCCCGAAATGTTCGAGACCTACCTGACGCTGGCGCGCGAGGCCTGCGCGGCCGTCAAATGTCACAAGGACACCATGATCGACCAGATCGCGGCGATCCTGACCGATGGCGTGAAGCGGGGCGAATTCGCGGTGGGCGACGTCAAGGCAACCGCGCGCGCGATCTTCGATGCGACCGTCCGCTTCCACCATCCGGCCCATGCCGACGAGTGGAAGGACGCCGATCTCTCCGCGCGCGTCGATGCGACGCTCGCTCTGCTGCTGCGCGGGCTGAGGACGGCCTAACCGCGGCAGACTTATCCCGATCATGCTCCGGGGCCGGAGGGCCCATGCAGGCTGGGCTCATCAACCTCGCGTCTTCTGGAGAGCGGCGCCGTCGCGAAGCGACGGCGAGGATGCCGATCGTCTTCGCGCTTGGAAGGCATGATCGGGCGACGGCACGACGGGCGGACTGTCCGGATATGCGTTGACGGCGATTTCGACGGCGTCCTTCGACCGCTTTCGCAGCCGGTAGAATGTCAGCTCCTGATCGAACATGGGGCAGCGAAAGTGGACGACGGCCGTGTCCGGCAGGCGGCAAAGTTCATCGATGAGCTCGCCTACCGTGATGATCGGGGGATGGTCGACTGCCTTATGGTGACCCTTACTCATGACCCTTTACTCCTTCTCTGGCGTACTAACCGGAGCCGGATCGGCTCCGTTCCAATTTCGTTCAGCAGATTGAGAAGCTTCAGGGGATAAGGCAGTGCGGCAGCCTGACTGCTAGATCCTGGTCAGCCCACAGGTCGCGGCCAGCCGCACGAGTTGCGCATCCGTGCGCGCGCCGGTCTTGGTCTTGATCAGGTAGTGATAGTTCTGCACCGTCTTGACGCTGAGATTGAGATGCGTCGCGATCTGCTCGGTGGTGGCGCCGCCGGCGAATTGACGCAGGATCTCGATCTCGCGCTCACCCAGCTGGTCCAGCGCCGAACCCGTCGGCGACAGGCTGTCCTCGGCCAGAATATGCGCGATGTCGTCGCTCATGGCGCGCTCACCGCGTGCCACGCTGCGGATGGCGTGCACAACCGCGGACGGCTCGCTGCTCTTGGTGACGAAGCCCGAGGCTCCGGCGCCGAAGGCGGCCTTCACCAGCACGGCTTCGTTGTGCATGGTGAAGACGAGGATCCGCGCCCGCGGGCTGCGCGCGCGGATGTTGCGGATCGCCTCCAGCCCGCTCGCGCCGGGCATCGAGATATCGAGCACGACGACGTCGGGGTCATGCGCCTTGAATGCGCTGTAGGCGTCCGCGGCGTTGTCGGCCTCCGCCACGACATGCAGATCGCCCTGGCTTTCCAGCACGCGCCGGTAGCCTTGCCGGACGATCGGGTGGTCGTCGACCAGCAGCACGGAGATGCCTGTTGCTGCAACCTCGCTCATCCCGGCCTCACGCAGCGAGCGGGATGGTGGCGGCAACGCTGAGGCCGCCGCGGGCCGGCAGGATCGACAGCGATCCGCCGGCTGCCGTGACGCGCTCGCGGATGCCCGTCAGGCCGAAACCGGTCGACTGCGCGACACGGGCCGCGTCGCCGCCGCCGTCATCCTCGACGCGGATCAGCAGCGCATCGCCCTCGCCGGCACGACGTTCGACGCGCAGGCTGATCTCGCGCGCCGCGCCGTGACGTAGCGCGTTGGTCAGGCATTCCTGTGCCACGCGATAGGCCGTGTTGGCGGCCGAACCGCTGATGTCGGTGAGGTCACCCCTGAGATCGAGCTGGATCGTCGGCCGCGCCGCGCTCTGTGAGCGCCAGCTGTCGACGAGATTGACGAGGCTTGCCTCGAGCCCGAGCTCCTCGGGCAGCGGATTGCGCAGACGCTTCAGCGCATCGCGGAGCGAGGCCATCAGATGATGGGTGGCCTGCGAGATCATGCGCGCATCCTGGGCGATTCCCGTGCTGCGATCCTTCGTGCTCGCTGTCTCGATTGTGTTGGCGAAGGCGAGAATGGCGGAGAGATTTTGCCCGAACTCGTCGTGCAGCTCGCGGGCGAGGGCGCGACGCTCGTCGTCGCGGATTTCGATCAGGCGCCGCGTCAGGGCGGCGCGCTGCTCGGTAGCTTCCTCCAGCCTGTTGCCGAGCTCGCCGACGGCGCTGCCGATCATCGCCAGCTCCATCGAGCGGAAGCGCGGCAGCTTCGTGCGATATTGACCGCGCGCCATGCGCTGCAAGGCGGTCACGATCGTGCGCGCCGGCGCCAGCGCATGTGCGATCGCGAGCGAGGCCAGCAGCGCAATTGCCGCCGCCATGAGCAGCGCGACATCGATCACATTGAGGATGTACTCCCAGGCCAGCGAGACGGCCGCCGCGCCGTCCGGCGTCGCAACCACCGTGCCGGCAGCCGCCGCGCGGGGGCTGACGGGCCGGATGACCTCGGCGTGGCTGCCGAGGAAGGTGGGCACAATGGCGGCGAACCAGCGCGGCGCCGCCTTGCCCAGCCCCTCGCTCTGGCCGCAGAGCGGCTTCTCGAATGCCACAGCCGGCTGGAACTCGACGCAGACGCCGGGCGAGATCAGCTTCATCGTCTCCAGCGTGCGCCAGTCCGGAACCGGCAGGAGATGCTCGCGCGCTCTGCTGCTGCGCAACAAAAGCTCGCGCCAATACAGTGCCTGGAGCGCTTGGGCGACCCGCTGCGCCGAGGCCGCGGTCGCCCGATCGACGCTGCGATAGGCGTCGAAGGTGGCCCACACGGTCGCGGCTCCGAGGCAGAGCACGACGATGAGCAGCAGACGGGCGACAAGCTGAAGCACGAGGCGCATGCGATCACCCCCGACGTTTGGTAAGGTCAGCCTAACAACGCCGCCGCGTCTTGCCAATTGTGGTGGTTGGGGTGGATTGCAGCTTGGGCAGATTTCCCAAGCCGGATTGGGCATGGGTCTTTGGACCTGAAACGGCGGCTTTGATCTAATCGGTGGGGACACGCTGCAGGCAGTGCCTGCAATCCGGGAGCGGTGCAGCATGAGTTCGATCACGATTGGACCGATCGCGGGGACTGCGACCGACCCGTCCGAGCGCAGTGCGCTGCTGTTCTGGATGATCTTCACCGGGCTCTCGATCTTCGCCGTCGTGCTGCTGTGGCGCTTCGGCCTGATCCACCTGATGCTGACCTCGGACCGCACCTACATCTCGAGCGTGATCGCGGCGCTCTATGTCCTCACCTGCGGCCATTGCTTCCTGCGCACGCGGGCGATTGCGCGTGAAGGCGCGGCGGCGCGGCGCTGCCGGGCGGTGCTGGCGGCGCCGGACGGCAGCAAGGCGCTGGATGCAAGCGCGGCGGTGCTGCCGAGCGGCCTCGTGCGCGACCACATCCAGAGCCTGGTGACGAAAGCCGCGGCGCAGGACTACCGGCCGGTCGACCAGACGCTGCTGTTGCGAAACCTCGCCGATCGCCTGCGCGGCTCCAATGGGTTCGGTGCTTTCGTCTCCGACACGCTGATGAAGCTCGGCCTGCTCGGCACCATCATCGGCTTCATCATCATGCTGGCGCCGATCGCGGGGCTGGATGCCGCCGACAAGGTCGCGATGCGATCTTCGATGGGCCTGATGAGCGACGGCATGGCGGTCGCGATGTACACGACGCTCGCCGGCCTCGTCGGCTCGATCCTGGTCCGCATCCAGTACTACATGCTGGACGCCGCGACCCAGCGGGTGTTCTCGGATGCGGTGCTGCTGACGGAGACCTATGTGACGCCGGTGCTGGAGCGCAAAGGTTCCGGTGCGCCGTCATGATGGATGATTTCGGTCTCTATCCGCGCGAGGAGCCGTTCGATCCGCTCGGTGTGATGCTGTTCAAGGCGCTCCAGGTGATCGCGTTCCTGTTCTTCCTGGCGCTGCTCGCGGTCTCGCCGGACGCCAAGGAGGGCAAGATCGACTCCAAGGCGGAGTTCATCATTACGATGGACTGGCCGGACAATCATCCTGATGATCTCGACCTCTTCGTGCAGGATCCGGCCGGCAACATCGCCTGGTATCGCCACCGGGAGGCCGGCTTCCTGACGCTCGACCGCGACGATCGCGGCGGAGCCAATGACTTCATCATCGTCAACGGCAAGAAGATCGCCTCGCCCATCCGCGAGGAGATCGTCACCGTGCGCGGCATCGTTGCCGGCGAGTACACCGTCAACGTCTCGCATTTCGTCGCCACCACCGGCGAGCCTGTGACCGCCAGTGTGAAGGTGCAGAAGCTCAATCCGACCGCGCAGGTGATCTTCGATAACAAGTTCACGCTCGACCACACCGGCGACGAAAAGACCGCGGTCCGATTCCGGATCGATGCGGAAGGCAAGGTCGTCGATGTCGATCAGCGGCCGAAATCGCTGCTGGAGACGTTCCGCAGCAGCTGGCGCAACGGCGGCGATCTCGATCCCAGGACCGGCGTGAGCAGGAACGCTACGAGGGTCCGCCGTGACTAGCCTGCAAACGATCATCCTGACGCTGTCGGTCGCTTATGCCGTCATCGGCGCGCTGCTGCTGGTCGTTCTGGTCTATGCACGGCTGCACTGGTCACTGAAGGCGGTCGCGGTGGTCGTGACCAGCACCTTCTACATCGTCAGCTTCACCGAAATGCGCGGCCTGCTCGGCTGGGCCAGCACGGACCGGCTGCCGGCCACGTTCAAGCTCCTGAAGGCCCGCATCGTCGAGCCGCATTCGCTTCAGGGCGATCCCGGCTCGATCTACCTCTGGGTCGAGGCGCTGGACGAGGACAATCGCCCGAGCGGCATCCCGCGCGCCTTCCGTGTGCCCTACAATGACCGGCTAGCCGACAAGACCCACGCCGCCGAGAACGAGATCGCGGCCGGTCATCCGCAAGGAGGGCGTGCGGCCGATTTCGGCGGCGGCGACGGCAGCCTGATCGACATGGTCCGGGAATATGTGACCCCGAAGACCATCCTGGAGACCAGCGGCGGCGATTCCTCGACCGGCGAGTTCAATGCCACGCCCGCCGGCGCGGAAGGCGCGGTGTTCACCCCGATTCCACCACCCCGAATGCCGCCGAAGGACGAGCAATAGGCCCTTCACCATCACCGCAGAGCAGTGCTGGCAAAGGGCCCAATGTTGGCGCATCCTGTTGACCTCCCTCAATTTGGCCTCATCGGCCTCGAATAAGAATTTGAGGGTGGAGGGTGCGTGCTTCTCGCTGTCTTCTCGGATATCCACGGCAACCGGCAGGCGTTCGAAGCTTGCTTGAAGATCGCCCGTGCGAAGGGCGCGGAGCGCTTCGTCCTGCTCGGCGATTTCGTTGGTTATGGCGCCGATCCGGAATGGGTGGTGGACACCGCGATGGAGCTCGTTGCGCAGGGCGCCGTCGCCGTTCGCGGCAATCACGACCAGGCGGTCAATTCCTCGGCCGAGACCATGAACGCCGAGGCGCAGATCGCGATCGAATGGACCCGCGGCCGGCTCGACACCGCGCAGCGGCGGTTCCTGGCTGAATTGCCGATGCTGGTGGAGGACAGCGACCGCCTGTTCGTGCATTCGGAGGCCTCCAGCCCCCAGCGCTGGCACTATGTCCGCTCGACGGTGGACGCCGCCAAGAGCCTGATCGCGACGCCCGCCCATGTCACGTTCTGCGGCCACATCCATCGCCCCGCGCTCTATTCGATGTCGGTGACGGCCAAGATGACGAGCTTCGTGCCGAAGACCGACGTCCCCGTGCAGCTCCTGCGCGGACGGCAATGGCTCGCCGTGCTTGGCTCGGTCGGCCAGCCCCGCGACGGCGATCCCTCGGCGTCCTTCGTGCTGTTCGACACGGTCTCGTGCCAGATCATCTATTGCCGCGCACCCTATGACATCGCGACCGCGGCAAGCAGGATCCGCGACAACGGACTGCCGCCCTGGCTGGCCGACAGGCTGTCGCAAGGGCGCTGACCGCGATGCCGAAACTCCTGGTCAAGTCAGGCGCGGAGATCGACGGTTACACCATCGGTGAATGCGTGCATGCCGGCGGCATGGCGACGCTGTGGACCGTCACCCATCCGGGCATCGACGTGCCCTTGCTGATGAAGATCCCGCGGGTGTCGGAGGGCGAGGACCCCGCCGCGATCGTCTCCTTCGAGATGGAGATGATGATCCTGCCGCGGCTCGCGGGTCCGCACGTGCCGGCCTGCTTCGGCACCGGTGATTTCGCCCACCAGGCCTATGTCGTGATCGAGCGCATCCCAGGCGCCACGCTCTACAAGCGGCTCCCTGAGCTGCCGCTGCCCTATGACGAGGCGCGGCAGCTCGTCGCCAAGATCGCAACTGCGCTCGCTGATTTGCACCGGCAGAACGTGATCCATCACGACATCAAGCCGAGCAGCATCATGTTCCGCGATTCCGGCGAGGCGGTGCTGATCGACTACGGGCTGTCGCATCACAACCACCTGCCGGACCTCCTGCAGGAGGAATTCCGCCTGCCTTACGGCACCGCGCCCTATATGGCGCCCGAGCGGCTGTCAGGGGTGCGCGACGATCCGCGCAGCGACCTGTTCTCGCTCGGCGTGCTGCTCTATTTCTTCACGACCGGCGAGCGGCCGTTCGGCGAGGGCGAGACGCTGCGCGCGATGCGGCGCCGGCTCTGGCGCGACCCGCATCCGCCGCGCAAGATCCGCGCGGACTATCCGCCCTGGCTTCAGGAGGTGGTGTTGCGGTGTCTCGAGATCGAGCCGGTGTGGCGCTACCCGACGGCGTCCCAGCTCGCCTTCGATCTCGCCCATCCGGACCAGGTCAAGCTCACCGCGCGCTCGGAGCGGGTGAAACGTGATCCCCTCAGCGTCGCGTGGCGGCGTCGTTTCAACCTTGGCGCCATGGCGCCGCGCGCGAAATCGGATGTCGCCGTCCAGATCGCATCGAGCCCGATCCTTGCTGTCGCGCTCGACACCGTGGAGGGCGCACCGGAGCTGAACGAGGCGTTGCGCGTGACCACCGAGCGCATCCTCGCCACCTTGCCGTCGGCGCGGCTCGCCTGCGTCAACGTGCTCAAGCTGAACCGGATCGCGATCGACCGGACGCTGGACGAGCAGGGCTCCAACAAGCATATCGACCGCCTGGTCGCGCTCAGGCATTGGGCGACGCCGCTCAAGCTGGATGAGAGCCGGCTGACGGCTCATGTGCTGGAGTCGGTCGATCCCGCCGCCGCGATCCTGGAATTCGCCGAGGCCAACCAGGTCGACCACGTCATCATCGGCGCACGGCAGAGCTCGTTCAGGCGCACGCTGCTCGGCAGTGTCTCGGCCAAGGTGGCCGCGGAAGCGAGCTGCACCGTCACCGTGGTGCGGCCGCAGCGGCTGGCTGGCAATGTCGGCGGCTCAGATTCCGGCGACAGGGCGGGATAGCCCGCCTGGCGTCCTGCGGGTCTGGATCAGGCCGCGTGGGCGGAGCGGTTGCGGCGGATGGGCCAGGAGAATTCCGGGCCGGGTTCGCCGTGATCCGCGCCGCCGCCAAAATACTGGATGATCTCGCGGCAAGGCTCGCAACTGAACAGGTTACGCGACGCGGACGCCTTGGTCATTTCCTTCAGGCAGTTCGGGCAATGCGGCTTCATCAGTATCGAGTCCAATCCAGAATCTTCAATGCCGGTTCGGTGACCGGAGCGGGTAGTCCAGGTCCGCCTTTTCCTCTCCCGGATCGTCCCGCATCTCGCCTTCGGCGAGCTCAAGCCGTCCGAAGAAGTAGTCGAGGCCGGGATGCGGACGACGCGGAATACGGCACCTGCGCTTCGGCTGGCGCTTCACGAGCGCGAATTGCACGGCGTCAGATCCGGTTGCGAGGGACGCTGCGCGCCGAACGTGCCGGGACCTGCACCGGTCCGGTCGAAGGGCCGAACAGAACAAACGCACTGAAACCAAGCCACAACGCCACGCCAGTCCAGACCAGGGTCGTCGTCATGATGTGCTCCCGTGAAAAACAGGCAAGAACCACTCGCAGTGATTTGCGCGAATCAGGGAAGTCCGGAGGAGTACGGAACGAGGTTGCAATTTTCAGCAATTGCCCACTGCAGCGCCTGGAGGCGCTCCAGTTTATTGCGCGGGCGACCGCCGCACCTTTCCGGCGCGTGCGCCCTCGAGGATATCCCGGATGCGCGGAGCGTTTCGAACACAGCGAAACCCGTAGCGGCCGGTGTAGTCGGTATCGGGCGAACGGGTCGATCGCCCTGACGCGAAGTTGAGATGGCCGGTGCCGCCGCCGATGTCGAGGATTTCGAACGCAGTGTCCATTGCCCGGAACGGCGTCTGGCTGACGGTCCGCCTGCCCCAGGCCGTTCGCAGGATCAGCGCGCGGCGATCGGTGATCACATAGAGCGTCTGCAGGTCGTGCAGCAGCATCACCAGCGGAGCCGCAACCATCGCAACGCCAAGCATCATGAGAGGTTGGGCCGCTTGGTCGATCCAATCGTTCCCGGCGGCGACGGCGGTCAGCAACAGCCAGGGGAAGCCGATCCACCACAGAAATCGCCACATGATCATCCGGGCAACGCCGTCGGGCTGGCCCTGCCAGACCACCTGCTCGCCGTCCTGCAAGGTCTCGGCGAGCAGGCGCCGCAAGCCTGCCAGGAAGGGAGTGGCACGGATCTCATCCATTCCCGTTGGTCGCTGCGGCCATAAGGCCGGTTCGGCGCGCGAATGGAGGTCAGATGGCCTCGCCGCGGGCTCCCAGCGCGGCGTTGCGGATCGCGGCGATGTTGGCCTTGTAGGCGTCCTGCGTGCCGCCCTTGAACACGGAGGTGCCGGCGACGAAGGCGTTGGCGCCGGCCGCCGCGAGCGCGCCGGCAACGTCGGGGCCGACGCCGCCGTCGACCTCGATGTCGATCGGACGGCCCGCCGTCATCGCGCGGATGTCGCGGATCTTGCCGATCGCCGAGGCGATGAAAGCCTGGCCGCCGAAGCCGGGATTGACCGACATCACCAGCACGAGGTCGACGAGGTCGAGGACGTATTCGAGCGCGCTGATCGGCGTCGCCGGATTGAGCGAGACGCCGGCCTTCTTGCCGAGCGCGCGGATCGCCTGCAGCGAGCGGTGAAGGTGGGGACCTGCCTCCGCATGCACGGTGATGTGGTCGCAGCCGGCTTTCGCGAAGGCCTCGAGATAGGGATCGCAGGGCGAGATCATCAGATGCGCGTCGAAGATCTTCTTGGTGTGCGGACGCATCGCCTTGATGACATCGGGGCCGTAGGAGATGTTCGGAACGAAGTGCCCGTCCATCACGTCGAGATGGATCCAGTCGGCGCCGGCGGCATCCACCGCGCGCACCTCCTCGCCGAGCCTGGAGAAGTCCGAGGCCAGGATCGAGGGCGCAATGGCCAGGGGGCGGGGGGCGAAGGCTTGGGTCATGGCGCGTTTTCCCGTGGCGGCCGTGAAAGATGGCCTCGCCTAACATGGGCCTCCGTGGCGGGCAATGCAGGGAAGCCGCGCTTCCTGTGGGCGGAAATTTCTGCCGCGACCGGCACGAATTGCCGGTGCTCCCCGGCGGTGCCGAGCGCGGCGGAGGCGGATTTCATTGAGCTTTTCACGATGGCATGGCGCTTGCTGACGTCAGTCCGGAACATTGGCTGCGGCATGCCGCATCGGTTGGAGTTGTGCAATGTTGTTCGCCCTTGGTGCGGTCTCGAGTGCGCTCGGCGCGATCCAGTCGCTGACGAACTCGAAATCGTCCTCATCGACGCAGAAGACGGGATCGACGCAAGGCGCGACTAACCCGTTCGCAATCGACAGCGGCAGCAGCACGACCAGCGGCGCGGCCCCGTCGGTCAACTCGGGCAGATATCCGCAGATCTCGCCGGAGACGATGAACGCGCTGTTCGCGGCGCAGGGCCAGTCGACGGACACGAGCGCCGCGACCAGCGCATCCTCGATCAGGTCGGCGTCTTCGGCATCGAAGAGTCCCGAGGATGCGCTGAAGGACCTGTTCTCGCAGATCGATGGCGACGGTGACGGCAAGATCACCAAGTCCGAGTTCGAGGACGCCCTCGGCGCGGGCGGCACCAATCTGGCCAAGGCCGACGAGGTGTTCTCGAAGATGGACGCGAATGCGGATGGCGACATCAATCTCGGAGAGATGACGAAGGCGCTGCGGGGCGGCCACGGCCATCACGCTGAGGGTGCCGGCGGCTCGGGCGGTGGTTCGGACTCCTCGTCGCAATCCGGCGGCGGCTCGACGTCGACCACGACGACCAATGCCGATGGCTCGACCACCACCACCGTCACCTATGCCGACGGCTTCAAGATGTCGACCACCGTGCCTGGCGCCTCCAGCAGTTCGAATGCCAGCGGCGGCGGCAATTCGCCTTATGACTGGTTCGGGCAAATGATGCAGCGTCAGGCGCAGGCTTCGGCGGGGTCGGCTTCATCGATGTCGATGAGCGTGTAAGCGCACTCCAGGGCTACCCGCATATTGGTGCGTGATGTCACGATAGACATAGCGGTCGCGGATCTCGCGATTGAAGAACGTCCCTTTCGAGCGCGAATCCCTGAACGCGGCAACGACCTCGGGCGGAACATCCTCATAAACATAGAGTCGCCCGCTGACGAACGTTACCTCGAGCTCGCGTTTCTCTGGCGCATAGCGAAAGAACCGGATCACGGAAGAGGGCATGGCCGCGCACCTTGTCCGCCTGTTAACGCGTTGGAGGCCGTTTCGTTTCTCGCGTAGAGCGATGAGATCCGTTCGATCGCTACAACGGAAGTGCACTATCTCTGCCGCTTGCGGGGGAGGGTAACCGCATATGAGAGTGATATCGCTTGTGGCCATCCTTCGAGACGTCCGCCGTTGGCGGGCCCTCAGGATGAGGACCGAGTGCCTGGTGCTGGTTTCAGCGGGCTCCGATGCCACTTAGCCTCATCCTGAGGAGACAGCGAAGCTGTCGTCTCGAAGGACGAGGCGCGCGCTCAGCTTGCGCAAAGCACCATATGCAATTGCCCTGCGCTAGCGGGAGAGGGTTGGGGAGAGGGTGTTTCCGAAATGGGACGATCCCCTATAGGAGAAGGTCCTCACCCGCGCCTGTCATCGGGCGCCTTCGGCGCGACCCGGTGGGCGCGACCTCTTCCGCAAGCGGGAGAGGTTGCACCGAGCCCGTCGCGATCGATTCAACCTAAGGCCATTACGCTTTGGGCGTGTACTCATAAAAGCCATGTCAGCTCCTGAGGGAAGATCGGAAATCTTCTGCTGGGCTGAGCGCTACCGCTTTTGACCCTGGCTGTGTGAAAACACTGGACTGCTGTTATGATTCTCCTGTGATTCTTTGGGGGAATCGATGAGGCGCTTCGTTGAAGAGGCGGATCGTGGGCAGCGGACGCTGTTGCCCGAATGCCTCGATGACTTCATTGACGAGAGCAACCCAGTTCGCGTGATCGACGTATTTGTCGATGCGCTCGGTTTGGCTGAGATGGGCTTTGAGGGTGTGGAGCCGGCGGCCACGGGTCGGCCGTCGTACCATCCCTCGGTGCTCCTTAAGCTTTACATCTACGGCTATCTGAACCG
>NZ_JACEGD010000073.1 GCF_016031635.1 Bradyrhizobium diversitatis
TGCCAAGCTCGAGGATGCAATCGTTGTCACGGTCAAGGCCACACCGGCATTTGCCGCGCGCGCCGAGATCATCGAGAGCGTGCCGGGCCTCGCCGAAACGGCCTCTGCGGTCCTCATTGCGGGGCTCCCGGAACTCGGGACGGTCCGCGAGGAGATCGCCGCCGCGTTGTTGGGCGCTGCGCCTTATGATGACGACAGTGGCAAGCGACGTGGCGAGCGCCATATCAAGGGCGGCCGCCGCTGGGTACGCAACGCCCTCTACATGCCCTGTCTCGGCGCAGCCACCCAGAACAACCCGTTGCTCAGGGCGTTCTATCAACGGCTGATTGCCATGGGCAAGGAGCCGAAAGTTGCGCTCATTGCCTGCATGCGCAAGCTGATCGTCATCCTCAATACGATGATCGCCCGCGGCGAGAAATGGGATCCGAGCCGCTACGCGTTGCGGTGAGCTGATCGAGCGCGCCCTACCGCGCTCGGTCCTCGACCGAGCGCATACCAAGCCGACAGACCGGCGAGCGGACGGGGTCAAGGCCGTCAGCCGCCAAAGACGGCGTATCGTTTTGCACCGTATCGTTTTGCACCGTCTTCAGCACCCCATAGACCGGACGTCGGTTCGAGACCGCTTGCCGGCCTGCTGCTCGCCATCCTTCCGGCGCTCCAATCAAGCCCGGCGACAGGCGGTGGCGCGTCCAGCGCCAGCCTTGAGGCCGGCCGATCGGCGGTCTACTTCAGCACAGTTGCTCCTCGGGGAGCGTTGCACTATTGCCCCCGTCGCCTCGCGGCTGATCGATGCGCGTGCCGGTCGGCCGTCACATCACCGCGAGACTTGACGCCAGAACCTCGGGCGTCGGGACCACACGACTTCTCCGTCCGCGCACGTCCTCGCATGTCGCTCCGAGGGGTGGCGTGTGCTCGCCCCCGGAGCCATGCGAAGACGCTGTCAGCGCCGTGTCGTATGCGCGGCAAGCCATTACTCACGGTGTCCCGCCCTGCAATGCCCGTCGCGCCGACGCCGTCGCGTCCATCGCTGCCCAGCCCGCGGTTCGTGACGATCGCGATCCGCCCCTCGTCTCGGGCCAGGTGTTTCGTGTGTACGACAAATCCGAATTTCGGTAAAGTGGAATATTTTGCGTGATGGGGCTTGACAAGGCAGTGGTGAAACTGACCGGCCTGTTTTGCCTCGACGGGCAGCGGCCGCTCTGAAAGAGGTGATCGAGGCTTGCCCTTTATCTCAACTGTCTGAATGTTCGCTTTCGGAGGCTGCCCGGCCAAGGTCGGACAGCGACGATGTGGCCGCTCGTGTGAACCCTAGCGGACGACAGGGCGTCAATCCCGGATCGACCAGATTTCTCATCCGATCCATGTAACCTTCTGTTCCGTCGCTTCGAACAGTCTTCCCGAGGGCTCAAGTGCCCCGAGACCGCGTTCGAACGGAGAGACGCATGCCGTCCACTTTTTCCAGGGCCCTGCTGGTCGCAGTCGCCTTCGTCCTGCCGACCCTCGCCCAGGCCGCCCAACCCTATGAACCGAAAGCCTTGCAGGCGGCTCAGGCGGCCAACAAGCCGATCCTGATCGAGGTCACGGCACCATGGTGCCCGACCTGCCGCCAGCAGAAGCCGATCGTGGAGCGGATCGCGCAGGAGAAGCCTGACCTCGTCATTCTCGATGTCGATTTCGACAGCGCCAAGGATGTCCTGAAGCAACTCAAGGTGCAGCACCAGAGCACCCTCATCGTCTATCGCGGCGCGAAGGAGCTGGCCCGCTCGACCGGCGAAACGGATCCGGCTGCGATCCGCGGCATGATCGGCAAGGCGTTCTGATCATGGCGGCCACGCTGGCGCTCGGCTATGCCGCGGGCGCGCTCTCGACGCTCTCGCCCTGCGTCCTGCCGATCCTGCCGATCGTGCTGTTCGCGGCCATCGAGCGCCATGCGTGGGGGCCGATCGCGCTGGCAGCCGGGCTGGCGCTGTCATTCGCTGCCGTCGGCATCGCGCTGGCGACGGTTGGGTTCAGCGCCGGAATCGATCCTGCCACATTGCGGCTGGCGATTGCCGCGTTGCTGGCGGCGATGGGATTGGTGCTGCTGGTCCCTGCGCTGCAGGGCCGGTTGGCTGCGGTTGCGACGCCGCTTGCTGCGGGCGGTCAGACCATCCTCGATCGAATGACGCCGCAGGGATTGGCCGGCCAGTTCATCATCGGCGCGCTGCTCGGCGTGATCTGGTCACCCTGCACGGGTCCGACATTGGGCGCAGCCGTGGGTCTCGCTTCGCAGGGCCGCAATCTCGGCTCCGCGGCCGCGACGATGACCGCCTTCGCGCTTGGTGCCGCAACCCCGATCCTGCTGCTCGCCTACGGCTCGCGCCAGGCCATCCTTGCCCGGCGCGACGGCATGATGCGGGTCGCGCATGTCGCCAAGCCTGCGATGGGCGCCGTGCTGGTCTTGACCGGTCTTTTCATCCTTACCGGCTTCGACAAGACGGTCGAGGCTTCCCTGACGCGCGCCATGCCGGACTGGTTGGTTGCCGTAACGACGCGGCTCTGACGCTGCGTCTTTTCACCCGAGAAGGAGACTCAACGATGACGACACTGCGCAAATCCCTTCAGGCCCTCGGCGCCATTGCAGCCGTCGGCGGCATGATCGCGGCCGCCCCGGTCCCTGCCAAGGCCCAGGCCGGCAATCCCTGCGCGCCCAAGTCCGGCTCGATGGCGAATCCCTGCGCGTCGAAGGGCAAGAAGGCCAATCCCTGCGCCCCGAAGCCGGGAATGGCCAACCCGTGCGCACCGAAGAAGTAGCACGTGCATAGACGTGAGGAACACCCCGGGAGGAGACGGCGGCAAGCCGTCTCCGCCTTGCCCAATCAAGGAATCAGGAGTTCTGTCATGGCCATGACCGCAGCACAACAGCAGCACATCGACCACGCGCCTGCGGCGGTGGTCGTCCCTGATCATACTCAGACTCGGGAACGCCTGCTGCGCATGGCAGAGGCCGCAAACGAGGTGGTCGACTGCATCGGCGAACTGCACGCGGCTGGCGGCAATGTGGTGCTCGAAGCGTTGCGGCACGGCGGAGAGTTCACCGAATGGGAGCACTATCCGGCCGATGACGCTCGCGATCCCGTGACGCATGGCCAGTACTATCTGCACGCCCATTCGCCCGATGACCGCGAGCAGCCAGACTATGCGCACTTCCACGTCTTCATGGGGCAGGGCGGCCTGCCGGACCATCTTCGGCGCAATTGCAGATCCGACGGGGACCGGCCGGTGCATCTGGTCGCGATCTCGATGACGCCGGACGGCATGCCTGCACGGCTGTTCACCACCAATCGCTGGGTGACGGATGAGAGCTGGCATGGTGCCGAAGACGTCATTGCTCTGCTCGACCGCTTCGCCATGACCGGAGACCAGCCCTCGCGGCCGCTCAATCGCTGGCTGACGGCCATGATCAGGCTGTTCAGGCCGCAGATCGAGGACCTCTTGAGGGATCGCGATCGCACCATCGCCCTGTGGCGGGCGCGCGAGCCTGACGCGGACGTGCTGGACAACCGGACGCTGGACGTCACGTCATCCATGAGCATTTCACTGATGCAGCATATCGCCTGGCTGGAGCAGCAGCTTGACGGCTAGGGATCTCGGCGAGCGAGCGGTCGTCCTCCGGGTGGTCGAGGGTGGCGGCCCCGATGACAGGGAGATGCCGCGGCTGCGCGACCTCGACTGGTCGATCCTGATGGCGCGGGCGCAGGATGGCGATCGCGCCGCCTATCACCGGCTGTTGACGGAAATCTCACCGTATCTGCGCTCGCTGGCGACCAGGCGGCTTTGGAACGGCGCCGACATCGAAGACGCCGTACAGGACATCCTGCTGACGGTGCATGCCATCAGGCACACCTACGATCCCGCGCGTCCGTTCGCACCGTGGCTCGTCACCATCGCCCAGCGGCGACTGATCGACCGCCTGCGCCGGCAGGGTCGCATCCGCCGCCGCGAGGTGGTGATGGAGCCCGAACATGAAGCTGTTGCGGAGCCTCAACATGACACGGGACTTGACGGGCATCATCTGCAGGCCGCGGTCGACAGCCTGCCGCCGGCCCAGCAACAGGCGCTGCGCCTCGTCAAATTGCAGGAGATGTCCCTGAAGGACGCTTCGCATGCCAGCGGCATGTCGATCTCCGCGCTCAAGGTGAACGTACACCGGGCGCTCAAGACCCTGCAGAAACTGTTTTCCGACCGGGACCAGTCATGATCGATACACCGGACCTCATCACCTCGCTGTCGTCGGACATGAAGCCGGTCAGGCGGCTGCAGCCGCCTTTGCTGCGCGCGGCTGGCTGGCTTGGATTTGCCGCCGTGCTGCTGGCGCTGATTGCAATCAATCGCGGCATACGTCCCGACCTTGCCGAGCGGATGCAGGATGCCGCCTTTGCGACCAGCATGGCCGCGGCCCTTGCCACCGGCATTCTTGCCGCGGTCGCGGCGTTCATTGTTAGCCTGCCGGACCGATCGAGGCTCTGGCTGCTCCTTCCCGTGCCCGCGCTCATCCTGTGGCTGTCGAATGTCGGCTATCAGTGCCTGACTCATTGGGTCGTGATTGGACCGGAGGGGATCAGTCCGGGTGAAGCCGTTCGCTGCTTCTCCACGCTCGCACTGACCGGCCTGCCGCTCTCACTTCTGCTCTGCATCATGTTGCGCTATGCGGCCGTGCTGCGGCCGGCAGCGGTCGCGATCACGGGCAGTCTCAGCGTCGGTGCGCTCACGGCCACGGCGCTCTCTCTGTTCCACACCATCGATGCATCGGCGATGATTTTGATGTGGAACGTGGGCACCGCGGCGATGTTTGCCGCACTTGGAGCGGCCTTTGGGGGATCGGCCATGGGATGGGCCGAAAGACGGTTGAGCTGAACTCGCTCGTTCAGATCATCTGCCCGCCTGATACTTCGATCCGTTGCCCCGTAACCCAGCGATTGTCCTCGCTCAGCAGGCTCGCGACCATCGGGCCGATATCGTCAGGGACACCCACCCGGCCCAGCGCGGTCATGCCGGCGAATTGCTTGTTCACGTCGGCATTGTCGCGCACCAGGCCGCCGCCGAAGTCGGTTTCGATCGCGCCGGGCGCAACGCTATTGACGCGGATGCCACGCGGCCCAAGTTCTTTGGCCATGCAGACCGCCATCATGTCAGCGGCGGCTTTCGCCATGGTGTAGACGGCGAAGCCCGGATAGGTGACGCGCGTCAAGCCGCTGCCGATGGTGACGATCGAGCCACCGTCTGCCATCAGCGGCAACAAGGCCTGGGTGAGGAAGAACACGCCTTTGACATGCAGGTTCATCTGCTGATCGAACTGAGCCTCGGTGGTCTCGCCGAGCGGGGCGAAGAGGCCGTCGCCGGCATTGTGCACGAGGTAGTCGAAGCTCTCGCGACCAAATGTCTCCCTCAGCGTCTGGCCGAGACCTCGCGCGAAGGAGGGAAATCTGGCGATGTCGGCGCTGTCCAACTGAAAGGCCACGGCCCGGCGTCCCAGCGCCTTGATCTCGGAAACGGCGCTCTCCGCAAGGTCCGCACGGCTTCGGTATGTGATGATGACATCGCTGCCCTTGCGCGCGATGTTGACGGCCATGTTGCGGCCAAGGCCGCGGCTCGCACCGGTGACGATTGCAATTTTTGCCATGTGATGTCTCCTTCGTTTGACACGGCGAACGTGGCAGACACCGCGGCATTCGAGTTGCCGGATCCTTGAGCCTTCTTGCCTATTCCTCCAAATGACCGCGAGCGCCGCTCAGGCCGGGCCCTCGCTGCGTTGAACGATCAATTCACATGCCCAAAGTTGGAGCAGTCCGACCATGTCCGGTTGCCGGAGCCCGCGGCTGGTATAAATTCGCGGAATGACAACGACCTTGCTCGAAACTGTTCGCCGCTATGCGGACTTGCATTCCGACCAAAACGGCACGGCCAGGACGCCGATTCCGGGCCTTACGGCCATACGGGCAGCGACGCGGGGCCAGCTCCAATACGCAATCAACCGGCCGCTCGTTGCGCTCGTCCTGCAGGGCCGAAAACGCGTGACGATGGGAGCGCATACCTTCGATTTCGGCGCGGGAGAGTCGCTCCTGATCTCGGCGGATGTGCCGACGGTGAGCCAGATTACCCGCGCCAGTGCGCAGCTCCCATATTTTTCCCTGGTCGTCGAGCTCGACCCGGCGGTGATCGCGAGCCTGATCGTGGAGATGAACCTTGCTCCCGAGCAGCAAGGCATTCCCGTCCGCGTCGATCCGACCGAATCGGAGGTTGCCGATGCCGCGCTCCGCTTGATGCGGCTGCTCGAGCGTCCGTCTTCTTTGCGGGTTCTGCGATCTCAGTTCGTTCGCGAAATTCACTATTGGCTGCTGGCGGGGCGACACGGCGCGGCGATAAGGGCTCTCGGGGTCGCCGACAGCCATGCGCAACGCATCGCGCGCGCCGTCGCGATCATTCGTTCCGAATATGCAAAGCCGCTGCGGATCGAACGCCTGGCGGAAGCGGCTGCCATGAGTCCTTCCTCGTTTCACCAGCACTTCCGCGCGATTACATCACTCAGTCCCCTGCAATTTCAGAAGCAGCTGCGGCTCATCGAGGCGCGCCGGATGATGTTGTCGGAGGGCTCTGACGTGAGCAGCGCGGCCTTCGGAGTAGGTTACGAAAGCGTCTCGCAATTCACGAGAGAATATGGGCGCTTGTTCGGGCTGTCGCCTGCCAAGGATATCAAGGCCGCGCTCGGTCAACTGGACACCGCAGCCTGACGCTAAGCCGGATCATCGACCACCCGGGACATGCGAGGTAACGGCGCTCTCCTCTCACTAGATCATTCCCGCCAACCTTAGCGCCACGCCCGCGGCACAGCTGCCAGCCAGCACCGTCAGCATGCCCAGCTTGAACCGGAAGATCGCCGTCGCCGCCGCGATCGCCAGCACCAGCGCGGGAATGTCCACGCTCGTCAGCACCGGCATGTCGAAGTTCAGCGGAAACGCATGCACCGGCACGGTCTCGCGGAACAGGATGTGCAGCGCGAACCAGATCGAGAGGTTGAGGATCACGCCGACCACGGCGGCGGTGATCGCACTGAGCGCGCCGGCGAGGCCCGTGTTGCCGCGCAGGCGCTCGATATAGGGCGCGCCGACGAAGATCCAGAGGAAGCAGGGCGTGAAGGTGACCCAGGTCGCGAGCAGGCCGCCGAGCGTGGCCGCGAGCATCGGCGACAGACCAGTCGGGTCGCGATAGGCCGCCATGAAGCCCACGAATTGCAGCACCATGATCAGCGGGCCCGGCGTGGTCTCGGCCATGCCGAGGCCGTCCAGCATCTCGTGCGGCTTCAGCCAGTGATAGTGCTCGACCGCCTGCTGGGCGACGTAGGCCAGCACGGCGTAGGCGCCGCCGAAGGTGACCAGCGCCATCTTCGAGAAGAACAGTGCGATCTGGCTGAACACATTGACCTGTCCAAGGACTGACAGCAGCGCGATCACCGGAATAAGCCAGAGCGCCAGCCACAGCGCGCCGACGCGGATCGTCCGTGCCGTATTGGGACGGACATGATCGGGCACGGCCTCGCCGAGCATGCTGTCGATCGCGGCGCCGCTGCCGCCAGGGCCGTGACCGGCCGGTGCGAACTCCGGACGGCCAGCCCGCGCGCCGGCATAGCCGATGATGCCGGCGGCGATGATGATGATCGGGAAGGGGATCGCGAAGAAGAAGATCGCGACGAAGGCCGCGGCCGCGAGCGCGATCATGACGCGGTTCTTCAGCGCCCGCTTGCCGACGCGCACCACGGCCTCGACCACGATGGCGAGCACGGCGGCCTTGAGGCCGAAGAACAGCGCCTCGACGAAGCTGACATTGCCGAAGGCGGCATAGATGTAGCTGAGGCCCATGATGGCGATGATGCCGGGCAAGATGAACAAGCCGCCCGCCATCAGGCCGCCGGCGGTACGGTGCATCAGCCAGCCGACATAGGTCGCGAGCTGCTGCGCCTCAGGTCCCGGCAGCAGCATGCAGTAATTCAGCGCATGCAGGAACCGGCTCTCGGAGATCCACTTCTTCTCCTCGACCAGGATGCGGTGCATCACCGCGATCTGGCCCGCGGGCCCGCCAAAGCTCAGACAGGCGACGCGCAGCCAGACGCGAAAGGCCTCGTTGAAGCTGACGCCGTGACCGGCGTCAGCTCCTGCTCGAACGTTACGGATGTCCATTTACGCCTTCACCTTGTTGGTCGGCCAGTTGTGCGTCTCGGTGATGGCGTCGCGGCACCAGCGGTAGAAGGCGTCGTAGAGCAGCATGCCGGCCTCGAGCTGTTCGAGGTCGTCGTCGTACATCCGGGACAACCCGAGCGAGGCCGCGAGCAGGCCCGGTGCCTCCGGCGCCAGATCCGGCCGCGCGGTGTCGGCGCCGCGCACCAGCGTCGCGAGGCGAAGCAGGGCCGGCGTTGCGATCCCGAATTCCTCGATCATCACGTCGAAGGTGCAGAGCTCGCCACGGTGGCTCCAGAACACGTTCTCGATGTCGAAGGGGGCGGCACCAAAGCGCTCGCCGACCCCCACCACTTCCGACGGCGCTACGTACAGGAACACCGCGCTGGGATCGACGAAGCGGCGGATCAGCCACGGGCAGGCGATGCGATCGACCTTCGGACGCGCCCGCGTGACCCAGACGGTGCGGCCCTCGGCATCGCGTGGCGGCAGCTTGCGGGCATCGACCAGCGGCAGCTTGGCCGCCTTCCAGCCCTCGAAGCCGCCCTCCAGCGTCTCCGCTTGCACCCCGAGCTGGCGCAGCCAGGCCGCGGTGCCCTGCGCGAGCTTCTCACCGCGGAAGCAGGATACGACGGCGCGGCGGCCGGCGAAAGCGCCGCCCCAATCCGTCACATTGTCGTGGCTGAGCTTGATGGAGCCGGGGATCAGCCGCCGGTCGGCGGCAAAATCCTCCTCGGTGCGCACATCGATCAGTGCCGGCGCGTTCGCCGTGCCGATCAGCCGTGCCATTTTGTCAGACGAAATGGTCGTGAATGTAGACATGATGCGTCCTCGCAAGAAACGAACGGGACGCGATGCTTGGGCCTGTCGCCTCGTGGGGAGATCGCTCAAATCCCCATGGCGCAGATTACAGCGAAACTAAGTAGCACTGTCAATCCGCGGGACGATTGGACCTTAGAAAATTGATGCCCGCCGTCTATATTGCGCGCCGACAGACCTGAATCTTCGGGAGAATTCGATGCATTCCCATTCCATCGAACAATGGACCCATGACCACGCGTTCCTGGGCGAGAAGCACGACGAGAACGAACGCCGCACCTGGTTCGTGGTCGTCCTCACGCTGGTCATGATGGTCGGCGAGATCGTGGCAGGCTCGCTGTTCGGCTCGATGGCGCTGCTGGCCGACGGCTGGCACATGGGCACACATGCGGCGGCGCTCGGCATTGCCGCCTTCGCCTATCGTTTCGCGCGCCGGCACCTGGGGAATGCGCATTTCGCCTTCGGTACCGGGAAGTTCGGGGATCTTGCCGCCTTCGCCAGCGCGATCATCCTGGGCCTGATTGCGGTCGAGATCGCCTATGAGAGCGTGCTGCGGCTGTTCACGCCGGTGCCGATCGTCTATGGCGAGGCCATGGCCGTGGCTGCCCTCGGCCTGTGCGTCAATCTCGCCAGCGTGTGGCTGCTGCGCGATAGCCACGATCATCACGATGACCACCATGGCCATGCGCATGACCACGACGATCATGACCACGATGATCACGGCCATCATCATCACCACGACAACAACCTTCGCGCGGCCTATGTCCATGTCATGACCGATGCCGCGACCTCTGTGCTGGCAATCGCCGCGCTCGCCGTCGCCATGTATTCGGGCTGGGTCTGGGCCGATCCGGCGGTGGGCCTGATCGGCAGCGTCGTGATCGCGAGCTGGGCGTTCGGCCTAATCAAGTCATCTGGGGCGGTGCTGCTCGACGTGCGCGCCGACGAGAAGCTGGAGCGGGTGATCCGGGCGCGCATGGAGGTCGGCGACGACCGCGTGACCGACCTCCATCTCTGGCAGGTCGGCCCCGGCCATTGTGCCGTGCTGCTCTCGGTGGTGTCGGACAAGCCGAAGCAGCCGGCCGTCTACAAGCGGCGGCTCTCGGGGCTGAAGGGCCTCAGCCACGTCACGGTCGAGGTCGAGACCTGTCCGCATTAGCGGCGAATGAACGTGAATTCTCGCATCACGAGAAGACGTTCGTATTATTTATTGTGAGTTGTGCATATATGCCGCGGATGCGACCCCGTCAGGCATTTCGGAAATCGTGATCTGGATCATAACCGAGCGGCCGTGTGCGCGGTATGGAGTTACGTGCGCTCGATGGGGGCTGCCGCCGAATTGGCAACTGCCGGGCAAGGTCCGGTCAACATCAAGGAAGTGGAAGGCATCGGCCTTAAGGGCCATTCACCTGAGAGTCCGGTCAGTGGCGGGCTTCGGAGAGACGAGCAATGGGCCTCGTACAGCAGGACACTGTGGTCCTCTTGGTCGACCTCGTCGAGTCCGTGCGGCTGATGCGAGAGCACGAGGCATCCGCGGTGCGTCGATGGACCGACTTCGTCCAACTTGCCACCAGCCAGATTCTGCCGCGTTATCGCGGCGGCCTCGTGAAAAGCCTTGGAGACGGGTTGATGGCCCGCTTCGAGTCGGTGGCTGATGCCGTCAATGCCGCGGCCGACATGCACCGGAGTATCGCTGTTCAGAATAGCGGGCGTCCCGAACATCAACACTTCCAGCTTCGTGCAGGGATCAACGCTTCCACCGCCTGGAGCGACGGCATTGACTTCTATGGCACCGGTATCAACCTTGCGGCCCGGCTCGCAACCCTTGCCGGTCCCGGTGAAACGATCGCCAGCGAGGCCGCGCATGAGCAACTAGCGGCAGCTCTTGCCAGCCTGGCCAAACCGGGGGAGACGATTGGGAGCGCTGCGGCGCGCGACGAGCTGACGCACGGGGTGGATGCGCTGTGCGAAGATTTGGGCGACTGTATCCTCAAGCACTTTGACAAGCCGGTTCGCGCCTACCGCGTTGGTCCGGCCAGTCCACATCCGACCCTCGCCGCTCGGCGAGACTATGGTACTCCCATGGAGCCGACGATCGCCGTCATACCGTTCGACGCACGCAAGGACGCGGAGGAACATCTCGACATCGGTAACCTGATCGCGGACAGCGTGATCTGGCGCCTATCCAAATCGGCGAACCTCAAAGTGATCTCGCGTCTGTCGACCAATATATTCCGCGGCAGGGTCAGCGATGTGGCGGAAGTATCAGCGCATCTCGGTGCCACCTACATTCTCAGCGGCAGCTATGTGGTCGATGCCGACCGGATATTGGTGACAGCGGAACTGTCGGCGGCGCGAACCAACCGGGTCGTCTGGACCGACCGCCTGGGCGGCAATATCGGCGACCTGCTGCAGCCGGAGAGCGAACTGGCTCACCGCATCGCCGCTGCAGTTCATCTGTCGGTCTTCGATACCGAGGTCGAGCATATCCTGACCCAGCCGTTGCCGACGCTGGAGAGCTATTCGCTGCTGCTTGGCAGCATCCGCCTGATGCACCGGTCGAGCAGGGAGGAGTTTCTCCAGACACGCAAGGTTCTGGACGAACTGATCAATCGCCACAGCCGGATAGCTGCCCCACGCGCCTGGCTCGCCAACTGGTACATCCTGCGCATGACGCGCGGCTGGTCTGAGGACCGCAAACGCGAGGCCACCGAGGCCTTGAGCGCCACTCGCGCAGCGCTCGACCGCGACCCGTCCGACGCGCTTGCGCTTGCGACCGAAGGCTTCGTCTATTGTCACATGTTGAAGGACCTGGACGCTGCCCGAAGGCGGTGTGAGCAGGCCGTCGAAGCAAACCCCAGCCACGCGCTGGGCTGGCTCTACCGCGGCACCGTCAATGCCTTTAAGGGCGAGGGCGAGGCGGCCGTGGAAGCAACGCGGCGCGCTCTGGGGCTCTCGCCGCTCGATCCGCAGCGCTATTATTTCGAGTCTCTCGGCGCCACGGCGCTCCTATCTGCGCATCGATACGAGGAGGCGGAAAGGCTCGCGCGCTCATCTCTCGTTCTCAATCGCATGCATCCGTCCACCTGGCGGGTCCTTGCCATCGCACTGGTTTCGCAGGGACGGATAGCGGAGGCCCGCGAAGCCCTGGGCAAGATGCGCGAACTCGAGCCGCAATTGACCGTGGATCGATATATCGGGCGCCTTCCGAATGCGCAGCTCGAAACAGGCAGGCACTGGGCCCGCTGCCTGGGAGTGGCAGGATTACCGACGACAGGCTGACGAACCTCATACCGACTTGTTTTCACAAGGAGACAGGCAATGGCTCAACTAGGCGGAGCGGGAGGAGCAGGCGGCGCAGGTGGTGCTGGCGGAGCCGGCGGCGCAGGGGGGGCAGGAGGTGCAGGCGGCGCCGGAGGGGCCGGAGGGGCGATGCTTGGCACACTCGGCGACGTCTGGGCCAATCCTATCATGGTGGATGCACTCATCCTCGAGCGTGAAGGGATCACCGTTCCCGAGGGGCCGCCGCCAGTTTGCTACGCTCCGGGATTGCCCAGCATTGAAGATCCGGTGCAAATAGAGCGCTGGGAACCCTGGGTTCGTGCCTTTGTAGCCGTCGGCGAAATGCTGCAGGGAATCAGCTTTGCGAAAGTCGGGACGGGAGCCGGCACCGCGTTCCAGGTTTGGTCGTCCGGATCGTTGGTCGCGGAAATCCAACGTCCGGCGCCGGCAACATTCGTGGCGCAGATCCCGATGGTTCTCAGTTGGGCCGAGCTGCGCAGCGAACGAGCCACTGAGATCATGGCGCAGATTGATCCCCAGTACGCCTTCTGGTCGTCGATCGTCAATCTGCACCCAGATCGCACGAGGCGTACGTTCGAACTCATCAACATGGTGCTGCAGTTCTGCGTCTATGTGGAAATGCGCTTCAAGCACGCGCTGGCGTGCTGGCGCCCGGTCGAATACAACGCGCAAGTGCAGCCGATGATCACGACGCCGGGTCACGGCACCTTCCCGATGGGACACGCTACGCAGACCTACGCGGTGGCTCAAGTGTTGAAGGCACTGCTCAATCTCGCACCGAGATACCCGACGGTGATCGAGCAGCTCGACCGTCAGGCGGCGCGCATTGTGACCAATCGTGTCGTGGCGGGCCTCCATTTTCCGGTCGACAGCATGGCAGGGCGCATGTTGGGCGTGACGCTGGGCGAGTATTTCGTCGGACGTTGTCTGGGGAGCACAGCATCGAAGAGCCGCACGTTCAATGCCAGCTACATCGACAGCAATGCTGGGACGGACTTCAATCCGTTCAGCCCGGACCAGCAGTTCGCTGCGAACAAGTTTTATTCGGAATCTCCGGAAGGGCCGATCACACAATCCCTCATAATGAATGAGCTTTGGGGAAAGGCCAGGACGGAGTGGACGGATTGGTACAAATTCACCTAGGCGAGGCTTCGTTCAGCGTGATGCAGCGGAGGACCTTCCATGGCCAAGGAATTGCCGAAATCCTTCGACCCGTATCTCCGGTACGCGATCGGGAGCGACTTCAAGAACTTCGAGTTTTTCGACGAGCAGAATTCGAAGCTGTTCCTGTTCGTGGAGCTCAAGACGGCCGAGCTGGCCGATGACTTCAAGACCGCAATGAGCCGTCACGGCCTCGGCGCCGAATTCGGACTGACCAGTCCGAATTCGCGACATCTGACCATGCGGGCTTACCGGGCGGCCGTCGCGGAGGAAAGTTACCAGGCATGGAACGACAACGTATCCCGGGTCGAGCTGTCTCTGCCGTTGAAGCCGACGGCCATCGAGAAGGGCGCGTTCCGCAACAGGTCCGCGAGCGCAGCAGCACCGACATCGCTCCTCATTGGCGTGATCGACGATGGCTGTCCGTTCGCCGCCGCTCAGTTCGTCAAATGGACCGCGGGTGTTGCGACCGGGACGCGCGTGCTCGGCATCTGGGATCAGAACGAGGATCCAGCCAGAGCCCCGATCCCGGTCGGCGCCGACGTCTTTGGCGAGAAGCCGTTCGACTTCAATTACGGCCTCGAGTTCTTCCGAGAGTCCGGAGCTGGCGTGATTGGGCTCGACGACTGGATCCAGTTGCATAAGAGGGCGAATACGATCGACGAGGATGGCTGCTATGCGGATGCGGGTTTCAAGACGCTCAAGCATCGGCGTTCGCATGGCGCACACGTGACGGACGTCCTCGCAGGACGCATTCCACCCTCGGCACGCATCGCGCGGCGCGATCCGCCGAGTTGGAATCCCGGGGATCCCTTAACGGATCCCGCTTGCGAAGCTGATATCGTGTTCGTGCAATTTCCGGAGAGCTGCCTTCGTGATGCGACCGGTGTTTGGCTGAAGGGTTACGTCGCGGATGGGATCGAATACATCATGTCGTTTGTCGATTCCCGCATAACGAACGTGGTGATCAATGTCAGCTACGGACCGACGACCGGACCTCACGATGGCACCTCGGAACTTGAGAACAAGCTGAGGGAGCTTGTCACCTATTACGACGGCAGTTCCGGAAATCCAAAACTTGATATTTTTCTGTCCGCTGGCAACGCGTATCTGGGCGAGGGGCACGTCCGTTTCGTCAGGCAAACCATGGCAGACCCCGACCATGTCGAATGGACGTGGCGTCTTCCTCCCGACAACACCGTGCTCTGCTTCGCCGAAGTCTGGATGAAGAAGAACCACGCGGACAATGTCATCGTTACGCTCACCTCGCCCGGCGGTCGCAGCTCCTCGTCGACCACCGGACCTGCGCCCCCCGGCCCACCACCCCCG
>NZ_JACEGD010000074.1 GCF_016031635.1 Bradyrhizobium diversitatis
CGGCCTTGCCGGTCACGGACACGTCCGCACCCGCCGAGCTCTTCAGCGTCACGATGCCGGCGGCTATCGACGACGGCGTCGCACCGGAGGCGGCACCGATCGTCGCAGCACCGTTGGTGATCGTCGAGGTCTGCACGCCGCTGGCGAGGTCGATCGCCGTCAGCACGTCGTTGACGGTCGCAGCCGGGGTGGCGGCGGTGCCGAGATAGACGGTGGTGTTGCCGCTGCCGTCGGTCACGAGATTGCCGCTGACACCCGAGCCGGTCGGGACCGCGGCCGCCAAGGGAGCAGAGCCGGCGCGGAAGGTAATGGTCTTGCCGTTCACCGTCAGCGTGTCGCCGTCGGCGGGAGCCGTGCCGATCTTGGTGGCGGCGGTGGTGCCGATCAGGGTCATCGTGCCCGTCACGGCGGTGGTGCCGTCGGCGGCGTTCGCGGCAACCGTGTTCGAGAACGTGCCCTGGGTCGCACCGAGAGTGGTCGTGCCCGTCGCAGCGGTCGTGCCGCCGGGAGCGCCGCTGTACAGCACGCTGCTGAGCGCCGTGTTGCTGGCATACGAAGTCGTGCCGCGCAGATCCGCCGCAGTCGCGCCCGCGACCGTGGTCGAGACGTTGGACTTGGTGGAGTAGCCGACGGTGGTCTGCAGCGCCTGGTTGGCGATCGACTTGGCGCTGTCGATCAGCTTCTGCAGCGAGGTGATGCCGGTGTTGGCAGCCTGCAGCACCTGCACGCCGTTGGCGATGCCGTCGAGCAGGTTGTTGATGTCGCTGGCGCGGTTGTCGAGCGACTGGGCGGTGAAGAAGTTGGTGGGATTGTCCAGCGCCGAGTTGACGCTCTTGCCGGTCGACAGACGATTCTGCGTGGTGGCGAGGAGGTCAGCGGTGGACTGGAGGGAGAGCAGGTTCTGACGAACCGATGCGGAGAGGACGATACCGGACATGACTCTGTTACCTTTCTGGTAAACGACGCTACTGTTACGCGTCTGCTTGGATCGAGATTGACCCAGCGACCGGCGGACCGTGGCGCCGAGACTTCTAACGAAGCATGAAATGAAACCCGCGCTTTTGCCGGGTCGCGCGTGATTCGGGGCGCCGAAGCCGCGCACATCGCCACACCGCCGCACAGACATGACGTTGGGAAGATTGAGCTTTTTCTCGCGAATGCCGGAGATTTACAGCTCGTTAACTAATTCCGGGCGAGAATCGGGCCTTGATGAGCCGCAACGAACGCTCGGTTACGAAAGCGTTGATGGAGAACAGGCATGGCCCTCAAGGTCGAGCTCAGACCGCACGAACGCATCATCGTCGGTAACTGCGTGATTACCAACACGGACCAGCGCGCCCGCCTCCTGATCGACGGCGACAACGTGCCGATCCTGCGCGAGCGCGACATCCTCACGCCGGAGACCGCCAATACGCCTGCCAAGCTCGTCTATCTCGCGGTCCAGCTCATGTACATCTCACCGGATCCGCAGACCCAGCACGGCACCTATTTCAACCTGGTGCGCGACATCGTCACTGCGGTGCCGAGCTCCTGGCCGATCATCGAAGGCATCAACAACAACATCCTGAATGGCGACCTCTACCGGGCGCTGAAGGACGCCCGCAAGCTGATTGCCTATGAAGAGAAGCTGCGGGATCAGTACGCGGCAGCGCATCCCAAGGTCGAAGCGGACAAGGCCGACGTGAGTTCAGCCGCCTGACCACACGCTTTCGCTTCGCCCAAGCTGCGAACGACGACGGCCCCGGATCGCCTCCGGGGCCGTCGTCGTTTCAGGCGCGCATCGATGCTACTGCGCCGCGAGCGGCGGCGCCTCGACCTCGATCAGTCCGCCACGGCTCCGCCGTTCGCCGAACTCCAGCACGGCCGCGAGCAGCGCATCGACGTCCGCTTCCTCGGTGCGGTGATTGACGATCGCGGCGCGGATCGCGAGCCTGCCGTCCAGCGTCGTGCTCGACGGCGCCGCGATGCCGGACTCCTGGACGTCGGCGACGATCTCACGATTGACCGCATCATCGGCACGGTAGCGGAAGCAGACGATGTTAAGATTGACCGGCGCAAGCAATTCCAGCCGAGGTTCGGCCAACACGCGCGCCTCCAGATATTTCGCCAGCGCGCAGCTTCGCGTGACCACCGCGCCAAGCCGGTCGGTGCCGAACGTCTTCAGCGTGAACCACGTCTTCAGCGCACGGAAGCCACGCGACAGATCGGGGCCGAGATCGCAGGGCCAGACCGCGCCCGCCGCAAGCCCCCTCGCCTCGCGGCGCAGATAGGCCGCCGGCTGCGCAAAGGCCTGCCGATGCCGCTCGCCGTCGCGCACCAGCAGGAAACCGGCATCGTACGGCACCTGTCCCCATTTGTGGAAGTCGAGCGCGATCGAATCTGCGAGCTCGATGCCGCCGAGCAGCGGCGCAAGCTCGGGCGACAGGATGGCGAGCGCACCGAAAGCGCCGTCGACGTGAAACCAGATTCCTTCCTCGCGGCACAGCTCCGCGATCGCCCTGAGGTCGTCGATCGCGCCGATGTCGACCGTGCCGGCGGACGCGACCACCAGGAAAGGCTTGAAGCCGACCTCGCGATCAACAGCAATCTGCGCGCGCAGCGCGGCGACGTCGATGCGATGATCGGCATCGACATCGATCCTGCGCAGCGCATCGGTGCCGAGCCCGGCAATATCCATCGCCCTGGAGACGCAGCCATGCGCCGCCCGCGAGGTGTAGGCCGTGAGCAGCGCACCGTCATTGCCGATGCCGTGCTGCCGCGCCAGCGTGCCGAGCACACTCGTGCGCGCCACCAGCACCGCCATCAGATTGGCCATCGACGTACCCGTGACGAAGATGCCGCTCGCGCCGTCGGGGAAGGCGAACAGGCGGCGCATCCAGTCGACGATCTGGCGCTCGACCTCGATCGGCATGTGGTCGCGCCCGCCGAGATTGGCGTTGAGGCCTGCCGCAAGCATTTCCGCGAGCATGCCGACCGCGGTGCCGCCGCCATGCACCCAGCCCATGAAGCCGGGATGGACGTTGCCGGTCGCATAGGGGGCGACATGCTCGGCGAATTCGCGATAGACCTCGGCAAGATCGCTCGCCTCGCGCGGCAGGTCGGCCTTGAATGCCGTACGGACGTCTTCGGGGATCGGCTGCCAGACGGGCCGCGCCCGAACGTTGGCGATGCCGTCGATCGTCTCGTCCAGCATGCGATGGGCGAGCGTGCGAAACTCGCTCCAGTCCTGCGGATCGAGCGAGGTGTTCGTGACAGCGCTTTGCGTGTTGCGGATGATCTCGTTCATGCTGCGCTCCCCTCGCCCGTCCTTGCGTGCCGCGACAGCATCGCCGTGAACGCGGCAAAGATCTTGCGCATCTGCGGCGGCTTGTAAGGAAACACGGCTGGCGAATCCATGTTGTGCACGACGGCGGTGTTGTCGGCCTCGACATGTGGCAGGCGTAGGGTTTGCCGCCGATCATGGCGAGGCGATATTTGCGGTAGAGCCCGTCGGGGCTCACATAGTCGACGAAGCGTGCGACGAAGAAGTCCTGCTCCTTGCGTTCGGCGAGATAGGCCGCGAGCGCCGCCGCATCGCCGAGCTTCGCGAGGCCGACGCCGGCATGCGAGCCGCGCGGCCGCGCGATGATCGGAAAGTGCAATTCGCCCGCGATGTCCTCACAGGCGATCCGGTCCTGGGCGAGATCGGACAATTGCGCGCGCGTCGCGTGGATGGTCGCGGGAATGTCCAGACCCGGCACACCAGCCAGCAGCCGATACAGCTTGTCGCGATCGAGATTGCCGATGCGATCAGGCGGATTGAGCAACGGCCGCGGCCAGTGCGGCGCGGCCTTTTCAATCAGCGCGAGCGCCTCGCGGCATTCCTCGGAATCGGACGCGATCACGATGGCGACGTCGTGCTCGGGCAAGGTTTCCGGCAGACCGACGCCCTTGACCACATAGAGTGTCAGCAGCTCGATGTCGGAGCCTTCGAGCAGGAAATCGATCGGCGTGTTGCCGCCCATGTCGATGTCGGCCGCAAGCGCGAGCACGTGCAAGCCGGGCTGCGGAGCCGCACTGGGCGTCCGGAAGAGTTGATGAAAGGTCAGCACTTCAGACTGGATCGCAAGCCCCTGATCCTTGTCGCCCAGAAGCTGGGTGATCAAGGAGAGATCCAGCCCTTCGCCCGCCAACGCGATCCCCGCCGCGATCCGCGCCACGAGCTGGTCGCGCAACGGATGCAGATCGACGCCTTCGAAGGCCTGGCGGGTCAGCTGCGCAAAGCCGATGCGGTCGGCATAGTTCGGCGCGGTCAAGCCGATCGGCGCAGAAACTGAATGCTGCATTTCACACCTCGAATGCGGACTTGGCCGGCACGGTCGCGGCTGCACCACGGTCGAGCAGCAGCTCGATCTTCACCAGGACATGGGCGATGCGGTCGAGAACGTGCTGCACATTGCGTCGCGCCTTCACCATGTCCGGCGACCAGGCTTCGGTCACGAGCCGTGCGCCGACGCAGAGGCGAAGCACGGCCTGCGGCGTCTCATCCTCCCGCTCCAGCCGGACCGGCTGGCCGACCAGGCAACGCTGCGCGGCGATCTCTCGGTCCGCCGTGCTGCCGCTCATCTCTTCGCTCATGTCACGCGCCAGCGCACGGTGAACGGCCCAGGTCTCGGCGATCGAGACCGGCTTGCCGTCGCGCAGCAGCGTGAACGGAAAGATCGTGGCTTGCGCGAATTCCTCGTCGTCGGCGTCGGCCGTGTCGATCGCGGTTGGAGTTGGAACAGAGCGAAGCGACGGCGACAGCGCGATCATGCTGTCGATGCCGGCGGCCAGCTCGGCGAGCATCTCGGCGCGGGACACCGCGGGCACGGCGTAATAGTTGCCGATCTCGGCCAGCGCCGCCTCCCAGCGCAGCCATTGACCGAAATTCGGGCGGCGCTCGAACCGCGAACGCAGCGCCGTCCAGGCCACCGGCCAGTCGCAACGGCCGGCGTAGTCGAAGATTCCAGGCGCGATCCCCTCACCCCGGTCGAGCGAGCGCGAAAGGCCCTTCGGCACCAGCAGCGCACCGCTGAAGGCAGGCCCGCCGAAGAATTTCGAGCCGGTGATCAGCACCATATAGCCGCGGTCGAGATAGGAGCGCAGCCGGCGGCGGCCGAGCCGGGCCTGGCAGGCATCGACGACGATTTGAACCTGGCGCGGCCAGCGCCGCGCGATCTCGTCGAGGCAGGCCGCGCTCGGCGCACGCCATCCGAGCTTCGAGGAATCCATGATCTGGAGCAGCACGGGCGCGCCTTGCGCAATCGCAGCCTCGACCGCATGCAGCACCGCGGCATCGGCGTCCGCGCGCGTCGCGATCCCCGGTGCGGCCTCGCGCAGTGGCAACGCAAGGCTGGCGCCGGCGAGCCCGGCAACCGCTCCGTCCTTGCGAACCGCAACGCCGCTCGACGTCATGGAGCTGAAATGGTGTCCGCGGGCAGTATGGATCGTCCCGCTTCCGGTCTGGTCGGCGCCGACCACGATCGTCACCGGCCGCGCGCCGAGGATTGTCCGCGCCAGGAGCAGGGCATGGAGCTGGGAGTCCGTGCCGGACGGCGAGAACACCACGTCGACACGCGGCGAGAGCTGGAGATGGCGGCGCAGCTCGTCGCGCATGTCCTCGCAACGCGCGTCGAAAGCGACCTCGACCTCGTCGAACAGGCACTTGTGCATCAGCTCTTCACGCGCCTGCGCGGCACGGTCATAGGCGCCTTGCGAGATCGTCGATGCGGTCGAGGAGGCGAAATTCCAGATCTCCGGCTCCGGCGAAGCCGCGCATCCATAGGCGTTGACGCGATCCTCGGGATCGAGCGCGAGCCGCGGATCTCCGCCGGAGACGAGCAGCGTGTCGAGCGGCGTGAATAGATCGCGCAGGCGATAGCGCGAGCCGCCGTCGGACGCGTGTTCCGGTTCTGACGAACGGCATGCGCCGCCGCTCATCCCGGCAGCCTCACGCTGCGGCATCGGCCGCCGCCGCGGGCGCCGGCGCGAATTGCGAGGCGATGTCGCCGCGGAACACCGACGGCCCGACGTGGTCGAGCGAGCTCTGGATGTCGGCCCAGATCTCGCCGCCGATATCGGTCCAGCGCTTGCAGAAGGCGAAATCCTCGGAAAGATACGTGCCGGTCGCCGGATCGATCATGCATTCGAACAGCGCGAACCGATTCTGGCTCGCCGTCAGCGTATCGTGCGAATGTTCGCGGAAGAATTGCAGGTTCGCATAGGCCGGGTGGCGACACATCGCCTCCAGCACGTGGCGCCGGATCATCAGGAAGCCGGTGCCGGCGTAGCGCACGCGGGTGAAGCCGTTGACCACGACGATGCGGTCGGGATCCTCGATCTCGAGCACGTAGTCGAGCGATGCGGCCGGCACGTCGGCCCGGCCCGACTGGATTGCCCGCGCGGCCTTGTCCCAGTTGACCCGCTTGACCGGATAGCAGCCGGCGACGACGTCCGCGCCGCATTCGATCAGCCGGAACACCTGCTCCGGCTTGAACCCGATATCGGCATCGATGAACAGGAAATGCGTCGCCTTGGGATCGTCCAGGAACATCGCGGCCAAATTGGCCCGCGCGCGGGTGATCAGCGCGTCGCCGTCGCGCAGGTGCACCTTGAGCTCGAGATTGGACATGCCGTGCACGGCGCGTTGCAGCGCGAAGATCGAGCTCGCATAGATGCTCGACACCTGCCCGCCGAAGCACGGCGTTGCTACCACCAGCTGCATCCTGTCCGACATCGACCGCCCCGCCCCGCTCCAATCCTCACCAAGAGGTAAACAGGCATGGTTAACGGCGCCTTAACGCCCCCTTACAGGAACTTGACGAGCGACAGCTGCGCGAGGTTTGAGGTCACCTGGTAGGACGCCTGGAGCGCGTTCTGGAGCGCCAGGATCTCGCTCGCAACCTGGTCGGGCGAAGCCGATTCCGCCTGGTCGATGATGCCCTGGAGCTGGGCCTTGGCCTGGGTCTGGCGCGTGGTCGCGTCCTTCATCGTGTTCTGGGCCATCGCGATATCGGTCTGGATGTCCTCGATGCGCTGCTGGCCGGGCTGCTGCGTCAGCGCCTGTGTCACCCGCAGGCTCAGCGCCGACACCTGCCCGCCCGAGTACTGGCCGGTCGGCGAAGTCGAGAAGGTCCCGAACACCGCGATGGCCTGCAACTGCCGGCGAATCGCGTCCTCGTTCGCCTGGGCGCCATATTGCACCGTGACGGCATCGTCGACCCGGGCCGTCGCCGTGGAGCGCGCCGACCCCGGCCCGTCATTGCCCAGGTACCACTTCACGGTGGTGGCCGAGCCGTTCACCAGCGTCGTCGCCGAACTCGCGGGCGAGGAGCCGACGCGCAGCGGCGGTTGCGTGGCGGTCACGGGCGTCGCGCCGAAGCCGAGCGAACCCAGCGCCCCCGTATTCGAGCTCGTGATGTTGAGGCTTGCCGCATCGTCGGTGTTGATCGTGATCGAACCGCCATGAACCGTCGAGGGCTTCGACGTCCCCGTGATCTGGTCGATCTTGCTCAGCAAGGTCTGGATGCTGTCGGTGACGTTGAGCTGGTCGCCGGTCGCGCCCGAGCTGACGAAGGTCAGCGTGGTGCCGTTGACGGTGATGGTGTCGCCGGCGACGAAGCCCGGCGAGATCGAGTCCGAGGGGCTCGCGCCTGACAGCGCCGTCGCGCCGGTGACGGGGGCCGGCGGCGCCGCCTGGTTGTTGACCGGCGTGCCGATCGCGGAGCTCGCGGTGTTGAAGAAGTTGTCGCCGGCGACGACCGCGGATGCCGCCACCAGCGAAGTGTTGGCGAGCTTGGTGATCGCGGTGTTCAGCGCGGTGTTGAGGTTGGCCGCGGTGTTGTTCGGATTGACGGGGGTGCTCGCATCGATGGCGAAGCTGCCGAGCGGCGTCGGCGTCGCCGTCGAGGCGGTCAGGTCGATCTGCTCGGTGGTGCCGTCCGGCAGCGTGAACTGAATGCTGAGCTTGTCGCCGTTGTTCGGGTTGACGCCGTTGAGATCGACCGAGAACGACACCGGCGAGCCGCTCGGGCCGGTGACGGTCGCGCCTGTGAGCGTCGAGGACACCGCCTTGATCTTGAGCCCGAACGGCGACCCGGCAACGTCCTCCGATACCTGCACGGAGCTCGGCGTCGGCTGCGTCTGCACCAGCCGCCCCATGCCGCTGGCGCCGAGATCGGCGGCCTGGCGCTCCGCCATGACGGTCTTGAAGCCGGCCTGCGTCGTGGTGCCGTTGATGATGTCGCCGGCATCCGCAACCGACTGCGTGTTGACGGCCGTCCCGGAGAACAGATAGCGGCTGCCCGTCTGCGTGTTGAGGACGCCGACCATCGAGCCGAATTGCGCCGCGGCAGTGTTCTGCGCGATCGTCTGGCCGTTGACGTTGAGGTCCTGCGCGGTGTTGGCCGAGCCCGTCTGCACCGTGTTGCGGATCTTCGTCAGCGACTGCAGCGCGGTATTGGCGAGGTTGATGCTGACGTTGACGTTGGTGATCGTGTCGGTATAGCCGGCGATGTTGGAGAGCTGCGCGCGCCCGGCGATCGCAAAGCCCTCGTTGGTGCCCATGCCGGAATAGTTCTGCGACAGCTTGCCGGTCGAAAGCTGGGTCGACAGGTCGGTGAGCTGCTGATTGATGTTGCGGATCTGTGCGCCGAGAATCGACGAAGAATAGTTGATGCTGCTGATCGACATCTTTCAGAGCCCTGTTACTTGTTACACTTGAGCCTGGAGCAACGTGTTCATCATGCTCTGCACCACCGACATGACGTGGGCGTTGGCGGCATAGGCATTCTGAAGCTGAATCAGGTTCGACATCTCCGAGTCCAGGTTGACGCTGGAGGTCGAGTCGAACTTGGCCTGGAGCGTCGAGACCACGACGCTCTGGCCCTGCTGGAGCTGGGTCGCCTGGGTGGCGGCGTTGGCCTGGACGCTCAGGAACTGCTGGAGGTAGTTCGAGACGCTGCCGGTGAAGGGCTGGTTCGCCGAGCCGAGGCCGGTCTGCGGCGAATAGGAGAACACCGCATTGGTGAGCTGCGAATAGAGATAATCCGAGCGTGTCGTGTCGCCCGCGGGCGTCACCGGCGAGGTGTTGTAGACCGACAGCCGGCTCGGATCGGAAACCAGCTGCGTGTTCACGGCGATGCGCCCGGCAAAGCCGGTCATCTGCGAGCCGGACGCCGTGATCGCGCCCGTGTAGAGCGCCTGGCCGCCGTCGGTGAACAGCGGCAGCTGCGGATTGCCCGAGGTGAGCGACGTGATCGTCTTCGTGGTCGACGCCGCGCTCACCTTGGCAAGGCCGGTGTTGTCGTCGGTCACCCGCAGCGTCGTGGCGGTCGCCGGCGCAGGGGCGGCGGAGAACGACAGATGCGTGCCCGACAGCGCGGTGTTGAGCGCGGAGGCGATCGCTCCCATGCCGCCGGAGAAGTTGACGCCGATCCGCATCGGATTGGCGTTCGTTGCGTTCTGAAGCGGCAGCGCGGCCGGATCGGTCACGTTGACGAGCGTGATCTGACGCTGGGTGTTGGTGGCCGTGTCCGTGTAGGTGATGTTGACGGTGTTGCCCGGCGCCGCGCCGGCAAGGTCGAGATCGAACCCGGCCGGCGGGCCGGTGACCGTGCTTCCGGCCGTGGTCTTGTCGGACAGCGCGCTCGCCATCGTGGCCGCGAGCTGGTCGATCTGGTCCTGCGCCTGCACCAGGGTCTGGTCGCGCAGCTTCAGGTCGGCCGCGATCTGGCCGGACGACACCACGTTGTTGGCGACGACGTCAACCTGCGAGCCGTTCGGCAGCTTGATGTTGAACGCACCGACGCCGGACTTGGCCGGGTCGATGTTGTAAAGCGAGGTCGCCGACAGCGCACCGGCGGAGGCAAAGGAGAATTCCGAGGCCAGCCCGGCGCCGACGAGCTGAATACCGGTCGTGGTGTAGATGTTGGTCTGGTTCGAACCGTCGGTGGTGACGCGGACGTCGACATATTTCGACAGCGTGTTGATGGCCTGGTCACGCTGGTCCATCAGCGTGGCGGCCGAGGGATCGTTGACCGACAGGCCCTGGAGCCTGGTGTTGATGTCGGCGATCTGCTGCATCGCCGCGTTGGCGGCTCGCGCCGAGTTGCCGAGATCCTGCTCGACGTTGGAGCGCAGCGACTGGATGCCGTTGGTGGTGATGTTGAGCTGCTGCGCCAGCGCCTGCGCTGCGCCGAGCGCGACGGTCTGCGCCGACGACGCCCCCGAACTGGTCGAGAGCGCCTGAAGCGCCGTGGTGAACTTGTTCAGCGCGGCTTCGAGCGTGCCGCTGTTGCCGGGCGTGCCATAGACATTCTGAAGCTGCTTCAGGATGTTGGCCATCTGGTCGGCGTAACCGCTGCCGCCGGTCTCGGTCCGCAGCTGGTTCAGCACGTAGCTGTCGAGCGCGCGGGTAACGCCGGTGGTCATCACCGTCGAGCCGAAGTCGCCGGTGGTGACCTCGATCTGGTTCGGCGTCTGGACGACGTAACCCGGCGTCTGCGAATTCGCGACGTTCGATGAGACGATCGAGAGCGCGGCCTGATTGGCACGCAGGCCGCTCATCGCGCTGGCGAGGGCTGAACTCAAACCCATGTCACTGACCCGCCTTTGGTTACGTTACGCGCCGATCAGCGCAACACGTTCAAGAGATCCTGCACCATCGAATTCGCGGTCGTGATCACCTTGGTGTTGGCCGAATAGGCCTGCTGGGTCACGATCAGCTTGGTGAATTCATCGGCGATGTCGGTGTTGGACCCCTCCAGCGACGAGCCGCTGATGGTGCCCGAGGCGCCGTCGATGGCGTCTCCCGACTGTTCAGTTGCGGCATAGGCGCCGCCATCGAGTGCCTTCAGATAGTTGGTGCCGTTGAAATGCGACAGCTGCACCTGGGCGAGGTTGAGGTTCTGGCCGTTCGAGAAGGTGCCGACCACGACGCCATTGTTGTTGACGGCAACCGAGCGGAGCTGACCGGCGGCATAGCCGTTCTGCGTGATGGTGTTGATGGTCACCGCGCCGCTCGTGCTGGCATATTGCGTCAGGCCGCCCGAGGAGATGTTGAAGGCGACCGAGCCGAGCGACTGGCCGCTGACGGTGACGTTGTTGATGGTGATGCCCGAGCCGCTCGGCGAGGTCAGCGAGCCGTCGGCGGCAAAAGTGAAGGTCTGACCGGTGTTGACCCAGCCGACGGTCGTGCCGGTTGCGTTCGGGTCGGTCTGGTAGAACAGGTTCCAGCTATCCGAATGGCCCGCGCCCAGCGAGGCACTGTCGGTCTTGGCCCAGCGCAATTGCAGGTTCACCGGCGTGCCGGCGGCGTTGTAGGCGGTCACCGCGCCGCCGCTGATCGTTTCCTTGGTGAACGTGGCGATGTCGTTGCCGATCACGCCCCCGGTGCCGGCGGTGCCGCCGCCGTCGCGATTCTTGGTGATCGTCGAGGTGAAGCCGAGCGCCGAGAAGGCAGCGCTGTTGGAACTCGACACCGAGAGGTTGGAGACGGTGCCGGTGTTCAGCGTGATCACGCCACCGCTGCTGACCGACGACCCCGAGGCCCCGGAGAGCGCGTCGATCTTGCCGAGCAGGGTGGTGACGTTGTCGGTGACGTTGATCTGGTTCGGTCCCGCGGCGCCCGAGTTCATGAATGTCAGCGTCTGACCGTTGACCGTGATGGTGTCGCCGGCAGAGAAGCCGGATGTGAGCACCTGTGCGCCGCCTGCGGTCGCAGTGCCGCTCAGCACGGTCGCGCCCGAGATCGCGGGCGAGGACAGCACGTTGCCGCCGCGCGTCACGCTGCTGATGCCGAGCGCGGTGGCGGCCGTGCCGCTGCCGATCGCGACGTCAGTGCCGGTGCCGGTCGCGATCTGGATATTGCCGCTGACCGAGAGCGAAGCGGTGACGCCGGCGCCGCCGGCCGTCTGGATCGCGTTCAGGATGTCGGCCACCGTCGCCGTCGTGCCCGCACCGAGACCGATCGTGGTGTTGCTGCCGACGGTCGAGACCGTGGTGCCGCCGTTGAAGGTGATGGTGTTGCCGTTGATGGTCAGCGTCTGGCCGCTCAACGCGGTCAGAATGCTGGAGGCGAGATGCGTGCCGGCGGCGTTGTCGAGGGAGGTGGTCGTCGAGGCGACCGCCGATGAATTGTTCTGGAGCGCAACCGTGCCCGTGGCCGTCGTTGACGAATAGGCCGAGCGGACGTTGCCGGTCGCAGCCGCGCCCGAGACCGTCGCGTTGGCATAGGGCGCGGGCGGCGTGCCGACGGGCAGCGGATTCGCTGCGAAGTCGGACGGGTTCAGCCCGCCGGCCGCCAACAGCGTGCCGGTCGACGCCGTGGTTTTCGCCACCGTGTTCGGCTGCGTCGGAAGGTTCGCCGCGTACTGGATCGAGGTGGTCGCCTGCGCCGGAATGAAGTTGTTCTGGAATTGCAGGACGTTCGCCACGCTGCCGGTCGGGTTGCCGGTCTTCGGGTCGACCGTGACGCCCATCAGGTAATAACCGGCGCCGTTGACCAGGTTGCCGTTGGCATTGAGCTGGAAGTCGCCACGCCGCGTGTAGTAGGTGACCCCCGTGAACACCGGTACGTTGTCGACGACGCCGCTGGCCTTCTGGATCGAGAAGAAACCGTCGCCGGTGATCGCCATGTTGGTGGCGACGGTGGAGGACGAGATCGTGCCCTGCGTGGTGATGGTGGCCTTCGCGTTGGCTTGCACGCCACCTGCGACCTGCTTGCTCGGGACCGATGAGTCGGGGATGAGGTCGACGAAGCTGGTGCCGATGCCCTTGTAACCGGTGGTGGACGAGTTCGCGATGTTGCCGGAAATGTTCTGCAGCGCGAACGATTGCGCCTGCAGGCCACCCACCGAGGTGTTCATTGCATCGAAGATACCCATAACTTTGTCTCCAAATCCGATTCCGGCGGCCGGTCGACCATGGCCGCAGTCGGGAGAGACGTCGCAAGGCCTATGCCAATGCGGGGATCTTCAGGAAATCAATGGCTTACACAAAAAGGCCCCGGTCGGACGACCGGGGCACAATTGCCGGGCCGGCAACAATTGCCGGGGCCTTCGGTCATTCCGGGGCGGTCCGCGGGACCGAACTATGGTGCGCAATTTGCGCACCTGAGAATCTCGAGATTCCGGGTCTGGTCCTTCGGACCATCCCGGAATGACGGCTTGATTGCCTACGTCGCCGACGCCGCCGCGGGATGGAAGACCAGCCCGAAACCGTCGATGCAATAGCGCAATCCGGTCGGCTTCGGACCGTCGTCGAAGACGTGGCCGAGGTGGCCGCCGCAGCGGCGGCAATGCACCTCGGTGCGGACCATGCCGTAGGTGCGGTCCTCGGTCTTGCCGACATTGCCTTCGATCGGCGCATAGAAGCTCGGCCATCCCGTGCCGCTCTCGAACTTGGTCTCGGACGCAAACAGCGGCAGGTCGCAGCCGGCGCAGGCGAAAATGCCCTTGCGGTGCTCCTTCAGCAGCGGGCTGGAGCCGGGCCGCTCGGTGCCGTGATTGCGCAGGATCTCATATTGCTGCGGCGTGAGCTGGGCACGCCATTCGGCCTCCGTCTTCACGATCTCGAACTTTTCCGCGGCCTTCTCGCCGGCCTCGGCGGGGGATGCTCTCAGCCAGCGGAAGGCCGAAAGGCCAAACAGGCCGGCGACAGTCGTCAACAGGATGCGGCGGTCAACCATCTCATTCTCCGTGCGCGGGGAGTCCACGCCCTGAGATACGGGCTCTAACGGCCGACGTTACACTTCCGGGCGGGATTTTTCTCGGGTTTATCGCGAGATGCCGGCTTCGTGAGGGGCCGGTTCCGTGCCCTGTTCTATGTTGCCTGTTCTGTGTCCTGCGCTGTGTCTTGGGTCGCTGGTTTCGGCCGCGGGGCCGGCCGCGGCCGAACGCCGGACGCGGACGGCGGACGGCGCGGGCCGGTGCCGGCGGCCCGGTTGGCCTTGGCGAGGCGGGCCTCGCGTTCCCCGTCCTTGACCCTGGCACGTTCGCGATAGCGGGCGAGCGAGCCTGCCGCGGCGGAACTCGCCCTGTTCCAGATCCCGACCAGCTGGCCGGCGACGCGCCCCGTGGCGCCGCCCGCCCAGACCAGCTCGAACGGCGAGAACAGCCGCCAGCGCTCATCGCCCCGCAGAATGCTGCGCGCAATCATCTGTCCGGCCATGGCGGAGGTGTTCATGCCCTGGCGGCCGAACCCGCTCGTCACCCAGAGGCCTTTGCGCAACTGGCCGATCTGCGGCATGCCGTGCACGGTCTGGCCGGTGGCGCCGCCGAACATGTCGGCGATTTCGACGTTGCCGAGTTCGGGAAAAATCGTGCGTATCCGCCGCCTGACGGCGCCCGCGAAGCGCTGCGGACGCGCCGCCCAGGTGGTCTCCGGGCTCTCCCACATCAGCCGGTCGCCATCGACGATCCGGAAATGGTCGACGCCGTCGGAATCCATCACCGATCCCTTGAAGGCGATGATCTCATGAAGGCGCTCGCCGAGCGGCGCGGTGACACCGGCGTAGCGCCAGACCGGCAGCAGCGTCTCCGAAAGGCGCTTCAGGGGCGCGCCGAGATGAATGTTGCCGGCGAGCACGATGTGGGTTGCGCGCAGCCGCGCCGAGGGTGTGACGATGCGCTTGCGGATGCCGGAATGATCGATGCTGACGACCGGCGTGTCCTCGAAGATGCGGGCGCCTGCCCGCCGCGCCAGCGCCGCGAGGCCGTGCACATATTTCCGTCCGTCGACCTGGAACGCCCTGGGATAATACACGCCGTGGAAGTAGCGGTCGGTCGTGAGCAGCCCGCGGACGTGATCGGCCTGCCAGCCCTCAACCTCGGTATCGAAATCCTCGTTCAGCATCTGCAACCGGCTGATCAGCCGGTCGCCGGCATCGACGTTGGAGACCTCCAGCACGCCGTCGCTGAGGCCGATTCCCGGCATGTTCTCTTCCGTGGCGTTGGCCCGGACGAACTCGGCGCCTTCCTTCGACAGGGCCCACAACTCGCGCGCGTCCTCGAAGCCGATGCGCTCGATCAGGTCCGCAAGCGGCAGCGCGAAGCCTGGCGTCACGGTGCCGAGCTGGTTGCCGGAGGCGTTCCAACCGATATGACGGCCCTCGAGCACCGCGACGCTGGCCCCGAGCCGGGCCGCCTCCAGCGCGATGGAGAGGCCGGCAAGCCCCGCGCCGATGACGCAGATGTCGGCGTCGAGATCGAACGTCAGCCGCACGCGGTCGCGCAAGCCGGCTTCTTCCTGGGACACGCTTGTGAAAGTCTCGCTCATGTCGTTTTCTTAAAGGACCGATCAGGCGCTTGTCACCTTATCCCCAACCCGCGCCCGTAGATTATCCTGGACACACAACGATTCGAGAATGCCATGCGCCGTTTGATGCTGCTGCGTCACGCCAAGACCGAGACCGACGCGCCAAGCGGCCGTGACCAGGACCGCCGGCTCGACGAGCGCGGCCACAAGGATGCTGCGCGGATGGGCGACTGGATCGCCGCCCATCCCCCCTTCCCCGATACCGTGCTGGTGTCACATGCCGTGCGGGCCCGGCAGACCTGGGACATCGCTTGGGACGCGATGAAGGACCGCGTCCCCGTGCCGCAGGTCGAGGTCCTGCCGGAACTCTACGGCGCCGATTCCGCGGAGATCCTGGAAGCCATTCGCACCGCAACCGCCCCGGCCGACCCAAAGCAGTTGCTGCTGATCGGCCACAACCCCGGCATGCACGAGGTCGCCCTGATGCTGATAGGCGGCGGCGATCCTGATGGCGCCAAGGCGCTCGGCCACAACCTGCCCACCGCGGGGCTTGCGATCTTCGACTTTGACGTCAAGGATTGGGGTGACGTGGCCTACCGCCGCGGCAAGCTGGTGCTGTTCGTCAGCCCCAAGCTGCTTCGATCGGAGTGATCGCGCGACTTGCCGGCAAGACGTGCTGACCGAAAGATTTGGAGGCGCAGATGTTCAAGTCCATCCTCGTGCCCATCGACCTCGCCGACACCGATCTCGCCAAGCCGGCGATCGCGACCGCGGCGACGTTGTCGCAGACCTGGAGCGGCACGGTGCGCCTGCTCAACGTGCTGCCGATGACGCCGGTGATGCTGGCCGAATACGTCCCGGCCGATTTCGACGAGCAGCAGCGCCAGACTTCGGAGGAGGCCCTCGCCATCGTCGCACGCGAATCCGGCATCGAGCCGAGCCGCATCTCCAGCGTCGTGCGCCAGGGCGGCATCTATCACGAAATCCTCGAGGAAGCCGCGAATATGAAGGCCGACCTGATCGTGATGACCTCGCACCGGCCGGCGATGCGCACCTATTTCCTCGGCTCCAACGCCGGCCACGTCGTGCGCTATGCCAAATGCTCGGTGCTGGTGGTGAGGCACTGAGGTTCGTCATAGCCGGTATCGTAGGGTGGGTTAGCCGCGCGGACTGCGCGAAGCGCTGGCCGCTCGGCGTAACCCACCGCTTTAATCTGCTCGGGAATAGAAGTGGTGGGTTACGCCTGCGGCTAACCCACCCTACGCAGCTATTACTTGCGTTGCCCGTCGGGCAAAACACCCAAGGCGCAGGTCAACGCGCGCGGCGGAAAATATTCTACTTTACCGAAATTCGGAAATCGCGTATGTGTCGCGGCAACCCGGCCCGAGGAAGAGGGGCGTATCGCGATCGTCACGAACGCGGGTCGGGCGGCGGTGGACGCTGATTGCATCGGCGCGAAGGGTTTTGCAGGGCGGGCAACTGTGAGCAAAGACCTCGCGCACACGACCGGTGTGATCGGCGTACGGCAAAATCGTGTGGTCCTGGCGCCCGGGGTCTGTGCGCCAAGTCTTGCGGTGATGTAGCGGCCCGACCGGGTCCGCGCATCAGCCATCCGCAAGGCGACGGGGGCAATAGTGCATCGCTCCCCGGGGAGCAACTGTGCTGAAGTAGACCGCCGATCGGCCGGCCTCAAGGCTGGCGCTGGACGCGCCACCGCCTTTGGCGGCTGACGGCCTTGACCCCGTCCGCTCGCCGGTCTGTCGGCTTGGCATGCGCTCGGTCGAGGACCGAGCGCGGTAGGGCGCGCTCGATCAGCTCACCGCAACGCGTAGCGGCTCGGATCCCATTTCTCGCCGCGGGCGATCATCGTATTGAGGATGACGATCAGCTTGCGCATGCAGGCAATGAGCGCAACTTTCGGCTCCTTGCCCTTGGCAATCAGCCGTTGATAGAACGCCCTGAGCACCGGGTTGTTCTGGGTGGCTGCGCCGAGACAGGGCATGTAGAGGGCGTTGCGTACCCAGCGGCGGCCGCCCTTGATATGGCGCTCGCCACGTCGCTTGCCACTGTCGTCATCATAGGCGCAGCGCCCAACAACGCGGCGGCGATCTCCTCGCGGACCGTCCCGAGTTCCGGGAGCCCCGCAATGAGGACCGCAGAGGCCGTTTCGGCGAGGCCCGGCACGCTCTCGATGATCTCGGCGCGCGCGGCAAATGCCGGTGTGGCCTTGACCGTGACAACGATTGCATCCTCGAGCTTGGCAATCTCAGCATCCAGGCCCTTCAAGACGCGGGCGTGGGCTTTCTGCACCGCTCCCGGCACGGCGTGCTCGTTCTGGCTCTGCAAGCGGGTCTTCAGATCGATCACGGCTTTGCGT
>NZ_JACEGD010000075.1 GCF_016031635.1 Bradyrhizobium diversitatis
CATCGAAAGCTTCAACGGCAGGATGCGCGACGAGTTGCTGAACGAGACGCTGTTCTTTGGCATCGCCGAGGCACGGAGCAAGATTGCTGCATGGGTCGCCGACTACAATGGTGAGCGGCCTCACTCCTCGCTGAAATACCAGACCCCGGCGGCCTACGCTGCCACATTCACCGCAACGGGCGATCGGCTGCGCAACCCCGACCAGCTCCGCCGATCGCCCGTTGCTCCACCCGCGCCAATCGGCGTAAAACCCACTCGGACTCTAAACGCTACTGGATGAAACTTCGGTGGCAGGTCAGGCACAACAGAGAGCCAGCGCCGGTTTCTGAACCGTTGTGGACCTCATTAAGTGGGGCCGCTGAGAACGCTTGTGACCCCAAAGCGGACAGTTGGGATTACGCCTGCTACTCTCGATTTTGCTCAAAGGTTGTCTCGATGGAAATCGCGCGCACTCAGCTCGTTAGCAAGCGTGCTTCGCGAATGATATTGATCGCCGTCAAGATGAGTTTTCATGGTCTTGAGCCACGGCAGCTTCACTTCAATACCCGTAGTCAATGGGGCCTCCGTCACCTCGATGACTGCGTCGCGGAGCGCAATCCCAGATCCGAATGTTGCGGCTAGATTTCCGGGTTCAATTTGTTCAACCGACTTCGGGTCATCAAGATCACGAAATTTGACCAACATCGGAATTTCGTCGACCTCCAACACTCGACGCGGATGATGCTCTCTCAATAGCCGCATTTGCGGTAGGGGATCGGTCTCAATCTTGAGCAAGTCGGCAAAGGCATGAAACAGCATCCATGCAGGACCACCCAAATCTCCGTATCCAGCTTTCGGCCCATGCAGAAGCGCAAAAAGCACACCGTGCGGGCCGAGATCAACCACAATAGCTTCGCCGCTAACCTCGTTGCCGAAGCCTCCCATGGAGCCGAAGAGGCCTCTGGTGTCGGTCTGCTTGACTTGAATGACGCCAGAACCACTGACGAGCTTTCCATCAACTTCTACGTTGATTGTTAAGCGGTATCTGATGGTCTCGCTCAGGGAGCCGCAACCTGTTAGGAGGCTCCCCAAAATCAAGAGCCCGGTCAGCCACCTCACGCGCCGTAGAGCCATCGTCTCCCGACCACTAATGGACATATCAAAGCCGTTGAAGCCTTCCGACACACCAACAGCTATTGGTTGTGCATGGAAAGCGTCTAAGGTTCGTAAATTGTGTTGATCGACAGAAGGGATCGATAGCTGCACGGCTCCGCTTCTGGCCCTTCAGCGGCATTGGAAGATTGCTGCTTCCCCGCCGGTGTTGGGGCTTAAGCCGACATCAGGCGGCGGCCAGCCGGTTAATGCGTACTCGATCCCAGCGCCCGGATCACCGGCCAGGCTGCGAGCGCAGCAGCGAGATGCTTGAGCGTGTGGCCCGAGACGATGTGCCCGGTCGCTTCGAAAATGAGCGCGTCGCCGAGTTCGAGAAGCTTGGCCAGCACATAAAACAGGATCACGCCACCCAGCGGCACGCCAAGCGCGCCGGAGCGGGGCCGCGTCAACGCGAGGCCCACGGCCAGCGCCATGCCGCCGAACTGCACCACCACCCAAGGCGTGAGATTCTCGCGTGCCACCCAGGCAGCGAGCAGGCCTGCGACCATCGCCAGCACCAGCACCGCTTCGCCGGCGCGCGTGCTGATGCGCTCGCTGGCCGCGATGCCCAGAAAGCCTGCGAATGCTACCGCCATGCCGAGACGATCGGCCACGAGGCGTTGCGGCATGTCGGGGTCGAGATGATCGAAGCCCGAGCCCAGGCAAGTGAGGATCAGCCCGACGAAGAACCAGCTTGCACCGACCGGCGCATCGTGGCGCGCGCGCAGCCGCTCCGAGCCCCACACGCCCATGGCGAGAAAGGCGAGATTGCTCAGCACATCGCCGGCGTTGGGCACGCCGAGCCAGGTGCGGCCGTCGATATAATGCGGGATGTGCCAGGCCGAGGCAGGCAGCACTGGCGCCAAAAGCGCGGTCAGCGTCAGGCCGATGAGCGCGCCGCCCAGGTATTTTTCGCGGGCATCCAGCCGGCCGAACGCGAAACGGCGCACTGCTGCAGGCAGCTTGGCAGGGGTCGCTCGAGCGGGATTGTCGACGTGCAGCATGCGCAACCTCCAATATTGAACATCGTTCAATATTGGTAACGCATGATTGAACAATGTTCAATACAATCGCCAAGAAGTTTTTGTGAACCCATAACTACTGGAAATAACTTGGATTTCGTTCGAGGCGGGTCCGCGTTTTGCTTCGCGCCTCGCAAATGACGGCGGAGCGACTACCCCGCCCCGACCTCCGCCAAGATCCGTCCCGTCGTGACCTGATCGCCTTCGGCGACGTCGATCGCGCCGACCACGCCGTCGATGCCGGCCTTGTGGACGTGCTCCATCTTCATCGCCTCCAAGGTCAGCACCGGCTGGCCGGCGGAGACGCGGTCGCCAGGCTTGACGAGGACAGCGACGACGCGGCCGTTCATGGCGGCGCGAACCTTGCCATCACCACCGTTGCTTGCGGCCGCCTTCGGCGCGGCGAGGGTGAGATCGGTGACGGCGAGCGGGATGCCACGATGCTGCAGATAAAGCCGATCGCCATCGCGCAGGAATTTTGCGCTGTCCATCACGCCGGCGTGGCGGAAGCGGATGGCGTCGGGATCGAGCTGGTCGATCTCGAACTTATGCTGGCGGCCTTCGGCGACGACGGTGTAGCTGCCGTCGCGTTCGCGTGTGATGTCGAGTTCGTGCGCATCGCCGGCGATCTCGATTTTCGCCGGCAGCGGAAAGGTGGCGGCGAGGCTGCGCCCGCCCTGCCACGACGGCGCGCGCGGGTTGGTGACGTAGAGCAGCAGGCCTGCCAGCGCCGTCTCGAACGCCGCGTCCGCACGCGGCGCGAGCAGCTCGTCGCGATGGGTGCCGATGAACGCTGTCGTCGCCCCGCCCCTGGCAAAGCCGGGATGACGCAGGCAGGACATCAGGAACGCCTGGTTCGTGGTCACGCCGAACGCCGTGAGCTGCTCCAGGCCGACGATCAGCCGTCCCCTCGCCTCTTCGCGATTGGCGCCGTGGCTGATCACCTTGGCGATCATGGAATCGTAGAACGGCGGAATCTCCGAGCCCGATCGCAGCGCGTGCTCGACGCGGATGCTTTCCGGCACCTGCCAGCGCGCCATGCGGCCGGACTGCGGCATGAAATCCTGCGCGGCATCTTCCGAACAGAGCCGCACCTCGATGGCGTGGCCGGAGAATCTGATGTCCTGCTGCTTCATCGGCAACGCCTCGCCGCGGGCGACGCGCAGCTGCAGCTCGACGAGATCGAGCCCGGTGACCGCCTCGGTCACGGGATGCTCGACCTGGAGACGCGTGTTCATCTCCATGAAGTAGAACTCGCCACGTTCGTCGAGCAGGAACTCCAGCGTCCCAGCCCCCTCATAACGCAGCGCCTTTACCGCGGCGACCGCGACCTCTCCCATCCTCGCGCGCAACTCGGGCGTGACCGCGGGCGACGGCGCCTCCTCGATCAGCTTCTGGTGCCGCCGCTGCACCGAGCAGTCGCGCTCGCCGAGATGGATGGCGTTGCCGTGGCTGTCGCCGAACACCTGGATCTCGATATGGCGCGGGTTCTGGATCGCGCGTTCCAGGATGACGGTGGGGTCGCCGAACGCGGCCTTCGCTTCCGAGCAAGCACTGCGCAGCGCGTCGGGGAACGAGGCCGCATCGGCCACGAGCCGCATGCCGCGCCCGCCGCCTCCGGCGACCGCCTTGATCATCACGGGAAAGCCGATCTTTCTGGCTTCCGCAAGCATCACCTCGTCGCCCTGGTCTGCGCCCTGATAGCCGGGCACGATGGGGACGCCGGCCTTCTTCATGATCTCCTTGGCGCCGGCCTTGTTGCCCATCGCCGCGATCGCCTGCGGCGACGGCCCGATGAAGACGAGACCGGCCTCCTTGCAGGCGCGGGCGAACTCCTCGTTCTCGGCGAGGAAGCCGTAACCGGGATGGACGGCGTCCGCGCCGCTCGTCTTTGCGGCTGCGATGATCGCGGGAATGCTGAGATAGGATTGCGCCGGAAGCGCTTCGCCGATGCGCACGGCCTGATCGGCGTGCTTCACGTGGAGCGCATCGCGGTCGGCATCCGAGTAGACGGCGACGACGCCGAGACCGAGCCGGCGCGCGCTACGCATGACGCGCAATGCGATCTCGCCGCGATTGGCGATCAGGACCTTGAAGAACGGCCGGTGCTGCGCTGATCCGTTCCTCATGGCCTGGCCACCGAAAACTGCATCCGCTGGGGTGTGCGCGCATCGCCCTCGCGGCAGATCGCGAGCACTTCCGACAGCACTGCGCGGGTGTCGCGCGGGTCGATCACGCCGTCGTCGAGCACGCGTGCACTGGTGGAGAACACGTCCATCTGGCCGTCGAACACAGCGACGATCTGCGCCTTCATGGCGTCCAGCCTGTCCTTCTCGATCGGCTTGCCGCGGCGTGCCGCGGCCGCTTCAGTCACGATCGCCATGGTCTCGGCCGCCTGCTCGCCGCCCATCACGGCGGTCTTGGCATTGGGCCAGGAGAAGCAGAAGCGCGGATGGAAACCGCGGCCGCACATGCCGTAATTGCCGGCACCGAACGAGGCGCCGCAATAGATGGTGATCTGCGGCACCGTCGCCGAGGTCACCGCCTGGATCATCTTGGAGCCGTGCTTGATCATGCCGGCTTCTTCATAGGCCTTGCCGACCATGTAGCCGGTGGTGTTGTTCAGATAGAGCAGCGGTGTACGGGTCTGGCAGCAGGCCTGGATGAAATGCGTCGCCTTGTTGGCGCCGGCGGGATCGAGCGGGCCATTGTTGGTGATGATGCCGATGGCCTGCCCTTCGATGCGGGCGTGGCCGCAGACCGTGGCGGGACCGTAGTTCGGCGCCATCTCGGTGAAATCGGAATCGTCGACGATGCGCGCGATCACTTGCTTCATGTCCACGGGGCGCTTGTGGTCCATCGGCATGATGCCGAGCAGCTCGTCCTGGTCGTAGCGCGGCGGCTTGAATTCTGGCGTCGCCCTGCCTGGCCGCTCCCATTGCAGCGCCGCCATGATCTCGCGCGCGATGCGCAGGGCGTCGCGGTCGTCCTCGGCGAGATAGTCGCCGAGACCGGATACCTGTGTGTGCATCTCGGCGCCGCCGAGCTCTTCCTCGGTCGCAACCTCGCCGGTCGCGGCCTTCAACAACGGCGGACCCGCAAGGAAAGCACGGGTGCGGCCACGGACCATGACGATGTAGTCGGAGAGACCGGTCTGGTAGGCGCCGCCGGCCGTGGACGAGCCGTGCGTGACGGTGACGACCGGAAGGCCGGCGGCCGAGAGCCGCGCGAGGTTGCGAAAGATGTTGCCGCCGCGGACAAAATCCTCGACGCGGTAGCGCAGCAGGTTTGCGCCGGCGCTTTCGACGAGCTGCACGTAGGGCAGCTTGTTCTCCAGCGCAAGCTCCTGCACCCGCAGCGTCTTGTCGAGACCGTAAGGCTGCAACGCGCCGGCATCGATGCCGGCGTCGTTGGCGCTGACCATGCAGCGGATGCCCGAAACGAAACCGATGCCGGCGATGACGCCGCCGCCGGGCACGCTCTTGTTCGGATCGGGCACGTCGAACATGTAGCCCGCGAGCGTCGACAGCTCGACGAACGGCGCACCGGGATCGAGCACCAGGGCGACGCGTTCGCGCGGCAGCAATTGTCCGCGCTTGTGGAAGCGATCCTTGGCCGCGGCCGACGCCGCCCGTGTACGCTCTTCCAGCGCGCGCATGCGGTCGATCAGCGCGAGCATGCCGTCCCGGTTGGCGTGGTAGGCGGCGCTGCCGGGGGAGATGGTGTTTTCGATGGTCGACATTAGTGCTCCTGGCCGTCATTCCGGGGCGCGCGGAGCGCGAGCCCGGAATCCATAACCACGATCGGGAGTATGGATTCCAGGCCTGGCCCTTCGGGCCATCCCGGAATGACGGAGTGTGTGACTACCTGTTCGTCCCAAAGATCTTCCGCGCCTCGGCCGGGCTCGCGATCTCGCGGCCGGCACGCCGCGCACAGGCGGCGACCGCTTCGATCAGCTGGCCGTTCGAGGTCACCTTCGTGCCGTCGGCGAGATAGAAGGTGTCCTCCAGCCCGGTGCGGAGATGGCCACCGAGCTCGGCGCAGCGCTGGTGCAGCGGCCAGATCTCCTCGCGGCCGATCGCGGTGACCTGCCAACGCGCCTCGGGGCGCTTCAGCTTGATGAGGATCGGCAGCAGCTCGGGATCAGCAGGCATGCCGGAGGCGACACCCATCACGAAATTGTACTCGAGCGGGCCGTTGTACATGCCGACCTGGCGATACATGCCGACGCAGCGGACGATGCCGACATCGAAGCACTCGAACTCGGGGATGGTGCCGACCGCGTTCATGACGTCGAGATAGTCCTTCACCTTCTCGACCGCATTGTCGAACATCATCGGCGGCCAGGCCCAGGTATTGTCGGCCTTCACTTTCAGGTAGTTCAGCGAACCGGCGTTGCAGGCAGCGATCTCCGGCCTGGTCTCGCGGATGCAATCGAGCGCGCCGCTGTAGTTCGGCCCCGACACGCCCGAAGTGTGGTTGATGATCACGCCAGGGCATGCTTCGCGGATCGCCTGCTGGATCTCCTTGCTGACAGCGACCTCCCAGGACGGCAGGTGCCCCTTGTTCGGCGCCTGCTGGCGCAGATGGATATGCATGATGGACGCACCGGCGTCGAACGCAGCCTTGGCCTCGCGCGCCATCTGCTCGGGCGTCACGGGCACGTTGTGCTGCTTCGGGTCGGTGAGCACGCCGTTCAGCGCGCAGGTGATGACGGCCTTGTCGCTCATGCCACAAATGTCTCGCACGTTGAGAATTCAACGCTTGCGATCATGTGACGCGCGACATGCTTCTTCTTGCGCGGAGAAGCTGGGAAAAACGACGAATTCGTAGGGTGGGTTAGCCGAAGGCGTAACCCACCTCTTTAGCTTCCGCGGAGACAGAAGCGGTGGATTATGCCTTCGGCTAATCCACCCTACGAAGCTACCCCGCCTCCGCCAGCCGCACCGTCTCGGTGCTGCGGTAGATCGCAAGGTCGCGCGAGCCGACGAAGATCGCACGCGGTTTCAATCCGTAGAAGCGGCGGATCGAGTGGCTGAAATGGGTCGAGTCGGGATAGCCGATGTCCTGCGCGAGATGGGCGAGGTTGAGGTCCTGGTTGGCGAAGTGCAGCAGATGCCGCGCGCGCTTCCAGGCACGGAAGGAGCGGAAGGAGATGCCGGTCTCCTCCTTGAACAGATGCAGGAAGCGCGATGCCGAGAGGCCCGCTTCTGCCGCACACGTATCCGCCGTCACCGGCTCGCCGGAGAAACGCCCGATGCGGGCGACCGCGCGCATCACGCGCGGGTCGAGCACGCGGCGTGGCAGCGCCTCGCCAAAGCACATCTCGTCGAACTCGGCGGTGGTGATGTCGCCATAGCGGCGCTGGCGCAGCAGCCCGTAGGCGGCGAGGATCTTGCGGGCGTAGGCGGCCTTGTCCGGACCGCGCAGCCGCTCGGCCAAAGCCTCGATCACGCCATCCGGCATGCTCTCCGGCTCCAGCGTCACGCTGACGACGGTGCGATAGTCGCTGGCGATGGTGTGCCGCTGGTTCGGCAGGGTCACGACCAACTCGTCCGAGGTCTGGACGTCGTCGATCGTCAGATGCAGGCTGCCCTTCACCGCGACATAGACATGGCAGCTACCGGGGGTGCGCTTGCGGGGCCGGCCGAGCAGCCCGGCATAGAATACCCGCTCCGGCGTGATCAGCATCAGATGGTCGGATTCGCGACCTTTATCTTCCATTGGGGTCCTCCTCGCGCGGCTCTCTGGCCGCTGCGGATGGAGGTCACCTTAGCGGAAATTTGGGCGCTGTCACGATAGGATAGCGCTGTCATGAAACATGCATCGTCGTTCCGGGGCGGTCCGCAGGACCGAGCCCGGAACCTCGAGATTCCGGGCTCGATGCTGCGCATGGCCCCGGAATGACAGTCTCCCTTACGCCCTCACCCTCGCTGCCACATTCTGCTCGGCGCCGGCCTTCTGTTCCGCAGCAACTGCGCGCTTGAAACCGTCGCGCTGCTGCAGGCGAGCCCAATAGGCTGCGACATTTGGCCCAAAATCCTTGGCGAGCCCGATGTTGCTCGCCAGGCGGAGCGCGTATCCGATGACGACGTCAGCGGCGGTGAAGCGGCCCGCGCACAATGTTTCGGCATTCGCCGTGGCTGCCTCGACGGCGCGCAGTCTCCCCAGGAACCATTTTGCGTAGTCGGTGGCGACTTGCGGGTTGCGGCGCTCCTCCGGCTCGAGCTGGGTGTATCGGAGCACCAGCGTTTGGGGGAAGGTTAACGTGGCGTCGCTGAAATACATCCAGTTCAGGAAGGCGCCATAGGCGGGATCCTCCGGTCCGACCATCAACGGCGTCGGGCCGTATTTGACACCGAGATAGTGGCAGATGCCGGAGGACTCGGTCATCTTCGTTTCGCCATCCACCATGAAGGGAATCGTGCCGAGCGGATTGAGCGCGAGATAGTCCTTGGCGAAGACGCGCGGCGGGAACGGCAGCATCTTCAGCTCATAGGGCAGCCCCATCTCCTCCAGCATCCAGAGCGGGCGAAACGAGCGCGCGGCGTCGCAGTGATAGAGCGTGATCATCAAGCATTTCCTTTGCTGCCAGGCAGCGTGTCCATCATCTTGCACAGGACCATCAGCATGACCTCGTCGGCGCCGCCGCCGATCGAGGTCAGGCGGCTGTCGCGATAGGCGCGGCTGACCGGCGTTTCGTTGGTAAAGCCCATTCCGCCCCAATATTGCAAGCAGGCGTCGGTGAGCTCGCGGCCGAGCCGGCCGGCCTTCAGCTTGGCCATGGTCGCAAGCCTCGTCACGTCTTCGCCCGCCACCAGTTGCTCGGCGGCACGATAGATCAGCGCGCGCAAAAGCTCGACCTCGGTCTGCATCTCCGCGAGCTTGAAGTGAACCACCTGGTTGTCGAGAATCGACTTTCCGAAGGCCTTGCGGTTGCGCGTGTACTCGATCGTCTGGTCGATGATGTATTCGTGCGCCTTGAGGCAGGCTGCCGCGCCCCACAAGCGCTCCTCCTGGAACTGGATCATCTGGTAGGTAAAACCCTTGCCCTCCTCGCCGATCCGGTTGCGCTTGGGCACGCGAACATTGTCGAAGAAGATCTGTGCCGTGTCGGAGGAGCGCATGCCCATCTTGTCGAGTTTTCGCGCGACGGTGACGCCCTTGCTCTTCATGGGCACGCAGATCAGCGACTTGTTGCGGTGAACGGGACCATCGCCGGTGTTGGCGAGCAGGCAGATCCAGTCGGCCTGCGTGCCGTTGGTGATCCACATCTTGCCGCCATTGATGACGTAGTCGTCGCCGTCGGAGCGCGCCTGGGTCTTGATCGAGGCGACATCGGAGCCCGCGCCGGGCTCGGACACGCCGATGCAGGCGACGTAATCTCCGGCAATCGAGGGTGCCAGAAATTCGCGGCGTACCTCGTCCGAGCCGAAGCGCGCCAGCGCGGGCGTCGCCATGTCGGTCTGCACCCCGATCGCCATGGGCACGCCACCGCAGGTGATGGCCCCTAACTCCTCCGCCATCATCAGCGCATAGGAGTAATCGAGACCGGAGCCGCCGAACTCGACCGGCTTGTTCAGGCCGAGGAAGCCGAGGCTGCCCATCTTTTTGAACAGCTCGTGCGCCGGGAAGATGTCGGCCTTCTCCCATTCATCGACGTGAGGATTGATCTCGTTCGCGATGAACTTCTGCAGGCTGCGGCGGATGTCGTCGTGGTCGGCGGTGAATAGCATTTCGTCCTCTCGTCATTCCGGCGCATCGCGAAGCGATGAGCCCGGAATCCATTTCTCCAAGGTGTCTGCGGCCCAATGGATTCCGGGCTCGCTACGCTACGCTTCGCGCCCCGGAATGACAGAAGTGGTCACAACCCCATCTGCCGCGATGCCAGATCCTTCATGATCTCCTCGGTGCCTCCGCCGATGGCGTTGACCTTGACCTCGCGGTAGATGCGCTCGGCCCTGATGCCGCGCATGAAGCCGGCGCCGCCGAAGATCTGCACGGCTTCCGAGGCGCAGAAGGCCATGGTCTGCGTCGCCTGGTTCTTCATCATGCAGATTTCCGCGACCGGGCTCTCGCCCTGCTCGAGCCGCCAGGCCAGCATCTCCAGCATCGCCTGGGATGCCGCGACCTTCTGTGCCATGTCGACGATCTTGTGGCGGATCACCTGGTGCTGGGCGAGCGGCTTGCCGAAGGTCTTGCGCTCTTTCGCGTAGGCGACCGCCTCGTCGAGACAGACTCGCGCGAAGGCGGTGCAGCTTGCCGCCATGCCCATGCGCTCACTGTTGAAGTTCTGCATGATGATCTTGAAGCCCTGCCCTTCCTCGCCGATCAGGTTTTCGACCGGCACGCGGCATTCGTCGAAATGCAGCGTGGCGGTGTCCGACGCCCACCAGCCCATCTTCTTCAGCTTCGTCCGCGACAGGCCGGGCGTGTCGCCTTCGATCAGGAGCAGGCTGACGCCGCCGGCGCCCTCGCCACCGGTGCGCACTGCAACAGTCAGATAGTCCGCACGCATGCCTGAGGTGATGAAGGTCTTCTCGCCGCTCACGACGTAGTGATCGACGTCGCGCCGGGCCCGGGTGCTGAGGTTCGCGACATCGGAGCCGCCGCCAGGCTCCGTGATCGCGAGCGCAGAGATCTTCTCGCCCGAGAGCACTTGCGGCAGCACGTGCGCCTTCACCTCGGGCCGAGCCGCGCGCGCGATCGGCGGCGAGCCGATGGTGTGGCTCATCAGGCTAGCACTGACACCGCCGGCGCCGGCGCGCGCCAGCTCCTGGCTGGCGACGATCTTCATGAACTGGTCGGCGGTGATCCCGCCATATTCCTCGGGGAAACCGAGCCCCAGGAGGCCGATCTCGGCCGCCTTGCGATAGAGCACGCGCGGGAATTCACCGGCCTCGTCCCACTCGTGGGCGAACGGGGTGATCTCCTTCTCGACGAAACGGCGCATGACGTCGCGGAAGGCGTCGTGCTCGGCGGTATAGAACGGGCTCTTCATTGGTCTCGCCCTGCTGGCGGATTCGCTCGTCCACCATGGCTGGAACATTTGCCATTCACTTGCGCGGAGTGGCTGGCCATGGGAGCCGCTCCACCGCAGCCTATGGCCTAGCAACTCCACGCAAGACGATTTTCGTCCCGCACAGGCTAACTCTGGCTCAAAAAAGACGTTGCTGCACAGACTCCGGCTAGCGCCACGCCGGGCATGGTGCACGGGCAGCAAGAGGGAGGGCGGCATCGACCGCCGAGGGAGGAATTCTTGGCCGTTCGCTACTACGACTGGATTGCCCATCATGGCCGCCGCACGCCGAACAAGGTTGCGGTGATCGACCTCGCAAGCGAGCGCCGCTTCAGCTACTCGCAGCTCGACGCCCGCGTCTCGCGCCTCGCCTCCTTCCTGCGTCACTCCCTGAACGTTTCCCGCGGCGACCGCGTCGCCGTGCTGGCGCTGAACACGACCGATACGCTGGAGGTGCAGTTCGCCTGCGGCCGGCTGGGTGCCATCTTCGTTCCGCTGAACACGCGCCTCACCGTTCCTGAGCTCCAGTTCATCACTGCCGATTGTGCGCCGAAGGTGATGATCCACGATGCCGACCTCGCCGAGACGGCGCTCGCCGTCGCAAAGCTCTGCAACGTTGCGACCAGCCTGCTGCTCGGCCCCGGCGGCACCTATGAAGCCGGTATCGCCGCCGCGAAGCCGCTCGACCGCGCCGAAGAAGTCACGCTCGATGACGTCTCCACCGTCATGTACACCTCGGGCACGACGGGTCATCCGAAGGGCGCGACCATCACGCATGGCATGACCTTCTGGAACTGCGTCAATCTCGGCGGACCCGCCTGCATCGGGCCGGCCTCGGTGCTGCTCACCGTGTTGCCGCTGTTCCACACCGGCGGGCTCAATTGCTATACCAATCCGGTGCTGCACGCCGGTGGCACGGTGATGATCATGCGCGTCTTCGATCCCGGCACGGCGCTCGGCCTGATCAACGATCCCGCGCAGGGCATCAACGTGTTCTTCGGCGTGCCCGCGATCTACCAGTTCATGGCGCAGCACCCGGCCTTCGCGGCGACCGATCTCAGCCGGCTGATCGTCGGCGGTGTCGGCGGCGCTCCGATGCCGGTGCCGCTGCTGAAAGTGTGGGAGGCGCGCGGCGTCGCGCTTCAGCAGGGCTACGGCATGACCGAGACCTCGCCGGCCGTGCTGGTGCTCGATCGCGAGGATGCTGCGCGCAAGGCCGGCTCCGCCGGCAAGCCGGTGCTGCACACGGAAGTGCGCATCGTGCGTCCCGACGGCAGCGACGCCGATGTCGGCGAACTCGGCGAGCTCTGGGTCAAGGGCCCCAACATCACGCCCGGCTACTGGAACAGGCCGGAAGCGAACAAGACGTCCTTCACCGACGGCTGGCTGCACACCGGCGATGCGACCCGCGTCGACGAGGAAGGTTTCTACTACATCGTCGATCGCTGGAAGGACATGTACATTTCCGGCGGCGAGAACGTCTACCCGGCCGAGGTCGAGAACGTCCTGCACCAGCTCACGGCGATCGCGGAGGCTGCGGTGATCGGCATTCCCGATCCGCAATGGGGCGAAGTGGGTCTTGCCATCGTCGCGGTCAAGCCGGGACAAAAGCTGACGGAGCCCGAGGTCTTCGCGCATTGCGCGGCCAATCTGGCGCGTTTCAAATGCCCGCGTCAGATCCGCTTCGTCGAGGCGCTGCCGCGCAACGCCACCGGCAAGATCCACAAGCCAACCTTGCGCAAGGAGTTCTCGGTCGCTTCCGAAATCGACAAGAAGGTCGCTAATGCCTGACCAAAGCGCCCCTCGCGGGCGCTTTTCCTTTTTGAAAGTGCCTGCCCTACCAACAAGAAACTCCAGGGAATTTCCATGAAGAACAAAAAAATCACGTTACTTGCCGCAGCAGCGGCCCTGACCTTGCTTTCAGTTCAAGGCGCTTTCGCACAAAAGAAATACGACACCGGCGCCAGCGACACCGAGATCAAGATCGGCAATGTCGAGGCCTATTCGGGTCCCGCTTCCGCCTACGGCATCATCGGCAAGACCGAGGAAGCCTATTTCAAGATGATCAACGACCAGGGCGGTATCAACGGCCGCAAGATCAACTGGATCTCCTATGATGACGGCTATTCGCCGCCCAAGACCGTGGAGCAGGTCCGCAAGCTGATCGAGAGCGACGAGGTGTTCCTCGTCTTCAACGCGCTGGGCACGCCGACCCAGACCGCCGTGCAGAAATATCACAACGCCAAGAAGGTCCCGCAGCTCTTCCTCGCAACCGGCGCCAGCAAATGGAACGACCCCAAGGGCTTTCCCTGGACCATGGGCTTCCAGCCGAGCTACCGGGTCGAGGCGCGGATCTTCGCCAAGTACATTTTGCAGGCGAAGCCCGACGCGAAGGTCGCGATCTTCTATGCCAATGACGATTTCGGCAAGGACTACGTCGCCGGCATCAAGGAGATCTTCGGCGACAAGGCCTCCTCGCTGATCGTGGCGGAAGAGAGCTACGAGACCACCGAGCCTTCGATCGATTCCCACATCGTCAAGCTGAAGGGCACCGGCGCCAACGTTTTCGTCAACATCTCGACACCGAAATTCGCGGCACAGGCGATCAAGAAGATCGCCGAGCTCGAATGGAGGCCGATGCATGTGATGACCGACGTGTCGATCTCGATCGGCGCGGTGATGAAGCCGGCCGGGCTCGATGCGTCGGAAGGCGTGCTGTCGGCGAGCTATCTGAAGGACGCATCGGATCCGCAATGGAAGGACGACGAAGGCATGAAGAGGTTTCTCGCCTTCATCGACAAATACATGCCGGGCGCCAACGTCTCCGACACCAACATCGTCTACGGCTATGCCGCCGCGCAGACCCTGGTTCAGACCTTGAAGCAGTGTGGCGACAACCTGACGCGGGAGAACGTGATGAAGCAGGCCGCGAGCCTGAAGGATTTTGCGCCCGATACGCTGATCCCCGGCATCAAGATCAACACCGGCGCCAACGACTTCGCGCCGATCGAGCAGCTCAAGATGATCCGCTTCAAGGCCGGTCAGTGGGAGTTGTTCGGCGACATCATCAGCGCCGAGACCGGGGGCTAGGTCGTGGACTCAAACCGCATCCAGATTCGCGTTGAGGCAAGCAAGACGGCGGCAAGGAAGTTGCGGGCGGTCTTGTCATATCGTGTCGCGATACGGCGGAAATGCTTCAACTTGTTGAAGAAGCGCTCGATCAAATTGCGTTGGCGATAGAGGGCGGGATCGACCGAGCGCTGGACCTTGCGGTCGCGGCAGGTCGGGATATGAGCCCGCCCACCACGGCTTTCGACCAGGTCGATGAGAGCACGGGCATCATAGCCGCGATCGGCGACGAGATCGCGGCCGGGTTCGAGCG
>NZ_JACEGD010000076.1 GCF_016031635.1 Bradyrhizobium diversitatis
CGAATCTTCATCTCTGGCCAGAAGCGCGGCGTCTTCGGTGTCATCAAGCGCGAGCTGCGCCGCCGTTCCGCCATCGAACCCATCATCGGACACCTGAAGACCGATGGCCACCTCGGCCGCTGCTACCTCAAAGGCCGCGCCGGCGATGCGGCCAACGTCATCCTCTCAGCCGTCGGCCACAACTTCCGCCGCATCCTCGCCTGGATCAGAGAACTCTTGTGCCTGTTCCTGATCCAGCTCTGGCGCACGCGCGCCTGTCCGGCCCCGCTCAATTCGGCTTCTTAACGGACGACTAACAAGCAGCGAATACGTATTGTGGTATCCAGCACTCCTGCCGTGGCGACACCGTCGGGGCGATGTCGCTGGGTGCCAGAGGTTTGCTGCTGTCCGACGTCACCTCAATCAGCTTTCGTCCAAAAGTCGTGAACAGGCGAGCGGGTGGCGGTAGAATCGTTGAGTGCGCAACGCTTTGTTCGATCAAGCTTCGTGGTCGGGGCGACTCACCACCTTCTGATGCATTTCAGCGATCGCGCCAAGTGCTCGTCCGGAACCTGAGAGGCGGCAAGTCAGAGCTGAGGCGGTCGTCCACTTGAAGTTTAGTTGCGAATGAATAGCGTGACGAGAGGGTCGGGGCCGACCTGACGCGTACCGTGACCATGGATACTGTCGTCGAAGGTCGCCCCCGGAGGCAGGGTGTCATCGGCGAAGAAGCAATCACCCGGCTTGAATAGCCGAGAGCTTCCGTCTTGCAAAGTGATCTCCATTTGGCCCTGCACGATAAAAATCCCTAGTGGCATGCTGGTGCAATGAAACCCCAATCGAAATCCGACGGGACTCTCGCGTAGCAGATAGTTATCGCATGGGAATGACTGCGATAGTCGGAGCTCAGGCGTACCTTGGTCTAAGTCAATCGACTCCTCACGAAATCTGGCCCGGCCATCGCTATCGGTAAACAGAATGACTTTAGTGAAAGTCGTCATTGGCACCCTTTCATCAAATTGAAATCGCGATTTCTCACGGACGTACATGGGTCATGAAAACCAAGACACCTTCCGGTACCCACTCGTCGCATACCGCTATCCCAATTCGGCGGCGATAGTGCATCGAGTGCCTGGGCCGTACTAGCGTCGGATAGCTTGACCTCTCGCTGATTGTTGAGAACACCTACAAACTCGCTTTCGGGAGGCCGGAGCATTTTTCAAGCGACGGTAGAGTCAGTAGCCACGCCTCACGTCCACCACATTTTTCAAAGGTTGTCCAGCGAGATACCTTTCAATGTTTTCTGCGAAGATATCGAAAAATCGCTTTGTGTAGTCTGTTGGCGTACCTGATGTATGTGGTGTGACAATAACGTTCGGGAGTGTCCAGAGAGGGCTCTCTTGTGGCAACGGCTCTCGTTCAAACACATCTAACAACGCGCCGGCGATCTTGGCGGACTGCAATGCGTCGATCAGCTCAGCTTCCTTGATCACGGTGCCTCTCGCGATATTGATCAGAAAGGCACTTGGCCGCATGCGAGAGAGCTCGGTGGCGCCGATCAGACCCACCGTATCGGACGTCGACGGCACCGCCAGGACCACGAAGTCGCAGACTGGCAGGAGCTTGTCGAGTTCGTTCGGGCCGAAGAGTTGATCGACTCCTTCGATGACCTCCGCAACATTGCGCTTTGACCCAACAACCCTCATCCCGGCACTCTTCGCACGGCGAGCAATGGTTGCTCCGATCGAGCCAAGGCCGATCACGCCGAGTGTCATCTCGGCAAGCGGGGTCACTGCCCGAAAGTTCCACTTCTGCTCGGCCTGCTCACGCAAGAAGCGGCGAAAGTCCCAATGGAGCATGGTTGCTCCGGCCATAACGTAGTCGGCAATTAGCTCTCCATGAATGCCGCGGGCGTTCGTCACCGTCACGTGTGCCGCCCTGTCGCACACCGGGAAGAAGGAGTCGACGCCCGCCCCCGTTGATTGGAACCAACGAAGCTTATTCGCCATGTCAAACTGTGCTGCGGGAAATTGGAAAGCGAGTATGGCGTCTACCTCGCTGATGCAAGCCTCTAAGCGGCGTACGTCTGGCGCCACAATTGTGCGGACCTGAGGAAACCGCTGTCCAATCAGTCTTGCGTACTCTTCTGCGTGCGGGTGGTGCAATGCGATGGTGAGCGATGGGGTGCTTGCGATCATGTCTGTCGGCGTTTTGGGCTTGAGATCCATATTGACTTACCTCGTACGAGTTGAAGTGCTAGGGCGCGCTGACTTAGGATTACGTTCCCGCGAAAGCTCGTTAGCATGGCTTGCGTCTTCGGCAGCACCATTGCCGTGGTCGCAATGCCCAAACACGGCCGCCCAGAGCGAACCTCGTCCGAATCGCCCTGGCATGCAGGTCTTCAACCGATACATGAGTGCGTCAGGGTACTTAGTATATTCAGTGCTAATAGCCATCCTTGGTATTCCTACGGTTTCCCCGGGGTGCCGAGGCGAGCACAGCGACGCAAGATGGAAGAATTTCTAACTCGCTGCGCAAGCGCGACCTCGCGCTTGGTTCCGAATATTGACATTACATACTAGGTATACTAACTGGAGTCAAATCGGTGCAGGGCACTGTCGGCGCAAGCTTTGCCTATCAAGGAGATATTGCTTTTGGAAAAAATTCTCTACTTCGAGCGCACGGAATTCGACTCGCGCCTCGCAACCACGAAGCATGAAATGGCTAAGCGTGGCTTGGACATACTGTTGTTGTCTGAGCCCCCAAACGTCAATTACCTGACCGGCTATGATTCCTATACGTTCTATACGCCGCAAATGCTCATCGTGGCGCTGAATCGTTCCGAGCCGATCTACGTCACGCGCCTGGTGGACAGACCTTCGGCGCAAATCTTTACCTACCTTGCGGAAGAGAATATCAGGGGGTTCCCCGATTTCTACGTTAACTCAACAACCTCGTCAGCTTGGGCGTTCATAGCCGACGTGGTGAAGGAAGTCGGTGGCGAAACAGCAAGAATCGGCGTGGAGCTGGGCGGCTACTACTACTCGGCCCGCACCCACGCAGACCTCGTCAAGGCTCTTCCGAATGCCGAGTTCTTGGACGCGGACCTACTTGTCAATTGGATACGGATTGTGAAAAGTCCGGCCGAGCTGACCCTCATGCGGCAGGCGGGTCGCATCGCCGATGCCATGCTTACCCGTGCAGTGGAAATGGCAGAGCCGGGCGTGCGCGAATGCGACCTTGCTGCTGCTGTATATCACCAGCAGCATTCTGGATTACCCGAATTTGGCGGCAGCTATGACTCATCTATCCCGTACTTCTGTGTTGGCGACCGTGCTCGCGGGCCACATTCTGCGTGGACAGATAGGCCGCTGCCAGATTCAACACAAATCAACATCGAAGTTCATGGAAATCGGCTGCGCTATCAGGTCCATGTAAGTCGCACAATTTGTATTGGAAAGCCGACTCCAGAGTACACAAAGTTCGCGGAAATCCAAATCGAGGGCCTGAATGCGGCGCTGGAAACGGTCCGGCCAGGTCGTGCTTGTTCAGAAGTCTTCGCGGCCTTCTCCAAAGTACTCGCGAAACATGGGATCGTGAAAACTGAAAGGATCGGCTATTCACAGGGGATCGGTTACCCGCCGGCAGGCTCAGAGCGTACTGTGAGTATTCGCGAAGACGAGCAGACAGTTCTTCAGCCAGGCATGTGCTTGCACCTGATGCCCGGTTTATGGCTTGACAACGGAACCAGGAGTGTCGCGGTCACGCAGCCTTTAGAGATCACACAGACCGGATATGCGCCGCTAACCACGACGCCGCGCGTCTTGGTCGTCAAAAAATAGCGAAGCGGGCCGCCTCGGAGATGGCGGTGAACCATTACAGGAAGGGGAAGACAGATGCATGGAACCGAACGCGAGGAGTGGGAGATTCGGTGCGATTTGGCTGCGGCCTATCGTCTGATCGCCCATTTCGGCATGGACGACCTTATCTACACTCACCTATCTGCACGACTCCCCGGCAAACAGCATCGCTTTCTGATCAATCCGTTCGGGATGCTGTTCGACGAGATCACGGCTTCGAGCCTCGTCGTCGTGGACCCCGATGGTTATGCGATTGACGAGAGCCAAGCCTCCAAAATCAACAACGCGGGCTTCACAATCCATTCAGCCGTGCATATGAGCCGACACGACGCCATGTGTGTCATGCACACGCACAGTCTCGGAGGCATGGCTGTCGCCGCTCAGGAACACGGTCTCCTTCCATTGAATCAGGCGTCAATGGAGTTTTACGGGCATGTTGCCTATCACGACTACGAAGGTTTCGCGTTCAATCTAGAAGAGCGCGACAGATTGGTGCGTGATCTTGGCAAAGACGACGTGATGATCCTGCGGCATCATGGGTTGCTCACTGTTGGACGCACGGTGGCCGAGGCGTTCTATAACATGTATTACATGGAGCAAGCGTGTCGCGTTCAAATCGCAGCTTTACAAGGTGGACAGAAAATACTTCTGCCACCGGACGCTGTTGCGATTCACGTCGCGGCCCTTGCCAAGAGCGCGCCTGAGAGAGGTGAACGCGCTTGGGCGGCTCTCAAGCGTCGGCTCGATCACGTCAGCCCGATCTATGCAACCTAAACTGCTCCTCCAGCGGCAAAGGTAAGAGTTGGGATCACTAAGCGAACGCTTGCTCGACATGGCTTCTATTTGACCTTGCAGCCGCGGACTCGGAGTCCTCCTGCCCCTGCGTGAAGGTGCGAGAGCTACAACTAAAAGACCCGGAGCTGTCCTCAGGCGGATTGCGAACAGAAGCTTAAAATACCTGGCGGCACGACAACTGAATCGACTCAAATGCTGAATGGTGACCAGTTTCTCTATCGCTCGGTTTCGCGGAAATTAAGGGCTCTTGTTGGTACTGACAAATATGGGCCCGGCGCACAGCTACCGAGCGCGCAGGATCTCGCGAAGGAATTCGGCGTCAGCACGATCACTATCCGTCGAGCTATTCGTGATCTCATTCTTGAGGGTCATCTTGTCGGACGACAGGGACGCGGTGTTTTCGTCGCAAGCAGGAGAAAGATCACGCGCCGTTTGCTCAAGGAAGATGGAATTTCCACCCTTGAGGATGATTTACGCAAAGCGGGGATGAAGCCTAGCATCCAAGAACTCGATCTGACGCTCGCCCCATCAGGCGACGACAAGGGACTTGACCGTAATAATGCAGGAATTGGCTATCGGCTCGACAGGATTGTTCTCGCAGACGACGAACCGGTGGCACTTGACAGGATTTGGTTTCCGCGCCACCTCGTTGATCCGTCTCAACTCCGAGGGCATTTGGAGAGATCGATCATCCAAGTCCGAAATTCTGAGTTTGATCACATCGACTTCTGCATCGAAGGTTCGACCGCCACTGAAGAACAGGCGGCGTTTCTCAAAATCGTGACTGGCTTTCCTGTACTCGTTATTCGGTTTGCGCTGATTGGTACAGACGGCCGCCCACTGTTTGTTGGTCGGACGATCGCACGGGCCGACCGTTTTGAGTATCAATTTCGTGCGACCCCCCCCGTACACAAGCCCAAATGAACGGTGTGCCCAACTTTCTCAAGGGAGGAGACTTTATGCGGAAGACACAGAGTTTATCGTTGCTGGTCGTGCTGCTCACATCGGCCGGCAATTCGTCTGAGGCGTTTGCGCAAGCTGACGACTCTTTCGTGGGCTCGCTTCGCAAGGCGGGTGTAGTCAAGGCGGCGGTCGCGTCGGTGCCACCCTTGATAGCGATCTCGCCCACAGGAAAAACCACAGGCTACATGGCGGACATCACGAACCTCGCGCTCCAAGGCATGGGCTTGCCTGAGCTAACGCCCTCGCTCATAGACTATAGTGCGATGATCCCGGCGCTGCAGGCAAGGCAGGTTGATCTCGTCGTGCCGGTTTTGCAGGCGAGCGAAGAAAAGTGCAAAGCAGTTCTGTATTCGGCGCCCGTTTTTCTCAACCGAAACGTGCTATTCGTAAAGGCCGGGAATCCGAAGCATTTGACGAGCTTGGCCCAGATCGCCACCATGCCGGAGGTCAGGGTGGCGGTGACCTCGGGCGGGCAGCCCGAAGCCCTCGCGTTGAAGGCGGGGGTGAAGCGCGAGCAGTTCGTCTACGCTCCCGACAATCAGGCTGGTATCTCCACGGTTATCGGCGGTCGGGCGAATGCCTACGTCGCCGGTCAATTCTCATTCTCGATCAGCAAGCTGAAGCAGCTTGGCCTGGATGTGGTCGTCGACCCGCAGAGCCCGGTGATTCTCTACGGTGTCGTCGTCCGCAAGGAGGACGTGGGTTTCCGCGATGCGCTCAGTCACCAGATCAATATTCTACGCGGTAACGGTAAGATGAGGGAAGCGTTCATTAAGTGGGCCGCCGAAGCCGACGTCGCGGACGAGATTGTCGCAGCCACTTGGAAGACGCTATCAAATGTCCAGAAGCTCAGTGAGGTCGTGCCAGGGTGTGAGTAAGGGTAATTCTGGAGTACTGGCCTGTCCTCTTGCGGGAATTGTGGCCCACCGTGTGGGGAGGGGCGGGCTGCATTACGTCGCAGTGGCATCCGCGCCGGCTGGCCAGGAGCAGAGTCCCGCGTGCTTGCAGCCTCGCGATGTCAGGCGCAAGCGCGCATCGAACGAGACGCACCAAAGCACGATCGACCGGGAGGCTCGGCAGTACGAGAAGGCCGACGGACGGCCGGCCAAGCTCTGCTACATGGGGCATGCTCTGATGGTGAAGCGCTATGGCCTGGCGGTCGGCGGCATCGTCAGCCAGGCCACCGGCACCGCCGAACGAGAGGCGGCTCTGGCGTTGATTGATAGTCGCCAACCCACAGGCCGGCGGATCACGCTCGGCGCGGACAAGGCCTATGACGTCACGCCGTTCGTGCACGACTTGAGAGAACGATCGGTGATGCCGCACATCGCGATCAACGGACACCTCAGTAAGGCCGGCATTCCGCGCAAGACGGCAGTCGACGCCCGCACCACCCGCCATGCTGGCTATGAGGTCAGCCAACGCTGCCGCAAGCGGATCGAGGAGGTGTTCGGGTGGATCAAAAGTTCCGCCGGTCTGGCCAAGGTAAAGCTGCGGGGGCGCGAGCGCGTGGACGCCGCCTCTACATTGGCGCTTGCGGCCTACAATCTGATCCGCCTGCCCAAGCTGCTGGCGGTGCAGCTATGAACGTATGGGGCAAATGGCGTGTCGTGGAAACGCCTGATCACGACATGGCTGGAGCGGGCTCTTACATTCTTTTCGCTCAGGCGAGGGAAACGCGTGCGCAGATCTACGGAACCGAACCCAAGGTTGCCGATGCTGCCAGGTTTCAGATTTTGAATGAAGACGTCCGCCCGAGCAATCATCCCATCAAGAACTGCACGGTCTTGCTCGACCGTCAGGTCAAGGCAGACTGATTGTTTCCCCCGATTTAGCCAAACGAAATAGGCACTCTGGCCTCGAACGAGCTTATCGTAATTTCGCGCGAAGTCGCCTTCGGGCCGCTCGACTTTGATGACACGCGCACCAGCATCCGCTAGGCGCGAAGATGCATAGAGCGCCGCCACCGCCTGCTCGACAGCAACGACCGTAATACCTTCAAGGGTCTTTCTCATGCCGATGCCGCATCACCATTCCGAATGGAGTTTTTGGAACGTCGGTACTTAAGAATGGAGAGCAATCTGCTCTGCTCATTTCCTACAATGGAGATGCCCTCATCGACTCCCATCCCGGGTTTTGCAAGGATCATGTCGGCCTGCGTAGCGACCGCGATATTGACCGCAGCCCTGGCCGACAAATCTGTTTCGGTGCAGCTTCCGCCGACATACGCACCGACTCCATTTTCCTTACAAACCAACACTGCCCTGGCAGTATCGGCGATCGAACCCACGTCAGGCATCTTGATCTGAATGACATGAGCAGCCTTTGCTTCGGCGAAGAGGCGTACATCCTCAAGCGTATTGCATTGCTCGTCGGCCACGACCCGGGCGTCCGTACCACGCGCATCGAGAATGGCGACAATCTTGGCGTACTCGCGCAGCTGAGCCTCCGTTGACCCAAAGTCTGCCGGACATTCAATATGAAGCCGGTAACCGGGGACGTCATCGGCTAGCCGCGCGATGAAATCGGCAATCTTTTCCGCTTGCATGCCGATCTCGAGACCAATCCAACCGTAAACGTCGAAGTGCAGAATAGGATGATATCCGGGCTTTCCGATTTCTCTTGTACGCTTAGCGACCCACGTAACGAAATTACGAAACGTCTCGCCCGAAGGACCAAACTTTTCACGAGAGTTGATCAATCCATGTGGGAGAAGATCCACGGACTTGAGCACCATCTTGTCGACGTTGAGCTCTCTTAGATCGCCACTCTGCGCATAGATTGGAATCGGCCGCTCCGGCAACGGCAGGGAGAATTCAGAGCAGATCACCTCAGCAAGTGTAGTCCGGCCAAAATGCGCAGCAGCCCGGAGTAACGCTTGGCTCACGCCATATTCAATTGCCAGCGGTAGGCGCTTATGCTCGTGGTACGCGAGGACCTGTTTACACGCAGTGAGGAAGTTAGACACGTCGGCCGATAGAAGTCGCGGAATGACGACAGATCTAGTAACGGCTTCGACTGCCTCGATCTGAAACACTGGATCGCGGCCGCCTGCGCCTGAATATTGCACGCTCATCATGTCGCCCCACACGATGACATCGTCCGACAAGACAATACCGATGCTGAGCGAACGCGCTGGCATACGGATGCTCGTGAACCCAGGCGTCAGAGGAGCGCCCACATAGAGAAAACCGTCATGAGCAGCGCCGGCTCGTATTGCAGCTTGATCGTCATAGAAGAAGCTACCGTTCCCAGGAGCCAAAACTACATCTTTTATCGTTGCAGAATTTGCCAAAGCGCACTCAATCAAGTTCGTCACTATCTGCCGCTTCGCACACGCCTAATCGATAGCCGGAGCATCGGCCGAATCAACGAGCTTTAGGTTTTGGAAGATCCTCAATCCCTCCACTCCGCCTTCGTAACCATAACCGCTCTGTTTTATGCCACCGAGCGGTGCATCCGCGGACACACCCTTGAGATAGTTCACGCTGATAGTACCTGCCGAAAGGCTACGGATCATCCTCTTCTGAATGTCAGGGGAGTCGCTAAAGATATAGGATGCCAGCCCGAATTCAGTCGCATTGGCCCTCTCAATTGCCTCTTCAATCGTATCGAATGGCGCAACAGTGAGGATCGGTCCGAAAGGTTCTTCGTGAAGCACCTGTGAATCGGGATGAACGTTGCTCAGAACAGTAGGCGCCCAGTAGAACCCCGGTCGGCCAAGGCGTTTACCACCTGTTTCAACCCTTGCTCCACGACTGACGGCGTCCTTCGTCAGGCGCTCCATTGCCTCGATTCGTCTCGCATTAGCCATCGGGCCCATGTCCGTCGCAGGATCGTCGGGAAGACCGACCCGGATCCTTTCTGCGGCGTCAACGAGTTTTGTCAAGAACTCCTCATAAATAGATTGCGCGACTAGAATGCGGTTTGGCGCGTTGCAGCTCTGTCCGGCGCACTCGAACTTGTATTCGGATATTGCAGAAACCGCCTTTGAGACGTCAGTATCTTCAAAGACTACGACAGGGGAGTGGCCGCCAAGCTCTAGAACACATCGCTGAAGACTGGTTGCTGCAATCTTCGCAAGCTGTTTGCCAACCGGCGTCGAGCCGGTGAAGGACAGAACTCGGACGACAGATGAACCGAGCAAATGCTTGGAGATCATTGGCGGGTGGCCGAAAACCAGGCTCACTACTCCGGCCGGAATCCCTGCCTCCTCCAAGGCCTCCATTAGGTAGACGCCAGCACTTGGAGTCTCCTCCGCCGCTTTCAAGATTACCGGACACCCGGCTGCGATAGGAGCGGCAAGTTTTCGGGCGTTGAGGACGGCCGGGTAATTCCAGGGTGCAAACGCAGCAACAACACCAATTGCTTCCGGTACGATTGTCCTTTTATGATCGATCGAGAATGGAGCCGACAATTCCTTCGCGTGAATGCCATTCCATTCGAGCGTTTCGACCGCACGCGCATACTCGCCTTTCGCTTCGGCCACAGTCTTCCCTTGTTCTTTGGAAAGCGCTGATGCCGCAGATTCGATCTTTCCCTTTAGTATTTGTGCGGCGCGAACGAGAACCGCCCCCCGTTCGTGGGCCGGTGTACTGGACCAAGGCAGCAGACTATCCTCCGCAGACTTCAACGTATCATCTAGATCGGACGCGGACGCAACGGCCACATGTCCGAATTCCTGCGCAGTGGCAGGATTGATGAGCGTCAAAGCGGTACCATTGCCGCCTGAGCGCCACGTTCCGTTGATAAAGAGCTTGTAGTTCACGTTATCGGACATACGTCAATCGCCGCCCTGCTATTTTGCCATCTCGGGGTTTCAGCCCCACGATTAAGCTGTCGCATGCCCAAGGCAGAGGTCACTGTCCCGGCACCTCGTCCCGGATCTCGCTCGCCGAGACATCAACGTCATCCCGCGATGTCAACCCGAAGGGACCAGCGCCATCGCAATGAATGGAGATCACCGGCATACGCTCTGGAGATAGTGGCCGAAGCCTCCGGCCGCCATTCGCTAGATCATTTCACCGCTACGAACGAGCTCGTCCATTACGGAGCCCACGGCCTTTTCAGTAATCGAGATGATATCGTCAATTTCAGCCTTGGTGGTCACGAGCGGCGGAGCGAAACCGAGGATCTCGCCATGGGGCATAGGGCGCACGATCAGGCCGCGGTCGCGGGCTGCCTTGGATATACGAGCACCAACTTTGAGGGAGGGGTCGAAACGCGTTTTGCTATCGCGGTCGCTGACGAACTCGATAGCGCCCATCAACCCGACCCCGCGCACTTCACCGACGATCGGCAGCTGCGCGAAAGTCTTCTTGAGCTGAGCTTGGAAATAGGCACCTACCTCGCGGGCATTCCCAGCAAGGTTGTCCTTCTCGACGATGTCGAGAACGGCATTTGCCGTAGCGGCTCCGATTGGATGACCCGAGTAAGTATAGCCGTGCGAAAATGCGCCGACCTTGTCAGCACCATCTTCGAAGACTTTGTAGACTTTCTCGCCGACGATCGCAGCGGAAAGAGGGAAGTAGCCAGAAGTCAAACCTTTGGCGACGGTGATGAGATCCGGTTCGATACCGTAGTGCTGAGAGCCAAACATTGACCCGGTGCGGCCGAAGCCGGTGATTACTTCGTCGGCGATCAGCAAAACGTCGTGCTTGTCAAGCACAGCCTGGATTGCTTTCCAGTAGCCTTCCGGCGGCGGCGTAATACCGCCAGTGCCGAGCACCGGCTCGGCGATGAAGGCGCCCACATTGTTTGGACCGATGCGCTCGATGAGCTGGTCGAGTTCAACCGCGCGACGGGCAGAGAACTCGCCCTCGGTCTCCCCAGGGGTCGCGCCCCAATAGTGGTGCGGAGCACCGGTCCGCACTATTTGCGGCAGCGGAAGATCCATATAGTCATGGTAGAATCTCATACCCGTCATCGAACCGGAAACGACGCTACAACCGTGATAGCCGCGTTCGCGCGAGATGATCTTCTTCTTGTTCGGCTTACCTCGAAGGTTGTTATAGTACCAGACGAGCTTTGCCTGCGTCTCATTGGCGTCGGAGCCGGACATGCCGTAGAAGACTTTGCTCATCTTTCCTGGCGCCATCTTGACGAGACGATCCGAGAGATTTGCGAGCTCGTCTGTCGTGTGCGCCGCGTAGCAGTGATAATACGCGAGACGGTAGGCCTGCCGCGAAATAGCCTCGGCGACTTCGGTACGCCCATAGCCAACATTGACGCAATACATGCCAGCGAAACCGTCAATCAGCTCATTCCCGTGAGCGTCCTGAATTCGGATGCCCTTACCTGTTTCGACGATCGTTGGCTCCCCAAGCTTGCCAGTCGCAAAATCCTTGAGATGCGTGAAAGGATGTAGGACGGACCTTTTGTCCTTCTCGCTGACTTCTTTGACATCAATGGTCATTCTGCACTTCCTTTCAATCGCAATGCGGATGGGTGTGGGTTCCTAAATTCTCGGCCAGACCACATTTCGCGCCGTGACGGAACGACGCCCGACTGGGTTTCGTCCTCTGAAAGAGGGCGAGAGCCGGCGATTTCGGTAGTCGTCAACAAGTTCGGCATGAAGATTATACGTGCTGACCGCGGCCTCGGCTGCCGATTTTTTTTAAGGACCATTTGTGCGTCCAAGCGGCCATTTGTTGAAGTGCGAGTGTATTCAGGATACTGATATTGCGAATATGTTTGCGTCGTATGTCATCGCGACTCGGAGGATTTTCTGCATCGCCGAAGCCTTTAACGCCGCATTTCACCCGAAAGCTTGGGGCCGATTATGCAGTATGATCGAATAGACGCCTGCATTCTTGAGATCGTGCAAAAGAACAATCGTCTAACGTCAGAGGTGGATCGGCGAAATGGCGGGGGCTTTCCGCTACTGCGTGCCAACGACGATTGAAGAGGCTCCGCTTGGAGGGCGTCATCAAGGCTGATGTCTCGATCGTTTCGCCCAAGGCGGTGGGAAAGTCTAGTTCGATGCTTGTGCTGGTGAGCCTGGAGCGGGAGCGCGCAGATATCATTGATAAGTTTAAGAAGGCCATCAAGTCGTCAGCTGTCCCAATCGCCCGGATAAACCATCTGATGACGAGATGGTGTTTCGCTTCCGGAGCGTGACGTCAATACCTTGTTCGGCCGTCAACTGAACGGCATCAATGCGGAGTCGAGACCGGAGCCGAGCAGGATATGTGGCCTTGACCGAGGGAAGATGTGGCCCAGACACTGGATATCATCACGTCCCGTCCGGGAGCTCCAGCGTCTCGGTGACGTCCTCATCGATCTTGGGTAATCGGTTGTCACCACAGCATGGGCAGGTCGCAGGACCAGCAATACGCTCCCGAGACAAATGATCCAGCAGCGGCTGCGCGCTGGCTTGTGAGTCGTCCGTTAAGAAGCCGAATTGAGCGGGGCCGGACAGGCGCGCGTGCGCCAGAGCTGGATCAGGAACAGGCACAAGAGTTCTCTGATCCAGGCGAGGATGCGGCGGAAGTTGTGGCCGACGGCTGAGAGGATGACGTTGGCCGCATCGCCGGCGCGGCCTTTGAGGTAGCAGCGGCCGAGGTGGCCATCGGTCTTCAGGTGTCCGATGATGGGTTCGATGGCGGAACGGCGGCGCAGCTCGCGCTTGATGACACCGAAGACGCCGCGCTTCTGGCCAGAGATGAAGATTCGGCGG
>NZ_JACEGD010000077.1 GCF_016031635.1 Bradyrhizobium diversitatis
GACGTCGGCGACGAGCCCCTGATGATGGCGCGTGACGTCCCGGTCACAGTCGCGCGCGACCGACTCGACGGCGTCGCGCTGGCGAAATCGCAGGGCGCCACCGTGATCCTGATGGATGACGGTTTCCAGAATCCTGGTCTGTTCAAGGACGCGTCGCTGATCGTGATCGACAGCGAGCGCGGCCTCGGCAACGGCCAGGTGTTTCCCGCGGGCCCCCTGCGCGCGCCGTTGCAGGCGCAGCTCGCGCGCACCGACGCGCTGGTGCTGATCGGCGATGGCCGTGCCGCCAACGATGTCGCGGCCGAGCTTGCCAAGCGCGACAAGCCGGAGCTGCGGGCACGCCTGAAGCCGGCTGCGGCCTCGCTCGTGCAGCTGACCGGCAAGCGGGTCTTCGCGTTCGCCGGCATCGGCGACCCCGAGCGCTTCTTTCGCACGCTGCACGCCAGCGGCATCGCGGTCGCGCGCACGCGCGCCTTCGCCGACCACCACTCGTTTTCGGAAGGCGAGATCGCGACGCTCGCAGCGGACGCGCAGCGCGAGCAGCTCACGCTGGTGACAACAGAGAAAGACCTTGCACGCCTGCGCGGCCGCGCGGACGTGCCCGAGGGCATCGTGCCATTCGCCGTTCAGCTCGAGTTCGACGAGCCGGCAAAGCTGCGGCAATTGATCAGCGATCATCTCTACAGGGCGCGCGAGCGCAGATTTTCCAGGCGCTGATCTCGTCGGTCCCGTAGGGTGGGTTAGCTCTGCGACTGCGCGAAGCGAAGTCGCAGGGCGTAACCCACCGACTTCGTCCCGCATTCGCCGATGCATGGTGGGTTACACTGAGCAGATGCGCTTCGCACATCTGCCCAGCCAACCCACCCTACTGCACCTGCCATGCGGGAGTGATCGCCGGTCTTGGGCCGCTTCAGTTCGGCATGCCCTGACCGGTCTTGCGGTGTGCGTCCGCTCCCTCATCGTCGCCCTGCTTCGCAGGATGATGATCCGCTTCGAGAGTTTCGGAGCGTTTAGCTGCGATCAAAAGCTGTTTGCGCATCTCGGCGAGGCGGGCGCGGCAATATTCACGATAGAGCAGGTCCAATATGGCGGGCATGATCACCCCCATCGTTTGACTCTCAATTTACAGATATTCCACCGCGAGTTTTCGGGATGATCATAGCCCGCCAGATGGCTCTTCGGTATGAGCCCGTTCACAGACTGTGCCAATTCCGAAGCTTGAGCGCTGTTCGGTTTGATCTGATCGCCTGTGCGAAAAAGGAACAGCGCTGATTACCTAACATGCACTTTAGCAGCGCTCTGTTTCGCCGAGACTTCGTCAAACAACTCAAGGGCGCCGAACGGCAACGAAGAATCCACCACAGCGCGAAATGACTCGCCGTGGAGTGCACGCAACTGTTCGATGCAACTCGGAGCGGCACGGAGATCACGGCTGCGAGATCAGGCACGCAAACATCGTCGGGACGCGAAGCACTCATCCCCGTGCTGGGTCTTCTCGGTCCCGCAGGTCATTCAGGCGGCATTCATCGCAAGACTTCTATCGGTTCGGACGATCGGGAGAATGCGATGAAATTTCCGTCCGCGACTGTCGCCGCCAGCCTTGTGTGTCTGATCATTGCGCCTGTGTTTGCTGCGCAAACGACGCCGTCCGCTGCTCCAGCAGAGACGGTGCCGGTTCCCGCCACCAAACGGGTCGCGTGCCTGGCTACGACGCAAAGCCTGAAGGGGCAGGACAGGCGCGACCAGCTGCAGCTCTGCATGGCGCAGGCGCGTGTCGATTGTCTGAAGCAGGCGATCGATCAGAAAATCGTCGGAGAGGCCCGGAAGGATTTCATCAAGACCTGCGCAGGCTCGTCGGATGGCACGGCGCAGCGATAGCCGCGCGCCAAGGGCCTTACGGCTGCGGCTTGAGCGCGCCGGGGAAATGCCGCTGCAGCACCGCGACGGGTGTGGCGTAGGCCTCCTGCAGATCCACGCTCCAGTACTTCAGCTCGTCGAGCGGAATCCGCGTGTCGGTGATCGCGCAGCGCACGAAGGTCCCCGGCGAGATCACGCGGAAATCGCCGTCGAGATACTGCACCTGCGCTTCGCCATGGCCCGAGGGGCCGAACTTGTTCAGCACGGTCGAAAGTCTCCGTGGAAGGCCCCTCCCAGGAAAACCCTGGAGGGCACGATGTGTTGGCTTGGATGTAGCATAGATAGGGTGGCTTGTCCGCCCGTCAAACCCACCGGTTCGTGATGTTTTACCGCCGTTTCTGCGTGATAAGGCTTCGAGCGAAGGATCGCTGGTTCCGGCCTCTTTTCCGGCAGAGTCCGATGCGCTTTCGACTGACCGCCCTGTTCCTGGCGCTGCTGATATCGGCCGCGCATGCCGCACCGGCGCCGCAGCCCCGATCCGGTGCTGCCGCGCTATCGGGATTGGGCCGAGCGCCTGCTCAAGGCCGGCAATGCCGTGCTGCTGCCGGACAGCTACGGCTCGCGTGAGCTCGGGCCGCAATGCCGCGTCAGGGAGATGCATGTCAAAGCGCGGCGCGAGCGCGTCGCCGATATCGCGGCCTCGCGCGCCTGGCTGATGAAGCAGGCCTGGGTGGCGCACGACCGCGTCAGCCTGATCGGCTGGGCCAACGGCGCGAGCGCACTGCTCTGGGCGGTACGCCCGCAGAGCGCAGCGCGCGATCTCACTCCGGATTTCCGCGCCGCGATCGCGTTCTATCCGGATTGCCGGATCTCGGCGGGTCTGGGGTGGAGCACGCGGGTCCCGACGCTTGTGCTGATCGGCGCCGATGACGACGTGTCCTCGCCGCCGGCCTGCCGCCAGATGGTGGAGGGCGCGCGCGGCCGCAGCGCGCTCGCGCGCATCGTGGTCTATCCCGGCGCCGATCACGATTTCGACCGCGCCGGCACGCAGCTGCACGCAGCAGCCGAGCATACGGACGCCGAGGCCCGCGCGGCCTCGCAGAAGGACGTCGCGCAGTGGCTGGCGCGGTGAGGCGGATAAGCGGGCCTGCCGCGCCGTAGCTCGGTAGAGCGAAGGCGGGGCCGCCCGAGGAACAAATTGGGCGGGCAGCCCCGCATCGACCACCGCCCTGCACGGAGTATGGCCGACCGGGAATCTACGGGCCCATGCCGCGCCGGTTTCGGCTGCGACCGTGCCATCTTTCGACCACGATGACGGTTAAACCGATCTCACATGCGCAACCGCATCGTCCTTTTCGCCTCCGCCCTGATCGTCTTCACCGTCGCGATCTTCCTGTTCGAAGCCCGCGCCGGCGCGCCAATGCTGGCGCCGGAACATTGCGGCTTCTGGACCACGATCGACGCGGGATTGTCCTGCCGCTGAGAGCCGGTGTCGGTCACCAAAACCTCGACCGTCGTCCCGGCGAAGGCCGGGACCCATACCGCGTGATCTATCAATTGCGGGCGGTCGGAGTACCGAACGACGAGTCTTCGCCAAACTCCTTCCTGTGGTTAAGGGTCCCGGCCTTCGCCGGGACGACACCGAGCGAGAGGCACCATCCTCGCGCCTCAGAACAAGCTGCCCTGATCCACCTTCTTGGCCACGCGCTTCGGCGCGGGCTTGGCGTCCTGCGCGGCCGGCTTGGCTTGCACTGCCGTGCGCTTTGCGGCGGGGTCCGCGCGATCCGCATCCGCCGTCGCGCCGACGCGGCCATCGGCGAATTCGATCTCGACGCGCGCGCCGGGGCCGATCGCCTCCGCCGCATGCACGGGATGCCCCGCCTCGTCGCGCACCAGCGCAAATCCGCGCGCGAGCACGCTGCGGTAGGACAGCGCCGACAGCAGCTTGCCGCTGTTCTCGACCCTTGTGTCGAGCCGGTGCAGCAGCGTCGCGAGCGCGCGCCCCGCGCGTTCGGCCAGACGATGGGTGCGCTCGCGCTGGCGCGCGATCGCGTTGCGCTGCGCCTGTGCGTTCGAGAGCTTGGAGGCGCGCAGGCGCACCTCCAGCCCGGCGAAGCGGTCGCGCCGCCGTCGCAGCAGCGAGCGCGCGGAGAGGCCCAGCCGCTCGCCGCACACGGTGAGCCGGTGATCGGCCTGCGATATCTGCCCGTGCAGCACCCGCAGCGTCAGCTTTGAGCTGGCGGCGGTAAACCGGCGGAAATGCGCATGCGTGTTGGCCTTGAGGCAGCGGGGCAGGGCGCTGCCTGCCGAATCCAGCCGCTGCCGCGGGATCGCCAGGAGATCGCCGGCCGCCGGCAATGCGCGCGCGGCGGCGCGCAGCTCGCCGCGGCGGCTCTCCTGGGCGCGCTGCCAATAGGCGCGGGTGCGGCGGCCGAGATCGGCGACCTCGACGAACAATTCGCCGCGCACCGGCACCGCCATCTCGGCCGCCGCCGTCGGCGTCGGCGCGCGCTTGTCGGCGACGAAGTCGATCAGCGTGATGTCGGTCTCGTGCCCGACCGCGGAGATCAGCGGGATCATGCTCTCGGCTGCCGCGCGGACCACGATCTCCTCGTTGAACGACCAGAGATCCTCCAGCGAGCCGCCGCCGCGCGCGACGATCAGCACGTCGGGCCGCGGAATTTTGCCGCCCTCCGGCAGCGCGTTGAAGCCGCGGATCGCGGCCGCGACCTGCTCGGCCGAGCCGTCGCCCTGCACCTTGACCGGCCACACCAGCACGCGGCGGGGGAAGCGGTCCTCCAGCCGATGCAGGATGTCGCGGATCACGGCGCCGGTCGGCGAGGTCACGACGCCGATCACCTCCGGCAGCCAGGGCAACAGCTGCTTGCGCGCCTCGTCGAACAGGCCTTCGGCCGCGAGCTTCTTCTTGCGCTCCTCCATCAGCGCCATCAGCGCACCGATGCCCGCGGGCTCCAGCGCCTCGATCACGATCTGGTATTTCGAGGAGCCCGGATAGGTCGTGAGCTTGCCGGTGGCGATCACCTCGAGCCCCTCCTGGGGCTTGAAGCGCATGCGGCCGTGCACGCCCTTCCAGATCACCGCCTCGATCTTGGCGCTCTCGTCCTTGAGCGCGAAATAGCAATGGCCGGACGAGTGCGCGCCGCGGAACCCCGAGATCTCGCCGCGAACCCGGACATGGCCGTAGGTGTCCTCCACCGTCCGTTTCAGGGACTGCGAGAGCTCGGAGACGGTGAATTCGAACGCGTTGTTGAGTTGTTCCGCAGGCGGCATCTGGCAAACGATTCGGCGTTTTGGGGTTGAGGGCGACGTTAGGGATTTTCGCCAGCCGGCGCCAATCGATTCGACCAGCCGCGGACGCCTCGGCGGAAGCCTGCTTGACTCGCCCTATATTTCATATATGAAAGTTAAAAATCATATATGAATAAAAAGGAGGAAGCGGACCCGATGACCGTGGCCGATCCCGACGATCCAGCTCGACGCATGTTTGCGCAGTACCGGCTTAAGCCGAACAGCGGGGTCAATCCGCCCTATTCACCGGCCTATCCGGTCGAGTGGGGCTGCACCTTGCGGACCGTCGAGATCATGACCCGCGTCGCGCCGGGCAAGGTCGCCGCCCTGCTTGCCGACACGCCGTTCGAGATCGCCAGCGATCGCGTCGCCTTCCGCTTCATGCGTTCGCCCGGCCATTCCCTGGCCGTGCACACGGGCGAGATGTTCGACCTGATGATCTCCGTGCCTGTCCGCTACAAGGGACTGTTCACCGAGACGCACATCTTCATGTACTGCAGCGATCCCATGGGGATCTGCGCCGGGCGCGAGGTGTTCGGCTACACCAAGAAGGACGCCCACTACGCCTTCGACGAGCACGCCGATGGATCGATCAGCGGGTGGGTCCGGCGCCGCGGCATCCCGCTCGCCGATTTCGCCTTCACGCCGGATGCATCCGCACCCGTCGTCCGCATCGTCGATGGCGACGAACTGCCGGCCGGCGAAATCCATGTGCGTCGCCTGCCGCATCCCGAGCGCCTCGGCATCGCCTATGCGGACATCGCCTATCGGCGCACGCCGTTGAAATACTCGAAGCCGCTGCCGGGCCGTGCCGCGATGACGCTGCACGCCAGCGAGTACGATCCGATTGCCGAGCTCGAGCCGGAAATCCTCGGCGCGCATTTCATGGTGTCGGAGGTTTATGGCGGCGGATTCGAGGTCGAGGACCGGCGGCTCATCGAGCGGCTCATTCCCTGAACGACAAGATCAGCCTGCGCGCGATGTACGTGCGGGCGGCGAAGCGGGAAGAAACACGCACGAGGCAAAGGAGGGATTCGACATGGAAGGACGATTTCGGGTGAGCCGCCGCCGGCTGCTGGCCGGCGCCGGCGGATTGGCGCTGGGCATGACGGGCCTTGGTGTACGGGCGCAGGAGACGAAGCCGCTTCGCATCGGCGTGCTGACGGACATGTCCAGCCTCTATGCCGATGTCACCGGCCCGGGCTCGCTGCTCGCGGCGAAAATGGCGGTCGAGGATTTCCAGGCTTCCGGTCCGAAGATGACCCGGCCGATCGAGATCATCAGCGGCGATCACATGAACAAGGCCGATGTAGGCGCCAACATCGCGCGCGAATGGATCGATCGCCAGGGAGTCGATGTCATCGTCGACGCGCCGAATTCCGCTGTCGCCCTCGCGGTCCGCAACATCGTGCAGCAGAACAACAAGACTCTGCTGGTGTCCGGCGCCTCCTCGTCGGACCTGACCGGCAAGTCCTGCTCGCCCAATCTCGTGCACTGGACCTACGATACCTACGCGCTCTCGTCGGGTGTCGCGCGCGCCGTCGTCGAGAGCGGCGGCAAGAGCTGGTTCCTGCTCACGGCCGACTATGCCTTCGGCCATGCCATGGAAGGCGACATCAAGAACGTCGTGCAGAAATCCGGCGGCAAGGTTCTCGGCGGGGTCCGCACCCCGATCAACACGCAGGACTTCTCCTCCTTCCTGCTGCAGGCCCAGTCGTCGAAGGCGGAGATCATCGCGCTGATCAATGCCGGCGGCGACACCATCAACTCCATCAAGCAGGCGGTCGAGTTCGGCATTCCGCAAGGTGGCCAGCGCGTCGTCGCGACGGTGCTGTATCTCAGCGACGTGCATTCGCTCGGCCTGAAGATCGCGCAGGGCCTGCAGTTCACCGAATCCTTCTACTGGGATCTGAATGACGACACGCGCGGCTGGACGAAGCGGTTCGCGCCGCGCAACAACGGCCGCTATCCGACCGCGCTGCATGCGGGCGCCTATGCCACGACGCTGCACTACCTCAAGGCCGTCGACGCGCTCGGCGCCTCCAGTGACGGCAAGGCCGTGGTCGAGCAGATGAAGAAGCTGCCGACCGACGATCCCCTGTTCGGCAAGGGCAGCGTGCGCGCCGACGGTCGCAAGCTGCACAACATGTATCTGTTCGAGGTGAAAAAGCCCGAGGAATCGAAGCAGCCCTGGGATTACTACAAGCTGGTCAAGACCATTGCGCCGGCCGAGGCCTGGCGGCCTCTCGCGGAAGGCGGCTGCGAATTCCCCAAGTCGTGAGCGGCACTGACCGGCCGCCGGTCGCGCTGGTCACCGGCGGCGGCGGCGATATCGGGCGCGCCATTGCGCTCAAGCTGGCGCGGATGAGCACCGCGGTCGCGATCGTCGACCGCGACGAGGCGGCCGCACGTGCCACCGCACAACTGGTCGAGCAGGGCGGGGCGAGGGCGCTCGCCATCCGCGCCGATGTCTCGCTCGCGCCGGATACGATCGCCTTCGTCGAAGCGGTCGAAACGCGATTGGGACCGATCGGCATCTTCGCCAACAACGCCGGCATCGAGGGCGTGGTCGCTCCTCTTCACGAATATCCCGACGAAACGTTCGATCGCGTGCTGCAGGTGAACGTCAAGGGCGTGTTCCTCGGCCTCAAGCACGTGCTCGCCAGGATGATGCAGCGCGGGACCGGCGCCATCATCAACACCGCATCGACCTCGGCGATCCGGGGGCGCGCAGGCCTCGCCGGCTATGTCGCCTCCAAGCACGCCGTGCTCGGGCTGACACGCACGGCGGCGCTCGATGTCGCCGGGACCAGGATCAGGGTCAACGCCGTTCTGCCCGGACCGGTCGAGTCGCGCATGATCCGCGAATTGGAAGGCCAGGCGCGCGACGGCGGCATTGCATTGCGCCGAAGCAATGCGACGGCGCATGGCCGGCCGCAGGATGTCGCGAACGTCGTTGCTTTCCTCGCGTCCGACGAGGCCGCGCACGTGAATGGAGCGGCCTGGGTCGTGGACGGCGGGACGACGCTGGCGTGAGGTGCGCGGACGCACCACAGCACCTCCGCCTCCGGAGGATTGAAGCGGACATCTGTCGATCGGCCAGGCGTGACCGCTTGTGACCCCCAGGCGGACCTGGGCGCGGACAGACGAGTTGTGCTCAGGTGGTGCACTGGCGTTCGATGGAGCATGGGAAATGTTTGGTCAGTCTCGTGGCGTTTGGTTGAACGAGCCGAAAAAGTGGTCCGAAAAGGACAACTACCTCGGGCTGGAAACAGACCAGGCCACCGATTTCTGGCGCGAAACCCATTACGGCTTTGTCCGCGATAGCGGACACTTCCTCGCTTTTCAGGCGGGAGACGCGTTCACGGCCGAACTTCGTGTCCGAGGTCATTTCAAAGCGCTCTACGATCAAGCGGGCCTGATGGTGCGTATCGATGAACGGCGCTGGCTGAAGGCTGGAATAGAATTTTCGGACGGGCGTGCCATGCTGTCCAGCGTACTGACGGCCGGGCAATCGGACTGGGCAACAGCCCCCTATGAGCACGACCCCAGCGACTTTCGACTGCGCGTCACGATTGCGCATGGCGTCCTTCGTTTGCAGGCATCCAGCGATGGAAAGAGCATGGCCTCTGATGCGGCTTGCGCCATTCGCCAAGAGTTCCTCCTATCTTGTTGGACCGATGGCCTGCACGCCGGAGCGGTCCGGACTGGAGGTCGCTTTTTCCGATTTCCGGCTGGCACCGCCGCTTGGCAAGGAGCTTCATGATCTTGGGTGAGGAGCGCCGGCCAGGGAGGCTGACTCCGTGCTGTCCGGCCGGTATGTGTCGCGGCGCGACTAAGCGCCTCGCGGGAAGCGGGAACGATGTCCGGGCGATCTGATTGGAACGTTGGTACGCCCAACCGGGATCAGCCAGCGAGCTTCCTGGGAGGCGTCTTGATCAGGGAGGAGCCACCAATGGATGACGAACGAAAATCATCAAAGGCGGGGAAACAGGCCGCCGAAGGCTTGCGTGAAGCAACGTCCAAGGACGAAGCGAAGAACGAGAGCAAGATGGGGCACGATCTGGCCAAGGGCGCCGATCGTTTCGAAGAGCGCTCGAAAAGCTCCGATGGAAAGAGCGCAGAAGAGAAGCAGAAAGGCTGAAGGCAGCCGAGCACGACGGGTAGATCTGCCCGCGCATCGCGCGCGCGGTTTGGCTTCGGCTGAAGCGATTGCGGCGGGTTCGGTGCAACCTCTCCCGCTTGCGGGAGAGGTCGCGCAACGCGCGGGTGAGGGCTTTCTCCTCTAGGGGGCTATCCCATCGCGGAAACACCCTCTCCCCAGCCCTCTCCCGCAAGCGGGAGAGGGAGTGCACCTCCATCGTTGTAGCAATGGAGCCCGATCTCATCATGCCTAGGCAACGCCGCCGATCTTCTCGGAGACCATCCTGGCCGCGTTGCGCAGCTCGGCGGCGATGGTGCTGGCCTCATTTGCCGGGATTTGTTCCTGCTTCACCAGCGGGACGGTCATTGCGGCCACCGCGCGCCCGGAGGCCTCGATGATCGGGCAGCTATAGGCGAGGATTCGCGTATAGCCGTCGTCGTTGGAGAAGTTTCCGCCCTCCGCCGAAATGCGGTCGAGCGCCGCAAGCGCCTTCTTCGTGCTGATCCGGTCATTGGTCGCGATGACCTGCGCCAGCTCTTCGCGCCGGCCCTCGAGCTGGAAGGCCGCCAGAACCTTGGCCGATGCGTATTGCTGGGTGAGCGGAAACACCGCGCCGACCTTGACCGACCAGCCCATCAGCCATTCCGGCTCGATCCGGGCGATCACCATGAACTGCTCGCCGTGCAGCACCGTGAGATGACAGGACAGCTGCACACGGGAGGCGAGCTGCTCCATCACCGGCAGCGCCGCCTTCAGCAGCCGCTCGGTCGGCGGAAATTGCGAGGCGATCCGGAACAGCTTCAGCGTCAGCGTGTATTCGCCGGTCGCGGGGTCGCGCGCGACATACCCGCGGCGCTCCAGCGCCACCAGCATCCGGAAGATCTCGCTGACGGAGCGGCCGACGCGTTCGGCGAGTTGCTTCTGGCTGAGGCCGCGTGAAGCCCCCGCCAGCGCCTCCAGAAGGTCCAGCCCTTTTTCGAGGGCGGGCGCGCCCGGCTGCGGCTTCTCAGTCATCCTAGGCCTTGTTGGATCAGCGCTTGCGAGCACACGGGAAAATGCAACCCCCGTGTAGCCGATTGCTCGCACGGCGAAAAGTCGCTCGCCAGTAAGCGCCTGGCCGAGTTCGACGGCATCATCCGCCAGCCGCTGCGACTGAAGATCGTGGCGGCCCTCGACGCGCTGCCGGCCGCATCAGGGCTCGAATTTGCCGTCTGAAGAAACCGGCCCTACCGACGGTCATCTCGGCGCACATATCGAGACGCTGGCGCGGGCCGGTTATGTCGCGATGGACAAGGCGTTCGTGGGGAAGATGCCGCAGACCACGGTGGCCGCCACGGCCGCTGGCCACGGCGCGTTCGCGCGGCATGTGGCGACGTTGCAGGAGATCATTGCGGGGAAGCAGGTTTGGCCTCCGCCGTCATTCCGGGGCGCGCCCTCTTGGGCGCGAGCCCGGAATCCATTCCACCGCCGACGCTGCCGCTCGATGGATTCCGGGTTCGCGCTGCGCGCGCCCCGGAATGACGGCGAAAGAGCAACGACGGAATCGCGGCGACAGTGCACTAAATGGTACCAACTGATCGTCTTTGAGATAGTACACTAAACGGGGGGCAACTAATGCTTAGGCTTTAAATTTTGTGCACGGTCACCGTAACTTCTATTTCTTCGCTACGGCAGTGTTTCTTGATGCAGCAACTCCTACGACCTCTTCGATAATTTTCGCGGTGGCGAGAGCGTTTCCGTCGTTGATAGTGGCGGTCGATAGGGTAACCGTTCCGGCTGTTGGCGGCCACAAACGTTCCATTCCCTTTATCTCGAAGAGAAACGGAAAAATCGAACTGCAGGACAGAACGAAAACTCTGCCAAAGCAAATGGCGGTCGACTGCGTATTGTAGCGGCGATCATGCGAAGGCTGCTGGCTCGCGTTCAATACGTATGGAAAATGATCAAATCTTGCATTCCATTCCGTTCCTTCATAAAGCCCTATGAATATCTGCCAATTGTCTAGCGGCATCGCCGTTGCGAAAAACTGCTCGCATTCGCGAGCGGAAATTGCGGTAGTTTCCAAATGATCCTGATCACCGACGATGGTTTTCAGTGTAACCCATTTTGCAATCGCTAGTTGCTTTGCGGCGTCAAGGGGTAACGCCTTTCCGGCGATAAGCGCTGTAAGTACAGGCTGCGCTTCGTTTTCAATTCTGTTCATCCATCCGCTGTTGCACGAGCGGCACGCGCAGTTGATTTTTCGATGAATTGTTAAGCCGGTCCTGCGACGTATCTCGTAACCCGGCTGTCCCGGTCGCCCGAGTACTTGCTCGTGGCTGTTCTGTCGAAGATCAAGCTTGAGATGCTTACGCATCCATTTCGGAAAGAGATGCTCCCCGCTGGACCGCGCCGGCTTGTGTCCCGGAGCGGTCGCAAAGAGACACTGACGAGCTTGTTGTTCTTCCTCTTGCATGGCTTCGGCGTTCCTCAGTTAGGACGGTGGCTGCCAGCTCGTAGGATGGGTTGAGCGCTTGCGAAACCCATCGCTTCTCTATCCCCGTTCTCCGTAATCGCGGTCCTCGTCCGACTGATCGCCGGCCCAATCGGCCGGGTAATTGCCGAGCTTGACGTGGCGATGAAACGAGGAGGGCGCCCAGTCACGTACTCTGTCGACGAGCCCGTGCTTGACCGGATTGATGTGAACATAGTCGACATGCCGCGCGAAATCGACGTCGTCGCGAATGGTATGCTCCCAATATCTGCGTTGCCAGATGCCCCGTTCACCTTTGGCCGAGCGGCTTTGGGATATCCTCTCATTGCGCGCCAGACCGCGCGAAAAGGTGGATTTGATCAACTGCCAGCGCATTGCAAAATCGGCATCATCTTCCGGCAACGTCCACACGGTGTGAAGGTGATCAGGCAGCACTACGATGGCATCGATCGTGAACGGATGGCGTCGGTGCGTTTCGCGAAACGCCGTGCGCAACAGCCCGACATGATCTGTCAGCAACGTCAGCCGCCGCTCCGCCAGATTGACGGTGAAGAAGAAACACCCACCCGGAACGAAATTGCGGCGGTACGCGGTCATGACGCGACGTTACTACGAAACAAGTGCGATGGGTTTCGCAAGGGCTCAACCCATCCTACGGGCTGATGCGACGTAACTCGATTTCCAGACTAACTATTGGGGACGGCTAAGGCGCTCGTCTGTTAGCTGGCGTTGGCCTGCAATGCACTGATAAAGGACTAGACTTTCCGTAGCGGCCGAGAGCGGCTTGGATGTTACATTTTTCGAAGCAGGACTTTCAGAGTAGTATCGGGATTGGTCGAGGCTGTTTCATCTCTCTCGAAACCATCGATCGGCGCGAGGCCGAAGATCTGCGATGCTACTCACCTTGTTTAGTTTTCGTCCGACCTAGAGGGTCCCCAAGCATACGCCTCCTCGGGGCTGCCGAACGCTCGGATTGTAGGCTCTGAGAAACCAAGCACCTCGTAGCAGTAGTCGCTACCGACGAACAAGAAATGCCGCGGCTTACGGCCAACCGGATCGGTTTCGACATACGATTTCAGCAATGCCGATTGCCCGGCCTCCTTGATATAAACGCCTCCGTCGTAGACTTCTGTCTTACCATCACCATGATTGGCCACCGAGTATATCATTTCTTCAAAACCGGCATAAATCTCGCAGGACATTTCGATGCCATAAGCGCGAAGGCTGGGGTTGGGTGCCACGACGATCAGATAGAGCACGCCACGCCAAAGGCCTTGATCGAAAACGTAAGGTGGGCGTTCGATGCCATCGATTATCGACGGATAGGGTCGCCATCTGAGGGCGGAATCGGGAAACAAAGTAGCCTCCACTTTCACCGGGAAAGCTTGCATCGTAGTGCATTAGGAAATGTTCGCTAGGGTGGACATGGATTTAGTCGCTATGGCCTTAGTTCTTCGCCTTCGCGAGCTTCGCCGGCATCTCGGCCGGCAGTACAACATCCTTGGATGGAACGACAATGGCCTTCTCGTCTTGCTCCCTGAGTATCTTCATCAGATAGTCGTTCTTTGAGGCCTTGGAGCCGAACGCCTCTAGCGCCTCGCCAGGGCGTTGCCTGATGTAGGCTTCGACAGCTCCGATACCGGCGCGTGTGATGTATTTCCGGCCCATCTTTTTCTCGTAGACGCAGTGATGGTTGTCGCCATCGATCTTCATATGCCGCATGAGCTGCGTGACTTGCTGTGCGCTGATCTGGCCAATGCCGTAAACTTCTTTGATTATTGGTGTGAGAATCTTGGCGACCTCCGTGGGCAGGTTCTTGTCAGCTTCATCAAGCGGCGCTCGTACCACATGCTGGAGATCAACCTGACCGACCACAGTGTAGGCGGGCGCGCCTTTCTCTTCGACCAACTCGGCCTTCTTGATGAAGTTGAGGCCCTTGGCCGTCTCCGGCGACATCAGGATGCTTGGCTTCGGATCGGTGACGTCAATAACTCCGGCGCGGTCGAGACCGATCCTCTGCACGACCTGGAGCGTTTCCATCACCTTGCGCATGTTCATGGCGTCGCGCTCGACTAGCATGGTGTGCAGCTCTGGGAAGGCAATCGGCCGAGACTGACCGGCGTAACGGTAATAGATCGTGCCTTCCTGCAGGATCGTGACGTCTTTCTTCTCGCCCTTCTTCTCCACGACCTTGGTGCGCGTTTTACGGCTGATGACCGGCTTATGCTGGGAGGCGTCCACGCCGACGGCATAGAGCTTGAAATTGCCAACTTTGTATTCGCGGATGGCGAAGGGGATCTCGGGATCGAAGTCGTCCCGCAGGCGGTTCACCCAATCGGCCTCATCTACCATTTCGTTCGCGCCGACGATCGCCCGTGGCTTGTTGCTCACGCCGAAGATGATAACGCCGCCGGAAGAGTTGGCGAAGGTGGCGAGGGCCTTAGTATATTCAGAGAAATCGGCCGCGTTAAAGTCTTGCTTGAATTCGAGCCGCTTGCCTTCGCGGCTGATCACGACGCCGGTCTCAAAGTCGAACTGAACTAACTCTGCGAAATCCGCGGGTAGGGCGAACATATACGCACCGACAGCTTAAACAGACGAATCAGTCAGAAGGCACCACAACAAATATCCCAAAGACAGCCTAAAGATGAAGAGTTCGGCGGCGGCTATCCCCCCAGTGATACCTAGCCGCCCCGCCGTGTCTTGAGATGGCGAACAATATTATGATTTCGCCCCAGGCTGCCTCCGGTAGAGAGAGTTATCGGCCCCGAAATCATGGGTGTGGCCCCACTCCC
>NZ_JACEGD010000078.1 GCF_016031635.1 Bradyrhizobium diversitatis
CGCTGCCGATCTTCTTGAAAGAACCGATGGTAGCCATGTTACTTCTCCTTAGCTGGTTTCGAGCCGCGACCACCGCGGCCTCGATGGCGATCTACAGGCCGAAGACGATCGACGACGCACCCGCCCGCGGGCCGCAGCGCAGCGGAGGACGCCAGCGGGGCGACTTTCTTGCCTCGCGAGGAATGGGCGTAGCCCAGGGGAAGAAAGTCGCGCTGCTGGCGTTGCGTTCAGGCGATCGAGGCGCAGCCGCTCTTCGGCCAGATCGAGCCATCAAGAGGCCAGGTGGTCCGTGCGCTGAACAGCATCCCCGGAAGAAGTTGTGGCGCCTCTCGGTTGGGCTGCACAAGAGGTCGCTGCGGTCAGGCGTGGAGAAAAATAACAATAGCGAAGGGAGTGGTGGATTCGATTGCCTGGAACAATCCGCCATGCAATGCCCTGCCTGCCTTAGCTTGTGCCGGGAAGGTCGGGGCCGGCCGGTCGAGGCGCTCCGAGGGAGGCCGCGTCACCCATGGTCTATTACGCGGCCAACGAACGCTTTGATGTAGATAATCTCACCGGACGAGATAGACGTCATCCCTCCTGCTTCGTGGCAGTGAGAGCCGGCTGAGGTCCGTTCCGCAAAGCCTCGACCGGTCGCTGGGGTTCGGCAAAGATGGTTATCTGTGTCCATGCAGTGCCGCCGATCGCCACAACGCTGACCCAGGCAAAGATGTCGCGCCAAAGCAATAATGAAGACGCCCCAACTTGCGATTTGCCGTGGACGACGTGGATCGAAAGTCCCTGCCCCTACCACCTCGTCCCCACTCCGGCTCCTTGCAGTAGGGGCCTGTGCGAAGTTCTTGCAAATTCGGCAATATGCCGCTATCTATACGGCACATTGCCGCCACGTTGAAGGAGGTCCTTGTGTCCATTGTCGAAATCGTCGCAAGGAAGCTGGGTGGGCGCTCGGTCCTCGGAGCGGTTATACGCTCGCAGGCGGACCTCGCCCTGGCGGTACGAAAGCGGCTTCCCCTGACCGCGCTGCATGGGCTGGCGAAGGCAGGACTTAGCGATCAGGAAATCGAATTGTTCGTCATTCCGCAACGAACGCGCCGGCATCGCGCGGAGAAAAAGCAACCGCTCACCGTGGAAGAATCCGACCGGGCAGTGCGATTGCTGCGGGTGCAGACACTTGCCGAGGAGACTTTCGGCGACGCCGGCAAGGCCAATCTATGGCTCCGGCGTTCGTTAGTAGAACTTCATGGCGAGACGCCGTTGGCGGTAGCACAAACCGAAACTGGCGCCCGGGTCGTCGAGACGATACTCGGCAAGATCGCGTGGGGCGCCGCCGCCTGATGCTGCTTTGGCGTTTGTCGGGCATACAGCATGCCAAGACGTTCGATGGTGGCTATGGCCTGCTTTTTGACGGACGCTGGAACACGGTCGGACGGCCTGTCACCTGCTGCAGCACGTCGCCTGCGCTGTGCGTGTTGGAAAAGCTGGTCCATATCGAGGATCCAGCTCTCATGCCCGCGCTTATGATGGTGCGCTACGATGGGCCAGATGACCTTGGCATCGAGACGCTGGGCTTAAGCGATCTGCCCGCCGATTGGGGGCGCCAGGAAGTTTGGACCCAGCAACGAGGTGATCAATGGCACGGCTCGCTCGGGACGCCCCTCCTCCGCGTTCCCTCTGCCATCGTCCCTCTAGATCAGTCCCCCGACGTCAACATCCTGATCAATCATACTCACAAGGACGCGGCGCGGATCTCCGTGATCTCTATAGAGCCATTCGTTCTTGACCCACGTCTGTTTTGAGCCAGAAACGATGACGAAGCCGGTCAGAATCCGGTGCTCGAACCACTTGTAGCATGCCGTGTGCCGGCGATAATCGTCTGGACAAGCCGCAGGAGCCTTCGATCATCCGCGCCTACTGCAACGCTCCACCTAGCGCCCCAACCTGTTCGACGCCACGCCCTGGCTGCACAAGATGTCGCTGCGTTCAGGCGTAGAGATGAAGCAAACGGGAATGCGATTGCCGTGAACCATCCGCGATGAGCTGGCCCTGGCTATGAGCATAGAAGAACCTGCTACAGCGTCGGCAAACAATACGACACATTGATTAAGGATCTCATCGATAGCGGCCGCTACGCCACCGCCAGCGAAGTCATGCGTGAAGGGCTGCGGCTTGTCGAAGAACGCGAGCAGCTTCGCTCTGCAAAACTCGAAGCGTTGCGAGCGGCCGATTAGGAAGGTCAAAACTAGGCGCTCGCTCGGAGGCGCTCTTCCTCACGGGCGAGTTGCGTCCAGATGCACCTGGTCGACACAGCGCTGAATCCGACCGGGGTAGACGGCGACGGTCCAGGCGCGATCGAGAGGACGAATGTCCTGCACGGCCTGAATCCGCAGACAAACCCAATTGGCGCCTCCTGATCCCTTCTTTCCGACACTGTCCACCTCCAAAGCGAAGGCTCGCTCCTCGCCCATAGCGTGGCCGAGGATGTACGGGCAGACCTGCAGTTCTTTACCCGAATAGTTCAACCGAACGGGTCTGCGGTGAAGCATGGCTTGCCTCAGGGCCGCGAACGCAACGCTGTGACCTGACCGAACGACCTGGAACGCTTGCTTGCGGCGGCCATAACGGTACGTCGAGAAGGACGGGCTGAACGAGGCGGCTCGCGTAATGCCGAGCCGTTCCATTGCGGCGAAGCTGGTGCGGTCGACGAGCGAATACTCTTCGTCCGGACAAGCGGCCTCGATCCGCGAAGCCGCTTCCAGATCGCTGGCCGTGACGGGTTCGACGACGGCACCGGACTCCCGCAGGCGGCCCCAGAACGTCGCCGCGACTTCGCTGCCGTACCTTGCCGACAGCAGTTGCCAGGTCTCGGCGAGCACGTGGTCCGTCAATGTCCATCCATCGAGGCTGAGCAGAACGGACTTGGCGAGCTCGTTGTCGCGGTCGCGCGCAGAAGCGGCGGCGAACCAGACCGAAGTGTCCACGAACGTGCTCACCTGTCACTCCTCGACCGGATATTCCCAGATCTTGCCGCCGCGGGCGTTCTGTTCAAGCCAATTCTGAGCGCTCTTGTGCGAGGCGAACAGCTTGATCCAGGCCGGGTCGCCGACTTGTCGGGAGCCTCCATCAGCCAGGAAGATCCAGACCGACGCGTGCCGCGGTCCGCCTTCGATCTCGTACTCCCACGCAACGCCCTCCGGATCGTGCGTGTCGAACCATCTGTCGGCGGCTTCGGCGGACGCGAACACCTTCACCCATTCGGGATCGCCGATACTTCGCTGTGTTCCGCGGTCGAAGTCGTTGAGATAGATCCACGCGGTCCGTCCCGTTCGACGCAACTCGGCCCGATGCTCGACGGCGGCATTGACCTTTTGTCGGTCGGTACGATCCTCTTTATCCAGAGAGATCACGCTGGCGTGGACATCGGACGGAAGCCCAGGTCTTTGGCCGGGCGGGTTGTTGGCCCACTCGATCCAGCGGTCGAATGTGTCCGCCATGGTCACCTCCTCCTCACCCGGAATGGGTTCTCGATCGTGAATGCGTCCGGCCTGATCCCTCGTTCGATGCGCGCCCACGTCACCGGCGCGGCGATCGGAAAGTGTTCACGCGCCCGCGGCGAATAGGTGCCGATGGCGGTCGTCCCGCGTCCGTTGCGCAAATAGTCCAGAAAGATCCGCCCGCTGCGCCGCGCTTGCGCCGAGAGGATGTACCGGTCGGCGTCGCGTGCGGCGAACTCGGAGCAGAGGCTGCGGGCGATGCGATGCGCCCGATCGTGCAGCATCGGCTCATCGAGCGGCGCCATCAGATGTACGCCCTTGCCGCCGGTCAGTTTGGGCCAGGTCTCGAAGCCTTCCCGCTTCATGAGCGCGCGGAGCTCGAGCGCGGTGTCGGCGACCGCTTCCCATTTCACCTCTTCGCCGGGATCGAGGTCGATGACGATGCGGTCGGCGTGCTCGAAGTCCTCGACTGTCGAATTCCAGGGGTGCAGCTCGACGGCTCCGATTTCGACGAGACCCAGCAAGCCGTCCAGGCTGTCGACCCACAGACGCGTGCCTTGGCCGCCTTCGCGCTTCTGGATGCGGAGCTGGTGCACGGATTCGGGAATGTCCTTGGGAAGCGGGCCCTTGTGGTAGAACGTGGTGCCATGCACATGCCGCACCAGCTTGAGAGGCCGTTGGCCGAGATGCGGTAGCGCCTTCCTCCAGACCCGCTTCCAATAGTCCGCCAGATCTTCCTTGGAAGGCACCACCGCGTCGGGAAGGAGCTGGAGAATGTTCTCCTGGGGTACGCCGAGCTTCGGCCGTCCGGCAGCGGAGGGCACCAGGCGCGGCGCCTTCACCTTGCGCAGCGCGAGATCGTCGCGAATTCCTTTGAACACGGCTTCGCGCAGCAGCCCGTCGTCCGTTAGTGCGCCATACTCCACCTCGACATCCACGGTCGGTTCGACCCAGGTCGCCTTCGGCTTTTTGATCCGGACATCGAGCGGCGATGTTCGCCGGATCAGCGGATCCAGCTTCTCGCGTACTTCGCGCGCGGTTGTCTCCGTGTAGCCGGTGCGGACCTTGCCTGCATAGAGCAGCTTGCCGTTCTCGCGACGGCCGACGTAGAGCGAGGCGATCTTGCGCGGATGCGCTCCCAGTTTTTCGACGAAGGCCACGATCGGAAACGTCTCGCTCTTCTTGCATTTTAGCTTTATCCAGCTCTCCTGCCGACCCGAGCGGTACGGTCGGCCGAGCCGTTTGGCAACGAGCCCTTCGAGCCCCAGCTTGCAGGCCTTCTCGAAGACCACGTTGCCGTCGGCCTCGAGCGCTTCGACGTAGATGAAAGTCTCGGGCGCGCCCTTCAGCAGCTCCAGCAGCAGACGCTTGCGGTCCTCATATGCTGCGTCGCGCAGATCGTAGCCGTCGAGGTACAGGAGATCGAAGGCATGGTAGCGCACGCGCGCGCTGCGCTTGGGGCCGAGCTCGCGCCTGAGCTGCTGAAAATCCGGCAGGCCGCCACTGCCGTAGACCACTGCCTCGCCGTCGACGATCAAGCTGTCCGCTTTGAGCCGGCCCGCGCTTGCGGCAATCGACGAGAACTGCTCGGTCCAGTCCAGGCCTGTGCGGGAATACACTTTGACGTCGCCGTTTTCGAGACGCAGTTGCGCGCGGTAGCCGTCGGCTTTGATTTCGTAGACCCAGCCCTCGCCCCGCGGCGGTCTTTCGCGCAGCGTAGGGTCGCAGGGCTCGATGTAACCTGGAATCGCTGCTTTGCGGGCGCCGGCAACGCCCGATACTCCCGAACGAGACTGACGCAACGCCACGGCACACATGCGGACTCAACGCGTCGAGGGCGATTCGTTCCTTGAAGCAGCGCCAGACATTCGCGGCCGCTCGGAAGGAAGGTGCAGCGCGTCCGTTGGTCGGAATCGTTTGCGAGGTCGGCCAAATGTGCACGGTTCAGACGCAGCGGCGGCAGGCACGCGCTCACGTCGAAATATCGGCGGGAACGTTTCTGATCGCAGTGGCCCTCGGTCCCGTGCATGTGTGCGCCACGTCCCGCAGCGCGGCAACTGGATCACGGCGCGACCGGTTATGCGGGCTTGGGCGATCGCGAGCTCTCGCCTGACGTGCTGCATGCGAATTTGGGCGCCTAGGTTTGTTAGTCGCTCAACCGGAAACGAGAGGGACGAAACGCACATCCTCGATCTCCTCCTCTACGAAGCGACCGTCCGGCGCGCGCACCAGCTTCTTCAGCCGCTGCACGCCGTCGGGGTTGCCGAGTGGAATGATCAGTCGTCCGGAGGGAGCTAGTTGCATCGCGAGAGCCGCGGGTATTTCCGCGCTGGCGGCCGATACCAGGATCACGTCGAACTCGCCACCGTCCGGCCATCCCGCGCTGCCGTCCCCATGGCGCAGATCCACATTCCGGCAACCGAGATGCCGAAGGCGCGATCGGGCACGCTGCACCAATGCCTCGGCGCAAACCTCCCGGCCGAGATTGGCGGCGAGGGCCGCCAGATAACCTGAACCGGCGCCGGTCTCCAGTACTCGGTCGGACTTCGCGATCGCGGCAGCCTCGAGCATTTTGGCGACGTAGGGCTGAGAGAGGGTTTGTCCCTTCGGGATCGGCACGGCACCGTCTTCGTACGCGGCCTTCGCGAACCGCCACTCAAGAAAATCTCGCCGGGGACCCGCCGCATGGCCAACAGGACCCGCTTGTTGCGAATGCCGCGGCTGGCGGGTTCGGCCGGCGACCCGTCGCGAAGGAGGCTCCGGGCCACCCAGAGCACACGACCTGCTGGATCTCAGACCTGGTGGGTTACACGGTAGCCACCGCTCGCCCGGCGCCGGTGATCCGGTATTCGACATCTCCGGAGGGAAGCGGCTCGGTTTCGACGAAACCAAGCTCCACCAGCCGCGCCACGATCTCATGGTCGAACATCGGCGGGCTGCCCCAGGATTCGCCGAGGAGCCTTTTCAGAAAATCACGTTCCAGATCGGTCAGCTCCATCTCGACCTCCGCTCGTCCAGAACAACGCCGCCCAGCCGGGAACGGAGCCATCCTCGTCCGGTTGATTCCAGAAGACAACATCCGGGAGGTCAACATGGCCATGGAAGATCGCGAGACGTTCAGCCTGATTGGTAGCGACAAGGTCGAGGGCACGAACGTGTACGGAGCGAACGGAGAGAAGGTCGGCTACATCGAGCGCGTCATGATCGACAAGATCGGCGGCAAGGTATCTTATGCGGTGCTCAGCTTCGGCGGCCTGCTCGGCATCGGAGACGACCACTATCCGCTGCCCTGGCAGGCGCTGAAATATGATACCAACCTCGGCGGCTACGTCACCGGCATCACGCAGGACCAGCTCCGCGGCGCCCCCAAATACGCCGACGAGAGCAGTTGGAATTGGAGCGACCCCGCGACCACGCGCTCCGTGAATGCCTACTACGGTGTGCCGGTGGCCTGAGGGGACGCTCGGGCCAAACGCCATCCTCGTTACGCGAGACGGCCCCCTCGATCGCCGAGGAGGATTGAAAGTGGGTAATGCCGTTCGTGTTCTCGACGTGGAGGATGAAGCGCTGATCTGCAGCTTCATCGAAGACGCCTTGTTGGACCGCGGTTTCCAGGCCTGCCCGGTCTCATCGGGAGAGGCGGCCCTGTCCACCTTCTGCGATCGCCGCAAGGGGTGTCCGCCCTGCTGACGGACGTCAACCTGGGTGATGGCATCACGGGTTGGGAGCTGGCGCGGCGGGTCAGGGAGATCATGCCCGCCTTTCCCGTGATTTGCATGACGAGCGCCAGCGCCCCGGATTGAAAATCGCAGGGCGTTGCGCCTGATCGAGAAGCCCTTTGCGCGGCGCAATTCGCTGCCGCCGTGTCGCAGCTGCTCGATACGGCGGCTTAGCCGGATTGAATCGCAGTTCGAGCCTGCAACGATGGCTATGCCTTGGCCCTGGATGCGGCTGCGGCGCGAGCCGCTGCTACCGCCATCCAGTCCCGCAGCAGGCCTCTGTCCTCCTTCGAAAAGGACGCGCGCCGCTTGAGATCTTCCAGCGTCTCGCCGGGATGGCATCGCTCGAAATCCTCGCGGATCAGCGACTCGAGATAGGTTCGCTCCTCTGCGTCTGAAACGAAATGCCGGCGCGAATCGGTCCTCATGGTCGTTCCTCGGCGCACGCAGTCGAAGGCGGACCCGGATGCGGCACAACGGCAGGAGCGATCGTTGGTTCAGAACAGACCGGTGGATCGACGCCGACCGCGTCAAGGCCGCCGTGAGGCCCGCGGATCGTTGCGACCGAGGCCACATGAGGACGCTCGGCTGCTGAATTCGGGTAGGGTCACTCCTGCTTCGGCATTCGCCCCTTGCCGCCGCACTTCGTACAGCGGCCAGGAAAGATCCTGCGACCGGGTTCGGTCTCGCGCGCCGGCTGGTGCCCGGCCCCATTGCAGGTGTCGCATTTGACCTCGGCGGGGCCGACTTTCCTCATGCCTCGCCCGGGCCGGCGAAGAGTGTCGCCGGCGGGGTGGTGCGCGGCGGCGGCAGCGGCCGGGCGCTGCCGCCGGGTTTGCTCTTGGCGTCGTACCTTTTGGCCAAATCGAGCAGCCGTCTTCGTGTGAACGGGTCTGCCTTCTCCGCCAGATCGCGCGCCCGTTGCGCGTAGCCGCTGTAGAACTCTTCCATGACGCCACCCCACAACATCACCGAACGTCGATCTTCGATGGTCGGCGAGGCTCACGTCAAGAGATCACTTGTCCCCGCCTAGCAAACGGCCCTAGCTTGGCCGCGGTGGGGAAGCCAAATGTCGCTGCTGCATCCAATCCGGAAGCCGTGCCCGCACTGTGGGCGGCCGATGAGGCTTGTGCGCGACGAAGCGGCCAGACGCGGGGAGCGCTACGTCTGCCCCGACTGCGGCGACGATCCGCTGCACGATCCCGACGCCCGGAAGTGGGTGGAGGGCCCGCTGCGGCCGCCGGCCAAATAGTGATCCGGAAAAAATCAGCCTTAGCCGGTGATCCGGACTCGCAAAGCCATAACTGGCAAATTCGTCGCGGGCGCAACAAACTTCCCAGTTTAGGTGTCCAGAAGCGGGGAACGAGATGTCGACGGTTGCGAAGCTGCTTGCGCGGAAGCAGGCGCTCCTGGAGCGACTGGAGAGCGATCCTGGGCCGAACGAGCGAGAGGAAATCCAGGCGCTGCTCGCCCAGATCGAGACGGCGCTGAACCTGCTCGATCCCAGAGATGCGGCCGGTACAAGCGACGAGTGAACCGAAGCCGCCGGCCGTCAGAGCGTGCTCAGATCGTCCGGCACGTCGCCGAACTTCCGGATGACCTTGGCGTCGCCGAAGTCGCCGCTGGACGGATCTCCGGTCCGCGAGAAGGCGACCGCGCCGACGCAGCCGGGTTTCCGCGACAGCGCTTCGGCGCGCATGACGGCGGCGTTGGCGCTCAGGCACTCCACCGCCTCGCCAGGCGCGAGCCCGTCGTCTGCCATGACGAAAGGCAGTGCCACGTAGTAGGTGACGTCCATCGCTACTCCTTGCGATCGCGCGGCGCGACGTAGCGGCCGCGCGCATAACCGTTCGACACCGCGCCCTCGAGCTCGTCGACCTGGGCCTCGAGAAAGTCGACCGCGACGAGCAGCGCCTTCACCGCCTCCCGGGCGTCCCCGCCGCAGGCCTCGATCGCCTGGTCGGCGGCGAACCCGATATCGCCCTCGGCGCGACGGGGTGCAGCGGGTATGGCGACATGTTCCCTTTCCGTTCTCGCAGAGTCAAGGGTCGGCGGCGGATTCTACTGGCGCGGCCGGTGGGATCCGGCATGAATCCGACCAGGCCGCCCATGCTTGTCGGAACTGGCGCCCGCCGTTCGTCTTGAATCCAGGCCGCCCCGAACCGGAGTTTTGCGTACGATGGCCCCGCGTGCCAACTGGAAAGGCTTCCTGCGTCTGTCCCTCGTCACCTGTCCCGTGGCACTGTACCCGGCGACATCGGACAGCGAGAAGATCTCGTTCAACCAGCTCAACCGGCAGACCGGCCACAGGATCAAGTACCTGAAGGTTGACGCCAACACCGGCGACGAGGTGCCCAACGAAGATATCGTCAAGGGCTACCAGCTCGAGAAGGACCAGTTCATCGAGGTCACCAAGGAGGAGCTCGAGGAGATCGCGCTGGAATCGACGCGCACCATCGAGATCGACGAGTTCGTCGACAGGAGCGACATCGACCCGCGCTACCTGATCCGGCCCTACTACGTCCGTCCGGACGGCAAGGTCGGGCACGACGCCTTCGCGGTGATCCGGGAGACCATCCGCGAGATGGACAAGGTCGCGATCGGCCGGGTGGTGCTGACCAACCGCGAGCACATCATCGCGCTCGAGCCGATGGACAAGGGCCTCGTCGGCACGCTGCTGCGCTATCCGTACGAGGTGCGCAGCGAGCAGGAATATTTCGACGAGATCCAGGATGTGAAGGTCACGAAGGACATGCTCGATCTCGCCAGGCACATCGTGAACCAGAAGGCCGGGCGGTTCGACCCCGAGAAGTTCGAGGATCACTATGAGACCGCGCTCGTCGACCTCATCAACCAGAAGCGCGCCGGCAAGACGATCAGGCCGAAGGAGCGACCCAAGGGCGAGAATGTGGTCGACCTGATGCAGGCGCTGCGAAAGAGTGTGGGAATCGCTGCGGCCGAGGCCAAGATCGAGACCAAGGCGGCCCCGAAGAAGACGGCCAAGAAGCCGCGCAAGGCGGCGGCCGGCCAGAAGGAGATGCTGATGCCGATCGCCGGGAAGAAGCCGGTGAAGGAGACCGCGGCGAAGAAGCCCGCGGCTGGTCGACAGCGGAAGTCCGCGTGAGTGGCAGACCAACGCGCGGCGGGCGCCGTCCCGCAGAGTGGACACCGGAGGAGCAACGCATGACCCCACTTTTCCCGGAGGAATTGTCAGCCAGGTTGATCGACCGCAGTCCGTTCGTGGCCATAGGCGACATCACGCCACCCCGAGATCCCGAGGAAGACGGAGACGACGAGGACGAGGACGAAGAGGAAGACGACGAGGACGAAGGTGCTGAAGAACCGCCGGTGGTGCGCGAGCCGGACGAAGGCTGAAGGCTAGAGCACGATGCTCCGGGACCGGGCGGCAGCGGCAGCCTCATTCGCAGCACGAGCCGCATCCTGCTTCGACGAATGTGACTGGCCGACCGGAGCGCGGGATGGAACGAACCGGCCCGTCAGGCGTCGATTCCCTGCCTCTGGCAGCCTATCCCCAAAACCCCAAGCCGGAGGAAAACCTACCATCTAGGTTGGCGGTCCTGATGCGCGCACCACTTGGCGCCAAGGACCGTTTGCGCCCGAAGGAGGGAGCAAATGAGCAACCACATATCCGAACGGAGGCCGCCGACCACGGCGGAACGGGAGGCTCACAAGGTCTTTCGGAACACGGAGGTAAAGGTGGCGCTGTCCGAGCATGAGCGCGCCCAGCAGGCCTTCCACGCCAATCGCGAGCGGCTTAAGGCGGAACGTCTGGCTCGCGAGGCGGCGGCGAATCCGGAGGCGGGACGGAAGCGCAAAACCTGAGAGATGACTTGTCAGAACCGGAAGCCTAGGGGGGCGCCGGCCACCTGCCATTTACGTTGTCCGGCTACGATATCGGGAGCATGGGCAACGACTACGAACCCGAGAGCGGAGGCGATAGCGGCCATGAAGCTCGCGATGGCGGGTGATGGGCTGGAGCGGCAACGCTTGTTCAGCCTGGCGATGGCCTGGCAGGAGCTCGCCCGCATACGGGCGCCCCTCGACGTGCGGCGGCGCGGAGGAGGCCCTAGGTTAGGCAAAGTCCGGCGGGCACTCCGGACAGCTATCGCCGATCGACTCCAGTAATTCTGCGATCGCCACGGACGCTGCCTGCACCGAGACGCCAGGCGGCGGATACCGGCGGGCGATCTCGAAGGCGCGTTCACGCGCATGCGGATCGGCCCGGTCCTGCATCCAGCCATGCTCCTGGCATTCGCGGATGGCGCCGGCCTCCTGCAGCACGGAGATCGCCCAGCCGCGCAGCGTTCGGGTCGCCGGCCGCCTTCTGTTCGTTATCAGCATCGAGACCGCTCCTGCCGGGACGAATCCTTCCGCCCGCCTACCCGTTCCGGGCGCTTAGCATGGAGCAGGGATTCGCGATCTGCAGGGCTCGCGCTTGTCCACGTGTTCCGCGTACCTGTGCTGGACGCCGCATGGCCGGCGCAGGTCTGACGCGAGCACCTTTCTTGTCAAAAATGGCGGTCCGGCCGAGCCGTTTGAGGCCCGGTGAACTGATAACGAGTCAAGCTGGGCGAATGCGAACGGTTTAAAAGCGGTAAGCATGGTGGGTAATCTGGCCAGACCGTCTCCTGGTCGAAACCGACCTGGCGGATAAGACCTCGACCCGGCCGCAATGCGTCCGAAGTGGCAGTTACCCCGAATTGAGAAGCCCGCCCGGCGGACCGGACGGGGCTTTTGGCGACCTCAGTCGCCGTTCTTGCGCGGCCGCGACCAGATCAGGCTGAAACCGTCGCCGTCCTCGTCGTTGAACAGGTTGGCGTAGATCGGTGCGTTGAACGAGGGGTCGTCGAGCTTGAGCGAGAGATAATCGCGGCCCTCCTCGGAGCGCTTCGACCAGGCGGCCCCGATCTCGGCCCGGCCGACGAAGACGCGGTGGCTCGGAGCGTTTTCGTTGGTGCGGTTGGCCTCGGGCACGATGCGGACGCCCTTGGTCTGGAGGCTGAGGGTGACGATCTCGCCCTGGAAGTCGCTGCCGATCTTCTTGAAAGAACCGATGGTAG
>NZ_JACEGD010000079.1 GCF_016031635.1 Bradyrhizobium diversitatis
AGGCGAAGGTCGCCTGCGACCAGCCCAACAGCGCGGCCAGCATCTGGCCGGTCTGGTTGGAATCATCGTCGATCGCCTGCTTGCCGAGGATGATCAGGCCCGGCTGCTCTTCGTCGGCAACCTTCTTCAGGATCTTGGCGACGGCGAGCGGCTCGACGGCGCCTTCGGCCTTCACCAGGATGCCGCGGTCGGCGCCCATGGCGAGGCCAGTGCGGATCGTCTCCGATGCCTGCGCAGGTCCGATGGAGACCACCACAACCTCGGTGGCCTTGCCGCCTTCCTTCAGGCGCAGCGCTTCCTCGACTGCGATTTCGTCGAACGGGTTCATGGACATCTTGACGTTGGCGAGTTCAACGCCCGATCCATCGCCCTTGACGCGGACCTTGACGTTGTAATCGACCACCCGCTTTACCGGCACTAAGACCTTCATCGATCCTCTTTCACTCAATCTGGGAGGGGGGTTATCAACTGGCGCGGAACCTAAAGGCCTGATCTGCCCCGGTCAACGCGCGAACGGGTCTAATTTTGGCCTTCTGAAATGCGGGAGCGCGATGGGTCAGCGGTTCTGGCCGGGAACCCAGAGCACGTCGCCGGCGCCATTGCCGTTAGCCGTCCGGCTCGCCACGAACAGGAAGTCGGACAGGCGATTCATATATTGGATGCCAGCCGCGCTGACCGGCTCGCCGGGCCGGGCCGCCAGTTCCACAATCACACGTTCCGCCCTGCGGCATATCGTGCGCGCCACATGCAGATGGGCTGCGACCGGCGTGCCGCCGGGAAGCACGAAGGAGGTCAGCGGCGCGAGCTTTTCGTTCAGCGTGTCGATGTCGCGCTCGAGCCGCTCGACCTGGCTCGTCACCACCCGCAGCCGCTCAGCCTTGCCCTCCCGTTCGGGCACGGCGAGATCGGCGCCGAGATCGAACAGATCATTCTGGATGCGGCCGAGCATCGCATCGAGTTCGGGCGTGTCCCGGGTATGGAGCCTGACCACGCCGATCGCGGCATTGGTCTCGTCGACGGTGCCGTAGGCTTCGATGCGCAGATCGTATTTCGGACGCCGCTCGCCGGTTCCGAGCGCCGTCGTGCCGTCGTCACCGGTCTTGGTATAGATACGGTTCAACGTGACCATTTAGCGCCCCATCGCCCAGACCGCGAGCATCGCGATGATGATCGCCACGAACTGCAGCAGCACGCGCCAGCGCATCAGTTTCTGCGAGGTGTTGGGCGAGCCGCCGCGCATCATGTTGACGAGCCCGAGCAGCAGCACCAACGCCACGGCGCCGGCGGCCGCCGGCAGGATGAAAGTACTCAGGAGAGATGCCATTGGGCGTAGATAACACCGTGGGCGTCGGTCCGCCATCTCCCCAGTTCGTCATTCCGGGGCGATGCGGCGGGACCGAGCGAAGCGAGGCCGGCGCGTCGAGCCCGGAATCCATCGCGCCACTTGCGCTGCGGCTAGATGGATTCCGGGCTCGCGCTTCGCGCGCCCCGGAATGACGGCGGGGCGCTTCGCGATCTGGCTTTTGAGCCAATAATGTCAGAAGCTGCCTAAATGATTTCCGATTTGTGTCCCTCGCCGACCGTCTTCCCCTCCGCCCGCAAGCGGGAGGAGGGAGCAGTACAGGGCAAGCCGTGAAAGCGATCCGCTACATCTACGTCGTCGTGATGGATGCGTTCTACACCTTCCTCGCCGATGACGGCTGGGCGATCGCAAGCCACATCGCGCTGTCGACGCTGATGGCGCTATTCCCGTTCCTGATCGTGCTGACCTCGCTCGCCGGCGTCTTCGGCTCCAAGGAACTCGCCGACCAGGCGGCCAGCCTGATGCTCCAGGTCTGGCCCAAGCAGGTCGCCGATTCGATCTCGGGCGAGGTGCATGACGTGCTGACCACGACCCGCACCGGCATTCTGACCATCGGCGCGGCGCTGTCGGTCTATTTCGCCTCCAACGGCGTCGAGGCGCTGCGGGTCGCACTCAACCGCGCCTACGCGGTGGTGGAGATGCGACGCTGGTACTGGCTACGGCTGGAATCGATTGCCTACACGCTGATCGCCGCCTTCACTGCGCTTGCCATGGCGTTCCTGATCGTGCTCGGTCCGCTGATCATCGAGGCCGCGCGGCGCCACATTCCGCTGTTCGTCGAATCGAACGAAAGCATCCTCACCTGGCTGCGCTACGGGATCACCATCGGCGCGCTCGTGGTTGCGCTGTTCATCCTGCACGCCTGGCTGCCGGCGGGACGACGCAGCTTCCTCCAGATCATGCCGGGCATCATCTTCACGGTGGTGGCGTCGCTGGTCTCCGGCGTCGTCTTCGGACAGTATCTGGCGCGCTTCGCCAACAACTACGTGACCATGTATGCGGGGCTCGCCTCGGTGATCATCGCGCTGGTGTTCCTGTATTTTATCGCCGCGATCTTCGTTTACGGCGGTGAGCTCAACGCCGCGATCATCAAGTCGCGGCTTCCTCATGGCGTGTCGCTTCAAGCAGCGCAGTCGCTAAAGCCCGCGGAGACACAGGCTTGACCAGGAAGGCGTCGGCGCCGGCCGCGCGCGATGCTGCCTCGTCCTCGCCACGGCCGGACACGCCGATGATCGGGATCCGAGCCAGCGGCGTCGACAGCGCGCGAATCCGCCTGATGGCCTCGATACCGTCGATGCCCGGCAGCACCATGTCCATCAGCACCGCGTCGAACGCGCCCTGCTCCAGCCGGCCGACCGCATCCTCGCCGCGCCCGATGAACTCGGCTTGATGGCCGAGCTCGGTCAGGATCGTGTTAAGCACGACGCGGCCGAACGGATTGTCCTCGACGCTGAGCACGCGAAGGCCCGCGACCGCCTCGGGCCCGCTACCCTCCGCCTCGCTGCTCTTGTCCGATCCCGTGGCATCCAGCGACACCGTCAACGTGAAGGTGGCGCCACCACCGCGGCGCGGAGCGACGGTGATGTCGCCGCCCATCGCATGCGCCAATTGCTTGACCGAAGAGAGCCCCAAGCCGGCGCCGCCGAAGCGCGAGGCGATGGTGACATTGGCCTGGGTGAACGGGCGGAACAGCCGCTTGATCTCCGCCATGGTGAGGCCGATGCCGCTGTCGGACACGGCAAAGGAGACACCGACCCTACCCTTGCCCTTTGCTTTGGCTTTGGCGGGACGCCACGGCTCGACTGCGAGCGCCACGCCGCCCTGGTCTGTGAACTTCACGGCATTGTCGATCAGGTTCTCAAGCGCGGCGCGCAGGCGGACGGGATCACCGACCACGAGTCCAGGCAGCTTGTCGGAGATCTCGACCTCGGACTGGAGACCCTTGGCCGCGGCGCGGCCGGCCAGCGAATCGCCGGCGCTGCGGGCGAGGGTCCGTAGATCGAACAGGTCCTGCCGCAGCGTGCTGCCGCCCTTCCCCGTTCCCTTGCCGGTTCTGGCGGCATCCACGAACAGCGTGGCAAGGCTCGCCAGATGCTCGGCACCGGCCTTGATAGTATCGGCCCACCGCCGCTCCCGTTCGCCGAGATCGGAAGTCGCGAGCAGATCGCTGATTGCCAGAATGCCGGTCAGGGGGGTGCGGACCTCATGGGCAAAGGCGGCCAGCGCCGCCTGGACCACGTCGGGCGCGACCACCTTGGTGCTGCGCTTGCGCACCTTTCCTGCCATCCTGGACCGCTTCCGAGGCAGCCGCCTGGACGTCCGCGTGGTGCGCACTGGACGCGTTTTCGCAGCCATGAATCCCCTTCGAAGTACTCTCTTCGAACCCCGCGCGGACCGAGCATGGCACGGAGGAACACCCGGAGTCACGGCGACGTTTTGCTAACCCCCAGAGAAACTTAACCTAATCCCACCAGCTGGCGGACGCCGGCCGGCGTGATGCCGGCCGCGCGCAAGGCGCGTAGACCGGTCGACTGGCTCGATTTCGACAGCTTCCGGCCCGCCTCATCGCGAATCAGCGGGTGGTGGCGGTAGGCGGGCTCGGGCAGGCCGAGCAGCACCTGGAGCAGGCGGTGCACCGCGGTGGCGTACAACAGGTCCTGGCCCCGCACGATCTCGCTGACGCCCTGGAGTGCATCGTCGACGACCACCGACAGATGGTAGCTGGTCGGCGTCTCCTTGCGGGCCAAAATCACGTCGCCCCACGCCTCCGGCCGCGCCGTCACGATGCCGCGCTCGCCATCCGGTCCCTCGCCCAGCTCACTCCAGGTCAGGCCGGTGACGTGCCGGCAGGCCGCAATCATGTCGAGCCGCAACGCGTAAGGCCTGCCCGATGCGACGAGACGGTCACGCTCGGGAGCTGGGAGCAACTTCGCCTCGCCGGGATAAAGCGGCGCGCCGTCGGGATCGCGCGGCCATGGCCCATTCGCCTCGCGCACGGCAACGAGCCTTGCGATCTCTGCCCGGCTCTCGAAGGCGGGATAGACGAGACCAAGCGCCGACAGTCTGTCCAACGCGGCACGATAATCGGCGAGATGCTCCGACTGCCGGCGCACCGGCGTTTCCCAGGCAATTCCGAGCCAGGCGAGATCCTCGTAGATCGCAGTCTCGTATGCCGGCCGGCAGCGCGTCGTGTCGATGTCCTCGATCCGCAGCAACAGCCGCCCGCCGGTCTCCCGCGCGCGATCGAAGTTGAGCAGCGCGGAATAGGCGTGGCCGAGATGCAGGAGGCCGTTGGGGCTGGGGGCAAATCGGAAAACGGGTGGCATCAGTCGACATATCTCGTCATGGCCGGGCTTGTCCCGGCCATCCACGTTCTTCGAGCCCGCCTGCCGATTATGTCAAGGTGCCGGACAAACACCACAACCACCGCTCATGCTAGACAATACGTCACGGTTAGAAAGACGTGGATGGCCGGGACAAGCCCGGCCATGACGTCGGAGAGCTTGTCGGACCATCATGACCATCCACCTCGAAACCCAGTCCGATCTCGAAGAGGCCGTCCACGCGCTGATCAAGCGCGATCCGCGCCTCAGGCCCGTGCTCGAGATCGCGGGCATGCCGGCGCTGCGGCGGCGCGAGCCGGGCTTTACGGGCCTTGCGCACATCGTCTGCGGACAGCAGCTCTCGACCGCGAGCGCGGCGGCGATCTGGGGTCGGCTGGCGGCGGCGTTCGATCCGTTCGACCATGATGCGGTGCGCCGCGCCCGCACCGACCGGCTGGGGCGGCTCGGCCTCTCCGCCGCGAAGATCAAGACGCTGAAGCATCTGGCGCGCGAGATCGCCGCCGAGCGGCTGAACCTCGACGTGCTCGCGGAGGAAGATGCCGATGCCGCCCATCACACGCTGATCGCATTGCCCGGTATCGGCCCCTGGACCGCCGACGTCTACCTGCTGTTCTGCCTCGGCCACGGCGACGCCTGGCCGGCCGGCGACCTCGCCGTGCAGGAGGGCATCCGTATCGGGCTCGGTCTGAAGGCGCGGCCGACCGAGAAGCAGATGGCGCCGCTCGCAGAACCCTGGCGTCCGCTGCGCGGCGCGGCCGCGCATCTGTGGTGGAGCTACTATCGCGCCGTGAAGAAGCGCGAGGGCGTGCTCGCGGGGTCGGGCTAACCGCGCAGCCTCGCGCGGTCTGCCCGGGCGCATTCGGCGACGAAGTCGACCACGGCGCGCACCGCCGGAAGCTCGACGAGGTCGGGATGGGCCAGCAGCCATAGATCCGCGACGCTGGCGAGCTTCTGCGGGGCGACGCGCACGAGATCGGAATAGGCTTCGGCAACGAAGCACGAGAGCGCGGAGATTCCGATCCCGGCGCGGACCGCCGCCAGCATGTCCCCCTGGGACGAGCAGCGCATCACCACCCTCGCCTGCCGCGTGACGACGTCGCTCCAGCGCGCGAGCTGCGCATTGGACGTCTGGTCGGCGAAGCCGATGACGCTGTGCTCCTTCCACTCGCCGCGCCGTTCGGGCAAGGACCGCCCGGCGACATAATCGCGCGAGGCATAGAATCCCGTGCCGAGACGGCCGATCTTGCGGCCGACCAGGTTCTCCTCGCCGCTGTCGAAGGGCCGCAGCACCACGTCCGCCTCGCGACGGCGCACGCTCGCCGGAAACGGATGGGTGATGATCTCGAGCTGGATATGATCGTGCGCACGCAGGAAGGCGGGCAGGCGCGGCATCAGCCAATGCGAGGCCAGCGTCGCGCCGATCGACAGCTTGACGATGCCCCGCGCCTTGTGTCCTCCCGCCGCGACCGCGGTCTCGGCCCGCAGCGCCGCGGCCGCCATTGCCTCGGCGTGCTCGCGCAGCGTCCTTCCATCCGCCGTCAGCGCCAGGCCGTCGGCGGCGCGCGCCACCAATCGGGTGCCGAGCTGGGCTTCCAGCGCCGCGATCTTGCGGCTGACGGTGGGATGGCTGGTGTGCAGCCGGCGGGCGGCGGCGGTGAAGCTGCCGGTATCGGCGACCGCGACGAAGGTCTTGCAAAGGTCCCAGTCCATCGGCAGGCCCCGGTTCATAGTTGAATGTCTATCCGTTCATTATTGAACGGCCCGAGCGCGCCGTCCAACCTTATAGTGGGATCAAATCCGCAAACGCGGGCGGCAGTCGGCCCGCGCGACAATCAACAGGGAAACGCCTCGTCATCCGCCCGCCGGCGGGGCCGCGTTTCAGGAGGACATGATGGCGCTGCCCACTCTCTTGAAGGAGTCGCTCGAGCTGCCCGTGGTCGGCTCGCCCCTCTTCATCGTTTCCGGGCCGGAGCTGGTGATCGCCCAGTGCAAGGCGGGCGTTGTCGGCTCCTTCCCCGCGCTCAATGCCCGTCCTGTCGAGAAGCTCGACGAGTGGCTGAGCCGCATCGAGGACGAGCTCGGCGAATACAAATCGCGCAATCCCGGCAAGAAGGTTGCGCCCTACGCCGTCAACCAGATCTGCCATGCCTCCAATGACCGGCTGATGAAGGACATGGAGACCTGCGTAAAGCACAAGGCGCCCATCATCATCACCTCGCTGCGGCCTCCGGCAGAGATCGTCGAGGCCGCGCACTCCTATGGCGGGCTGGTGTTCCACGACGTCATCAACGTCAAGCATGCGCGCAAGGCCGCCGAACAGGGCGTCGACGGCCTGATCCTGGTCTGCGCCGGTGCGGGCGGACATGCCGGCACGCTGTCGCCCTTCGCGCTGGTGCGCGAGGTCAAGCAATGGTTCGACGGAGCGATCCTGCTGTCGGGAGCGATCAGCGACGGCTTCGGCATCGCCTCGGCGCTGACGCTGGGCGCCGACCTCGCCTATATGGGCACGCGCTTCATCGCCACGAAGGAAGCCAATGCCGACGCAGCCTACAAGTCGGCGCTGACGCAGCATGCCGCGCACGACATCGTCTACACCAACCTGTTCACCGGGGTGCACGGCAACTATCTCGGCCCCTCGATCGCCGCCGCCGGATTGGACCCGGACAATCTGCCGGCCGCCGACAAATCGAAGATGAATTTCGGCTCCGGCGGCAACATGAAATCGAAGGCATGGCGCGACATCTGGGGATCGGGCCAGGGCATCGGCCAGATCACCGATGTCCCTCCCGTCGCGGAGCTCGTCGATCGGATGAAGAGTGAATTCGATCAGGCCCGGCAGGATTTCCTGATGCGCGCGAGCGCCTGACGTTTCGGACTGGCAAACAACGGGAGGATACAATGAAGCTTGTAGCCGCACTGATCGGCCTGTCCCTGCTGGCGCTCGCCGGCGGCAGCGCGCATGCCGAAGGCGCCGACGAGATCCGCATCGGCCAGACTCTGCCCTATAGCGGGCCGGCATCCGGCTTCGGCGCGATCGGACGAACGCAGGAAGCCTTCTTCGAGAAGATCAATGCCGATGGCGGCATCAACGGCCGCAAGGTCAGGTTCATCACGCTGGACGATGCCTACTCGCCGCCGAAGACGGTCGAGCAGACCCGCAAGCTGGTGGAGCAGGACGAGGTGCTGATGATGTTCGGCTCGCTCGGCACCGCCACCAACAGCGCCGTGCAGCGCTACCTCAACGGCAAGAAGGTGCCGCAGCTGTTCGTGCTCTCGGGCGCGACCAAATGGGCCGATCCGCAGAAATACCCATGGACCATGCCCGGCATGGCCGCCTATGAATCCGAAGGCGTGGTCTATGCCAAGCACGTGCTGCGCACCAAGCCGGGCGCCAGGATCGCCATTCTCTCCCAGAATGACGATTTCGGCCGCGACTATGTCGCCGGCTTCAAGCGCGCGCTCGGCGACAAGGCCGCCAGCATGATCATCGCCGAGCAGACCTACGAGACCAGCGCACCGACGATCAGCTCGCAGCTCTCGACCCTGAAGGCATCGGGTGCCGATGTGCTGTTCGGCGTCGTGCTCGGAAAGTTCACCTCGCAGATGATCAAGGGCGTCGCCGAGATCGGCTGGAAGCCCGAGCTGTTCTTCGTGCCGACCTCGGCCTCGTCGATCTCGTTCCTGGAGCCGGCCGGGCTCGACAACGCGGTCGGCCTGATCTCGTCGAGCAATCAGAAGGACACGATGGACCCGCAATGGGCCAGCGATCCCGGCGTGAAGGAATACTTCGCCTTCATGAAGCAATACATGCCGAACGCGGACCTCTCCAACTCCAACTACGGGGCCGGCTACCACTACGCGACGCTGCTGATGACCGTGCTGAAGGCCTGCAAGGGTGATTTCAGCCGCGAAAATATCATGCGCCAGGCGGCCTCGCTGAAGGAGGTGAAGCTGCCGCTGCTGCTGCCGGGCATCACCGTTTCGACCGGGCCAGACGACTATCTGCCGTTCCAACAGCTTCAGCTCCGGCGCTTCAACGGCAAGAGCTGGGTGGGCTTCGGCGACGTGCTCGACGATCGCTGACTCCAGTGGAACAGGGACGGACCATGATCATCAACGGCGAACGCCGGATCGGCTATGACGAGATCCAGGCGCGCATCAAACGCGCCGCGAGCGGGTTTCGCGCCCTCGGCGTTGCCGAAGGCGCGCCGGTCGCGATGATGCTGCGCAACGACTTCGCCCTGTTCGAGGTGGTTGCGGCCTCCACCGCACTGGGCAGCCCGGTGGTGCCGATCAACTGGCACCTCAAGGCCGAGGAGGTCCGTTACATCCTGGCCGACAGCGGCGCCAGGATCCTGGTCTGCCACGCCGACCTGCTGCCGCAGATCCGCGGCGGCATTCCCCAGGATGTCCGCCTGCTCGTCGTCGCAACCCCGCCCGAGGTCGCGGCAACCTTCGCAATTCCCACCGACCTGACCGACGTCCCGGCGGGATCGATGGATTGGGACCGCTGGCGCGACGGCCATCCGGAATCGCAGGAGCCGCCGCGCCGGGCCGCGGCAATGATCTACACTTCGGGGACCACGGGCATGCCGAAAGGCGTGCGGCGCATGCCGATGCGGCCCGAACAGGCCGCCGCCTCCGAACGCGTCGGCGCGATCGCCTACGGCATCAAGCCGCGCGAGGACCAAGTCGTGCTCATCAACGGGCCGATGTATCACTCGGCGCCACATTCCTATGGCATGATGGCTTTCCGCAACGGCTGCACCATCGTTCTCCAGGCCCGGTTCGGCGCCGAGGAGCTCTTGGCGCTGATCGAACGTCACCGTGTGACGCACATCCACATGGTGCCGACCATGTTCGTGCGCCTGCTCCGCCTGCCCGAGGCCGTCAGGCAGCGTTACGACCTGTCGTCGCTGCGCTTCGTCGTGCACGGCGCGGCGCCGTGCCCGCCCGAGGTGAAGCGGGCCATGATCGAGTGGTGGGGACCGGTCATCAACGAATATTTCGGCTCGACCGAGACCGGCATACCGGTGTGGCACTCGGCCGAAGAGGCGCTGAGGAAGCCCGGCACGGTCGGCCGCGCCATCGAAGGCGGCATCGTCAAGATTTTTCGCGACGACGGCAGCCTCTGCGATGTCAATGAGATCGGCGAGATCTACATGCGCCAGAGCGCGGTGCCCGATTTCGACTATCACGGCAAGGCGCAGGCGCGCGCCGAGGCCGGGCGCGACGGTCTCGTCAGCGTCGGCGACGTCGGCTATCTCGACGAGGACGGCTATCTGTTCCTGTGCGACCGCAAGCGCGACATGGTGATCTCGGGCGGCGTCAACATCTATCCTGCCGAGATCGAGAACGTGCTGATCACCATGCCCGGCGTCCGCGATTGCGCCGTGTTCGGCATCCCGGACGCGGAATATGGCGAGCGGTTGTGCGCCTGCATCGAGCCCGATCTGGCCGAAGAGCTCTCCGCCGCTGCCGTGCAGTCGTTTCTGCGCGAGCGGCTGGCCAACTTCAAGGTGCCGAGGGAGATCCAGTTCCTGGATGCGTTGCCACGGGAGGCAACCGGGAAGATCTTCAAACGCAAGCTGCGGGATCCCTACTGGGCGGACCGCACCCTAGCGGGACGCTGACAAACAGCGTTTAAAACTATGTTGCGGTTGCAAACGACGCGCCCATGACCGATGAGATGCCGGCACGGACACGAGCCGGGATCGACATCATGACAGCCACCGATTTCATCGTTGCGCGCGACGATTTCGAAAATTGCAGGACGGTCGCGACCGCGCTTCCGGATGCGCTGCCGCAGGACGCCCTGCTGGTGAAGGTCGACCGCTTTGCGCTGACCGCCAACAACATCACTTATGCCGTGCTCGGCGACGAGCTGAAATACTGGCAGCTGTTTCCGGCGCCGACTGGCTTCGGCAACATTCCGATATGGGGCTTTGGCGAGGTCATCGCCTCAACACATCCGAACGTACCCGTCGGCGATCGCCTGTTCGGCTATTTTCCGATGGCGACGCATCTTGTCATCGAGGCCACCGACGTCAGCAAGCGCGGCTTGCGCGACGGTGCCGCCCACCGGCAGGGCGTAGCGCCGGTCTACAACGCCTATGCGCGCGTCGGCGGCGATCCCACCTACGCCGGGCGGCAGGGCGATTACCAGGCGCTGCTGCGGCCGCTGTTCATGCTGTCGTTCCTGGTCGACGACTTTCTCGCCGAGAACGACGACTTCAGCGCGCGAACCGTGCTGCTGTCGAGCGCCTCGAGCAAGACCGCGTTCGGGCTCGCGCATCTGCTGCACACGCGCGGGCGCAAGGTGATCGGGCTGACATCGGCTGGAAACACGGGCTTCGTGACGTCGCTCGGCTGCTATGACGAGGTCATCACCTATGACCGCGTGACGTCGTTGCCAACGGAGGCCCCGGTCGCCTTCGTCGACATGGCCGGCAACAGCGCACTGCGGGCCGCGCTGCACCGGCATTTCGGCGAGCAGATGAAATGCTCGGTGCGCGTCGGTCTGACGCATCGTGCCACCGAGGCCGACGAAGGCGAGCTGCCCGGTGCAAAACCGCGCTGGTTCTTCGCGCCCGACCAGATCCACAAGCGTGCCAAGGAATGGGGCCCGGGTGGTATCGAGCAGCGTTTTGGCGCGGCATGGTCCGGCTTCGCGCCGCTGTTGGAGAGATGCCTGACCGTCGTCGAGAGCCGCGGACCCGAGGCGGTGCGGCAGGTCTATCTCGACACTCTGAAGGGCCGCATTCCGCCGGAGCAGGGCCACATGCTCTCACTGCTCGGGTAAGGCGCTTTCGACGACCTGAGAACCGGTATAGCGTTTGCCCCTCCGAGGAAACGCCGCGAAGGCGGCCATGAGGTCGCGCATGCTGGACCGGACGCAGGATATTTCGTCGTCCGTTAAGAAGCCGAATTGAGCGGGGCCGGACAGGCGCGCGTGCGCCAGAGCTGGATCAGGAACAGGCACAAGAGTTCTCTGATCCAGGCGAGGATGCGGCGGAAGTTGTGGCCGACGGCTGAGAGGATGACGTTGGCCGCATCGCCGGCGCGGCCTTTGAGGTAGCAGCGGCCGAGGTGGCCATCGGTCTTCAGGTGTCCGATGATGGGTTCGATGGCGGAACGGCGGCGCAGCTCGCGCTTGATGACACCGAAGACGCCGCGCTTCTGGCCAGAGATGAAGATTCGGCG
>NZ_JACEGD010000080.1 GCF_016031635.1 Bradyrhizobium diversitatis
CGTCGATCCAGTCCCAATCGACCTTGCCGGCAAGCTGAACCAGCTCGTGCTTCATATTGATGATCTGGTCCAGCCTGGCCCGGAACAGATCGCCCGATTCCGTCGTCCTGTGCTTCTTCGGTCGCATCGCCACCTCCGATGCGACGACGGAATCATGACTGGCGATTCGACGGAATCCTGAAAATGAAATTGCAAGGTTCCGATGCCCCAAGCATCAAAACCCTGCAATCGCAAAACAGCCCACAAAGACAAATGCGATTCTAGCTCAATCGCTTAGCCGCTCTTCACGGACGACTAAGTACCGAGAGCTGAAAACTCACATTCTCAACCAAACGCAGCAACACGAACGCTGCTTATATTCATGGCACCTGCCGACCTGCGCCTGGCTTCAAAACAAAAATCGGGAAAGTAATCTAATGCACGGATCGTCCGCGATTTGGACGCAAGATTAGACTGTCCTTTGGAGTCTGGGGAGATGCCTTCTAACGTTGTTCTACCATACGCGCGTGAATAGATCAGCGCCCTTCAACTTGCCAGGCTTACCGTTCTTGTCAACGTAGAACAGCGTCCATGACGTTGGCATTTGAGACCCGTTAGTTTTTCCAACCCAGCGGGTGAAGGAATTGCACTGGGCAAAAGTAACAACAAAATACAAGCCGGTTGGACTAACAGCTCCCGATGCAGGATAAGGGATGCCCTGGCATGCAAATCCTTGAGCATGGTTTGTGAAGGTCCCTTGTATTGCCCCGCTATTGGCGGACCAAATAAACAGTTCTGAACCCCGTTCATTCTTCCAATATGAGGGAGCAGGAAGCCCCTGCGCCATGGCCTCGGCGGAAAGAAACAAGAACTGAGCGAACAGCAAGAGCCCCAGTAATCTCTTCATATTGATGCCCCCAAAAGTCCGGTTAAGATTCGCAACCTGGATCAGGTATTTTGGTACATCTCCAGGCTCCGTTCGCTGCTCTTATTTCGCGTTCGGCAATGAAATGCAGCGCTTATGGGCGAAATCGCGCTGGATCGCGGCGAAGTCTGAGAGCGTCAAGCCCGCGCCGCCTGTCATACTGCTTCGGCTCGCCGGGGTGGCCGAGCGCCGAGCCGATGCTCGGCTACCCGCCGTCAGAAACTCATAGACGCGCCGGAGAGTGGCCCGCTCGGAAGCGTGCTCGATTGAAGCGCCAAATGAAAATCTCAATAGGGGCAAACGGGGGCTCCGCAAGCAGGGCTGGGTCTTTCGACACCCACCCAAGTGATAACAGGCTGCCCGTCCACAATGCGCCGGCTGGTTGGGCCGTTGCACGTGCGGCATCTGCCGCTCGATCCGTACCTTGTTTCCCTGAAGCCCGGATAGGCAATCGCAATACACGCCTACCTGCCGGTCCACGAAGCTCATGAGCTCGCGCAGCACAGTCGGCTCGGCGTTTATCTTCCCGTGATCCATCTCACCATTCTATCAGCAGCAAGCGATCCTGCGACTCGTGACAATCATCCGGGGGCATCCGCCTGCGCTACGCTCCGGCGGAAACGGGCTCTAGGCGCTTCGCGCCCCGAGCCGCCTCCGGCGTCTCGGCCCTTCGGGTGACGATCGCCGTGCCCGCGCTATTGCGCGCATTTCTCTTTGGAGGGGATCTGGTGGCACTCAAGGTGGCGTTTGCCTTCGGCGTGGGTACGCGGAGATCGCACGCGGCTCGCCTCGGAACCCAATGCGGCCGCTGCGACGAACTTCTATCGCGCTTGGATCGCTAGCTGTTTGATGGATTTCGATCAATGCGGAACGGGATTGCAACCAGTGGCTCCGCTATCACTGAAGCTTGCGATTTCGATCTTCGGAAGAACTGAAGACGAGAATGGGAGGGCGAACGACAGGCACGGAATTACGTGCGGGGCTGATAAATGTCCAAGCGGCGATCCATCGCTTCGGCCAGCACGATAACGAACTTGCCGCGCATCGGGTAGCTGATCAGCTCTTGAATGCCGGGGCGGAGAAGGGAGGCACCGGAGATCGCGCGATCGGTATAGCTGTCGACGACTGTCCAGCCCTGCTTCAAGGCGTGGAGACGGCAGAGCCGCAACTGATCCTCGATCGAAGCGTCGCGTTGATTGTCGGTCGAGTAACGGGCGTAGAGCGGGACCTTCATGAGGCAACCTCCTTACTCCGGGAGGCGGTCTCGCGTCCGGCTATCTGTTTCGGCTTGAACAAAATTCCGTGCGGCCTGGCGCGCCAGCAACCGGACCAGATTGACAAGGCGTGGATCGGGCTTCGACGACGCAGGCACAGCCGGTTCGCGACCCGCGTCGGCGACCACACGAAGCTTTTCGGCTGTTGTACGTCTCGGTCGCGCCACGATCCCGTCCTCGTCCTCGCGCGGAATACCTGGCTTCGAGACAATGATGCCAAGTGCCAACGCGTTGGCAAGACAGAAATGCGTTGCAAATCAATGACTTGCGTCGCATCGGAGCGCGCGCTGGCGGGTAGCAGCGTAGTGGCGGGGCACGGGTCGCCGGCCCTCATAAAAAAATATTTTTGTGATTGTCAGCCTTGGACAGTAGTCGTCTCATCACTGTGGCAGCGCTCGGCACCCTAAACAACTTGGGGAGGCCATCTTCGCCTGCCGGTTTCACCAGCCTTGCACTCCAAAGAAAACGCGGCTATATATCTGGATATAGCACGGAGGCATGCGATGAGCAACAGCGCACAGAAGAGAGCCATCGAGAATTATCGGTCTCGTCTGACTAAGCGCGGCATCGCGCGGTTCGAGATCCAGGCTCTTGACGCCGACCGCGATCTACTCCGGTCCCTCGCCCGGAAATTGACGGAGGACGGTCCGGAGGCCGGGCAGCTTCGCCGGACTATAGAGCAGGCAGTGGCGGGTGAGCCTCCGAAAGCGGGCGGTATTCTCGCCGCGCTGCGTCGCTCACCTATGGTCGGCGCGGATCTCGACTTCAGCCGTCCGCGAGACGAGGGGCGTAAGGTCGATCTGTGACGCGCTACCTCCTTGATACCAATATCATCAGCAACGTCATAAAACCGGAGCCGTCGGACCCGCTGCTGGCTTGGATGGCCGCTCAGAAAGACGATGACCTCTTCATTGCCTCGCTCACGGTCGCCGAAATCCGCCGAGGCATCTTAGAGAAACCGAAGGGCAAGAAGCGCAGCAGCCTTGAAACTTGGTTCGCGGGCCCCGAAGGTCCCCAAGCCCTGTTCGTTGGCCGCGTCCTATCGTTCGACGAGAAAGCTGGCCTCGCGTGGGCGCGGCTGATGGCCGAAGGTAAAGCCAAAGGCCGTTCGCGAAGCGCGCTAGACACAATCATTGCCGCTGTAGCCGAAGCTAATGAGTGCGTTGTCGTAACTGACAATGAAAAGGACTTCGAGGACGTTCAGATCATCAACCCGCTCCGTAGCTCTGGGAGCCAGGAGGCAGGCAGGTGACGATAGCTCGAACTGTCCGGCCGATTCACTTCGAGGATTTCAGCGGCACCGAGTTCGAACGCCTCGTGTTCGCCTATCACCTTTGCGATGGCTGGACGGATCTCGCTTGGTTCGGCCAGACGGGAAGCGACCAAGGGCGTGACATCATCGGCACACGTCCGTTCGACGACCAACCGGACGAGCGCACTGTCATTCAATGCGTCAATCGCGGCAGCCTGACCCAGGCGAAGGCGGAGAAGGATATGGCCGCAGCGGTGAACGCCGTGACCGGCAAACCTGACGCCTTCAAGTTCGTGTGCCGCAGCAGTGTCTCGGCGTAGCGTCGCGACGAGATTCGCTCGGCGGCCGCGAAACTGGGTGTCCCTGAAGTTGCGATCTGGTCCGGTCCGGAATTCGAGGAGCATCTCCGGCTTCGAGCCGAATTCCTCCTGCGGCGCCTGGTCGAGGGCGTTCCGTTTCCCGACAGCGAAAGCGAGCTTCGCAATTTCGTCGATAAGTTTCAGGACGTCGATGACGAGCAAGCCCTTGCAATGTTCGCCCGCGCCTTCAACCGGCCGGCGTTCCGGACGCCATTTCATCAAGAGAGCAATCTTCCCGCTTTCCAACAGGCCATCGACGACACTATCCGTGGCCCGTTATCCATGCTGTCCTGCAATCGTTCTGATTCGCTTGGTCTCGATTACGCGATTCCGACACACTCGCATCCCGGCGATATGATTGGCCCAGCACATCGCGACATCCTGCGAAGGCGAGTGCGGCGGTCGCCGGCCCGCTCCAGACGTCTGCTCGATGCCGTCCTGCTCGTCGACCAGCCCGGAGGCTTGTCGCCCACAGCGACTGCGAGCACGTAGCATGTCGTGCTAAACCGAAGAAGCTGGGTTCGAAGCTTCCGCCGATTGCGCCGCACCCGACGCTTTGACCAGAGGCTTCGGAGCAAGGCTCGCGCTGACTGTGGAGGGCTGACCTAAATCGGGCGGTGTTCGCGAACTTGCTGCTGATGCTATCTTTCGGGTGCTTTCGGCCTTACCGCCTGACTTTGTGTCCGGCGTGCGGCGCGAAGCCGGTTCTATCCGAGCATTTGGATTCAGACCCGAGATGGTTGCAGGAGCATACCAGGCACCAGCCCATCCCAATCCAAAACCTCCAGCCAATGCGACCGCGACGAGCCAAATTGTGGGTTTTGAGTGACCGCTTGGCGCCAATAGCGCCAGGACCTCATCTCGATTGGAGGGCGAGAAATCCAATCGGCTGTGCGTGACGGGCCACGTTGCGACCTCGCCACTATCCTGATCCGCGACCGTCTCGATTATTTCCAAGGTATTGGCATGGCGCAATTGCATGCTTGGGTCCCTTGTGGTCCCCAATGATCATGCCGGGAACTAAACCAACCCTTAACGACCGATGCACCTCAGCACCGAATAAGACAGCGGTTGATCGCGCAGAGCCAAGGAGTGATGTCCGGCGGCCGCCGCGACTCGACCACATGACGTGGGGCTGTGTTTTGCAACCTTGAGCGGCTGGACCGGATTTGCATTCGGGCCCGTGGCTCACGTCAGGAGCACGATGAATCCATGGCCCCGCCAGATTTGAGCCGCATGGCCGCCTATGTCGGTACGAACGGTCATGCCGGGCGGGGCGCAACACCGGGAGTTTTCGATGTCCGGTTATTTGCGAATGTGCTTCGTGAGTTTGGTCCTTGTTGAAACTCTTTCGATGGGGCCTGCGTCTTCCAATCCTCTTGCGGATATCTTCAATACTGCTGCACCCCAACCTACGGCGACCTCTCCGCCGCAAGCGGAATGCTTGGGACGCCCCGGCAACTCGACCCCCGATAGCCAGCATTGGGTCTACCGAATGGACGGGCACCACAAATGCTGGTTCCTGACCGAGCGTGTGGCGAAGGTGAAGAAGACCGTTCGTCGGCGCGTGGCGAAAGATAACATCGCCAGTTTGGACGAGAACGCGACCACGCGGCCCAGGCAGAGCGGGCTCGTTGATGCGCGCGCGGAGTTGCTGCGCTCCGCACCGGCCGAGCCGTCTCAGCCGCCGCCTCACCCCGAAGTCAAGGTAGCTGATGCTGCCCCCGATCTCGATACCGGCAGCGCTCTGATGTCGGCGGCCCCCATCGCTGAGCACGGCCGCCCGGCCACGCACTCCGTGCCGAGCCAAGTCGATGTTGAGCAACTTCTCGCGCCCGCGCCGGCCGACGATGTGGTGACTTCGTCCGAACCTCCGACCATGCCGATCGGCATGCTCGTGCTCACTGCAGAGGCTCGTAACGAGGCGCCGAGCCGGACGGCAACTTGGCTTGGCGTACTACTGATGATGCTGGGGATGCTCTCCATCTTAAGCTCGAGCCGCTCGCTTCGGCACGCGGTGAGATTGCACCACTGAGGCACCATCCTGACCAGGCTGACCTGACGCGTCCTCGCGCGGTCGATGAAGCTAGCGCGCTGGTATAGCCGAATTGCCACACGTACAAAGGTTCCGCGCGCATTCATTGAAGTTTGGCGCGGTCTGAGACGGACATTCGAGTACGGTGACGGTCCCCCTTTGGGATGGGACTGCATCATGCGGTACAAAGTGTTCGTGGTGGACAGCAGCCGGCACGTGATTTGCGCCGCAAAGCTCGACTGCATTGACGAGCAGGCGGCGAGACGTCGAGCCGAACAAATGTATGGCGAGCACGACGTTGAGCTTTGGGAAGGTGATCGCCTCGTTGCTGTATTTCGAGGTGCCACGTCGAACGAACAATCGAGGCGACCGCTCCGTCCTACATAGACGGCCGGTCTCACCGCCGGGTTAATTCGAATATTAGCTATGACGGCGTAGTAGGTTGCCGACACGTCGCACCGAAGCTCAGCGAGCTAAACCCGCAGCCGCCAGATGCTCCGAGTACTCCGCCTCTGGGAGCAGTTTCCATGCTGCTTACCAGGGTCTTGTTGCGCGTTTAAGCGTATCTTCCCACCATGGCGAGCGTGTCCAGGAGCGTGCGGAAGGCAACGCATTCATGCGAAGCTCGGAAGCAAGCGTCCTAATGTCGGAATCCGAACCGACCGAGCGCGTGCACTCTTCTCTAATTGGTGGAGAACCGAACCATATTGGCGATCAGCCCGGCGCAATGGCCCGGCTTGTTCGGCGCGCTCAGTGCTGCTTCCCGTTCAATTCTCTCAGCAAGGCATGTAGGAAGTCACTGGCATGATCGTATTCGAGGCGGCCATCGGCAACCGCGCGAGCGCGCGGACATAGGACATTGCCAACAGTCTCGGGATCGAGCGTGTTGACGCGCTCAGACCACAGCTCAAGTAGACCGTCAGGTATGTCGTCGCTGGATCTGAACAGCTTCGTGAGACAATATTCGCCGTCGTGCCTCTGATCGTGGTGCGCTTTGGCAGCATAAAAGGCGAACAGACCGCGGAATGCTTCGCGGGAAACGGCGATCCTGGCCATTAATTCCCCCAAATCACTGAAGTGTCGCTACATCTAGCAATCTAAAAAAGCAGCCTAAAATAACACAAGCCCGGCTCGGGAAAAATAGGAAAGTGAGTCAGCAAAGTTGCCGCAAGGTGGTAGCTCGGCCCATTCGCGTAGACGGAAAGTCGGAGTTCGCGGGGCACTTCCCTTTTTTGCTTGTCTTGGGCTGGGACCGCGCTTGTCCCAAGAAACAGCTCCGTCACGTGCCCCCCTGATAGGGTGCTCTAGGAGTGAGTGAGCTCTGAAGCGAGACCGCCGGTGCAATCCGCTGCTGGTATGGCTCGGCACGTGTCCTTTCGACAGACGACCTAGGCCTCCGGAAATCCCGCGTCCTATTCCCGCTGTGGCAGCGCCTCTTCGCGCGGCATGGGCGGAGTTAGCGATGAGTAGAGCGCCAAGGGTGGTGGTGCGGCATAGGCGTCGGGCGGCTTGCGGCTTTGGCCGCTGACCTGTGCCTAATTAGGCGCCCTTTTTCCGCCCAGCACGAGTTTTCAGTTGGCCCGCTGCGATCTTGACCGGCGTTTCCGACTGACATCCGCTGCGCAATGCAGCGTGGTATCCGAACGGACGTTCGCCTCGCTCGTGCTCACCCGGGGCTGGGGACCCGGCCCTTGCCGCCGCATTTCGTACAGCGACCCGGATAGATCCTGCGGCCCGGGCTCCGGCTCTTGGACGGGTGCGATCCTGAGCGTCGCAGGCGTCGCATTTGATCGGCGCTGCTGCCATTGGTCATGCCTCGCCGGATGCGGAGAACGTCGATGCTGGTAACGTCGTTCCGGGTGGGCGGTAGGGGTCGCGCGCCTCCGGATACCGGCGGTTTGCTCTTGGCGTCGTACCGTCTGGCGAGCTCGACCAGCCGTTTCCTCCTGCACGGGTCCGCCCGCTCCACCAGATCGCGTGCACGCGGAGCGAAGCCCTTGTAAAACTCTTCCAGACGCCGCCCCCCGCAACATCACTGAAAGCTGGATTTCAGTAGGGCGACGAACGTACGTCAAGTCGGAAGCCGCACGTCTGCTCTTTTGCTGGGCACTTTCTACGAGGCGCTTGCGCCAGCGCGGCGTGCAGACCTAAGCTGTCCACGGCAGGGAAATATCGATGGCAGTGCTCTACTCAAGTCGGAAGCTGTGCCCGGCGTGCGGCTAGCCGATGATGGCCGTGCCGGACGACGTCGCGCAGTGCCGGCAGCGATACGTCTGCAACTCCTGCGACGACGACCCGCTGCACGATCCCGCAACGCGCAAGTGGGCCGAAAGTCCGCTGAAGCCGCCCGTGAGGTAGCGCGCGCTGTGGGCTCAAGGGAGCCGGCGATGCGGCGCTTCGTCTTGGCGGCTTTGCGCCGCTTCGCGTTACTTGCCGTGCCGTCCGTCCTTGAAGGCATTGCCAATATCCGCCGCTGCTCTAGACAGGCATCTTATCGGTCTTGATCGCCAAGCTGGAAGGCCCGGATCGTCCTCGGTCGAAATTGGCCATGAGGTCGCAGATGGGTCACGAGCCGTAATGCTCGCCGTCAGCAAATCACGTCGGCTATGGCTCACGAAGGTGACCTCGGCCAGCCTGTCAAATTCGTCGCGAAGCGCCAGATGCGGACGTAAATGTTATCATGACTCAATCTGCAAGGGCAGGAAGCTCGGTGGAATGGTGAAGCCGAGGGCCGTCGCTGTCTGGAGGCTTTTCGCTTTAAAGTATCCAATTAATCCATCAACTATCCAAGACCACGTAGAACGGGTATGATGGCAGCAATGCAACTGTTCTCGGGCGCATAGGAACAGATCACGTTGAAAAAATGAGCTAGGTGCGCAAGGGCTATCTACAATGGCAACCACGTCGGAAGGCTCGCGACCCGAGACAGATGCCACTGAGCAAGGGCGGCCAGTTGGACCGTCGGCTAGGATAGCAGTCAAAAGGCGAATTGGATTTTTGCTGCACCTCTTTGGTCCCGCGTACGTAGTGGCAGTGGTATCGCTGCTCGTCATCGGCGCAGTGTATGCCTTGAAAGGCTGGCCGCCTCACTTTCCAGCGTCCGGCACCACGGTGGAATATTCAAATCTTAAAGATCTTTTCGACCACACGCTCAGCGATTACAAAGCCGGACTTACCGCACTCGATACCAACCTTAGTGCTCAGGCACTCGTCGTGGCGACAGCCGTCCTCGTCATCATCCGCCGATCCGATTCTTTGAATTTCTTCGGAAATTCAATTCCCCTAAGTTGGTTGCACGCTTTCATTCCAATCCTCCTGCTGTATCTCTTTATGGCTTACGGGAATATCTCACACAGATTGATCGCGAGCCGAATGCTCGGCGTACAATTAGCCTGTGCGTTGTCCCTAGCACCTCAGGACGCGGCGACGACTAAGGCTCTGAGACTTGACGAGGCGGCTGCGAAATGTGGAACAGGCAACCCTCATCGAGAGCTGCTTCGCGACGCGGGTTGGATCGACGCTTGGTACATCTCTTTTATAGATACAGAACAAAATATTTCAGGAATCGATCGCACGTACGCGGCCTATATTAAAGCTGTATTGATTATTGTACTGGTACACAAATCGCTGCTGCACACGCAAGCACGCTGGCGATCGTATCCATTGGCTGTCGAAGATATTTCACCACAAGACATAAGCGACGTCTCATGTGGTATTACGTGTTGCCCTTGGGGCCATTGATCTTCCTTGGCATCGCAAACTTCCTCTTTGCCTACGGGGGACCGCACAGGAATACGTATCAGTTGTACGTTGTGGCAGTCTCAATTGCCCTGATGGCATTTCTGCTATGGCTTTCAGTGAAGATCGACAGCACTTCTCACCCTGAGACTTTGCGGTGTCTCAGGCTGCGGCGGCAGCGATCCTGGGTCGATCAAGCAACCGCAGTTGCAGCACCAACACAAAGTAGCCTCGTGGAACAGATCAAGATCGACTGATTTCGATCCGGTCTCTCCCTTTTTGAGTTAGAAGCAGGTGTCATCCGAAGAATGTCCGGACGGTCCGCTAATGGGATGGACCGGCTGCTTCCCCCGCGGCGATAGTCTGCAAAGACTACCCTGCAGCATCCGGAGAAGCAGCCCATGACAACAAAACTTTGGCCTCGATCGGCATCGACATCGGCAAGGAAGTCTTCCACGTCGTCGGTTTCGGCATTGACGGCAAGATCGCTTTCCGTCGTGACCTGCCACCGAAGTTTCATCCAGTAGCGTTTAGAGTCCGAGTGGGTTTTACGCCGTTTGGCGCGGTGTGAGCAACGTGCGATCGGCGGAGCTGGTCGGGGTTGCGCAGCCGATCGCACGTTGCGGTGAGGTAGGCGGCATAGGCCGCAGGGGTCAGATAGCCGAGCGAGGAATGCGGGCGTTGGCCGTTGTAGTCGCCGACCCAATCCGCAATCTTGGCGCGGGCGTGATCGAGGCCGAAGAACAAGGTTTCGTTGAGAAGCTCGTCCCGCATCCGGCCGTTGAAGCTTTCACAG
>NZ_JACEGD010000009.1:0-35000 GCF_016031635.1 Bradyrhizobium diversitatis
GCGGAGAAGGCCGTCGCCGATTACGGCGTCGACGTCGCCGCGCGTCTCGAGGTTCTCAAGACGACGGAGCCGGCGGGCCGCAAGGCGGGCGTCAAGGTCAAGGACGTCGCCGAGCTGGTGTCCAAACTCAAGAACGAAGCCGGGGTGCTCTGATGACGACGCTGCTGATTGCCGAACACGACAACGCGTCGTTGAAGGATGCGACCAACAAGGCCCTGACCGCGGCTGCCGCGCTCGGTGCGGATGTCGAGGTGCTGGTCGCCGGCCAGAACGCCAAGGGCGCGGCGGATGCCGCCGCCAAGCTCGCAGGCATCAAGAAGGTGCTGCTCGCCGATGGCGACCTCTACGCGCACGATCTCGCCGAGCCGCTGGCTGCGCTGATCGTCTCGCTGGCTTCCGGCTATGACGCGATCGTTGCGCCGGCGACCTCGCGCTTCAAGAACGTGATGCCCCGCGTCGCCGCTCTGCTCGACGTCATGCAGGTCTCCGAGATCATCAAGGTGGTCGCGCCCGATACCTTCGAGCGCCCGATCTATGCCGGCAACGCCATCCAGACGGTGAAGTCGAAGGACGCCAAGAAGGTCATCACAGTGCGGACCTCGACCTTCGCCGCGGCAGGCGAGGGCGGCAGCGCTGCGGTGGAGAACGTGGCGGCGGCCGCCGATCCGGGCTTGTCGTCGTTCATCGGCGAGGAGGTTGCCAAGAGCGATCGTCCCGAGCTGACCTCGGCCAAGATTATCGTCTCCGGTGGCCGTGCCATGCAGAGCCGCGAGAACTTCGCCAAATACATCGAGCCGCTCGCCGACAAGCTCGGCGCCGGCGTCGGTGCCTCGCGCGCGGCGGTCGATGCGGGCTATGCGCCGAACGACTGGCAGGTCGGGCAGACAGGCAAGGTCGTGGCGCCCGAGCTCTATGTTGCGGTCGGCATTTCCGGCGCCATCCAGCATCTGGCCGGCATGAAGGACTCCAAGGTGATCGTTGCGATCAACAAGGACGAGGACGCGCCGATCTTCCAGGTTGCCGATTACGGCCTGGTCGCCGACCTCTACCAGGCGGTTCCGGAGCTGACGGCCGAACTCGGCAAGCTCGGCAAGTAAAAGGCATCGAAAACACCGGCCGGAGGTATACACTCCGGCCGGTGTTGCATTTCTGAGGCGTTTTCTTTGGCGTGGGCGCGCCTTCGAAGCGATCCAATCTAGGTTTCGAGCCGAGGTTCTGATTAAATCGGACCTCCCGGCTCAAGGGGATAGGCAGGGTGCGCTCGTCGCGCGCCGTTCCGGTGGATGACATGATGGCGGCAGTGATCAAGAAGGTCGGCGTGATCGGCGCGGGTCAGATGGGCAATGGCATCGCGCATGTCGCGGCGCTCGCCGGCTTCGACGTGGTGCTCAACGACGTCTCGGCCGACCGCCTCAAGTCGGGCATGGCCACCATCAACGGCAATCTGGCGCGTCAGGTCTCCAAGAAGGCCATCACCGAGGACGACAAGGTCAAGGCGATGGCGCGCATCACGCCCGCCGAAAAACTGGACGATCTCGCCGATTGCGACCTCGTCATCGAGACCGCGGTCGAGAAGGAAGAGGTCAAGCGCAAGATCTTCCACGAGCTCTGCGCGGTGTTGAAGCCGGAGGCGATCGTGGCCTCCGATACGTCCTCGATCTCGATTACGCGGCTTGCCGCCGCCACCGACCGCCCGGAGCGTTTCATCGGCATTCACTTCATGAACCCGGTGCCGCTGATGGAACTGGTCGAGCTGATCCGCGGCATCGCCACCGACGACTCCACCTTCGAGACCGCCAAGGAATTCGTCGGCAAGCTCGGCAAGCAGGTCGCGGTCTCCGAGGATTTCCCGGCCTTCATCGTCAACCGCATCCTGCTGCCGATGATCAACGAGGCGATCTACACGCTGTATGAAGGCGTCGGCAATGTCGAGGCGATCGACGCCGCGATGAAGCTCGGGGCTCACCATCCCATGGGCCCGCTCGAACTCGCCGATTTCATCGGCCTCGATACCTGCCTCTCCATCATGCAGGTGCTGCACGAGGGGCTGGCGGACTCCAAGTACCGCCCGTGCCCGCTGCTGGTGAAGTACGTCGAGGCCGGCTGGCTCGGCCGCAAGACCCAGCGCGGCTTCTACGACTACCGCGGCGCCAAGCCGGTTCCGACGCGCTGATCCGCTTTGTGTCAATTCATGTCGCGTTAACCTCTCGCGCCTAGGTTACGGCCGGTAAGAGGGTTCGCGTAATGGACATGATGGCGATGGTCAGCACCATGCTGGCCGCTCAGCAAGGCGCGCTGCAATCGAATATCGCAGCGACGCTGACGAAGCAGAACATGGACATGGAAAAGTCGACCGTCCTGACGCTGATGGGCGCGGGCCAACCGTCGCTGGCCAATGTCGGCCCCGGCGTCGGCGGCAATCTCAACGTCACCGCCTGAATTCCTAAAGCGATGCGGCGGCCTTGCCGGTCGCGGCGCGGAGCAGCTTGAGCGCGTCCTCGCTCGCCCATTCCGCCGGCCCCGCGATCGTCGCGATCTCGCAGCCCTGAGGATCGACCAGCACCGAGGTCGGCATGCCCAGCGCCCGGCCTATGGCCTTAAGTTCCTGGAACACCTTGGCTTTCGGATCGCTGAAATAGCCGAGCCGGGTCAGGTTGGCCTCTTTCAGGAAGCTCTTGGGCTTGTCCGGGTCGCGGGTGTCGATATTGATCGCCACCACCTCGAAATTCGGGCCCGCCAGCTTGCCCTGGAGCTCGTCCAGCGCCGGCATCTCTTTCCGGCAGGGCACGCACCAGGTCGCCCAGAGATTTACCAGCAGCGTCTTGCCGCGGAAGTCGGACAGCTTTTTCGGCTTGCCGTCGACGTCCTCGAAGGCGAGGTCGGGCAGCTTCAGCGGGGCGCTCGCCATGGTCAGCGCCGCCACCTCGCCATGGGCGAGCGGGGCGATCCTCGAGGCCGTTGCCACCGCCGACCGGCAGGCGGGATCGCCGCTGGGCGGCCGGCCCAGACCGAGCCCATACAGCGCGGCGAAGCCGGCCAGCCCTCCGATCGCCACGGTGGCGATGACGAGGGGGATGCGGCGCGTGGCGGAGGGCTTCTTGTCGAGCATATCGTTTGTCATCCGGTCGCAGATATGGCTATCAGGGGCCTCTTAATACGGCTGGCCGAGGCCAGCAAACGTGGCTAGCGACAGGCAAGGCGTGAGCAGGGGATCATGAGCAACAAGATGTGGGGCGGCCGGTTCTCGGAACGTCCCGACGAGATCATGGAAGAGATCAACGTCTCCATCGACGTCGATCGTCACCTCTTCGCCCAGGACATTGCCGCGTCCAAGGCCCACGCTGCCATGCTGGCCACGCAGGGCATCATTACGGCCTCTGATGCGAAAAATATCGGCAAGGGTCTAGACACGATTTTGTCAGAGATCGGCAAGGGCGGCTTCGCGTTCAAGCGCGCGCTCGAGGACATCCATATGAATGTCGAGAGCCGCCTGTCGGAGCTGATCGGCCCGGCCGCCGGCCGCCTGCATACCGCGCGTTCGCGCAACGACCAGGTCGCGACAGATTTCCGCCTGTTCGTCCGCGACGTCATCGACGAGACCGATGCCGCGCTCGCCGCGTTCCAGCAGGCGCTGGTCGGGCGTGCCCTGGAGCATGCCGGCACCGTGATGCCCGGCTTCACGCATCTGCAGACCGCGCAGCCCGTCACCTTCGGCCACCATTTGCTCGCTTATGTCGAGATGGCCGCGCGCGACCGCGGCCGTTTCCAGGACGCGCGCAAGCGGCTGAACGAATCCCCGCTCGGCGCGGCCGCGCTCGCCGGGACTTCGTTCCCGATCGACCGCCACGCCACCGCCAAGGCGCTCCTGTTCGACCGCCCGATGGCGAACTCGCTCGACGCGGTCTCCGATCGCGATTTCGTGCTGGAGACGCTGTCGGCGGCCTCGATCTGCGCCGTGCACATGTCGCGCTTTGCCGAGGAGATCGTGATCTGGACCTCGCCGCTGGTCGGACTGATCCGCCTCAGCGACAAGTTCACCACCGGCTCCTCGATCATGCCGCAGAAGCGCAACCCCGATGCCGCCGAGCTCGTGCGCGCCAAGACCGGCCGCGTCATCGGCGCGCTCAACGGCCTCTTGATCGTCATGAAGGGCCTGCCGCTCGCCTATCAAAAGGACATGCAGGAGGACAAGCAGGGTGCCATGGAGGGTTTTGCCGCGCTGTCCCTGGCGATCCGCGCCATGACCGGCATGGTCCGCGACCTCGTGCCGGATGAAGCCAGGATGAAAGCGGCGGCGGGCGAGGGGTACGCCACCGCGACCGACCTCGCCGACTGGCTGGTGCGGACGCTGAAAATGCCGTTCCGCGGGGCCCATCACGTCACCGGCCGCATCGTCGCCAAGGCCGCCGAGGGCGGCGTCGCGCTGCATGAGGTGCCACTGAGCGAGATGCAGGCGATCGAGCCCAAAATCACCAAGGACGTGTTCGGCGTGCTCTCGGTCGAATCGTCGGTGAAGAGCCGCACCAGCTTCGGCGGCACCGCGCCGAAGAACGTCGCGTCCCAGGCCAAGGCCTGGGCGAAGCGGCTGGAAAAAGAGCGAAAATTGGGCTGAGGGCAAAATTTCGCTTATGTTTCATGGTCATCCGGCTCTCGCCAGAGCGCGCCAATCTCTGTATGGTGCGCCGCGTAGTGGGGATTTCGTCGTGACGTCAAAGTTTCGCCCGGCCGGCTCGGGGTGGGCCATCATTGTCTTGAGCCTGACGGCGCTCGCGCTTGCCGGCTGCGGCCGAAAGGGCCCGCTCGACTTGCCGCCGACCGCCTCCACGGCCGGCGGCGCCGCACCTGTTGATACCGAGACCGAAGTCCAGAGGACGCCGAGCGTGTTCAACCCGACCTACGGTGTGGACGCTGCGCCCGCGGCTGCCAAGGGCAGGAAGAAACCGTTTATTCTCGACCCGCTCCTGGACGAACCTCCCGGCAGGAAATAAGCCGGGATAAGCGAGCCTGCGCCATGAACCATTTCGACTATCGCAACGGCGTGCTGCACGCCGAGGCGGTGAACCTGTCCGAGCTGGCCGCCACCGTCGGCACGCCGTTCTATTGCTATTCGACCGCGACGCTGGAGCGGCACTACCGCGTCTTCGCCGATGCCTTCGCCGGCGAGAAGGCGCTGGTCTGCTACGCCATGAAGGCGAACTCCAACCAGTCGGTGCTGCGCACGCTGGCCAGGCTCGGCGCCGGCGCCGACGTCGTCTCCGGCGGTGAATTAAAGCGTGCGCTGGCCGCCGGAATCCCGGCCAGCAAGATCGTCTTCTCCGGTGTCGGCAAGACGGAGGAGGAGCTGCGCGCCGCGCTTGCCGCCGACATCCTCTGCCTCAACGTGGAATCCGAGCCCGAGCTCGAATTGTTGTCGCGCCTTGCGACCGCGATGGGCAAGACCGCGCGGATCTCGCTCCGCGTCAATCCGGACGTCGATGCCGGCACGCATGCCAAGATTTCGACCGGCAAGTCCGAGAACAAGTTCGGCATCCCGATCGCGCATGCGCGCGAGGTCTATGCGCGCGCCGCCAGGCTGTCCGGTATCGAAGTGACCGGCACCGACGTGCATATCGGCAGCCAGATCACCGACCTCTCCAACATGGAGACCGCGTTCCGCATCCTCGCCGAATTCGTGCAGACGCTGCGCGCCGACGGCCACAACATCAGCCACGTCGATTTCGGCGGCGGTCTCGGCATCCCATATTACATGGACCGAGAGGCGCCGCCGGAGCCCGCCGCCTATGCCGCCATGGTCAAGCGCGTCAGCCACAATCTCGGCTGCACGCTGATGTTCGAGCCGGGCCGCATGATCGTCGGCAATGCCGGCATCCTGGTTGCCAAGGTCATCTATGTGAAGCACGGCGACGGCAAGAACTTCGTGATCATCGACGCCGCGATGAACGATCTGATCCGCCCGACGCTGTATGAGGCCTATCACGACATCCTGCCGGTGAAGCAGGTGGCCAAGGGCGCGGCGACGATCATGGCCGACGTCGTCGGCCCGGTCTGCGAGACCGGCGACTATCTCGCGCTCGACCGCACGCTGCCGGCGCCGAAGGCCGGCGACCTGCTCGCCATCATGACCGCGGGCGCCTATGGCGCCGTCCAGGCCGGCACCTACAACACCCGGCCGCTGGTGCCCGAGGTGCTGGTAAAGGACGATCAATACGCCGTGGTGCGCCCGCGCATCGAGGTCGAGCAGCTCATCGCGATGGACAAGCCCGCGCCCTGGCTGTGAGGCGCTACTTCCCCGCCAAACCACCCTGCGCGCCGCCGACCACAACTCCCGCCTTCCTTTCGATCGGCTTGATCGCGGCGGTGAAATCGGACTCGGCGCCTTCCGAGCTGATCACGGTCTCCCATAGCCGCCCAACCGCATCGGCAACCTCCATCGACAGGCCGAGCTGCTTCATCTCCTCCAGCGCCAGCCGCACGTCCTTGACCATCAGCCCCGTGGCGAAGCCGAAGTCGAACGTGCGCGGCAGCACCGAGCGCGGAAACTTGTCGCGGCTCGCCGTGTTCATGCCGGAGCCCGCATTGATGACGTCGATCATCACGGCGGGATCGAGCCCCGCCTTCACGCCCATCACCACCGCTTCCGAGGTCGCCACGATCGCTGTAGCCGACAGGAAATTGTTGGCGAGCTTCATGGTCTGCGCCGCGCCGGGCTTCTCGCCGATGAAGAACACTTTTCCGATGACGTCGAGCGCGGGCTTCAGCAGCTCGAACTCGGCGTTCGGTCCTGACACCATCACCGCCAGCGTGCCCTTCTCGGCGCCGCCGACGCCGCCGGAGACGGGGCAGTCGACCTGCACGATGTTGCGCTTGGCGAGCAGGCCGTGAATCTTCGCTGCCATCGTCGAGCCGACGGTGGAGAGATCGACGAAGCGTTTTGCGCGCCTGCCCTCGATCACGCCGTTCGCCCCCGTTGCGACGTCGAGTGAAGCCTGCAGCGAAGGCAAACTCGCCATTACGGTCTCGACCTGATCGGCGACGTCCTTTGGCGACGCCGCCGCGGTCGCGCCAAGCGCCACGAGCCTGCCTGCGACGTCCTTGCGCGTGTCGAACACGACGAGCTTGTGTCCCGCCTCGATCAGCCGCCGCGCCATCGGGAAGCCCATGTTTCCGAGCCCGATGAATCCGATGTCCATGGTGTTTCCTCTTGGTGGTTGCTCGCTATTGAAAAAAATACGCGCTGCACCCTGGGCGTCGTCCCGGACAAGCGCGCCCTAAGCGCGCGCAGATCCGGGACCCATAACCACAGGGAGGAGTCGTCGTGCAAAGGCGGTCACTCCGAGTCTTCGTAACCACATCGTCCTGTGGCTACGGGTCCCGGATCAGCGATGCGCTTGTCCGGGACGACAGCGGAGATTGGTGCTGCTCCTCACGCCTTCCCGTCGATCTCCGCGAACACCTCGCGCGCGATCCGGAAGCTGTCGACCGCGGCCGGCATGCCGCCGTAGATCGCGACCTGCATCAGGATCTCGCGGATCTCCTCGCGCGTCACGCCATTGGTCAGCGCACCCTTGAGATGCGCGCGAAACTCGTGCTGGCGGTTGAGGATCGCGATCATGGCGATGTTGAGCATGCTGCGGGTCTTGCGCGGCAGCTCCTCGCGGCCCCACACCGTGCCCCAGCAATATTCGTTGAGCATCTCCTGGAACGGGCGGTTGAAATCGTCGACGTTTTTCAGGGCGTTGTTGACATAGGCTTCGCCCAGCACCGCTTTGCGGACTTCCAGGCCCTTGTCGTGCATCTTCTTGTCCATGGCGTTTCCTTCGTTTCCCTCAGGGATGGCGCGCGGAAATTACGGGGTTGCACCGGGCCAGTCACGTCCTCGTGTTATGCGGGAAAAGGGGGTTCTCCCGTACAGGAACGGATGCCTCAGTGCTGCCGTTGTGATAGGCTCTTCTCCACCGGGCAACCTGGAGAGCTGATTGAACGGCGTCACCCCCGACCCGTCAGACCCGATCCGCAGCAGCGATGCGCTGTCGCGGCTGAAGCTGGCGCAGGCCCTTGATCGGGCTATTTATGCCATCGCGTGGGAGCGTGCCTGGCCCAATGCGGCGCGCCTTCTGACCGTCGTCGGCCTGTTCCTGGTGGTGTCCTGGGCCGGTCTCTGGTTGGCACTGCCGTTCATGGCCCGGGCTATCGGTCTTGCCCTCTTTGCCGCGGTCGCGGTGGCCGCCCTGTTCCCGTTGCTTGGCTTCCGCTGGCCGAGCCGCGCGGAAGCGCTCGCCCGGCTCGACCGTGGCTCCGGCATCCGTCACCGCCCGGCCACCACGCTCACGGACACGCTGACCTCGCAAGATCCGGTCGCGCAGGCGCTGTGGCAGGCGCAGCGCGAGCGGACGCTGGCTTCCCTCAAGCGCATCCGCGCCGGTGTACCACACCCCCGGCTCGCGCTTCACGACCCCTGGGCGCTGCGCGCGCTGGTCATGGTGCTGCTGGTTGCGACCTTCTTCGCCGCCGGCGATGAGCGTGCGATGCGGCTTGGCGCCGCCTTCGACTGGAACGGGGTGCTGGCGCCGAGCAATGTTCGCGTCGATGCCTGGGTCACGCCCCCGCTGTACACCGGCAGGCCTCCGGTCATTCTGTCGGCCGCCAACAAGGAAGCTGCGGCCCTGCCCGCCAGCGGTCCGCTCGCCGTTCCCGCCGGCTCGACCCTGATCGTGCGCTCCTCCGGCGGCAACCTGGATGTCGCCGTCTCGGGCGGCCTCAAGGAGGTCGCCCCGACTGAAGCCAGCCCCAAGGGGACCAACGAAAAGCATTTCGCGATTTCCGGGGATGGCACCGCCCATGTCCGGGCGCCCTCCGGCCAGCCGCAATGGGCCTTTGCGGCCACGCCGGATCGTCCGCCGACGATCGCGCTGGCCAAGGATCCGGAGCGTCAGGCGCGCGGCGCGCTCCAGCTCGCCTATAAGATCGAGGACGATTACGGCGTCACCGGCGCCGAGGCGAAATTCGCGCCGCGGTCCACCGACGCCAAAGATAGTGCCAAGGATGGTCCCAAGGATGGTCCGAAGGCTGCTGCCGGTGCTGGCGACGCCAGGACGGCTCCGCGTCCGCTGTTCCAGCCGCCGCACTTCCCGCTCGCGCTGCCGAATGCGCGGACCCGCAACGGCGTCGGACAGTCGGTGAAGGATCTCAGCGAGGATCCCTATGCCGGCGCCGAGGTCACGCTCACCCTCACGGCCAAGGACGAGGCCGGCAACGAGGCCACAAGCGAACCGTTCAACATGCGCCTGCCCGAACGGCTCTTCACCAAGCCGCTGGCGCGTGCGTTGATTGAGCAGCGCCGCATTCTCGCGCTCGACGCCAACAAGAACTCGGACGTGTATGCCGCGCTCGACGCGCTGATGATCGCGCCCGAGATGTTCACGCCGGAGCCCGGACAATATCTCGGCCTGCACAGCGTTGCGCGACAGCTCGAGGCCGCACGCACCGATGATGCCCTGCGTGAGGTCGTCGCGAGCCTGTGGGCGCTTGCGGTGACGATCGAGGACGGCAAGATCTCCGATGTTGAGAAGGCGTTGCGGGCGGCTCAGGATGCGCTGAAGCAGGCGCTGGAGCGCGGCGCCAGCGACGAGGAGATCAAGAAGCTGACGCAGGACCTGCGTCAGGCGCTGAACGACTTCATGCGCCAGCTCGCCGAGCAGTTCCGCAACAACAATGACCCGCAGCAGCTGGCGCGGCCGCTCGACCCGAACACCAAGGTCCTGCGCCAGCAGGACCTGCAGAACATGATCGACCGGATGGAGCGCCTGTCGCGCTCCGGCGACAAGGATGCCGCCAAACAGTTGCTCGAGCAGCTCCAGCAGATGCTGGAAGGCCTCCAGATGGCGCAGCCGGGGCAGTCCGGCGAGAGCGACATGGAGCAGGCGCTCAACGAGCTCGGCGACATGATCCGCAAGCAGCAGCAATTGCGCGACAAGACCTTCAAGCAGGGTCAGGATTCCCGGCGCGACCGCTCGCGCGGCAAGCAGCAGGGCGATCAGTCCATGTCGGAGCTGCAGCAGGACCAGCAGGGACTGCGCGACCGCCTGAAGAAGCTGCAGGACGAGCTTGCCAAGCGCGGCCTCACGCAGAAGGGCGAAAAAGGGCAGAAAGGCCAACAGGGACAGAAGGGTCAGCAAGGGGACCAGGGCCAGCCCGGCCAGAACGGCGATCAGGACGGCGACCAGGGCGATGACGATGGCAGTCTGGACGCCGCCGACGGCGCCATGGGCGATGCGGGATCAAAGCTCGGCGAGGGCAATGCCGACGGCGCCGTGGACTCGCAGGGCAAGGCGCTCGACGCGATGCGCAAGGGCGCGCAGAAGATGGCCGAGGCGATGCAGCAGGGCGATGGTGACGGTCAGGGCGACGGCCCCGGCCAGCGCGCCGGCCGCCAGCAGAGCGGCGGCAACCAGACCGACCCGCTGGGCCGTCCGCTGCATGGGCGCGAATATGGCGACGATTACACGGTCAAGATTCCCGGCGAGATCGACACCCAGCGTGTCCGCCGCATTCTCGAAGAGCTCCGCCGTCGTCTCGGCGATCCCTCGCGCCCGCAGATCGAGCTCGACTATCTCGAGCGGCTGCTGAAGGAGTTTTGAGGCGATAGCCCCTCTTGTAGCCCGGATGAGCGAAGCGATATCCGGGGGTCGCCGGTCCCGCATGTCGCTGCGCTCATGCGGGCTACGAAGTCGACGACGCTACCCCTTCCTCACCGCCAGCGCATCCGCCACCGCGGTGCGGATATCCGCGACCGAGAACGGCTTGGTCACGACATCATGCACCAGCGCATTCAGGTTCGAGGCGCGCTCGCGCTGGTCGGCAAAGCCGGTCATCAGCAAAATGGTCAGATCAGGGAAATCGCGGGCGGCGGAGAGTGCCAGCGCGATGCCGTCCATGACCGGCATCTGGATGTCGGTGAGCAACAGATCGAAAGCGCCGTCCTCGCGAATCAGAATCTCCAGCGCCTCGGCGCCGTCCTGGGCGGTGACGGTCTCGTGGCCATCCATGGCGATGGCGCGCGCCACCAGCTGGCGCATCGAATCCTCGTCGTCGGCGATCAGGATTTTCGGCATGAGACCAACCTTGGGATCAACCTTCCGTGCGGGACCTCGAGCACGATCCCGGAAAAATGCGTAGCGGTCTTCCGCAAAGATCATGCTCCAATAATCGCCTGATCGGTTATGCGCTGCCTCCGGCAATGTCGCGCCGGTTGAAGAAGCGAACGTCGATATTGCGGCCCTCCGGCGGCGGCGAGGCCAGGCGCGAGCGGAAGAAGGCGCGCTCGCCGGGCCGCAGCACGGTCTGTTCCAGCACCGTATTCCAGGCGTAGATCTCGGCTCCTTGGGCGTCGCGCACGGCAAAGCGCAGCCGCGGGATGTCGTGCGGCTTCTTGCCCTCCCCGACGATCACGCCCTCGATCACCAGCACCTGCTTACCGTCTACGGTCTCGCTGGAGAGCTTGACGTCCTTGAAGGCCAGGCCCCGCAGATTCACTTCGAGCCCGACCATCTTGTAGAATGCCGCGGTCTGGGGCAGCAGCCGCACCACGTCGCCACGCCAGACCACAAGGGCCAGCACCAGCGCGCCCATCGCGGTGCAGGCGGTCGGCAGGCCAAGATAGGATCTCCGCGGAGCCGTGGTGGGGGCCGGGCGGCTCACCCGCGCGCCGCGGCGGCGGAACAGGCCGCGGAACCAGGACTGATGCTGCGCGCCGTCGGTCTCCTCTTCGGCCTGACGGGCTGCCGCTGACCACTCGTCCTCGGTCTCGCGGGCCTCTTCATCCGGCCAGTCGCTGGCGATCGACGGGCTATCGACGACAGGCGCGTTCGCGGCGCCGTCGTCCTTGGCATAGGAGTTCCATTGCTCGGCGAGGTCGGACTGGTCGTCGGCTCGGCTGGCAGCGGCCATGGCCGGAACGGACGCCTCCTCGATGGCATCCTCGGCGTGGGCGATCCAGGTCTCCTTGCAACGGGAGCAGCGGACCGCCCGTCCGTTGGCCCCAAGGCTCGCAAGCTTGATGGCGTAGGATGTCATACAATGGGGGCAGACGATATGCATGGACGAGCCTTGATGCATGAACGAGGTCTTGGACGAATCTTGACGACCAGCCGGTCGCGGCGAACCGGGCGGCCGGGATGCTGCCAACCATGCTACCGGCCGACCGTTAACGAACCGGAAACCATAACGGCGGCAAAACCCGTTGATCGCGCGTGGCGGAGCGCCGCGCTGCGGCCCGCGCCCCCTCTCGAACGGAGCTGAGCTTGGTTCGGTTCGAAAATGTCGGATTGCGTTACGGTCTGGGGCCGGAGATCCTGCGCGATCTCAGCTTCCAGATCCCGGCGCATTCCTTCCAGTTTCTCACCGGACCGTCCGGCGCCGGCAAGACGTCTCTGTTGCGCCTGCTGTTTCTGTCGCATCGGCCGACGCGGGGCCTCGTCACTCTGTTCGGCCACGACATCTCGCAGCTCGGCAAGGACGAGATCGCGGACCTGCGCAAGCGCATCGGTATCGTGCTCCAGGATTTCCGCCTGCTCGACCACATGACGACCTATGAGAACGTCGCGCTGCCGTTCCGCGTCATGGGCCGCAGCGAGTCGAGCTACCGCAAGGAGGTGATCGACCTCCTGCGCTGGGTCGGCCTCGGCGACCGCATGGATGCGCTGCCGCCGATCCTGTCGGGCGGCGAGAAGCAGCGCGCGGCGATCGCGCGCGCCGTGATCTCGCGGCCGCAGCTGCTGCTCGCGGACGAGCCGACCGGCAGCGTCGACCCGACGCTCGGCCGCCGCCTGCTGCGGCTCTTCATCGAGCTCAACAAGTCAGGCACCGCCGTCATCATCGCAACTCACGACATCGGCCTGATGGACCAGTACGAAGCACGGCGGCTGGTGCTGCACCAGGGACGGCTGCACGTCTATGAGTAGGACCGACGAGCGCGGCGTGCTGGTCGATCTCGGGCAGGAGCGTCCGCAGCTTCCGGCCAGGGCACGCAACATGTCGCCGATCGTGCCGCGCGCCTCGATCCATGGCAGAGCGCTGGTCGCCGTCGTCGCCATCATGAGCTTCCTCGCCTCGATGGCCACGGGTACGGTGCTGCTGGTGAGTGCCTCCGCCGCCGAATGGCAGTCGGACGTCGCGAGCGAAATCACCATCCAGGTTCGACCGCAGGCCGGCCGTGATCTCGATCGCGACACCGCGGCCGTGACGGAGGCGATGCGCACGCAAGCCGGCATCGTCGAGGTCAGGCCGTTCACCAGGGAGGAGAGCGGCAAGCTGCTCGAACCCTGGCTCGGCACCGGCCTGTCCATGGACGATCTGCCGGTGCCGCGCATGATCATCGCGCGCGTGCAGCCGGGCACGCCGCTCGATCTCGGCGCCCTGCGCGCGCGCGTGACGCAGGTCGCGCCGGGCGCCAGCGTCGACGATCACCGCGCCTGGATCGAGCGCATGCGCTCGATGACCAATGCCATCGTGCTGGCCGGCCTCGGCATTCTCGCGCTTGTCATCATCGCCACCATCATCTCGGTTTCGTTCGCGACCCGCGGCGCCATGGCGGCGAATCGTCCGATCGTCGAGGTCCTGCACTTCGTCGGCGCCGGCGACCGTTACATCGCCAATCACTTCCTGCGCCATTTCCTCAGGCTGGGCCTGGAGGGCGGCGTGATCGGCGGCGGCGCCGCCATGCTGATGTTCGGCTTCTCAGAGTCCATCGCAGGCTGGTTTTCCGGTACCCCCGTCGGCGACCAGTTTGCCGCGCTGCTCGGCACCTTCTCGCTGCGGCCATCCGGCTACATCGTGCTCGCGGTCCAGGCCGTACTGATCGGCGGCATTACCGCGGTGGCCTCACGCCAGACGCTGTTCGCGACGTTGAACGATGTTGATTGAATTGCTTTCTTCCTTCTCCCCTTGTGGGAGAAGGTGGCGCGAAGCGCCGGATGAGGGGTCTCTATCCGTGCGCACGGACGTCGAGGCGAATGTGCGGAGAGAAACCCCTCACCCGTCTCTCACAAGGGGAGAGGGTGAAGAAACCGGACTCCACTTCGCCTCAAAACGTCTTAAAATCGTTTCAGGGAAGGGATCACTGATATCGCATGAGCTCGCCGACCGACGATCGATCGCCGAAACTGCCGCGCGGCTGGCTGCGCGCGACAATCGTGTCGACGATCGCGCTTGCCTTCGTTGCCGCGGCCGCAGGCTTCGTTGCATTCCTGTCGCATTTGCGCGGTGCCGAGACGGTGCCCGACCGCAAGGCCGACGGCATCGTGGTGCTGACCGGCGGCTCCTCGCGGGTATCGGACGCGATGGAGCTGCTCGCTGCGGGCTACGGCAGGCGGCTCCTGATCTCCGGCGTGCACCCGACCTCGAGGGCGAGCGACATCTCCCGGACCTTGCCGGAGAACCAGTCCTTCATGACCTGTTGCGTCGACCTCGACCGCACCGCGCTCTCGACCCGCGGCAACGCAGCGGAAGCGCGGCGCTGGGCCGAGGGGCGCCGGTTCAAATCGCTGATCGTGGTCACCTCCAACTATCACATGCCGCGCGCGCTGGTGGAATTCTCGCATGCGATGCCACAGATGACGCTGATCCCGTTCGCGGTGGTCGGCGACAAATGGCGTGAGGAGCCGTGGTGGACCTCGGGATCGACGCTGCGGCTGCTCCTGTCGGAATATGTCAAATACATCGCGGCCGAGCTCAGGGTGCGGCTGGAGCATTTCGGGATTGACCTCTGGCCCGAGATATCGGAGCAGCCTGCGGGTCAGCAGCCGAAGCGGCCCGCTACCGCACAGGCCAATTGATCGGACTATCGATGTTCCCATTCTTTCTGCGCTCGCTCGTGTTCAACGTGTTGTTCTACGCCGTGCTGGTGTGCCTTGCGATCGTGGCGCTGCCGACCTTCGCATTGCCGCCGCGCGCCATGCTGACGGTGGCGGAATGGTGGGCCAAGGCAACGCTGTTCCTGATGCGCGTGGTCTGCAACATCAAGGTGGAATTCCGCGGTGTCGAGAACATCCCGAAAGGCCCGCTGCTGATCGTGGCAAAGCATCAGTCGTTCTGGGAGACCTTCGTGCTGCCGGGCTTCTTCAACCGGCCGATCTTCATCCTCAAGCGCCAGCTCATGCAGATCCCGGTGTTCGGTCAGTTCCTGGTCAAGACCGGGATGATTGCGATCGACCGCAATGCCGGCGTGAAGGCGCTGCTGGAGATGACGCGGCGGGCGCGCGTGGCCGTGCGCAGCGGAAAGCAACTTGTCATCTTTCCGGAGGGCACGCGCCGCGCGCCGGGCGCGCCGCCCGACTACAAGACCGGCTTTGCACAGATCTATTCGTCGTGCGGCGTGCCGTGCCTGCCGGTCGCGCTCAACTCCGGCCTGTTCTGGCCCCGCCGCACCTTCATGCGCTATCCCGGCACGCTGGTTGTGGAATTTCTCGAACCGTTGCCGCCGGGCCTGCCGAAGGACGAGTTTCTCTCCCGCGTGCAAGCCGCGATCGAGGACGCGACCGGTCGTCTCGTAGAGGCGGGGCGGAAAGAGCAGGAGCAGTTGATCGGCTCCGCACCGAGCTACGCACCGACCGGCGGCTAGCGGCTTTCTCGATCTTCGTCCCGATCCGCCGCGTGCAGCGAATGCGCATCCCCATGCAGCATCAATGCAAGCTGATGCAATTGCGTGTCGCGAAAACCTTCGGCCTCGATCGCCTTCACCGTCGCGGTGACGTAGTCGCGGTTGGCGCCGGACTGGCCGTGGCCCTGGACGACATGGCGGTGCTGCTCGGCGAGCGACAGCCGGCCGGCATATTGCGCGTGGCCACGGTCGACGACGTAAGCGAGTGCAGAGACGCGCTGGCGCGCATCGTTCTCAAGCCACACCGAGCGCATCACCTCGCGATAGACCGACGTGACCTGCTCGCGTGCGCGCAAATAGGCGACGACATCGGCGCGGTTCTTCTCGGCGACGCGGAAGGCGATGCCGCGGCAGGCGCCGCCGCGGTCGAGCCCGAGCACCAGGCCAGGCTTTTCCGGCGTGCCGCGATGCACGAACGAGTAGACGCAGAGCGCGCGATGCTCGCCGACCAGCCGGGCCGGGATGCGTTCCTCGAACTCGAAGCCCGGCCGCCACATCAGCGAGCCGTAGCCGAACACCCAGAGGTCGCCCTTGGCGGTGGTGACGGAAGGGACGGTGATTTCCGACATTTCGGGCACGGCTACCAGAACCATGCCCCGAAGCGAAGCGAATTCTCCGCCTTTCGTCGCAGGCCGTCCCCGCTTACATTTGCCAAAATCCGGGATCAAAGGGTCGCCGCATGTCCAATATGACCGTTGCCGCAGGCCGTCGCTCCCGTTGGGGCCTTTTCATCGCACCCGTTCTCGTCCTGATCCTCGCGGTCGCGTGGAGCGGTTTCTGGTTCTACGCGGCGTCGCAGGCCGAAATCGCCGCCGACGCCTGGCGGGCGCAGGAGGCCAAGTCCGGCCGCATCTATGATTGCGCCAAGCGCTCGATCGCGGGCTTCCCGTTCCGCTTCGAGGTCCAGTGTTCCGGCGCCAGCGTCGCCCTGGTGTCGCAGAACGCGAGCAAGACGCCGTTCACGGCGAAGCTCGACAACATCCTGGTCGTGGCTCAGGTCTACGATCCCAAGCGCATCATCGCCGAATTCTCCGCGCCTGCGACGCTGACCGACGGCATCACGCAAAACACCTTCGTGGTGAACTGGAGCACGGGCCGTGCCAGCGTGGCCGGCCTGCCTGCCGTGCCGGATCGCGCCTCCATCGTGTTCGACGACCCCGCCCTCAACCGTGTCGACGGCAGCGTGCAGGTGCCGCTCGCGCGCGCCAAGCAGGTCGAGCTGCACGGCCGCCTCGCGGATGGATCACCGTCCGATCACCCCGTGATCGAGACCGTGGTCCATGTCGCGCAGGGCAGCATCCAGGGCGTTCATCCCCTGCTCGCCGAGCCGTTCGAGGCGGACACCCGCGCCAAGATCACCGGCCTCTCCGACCTCACGCCGAAGCCCTGGCCGCAGCGCTTCCGCGAGATCCAGGCTGCCGGCGGCAATATCGAGATCGTGCAGTCGCGGATCCAGCAGGGCGAGATGATCGCGGTCGCGGCCGGCACGCTCGGCCTCTCGGCCAACGGCCGGCTCGACGGCGAATTGCAGATGACGGTGACCGGCCTCGAGCGGGTGATCCCGGCGCTCGGCATCGAGAAGATGCTGGAGGAGGGCGTGCCGCAGGCAACGCTCGACCGCGTCGCCCCCGGCGTGAAGTCGCAGGACCTCAACAATCTGTTCGGCGCGCTCGACCGCGCCGTGCCCGGGCTCGGCAAGGTCATCAAGCAGAACGCCAATGCCGGCGTCGCCGCCGGCATCAATTCGATCGGCACCGAGAGCACGCTCGAAGGCAGGAAAGCGAGAAGCTTCCCGCTGAAATTCGTCGACGGCGCCGTGCTGCTCGGCCCGGTCAAGGTCGGTCAGATCCCGCCGCTGTATTGAACAAGACACGCCCGCCAAACACTCCGTCGTCATGCCCGGGCTTGTCCCGGGCATCCACGTCTTTCGTCAATCGCGGATGCGCGTGGATGGCCGGGACAAGCCCGGCCATGACGGAGAGAGCTACGGCTTCTTCAGCGCCGCGTGTGGCCGGCCGAAATCGGGTGCGGCGGAATCCTGGCCGATCTCGACGATGCCGCGCCGGATGGCGCGGGTGCGGGTGAAGTGATCGAACAGTGCTTCGCCATCGCCGCGGCGGATCGCGCGGGTGAGCTTGGCGAGATCCTCGGTGAAGGTGCCGAGCATCTCCAGCACGGCTTCCTTGTTGGCGAGGAAGACGTCGCGCCACATCGTCGGGTCGGAGGCCGCGATGCGGGTGAAATCGCGAAAGCCGCCGGCGGAGAATTTGATCACCTCGGATTCCGTCACCTGCGCCAGCTCGTCGGCGGTGCCGACGATGGTGTAGGCGATCAGATGCGGCAAATGGCTGGTGATCGCGAGCACGAGATCATGATGATCCGGCGTCATGACCTCGACCTTGGCGCCCATCGCCGCCCAGAACGCGCGCAGATGCTCCGTGGCCGCCGTCTCGGTGCCATCAGGCGGCGTCAGGATGCACCAGCGGTTGATGAAGAGCTCGGCGAAACCCGAATCCGGGCCTGAATGCTCGGTGCCTGCGACCGGATGCGCCGGCACGAAATGGATGCCTTTCGGCAGATGCGGGGCCATGTCCCTGACCACCGCGCCCTTGACCGAGCCGACGTCGGAGATGATCGCGCCCGGCTTCAGATGCGCGGCGATCTCCTGCGCCACGGCACCGCAGGCGCCGACGGGAATGCAGAGGATGACGAGATCGGCATCCTTCACGGCCTCCGCATTGGTCGCCACGACCTGATCGACGATGCCGAGCTCGGCGACCCGCGCGCGTGTCTTCTCCGAGCGCGCGGTGGTGACGATCTCGCCAGCCAGGCCCTGGAGCTTCGCAGCGCGCGCGATCGAGCCGCCGATCAGGCCGAAGCCGATCAGCGCGACGCGCCGGAAGTGCGGATCAGCATTCATTTGCCGCCCATGAAGTCGTGCAAGGCCTCGATCACGAGAAGGTTGGCCTCCTCGGTGCCGATGGTCATGCGCAGCGCATGCGGAAGGCCGTAGTTCTTCAAGCCGCGCAGCACGAGGCCGCGCTTGGTGAGGAAGGCATCCGCCTCGTCCGCGGTCCTGCCCTTCTCGGTCGGGAAGTGGATCAGCACGAAATTGGCGACGCTCGGCGTCACCTTCAGTCCGAGCTTGCCGATCTCCTCGGTGAGCCGGTTGCGCCAGGTCTCGGTGAACTGCTTCGACATCGCCTGGTGCGCGGTGTCCTCGATCGCGGCGACCGCCGCATACATCGCCGGCGTCGACACGTTGAAGGGACCGCGGATGCGGTTGACCGCGTCGATGATGTGCTCGGGGCCGAACATCCAGCCGATGCGCAGAGCGGCGAGGCCGTGGATCTTGGAGAAGGTGTGGGTCACCACCGTGTTCTCGGTGGTGGCGACGAGCTCGATCCCCATCTCGTAATCGTTGCGCGAGACATAGTCGCAATAGGCGGCATCCAGCACCAGCAGCACGTGCGAGGGCAGGCCGGCGCGCAGCCGCTTGACCTCGTCGAACGGCAGATAGGTGCCGGTCGGGTTGTTGGGGTTGGCGAGCCAGACCAGTTTTGTCCGTGGCGTCACGGCCTTCAGGATGGCGTCGACGTCGGCGGTGAGGTTGGTCTCCTGCGCGACGACATTCTTGGCGCCGACCGCCATCGTCGCGATCGGGTAGACCAGGAAGCCGTGCGTGGTGGAGATCGCCTCGTCGCCGTGGCTGAGATAGGTGTGGGCGAGCAGGTTGAGGATCTCGTCCGAACCGGCGCCGCAGATGATGCGGCTGGGATCGAGCCCGAAAGAACGGCCGATCGCCTCGCGCAGCACGCGCGAGGTGCCTTCCGGATAGTCCTCCAGATGATCCGCCACGCGCTTGAACGCCTCGATCGCCTTGGGCGAGGGGCCGAACGGCGTCTCGTTGGCCGAGAGCTTGAACACCTTGCGGCCCGGCTCTGGCACCGGGCTCTTGCCGGGGGTGTAGGGCGCAATATCGAGAATGCCGGGATTCGGCACGGGGCGGGACATCTTCAACTCCGAAATGGCGAGGCGCGACTTACGATTTCGCCCCGGTCGGGGGCACCGTATAGCGCGTTGCGTGGCTGCCGACGAGAGCCGTGGAGCGTACCGAGGCCCCCGCCTCGATCAGGGCAGCCTTGATCTTGTCGATGCTGGTCGTGCTGGTGACCGAGACCAGCAGCGCCGCCCCATCGAAGGCGGTATCGGGCACCGCCACGATCTCGGCGAGCGGCGACAGGGCGCGCGCGACCTCGGCGTTCCACCCGGAGACGCGCACGCTGAAGGTCTCGACCTCCGTCACCAGGGCGCTGTCGGGGACGCGCGAGACCGCGAACACCGGCATCGCCGCCGGATGATCGGCACGTTCGACGAAGGGCATTCGCGCGATGATCTTCGGCGCGCCAGCTTCCTCCAGCGAGAGCCACCACGGCGTGCGGCTGGAGGTCGCCGAGACCAGCGCCAGGTCGCCCTTGGATTTCGCCACCGCCTCGACCGCGGCCTGCGCGCTGAAATGCGCGACGTAAGGCACCGTGAAGCCGAAATGGAAGCGCGCGGAATCACGCATCGCCGGCTCGCTCACCGAGATGTCGGCATGCACGGAGAACGGCGCCTGCACATAGGTGAAGGTCGAGATGATGACGCGCCAGATGCTCTCGACCGTGTCGAGCGGCAGGATGCCGCGATGACGCTGCACGATCTCGCGCATCATGGAGGCCTCGCGCGCAGGCCGAAATGCCGAGCCGACCTCCTGGGTCTGCTTCACCTGGATCAGGCGGTCGATGATGTCGCCGCGCTGCATCAGCAGGCGATGCATGCTCTCGTCGATCGCGTCGATCTCCTTGCGCAATTCCTGGAGCGATGGTGGCGCGGGCGGACGTTGGGACATGTCTGGTCGTCGATCATTGCGATGGGGGATGTCCTGATTAGGCAGTCGGGGCGGCGAAAGCAAAGAGAAATGAGGTCCTTTCCGGTCGACGCGAGACAGGCGAATTGGGCCGATCCGGACCGCGACTTGACGAAAACCGCCCAAGACGGTAGCTTTTGCTTGTTCCGTGGTCATTTGAGCCGGCCGGCTTGCAGCCACGTTAAAAAACTCGCTAAACAGGCCGGGGACGCTTCCGATCCCGGCCGAACCTTTCGTTCAGGCCGGGTTTTTCATGGCCTGATTCCAGCGGCGGTCTGACGGCAGTCGCAAACGAGGTCGATGATGGTTGGCGTCAAGTCTGTACCCAGTCCTGCGATTAGCGCCGACGAACGGTCGCACGAGGTGGATCACCCGAGCTCGCAGGTCGCGCATTTCGGCACCGAGCAGCCGCTGCGGCTCGATTGCGGCGTCGATCTCACCCCGTTCCAGATCGCCTACCAGACCTATGGCGAGCTCAACGCCGATCGCTCCAACGCCGTTCTGATCTGCCATGCGCTGACCGGCGACCAGCACGTCGCCAATGTGCATCCCGTCACCGGCAAGCCTGGCTGGTGGGAGACGCTGGTCGGCCCCGGCCGGCCCATCGATCCCAAGCACTACTTCATCATCTGCTCCAACGTGATCGGCGGCTGCATGGGCTCGACCGGGCCGGCGTCGATCAATTCCGCCACCGGCAAGGTCTGGGGCCTGGATTTCCCCGTCATCACCATCCCCGACATGGTGCGCGCGCAGGCGATGCTGATCGACCGGCTCGGCATCGACACGCTGTTTGCCGTCGTTGGCGGCTCGATGGGCGGCATGCAGGTGCTGCAATGGACCTCGGCCTATCCTGCCCGCGTGTTCTCCGCGCTGGCGATTGCCTGCGCGACGCGGCACTCGGCGCAGAACATCGCTTTCCACGAACTCGGGCGCCAGGCCGTGATGGCCGACCCCGATTGGCACGGCGGCGGCTATGCCGATCAGGGCATCCATCCGCATCGCGGGCTCGCGGTGGCGCGGATGGCGGCGCACATCACTTATCTCTCCGACGCGGCACTGCATCGCAAGTTCGGCCGGCGCATGCAGGACCGCGAGCTGCCGACCTTCTCGTTCGACGCGGATTTCCAGGTCGAAAGCTACCTGCGCTACCAGGGCTCGTCCTTCGTCGAGCGCTTCGACGCCAACTCCTATCTCTATCTGACGCGCGCGATGGACTATTTCGACATCGCGGCCGACCATGGCGGCGTGCTGGCGAAGGCGTTTGCGGGAATCCAGACCCGCTTCTGCGTGGTCTCCTTCACCAGCGACTGGCTGTTCCCGACCTCGGAATCGCGCGCGCTGGTGCACGCGCTGAACGCGTCGAGCGCGCGGGTGTCGTTCGCGGAGATTGAAACCGATCGCGGCCACGACGCCTTCCTGCTCGACGTGCCCGAATTCTTCGACATCTCCCGCGCCTTCCTGCAATCGGCAGGCAAGGCCCGCGGATTGAAGGGTAGCTAAGATGCCCGTGCAGGAAGTGTTGCCGCTGGACGGTGCCGCGACCAAGCCGCCCGGTGATTATCGCGCCGATCATCTGCTGGTCGCCGAGATGGTCAAGCCGGGCTCGAAGGTGCTCGACGTCGGCTGCGGCGAGGGCGACCTGCTTCAGCTGCTTGAGACCCGCGGCATCGACGGGCGTGGCATCGAGCTGTCGCGCGAGGGCGTCAACCGCTGCGTCGCCAAGGGGCTCGCGGTGGTGCAGGGCGACGCCGACACCGACCTCGTCAACTATCCCGACGACGCATTCGACTACGTGATCCTGTCGCAGACGCTGCAGGCGACGCGGCAGCCGCGCGTGGTGCTGGAGAATCTGTTGCGCATCGGCCGCCGGGCCATCGTCTCGTTCCCGAATTTTGGCTTCTGGAAGATGCGGCTGCAGCTCCTGATCGGCGGCCACATGCCGCGCACGGAGAACCTGCCGGCGACCTGGTACGACACCGCCAACATCCATTTCTGTACGATCAAGGATTTCGTCGAGCTCTGCGACGAGATCAACGTCAAGATGGAGCGCTCCGTCGCGCTCGATCTCTACGGCCGCCCGGTGCCGCTGAACCTGCCCTGGTGGGTGTGGAACATGTTCGGCGAACAGGCGGTGTTCTTGCTGAGCAGGGGCGGGGGGAGATGACGCCGTAGGCGTCATTCCGGGGCGATGCGAAGCATCGAGCTATGATGCGCAATTGCGCATCTGAGAATTCATCGCGCCACAGCGTTTGCGGCCCGATGGATTCCGGGCCTGCGCCTTCCCGGAATGACGGCTAGTGCGGAGCCAAAGATCTCGGATCGCGCACCGGCCACCGTCCGGCTTCCACCAGCGTGACGAACCGCTCCACGCTCTCGTTGAACAGCGCGGGCTCTTCGAGGTTGAGCACGTGGCCCGACTTCGGAAACATCGCGAGGCCCGCGGCCGGCAGGTGCTTTTTCAGGAAAAGGCTCGGCCCGATGCAGGGATCGTCCTCGTCGCCACAGATGATGAGCGCGGGCGTTGCCACCTTCGCGATCGCGTCCGTCATCGTGTAGATCGAGGGACGTCCGCCCTGGAAGCCGCGCATCGTGCGCGCCGAACCCTTGGCGTCGTGCCGCGCCAGCGCGGCATAGAAATCGGCGTGGCCGCGCGGGTCTTTCACCAGGAAGGGAATCCGGCTCGGCGCCTCGCGCGTGACCTTTGCGACCTCCACCGAGCCCAGCGTCTCGAACTGCTCGGCATTGGCGCGGCACTGCTGGCGCCAGGCCTCCAGATTCTCGATCTCCGAGCCGGAGCCGACGCCGGCGAGCGTCATCGACAACGCGCGCCGCGGGGCGTTGAGCCCGATCTGGAGCGACGAATAGGCGCCCATCGACAGCCCGACGAGATGCGCGCGCTCGATGCCGAGATGGTCAAGCACCGCGAGCGCATCGGCGTAGAAATGCGTGTAGGTGTAGACTTCACCTTCGGGTACATCCGAAGGCGCGTAGCCGCGCGCCGAATAGGCGATGCAGCGATGGCCGCGCGAAAAGTAGCGCATCTGCGGCTCCCAATTGGTGTAGTCGGCCGCGAACTCGTGCAGAAAAAGTATCGGCGTTCCCTGACCCGCCTCTTCGAAATAGATGCGGACGTCGTCCCTTGTCGTGGCGTGGGGCATTAACTCTTTCCCTCTGTCAAGCCGTCTTTGCAGGATCGCAGTTAACGCTGTTGTCCGCAATGCGGCAGCATCGAACCAGCACCGATACAAAATCATCGCAGCTATTCGCCGACGCGGTGTCTTTTTCTCGCCACATCGGGCGGCTTAACGGCCTGACCTATGTCGGCCACTTCACCGGCCGATCGGAAAGTAGGGGTGTAACGAAGGATGAAGAATGGTTGAGTTGTTTGCGTTCCGCCTGTCGCGTTGTGTTGTCGCGTTGGCGTTCTTCTTTGCGGCGGTCGCCGCGTTCGTTTCTCCGGCCTCGGCACGGCCGCATCATCGTCATAGCGCAGAGCGGCACGCTTACGTGCACCACGCCAGACATCATCACTACCGTCATCGTGCACGCAGCTCGCGCTTCGAGCGCAGCGCGGCGCAGTTGCAGGCGAGTGGCTTCGCCAACACCCAGGCCAGCTATGATCCGAATGCCAATGCCGGCGGTGCTGGCATGAGCGGCGGCCTCAGTGGCGGCTCAGGCCTCGTGTCCGAGGCGCGCCGCTATCTCGGCGGCAATCCGACCGGGCGCGGCAGCCTGTGGTGCGCGCGCTTCATGAACATGGTGCTCGAGCAGACCGGCCATCGTGGCACCGGCTCGGACATGGCGAACTCGTTCGCGCATTATGGCACGCGCATCTCCGGTCCGCAGGTCGGCGCCATCGCGGTGATGTCGCGCGGCCGCCGGGGCGGCCATGTCGGAATCATCACCGGCATCGATGCGCAGGGCAATCCGATCATGATCTCCGGCAACAGCGGCAACCGCGTCCGCGAAGCGCCGGTCTCGCGCGGCCGGATCTATGCGTATGTGATGCCGAATTGAGGTGACGGTGCATGGAGTGGGTGGACCCTCGCGTCATGTGAGGTTGTCGTCCCGGACAAGCGTCAGCGCAGATCCGGGACCCATAACCACAGGCGCGTGCTGTCGTGCGTGCCGGTGACCACGAGTCTTCGCCAAACCACTCCCTGTGGCTATGGATCCCGGATCGGCGCGCGCTTGAGGAGCGCGCTTGTCCGGGACGACGAGAGAGGGCTCACACCAATCTCGGCTCTTCCACTGCCACCACATCGCCGACGCCGACGTCACCGTCGGCGATCACCTCGGCGTAGATGCCGCAATCCATGTGGCCGAGATGGCGCGAGAGCGTGGGCGGGATTTCGAGATCGCGCTTGGCGGTTTCAGGATCGACATTGGTGGCGGGGCAGCGGACGATGCGCTTGATCACCTTCAGCCGCGCCGGCCCGACCGCAAGTGTCTGGCCCACGAGATCGAGCTCCGACCAGGCCGGCCAGCCCTTGACGTAGAGATTGGCGCGGAAGCGCAGCGGATGCACGGCGGCGCCGCCGAGCATGGTCTCGATCGCGCGGACGCTGCCGAGATTGATGATCGAGACGACCTTGCGGGCGACGTCGGAGAAGCTGTGGTCGCGGCCGGACAGAACCTTGGGCGGGCCCTTCAGCTCCCGTTGGAAGTTCTCGCTGAAATAGGCCTCGATCGCGGCGCGCCCGGCGGCGGTCTCGAGATCGCCGCTGGCGACGATCTGGCCGTCCTTGCGGATGGTCAGGACATTGGTGGCGTCGTCGAACCGGCTGTCGAGCTCGGCCAGCCGCTCATTGCGCGCGAGCATCAGAAACTGGATCTTCGGTTTCCACTCGGGCGCATCGGGGTTGAACCCGCTCGGGCCGTTCTCGATGGCGTAGCGGCGGTCGGCTGGCAGGGTCTGGCCGACCCGCAAAGGGACCCGCGACAGGGGTTCCGGCGTCAGGCCCTTGATCGGGTAGCGGTAGAGGCCGGTGATCTCGGCAGTGTGGCTGGCTGTCATGCCACTACTTAGGGGATTCGGCCCGCCAGCGCCAAGGCCGTCCAAGAGCGCACGAATTTGTGAACCGGCCTCTTTCGCATCCGCAACCCGCTTCCCACATCTGCCTCAGGCTGGCGGCAACGTCGGCAAAAAGACGGCCGTTCTCGCTTGAGAAACCTCAATGCGATGAGCGGAAACCCAATGAAGATGCCGTATTGGGGTGCCTGAGAGGGCCCCAAGGGCAGGCCGAGGGACAGAAAAGATGAACATCGAGAAGTATACCGAACGCTCCAGGGGCTTCATTCAGTCTGCGCAGTCGCTCGCGATGCGCGAGGGGCACCAGCAGTTTTCCACCCTGCACCTCCTGAAAGTCCTCTTGGACGACAATGAGGGGCTCGCTGCCGGCCTGATCGACCGCGCCGGCGGCAATTCCCGTGCAATCCTGAAGGCGACCGAGGACGCCCTCGGCAAGGTGCCGAAGGTTTCCGGCGGCGGCGCCGGCCAGATCTACCTCGCACCCGAGCTCGCCCGCACCTTCGACGCCGCCGAAAAGGCCGGCGAGAAGGCCGGTGACAGCTTCGTCACCGTCGAGCGGCTGCTGCTCGGCCTCACGCTGGAGAAGTCCAGCGAAGCCGGCACCATCCTCAACAAGGGCGGCGTCACCCCGCAGAACCTCAACGCGGCGATCGAGGCGCTGCGCAAGGGCCGCACCGCGGATTCCGCGACCGCCGAGAACGCGTATGACGCGCTGAAGAAATATGCCCGCGACCTCACTCAGGCCGCGCGCGACGGCAAGCTCGATCCGGTCATCGGCCGTGACGAGGAGATCCGTCGCGCCATCCAGGTGCTGTCGCGCCGGACCAAGAACAACCCCGTCCTGATCGGCGAGCCCGGCGTCGGCAAGACCGCGATTGCGGAAGGGTTGGCGCTGCGCATCGTCAACGGCGACGTGCCGGAGAGCCTCAAGGACAAGAAGCTGCTCTCGCTCGACCTCGGTGCGCTGATCGCCGGCGCAAAATACCGCGGCGAGTTCGAGGAGCGGCTGAAGGCCGTGCTCCAGGAAGTGACCGGAAGCGAAGGCACCTTCATCCTGTTCATCGACGAGATGCACACACTGATCGGTGCCGGCAAGGGCGACGGCGCGATGGACGCCTCCAACCTGCTCAAGCCGGCGCTCGCCCGCGGCGAGCTGCACTGCATCGGTGCGACCACGCTCGACGAGTACCAGAAGCATGTCGAGAAGGACGCCGCGCTGGCGCGGCGCTTCCAGCCGATCTTCGTCAGCGAGCCCTCGGTCGAGGACACCATCTCGATCCTGCGCGGCCTGAAGGACAAGTATGAGCAGCACCATGGCGTGCGGATCACCGATTCCGCGCTCGTGGCCGCCACGACCCTGTCCAACCGCTACATCACCGACCGCTTCCTGCCGGACAAGGCGATCGACCTCATGGACGAGGCCGCGGCGCGGCTGAAGATGCAGGTCGATTCCAAGCCGGAAGAGCTGGATTCGCTCGACCGCGAGATCATCCGGCTCAAGATCGAGCAGGAGGCGCTGAAGAAGGAAAGCGATCCCGGCTCCAGGACCCGGCTCCAGACCCTGGAGAAGGACCTTGCCGAGCTCGAGGAGAAGTCTGCTGGGCTGACGGCGCGCTGGAGCGCGGAGAAGAACAAGCTCTCCGATGCCCAGAAGCTGAAGGCCGAGCTTGACGGCCTGCGTGTCGAGCTCGCCAACGCGCAGCGGCGCGGCGAATTCCAGAAGGCCGGCGAGCTGGCCTACGGCCGGATCCCGGAATTGGAGAAGCAGCTGGCGGATATCGAGGCGCGTGAAGGCTCCGGCGAGATGATGGAGGAGGCGGTCACCGCCAACCACATCGCGCAGGTGGTCTCGCGCTGGACCGGCGTGCCCGTCGACAAGATGCTGGAAGGCGAGAAGGAGAAGCTCCTCAAGATGGAGGAGCAGCTCGGCAAGCGTGTCGTCGGCCAGGCCGAGGCCGTGCGTGCGGTCGCAACCGCCGTGCGCCGCTCGCGCGCGGGCTTGCAGGACCCGAACCGCCCCACAGGCTCGTTCATGTTCTTAGGACCGACCGGCGTCGGCAAGACCGAGCTGACGAAAGCTCTCGCGGAATACCTGTTCAACGACGAGACCGCGATGGTCCGCCTCGACATGTCCGAATACATGGAGAAGCACTCGGTCTCGCGGCTGATCGGCGCGCCTCCGGGTTATGTCGGCTATGACGAGGGCGGTGCGCTCACCGAAGCGGTGCGGCGCCGGCCTTATCAGGTGGTGCTGTTCGACGAGATCGAGAAGGCGCATCCTGATGTCTTCAACGTCCTGTTGCAGGTGCTCGACGACGGCCGCCTGACCGACGGCCAGGGCCGCACCGTCGACTTCCGCAACACGCTGATCGTCATGACCTCGAACCTCGGTTCGGAATTCCTGGTGAACCAGCCGGAGGGCGAGGACACCTCTGCGGTGCGCGAGCAGGTGATGGGAATGGTGCGGGCGCACTTCCGCCCCGAATTCCTCAACCGCGTCGACGAGATCATCCTGTTCCACCGCCTGCAGCGGAGCGAGATGGGCCGGATCGTCGAGATCCAGTTCGCACGGCTCCAGAAGCTGCTGACCGATCGCAAGATCGTGCTGACGCTCGATGCCGCCGGCCGCGACTGGCTCGCCGCCAAGGGCTGGGATCCCGCCTATGGCGCAAGGCCGCTGAAGCGGGTGATCCAGCGCTACCTCCAGGATCCGCTCGCCGAGATGATCCTGGCCGGCGACGTCAGGGACGGCGACACGGTCGCGATCTCGTCCGAAGGCAACGTGCTGACCTTCAACGGCAAGGCACCGCAGACTGCGGAGATCACGCAGTTCGAGGCGCCGGTGACGAAGCGGAAGTTGAACTGAGGGTACGGCGCTCGAAGCAACAGGACGCCCCGGAGAGGCCAACCGCTCTGGGGCGTTTTGCTTTGTCGGTGTCTCGGCTAACCGACTGCGGGCGCGGAGCCAGGACCCGCCGGGCCTTCCTCCTCGTCCTCGTCAAGCTCCGAAAGAATATCGACCAGCTCGCGCACCCGTCCCTGCGCCAGGGGGCGCAAGTCGTTGATCATGGGCTCGTCATTGGCGAGCCAGGCCTGGGCTTCGGCGAGTTCCTCGACCGTCGCTCCGGTCCCGATGATCTGGGCAATGGTGACGTCGTCGGCCCGGTCCACGGCCTTGACGACATCGTCGCGTGAGAGGCGCGTCATGGGCGATCCTCCTGCTGGTCGGCTTCCGTCAGCTAACCGAAAATCCGCCTGCGGGTTCCGCGGCCAGGCCTTGGCCGGCGAACGCTACTTCTTCACGACCTTGTAAATCGCGTTCTCGACGTCCGAGCTGAAGTAGATCACGCCCGTTGCGCCGACCGCGACGCCCGTCGGAATGTGCGTCGGCAGGCCACCGGGCGCGCCTGTCAGGCCGATCGGAAGATTGGCGGCGATCTCGGTGACCTTGCCGCTGTCCAGCGCGATCGCGATCAGCCGCTTGGCGCCGACCTCCGCCACAATCAGCTTGCCGTCGCCGGTGCGTGCGATGCCTTCGGGCATTTTCAGGTCCTTGGCGACCACGGTCTTTCCGCCGTTTGTGTCGATCCGGGAGACGGCGCCGGCAAAGGCTTCGGTGACGTAGACCTCGCCGCCAGGTCCACCGACGAGTCCCACCGGTCCCTCGAGGTCGCCGATCAGCGTGACGCGATCCTTGCCGTGCTCGCCGCTCACCTTGACCAGCGATTTGGTGCCGAGCTCGGCCACGAGGATGCTGCCGTCCGCGAGCACGACGGCGTCATGCGGCGCCTTGAAGCCGTGCAGCATGTCGCGCGTTGCGCCGGTCTTGCCGTCGATCACCTGCACGGTGCCGGTGAACCAGCTCGACAGGACCACGTCGTTGCCCTTTGCCGTCGCGCTCATGGGATATTCGAGCGTCGTGCCTGCGGCATGCATGCGGGCCTTCTCGGTGACCTCGCCGGTCACACCGTCCACTGTGCGATAGGCGAACACGTCGGCGACGTGGATCGTGTCCCTGCCGTTCTCCGAGGTGACGCCGATGCCGCCGGGCAGCGCGAGCTTGCCGATGATGATCTGCCTGGCCTGACCGGTCGCGGGGTCGACCTCCTGGATGCCGTTGTCGGCCATGTTGGAGACGTAGATGCGGTCCTTGCCGTCGATGGCGAGATTGTCCAGCGATGGCTTCAGTTGCGCGACCATGGTCTTGACGCCCGATTTCGGATCGACCCGCACGAGCTGGCCGAGCGCGGTGTCGACCACGAAGAGATTGCCCTTGGAATCGAAGTTCACGGCGGCCGGAATCTTGAAGCCGTCGGCGACCACGGAAAGCTCCGTCTTGTCGACGTCGACCTTCGCGACCTGGCCCTTGAACCAGAGCGGACCGTAGAGCTTGTCGTCGGGACCGAACTCGAAGCCGTTGAGGCCGCCCATCTTCTCCATGATCTGGCGCGGCGGTTTGACGCCCTCGACGTCGATCTCGTAGAGCGCGTCGCCGAGGAAGACGGTGGTGGCGTAGAGCCTGCCGTCCTTGCGGAAGGCCAGCGAGTTGATGCCGGGAAGACCGGAAGCGAGCTTCTTGATCGGACCGTCGCCCTTGCGCGCATAGAGGTCGCCGGCAAGGAATCCGGTCCAGGCCATGGTGCCGTCGGGCGCAAACGCGATGTCGTCGGCCATTCCGACCGGCGCGGGAATTGCAACCTTGGCGCTACCGCCCGCAACCTCGTAGAGCGTCGCGCCTGCGACGCTGCCGGCAAACAGATGGCCGGCCTTGTCGACAGCGAGCCCGTGCACGCCGTGGAATGCCGAGCCGGGGACGAGCTTGGTGACTTCCCAGGTTGCCGGCAGGGTCTCAGCCGACAGGCTCGTGGCGGAGAACAGTGCAGCGACGAAGGCTGCGCAGGCAAGCCTGTTGTTCATGGCGAGACCTCCCGTTTTTTTGGGAAGTATTCGCTCCTCATGCCGCTTTGGCAAATGAAACTTGACGTTGTGACGCCGCAAAGCGGCCTCGCGACGACGTCGAATTCGGATCGTGCTTGGAGATGTCCCGCCGGGGCAGGCCAAATTTCCGACTTAGCGGTTGGTGACCTGCAGTGGCCCGCCGGTGGCGTCCGACATCCGGGCGATGGCGCCGCCGCGGCCGCTCATCATGCCGTCGAGCCGGTCGCGCTCCTTCTCGAAGCTGGCCAGCATCGGGCCTTCCAGCGAACGGCCGCGCGGCAGCTTCACGCGCATCGGGTCGACGAAGCGGCCGTTGACCAGGATCTCGTAATGGACGTGCGGGCCGGTCGACAGGCCCGATGAGCCGACGAAGCCGATCACCTGGCCCTGCCGCACCTTCTTGCCGGGCTCCATGCCCTTGGCGAAAGCCGACATATGGCCGTAGGCGGTCTCGTAGCCGTTGGAGTGCTTGATGCGGATGTACTTGCCGTAGCCGCCCTCGGGGCCGGCCTTCTCGATCATGCCGTTGCCGGAGGCGAAGATCGGCGTGCCGTAGGCGGTGGCCCAGTCGACGCCGGTATGCATCTTCACGTAGCCCAGGATCGGGTGGCGGCGGCCGCCGAAGCCGGAGCGCATGATGGCGTTGTTGACGGGCTTTCTGACCAGGAACTTCTTCGCGCTCTTGCCGGTCTCGTCGTAGTAGTCGACGACGCCGTCGTCGGGGCTCTGGTAGCGGTAGTATTTCTTGGTCTCGCCGCCGACGGTGAGGGAGGCGAACAGCACCTCGTTCTTTTCGCTCGACGTCACGCCTTCGTCCTCGCCGGCGTAGAACACGTCGAAGGAATCCCCGGGCTGCACCTTGCGCTGGAAATCGACGTCGTAGGAGTAGATCTTGATCATGTCCTCGATGACGGGCATCGGGACCTTGTTGCGCATCGCCGTCTCGTAGATGCTCTGGTACAGCCGCACGCCGCTGCCGTCATCCTCGTCATCGTCTTCGCTGCTGGCGTTGGCCGCGGCGTCGGCGACGGTGTTCATGCTGGAGACGTCGACGGCGACGTATTTGCCGAGATCGGACAGCGCCGCGATCGCCTCCACCATGGTGTCGTTTGCAACCACGACGCGATAGGGCTGCAGCCGGGCGCCGGGGCTGGCGGGCGCCATCAGGATGCGGAGTTTCTCGCCTTCCTTGAGGCCGCCGTCGCGGCCGCGCGGGCCGAGCGTTGCGGTGATCGCCTTGATCTCGTCAGCCGTCGCGCCGAGATCGCGCAGCACCGAGCCGACGCTGTCGCCCTTCCTGACCAGATGGACCCGCTCGCCATTGGGATTGCCGCCGGTGATCTGCTCTTTGGTCTTGGGCAGCAGCGTGACGTTCTCCGGCACCACGCGCGTCTCGAAACCGGCATAGGGATCGGAGGACGACGCCTCGGCGGCGTAGGCCATCTTGATGTCGGATGGGCCGGTCGTGCCGGAGACGTCGGCTGTGGCATTGGCGAGCGAGGCGTAGCGCACCCCGCCATTGCCACGCCAGTTGGCGGCATCGCGGACCCGCATCAGGATGTCGTCGAGCGCCACCACCGCGGAAATCTTCGCCTTCGGCAGCACCGACGACAGGTCCTTGGTGACGAAGGACACCTCCGCGTCGGGCTCGACGGCCTCCGGATTGTTGGGATCGTCGGACGCCGTCTTCGGATCGGAGCCGACGTCGGTGAGCAGGCGCTGGGCGTTGAACGGCGGGATCTTCGCCGACAGGTCGCTCGTCGTCATCGACAAATTGCCGGCGATCCGGACGAAGGGGCGCACCCGCATCACGTCGCGGTTGCCGACGCGGGCGACCGTCGAGACGCGCATGATGTTGCGCGATGCCGTGGATTCGCTCGGCGGCGGCAACCGGTCGCTCTTGTGCAGCGTGGCGGCGCGATCGGCGGCGCCGAATGCGCCGCGCAACGCGCCTTCGACCCGCTCCGGTACCTTGGCGAAGGTCATCTCGCCGTCGAGCGAGGCGAAAACGGCGCCGCCGATCAGGGCCGCGCCGCAGAGTCCGGTCAGAATTGTGCCGCTGAACCATTGCACCGAGACGCGGCGGCGGTCGATGACGGCGGCTTCAGAACCATCGACGGACAGCGGCGGCTCGTGGCCGAGATCGATGATCCCGGTCTCACGCCCGTAGGTGCCGCGTGACGTCCTGTGGTTCAACCCAAGTCCCCCAATCAACGACCCAAGAAAGCCCGCTTCGAACCTTGTCCCTGGCCGCCCTCTTGAACGGGGATCGCCGGAAAAGGCAAGCCGCACAGACGCCCGCGCTCAGAAAGCCCCGGAACAGGGCTGGCCGAAATTACGAACAACTGGACGGATGAAACTCTCTCGATGTCTTTCGAACGTCGAAGGAAGGCCGCGTCATCTGCAAGATGCCTTCCCCTGACCCCATGAAAATCGCCGGCAGCCCCCATCGGCATCCCCGCGATTCAAGCTCGTCTCTTACCAGAACGCCGCGGGATTGTGGCTCAAGTACGGCGCCAAATATGGAAAAAACTTCCTCAAGGAGCCGGCGCGAGGGGCCTCGCCGGAGCGGCGCCGCAAGCCGCCTCTGGAGCCCCTCCGGAGCCTCCAGGGCCGCAAACTTTTTTTCAGTTTTTCTTCGCGCGGGGCTCGTCCGCCCGCTCTGAGCTTCTCTAAGCGCCTGGAATCGTGTGATTTTTTCCGGTGATCCACTGTGCGACGATTTGTTGACGATTGGCGTTGACAGCCCGGAAGGTGGGGCCTATAACCCCAACCACTGAGCGCGGCGCCGCCGGGTCACTGACCAAGGCGAGCGAACGCGCCACTGATGCTCCTCACCTTGTTGAGTGACACAACAATCGACACCAGTCGGTTGGAGTCATTTTTCGTCGGTAAGGGTATCGGAACCCTTCCACTCTGGAAGGTTGGGGCCTCCACGGTCCCGGGCTGTTTGACAAGTGAAGATGAAGAAAGAGAAACGTGGACGGCGGAGTCCTTGCGGGTCTCGCTTCTGGAAAGCTTCGGCTTTTCTGATCGAGACCGGACGAAAGACTTCGGCGGTACACGTTTCAAAGGTTACACCATCGTTGCCAGCGATGTGAATCGCGGGCAGCTCGGCGGCTTCGGTCGTCGGAAAAATGGTGGGACCTCGTCAAACGTTGTGATCAGCCGGTTCAAAGTTCAAGTCCAACTTGAGAGTTTGATCCTGGCTCAGAGCGAACGCTGGCGGCAGGCTTAACACATGCAAGTCGAGCGGGCGTAGCAATACGTCAGCGGCAGACGGGTGAGTAACGCGTGGGAACGTACCTTTTGGTTCGGAACAACACAGGGAAACTTGTGCTAATACCGGATAAGCCCTTACGGGGAAAGATTTATCGCCGAAAGATCGGCCCGCGTCTGATTAGCTAGTTGGTGAGGTAATGGCTCACCAAGGCGACGATCAGTAGCTGGTCTGAGAGGATGATCAGCCACATTGGGACTGAGACACGGCCCAAACTCCTACGGGAGGCAGCAGTGGGGAATATTGGACAATGGGGGCAACCCTGATCCAGCCATGCCGCGTGAGTGATGAAGGCCCTAGGGTTGTAAAGCTCTTTTGTGCGGGAAGATAATGACGGTACCGCAAGAATAAGCCCCGGCTAACTTCGTGCCAGCAGCCGCGGTAATACGAAGGGGGCTAGCGTTGCTCGGAATCACTGGGCGTAAAGGGTGCGTAGGCGGGTCTTTAAGTCAGGGGTGAAATCCTGGAGCTCAACTCCAGAACTGCCTTTGATACTGAAGATCTTGAGTTCGGGAGAGGTGAGTGGAACTGCGAGTGTAGAGGTGAAATTCGTAGATATTCGCAAGAACACCAGTGGCGAAGGCGGCTCACTGGCCCGATACTGACGCTGAGGCACGAAAGCGTGGGGAGCAAACAGGATTAGATACCCTGGTAGTCCACGCCGTAAACGATGAATGCCAGCCGTTAGTGGGTTTACTCACTAGTGGCGCAGCTAACGCTTTAAGCATTCCGCCTGGGGAGTACGGTCGCAAGATTAAAACTCAAAGGAATTGACGGGGGCCCGCACAAGCGGTGGAGCATGTGGTTTAATTCGACGCAACGCGCAGAACCTTACCAGCCCTTGACATGTCCAGGACCGGTCGCAGAGATGTGACCCTCTCTTCGGAGCCTGGAACACAGGTGCTGCATGGCTGTCGTCAGCTCGTGTCGTGAGATGTTGGGTTAAGTCCCGCAACGAGCGCAACCCCCGTCCTTAGTTGCTACCATTTAGTTGAGCACTCTAAGGAGACTGCCGGTGATAAGCCGCGAGGAAGGTGGGGATGACGTCAAGTCCTCATGGCCCTTACGGGCTGGGCTACACACGTGCTACAATGGCGGTGACAATGGGATGCTAAGGGGCGACCCTTCGCAAATCTCAAAAAGCCGTCTCAGTTCGGATTGGGCTCTGCAACTCGAGCCCATGAAG
>NZ_JACEGD010000009.1:40000-198871 GCF_016031635.1 Bradyrhizobium diversitatis
GTCGCCGGAAGCAGCCATTGTGACGGTTGAGCTCCAGGGAGCACGCGTGGAGGTGCGGGGGGCGCCTGGCCTTGCTGTGTTGAGTGATGTGTTCTTGGCGCTTCGACGGACACGTTCATGCTGACGCCGCCTGCGAACCTTACGATTTACGTGGCGACGCAACCTGTGGACTTCAGAAAAGGTGCGGAGGGCTTGGCGCTTTTGGCGAAGGAGACGCTGGGCCATGATCCGATGAAGGGCGTGGCGGTGGTGTTCCGCGCGAAGCGCGCCGATCGGGTGAAGATTGTCGTCTGGGATGGCAGCGGCCTTGTGATGTATTGGAAGCGGCTCGATAGCAACGGCTTCAAATGGCCTCCCATCGTGGCCGGCGTGATGCGGATGAATACCGCGCAGTTGTCGGCGCTTCTGGCCGGCATGGATTGGACGCGGATGCACGCGCCTCGGATCCCGCAGCCGAAAGCGCTTGCGTAAAGATACAAATCTCGCTGCATCGGGGCGCGAAGCATGGCAGACTCGGGCCAATGAGTGATTTGCCTGATGAGCTGCCGAGTGATCCAGCTGAGTTGCGTGTCTTTGCCGCGGCTCTGCTGGATCGCTGCGCCAGGCTCGAGCGGTTGCTCAAGCTTGCAAAAGATGCGCAGTTCGGTCGGTCCTCGGAAAAGCTGGACGCTGATCAGCTGCAGCTTGTTCTGGAGGACATCGAAGAGGCCGTCGCGGCCCTCGAAGCAGCCGAGGATCGCGCCAATCCCAGAACCTGCGAGAAGAGGACGGCCGAGCGCAAAGCCAACCGTGGTCAGCTGCCGGAGCATTTGCCGCGCATCATCGAGATCCTGATGCCCGCTGCAACCTGCTGTCCGTCCTGCAAAGGCGATCTCTTTGAGATCGGTCACGATGAGAGCCAGAGGTTGGACGTCGTACCGGCGCAGTATCGCGTGATCGTCACCCGCCGGCCCAAACTGGCCTGCCGCGCCTGTCACGGTGTCATCCTCCAGCATGCTGCTCCCGAGCGACTGATCAGGGGAGGATTGCCCACTGAGCGGCTGGTCGCGCATGTGATCGACGCGAAGTATCATTGGCATTTGCCGCTTTATCGCCAGGCGCAGATGCTGGAGACCCACGGAATAGCGCTGGACCGTTCCACGCTCGCCTTCTGGGTTGGCTACGCCGCCCAGGAATTGAAGCCCTTGTGGCATCGTCTGCGCCAGCTTCTGCTGGCCTCCTCGAAGCTCTGTGTCGATGAGACCCCGGCGCCGGTGCTGGATCCGGGGCGCGGCAGGACAAAAGCCGGCTACTTCTGGGCGCTGTCACGCGATGACAGGCCTTGGGCCGGACCTGATCCGCCTGGGGTGGTCTATGCCTATGCACCGGGCCGCGGCGCCGTTCATGGCTTGCGGCTGCTTGAGGGCTATCGCGGCATCATCCACTGCGACGGCTATCAGGCTTACAAGACCATGACCCGAGAGACGCGTGCGGACGCCCTGTCCGGGACGCTCGCCTTCTGCTGGTCGCATCTGCGGCGCCAGTTTGTGAAGATCGAGCGGGAGGCTGCGCCGGCGCCAGCTCCGGTTGCCCGCGAGGCGCTCGCGCGCATTGCCCAGCTCTACGCGGTCGAGAAGGCACTGCGCGGCCGCTCTGCTTCCGAGCGCTGCGCCGGCCGACAAGCGCATGCCCGGCCTCTGGCTACAGCCTTGAAGCAGTGGTTTGAGGCCAAGCTTGATCACCTTGCGGGGAAGAGCGACACGGCGAAGGCTTTGCGTTATGCGCTACGCCATTGGGACGGCCTGACGCTCTACCTTGATGACGGGCGCATCGAGATGGACACGAATGCGGTCGAGCGTGCGATGCGGCCGATCAAGCTCAACGCCAAGAACTCCCTTTTTGCCGGTTGCGACGAAGGTGCCGAGAATTGGGCATTGCTGGCTTCGCTCATTGAGACCTGTAAGCTCAATGGCGTCAGTGCCGAGCACTGGCTCGCTGACGTTCTCGCCAAGCTCGTCAATGGTTGGCCTGCGGCGCGACTGGACGAGCTGCTTCCCTGGGCGTCGACCTATACGATGCATGCGCACGATCCGAGGCTGGCGGCATGAGCCTGAACACGACCGCGGTCCGGATCAGGGTGACCCTCAAGGATGTGAAGCCGGAGGTGATGCGTCGCCTTGTCGTACCCGTCACCCTGCGCCTTGATCGGTTGCATCTGACGCTTCAGGAGGCATTCGGCTGGACGAACAGTCACCTCTTCGAGTTCTTCGCTGGTGAGGTCCGTTGGGGGATTCCTGATCCGCACAACGATTACGGCCACCAGCCCATGGATGCCCGCAAAGCGCGGCTTTGCGATATCGTTCGCGAGACCGGCGCCAAGACGATCCACTATCTCTATGACTTCGGCGACAGCTGGGACCATGTGATCAAGCTCGAAAAATGGTTCGAGAACACCACGACGGAGGGGCTTCCCTTCCTGCTCGAGGCCGCCGGCCGTTGTCCTCCGGAAGACGTCGGCGGTGCGCCAGGCTATGCCGAATACCTCGCCGCCATCAGCGACCCCGGCCATCCCGAGCACGAACACATGCGCCTCTGGGGCCCGGAGCGGTTCGATCCCAACGTCGTCGACCGGAAGGCGCTCGAAGCCGCCGTCAACGCGTTGTCCGACACATGGATACCGCGGCGACGCGCCACGCGAACAAAATAGGCGTCAAGCGTCATTCAAAAGGGCTGCAGAGCTACGCTTACGATACAGGTGTCTGCGTCCAACGAGCATCGGAGGCCGCGCGCTTCGGCCGGGACGGAATAGAAATACAGCGGCGCCTCGGCCGAATAGCCGGGCATTCCTTCGTGCCATTCGTCGCAGCAAGTGCACCTGAAGCGGAACATGAATCTCACCGTTTCGTGAGGCGATCGAGAAGCGCGATATCAGCGTACCCGCTCCGATTGGTCAAACAGAGCTGCGATCAGCGACCACCGAGTTGTGATCATTCAGCCATGATCTGCCGTTAGCAGGGATGCGCGGAGTTCATGCGTAGTTCATTCCGTGGCCCCTAGCTTCCGGCCACCAAGACCAGCCATCGCCTTCACGAGGAGACCCACATGCCAGCATTGCTTCGTCCCGCCCTCACCGCGCTGAGCGTTGCGTGCCTTCTTTCTGCAGCCTCGTTCGCCTCCTCCGGCGCTGCTTTAGCGCAGGCCAAGCAGCAGGCAGCGCCCACTCAGCCGGCCGCGCCGGCGCAGCAGCAGGCGCCCGCGTTGAAGCAGATCGCGCTGACCGACAAGCAGCTCGACGGCGTGCTCGCTGCGCAGAAGGACATGGACGCGATCACGGAGAAGCTTCCGGAGAACACCGCGCCCGACCAGAAGGTGATGGCGCAGCTCGAGGAGGTCGCCAAGAAGCATGGCTTTGCCAGCTATGACGACTACAACAACGTCGTGGACAATATCAGCCTCGTGATCGGCGGCTTCGATCCCGCGACCAAGAAGTATGTCGGCCCCGAAGCCGTCATCAAGGCGCAGATCGCAGAGGTCCAGGCAGACAAGAAGATGCCGGCCAAAGACAAGAAGGAAGCCCTCGACGAGCTCAACGAGGCGCTGAAGACGCCGGCCCCGCCAATCGAGAACAAGGGCAACATCGATCTCGTCGGCAAGTACTACGACAAGCTGGTCGCTGCGCTCGGTGACGAGGAAAATTGAGGATGCCGGTGCTGCTACCGCGTTCAGTGCAAGCCACACGAAAGGCTGTCATGCCCGCGAAAGCGGGCATCCAGTACGCTGCGGCAGCCGTGGTGAGAGCGAACTCTCGAACGTAGGTCTCTGGAATACTGGATCGCCCGCCTGCGCGGGCGATGACACCTCTTGTATGGCCTAGGCTTTCGTGTACCTGTATCGCCATGAACACAAAAAAGCCCCGGAGAAATCTCCGGGGCCTTCGTCGCTTGCAGCGCGATGCGACTACGTCCTCGTCCGCATCCGCATCATGAATGTGTCGAAGCTGAGCTCGGCCACCTGCATCCAGGCGAGCGACTCGCTGCGGAAGGCGGTGAGGCTCGCATACATCTTGGCGAAATGCGGGTTGCTCTTGGCGAGACCAGCATAGATCTCGTTGGCTGCGCCGTAGCAGGCTTCGAGCACCTCCTGCGGGAAGGGCTTGAGGATCGCGCCGGCAGCGAGCAACCGCTTGAGGGCGGGTGGATTGACCGAGTCGTACTTGCCGGTCACCCAGGTGAACGTATCGAGCGATGCCGTCGAGATCGCCGCCTGATAGTGTTTCGGCAGCGCGTTCCATTTCTCCAGATTCATGATGTTGTGGCCCTGTCCGGTGCCTTCCCACCAGCCCGGATAGTAATAGTACTTTGCCACCTTCACGAAGCCGAGCTTCTCGTCGTCATAGGGCCCGACCCACTCTGCCGCGTCGATCGTCCCCTTTTCCAGCGCCGGATAGATGTCGCCGGCCGCGATCTGCTGCGGCACGCCACCAAGCTTCGAAATGATGGTGCCGGCGAAGCCGCCGACGCGGAACTTCAGGCCCTTGAGATCGTCGACGGTCTTGATCTCCTTGCGAAACCAGCCGCCCATCTGGGCTCCGGTCGAGCCTGTGGGAACGCCGACCGCATTGTGCTCCTTCAGGAGATCGTTGAGCATGTCCTGACCGCCGTTCCACAACAGCCAGGAGATGTGCTGGCGCGTGTTGAGACCGAAGGGCAGCGACGTGCCGAAGGTGAATGCCGGGTTCTTGCCCCAATAGTAATAGAGCGCAGTGTTGCCCATCTCGACCGTGCCGTTGGAGACCGCGTCGAGCACCTGCAGGCCCGGCACGATTTCACCGGCAGCAAAGGGCTGGATCTGAAAGCGGTTGTCCGTGATCTCGGCGACGCGCTTGCAGAAATATTCGCAGCCGCCATAGAGCGTGTCGAGCGATTTCGGCCAGCTCGCCGTCAGCCGCCATTTCACCTCGGGCATCGACTGCGCGATAGCCGGCGAAGCAACGGCACTTGCGGCCAGGCCCAATCCGCCTGCCGTCAGGAATTTACGACGTTCCATGCGTTTCCCTCCTGTGTTGTCGTGTCCTCGACGAGGGATCGCGGTCTTGGCGCCGCTTTCGTCTTCGCCGGTGGCCGACGTTTCCTTATTGTCCGAAATTCAGTATTCCCGGATCGCAGTCAGCATGACCAAAGGGGAACCGCAAATCAAGCGCACTTTGGTTGAGGCGCCGGCAGACCGGTCAATGCTGCGCTGCGAACGCGGCTTCCATGGCCTTGCGCGTCTTCACCGTTTCGTTGCCCGGGTCGAATTCGACATCGTTCCAGCGCACGACCGCGCCATGGGCGACGTCATGTTTCAGCTTCACGCGATGTGCTAGTCCGATGGGCAGGGCGCCGGCCCTCAGGCTCGCAGCCGCCGGTACCAGCTTGCCCCACACCGTATAGCCCCCCTCGCCGTCGAGCATCTCGCCGGCGCGCAGATTGCGTTTGGCCACCGCTGCGACGTCGCCGCGGAAGCCGATGGCCTGCCCGGTCGGTTCGCCCCGCAGCGCGGCCGACAGCACCGAAATGTTCAGCTCGAGCCCGATCAGATGATAGGGCTTGTACATCGCGGCGAAGCGTCCGCTGGCGTCGGTCTTCAGGCCATATTGCCTGAAGCAGTCGGCGGCATAATCGTTCGGCGCCTCCAGCACGACATAGACGCCCCAGCGCAGATCGCGAAACACCGGCCGGCCGTCGCGCTCGAGCGAGGAGACGACCTCGACGACGCCGGACCGCTCCAGTACGCCGCCGCGCGAGCGCGGCCGCATGATGTGCGGCAGATCGTCGACGCCGCAGGGCGGAAACAGCAGGCCGTCCGTGGGCACGTCGAGGCCGCAGGCGTTCGCAATCGCGGCCATCTCGATCGCCGATTTGGTGCCGTCGAGAAAGGAATTGAACATCTGCGGATTCATGCCGGCCGATTGCGCCTCGCCCGCAGTCAGGCCGTAATGCTGCCAGACGCCGTCGGGCGTCACGTCGTGATAGGCCGGCAGATATTTCGTGCCTTTGCCGGCAGCGACGACGCGGAAGCCGGTGGCCCGCGCCCAATCCACCATCTCCGCGGTCAGCGCCGGCTGGTCGCCATAGGCGAGCGAATAGACCACGCCGGCCTTGCGCGCTTCCTCGGCGAGCAGGGGGCCTGCTAGAACATCGGCCTCGACATTCACCATCACGATATGCTTGCCGGCCGCGATCGCGGCGCGCGCATGCTTGATGCCGACCGCAGGATTGCCGGTCGCCTCCACCACCACGTCCATCGCGCCGCCGGCAATGGCGCGCGCGCCGTCATCGGTGAACATGGTTGCGGCGATCCGCTCGGCGCTCCAGCCGACGGTGCGGCAGGCCTCACGCGCGCGGTCACGGTCGATGTCGACGATGATGGGCACCTCCAGCCCAGGCGTGTGCGGCACCTGCGCCAGGAACATCGAGCCGAATTTGCCCGCGCCGATCAGCGCGACTCGGACCGGCTTGCCGGCGGACGCGCGGGCCTGGAGGAGGCGGAAGAGGTTCATGTTGTCATCCGATAAGTCTCGTGTCCCGGACGCGGTGCAGCGCTTCTTCAGCGCTGCTCCGCAGAGCCGGGACCCAGTGCAGGGAATTCGGCGCGGCGTGGGCCCCGGCTCAGCAGCGCAACACACCGGACGATGCTCCGCATCGCCGGGAGTGCTGCGCTGCATCCGGGGCACGAGAGCATCCTACTCGGCCGCCTGCCGAGGTGCACGGGCGAGCCGCACCAGCGCGTCGTCGTCCACCGTCTTGATCGGCGTGAAGTCGCGATGCGCGATGTAGTCCGGCCGGGTCGGTGTGCGGATGTGGTTCGAGACCGCGTTCAGCGTCAGGTACACGATCTTGCGCGGGTAGGGCGTGATGTTGCCGGCAGATCCATGCACGAGATTGCCGTGGAACATCAGCATGCCGCCGGGCTTGCCGGTCGGTGCGACTATGCCGCCCTGCTTGACGAGGCGCGTCACGGTGTCTTCGTCCAGCGTCCACAGCGGATAGGAGGTGGTGGCGAGGTCATGCGAGGCCTCCAGGTCGCCGGCATTCTGGCTGCGCGGCACCAGCATCAGGGGGCCGTTGATCGGCATCACCTCGTCGAGGAAGATCGCGATGTTCATCGCACGCGGCTCCGGCATCCCGTCGTCGCGCTTCCAGGTGCCGTAGTCCTGATGCCACTGCCAGACGTCGCCCGTGAAGGCCGATTTCGCGTTGATCTTGAACTGGTGCATGTAGACTGGCTCGCCGAACACCTGCTCGACCGGCTCGATCATGCGCGGATGCGCGCCGAGGAGTCCGAAGGCCTCGTTGTAGAGGTGTGCGGCAAAGGCCGTGCGCGGCGCGCCGCTCTTCTCGCGCCAGACCTCCGGCCGGTTGGCGTCGTAGATGCCGACCGCCTCGCGCGCCAGCAGATCGACCTCCTCTTGGGCGAACAACTCGGGCAAAAACAGCCAGCCCTCGCGCTGGAAGAACTCCAGTTGCTCCTGAGACAGTTTCATGGGTCGTCCTCCTGTTTTGATTTGTTCTCTTTCTCGTCATGGCCGGGCTTGACCCGGCCATCCACGTCTTTGCGGCTCGTCAAGAAAGAACGTGGGTGCCCGGCACAAGACCGGGCATGACGGCGCCTGCCGCTACGCCGCCGCCTCGTCCGTCGCCCTCAATCTTTCCTCAGTCATCCGTCCCGCCGTCTGCGCATGCGCCAGCGCCGCGCGTTCGGCTCCGTTCACGTCGCCGGCGAGAATGTGTGCGGCGATCTCGGCATGCTCGGCCCAGGCACTGTCGCGATAATCGAGCTCCGACAGCACCGTCGCCATCGAGCGCCGCATATGCGGCCATTGCGGTGCGATCGTTTCCTCGATGACGGGATTGCCGGCGAGCTGATAGATCGCGCGGTGGAAGTCGACATCGAGCGCGATGAGCTCGGCCAGCGTCGTGCTGCGGTCGCTGCGGCGTCCGGCGGCAAGCGCCGCGTCGAGCCGTGCGCGTCCGGCCGCGTCAGTGCCTGCGCGCGCCGCGGCGAGTCGGGCCGCCAGCGCGTCGATGGCACCGCGTACCTCGTAAAGCTGGCGGATGCGCGCGGGATCGAGCTGGGTGACTTCAAATCCCCGGCGGCCGCTTTCGGCGACCAAGCCCTGGCGGTGCAACAGATGCAGTGCATGCGAGACCGGCTGGCGCGACACGCCGAGCTTATCGGCGAGCTCGTTCTGCCGGATGCGCTGGCCGGGGCGCAGCGTGCGGTCGGAGATCGCTTCCAGGATCCGCGCATAGACCTGGTCGATCAGATTCGGGAGCGGGTCGAGAGGGATCACGCCGACGGCTCCTCGTACGGAATACGGAATTCCGTATCGGAAGGTATGCCGGGACGGTTGGGGCGTCAAGGCGAACCTTCGAGATCCCGCTCAAGCGGCTTTTCGGCCTCCGCTAAGCCGTTGATATCTCTAGGCCCTTCTACTGTGCATGGGGTTGTTTTCGAAGTCTGGAGGCGGGCAGCCGCCCCTACTTCGCCAGGAACCTGTTCACGACTTCACCGAACTCCAGCGGCGCCTGCTCGAACATCCAGTGGCCCGCGTTCGGGATCACCGCCGTCTCGGCTCCGGCGATGTGGTCGGCCAGCACGCGCCACATCACCGACAGGCTGCCGGTGGTGGCGCCGCCGCCGACCAGCAGCGTCGGCGTTCTGATCGCCTGCGCGTCGCTGAGCGTGTAGGGCCGGCGCTGCTCGTTGAGCTGGCCGAGAAAGGTCAGCGCATTGTCGCGCAATTGCTGCTTGGCCGCGGCGGGCACGCGCCGCCAGGAGCCGTCGCCCTCGATGCCTTCGTAGAAATTCTGTAGCGCGCCTTCGATATCGCCGGCGCGGATCATCTCGACCGATCGCACGGTGCGGGCCGCCAGCGGCGGATGCGCGGGCGTGCCTTCCGGCACCGGCAGGGACGCGTCGAGATCGCCGCCGGGCTCGGCCAGCACCAGCTTGCGCAACAGGTCAGGCCTCGCCTGCGCGACACGAAAGGCGATATGCCCGCCGCGCGAATGGCCCATGAGATCGACCGGCGCAGGCTCAACCTGCTCGATGAAGGCGATCACGTCAGCAACATGCTGCGCCATCTTGTAGTCGTCGCCGACCGCATCCCAATGCTCGGGGAAGAAATGCCGCAGGCTCACCGAGATCACCCGGTGTGCTCTCGACAGTGGGCCGAGCACCGAATACCAGGTGCGGAAGTCCCCGAGCGTGCCATGCACGCAGACCAGCGGATGGCCGCTTCCGACTTCCAGATAGGCCATGTCGTAGCCGTTGACGCGAATTGTCTGCATGGGTCAGCTCGCCAAAATCAACCTGCTAAGAAATCCAGCACCACTTCGGAATATTTCTGCGGCGCCTGCTCGAACATCGGATGCGTCGCGTTCGGGATGATCGCCGTCTTCGAATAGGGCACATGCGCGGCCAGCGCGTGCAGCACTTTCGGCAGCAGGCCCTTGGTCCGCGCGCCCAGGATGAACAGGGTCGGCATCTTGATGGACTCCGCGTCCGCCTTCGAGAACGGCGGGCGGTTGTCGCGGACCTGGCCGATCAGCGTCATGGCGTTGTCGCGCAGATTCTGCTTCACCATCGCCGGCAGTCGCGGCCAGGTGCCGGGCCCCTCCAGCGTATCGACGAAGACGGCGAGGCCGCCATCGACATCGCCGGCAGCGATCTTCTCTGCGGAAGCCGTGAAGCGCGCCAGCAGGGGAGAGGGGCCGCCGACGTAATCAGGATCGAGGCTCGCATCGAGCTCGCCGCCGGGCTCGGCCAGGACCAGCCGCCGGAGCAGATCCGGCCGCCGTTGCGCCACGCGGAAGCAGATGTGCCCGCCGCGGGAATGTCCCATCAGGTCGACCGGTCCGAGATCGAGCTCGTCGATGAAAGCGATGACGTCTTGGACATGCTGGGCGATCGAATAGGTGTCACCAAGGCCGTCCCAGCGCTCCGGGAAGAAGTGCCGCAGGCTGACGGCGATCACCCGATGTCGCTGCGACAGCGGGCCGAGCACGCAGCCCCAGACGCGGAAGTCGTTGAGCGAGCCGTGTACGCAGACCAGAGGCGGACGGCCTCTGTCTTCGCCCACGTCGAGATAGGGCATGTCGTATCCGTTGACGTGCAGGCTTTGCATTCCGGGCTCGCGCGGGGTTGGAACTCCTGTGCAAGATTCCCGGAAACCGGGTGGATCGCAACTATTTCCAAGCCTAGAGTCGGGCCGAGATCACATTGGGGGCATGCGACAAGGAAGGCAGCCAGGAACCAAGCCATGACCGACCAGCATTTTGCCCTGTTCGACACCCGGATCGGCCTCTGCGCCATCGCCTGGGGCCCGCGCGGCATCAACGGCACGCAATTGCCGATGGGTGGTGAGCAGAAGATCCGCACCCGCATCCAGCAGCGCCATGCCGACGCCAGCGAAGCCGAGCCGACCGCCGAGGTGCAGCAGGCGATCGACCGCATCACGAAACTGCTCGCGGGCGAGCCCGATGATCTCATCGACATTCCGCTCGACCTCGACGGCGTGCCCGAGTTCAACCGCGGCGTCTACGACATCGCCCGCACCATTCCGCCGGGCAAGACGATCACCTATGGCGACATCGCCAAGCAGCTCGGCGGCGTCCAGCTGTCGCGCGACGTCGGCCAGGCGCTCGGCCGCAACCCCTGCCCGATCGTCGTGCCCTGCCATCGCGTGCTGGCGGCCGGCAACAAGCCCGGCGGCTTCTCGGCGAACGGCGGCGTGGTGACGAAGCTGAAGATGCTCGAGATCGAAGGCGCGTTGGTGAACCACACGCCGAGTTTGTTTGATTGAGGTTGCGAAAGCTTGATCGGCGTCATGGCCGGGCTTGACCGGGCCATCCACGTCTTGCTTCGCAGCACAAAGAACGTGGATGCCCGGGACAAGCCCGGGCACGACGGTGTTGGGAGCGGCCGGTCGCCCTAAATCTTCGTCGCCGTCTTCGGCCAATACCGATCGCGCAGATGCCGCTTCACCAGCTTGCCGGTCGGCGTGCGCGGCAGTTCGGCTTCGAAGTCGATCGAGCGGGGGCACTTGATCGCGGAGAGGCGGGTCTTGCAATAGGCGATCAGATCCGCCTCCAGCGCCTTGCCGGCGCGGCTCATGTCGTGGGGCTGCACCACCGCCTTCACCTCTTCGCCCATCTCTTCGTTCGGCACGCCGAACACCGCGACGTCGGCGACCTCAGGATGCGTGATCAGCACGTCCTCGGTCTCCTGCGGGTAGATGTTCACCCCGCCCGAGATGATCATGTAGGACTTGCGGTCGGTGAGATAGAGGAAGCCGTCCTTGTCGAGATAGCCGACATCGCCGAGCGTCGACCAGCCCTTGGCGTTGTAGGCCTTCTTCGTCTTCTCGGGATCATTGTGATAGGTGAAGGCGGGCGCGTCGGCGAAATAGACGGTCCCGATCTCGCCGACCGGCTGCTCCTCATCGTTCTCGTCGAGAATCTTGATCTTGCCGACCACGGCCCGGCCGACGCTACCGCGGTGCTCCAGCCATTGTTGCGAGTTGCAGACCGTGACGCCGTTGCCTTCCGAGCCGGCGTAATACTCGATCAGGATCGGCCCCCACCATTCGATCATCTTGGCCTTGACGTCGACCGGGCAGGGCGCGGCGGCATGGATCGCGCCCCTCAGCGTGGAGACGTCGTACTTCGTGCGAACCTCGTCCGGCAGCTTCAGCATGCGCACGAACATGGTCGGCACCAGCTGCGACTGCGTCACTTTATATTTCTCGACCAGCTTCAAAAATTCTTCGGCATCGAAGTGCTCCATGATGATGGACGTGCCGCCGAGCACGATCGCCATCATGTTGAAGCGCAAGGGGGCAGCGTGATAGAGCGGCGCCGGCGAGAGATAGATGCTATCCGCGTTCATGCCGCACATGTCGGCGCAGAGCACGCGCAGAAGTGGATTCGGCTCGTCGATGGGCTTGCCTTCAAACCCCTTCTTGACGCCCTTGGGTCGGCCGGTGGTGCCCGACGAATACAGCATGTCGTAGCCGGCGACCTCATCGGCGATCGGCGTGGTCGGCTGCGCAGCGGCTTCGTTGTCGTAGGAGCGGAAGCCGGGCAGCGGCTCATCCATCATGTAGAAGATCGGCTCGCCGGCCGTGCCCTTGTTCAGGCCCCTGATCTGGTCGGCGCACTTCGGCGTGGTAATCACGACCTTGGCGCCGCAATCGGCGATGATGTAGTCGATCTCGTCCTGCTTCAGGTAGCGGCTGATCGCGGTGTAATAGAGCCCGCTGCGCTGCGCGGCCCAGCACAGCTCCATGAAGGCGAGGCGGTTCTCCATCAACAGCGCGATGTGGTCGCCGGCCTTTAGCCCGAGCGATCGGAAGAGATGTGCGCCCTGGTTCGAGAGCTCGTCGAGCTCGCGATAGGTGATCGCCTTGCCGGTCCCGGCCATCTGGTAGGCGATCTTGTCGGGCGTGGTGAGGGCGTGGATGGAGGGGTGGGTCATGGCGAAGGTCTCGCAACAAAGAAGGTGTCATCCCGGCAGAAGCCGGGATCCATAACCACAGGGCGTGGTTGTTGAAACGAGATGGAGCTCCGGCGCAGCACAACCACGGAGTCCTGTGGCGATGGATCCCGGATCGGCGCGCGCTTGTGGCGCGCTCGTCCGGGACGACATTGTTTGTGGGACGACGTCTCGGCTTTACAGCCGCTCGACAATCGTCACGTTGGCCATGCCGCCGCCCTCGCACATGGTCTGGAGGCCATAGCGCTTGCCGCGCTGGTGCAGGGCGTGGACCAGCGTGGTCATCAGCTTGGTGCCGGAGCCGCCGAGCGGATGGCCGAGCGCGATGGCGCCGCCGTTGACGTTGAGGCGCTCGGGATCGGCGCCGGTGGTCTTGAGCCAGGCAGTCGGGACCGAGGCGAAGGCTTCGTTGACTTCGAACAGGTCGATGTCGCCGATCTTCATGCCGGCCTTCTCCAGCGCGCGCTTGGTGGCGTGCAGCGGTGCATCCAGCATGATGACGGGATCGCCGCCCGTCATGGTCATGTGGTGGATGCGCGCCAGCGGCTTGACGCCGAGCTGCTTCAGGCCCTTTTCGTTCACCACCATCACGCCGGAGGCGCCGTCGCAGATCTGGCTGGCGCTCGCCGCGGTGAGCTTGCCGTTCTCGGCGATCAGCTTGACTCCCTTGATGCCGTCGAGCGTGACGTCGAAGCGGATGCCTTCGTCGATGTGGTGAGTGTCCTTGGAGCCGTCGGCGCGGGTGATCTCGAGCGGCACGATCTCCTTCTTGAAGTGACCGGCTTGCGTCGCTGCGATCGCGCGCTGGTGGCTGTTGTAGGAGTACTCGTCGAGCTCATCCTTGGAGAGGCCGTACTTCTCGGCCATCATCTCCGCGCCGGTGAACTGGCTGAACACGATGTTCGGATACTTCTTCTCGATGCCCGGGCTCTTGTAGTTGCCAAAGCCGTTCTTGGCCGGAAGTTGCGAGGACAGGCCCATCGGAACCCGCGTCATCGATTCCACGCCGGACGCGATCACGACGTCCATCGCGCCCGACATCACGGCTTGCGCGGCGAAGTGCAGCGCCTGCTGCGAGGAGCCGCACTGGCGGTCGATCGAGGTGCCCGGCACACTCTCCGGCAGCTTCGAGGCCATGATCGCGTTGCGCGCGACGTTGTTGGACTGCTCGCCGACCTGCATCACGCAGCCCATGATCACGTCCTCGACCAGGGCGGGATCGGCCTTGGTGCGGTCGACCAGCTCGTCCAGCACCTTCGCGGCGAGATCGGCCGGATGCCAGCCGGCGAGACGGCCCCCCTTGCGCCCGCCCGCGGTGCGCGCAGCGGCGACGATATAAGCCTCGGCCATGTCGGTCTCTCCCTGAATTTTTGACTGGGTTGGTTGTCGAGGTCGGATTTAAGGGACGAGAGATCGTTTAGTCAATCGATCAATTAACTCTTGTGATGAGGCGCTGCTTGGGCTTATCTGCGCCCGCTTCAAGCGGCGAAAACAGGGATCTCCGTGGCTATCAGCGTACCGAACAGGCTCCCCGGCGGGAAAAATTCCACGGCAGAGAAATTGCTGGTGGCCGCGAGCGAGCTGATGATCGAACGCTCCTCGATCGAGATCTCGCTCTCCGACATCGCGCAGAAGTCCGGCGCCAACGCCGCGCTAGTCAAATATCACTTCGGCAACAAGGACGGCCTGCTGCTGGCGCTGCTTGCACGGGATGCGGCGACCGAGATGTCGAATCTCGAATATCTGCTGGCGCAACCGATCACGTCGACGGCGAAGCTGAAGCTGCATATCGCCGGTATCATCCGTGCCTATCACCGGTTCCCCTACATGAACCGGCTGATCCACTATCTGCTGCACGAGACCAGCGCGGGCTCCGCCGACGAAGTCTCGAAATTCTTCGTCGCGCCGCTGCTGGACTTCCACCGCCGCCTGCTCGCCGAAGGCGTCAGCCGCGGCGAATTCCGGCAGACCGATCCGGTGCTGTTCTACACCAGCCTGATCGGCGCCTGCGATCATCTGTTCTTCGGCCGGCACGCGATGTCCCGCGCGACCGGCGTCGGCCCGGTCACCGACGATGTCTGCCGGCAATACATCAAGCACATGGAAACGCTGATCTGCGGCGGCATCCTCACGCAAGCCGAGGAAGCTGCCGCGGCCGGATAATCGGCCGAACTCCAAGTCCAGAGAAGAAACGCCCAAAGGAAAAGGTAGAGGAAAGGTACAAGCGATGCAGTTGAAAGACGTAGCCGTTCTCATCACCGGCGGTGGTTCGGGCCTTGGTGCCGCGACCGCCCGCGCCATGGCTGCCAAGGGCGCCAAGATCGGCGTGATCGACCAGAGCAAGGAAAACGCCGAGAAGGTCGCGGCCGAGGTGAAGGGCGTCGCGCTGCATGCCGACGTCACCAGCGAGGAGCAGATCAAGGCCGCAATCGCCAAGGCCGAAGCCGCGCACGGCGTCGCCCGCGTGCTGATGAACTGCGCCGGCATCGGCGGCTCGCAGCGTATCGTCGGCCGCGACGGCGTCTACCCGCTGGAAAAGTTCGCGCGCATCATCAACGTCAACCTGATCGGCACCTTCAACTGCCTGCGCCTGTTCGCCGAGCGCCTCGTCACGGCGGAGCCCATCGGCGAAGAGCGCGGCGTCATCATCAACACCGCCTCGGTTGCCGCCTACGAAGGCCAGATCGGCCAGATCGCCTATTCGGCGTCGAAGGGCGGCGTCGTCGGCCTCACGCTTCCGGCCGCGCGCGATCTCGCCAGCCAGAAGATCCGCGTCAACACCATCGCGCCCGGCCTGTTCTTCACACCGCTTCTGATGGGCTTGAACGAAGAGGCCCGCAAGAGCCTGGGCGCCCAGGTGCCGCATCCCTCGCGTCTCGGCGACGCCAATGAATACGGCATGCTCGCGGTGCACATCGTCGAGAACCCGATGCTCAACGGCGAGACCATCCGCCTCGACGGCGCCATCCGCATGGCGCCGCGGTAATTCTTTTCTTTCCTTCTCCCCCTGTGGGAGAAGGTGGCGCGAAGCGCCGGATGAGGGGTTCTCTCCGAGATCTCATCTGTGGAGACAGACCCCTCACCCAAGCGAGTATGTGGCTAGCGATGTACATGCCCTCTCCCACAAGGGGAGAGGGCGCAGCAATCGGCGCCGAGACCCGCGGCAAGCACGAGGCTCCCATGTCCCAACCGCTGCTGATCGAGCATGACGACGGCGTCGACCGGGTGACGCTCAATCGTCCTGACAGTCTCAATGCACTCGATCCCACGCTGATCGACGCGCTCAACGATTATTTCCAAGGCCTGCAGCGCAATCGCGACACGCGCGTCGTCGTGCTGAAGGGCGCCGGCAAGAATTTCTGCGCGGGTCTCGATCTCAAGCACGCGATGCAACGCCGCGCCGGGCAGCAGGAGCCGCCCGGCGTCACGGAGTCGCTGGATTCGCAGCGGCGCATCGCCGACATCGTGATGCTGATGCGGCGTTGTCCGCAGCCGATCCTGGCGCTGGTGCAGGGTGCGGCGGCCGGCGGCGGCTTTGCTCTGGCGCTGGCCTCCGACATCCGCATCGCGACGCGGTCGGCGCGGATGAACTGCGCCTTCATCAAGCTCGGCCTCGGCGGCTGCGACATCGGCACCAGCTATTTTCTGCCGCGGCTGGTCGGCGTCTCCGTGGCATCGGAACTGATCCTCACCGGACGCTTCATCGGCGCCGAGCGAGCGCTCGCGGTCGGGCTCGTCTCGGAAATCGTCGAGGAGGACGGTCTGGATGACGCGGCCGAGCCTTACGTCGAGGCGATGATGACGGCCTCGCCAGTGGGCCTGCGCCTGTCCAAGGAATGTCTCAACATGAGCGTCGATGCCGGATCGCTGGAAGCTGCGATCGCGATGGAGGATCGCAACCAGGTCCTTTGCAGCCGCTCGGAAGAGTTTTCGGAAGGCATCAGGGCCTTCCTCGAGAAGCGAAAGCCTGTCTATATCAAGCGCTGAACGACGAAGATCCGCAAAGGACAATAATTCCGGGAGACGCAAAAATGAGTGGAAGCGCGGCGGCCGTGATGACGAAGCCCGCCTTTCGCAAGGTCCAGTGGCTCGCGCGCGACATCGAGGTCGAGCGCCGCAATGACGGCACTGTGGTGCTGAAGTCGCGCATTCCGCTGCAGCCTTATGAGAAGCACATTCCGGCGTCGCTGGCGAAATGGGCGAAGGAAGCGCCCGAGCGCATCTGGCTGGCGCAGCGCGGCGGTCCGAACCGCGAATGGCGCAAGGTGTCTTACGGCGAAGCCAAGCGCACCGTGGATGCGCTGACGCAAGGCTTGCTCAATCTCAAGCTCGCGGGACGTCCGGTCACGATCCTCTCCGGCAATTCGATCGAGCACGCGCTGATGACGCAGGCCGCGATGCAGGCGCGCGCTCCAGCGGCTCCGGTCTCGCCGGCCTACTCGCTGATGAGCCACGATCACGTCAAGCTGAAATATCTGTTCGACCTGATCAAGCCGGCTGTCGTGATGGTGCAGGATGGCCCGACCTTCGAGAAGGCGCTGAAGGCGCTCGATCTCACCGGCGTCACCGTGGTTCACGTCGCGCGGCCCTGCGACGGCATCGAGAGCGTCAGCTTTGCCGAGCTCGCGGCAACGTCAGTGACGGCGGATGTCGAAGCGTCGATTGCGGAGATCACACCCCAGACCGTCGGCAAGCTGCTGTTCACGTCGGGCTCGACCGGCATGCCCAAGGCCGTCATCAACACGCAGGAGATGATGTGCGCCAATGCGGCGATGATGATGCAGGTGCGGCCGCGCGATCCGAATGGCCCGATCTCGACCATGCTGGACTGGATGCCCTGGAACCACACCATGGGCGGCAATGCGGCGTTCCACCCGATCCTGGTCGACGGCGGCACGCTCTATATCGACGACGGAAGGCCGATGCCGGGCCAGTTCGACGAGACGCTACGCAATTTGCGTGAGATCTCGCCGACCTATTACGCCAACGTGCCCGCCGGCTACGCCGCGCTCGCGGCCGCGATGGAGAAGGACGACGCGCTCTGCCGCTCCTTCTTCAAGAATCTCTCGATCATGGCCTATGGCGGCGCGCGGCTGCCCGACGATCTCTATGAGCGCATGCAGGCCCTCGCCGTGAAGACCACCGGTGAACGCATCGTGTTCTACACCGGCTGGGGGTCGACCGAGACCGCGCCAACGTCGACCGGCACCTATTGGGACACCGAGCGCGTCGGCCTGATCGGATTGCCGTTCCCCGGGGTCGAGCTGAAGATGGTGCCGTGCGGCTCGAAATACGAACTGCGCCTGCGCGGCGTCAACGTCACGCCGGGCTATTTCGGCCAGTCGGATCTTACGACGAAGATGTTCGACGAGGAAGGATTCTACTGCATCGGCGATGCCGGCATCTTCGTCGACGACACCGATCCGGTACAAGGCATCATCTTCGCTGGCCGCGTGGTGGAAGACTTCAAGCTCACCACCGGCACTTTCGTGCATGTCGGCTCGCTGCGGACCGATGCGATCGCCGCGGCGACCCCTGTGGTGCACGACGCGCTGGTCGCGGGGCAGGATCGCGCCTTCATCGGTTTGCTGGCCTGGCCCAATTTGCATGCCTGCCGCCAGCTCGTCGGCAATCCCGATCTGAGCTTTGCCGATGCCGTGAGGCATCCCGAGGTGATCGCCTGCTTCAGGCGCGGCCTGGAAGCGCACAACCGGGAATGCGAGGGCGCCAGCAGCCGCATGATTGCGCGCGCGATGCTGATGGTCGAGCCGCCCTCGATCGACGGTAACGAGCTCACCGACAAGGGCTACATCAACCAGCGCGCCGGCCTCGAGCGGCGCGCCGCGCTGGTGGAGCGGCTCTATGCCGATCGGCCGGATCAGGATGTGATCGTGCTGCGATGAGTGCGCAAATCTTTCACCGCGTCATTCCGGGATGGCCCGAAGGGCCAGGCCCGGAATCCATAACCCCGGCTGGTGGCTATGGATTCCGGGCTCGCGCTACGCGCGCCCCGGAATGACGGTGCCAATAATGACAACGAATAACCAAAGGTAGCCCGCCCATGAACTTCGATTTCTCCGACGACCAGAAGCAGCTCCGCGACCAGGCTCGCAAGTTCCTCGCGGAAAAATGCCCGCCGAAGGCGGTGCGTGTCGTGCTCGATGGCAAGGCGCCTTACGACAAGGAGCTCTGGAAAGGCCTTGCCGAGATGGGTTTTCTCGGCGTCGCGATTCCCGAGGAGTTCGGCGGTGCGGGCGCCGGCCATCTGGAGCTCTGCGTGATCGCGGAGGAGATGGGCCGGGCCAACGCGCCGGTGCCGTTCTCCTCGACGGTCTACCTCGCTGCCGAAGCGCTGCTGATCGCCGGCAGCGACGCGCAGAAGAAGAAATGGCTCCCGGCAATCGCCGCGGGCGAGGCGATCGGCACGCTTGCGCTGTTCGAGGGCAAGGGCAATCCGTCGCCGAAGAACGTCAAGATCACCGCCGCGAACGGTGTCCTTAACGGCGTCAAGAAGCCGGTGGCCGACGGGGCAATCGCCGATTTCGCGGTGGTTGCCGCGCGCACGGGATCGAGCGGACGCGAGAATGACATCTCGCTGTTCCTGGTCGACCTCAAGGCCGGCGGCGTCGAGGTGAAAAGCCTCACCAATCTCGATCCGACCCGCGGGCAGGCCGAGATCAGCTTCAGGGAGTGCAAGGCAGAGCCGCTCGGTGCCGCGGGCGAAGGCTGGAGCATCCTGACCCAGATGCTCGATCGTGCCGCGGTGCTGTGCGCGTTCGAGCAGGTCGGTGGTGCCGATCGCGCGCTGGAGATGGGCCGGGACTACGCGCTCGACCGCATCGCCTTCGGTCGCCAGATCGGCTCCTTCCAGGCGGTCAAGCACATGCTCGCCGACATGTACGTCTCGGCGACCCTGGCACGCTCCAACAGCTATTACAGCGCTTGGGCGCTCTCGACCAACGCGGCCGAACTGCCGGAGGCTGCTGCCGCCGCGCGCATCAGCGCAACGCAGGCGTTCCAGCACTGCGCCAAGAACAACATCCAGGTTCACGGCGGCATGGGTTTCACCTGGGAGTTCGACTGCCACATGTACTACCGCCGCGCCAACGCGATGGCGCTCGGGCTCGGCAGCCTCAGCTATTGGGAAGATCAGTTGATTGAACGGATGAGGAAGAAGAACGCGGCCTGATGACAGGTGCGTAGGGTGGGTTAGCGGAGCGGGTTGCGCGAAGCGCGAGCCGCTCGGCGTAACCCACCTCTTCTGTCGAAGAGGAAACCAAAGAGGTGGATTACGCCTTCGGCTAATCCACCCTACGGACAACAGAGAAAAAGCCATGAACTTCGACGACACCCCGCAGGAAGCCGAATTCCGCGCCACAGCGCGCGCCTGGATCAGCGCGAATGCGCCAAAGCAGTACGAGGAAGAGCTGCGCAAATCCTCGCTCGGCCGCACCGTCCTCAAGAACGCCAACATTCTCGAAGTGGCAAAAGCCTGGCAGAAGAAGAAGGCCGACGCCGGCTGGGCCTGCCTGCACTGGCCGAAGGAGTATGGCGGCCGGGGCGCCTCGCCGATCGAGCGGGTGATCTGGCAGGAGGAAGAGGGGCCGTTCGGCCAGCTGTCCCGCATGTTCATCATCGGCCACGGCATGTGCGGGCCGACCATGATGGCGTTCGCGCGCGAGGAGCATAAGCGCAAATATCTGCCGCCGCTCGCCTCCGGCGAGAAAATCTGGTGCCAGCTGTTCTCCGAGCCCGCCGGCGGCTCTGATGTCGCAGGGCTGCGCACGCGCGCCGAGAAGGATGGCGACGAGTGGGTGGTCAACGGCCAGAAGATCTGGACCTCGGGCGCGCATTATTCCGACTACGGCATTTTGCTCACCCGCACCGATCCGACCGTGCCCAAGCACAAGGGGCTCACCATGTTCTTCCTGGACATGAAGAGCCCTGGCGTCGAGGTCAGGCCGATCAAGCAGGCGAGCGGGGCCTCCGACTTCAACGAGGTCTATTTCACCAATGTCCGCATCCCCGACCATCAGCGCCTCGGCGAGGTCGGGGGCGGCTGGAATGTCTCGCTGACCACGCTGATGAACGAGCGCAGCGCGATCGGCGCGGCCGTCTCGACCGGTTTCCCTGAATTGTTCGAGTACTGCTCCAGCCTGATGCTCGGCGACGGCCCCGCGATCGAGGATCGCGCAGTCCGCTCGAAGCTGGCGAACTGGGCAGTGAAGGCGAGCGGCCTGAAATACACCAGCATGCGCGCGATCTCGGCGCTGTCGAGGGGCGAACGCCCGGGGCCGGAAAACTCCATCGGCAAGCTGGTCGCCGGCTCGATGATCCAGGACGTTGCGACTTACGCGCTGGATCTGCAGGGCGCAGCCGGCGTCGTCAGCGGCGAGGATGCCGAGCTGGCCGGTCGTTTCCAGGCCATGCTGCTGCGTGCGCCCGGCACCCGCGTCGAAGGCGGCACCGACGAGATCATGCGCAACATCATCGCCGAGCGGGTGCTGGGCCTGCCCGGCGATATCCGTGTCGACAAGGACGTGCCATTCAACAAGATCCCGACGAAGGGAAGGAATTAGCCGTCATTCCGGGGCGGCTCGAAGAGCCGAACCCGGAATCTCGAAGTGAATATGCAAGCTCTGGATTCCGGGTTCGCGCGTTGCGCGCCCCGGAATGACAAGAAAGGGAAGCGCCATGAATTTCGACGACACGCCACAGGAAGCCGCATTCCGCGAGACCGCGCGCAAATGGATCGAGGCCAATGCGCCGAAGGAGCTGCATGCCGAGCTGTCAAAATCCTCGCTCGGTCGTATCCGCCTTGCCAATCGCGACATCGTGGATGTCGGCAAGGCCTGGCAGAAGAAGAAGTTCGAAGGCAATTGGGCCTGCCTGCACTGGCCGAAGGAATATGGCGGGCGCGGCGCCACGCCGATCGAGAAGGTGATCTGGCAGCAGGAGGAGGGCGTCTACGGCAAGCTGACGCAGCCGTTCCAGATCGGCGAAGGCATGTGCGGTCCGACCGTGATGGCGTTCGGCAGCGAAGACGCCAAGCGCCGCTACTTACCCAAGCTTGCCTCGGGCGAGGAGATCTGGTGCCAGCTGTTCTCCGAGCCATCGGCCGGCTCGGACGTTGCGGGCCTGCGCACGCGCGCCGAGAAGAAGGGCGACAATTGGGTCGTCAACGGCCAGAAGATCTGGACCTCGGGCGCGCATTACTCCGATTACGGACTCCTGATCGCGCGCACCGATCCGAACGTGCCCAAGCACAAGGGCCTCACCATGTTCTTCCTGGACATGAAGAGCCCCGGCGTCGAGGTGCGGCCGATCAAGCAGGCGAACGGCATGCAGGAGTTCAACGAGGTCTATTTCACCGACGTCGTGATCCCCGACAGCCAGCGGCTGGGGGCCGTCGGCGAAGGCTGGAGCGTGTCGCTGACCACGCTGATGAATGAGCGCATGTCGATCGGCGCGCGGCTTGCGACCGGCGTGCCCGAGATGTTCGAGTTCTGCTCCAGCCTGATGCTGGAGGACGGACTCGCCATCGACGACCCCGCCGTGCGCTCGAAGCTCGCGAGCTGGGCGGCGAAGTCGAGCGGGCTGAAATACACCAGCTACCGCACGATCTCGGCGCTCTCGAAGGGGGAGCGGCCGGGCCCGGAGAATTCGATCGGCAAGCTCGTGTCGGGCATGATGCTCCAGGACATCGCGACCTGCGCCATGGACCTCCAAGGCGCGGCCGGTGTTCTCACCGGCAACGACGAGGAGACGGTGCAGGGCCAGTTCCAGCAGATGCTGCTGTCCTCGCCCTCGATGCGCATCGCCGGCGGCACCGACGAGATCCTGCGCAACATCATCGCCGAGCGCGTGCTGGGACTGCCCGGCGACATTCGCGTCGACAAGGACGTGCCGTATAACAAGATCCCGACCAAGGGGCGGTGATACCAGTCTTGTAGGGTGGGTTAGACGAGCAGGTGGGCGAAGCCCATCTGCTCGGCGTAACCCACCATCTCCGCCGATGCGGAAACCAAAGAGGTGGGTTACGCCTTCGGCTAACCCACCCTACGAAGAGCGAGCTGATTCATGGACGCTACCGTCAAACAAACCGACCGCATCGGCGTGCTCGAGGAGCTGCTCAACGAGCGCTACTCCGTCCGCGCGTTTCTTCCCCGGGAAGTCGATCGCGCGACCATCGAGCATGTGCTGACCACCGCGCAGCGCACGGCGTCCTGGTGCAACAGCCAGCCCTGGCAGGTCATCATCGCCAGCGGCGAGGCCAAGGAGCGCTTTCGCAAGGCGATCTACGCGGAGGCCTCGAAGGGCCTTGGCGATGATTACGATTTCACGCCGCCGCGCGAATATGTCGGGGTCTATCTGGAGCGCCGCCGCGAAAGCGGCTTCCAGCTCTACAACACGCTCGGCATCGCCCGTGGCGACAAGATGGCCTATGCCAGGCAGGCGCTCGAGAACTACAATTTCTTCGGCGCGCCACATGTCGCGATCATTCACACCAACGAGCCGCTCGGCATTTACGGTGCGATCGATTGCGGCGCCTATGTCAGCAATTTCATGCTGGCCGCGCAGGCGCTGGGGCTCGGCACAATACCGCAGGCGGCGCTCGCGCGGCATTCCGGGCTGATCCGCCGGCATTTCAATCTGCCCGACGACCGCCGCATCGTCTGCGGCATTTCGTTCGGTTATGCGGACCATGCGCACAAGGTCAACAGCTACCGCACCTCGCGTGCGAGCGTGGCCGATACCGTGACCTTTGTTGACGAGTGATCGAGCGCCGTGAACCCGGCGCCGCCCGCATCGGACGCGCGCGAAGACGGCCGTGGAAACGGCCGTCTTCGTTTCGTCCGAGTCCGATTGGCGTCGGCTGTCAGCCGCCGCTGCCGCCGATCACGGCCCGCACCGTCTCGTCGGGCCCGAAATCCTCGGCGCCGTCGACATAGAGCAGCGCGGCGAGCTTCGAGCGGGCGCGGTTCACGCGGCTCTTGATCGTGCCGACCGCGCAGCCGCAGATCGAGGCCGCGTCCTCATAGGAGAAGCCGGACGCGCCGACCAGGATCAAGGCTTCACGCTGATCCTGCGGAAGCTTGTCGAGCGCCGTGCGGAACTCCTCGAACTCGAGATGCGCGTTCTGCGAAGGCTGTGTCTTCAGCGTCTTGGCGTAGTTGCCCTCGGCATCCTCGACCTCGCGCCGCCGCTTGCGATAGTCGGAGCGGAACAGGTTGCGGAGAATCGTGAACAGCCAGGCCGGCAGGTTGGAGCCCGGCTGGAACGAGTCGATGTTGGCGAGCGCACGCAGCAGCGTCTCCTGGACCAGGTCGTCGGCCCGGTCCGCATTGCCGCTGAGCGAGATGGCGAAGGCGCGCAAACTGGGCACGGCCGCCAGGATGTCGTTACGAAGGGAGTCCGTGAGAGGCATTAATCCCTCCCATTGTTGTTGTCGTTGGATCCACCCTCATTTTCCACGTGGGGAGTCGCTCCCGGCGCATCAAGCTTCTTGATCAGTTCGGCGAACCGATCCGGAACCCCCTGTCGCACGACGTCGTCGTACATGGCGCGCAATTGATGCCCGATCCGGGATTGAATCTCCGGAGTGAGGCCTCCCTTGCCGGGGGTCGTGCTTCTGCTGGCTTGAGACTTGAGATCTTTCATGACCTGTTCCACGTTTCCCCGAGTTAAGTGACTGCAAATTCGAGAGGTTTTCTCAACCGGGAGCCGTTCCCTGGATAGGCTCAATTCCAGGTCCGCGAAAAAGTTCCGCGCTCTACGGAACTTTTCTTGAGCTGATGCGTAGTCAGCCCAGCAGGGGAACCCGGGCCCCCCGCGTGTCTCCTGACCTCAAGGCTGGCCCGAAGACGAATGGAGTGGGGATGTCCCGTTCACAGCTTGTTGCTGAACACTTGCCGTTGTTGCGCCGGTACGCGCGCGCCCTGACCGGCAGCCAGGCCTCCGGTGACGCCTATGTCGCAGCCATGTTGGAAGCCATGCTGGGAGATCCGTCGGTGCTCGATGAGAGCCATGGGCCTCGGGCCGGCCTGTTCCGGCTGTTCACGCAGATCTGGAATTCGGTCTCGGTCAACGAGGATGCCGAGGTGACGACCCTACCGATGCCGCCGGAGCGGCGGCTGTCGAACATCACGCCGTTGCCGCGTCAGGCCTTCCTGCTGCTTTCGCTCGAGGGCTTCTCGGAAGAGGAAGTCGCCTTCGTTCTCGGCACCGACGTCGCGGAGACGCGGCGCCTTGCAGACGCTGCCGGACGCGAGATGGCGGCCGAGATTGCGACCGACGTGCTGATCATCGAGGACGAGACCTTCATCGCCATGGACCTCGAGAGCCTGGTGAAGAATCTCGGCCACAACGTCGTCGGCGTCGCGCGCACCCATGCCGATGCAGTGGCGCTGGCCAAGAACAAGCGGCCCGGCCTGATCCTAGCCGACATCCAGCTCGCCGACGGCTCGTCGGGCCTTGATGCGGTCAATGAACTGCTGCGTACCTTCGAGGTGCCCGTGGTGTTCATCACGGCCTATCCGGAGCGCTTCCTCACCGGAGAGCGCCCCGAGCCGGCGTTCCTGATCTCAAAACCGTTCCAGCCGGCGATGGTATCGGCAGTGGCGAGCCAGGCCCTGTTCTTCCAGCGCAATTCGCGCAATCGCGCGCCGAAGGCGCCGGCAGCGTAAGAAGGCCTGGTAGCCCGGCAATTGGCGAAGTGATCTGATCCGGCGTGCCGCAAGGCACGCCGGATTTTTCATGTCCGCTGCCATGCTTGACGGCCGTGGAATTCACCGCCCATACCTCATGCAGAGGCTGCGCCTGCGGCCGCACCAATCGGAGATGTCCCCATGGACCAGCAACTCCTCGATCGCCTCGCCATCCGCGACCTCGTCGAGAACTGGGCGGTGTGGCGCGACGCGGGCGACTGGGAGCGCTTTGCCACGGTCTGGCATGACGAGGGCTGGATGTCCGCCACCTGGTTTCAGGGGCCGGCGCGGGATTTCATGCGGGTCAGCCAGGAGGGATTCGCGAAGGGCGTGCGCATCCTGCATTTCCTCGGCGGCACCAGCATCGATCTTGCCGGCGAGCGGGCCATCGCCCAGACCAAGATGACGATCTCGCAGCGCGCCCTCGTGCACGACGTGCTCTGCGACGTCGTCTGCACCGGGCGCTTCTACGATTTCCTGGAGAAGCGGCATGACCAATTCGGTATTGGCAAATGGGGCATCGTCCGCCGCCAGCCGATCTACGAGAAGGACCGGATCGATCCGGTCGATCCCGCCGCGACGCTGCGCCTCGACCAGGAGGCGCTCGCCGCGCTGCCCGAAGGCTATCGCCACCTCGCCTACATGCAGGAGCTGATCGGCTACAAGGTCAAGCGCGACATGCCGGGCCTCACCGGCCCAGAAGTCGAGAAGCTCTATGGCGAAGGGCGGGAATGGCTCGCGGCGAAAGCGACCTAAGCGGCAAACGAGGAAGGCCGGCCGATCGGAGCCGCGCGAAAGCGGTCCGAACAGCCTCGTTCATGTCGGTCTCTCCTAGTGAAACGGGCGCCTGCCCGATCGACGGCTGCAACAAGGATGGCCATAGCCGCACCAAGCGTGCATGCGGGTCAGGGATTTCCTGACGCCGATTGGAGGTTACCTGACTGACGAGACGACATGAGGCCGCGCAAGATCGAGCCGGGACCGTGCAGGAGGAGACCATGGAGCTTGCGATCGGCTTGGGCATGCTGGTGATTGCCATCGTGCTGATCTACGCCGGACTGCCGGACAAGCAGGGCGGCAGTCCTCGCTTCCTGCGGTTCCATGCCGCATCCGTCCTGTATCCACCCTTGATCCTCGTATTCATCGCGCTCGGTACGGCTCAGGTCGTCTTCTCCTTCGACTAGGGCGATGCGTCCGATGCGCATGAATGGTGATGCGGCCAGGAGCTGAGAGAGCTACATAGCCGTCGACGCCACTCCCGTTGAATACGACGTTCCAACCCTTCGATTGGCACGTCGCATGTCAGGAAGAGACGCCGACGTCGTTCGCCTACGCAGGTCTCAAATCACGGACAGGGATGACGTTGCCCGTCATATCCGAGATACGTTCCCGAAGCCGGGTCGTAGGATTTGAATCGTTGCGAACAGTACGCATCGTTTTCGGCTGCCTGGGCGCGGCTGTTCGCGATCGCTCCCCCGATAGCGGCGCCGGCCGCAAATCCACCGAGCGCCGGGGCCCAGCCGTAACGGCGCGGATAGCCATAGCGCCATCCGTGGTGGTGATGGTGATGATACCATCCTCCTCGCCATTGAACGGCGACGATGTTGGAGGGCATACCGGGCGTGCTTTGTACAGCAAGAGGTGCGGCCGTCGCGCTGTTCACGCCGAGACTGTTCATCCCAAGGCTGTTCGCTCCAAGGGTGGTCGCAAGCAGCGCGCCTGCGACGGCCAACTTTTGCAAATGTCTCACTTTCGATCTCCGTTTATCACGCTTCGCGTTGGGCCAATTCATCTGCGAGCCCAAGGTTCAATTGCGCAAGGTACAAACGCGTACCCAAGCGAGCAGCGTAAACGGATGGCAGTGACCCATCGATGGCCTGAAGGAGTGCGTACCGAAACGTACGTTCCGAGCCGGCATGCCGTGACAGCCGCGAGGGCTCATCGTAAGATGTCGTCTCGCGGCAAAGATAAAATTCGGGCCGCCAAGATCATTTCCAGGAGGGAATACGGCTCCGACGCTCGCGTCGGAGCCGTTCTTCGCTGGGCCGCAAACCTCGCACGGCCAACTCTTCTTGAACAGTCACCGAGCCGGTAGCTGTCACGCAAGGCGCTCGAGGGCGGCCGGGCTGACCCGGCGCGGAAGCGTAATCTCGCGCATCGAAAAGAGCGGGGCGGAGCATCACAATTGCCGCGATGCCGGATTCCCCGTTCCGGCGTCAGCCTCAGCTGCAGGGACTCCGGCTCAGCCCACGACCCGGTCCTTATCGAGTCGAGCGGGATAGGAGCCCACACCGCGTTTGGCGCTGGCATTGCCACGTCATTCCTTGGACAGATGATCGAGCCAGCCCTGAGAGACGCCGTAGCGGACGATGTCGGCGCGCTTGTGCAGCCCCAGTTTCTCCACGGCTCTCGATTTATGAGTTTCGATGGTCTTGATGCTGACGTCCAGACGCGCAGCGATCTCCTTGTTGCTAAATCCCTGGGCAATGAAGCGGAGGACCTCGGCCTCGCGCGGCGTGAGCTCCAGCTGAGTTGCGCTTTCGGAAGGTGCGTGATCGCCGGGTGGAGATGGCAGCGCTTTCTCCGCGATCGCCGGGTCCAGATAGATCCCGCCCTCGGCGATCGCACGGATGGCACGCACCAGTTCATCCGCTGCGGATCGTTTGAGCAGATATCCACGTGCGCCGGCCTGCAACATCGGCTGAACGTAAGCACGATCCTCGTGCACCGTGAGTGCCAGCAATCGAACGTTGGGAAACTCGATCGCAATTCGTTGCGCCAGTTCGATGCCGCTAATGATTGGAAGCGAGATATCCAGCACGGCAATATCCGGTCGCTCCCTGCCGATGACGTCGATCGCGTTCTGCCCGTCGGTCGCCTCGCCAACGATGGAGATGTCTTGAACGGGCTCCAGCAAGGCCTTCATGCCTGCAAGGACAAGCGGATGATCGTCAGCCAGCGTGATTCGGATCGGTTTCACGAGCCTGCATCCTGTCCGGAAAGAGGTACCGTCATGAAGAGTGTCGTCCCGATATTGGGCGCGGATTCGACGGTAAGCGAACCGCCGAGCAGCGCCAGCCGCTCCTCCATGACGGAAAGGCCGAGTCTGGAAGCGTTGAGGCCCGACAGTTTCGACGGATCGAAGCCGATCCCGTCGTCTTCGACGATGACGCGAAGTTCGTCCTTTCGCCGGTCGAAGACGAGACTGACGTTGCGCGCATTGCCGTGCTTGGCCACATTGTTGAGAGCTTCTTGAATCGCGCGGTAGAGGGCGATCTCGACTTCGATCGGGAGGCGGTCTGCCGGTCCAATCAACTGGACGTCGGTACTGATTCCGAAGCGCCGGGTCCACTCCGCACAGAATGCTTCGATGGCTCTGTGTAGTCCAAGATCGTCGAGGGCGGTAGGACGAAGGTCTGCAGCGATCTCGTGGATGTCTCGTCCGATCCCGCTGGCGAGCCCCTGCAGCCAGTGCAACTTATCGACCTGAGCCGGATCGGAGGATGTCGTCGCGAGCGATTGTTCGAGATTCTTCAACCCCAGCAGCAGCCCGGTCACCGTCTGACCGATCTGATCGTGCAATTCACGGGAGATTCGCCGGCGTTCGTTCTCCTCGGCGTCGCCGAGCCGCCGCAGCAGGCGCTGGCGATCGAACTCCGCCCGCTTCATCTCGTCAATGTCCAGGAGCACACCGATGATGACTTCGGCGTTGTATCCGTCGATCCGCGAGCTGCGGCCGCTGGCGCGCAGCCAGCGGCCGTCCGGAGGAGCCGTGCGGAACTCTGCGGCGACGGCGTCGCTCTTGCGGGATTGCAGCAATATCTTCTCGAATGAGGCGCGGTCCGCCGGGTCGATGCCGGTCAGGAGCGTCTCGAAGGGCAGGCTCACGTCGCCGGTGGCGGCGCTATTGATGATCTTGAGCATGTCCAGGGCCCGTGGCGAGGCGATGACTTCGCCGGTCGGCACGTTCCAGCTGAATACTCCGAGATCCGCCGCATCGACCATGAGCCGTCGTCTTTCCTCGCTCTGTCTCAGGGCCAGCGCGGCTTGGGCCTCTTGCTCGACGCGTCGCTGCGATATGTCGCGCGCCGTAAACCAGACGAGCGCGAGCCCGAGGGCCAGGCTCACGGCACCTCCACTGGCGAGAAAAATTGCTGACCGGCGGACCGGGGCATCGAGCTGGTCCGTCGGGATGGCGAGGTGAACCGACCAACCGCCTGTGCCAGGCAGTCCCTTGTAGATGGAGTCGACCTTGGCTCCTTCGAGCGTCGTCCCGACATAGCTGCCTTGGGACCCCTGGGCGATTGCTTCCCGCACAGATGCGCTGGCTGGACGGCCGAGCTCAAATTGCTCGGCGACGGTGCGCGCGACGATGTTGCCCTTGCCATCGACGACGACACCGACCCATCCAGGCGGCGCCCCCGCGCTCTTCAGAATCTGGCTGACCGCGTCGGGCACCAGCGCGACAGTCAGGACGAATCTGAGGTCGCCGTTCCGTTCGACGGGGGCTCGCAAGGCGACGAGGCGTTTGCCCGAAATCGGACCCAGAGGTCCAATTCCACCGATCGCCGCCTTGCGGGTCGTCAGGATTCTCTCGAAATTCTCCCGATCTGCAGTTGCCCCGAGATCGGCTCCGATGGGGCGTAGCAGATTGAGCACTTGATTGCCCTTGGGGTCGACCAGCTCGATCGTTTCCCAAAGAGGCCTGGTTTCCTTGACGCGTAGAGCTTCGACATAAAACGACGAGAGATCCGAAGTATCAAGGCTGGCTGAGGCAGCAAGCGTCTCGGCGATCTGGACCTGAAGCGCCAGATCCGAAGAGATGCGCGTCACGACACGGTCGAGCGTTTCGAGAGCGGCGAGGCGCGAGTCGGTCCGCTCTTGGCGGGCATTCAGGAAAACGACCCATCCCGCGAACAGAACGAGCGGAATGGCCGCCGCCATGATGAGCAGGATCAGCGGACGTTGTGCGGCCCGCGCCGAACCTGGTTGGACAACTGCTCTCACTCTCGGTGCCTCACGTTAGCATGGCCGCGGTTCGCAAGCCGCAGCAACCCGCCAAAGCCAACTTGTCAGGTTTTTCCTGACGGGAACCGTCCTTCAGCCCGACTGGGCCAAAAGTGACCCACTCCCCATGATCGGTCAAACGGCAACCGAAAGATGGCACATGCTGGAACTGGATCTTGTAAAGAAGAACGCGCGAAAACCGGGGACTGCTCCGTCGATCGTGTCGAAGATCGCTCCCCAGACGCGCGACGCATCGCCTCCCTCCTTGGGCAACGACCTCATCGCGCATCTCTCGCCTCGGTCGCGTCGATTGCTTCTGGACCGCTGCGATTCGATCCGCTTGACGGCACGACAGGTGCTGCAGGAGCGAGGTCTTCCCCTGCAATACGCATACTTCATCGAGTCCGGCGCGGCGTCGCTCACGACCCGGGTCGGAGATTGCCCGCCTGTTGAAATCCATACCCTGGGGAAAAAAGACTTCGTCGGCGTCCCCCTGGTGCTGGGAATGCGGATCTCTCCGCATCGGTGCACTGTTCACGTTCCTGGAAAGGCGCTGCGGATCCAAACCGAAGCGCTGATCGGGTTGATCAAGACGGACACAGAGGTGGAGAAGCTGTTGTTGCGGTACGTCCAGGCAACGCTGATACACAGCGCTCAGTTGGTCGCATGCAACTCGCGGCATAATCTGTCGCAGCGGCTGGCCCGATGGCTGCTGGTCGCACGCGATCGGATCGGAGACAACGAGGTTGCATTGACTCACAAATGCATGGCGCAAGCGCTCGGCGTACGCCGTGCCGGCATTACGACTGCGGTGGGAGACATGGAGGCAAACGGTCTGATCCGGCGGAGCCGTGGGCGAACGGTGATCGTCGATGAGACCCGCCTGGAGCAGGCATCCTGCGACTGCTTCCGCGTCATTCGATCCGCCCACGAGAATTCTCTGTTGGGACCGATCGCGTTGCGCGTCGCGCATCCTTGACCTCAGGATTTTGCGTGGGGCTTGTGCAAAGGAGTGCATGCGGCATGAGTCTGGCGTCCACGATCGTTGGAAATGGCAAATTGCAATCTGATGCGGAAATTCTTGTAGAGGCGCTTGAGGAGACCAAGCGCCTGCTTGCGTCGGCCGGAGTTGCCGGCGCGACATGCAGGTCCGAGCAGCACGAGCTCCTGAATATGATCGAGTTCGTAATTTATGATCCGGCCGTCGCGCGTGCCGCGGAGCGGCTGAAGCTGCGTGCACGATTGAAAGCGGTCGTCTGACCGACCTTTGGCCCGTCGACCCATTCAGCATATTGAGATATTGCGATATTGCGATATTGCGATATTGCGATATTGCGGAATGAGGCGGCCGAACACGCCGCGCGGATCTGGCCAGGATGCCGCTTCGTCCCATCGCAAGAAGTTCGTGAGTGGTACCTCGGTTCTTCTGACGTCGGCTTGCTGTGCTCCTCGCGTCCTTGATCGCTTGCCTCTACGTAGCGATACGAAGCGGTCACACCTAGGACGAATCCTCGGCCGGACCGTTGATGGCGTCGATCAGGTGCGCCACAAGAATGCTGGCGCTGAAGAACATCATGCAGGCGACCACAATTCCGATCATTCGCGTGCCTTCGATGTGCGGGATGACACGTAGCGCGCCAAGACCGCTTCCCAAACCCGGTCGAGGATAGTTTGGAAGATGGTCGTCCGACGCCATGATTTCCCGGCGTGCGCCGGGATGTTGCGCGCGGCCCGGGGGGCTCCCGGTCCGGGCAACAGAACGCGGGGGCCGTCACCTCGGCCGGTGGATAGCCAGCTGCCGATTTTCGATCGCACGAACAATGTCATATCCAGTCTCCCGGGATGGCAGCGGTGCTCGGTAAAGCTGGAGTTCAAATGGCCTCCGGGCTAGTCGGGCTGACTCCCCGGGCAGTCAGGAAATTCCCCACGTTGCGACGGCGCAACGATATGCGCGCATTGTGCCGGCTTCCGCCGAGCGCGCTCCGGGGCCTTCAACGGAATCTCCGGGGGGGGGGCTTGCGGACAAAAGTAAGGCGCGACCGGCATCACCACAGTCGCGCCCTACGTCGCCGGCTTATGGGGCAGGGGGGAATAGCCGGCTGCTGAGACGACTCCTGACAGTCGGAGTCGTTCCACGGCTTGCGAAATATTTCGCCGACCTGCGGCATTTTTCGCACACGGTTAAGTGATCGTAATGGCCGAGAACCGCCGATCCTGTGGCGGCGTTGTTCCCGTGATCGCCATGGGGCGAGGGATTGACAGCCATGTCACAGATTCAAAAGGTATTTTTAGGCGCCATTGCGACCGTCGCCACGCTCGGTGCTGTGCAATTGGCCTCCGGCCATGACTTGGCCGGTCGCTGGCAGGCGGTCGCCGACACCTCCAGCCGCGGCGCGAACCTCGCCCCGAGCCACAACGTCAATCGCACCGCAAAGGCGGACCGGCTCGCCGAGATCAAGCCGGCGCCGGCTCCGACCCGCACGGTGTCGATGCGGCTGAACGACCTCGCCGACACGTCGGTGCTGCTGCGGCTCCCGGCGGTGATCGAGACCGGCAACGCCAAGCCGCCGGTGCTGCTCCTGAACCAGCAGAAGGTTCGCACCAGGCCGACGACGATCGCCTGTGAGCCGATGGTCAGCTCCCTGACCGAGGTCGCAAAGCTGCTCCAGCCCGGCCGTTGCGTGACCTGATCGGCGCCTCCCGTGACGGGAGCCCTCCGGGCGGATGCTTCACATCCTCTTGATCCGCCGTTGCCTCGCGCTATATCCGGGTTCCTCCCTTTGTTTTGACCGGGTAAGCGCATGACGACGTCAGATACGGCTGTGCATACGCAGCCTTTCCAGGCCGAAGTTTCCGAACTGCTGCACCTGATGGTGCATTCCGTTTATTCGGAAACCGATATCTTCCTCCGCGAACTCATCTCCAATGCCTCCGATGCCTGCGACAAGCTGCGCTACGAGGCCATCGCAAGTCCCGCCCTGCTGGGCGAGGGCGACGCGCTCAAGATCCGCATCATCCCGAACAAGACGGCCAAGACGCTGGCGATCGCCGACAACGGCATCGGCATGGAGCGGCAGGAGCTGATCGATCATCTCGGCACCATCGCTCGCTCCGGTACCAAGGCGTTCGTGTCCAAGCTGAAGGAGGCCAAGGACGGCCTCGGCCTGATCGGCCAGTTCGGCGTCGGCTTCTATTCAGCCTTCATGGTCGCCGAGAAGATCGTCGTGATCAGCCGCCGCGCCGGCGAGAGCGACGTCTGGACCTGGACGTCGTCCGGTGGCTCCGGCTTCGAAATCGCCCGTGCCAGCGAGGAGGACGCGGCGCGCGTGACGCGCGGCACCGAAATCGTCCTGCACCTGAAGGACGACGCCAAGAAGTATCTCGAGACCTACGAGATCGAGCGCATCGCCACGGCCTATTCCGACAACATCCTGTTCCCCATCGAGCTCGTGCCCGAAGAGGGCGAGCCGCGCCAGATCAATTCGGCCAGCGCGCTATGGCAGCGCGCGAAATCCGAGCTGACGGCGGACGACTACAAGAAGGCCTATCAGCAGATCGCCTCCGCCTTCGACGACCCCGCGATGACGCTGCACTACCGCGCCGAAGGCCGCTACTCCTACGCCGTGCTGCTGTTCGCGCCCTCGACCAAGCCGTTCGACCTGTTCGAGCCTAACCGCAAGGGGCGCGTGAAGCTCTATGTCCGGCGCGTCTTCATCACCGACGATGCCGATCTGTTGCCGGGCTATCTGCGCTTCATCCGCGGCGTCGTCGACAGCGAGGATCTCCCGCTCAACATCTCCCGCGAGATGCTTCAGAACAATCCGCAGCTCGCGCAGATCCGCAAAGCCGTGGCGACCCGGGTTGTGTCCGAGCTCGAAAGTCTTGCCGACAAGGACCCGGAGAATTTTGCCAAGATCTGGGACGCCTTCGGCGCGGTGCTGAAGGAAGGCATCTACGAGGATTTCGAGCGGCGCGAAAAGCTGCTTTCGCTGTCGCGCTTCACCACCACGTCGGGCGAGAAGCGTTCGTTGAAGCAGGTCATCGCCGATTTCAAGCCGAACCAGACCGAGGTCTATTATCTGGTCGGCGACAGCATCGAGCGGCTGAAATCCAATCCCCGGCTGGAAGCTGCGACCGCGCGCGGCATCGAGGTGTTGCTGCTGTCCGATCCCGTCGATGCCTTCTGGACCTCGATGCCGTCGGAGTTCGACGGCAAGCCGCTGAAGTCGCTGAGCCAGGGCGATCTCAATCTCGACCTGATTCCGCGCGTCGACGAGGCGGACGAGGCGAAGAAGGACGAGCCGGCCGCGGATGAAGCGGCCACCATCGCCGTGATCAAGGCCGCGCTCGGCGAGCGCGTCAGCGACGTCAAGGCCTCGACGCGTCTCACCAGCTCGGCCTCCTGCCTCGTTGCCGACAGCCAGGGGCCCAGCCGCGAACTGGAGCGCATCCTGTCGCAGCAGAACCGCGGCATGAAGACCAAGCCGATCCTCGAGATCAATTTGCGCCATCCGCTGGTCACCGCGGTCACCAAGGCGCAAACCGGCTCGAAGGTCGTCGACGATCTCAGCCTGTTGCTGCTCGAACAGGCGCAGATTCTGGACGGCGAATTGCCGGAGGACCCGGCGGCGTTCGCGGCAAGGCTGAATCGGCTCGTGCTGCAGGGGCTCGGCGCCTGATGGCCGAGGCAGGTCCGGCATGACGAGGGTGCGCCGCTGGAGCGCCCCCACTCACCTTGCCGTCAACTGTCCCGAGGAACAGGTGCCTCGAGCGTGGTGTTATGCCATATGAGGTGGCCGGCATCCGTGCCGGCACCGTGATCGATTCGAGGATTTCTCCATGCGCTTGCCGATCTTGACCCTCACCGCGATTGCGACCCTGTTCGTCGCGGCAGATGCCAGCGCCCAGACCTATGATCCGCGCTATCCGGTGTGCATGCACGTCTATACACCCGGCGGCGGCTTCGGCGGTGGCGGCGGAGACTATTTCGACTGCTCTTTCACCTCGCTGCCGCAGTGCCGCGCGACCGCGTCGGGGCGCTCGGCGAGCTGCGACCTCAACCCGTATTACGCCTTCGATCAGCCCCCGCCGCGCCCGCGCAAGCGGCAGAAGCAGCAATACTAGCGGTCCACCATGCGTCTCTCTCGGATCTTCGCCGCGCGAATCTCGCTCGCCCTGATCGCGGCGAGCGGCGCCCTGCTCGCCGCCGCGCCGTCGCATGGTCAAACCTTCGATCCCCGCTATCCCGTCTGCATGCACGTCTATTCCGGCGCGAATGGCGGTGGCGGGGACTGGTACGACTGCTCCTTCACCTCGCTGCCGCAGTGCCGCGCGACCGCCTCGGGCCGCGCCGCGACCTGTGACCTCAATCCGTATTATCCGTTCACCGCGCCGCCGCGCCCGCGCCACAGGCGAAGCGGTTAGCGCTGGGGGGATCGCCGGCCGCCAATCCGATGGAGCATGCGGGATGATTTGCCGCGTGTTCCTCGAGATTGCGGTGCCATGTCGACCGCCGCGTTGATGGCGGTGGCCAGCTCATCTTGTCCGTCGTCCAGTCGCTTGCATGCAGCCTGGTATCATCGCCGGGGTCGACCATCCGGTCGAAAGAGATCTTGGCGACTTCGTGCCAGCCCTGCATCAGCTCGAAGCGAATGGCGCCGGCCTGCACGCCGATCCCGCCGGCCTGGTAAAGGATCGCTAGAGTTAATCGCGCACTAACGGAGTTTTACCTTGTCTCTTAACACCTGGGCAGCGCGCGCGGGCTAAGCTGCCGGACACAAGCAGACGGCCCGAAAGAGTGAACAATATGACTACCGGCGTCATCGAGCAGCCGAAAGCCGTACACGCACCGTCGGCCTCGAAGATCTGGCTGAAGGCAATCGAGCTCACTGCGCGGATCGAGGCATTGCCCGGGCGTCTGTTCGCGGACGTCATCGACGATTGGGCACAACGCCAGCCCGGCCGCGTTGCGCTGGTCACGGCTGACACAAGTCTGGACTATCAAGGCCTGTCGAAGCGCATCAATCGCTACGCGCGTTGGGCGCGCTCGGTCGGGGTAGCCAAGGGCGATACCGTGGCGCTCATCATGCCGAACGGTATCGACTATCTCGCGGCCTGGCTTGGCATCAGCCGCGTCGGAGGCGTGGTGGCGCTGCTCAATACAAAGCTGGTGGGACAGTCGCTTGCGCATTGCATCGACGTCGCACGACCGGCGCACATCATCGTCGCGCACGAGCTGACGGAGATGCTGGACGGCGCAACGCCGCATCTGAAGGCGCAGCCCAAGGTCTGGACCCACGGTGATGCCCGCAGCCAGCGCGCGATCGATGTCGCTCTCGCCGTCCTCGACGACGGCCCGCTCTCGTCGGACGAACATGGCGACGTCACGATCGATGATCGCGCGCTGCTGATCTACACCTCGGGCACCACTGGCCTGCCGAAAGCGGCCAGCATCAGCCACCGCCGTATCCTCAACTGGGGCTTCTGGTTCGCCGGCCTCACCGGCGCGACTCCGCAGGACCGGCTCTACGATTGTCTCCCGTTGTTCCACTCGGTCGGCGGCATCGTCGCGCCGTGCAGCATGCTGGCTGCCGGCGGCTCGGTCGCCATTGCGGAAAAATTCTCGGCTTCGCACTTCTGGTCCGACATCGTCCGGCATGACTGCACGATGTTTCAGTATATCGGCGAGCTCTGCCGCTATCTGCTGAAGGCGGCGCCGTCGGAATACGAGACCACGCACCGCCTGCGGCTCGTCTGCGGCAACGGTCTGCGCGGCGACATCTGGGAAGATTTCCAGGCGCGCTTTTCCATTCCGCGCATCCTCGAATTCTACGCGGCGACTGAAGGCAATTTTTCGCTGTTCAATGTCGAGGGGCAGCCGGGCGCGATCGGGCGCATTCCGCCGCTGCTCGCACATCGCTTTCCCGCCGGTCTCGTCAAGCTCGACCCCGGCAGCGGCGTGCCGCTGCGCAATGACGAGGGCTTTTGCATCGCCTGTGCTCGCGGCGAGGCCGGCGAAGCCATCGGCCGCATCGGCACCGCGGACGAGGGCGGCGGCCGCTTCGAAGGCTACACCGATGCGGGCGAGACCGAGAAGAAGATCCTGCGCGACGTCTTTGCCAGAGGCGATGCCTGGTTCCGCACCGGCGATCTGATGCGGATCGACGACAAGGGCTTCTTCCATTTCGTCGACCGCATCGGCGACACCTTCCGCTGGAAGGGCGAGAACGTCGCGACCTCGGAGGTGAACGACGCCGTGCGCGATTTCGCCGGCGTGGTTGATGCCACCACCTACGGCGTCGCCATCCCCGGCGCCGACGGCCGCGCCGGCATGAGCGCGATCGTCGTGAACGAGGGCTTTGACATCGCCGCGCTGCCTGCGCATCTCGCGCAGCGCCTGCCGGCTTACGCCCGGCCAGTCTTCATTCGCATCTCGCGCGAGCTCGATGCGACCGAGACGTTCAAGCAGAAGAAGGGCGATCTCGCGCGCGAGGGATTTGACCCGGCTGCGATCTCCGATCCGTTGTTCATGCTCGACCCGAAATCCGGCGCCTATGTCGCGCTCGATTCCAGCACATTTGCCGGGATCGTAGACGGCATGATCCGGCTGTAACGGCAACAAAATCCGCCAGATGGGTCCAATTTTATCTGAATTGTCCAAGAGGCCATTTACTTCTGTCGGGTAAACAGAGGGTCATTGGGAGGCGGTCATCAAGAGCCGCCGGAACACGAATGATAACGAAAAGCGAGCCAGCCATGTCGGTAAGGTCAAAGGTCATCGAAGCGATCCAGCAGATCGCCAGAGAGCAGCATGTCGCGCTTCCCGCACTCTCGGACGATCTGTCCCTGCACGAGACGGGTTTCGACTCGCTCGCCTTCGCCATTCTTGTGGCGCGCCTCGAGGACGAGACCGGCATCGACCCATTCACCATTTCCGAGGACGCTGCGTTCCCCGCCACGGTAGGCGATTTCGTGCGGGCCTACGAAAATGTCCCCGCGTGAGATATTTGCGCTTCGCGACCATCTCGGCGCGGAGCTGAAAGGCCGCACGATCTCCGATGCGCATGATGTCGTGTCGCTGACCGACATCCTGTCGCACACGGTTCTCGGCGGCCGTCTGAGCGAGCTGTCCGGCCGCGCGGTACTGCTGAAACTGTCGGACCAGCTCCGGTCCGGCCTTGCCATGATCGAGCTCGACGGCATCGCCCGCCGCATGCTGCTGTGTCCGCCGGATCTCAACCCGGCGCATCTTGACACGTTGATCGCTGATGCCGGCATCGATGCCGTCGTCACCGACGAGCCTGATCGCTGGGCCGGCACCGGCGTTCCGCTGGTCGTCACCGCGCATTTGCCGCTTCAAGCCACCGCGCCGGCCACGAGCGAGCGTGCGACCGAATGGTTGATGTTGACTTCGGGTACCTCTGGCGTGCCAAAGATCGCTGGCCATACGCTGGAGGCGCTGACCGGGGCGATCGTTGCCGAGGGCCCTGCGCGCGGACCGGCGCCGGTATGGGCGACGTTCTACGACATCCGCCGCTATGGCGGCCTGCAGATCTTCCTCCGCGCTATCCTGTCCGGCGGCTCGATGGTGCTGTCCGATCCGCATGAAGCGCTCGGCGATCACATCGCGCGGTTGAATGCGCGCGGCGTCTCGCACATCTCGGGCACGCCCTCGCACTGGCGCAAGCTCCTGATGAGCGGCGCGGCCGCGCAATTCGCCCCGGCTTACGTCCGCCTCTCCGGCGAGATCGCCGACCAGGCCGTGCTCGACGGCTTGAAGGCGGCGTTCCCCGATGCTTCGGTCGGCCACGCCTATGCCTCGACCGAGGCCGGAGTCGGCTTTGCCGTGAATGACGGGCTGGAGGGCTTTCCGGCCGACTATCTCGGCAACCGCAACGGCGTCGAGATGAAGGTCGTCGACGGCTCGCTGCGGATTCGCTCGGCGCGCACGGCGCATGCCTATGTCGGCCGCGACGCGGCGGCGCTTACCGATGCCGACGGCTTCGTCGACAGCGGCGACATCGTCGAGCTGCGCGGTGACCGTTACTACTTCGTCGGCCGTCGCGGCGGCATCATCAATATCGGCGGGCTGAAGGTCCATCCCGAGGAGATCGAGGCGGTGATCAATCGCCATCCTGACGTGCGGATGTCGCGCGCCAAGTCGCGCCGCAGCCCGATCACCGGCGGCATCGTCGTCGCCGACGCGATCCTCACTGAGGGCACCGATGCGGCGCGCGCGAAAGAGATACGCGACCAGATCCTGGATCAGTGCCGCGCCCAGCTCGCGTCCCACAAGGTGCCGGCGGTGATCCGTTTCGTCGAGGCGCTCGACGTCACCCCGGCCGGCAAACTGGCGCGCACCGATGCATAACGTTCTCGTCACCGGCGGCAGCCGCGGTATCGGTCTTGCCATTGCAACGCGCCTCGTCGGAGGTGGCTTCAACGTGATCGCGGCCGCGCGGCGCGAGAGCGACGAGCTCAAGGCGGCGATTGTCCGGTCCGAGGGGCGGCTGCATTTCCGCGCCTGCGATCTTGCGGTGATCGATGCGATCCCGGCCTTCGCAAAACTGGTGCGCGACGAATTCGGCCCGATCTACGGCCTCGTCAACAATGCCGGCCTCGGCACTGAAGGCCTGCTCGCCACCATGCACAATTCGGAGATTGCGGCGCTGGTGCAGCTCAACGTGCTGTCGCCGATCGTCCTCACCAAATATGTCGCGCGGCAGATGATGGCCGATGGTGCCGGCCGCATCGTCAACATCTCCTCGATCATCGCGACCACGGGCTACAACGGCCTGTCGGTTTACGGCGCGACCAAGGCGGCCGCGACCGGCTTCACCCGATCCCTCGCGCGCGAGGTCGGCAAGCTCGGCATCACAGTGAATGCGATCGCTCCGGGCTTCATCGACACCGAGCTCACCCACAATCTCTCCGACGAGGGACGCAGGCGCATCGCGGGCCGCAGCGCGCTGCGTCGCCTGCCGGAGACGGACGACGTCGCGCGCATGGTGGAATACCTGCTGGGCGAAGGCGGCCGCAACGTCACCGGGACGGTGTTCACCATCGACGCGGGGAATACGGCGTAAGCGGAACTCTGACGCCATGATCGTGTTGATCCGGCCCAATGACATTCAGCCGGATTTGGTCGTAAGATGCCCCGCAATCGGTTGGGTTACGTCAATCGATCTGCCCTAATCGACAGGGAGCAGTCCATGACGACATCAAACATGACCGCTTCAAATCAGGTCCGCGCGGAGCAATCCCCTGCGAAACCGAATGATGTCCGCTGCCCGCCGATGACACATCAGAATTCCGGCAGTCACGGCCATGAAATGTACCCGCAGCAATTCGTCCGTCTGGTCGGCTGCCATGATGCGTCTCTCGATGCCTTGCGCAAGCTTCAGGATGAGCGGCTGCACTAAGCCGCTCATGTCCGCAGCTTCGGCGAGTCCTTCGGAAGGTCAATTCGCTCGTGTGAGAATTCCGGCGGGCCTTCGGTGAGGCGGCGGATGCGGCGCTCGCGTTCGTCCGCCGGTAATGCGGGATCGAGCAGCGTCTCGATCTCATGGACTGCGATCTCTTCGATCCTGGTGGCGTCCGATTCGAGCGGGTGCACCGGCGTGAGGACCGGGGATGCGGTCTTCAAGCCCAGCTCGATCAGCTTGCAGATTGCATCCGAGCGAGTCAGCCGATGAGATTCGGCCCAAGCGTCGACGGCCGCCGTCAGCCTTTCGGGCATCTTCACGGCGCTGATCGGGTCGATGCCCGTGCGCCGCCTGACCGGAGAGGTGGAGTCCTTGTTGCCGAAGTCGGGCACCTCGATCATCCCATGCAACCCTTGGAGGCGATCGACGATAGCCGTTCTCCCCGGGCCGTCGTTTGATGCCGATCAATGACTCCGCCGCGGCAATTGCAGCGGGGCCGTATCTTGTTGTCCGGGTCGGTTTCGGCCAATGATTGAATTTGGGGGCGCCGTTCGGCGAACCCGGATCGATCCTGCCACGTATTTGCTTCGTACTCCAACCATCCGGCAACCCCGATGACCTCAGGCGAATCCTTCTATGGCGGCATTCCCGTCTTCCGAGGCTTCACCAGCCTGATGGACCCGGCGCTGTATTCGCCGCTGCCGGAGGACTGGAGCATCGGCATTGCCGACATCGTCGATTCGACCAGGGCGATCGCGGCGCAGCGCTACAAGGCGGTCAACATGGCCGGAGCCGCCGTGATCGCGGCGGTGACGAATGCGTTGGGGGGACGCGAATTCCCCTTCGTGTTCGGCGGCGATGGCGCGAGCTTTGCGGTTGCGCCGGAGGATGTCGAACTTGCCCGCGAGGCGCTGGCCGCGACCGCGACTTGGGTGCGGGAAGATCTCGATCTGACCATGCGCGTCGCACTGGTGCCGGCCAGCGCCATCCGCGTGCAGGGGCTTGACGTGCGCGTCGCCCGGTTCGGGCCGTCGGCCAACCTGTCCTATGCGATGTTTTCGGGCGGCGGGCTCGCCTGGGCCGACGCCGCGATGAAGCGCGGCGAGTTTGCCGTCGAGGAGGCGCCCGCCGGGGCACAACCGGACCTCTCGGGCCTGTCGTGCCGCTTCGAAGTGATGCCGGCGGCGCGCGGCCTGATCCTGTCGGTGCTGGTGATGCCGGCGCGCGGCGTTGATCCGCAGGCCTTCCGCAAGGTGATCGAGGACATCATCCATCTCGTCGAGCGCAGCCCGGAAGGGGGCCGCCCGGTGCCGCCGCAGGGCCCGCCGCTGAAATGGCCGCCGCAGGGCGTGGAATTCGAGGCCCGCACCAGGCGCGGGGGTCCGCTGCTCGCGCGCAGAGCCAGCGTGCTGGCCTATACGCTGTTCGCCTATTTCATCATGCGCTTCGACATCAAGATCGGCGGTTTCGTGCCCAGCCTCTACAAGCGCCAGGTCGTCGAGAACTCGGACTTCCGCAAGTATGACGACGGCCTGCGCATGATACTCGACTGCACCCCGCAGCTCGAGCGCTTGTTGAGCGAACGTCTCGCGGCCGCCGCGCGCGACGGCATCGTACGCTACGGCCTCCATCAGCAGGACGCCGCGATGATGACCTGCTTCGCGCCGTCGGCGCTGCGCAGCGATCACGTCCATTTCATCGACGGCGCGCGCGGCGGCTATGCCTCGGCGGCGACGGCGCTGAAGGCGATGATGTGAAAGACTCTCGTGCCCCGGACGCAGCGCAGCACGTAGTGATGCGCTGCTGAGCCGGGGCCCATATCTCGGTGTCGCACCGTGCTGCTGTCTGGGCCCCGGCTCTGCAGCGCACCGCAAGAGCGCCGCGCTGCGTCCGGGGCACGAGAGTTCAGAAGCTCACCGCCCCGCGCGCGTCCAGGTTTCACCGCCAAAGAGCGCCCCGAGGCAGCCTTCGACCCGCAGCGAGTCCGCGCCCGTCAGGCTAATGTTGCTCGCATAGGTGCTGCCATCGTCGGCGTTGTAGATCTGCCCCGACCATTTGTTCAGTCCCGCCGGCTCCATGCCGCTGAACAAGGGCAGGCCGATTATCGGACGCCTGGCGAGTGCGGGATTGGGATTCTTGCTGTCGGTGGCGGGCTGGCCGGTCGAAGTATCATAGGGCTCGCGCAGCCAGACGATGTGGCCGCAGATGCCGCCGCCGCATTTGCTGATCTTCACGCGCGCATCGCCCGCCTGCGTGAGCCAGGTCCCGTCGGCGCTCTGCGCACGAGCGGCAGATGTGCCAAGCAACGCGGCGAAGAGGACGATGAGAGCTGCGAATCTGGACGTCATGGAAGGCCCCGAAAATGGAGCGCCTCCATAGCAGCCCGGCAGGATAGTGCAACGCCGGCCGGAATCACTTTCCTGCGTTCAACGGCCTGAACGTTTTGCCTGCGCTCATTTGCCCCATCGCACGAAGGCGACCGAGGCCGCGGTCGACAGCCCGAACGCCACCATGGCGCCGCCGACCAGCGCGAACAGGGTCCAGGCCGGAGCTTGCGCGGTCATGAGTCCGACGCCGCCGATCGCGACGATCAGGAGTCGTGCAGTGGACGCGAGTACGGGGCCGCCGACGCGTGCGGCGCCCTGCGAGGAGAAGTAAAGCGACACGCCCATTCCGAAGAACACGAAGGCCGGACCTGCCCAGTGGAAATAGCTGTGCGCGGCGGCGGTGACGCCGGGATCCCGCGTGAAGAGCCCGACCCACAGCGACGGAGCGAGCGCAACAGTGAGGCCGATCAGGCCGACCGTGAGTCCGGAGGCCGCAGCCGCCGTCCAGGCCACACGCCGCGCGCGCTTCACATGTCCGGCGCCGATCGCCATGCCGACCATCGGCACCGAGGCGATGCCGAAGGCGAAGGTGATCGGGATCAGCAAAAATTCCAGCCGCGATCCGATGCCGTAGCCTGCCAGCATCTCGGTGCCGAAGGTCGCGAGAATCTTCGTGAAGATCAGGATGGTGAGCACGGTCTGGAGCGGCGACAAACAGGCCACCGCGCCGACCTTGAGGATGTCCAGGAACATCGCGCGCTCGAAATGAAACGCGCGGATATCGAGCGGCAGCCGGCTGCGCCCGGACAGCAGATACCAGAGGAAGTAGATCGCCGCGCAGCTGAACGCGATCAGCTGGCCGCTCGCGACACCCGGCATGCCGAATTGCGGCACGCCGAACAGGCCGAGCCCGAGCGTGCCGCCGAGCGCGATCTGGAGTACGCTCGCTCCGATCAGAATCATCGAGGGCAGGCGCATGTCGCCGGTGCCGCGGATCACCGAGGCCAGCGTGTTGACGAGCCAGATCGCGACCGCGCCGGAGAACAGCACCTGCGAATAGCCGCTGGCTTCCTCGAGCACCTGCTCGCGCCCGCCGAGCAGCGCGAAGAAGGAGCGGCCGAAGACGAGCATCGTCACCGTGAAGAACAGCCCGCCGCAGAGGCCGATGATGGCGGCATGCAGCGCCAGCGTCGCGGCGCGGTCGCGATTCCCTGCACCGAGCGCGCGGCTGATCGCGGAGGAGACGCCGCCGCCCATCGCGCCGGCGCTCATCATCTGCGTCAGCATCGCGAACGGAAACACCAGTGCGATCGCGGCGAGCGGAATGGTGCCGAGCCGGCCGATATAGGAGGTCTCGGCCACTGCAACGAGCGCGCTGCCGACCATCGCGATCATGTTGGGGATCGCGAGCCGCAGCAGCGTCGGCAGGATCGGCGCGGTCAGGAGGCTGGCGATGGGGGAGGCGACCGGCGCAACCGGCGGGACGGCGTCTGCTGTGGCGTCGATCGTCATGTTCACCGGGCGGAATATTAAATGATGGCCGACATATTATAAGGCCTGCGGCAGCCGGCGCAGCCCTCGCTCACGCAGGGCTCACCATGGCAGGCCGCATAGGTCGATCGTGCCCAGCGTCGGCGCGCGCACGATGTCGAAGACGTAGGGCGCCATGTAGTCGAAGCGGATCCGCCCCTCCGGCTGCTCGCAATAGACCTCGCCCTTGAAGCGCTGCCATTTGCGGGCCTCGTAGAACGCGAAATTGTGCGGCTCGCAGAACAGCAGGCCGAAGCGGACCGCCTCGTTGGCGCGCATGGTATGCACCGCCGCATCGATCGCGATGGTCGCGTAGCCGCGGCCGCGCCGGTCCTCCCGCGTGGAGACGCCGCCGATGCCGCCGACGTGAACCTTCTGTCCGTTCCAGCTGATGGTCCGGAAGTAGATGCCGACATGGCAGACGAGACCGTCCTCGGGCGTCTCGAGCAGCACGCGGAGATCGGCATTGGCCCATTTGACGTGAGCCCAGGACTTGCCTGCGACCAACTGCGGTGCCCAGACCGCCTGAAGCAGCGGCTCGGCAATCTGCCACGAGGCGTCGCCGTTCAAAATGTCGATCTCGATGCTCATGGCGTGCTCCTTCGCAACTCCGTTCCTTGGCGCGTCAGTTCTGTCTTAAGCGCTTCAAAGGCAATGATATTTCCCGGCGCCCGCAGGCCCGATCGACGGCGGCCGGTTGCGATGAATTTGTGCATCGGACAAGGCTCGCCCGGTCACGCCTTTTCGTAAATTCTCAGGTATTTAATGACGGCGGAACCTTCTATAAGGGGTGACCGTTAGAACTCGTTCCCCACCAGTTGCGGACAAGAACCCATGACCTTTACGCTGCCCCCACTCCCTTACGCCTATGACGCCCTCGGCCAGTATATGTCGAAGGAGACGCTGGAATATCATCACGACAAGCATCATCAGGCCTACGTCACCAACGGCAACAACGCGCTCAAGGGAACCGAATGGGAAGGCAAGTCCCTTGAAGAGATCGTCAAGGGCTCGTTCGGCAAGAACCCTGCGGTGTTCAACAATGCCGGCCAGCACTACAACCACATCCACTTCTGGAGCTGGATGAAGCCAAATGGCGGCGGCACCAAGCTGCCGGGCAAGCTCGAGAAGAAGATCAACGAGGACCTCGGCGGCTTCGAGAAGTTCAAGACCGACTTCCAGGCGGCCGGCGTCGGCCAGTTCGGCTCCGGCTGGTGCTGGCTCCAGGTCAAGAACGGCAAGCTCGAAATCTCCAAGACCCCGAATGGCGAGAATCCACTGGTGCACGGCGCCACCCCGATTCTCGGCTGCGACGTCTGGGAGCACTCCTACTACATCGACTATCGCAACCGTCGCCCCGACTATCTCAAGGCGTTCGTCGAGAACCTCGTGAACTGGGACTACGTGGAGTCCCTGTTCGAGAAGGCGTGAGTATCATTCCGGGGCGCGCGAAGCGCGAGCCCGGAATCCATTTATCCGTTCGGGTGACGCCCGATGGATTCCGGGCTCGGCGCTGATGCGCCGCCCCGGAATGACAAAGAGGCGGTCGCATCAGCGGCTGCCTTTTTGCTGTGCGGAATTGCCCTGCACGGTGCGCGTATCGGCCTGTGATCGTTCCGTTTGCATCGCCCGGCCGGCGCTCCTAATCAGAACGGGCCATCCCCTCGAGCCGACCCGAGCCCGTTGTCAGAACCTTCCCCGAAAGACCCGGCGCCTGCCGAGGACGCAGACTCCGAGCCGCGGCCGGGGCGTGTGCGCAAGCCGATCGGCTGGTCGACCATCATCATTGCGGTCCTGGTGGCGGTGAGCGCGGGACTGGTCTGGCGGCGTGACGGTGCCGACGGCGTCCTCGACATCCTGACCCACGATCTCTCGTTGTTCTCAGGCATCCTGCCGCGCGTGCTCGCGGGCTGCCTGCTCGGGGCCTTCATCTCGGAAATCCTGCCGCACGAAAAGGTCTCGCGCTCGCTGGGGCCGAAATCCGGCCTGATGGGGCTTCTGATCGGCACCGCCTTCGGCGCGATCCTGCCCGGTGGTCCCTTCACCGCCTATCCGGTCGCGAGCGCGTTGCTCGCGGTCGGCGCCGATTTCGGCGCCACCATCGCCATGGTCGTGAGCTGGACGCTGATCGGCTATGGCCGGGCGGTCGCCTGGGAGATCCCGATCATGGGCACCGACTTCACGCTGTGGCGGATCGTCATCTCGCTGCCGCTGCCGGTGCTGGCGGGTGCCCTCGGCCGCTTCGTCTATGTCAGGCTCTATCCGAAGCCGCTCGCGAAGGACGACGAGAATTGAGCGCGGCGCTTCTGATCGACATCCTGTTGTGGGGCTCGGTGCTGGGCGTCGGCCTGATCGCGTTCCGCCGCGGCCCTGCCGTGTTCATGGCCTCGCTGCGCGAAGGCTCGATGGACTTCATCAACATCGTGCCGCGGATCGCGCTGGGTGTGATCGGCTCCGGGTACATCGCCGCCATCATCCCGCAGGAGGTGATCACCGGCTGGCTGGGCCCGGACAGCGGCTGGCTCGGGGTCGCAACTGCCGTGGTCGCCGGCGCGGCCACGCCCGGTGGTCCCGTGATCGGCTTCTCCATCGGCACCGTGGCGCTGAAGTCCGGCGGCGGGATGCCCCAGGTGGTTGCCTATGTCGTCGCCTGGGCGCTGTTCGCTTTTCAGCGCGTGATTTTGTGGGAAATCCCGTTCATGCCGGCCCGTTTCGTCTGGTTCCGCTGTGCCGTGTCCGTGCCATTCCCGTTCGTGGCCGCCGCGATCGCGATGGTGATCGGCAAGCCCTGAGCCCGGCGTGGACAGAGGTGATGTTATAATATAACGTTCTCGGCATGGTTCCCGCCGCATCCCGCGCCCAGCATCATGACCATGTCCAGGGCCACGCCCTTGGCCACGGGCATTCGCATGGGCACGACCACAGCCATGCCCATGTTCATGATGCGACGTCTCCGCATCCGGCCCAGGCGGCGCGCTGGTCGATCCTGCGCATGACCGTGGCAGGCCGCCTCGCGGCCGCGGCCGCCGTTTGTGCCGTGCTCTGGGGCATCGTTTTTCTGGCGATGAGGTGAGGATGGCGGCGCTGCATTTCCACAACGTCACGCTGGGCTATGACCGTCATCCGGCGGTGCACCATCTCAGCGGCGAGGTCGCCGCGGGTGCACTTGTCGCCGTGATCGGCCCGAACGGCGCCGGCAAGTCGACCCTGCTGCGCGGCATCGTCGGCATCCTCAAACCGCTCGATGGCACCATCCATCTCGGCGGCCTCGATGCCCGCGACATCGCCTATCTGCCGCAGAGCGCGGAGATCGACCGCAGCTTCCCGATCTCGGTGTTCGATTTCGTCGGCACCGGGCTGTGGCGCGCCACCGGTCTGTTCGGTGGCATCGGCAGGGCCGCGCGCGAGAAAATCCTCGGCGCGATCGCCTCCGTCGGCCTCAATGGATTCGAGAACCGTCCGATCGGCACGCTCTCGGGCGGCCAGATGCAGCGCGTGCTGTTCGCGCGCGTGCTGCTCCAGGATGCGAGCCTGATCGTGCTCGACGAGCCCTTCAACGCCATCGACACCAAGACCACGGCCGATCTGCTCGCGCTGGTGAAACGATGGCAGGGCGAAGGCCGCACCGTGCTCGCCGCGCTGCATGACATGGAGATGGTGCGCAACCATTTCAGCGACACGCTGGTGCTGGCGCGCGGCCCCGTGGCATGGGGCCCGACCGCTGAGGTGCTGACGCCGGAAAACCTGATCGTCGCGATGCGGATGTGCGAGGCCTTCGACGACAGCGCCGCCGCCTGCGCGGCCGATGATGTCAGCTCGCGGGCGGCTTGATATCCGATGATCCATGACGTGCTGATCGGTCCGTTCACCGAATTCGAGTTCATGCGGCGGGCGCTCGCCGCCGTGATTGCGCTGGCATTGGCGGGCGCGCCGATCGGCGTATTCCTGATGCTGCGACGGATGAGCCTCGTCGGCGATGCCATGGCGCACGCCATCCTGCCCGGCGCGGCCGTCGGATTCCTGCTCTCGGGCCTCAGTCTGTTCGCGATGACGGCCGGTGGCCTCATCGCCGGCTTTGCAGTCGCGATCCTCGCCGGCGTGGTCGCGCGCTCGACCGGGCTGAAGGAGGACGCGTCGCTTGCGACTTTCTATCTGGCCTCGCTCGCGCTCGGCGTCACCATCGTCTCGATCAAGGGCACGAATATCGACCTGCTGCACGTGCTGTTCGGCAACATCCTCGCAATGGACGATCAGACGCTGCTGGTCGTCGCCTTCAATGCCACCGTGACGCTGCTGGTGCTCGCGGTGATCTATCGCCCGCTGGTGATCGAGAGCGTCGACCCCTTGTTCTTGCGCACCGTGAGCCGCGCCGGCGGCCCCGCGCATCTCGCCTTCCTCGCGCTCGTTGTCATCAACCTCGTCAACGGCTTTCAGGCGCTCGGCACGCTGCTTGCGGTCGGACTCATGATCCTGCCCGCGGGCATCGCCCGGTTCTGGTCGCGCGATCTGACCACGATGATCTGCATCGCCGTCGTTGCCGCCGCGGTCTCGGGCTATGCGGGGCTCGTGCTGTCGTTCCAGACCCGTGTGCCGTCAGGCCCGGCCATCATCCTCGTGGCGACGATGCTCTACATCGTCTCCGTCCTGTTCGGCCGCGTCGGCGGCATCGTCCGGCAACTGTTTCCCGGCCGGCACCTGGAAGCATGACGATGCGACTCATCCTTCTTTGTGCGCTGTTGCTGATCGCCGCGCCGCTGCATGCCGCCGAGCGGCTCAACGTCGTCGCGAGCTTCTCGATCCTCGGCGATTTCGTCCGCAACGTCGGTGGTGACCGCATCAATCTGACGACGCTGGTCGGCGCGGACGGCGACGTCCACGTCTACACGCCGGCCCCGGCCGATGCGAAGCGGGTCGCGGATGCAAGGCTCGTCATCGTCAATGGACTCGGCCTCGAGGGCTGGCTGCCGCGTCTCGTCCAATCCTCCGGCAGCAAGGCAACGGTCGTCGTTGCCAGTGCCGGCATCGCGCCTCTGAAGCTTGGCTCAGCCGCGGATCCCCATGCCTGGCAGTCTGTCCCGAACGCCAGGATCTACGTGACCGACATCGCCAATGCGTTGGCCGCCGCCGTCCCGGCTGAGGCGGACTTCTTCCGCACTCAGGCCAAGGCCTATCTGGAAAAGCTCGAAACGCTGGACCGCGATATCCGCGACGCCGTGGCGAAGATCCCGCCGGACCGGCGCAAGGTGATCTCCACCCACGACGCTTTCGGCTATTTTTCCGCCGAATACGGTATCCGGTTCATCGCCCCCCTGGGCGTCTCCACGGAAACCGAACCCAGCGCGCGCGACATCGCGGCCATCATCAGCCAGATCAAGGCCCAGAAAATTCCGGCCGTATTCCTGGAAAATATCAGCGACGACCGCCTGATCCGCCGGATCGCGGCCGAGAGCGGCGCCAAGGTCGGCGGGACCCTGATTTCGGACGGTTTGACCGGCGAAAAGGGGCCTGCACCCACTTACATTGACATGGTCAGGCACAATATAAAGGCCCTGACCAGCGCGCTTGACCATTAGGGCAGGGGCCACCCCGCCTCGCGTCGCGCGACAAGCCCGAAGTCCGGAGTTGTTATGTCTGAAGCGACCGCCCAAAAGATTCCCGTGACTGTCCTGACCGGCTATCTCGGGGCCGGCAAGACCACGCTCCTGAACCGTATCCTGTCCGAAAACCACGGCAAGAAGTACGCCGTCATCGTCAACGAATTCGGCGAGATCGGCATCGACAACGACCTCATCATCGGCGCCGATGAGGAAGTGTTCGAGATGAACAATGGTTGCATCTGCTGCACCGTGCGCGGCGACCTCGTCCGCATCATGGACGGACTGATGAAGCGCAAGGGCAAGTTCGACGCCATCATCGTCGAGACCACCGGCCTTGCCGATCCCGCGCCAGTCGCGCAGACCTTCTTTGTCGACGAGGACGTGCAGAAGAACGCGCGGCTCGACGCGGTCGTCACGGTCGCCGACGCCAAATGGCTGTCCGACCGGCTCAAGGATGCACCCGAGGCCAAGAATCAGATCGCCTTTGCCGACGTGATCGTCCTGAACAAGACCGACCTCGTCTCCAAGGGCGAGCTTGCCGAGGTCGAGGCCCGCATTCGCGGCATCAACCCCTATGCGAAACTTCACCGCACCGAGCGCTGCTCGGTCGCCCTGGCCGACGTGCTCGACCGCGGCGCGTTCGACCTCGACCGCATCCTCGACATCGAGCCGGACTTCCTGGAGGCCGACGATCATGACCATGATGATCACCATCACGGCCACGACCATCACCACCATGATCACGGCCACGGCCTGAAGCACTATCACGACGAGGAAATGCAGTCGCTCTCGCTCAAGACCGACAAGCCGCTCGATCCGAACGTGTTCATGCCCTGGCTCCAGAATCTGGTGCAGGTCGAGGGCGGCAAGATCCTGCGCTCGAAGGGCATCCTCGCGTTTCACGACGACGACGACCGCTACGTCTTCCAGGGCGTCCACATGATGCTGGAGGGCAACCACCAGCGGAAGTGGAAGGAGGGCGAGCCGCGCGAGAGTCGTCTCGTTTTCATCGGCCGCGAATTGCCGGAAGAGGCCATCCGCAAGGGTTTCGAGAGCTGCATCGTCTCGTGATGAAAGAGTTCACGCCGCCTCCCGATTCCGCCTCGATCGTCTCCGTGACCGACCGCGTCAAGCCTGTTACGCTCGGCATGGCCGTGACCTCGGTGCATTTCCTCGGTCCCCGCGCTGCCTTCGTCGGTGGCGAGGAGAACGTTGCGTTCGTCGATGGCAAAGGCGAGATCGACACGGTTGCCGTGCACAGCGGCGGCATTCTCTCGACCGCTTCCGACGGCAAGCGCCTCGTGATGGGCGGCGACGACGGCAAGGTCGTCTCGCTCGATGCCAAGGGCGAAGTGACGTTGCTCGCCACCGACCCTAAGCGGCGCTGGATCGATGCGGTGGCGCTGCACGCCGACGGTGCCTTCGCCTGGTCGGCCGGCAAGACGGCCACCGTCAAGAGCGGCAAGGCCGAGGAGAAGTCGCTCGAGGTGCCCTCGACCGTCGGCGGCCTCGCTTTCGCGCCGAAAGGCCTGCGGCTCGCGATCGCGCATTACAACGGCGTGACGCTGTGGTTTCCGAACATGGCGGGATCAGCCGAATTCCTGCCCTGGGCCGGTTCGCATCATGGCGTCAGCTTCAGCCCGGACAACAAATTCCTGGTCACCGCGATGCACGAGCCGGCGCTGCATGGCTGGCGGCTGGCCGACAACAGGCACATGCGCATGACCGGCTACCCCGGCCGGGTCCGCTCGATGTCCTGGAGCGCGGGCGGCAAGGGGCTCGCGACCTCGGGGGCCGACACCGTCATCGTATGGCCGTTCGGCAGCAAGGACGGCCCGATGGGCAAGGAGCCCGCGATGCTCGCCCCGCTGCAGGCGCGCGTGTCGGTCGTCGCCTGCCATCCCAGGGATGATATCCTCGCCGCCGGCTACAGCGACGGCACCGTGCTGATGGTGCGCCTGAAGGATGGCGCCGAGATCCTGGTCCGCCGCAACGGCACGCCGGCCGTGGCCGCGCTTGCCTGGAACGCCAAGGGGACGCTGCTGGCCTTCGCCGATGAAAATGGGGACGGCGGCCTGCTGGAGCTTTAATCTGTCATCGTTCCGGCCGTATAGGGGGCCATGCGGTTTCTGACGACCTTCCAGCTTGCCGACTTCGGCGACACGCTGATCAGCCTGACCACGGCCTTCGTGCTGGGAACGCTGATCGGCGCCGAGCGGCAGTACCGCCAGCGCACCGCGGGCCTGCGCACCAACGTGTTGGTTGCCGTCGGCGCTGCCGCCTTCGTCGATCTCGCCATGCAGCTGGACGGCGCCGACGGTGCTGTGCGGGTGATCGCCTATGTCGTCTCGGGCATCGGCTTCCTGGGCGCCGGCGTCATCATGAAGCAGGGCATGGACGTGCGCGGGCTCAACACCGCGGCGACGCTATGGGCTTCGGCCGCGGTCGGCTCCTGCGCCGGTGCCGACATGATCGCGCAGGCGGCCGCGTTGACGGTCTTCGTCATCGCCGGCAACACCATGCTGCGCCCGCTGGTCAATGCCATCAACCGCATCCCGCTGAACGAGAAGGCGCTGGAGGCGAGTTACTATTTCAAGCTCGCGGTTGCGGCCGACGCTCTTCCGGATATGCGCGACCGGCTTGTCGAGAAGCTCGAGGCCGCGAAATATTCGGTGGCCGATATCGACGTGGCCGAAATCGGTGAGGACGTTCTCGAGATCGCCGCACGGCTGGTCGCGACCGCGGTCGATCCGAACGAGCTGAACGCGGTGGCGACAGATCTCCAGCATTTGCCGGGCGTGCGCCACGCCACCTGGGAGGTGAGCACGACCGATTGAGCGGCGCGGCGTTTTGGCGCGCAAGGGGCGGGTTCCCGCTTCTTTGGCCCTGGAACCGGCGCGCCGCGGTTTCGTTGATTCCGCGGACAAAGGCGGTGATCGATATGCCCGGCCAAGATGAGAAGCGCAGACTGAAGCTCGATCTGACAATTGCCGGCGCGTTGTTCGCAGCAGGCGTCGTGGTGTCAGTGATATCCCTCGCGCAAATCCGCGCCGAAAGCCGGATGGAACTGGCCCAGGCGACGCCACCGCTCCAGGGCACTCCGTCCGACGATCAGAACAAGACGCCCGCGGAGTCCAAGCCCGGCGGTGACCGGCCGACCACGCCGGCCCCCGAGCCCGCGCGACCGGATTCCCAGACGCAGGGTGCTGCCACCAAGCCCGCATTGCCGCAGGCGCCGGCCGAGAAGATCGCGCCGCCGATCGAGAAGAAGTAGCTGGCGGCCGCGCTCCCAGCCACGCACTCGGTGTCATCCCCCGCGAAGGCGGGGGATCCAGTATTCCAGAGACAGCGATGGGATACGGAGAAGCCGCGGCTTACTGGGATGCCCTGGTCAAGCCGGGGCATGACAATCGAGCTTGGGGCGAGAAGCATTGGCCCCCTCACCGCACCAGAATATTCCGGAACTGCCAGGGATCGCTGGTGTCAATATCCTCCGGAAACAGTCCAGGACGATCCGTCAGCGGCGTCCAGTCGGTGTAGAAACCCCTGACCGGGCCGAGATAGGGCATCTGGATCTCCAGCAGGCGATCGAAATCCATCTCGTCGGCTTCGACGATGCCTTCGTTTGGGTTCTCCAGCGCCCACACCATGCCGCCGAGCACGGCGGAGGTCACCTGCAGGCCGGTGGCGTTCTGATAGGGCGCGAGCTTGCGGGTCTCTTCGATGGAGAGCTGCGAGCCGAACCAGTAGGCGTTCTTGTCGTGGCCGAACAGCAGCACGCCGAGCTCGTCGATACCGTCGACGATCTCGTTCTCGTCGAGGATGTGGTGCTTCTCCTGCATCCTCCCGGCGCGGCCGAACATTTCATGCAGCGACAGCACGGCATCGTCAGCCGGATGGTAGGCGTAGTGGCAGGTCGGCCGATAGACCGCCGTGCCCGATGCGTCACGCACGGTGAAGTAGTCGGCGATCGAGATCGACTCGTTGTGGGTGACGAGGAAGCCATATTGCGCGCCGCGGGTCGGGCACCAGGTGCGCACGCGCGTATTTGCGCCGGGCTGCATCAGATAGATGGCGGCGCCGCAGCCGGCTTCGTGGGTCCGTGCATTCTCGGGCATCCATTTTTCATGGGTGCCCCAACCGAGCTCGGACGGCTGCACGCCTTCCGACAGGAAACCTTCCACCGACCAGGTGTTGACGAAGACATCAGGCTCTTTCGGCGACTTGGAGCGCTGGGTGTCGCGTTCGGCAATATGGATGCCCTTGATACCGGCCTGCCGCATCAGATCCGCCCATTCTCCCTTGGTCTTCGGCCGGGGGGCATTGAGCTTCAGGTCGGCGGCAACATTGAGCAGCGCCTGCTTGACGAAGAATGAGACCATGCCGGGATTGGCGCCGCAGCAAGAGACGGCCGTCGTCGAGCCCGCCGGGCGCGCCTTCTTGGCGGCCAGCGTCACTTCGCGAAGGGCGTAGTTCGAGCGCGCATCCGGGCCCTTCGACGCATCGAAATAGAAGCCGAGCCAAGGCTCGTTGACGGTGTCGATATAGAGAGCGCCGAGTTCGTTGCAGAGCTCCATGATGTCGGTCGAGCCGGTATCGACCGAGAGATTGACGCAAAAACCCTGGCCGCCGCCCTCGGTGAGCAGCGGGGTCAGCACCTCGCGATAATTGTCCTTGGTCAGGCCCTTCTGGATGAACCTGACATTGTGCTTCTCGCAAAGCGCCTTGCGGCCCTCGTCCTTGGGATCGAGCACGGTGATGCGAGACCTGTCATAGTCGAGGTGCCGCTCGATCAGCGGCAACGTGCCTTTGCCGATGGAGCCGAAGCCGACCATGACGATGGGACCGGTGATCTTCGCGTAGATCTGCGAGGCGGGGCTCATGGGATGGTTTCTCCGGAAAGTGCTGGCAGACAAGGGTGGGGGTGGATCAGGCGCTGCGGCGCTTGTCAGATGCTGCGGCGCTTTTTAGACGCCGCGGCGCTTGGCGGTGACTTCGATCTCGACCTTCATCTCGGGCTTGGCGAGGGCGCTGACGACCAGCAAGGTCGCGGCCGGCCTGATCTCGCCGAGGACCTCGCCGCAGACGGCGAAGTGGGCATCGATGGTGCTGGCGTCGGTGACGTAGTAGGTCGCACGAACGATATCGGCCATCTCGAATCCACCCTCCTTCAGGGCGGCTTCGATGGTCTTGAAGCAGTTGCGTGACTGGCTCGTGACATCGGCCGGCATCGTCATCGTCGTGTAGTCATAGCCGGTCGTTCCCGCGACGAAGGCAAACTCGCCGTCGATCACGGCGCGGCTGTAGCCAACGGTCTTCTCGAGCGGAGAGCCGGTGGAGATCAGGCGACGGGGCATGGTGATGGGCCTCGACTGAAGGGGTGGTTTTGCGGGGTTAAAGGGCGTTTTTCGCGCCTGCGCAACCCCAAAGGAAGCCGGCGCAGGCGCGTTTGGGCGCTGCCGCTCGGTACGGTGCGCTCTTCGCTATGAAGGCGATCTCTCAGGCCGCGTGCGCCTCAGGTGCGCGAACCGCCCTCCGTTTGGGTAGGGCCGCGCCGGTCGGGACGATCATCCCTTCGGCGCCATCGAGCGCGCCATCGGTGAATTCGACCGCCAGCAGGTGGTCGCGCTCGAACGGGCCGGGCAGCGAGAGCTCGCCGGTCTTCTCCGCCGAGAACCCGAAGCGGGCGTAATAGGGCGCGTCGCCGAGCAGGATTACGGCGGCATGCCCGCGCGCCCGGGCGGCGGCCAGCGCTTGACGCATCAGCGCGGCGCCAATCCCGAGCTCGCGGCAGGCAGGGTCCACCGCCAGCGGTCCGAGGACCAGAGCGGGCCTGCCTCCGGCGCTGACATGCCACAGCCGCACGGTTCCCACGAGCTTGCCCTCGCGCACGGCGGCCAGCGCGAGGCCGGCGGCAGGTGCGCGCCCGTCGCGCAGGCGCTGGCAGGTGCGGCCGTGGCGGGTCTCGCCAAAGCAGGCATCGAGCAGCGCCTCACGCATCGCGACGTCTCCAGCACGTTCCGCACGGATCACGAACGGAGCGGCTTTCGAGGTGAGGGCGATCTGTGTCTTCCGAGGAGCAGTCATGGCACGTCAGTCCCCGCTCGAATCCGTGCGCCAGGGGCACGCGGATTCGCGCGTCGTCAGAATGGCAATGTCAGGAAAGGAGCCGGCGGACCGGCTCCCGGGTTCGTCAGGCCTCTGGAACAGAGAGGCGGATCAGATGTGATACGTCCTCAGCGGCGGGATACCGTTGAACGCCACCGACGAGTAGGTCGACGTATAGGCCCCGGTGCCTTCGATCAGCACCTTGTCGCCGATCTCGAGCGTGACGGGAAGCGGATACGGGTTCTTCTCGTACAGCACGTCGGCGCTGTCGCAGGTCGGACCTGCGAGCACGCACGGCGTCATGTCCGCGCCGTCGTGACGGGTGCGGATGGCGTAGCGGATCGACTCGTCCATGGTCTCGGCGAGACCGCCGAACTTGCCGATGTCCAGGTAGACCCAGCGGACCTCGTCCTCGTCGCTCTTCTTCGAGATGAGCACGACCTCGGATTCGATGATGCCGGCGTTGCCCACCATGCCGCGTCCCGGCTCGATGATGGTCTCCGGGATCTGGTTGCCGAAGTGCTTGCGCAGCGCGCGGAAGATCGAGCGGCCGTAGGTCACCACCGGCGGCACGTCCTTCAGGTACCTGGTCGGGAAGCCGCCGCCCATGTTGACCATGGACAGGTTGATGCCGCGCTCGGCGCAGTCGCGGAACACCTGCGAGGCCATCGCCAGCGCACGGTCCCACGCCTTCACCTTGCGCTGCTGCGAGCCGACATGGAACGAGATGCCGCACGGCTCCAGCCCCTGGCGCTTGGCGAGGTCGAGCACCTCGACAGCCATCTCCGGGTCGCAGCCGAACTTGCGCGACAGCGGCCACTCGGCGCCGGCGCAGTCATAGAGGATGCGGCAGAACACCTTCGCGCCCGGGGCGGCACGTGCGACCTTCTCGACCTCGGCGGCGCAGTCCACGGCGAACAGCCGGATGCCGAGCGCGAAGGCGCGCGCGATGTCGCGCTCCTTCTTGATCGTGTTGCCGAAGGAGATGCGGTCGGGCGTCGCACCCGCGGCCAGCGCCATCTCGATCTCGGCGACGGTCGCGGTGTCGAAGCAGGAGCCCATGGACGCGAGCAGGGCCAGCACTTCCGGCGCCGGGTTCGCCTTGACGGCGTAGAACACGCGGCTGTCGGGCAGCGCCTTGGCGAAGCTCTGGTAATTGTCGCGCACGACCTCAAGGTCGACGACGAGGCACGGCTCGGTGTCGAGGCCATCCTTGCGGCGGTTGCGCAGGAATTCCTGGATACGTTCGGTCATGGCACTCTCCAAACGGCCCAGCGACGGGCCCGTTCAAAACATGACGTCGGATAGGAGTGCTCTGGCCGGATCGCGCGATGGAGGCGCGACGAAGCCAAAAGACTCAAACCAGACTGTGCTGCCGTGGATTGGTTGGGAGTGTTCCCGCCCGCACACCTGGCAATGAAGGACAAGCCTTTTCAGTAGCCCGCGCCGGCGTTGGACTGCCGGTAGAGACCAAAAAAGCCCGATCCGTCGTTGCTTTAAGTCGCGTCCCCCGTTGAGAGCGGGGTGCGCCGGTTCGCCTCCGGCTGCCAGTCACGGTTGCAAAGAGTAAAGTCACCTTCGACATGGCACCTCTTTGAGAGAGATGCTGGGCACTCCGGGTTTGCTCCGTCGTCTGACCTCGTCTTGCGACGTTGGGTCTTTCGACTTCTGCACTTCCGAAGAGCCCCTCGGCTTCTTCACCCCTTGGCGGCTGTCCGGCCTCTTGTCCGGATACCTACCGACTGACACACGACCACAGGCACGTGCGAAATTGGGCAAATCCGCACATAAGCGTTTTGACTCTGCTTCGCAAGAATTTTTTTAGGCTGGCAACCGAATTGCCTAACATCTGCTTGCGCAGTGTTGCGCGAGCGACGCGGAAGATGAACGCGCGTTAAGCTTCTTCGGGCAGCGCGCGTGTCTGTCGCGCGTGAGCGTCAGCCGCGCTTCGTGAACGGCTCGACGCGCTGCGCTCCGCGGATGAACGCGGTCATCACCAGTACGCCGAGTGCGAACAGCACGGCCTGGAGGATGTGGGCGCCCTGGTCGCCGAGCCCGAACAGGATCGCGAGCGCCCAGCCGCCGGCAAAGGCCGCGCCGAACACCTCGGCGCCGATCAGGATGGCGGCGCTGATGACGGTGATGACGCTCGGCCAGGCGATCTGACGGGAAGATGAGGAAGGCGCGTTCATGAGCTCAGGATCCGTAGCTTCGAAGGGGCGCAATCTCCCCGAAAAGGCGGCCGGGAGCAAGGGTAAATGGCCCAAAAAAGCCCCATCGCGTGCTATAGCTGGCCGCAACAATCGAGCCACGAATTCGGGACTTGTGATGTCAGAAACCCGCCAAACTACGGACGCCGAGACCAACCCGCTGCTGAAGGCCTGGACGACGCCGTTTGCGACCCCGCCCTTCGACGAGATCAAGCCGGAGCACTTCCTCCCGGCGTTCGAGCAGGCCTTCGCCGACCACTCCGCCGAGATCGCGGCGATCATCAACGATCCGGCGGTGCCCGACTTCGCCAACACCATCACGGCGCTGGAGCGCTCGGGCAAGCTGCTGAGCAAGGTCGCGGCGGTCTTCTACGACCTCGTCTCGGCGCATTCCAACCCGGCCATCCTGGAGATCGACAAGGAGGTCTCCTTGCGGATGGCGCGGCACTGGAATCCGATCATGATGAACGCCGTGCTGTTCGGCCGCATTGCCCAGCTGCACGAGAACCGCGCCGATCTTGGGCTCACGCCCGAGCAGCTTCGCCTGCTCGAGCGCACCTACACCCGCTTCCACCGCTCCGGCGCCGGTCTCTCGGAGGAGGCCAAGGCGCGGATGGCCGAGATCAACGAGAGGCTGGCCCAGCTCGGCACCGGCTTCAGCCACCATCTGCTCGGGGACGAGCAGGAGTGGTTCATGGAGTTGGCGGAGGCCGACCGCCAGGGCCTGCCGGAGAGCTTTGTCGCCAGCGCCAAGGCTGCGGCAGAAGAGCGCGGCATGGAAGGCAAGGCCATCGTCACGCTGTCGCGCTCCTCGGTCGAGCAGTTCCTGAAGAGCTCGGCGCGGCGTGACCTCCGCGAGAAGGTCTACAAGGCCTTCATCGCGCGCGGCGACAACGGCAACGCCAACGACAACAACGCGACCATCGTCGAGATCCTGAAGCTGCGTGAGGAGAGCGCCAGGCTCCTGGGCTACCCGACCTATGCCGCCTACCGGCTCGAGGACTCCATGGCCAAGACGCCGGATGCGGTGCGGAGCCTGCTCGAGCGGGTGTGGAAGCCGGCGCGGGCCCGCGCGCTCGCGGACCGCGACGAGATGCAGGCGCTGATCACGGAAGAGGGCGGCAATTTCAAGCTCGCGCCCTGGGACTGGCGCTTCTATGCCGAGAAGCTGCGTCTTCAGCGCGCCAATTTCGACGACGCCGCGATCAAGCCTTATCTTGCGCTCGACAACATGATCGCCGCCGCATTCGACTGCGCCACGCGCCTGTTCGGCGTCACTTTCGAGGAACGCAAGGATGTTCCGGTCTGGCACCCGGACGTCCGGGTCTGGGAGATGAAGGGCAGGGACGGCAAGCACAAGGCGTTGTTCTATGGCGACTACTTCGCCCGGCCCTCGAAGCGCTCCGGCGCCTGGATGACCTCGCTGCGCGACCAGCAGAAGCTCGACGGCGATGTCGCGCCGCTCGTTCTCAACATCTGTAATTTTGCCAAGGGCGCCGGCGGCGAGCCTTCGCTGCTGTCGCCCGACGATGCCCGCACCCTGTTCCACGAGTTCGGCCACGGCCTGCACGGCATGCTCTCCAACGTGACCTACCCCTCGCTGTCGGGCACCTCCGTGTTCACCGACTTCGTCGAGCTGCCCTCCCAGCTCTACGAGCACTGGCAGGAGCGGCCCGAGGTGCTGCAGAAGTTCGCCCGCCATTACCAGACCGGCGAGCCGCTGCCGGACGAGCTGCTGCAACGGTTCCTGGCTGCGCGAAAATTCAATCAGGGCTTTGCCACGGTCGAGTTCGTTTCCTCGGCGCTGGTCGACCTCGAATTCCACACCCAGCCGGCCGCCGCCGCGCAGGATGTCCGCGCCTTCGAGCGGCGCGAGCTGGAGAAGATCGGGATGCCCGAGGAGATCGCGCTGCGGCACCGGCCGACGCAGTTCGGCCATATCTTCACCGGCGATCATTATGCCGCGGGCTATTACAGCTACATGTGGTCGGAGGTGATGGACGCCGATGCCTTCGGCGCCTTCGAGGAGGCCGGGGACATCTTTGACCCCGCCGTCGCTAAGCGCCTGCACGACGACATCTATTCGAGCGGCGGATCGGTCGATCCCGAAGCTGCCTACGAGGCCTTCCGCGGCCGCCCGCCCGAGCCCGACGCGCTGCTGCGCCGCCGCGGCCTGCTCGACGACGCCAAGGCGGCCTGATGAGCATGCGCGCCCTGTTCGGATGCCTGCTCGCCGCCGTCCTATCTCTCGCGGCAGGCACGGCGCAGGCGCATCCGCATGTCTGGATCACCGCGACCAGCGAATTGCTCTATGCTGCCGACGGTAGCATCACCGGCGTGCGCCATGCCTGGACCTTCGACGACATGTTCTCGGCCTATGCGGTGCAGGGGCTCGAGAGCAAGACCAAGGGCGCCTATACGCGCGAGGAGCTGACGCCGCTGGCGCAGACCAATGTCGAGTCGCTGAAGGAATACGCCTACTTCACCTTTGCGCGAGCCGACGGCAAGAAGGAGAGATTCCAGGAGCCGGTCGACTACTTCCTCGACTACAAGGACACAGTGCTGACCCTGCACTTCACGCTGCCGCTGAAGAACCCGGTCAAGCCGAGGCAACTGGTGCTCGAAGTATTCGACCGTTCCTTCTTCATCGACTTCCAGATGGCCAAGGACAATCCGGTCAAGCTGGTCGGCGCGCCCGCGGGCTGCCAGATGAAGCTGGAGCGACCGAACGACGGCACCGCGAGCGCGCAGAAGCTGAACGAGCAGACCTTCCTGAACGGCGAGAACTCGAATTTCGGCATGATGTTCGCCAACAAGATCACGGTGGATTGCCCTTGAAGCCGCAACTCTCTCCGCTCGCGCGCGGGCTGCTCGCCTGCACCGCCGTTCTGCTGGTCGTGGGCATGGCCGATGCCGCGCTCCATGATCTGCTCGCGCAAAATCCGTTCGGCGCGCCGCGACCGGCGCAGGCGGCCGAGCCTGAAGCCGGCGGCGTCATCGGCTGGCTGCTGGCAAAACAGTCGGAGTTCTATCGGCAGATGTCGTCGACCATCCGGGCCGCGAAGTCGGACGGATCGGCGGTATGGACGCTGCTGTTCATCTCGTTTGCCTATGGCATCTTTCACGCCGCCGGTCCCGGCCACGGCAAGGCGGTGATCGCCTCCTACCTGGTCGCCAACCGCGAGACCGCGCGGCGCGGCATTGCGCTGTCCTTCGCCTCCGCCCTGATGCAGTCGCTGGTGGCGATCCTCATCGTCGGCATTTCGGCCTGGATCCTGAATGCGACCGCAAAGACCATGTGCAAGGCGGAAGGGGTGATCGAGATCGCGAGCTACGCCCTGATCGCGCTGTTCGGCCTGCGCCTGGTGTGGGTCAAGGGCGGCACTTTCATCCGCGCGCTTCAGGCCGCCCAGCCGGTGCCGGCGATTGCGGGCGTGCCGCACCATCATGATCACGATCATCACCATCATCGTGAGGCCCATGCTCATCATGACCACGATCACGGGCATGATCACCACCATGGCCACAGCCACGCTGACCATGACTACGGCCATGGTCACGTCCACGACGAGCATTGCGGCCACTCCCACGGCCCCACCCCCGGCGAGCTCGCCGGCCCCGGCGGCTGGCGGCGCGGGTTCGCTGCGATCCTGACCGTCGGCATCCGCCCGTGCTCGGGTGCGATCCTGGTCCTGGTTTTCGCACTGGCCCAGGGCCTGTTCTGGGCCGGCGTCGCCGCAACCTTCCTGATGGGTCTCGGCACCGCGATCACGGTCGCGGCCATCGCGATCGTCGCCGTCTCCGCCAAGGATATCGCCGCCCGCCTCAGCGCCGGGCGCGACGGCGGCGGTGCGCTCTTCATGCGCGGCATCGAATTCGGCGCCGCCGGCCTCGTGCTGCTGTTCGGTGTCGGCCTGCTGTTCGGCTACATCGCCGCCGAACGGACGACGTGTTTTTGAGGACGCGCCTGCGGTTCGCGGCGCTAGCTGGACACGACAGTCGTACACCTTGCTCCGTCATTGCGAGCGTAGCGAAGCAATCCAGAGTGTCTCTGCAGCGGCAGTCTGGATTGCTTCGTCGCAAGGGCTCCTCGCAATGACGAGGATGGACCATCCTGGCCATGGCACCTTTGCGAACTCCCTCCGGTCCGCTATTCACATCATCAAACCAAACAAGAACGTCTCGGGGGATACCATGTCGCGCGAAGATTTCTGGTTCTTCCACCCATTCCGGGTGCGCTATTCCGAGATCGACGGCCAGGGTGTCGTCTTCAACGCGCATTACCTGACCTATTTCGACACCACCATTACCGAATATTTCCGCGCGCTGGGCTATGACCAATATGCTGATGCTCAGGCGAGCGGCATCGATTTTCACGTCGTCAAATCGCTGATCGAGTACAAGGCGCCGGTCCGCTTCGACTGGGAGCTCGACGTCGGCGCGCGCGTGGCGCGGATCGGCAATTCGAGCCTCGTCTTCGAACTCGCCATCTTCCGCAAGAGCGGCGCCGACGCGCTGGTGACCGGCGAGATCGTCTGGGTCTACACGGACCAAAACACCCATCGTCCGGTCACGATCCCGGCATCGATGCGGGCGCTGATCGGGACGCGCGAGCGTCATTTGGCGGTGTGACGCCGCCTCACACCGGCAGGAACCGCTTCAAGGCCGGCATGAAGAAGATCCCGAGGTTGATCGCAAAGCCGATGCTCCAGAGGATCGAGCGCAGGGTCGGGCGGTTGCCGAGATAGGTCAGCACATAGGCGAGGCGCACGATCAGGAACAGCGCCGCGAGCTCGTCGATCAGGCGCTGCGGCGAGTCCCGGTATTCGGCAAGCAGCACCGCGAAGGCGAAGAACGGAAAGGTCTCGATGCCGTTCTGATGCGCCCCGAGTGCGCGCTGCGAGAGGGCGTCCTCATAAAAGGCGGGATCGCGCGGCCGGGAATTGTCGAAGCGGCGAAACCTGATCCATTTGACCGAGGCAATCGTTGCCAGATACAGCAGCAGCGCTCCGAACACGCACCATTCCGCGAGCGTCATCTTGCCTCCCCCCGCTTGGGTGCGACCCTAGCGAACCCCGGCTCATCTTGACAAGTTCGGACCAACGCGCGACCCACAGAGCCATGACCAGTGTCGTCCCCATCGAGACCACGAGACCGGCCACCCGATCCACCTTGCCGCGCGTTGGCGTGCTCCTGGTCAATCTCGGAACGCCTGACACCGCCGATGCACCGGGCGTACGGGTCTACCTCAAGGAGTTCCTCAGTGACGCCCGCGTCATCGAGGACCAGGGCCTGATCTGGAAGCTGGTGCTGAACGGGATCATCCTGCGCAGCCGTCCCCGCACCAAGGCGTTGGACTACCAGAAGATCTGGAACACCGAGCGGAACGAGTCGCCGCTGAAAACCATCACGCGCTCGCAAAGCGACAAGCTCGCAGCAGCCTTGTCGGATCGCGGCCACGTCGTTGTCGACTGGGCGATGCGCTACGGCAATCCCTCGATCAAAGCGGGCATCGACACGCTGATCGCGAAGGGGTGCGAGCGCATTCTGGCCGTGCCGCTCTATCCGCAATATTCCGCCTCGACCTCGGCGACCGTCTGCGACGAAGTGTTCCGCGTGCTGGCCCGCTTGCGCAACCAGCCGACGCTGCGGGTGACGCCGCCCTACTATGAAGATGCGGCCTATATCGAGGCGCTCGCGACCTCGATCGAGGCGCATCTGGCGACGCTGTCCTTCAAGCCGGAGCTGATCGTGGCGTCCTTCCACGGCATGCCGAAATCCTATGTCGAGAAGGGCGATCCCTACCAGCAGCACTGCATTGCCACGACAGAGGCGCTGCGCCGCCGGCTCGGCATGGACGAGACGAAGCTGCTGCTGACCTTCCAGTCGCGCTTCGGCAATGACGAGTGGCTCCAGCCCTACACCGACAAGACCATGGAGCGGCTCGCGAAGGAAGGCGTGCGCCGCATCGCGGTGGTGACGCCGGGATTTTCCGCCGACTGCCTGGAGACGCTGGAGGAGATCGCGCAGGAGAACGCCGAGATCTTCAAGCACAATGGCGGCGAGCAGTTTTCCGCGATCCCCTGTCTCAACGATAGCGTGTCAGGCATGAACGTGATCCGCACCCTGGTGCTGCGCGAGCTTCAGGGCTGGATCTGATGGGCGCCCCATGAACCGCCGTGAGTTCCTGGCGCTTCTCGGGATGATCGTGGCGCTGCCGGCCCCGGCACTGGCGCAGCCGCCGAACGCGGCGCGGCGGCTCGGCGTGCTCTCGGTCACGGCCGCCGATGACGCGATCGGGCGGGCGCGCAGCACGATCCTGGTCGAGGCGCTCGCCGGCCTTGGCTGGAAGGAGCGCGACAACCTCAAGATCGACTGGCGCAGCGGCGGCGGCGACCGCGCGCGCATCGCGCAGCTTGCGGACGAGCTGATCGCGCTCAAGCCCGACATCCTGCTCGCGATTGGCACGCCCTCGGTGGAGGAGCTGCGCCGGCGCACAACGACGATCCCGATCGTGTTCGCCGTCGTCACCGATCCCGTCAGCCAGGGCTTTGTCGAAAATCTCGCCCATCCCGGCGGCAACATCACCGGCTTCACCGATTATGACGGTCCGCTCGCCGGCAAATGGCTGGAGATGCTGACCCAGGTCACGCCACCCGTCCGCCGCGTGCTCGTCGTCTACAATCCCGCCACCGCGCCGTTCGCGCCCCTGATGCTCCGCACCATCGAGGATGCCGCACGGACGTTGCACGTGACGGTCGAGCCCGCGCCGGTCCATGACGCCGCCTCGATCGGGGCGCTGGCTTCGCGGAAGGACGGCGCCATCCTGGTCCTGCCGGATTTCTTCACCATGGCCAACCGCGCGCAGCTGCTCTCGGTGATCGCACAGGCGCGCGTGCCTGCGGTATTCTGGAGCCGGACCTTCGTCGGCGAGGGCGGGCTGATGTCCTACAGCACCGACAGCGCCGAGCAGCTCCGGCGTGCGGCGGACTACATCGACCGCATCTTCAGGGGTGCGCAGGCGGCCGACCTCCCGGTCCAGAACCCCACCAAGTTCGAACTGGCGATCAACCTAAAGACGGCCAAAGAGCTTGGCGTGACGCTTTCCGAAGGCCTCCTGGCAATCGCGAACGACGTCATCGAATGACGCCGCCCGCTGCGGACGGCATGGCCGGATGTGTTGATATGTGTCGGTGGGTGGGCGCCGCTCGCTTTCAAGAGCCTGTCGCAAATACATATCGCGAGCATTCCCTCTCCGCGCCACTTGTGCAGAATCGCACCGATATCGACGTTACGCGCGACCGCTGAACCGGTAGGATCGTGATGCCGACCAATGACAGCGCCGGAAAGGGCTTTTTCCCGGCTTGGAGGAGATATGAGCGGTTTCGACATTTTCGCTATTGTTCTGGTGTTGCTCGTCATCGTCACGCTGGTGGCCGGCGTGAAGACGGTGCCGCAGGGCTATGACTGGACCATCGAGCGGTTCGGCAAATACACGCAGACGTTGAGCCCCGGCCTCAATCTGATCGTGCCCTATTTCGATCGCGTCGGGCGCAAGATCAACATGATGGAGCAGGTGATCGACATTCCCGAGCAGGAGGTGATCACCAAGGACAACGCCACCGTGACGGTGGACGGCGTCGCCTTCTACCAGGTGTTCGATGCCGCAAAGGCGAGCTACGAGGTCGCCAATCTCAACCAGGGGATCACGGTCCTCACCATGACCAACATCCGGTCGGTGATGGGCTCGATGGACCTCGACCAGGTGCTGTCGCATCGCGACGAGATCAACGAGCGCCTCTTGCGCGTCGTCGACGCCGCAGTCTCGCCCTGGGGCGTCAAGGTCAACCGCATCGAGATCAAGGACATCGTGCCTCCTGCTGACCTGGTCGAGGCCATGGGCCGGCAAATGAAGGCCGAGCGGGTCAAGCGCGCCGACATCCTCGCCGCCGAAGGCCAGCGCCAGTCCGAGATCCTGCGCGCCGAGGGCGCCAAGCAGGGCCAGATCCTCCAGGCGGAAGGCCGCAAGGAAGCGGCTTTCCGCGACGCCGAGGCGCGCGAGCGGTCGGCGGAGGCCGAGGCGAAGGCAACCCAGATGGTCAGCGAGGCGATTTCCAAGGGCGACGTCGCCGCATTGAACTATTTCATCGCCGACAAATATATCAAGGCGTTCGGGCAACTCGCGGACTCGCCGAACCAGAAGGTCATCATGCTTCCGGTCGAAGCGATGAGCATGCTGGGCTCGCTCGCCGGCATCGGCGAGATCGCCAAGGCGACGTTCGGCGAAGGCGCGGTGTCCGCGGCCGCCCGCCGTGGCTCGGTGCCGTCGTCCCGTCCGACGCCGCCGACCGTGCCGCCGCAGTGACGGGATCACCCACAGAGGCCGTATCATGACCGACATGTTCGTATCGCTCGGCACCTGGAACTGGCTGATCTTCGGCTTCGTCCTGATGGCGCTGGAGGTGCTGGCGCCGGGCATCTTCCTGTTCTGGCTCGGACTGGCTGCGCTGCTGGTTGGGCTGATCTCGTTCGCGGTCGGCATCTCCTGGCAGATTCAGCTCGTGATGTTTGCGATCTTCGCCGCCGCCGCGGTGCCGGTGTGGCGCCGCCTTGCCAGGCCGAAGCCGGATGCGAGCGCGAGCCCCTTCCTCAACAAGCGCAGCGAAGCGCTGCTCGGGCGCGAGTTCACGCTGGAGAAGCCGATCGTCGACGGCAGCGGCACCATGCGTATCGGTGACACGGTGTGGCGCGTTGCCGGTCCGGATACGCCGGCCGGAACGCGGGTCAAGGTGGTGCAGGTCGACGGTGCGAACCTGACGGTGGCCGCGGCGTGAGGATTCTTCGCCTCTCCCCGCGCGCGGGGAGAGGCCGGATTGCATCGCAGATGCAATCCGGGTGAGGGGGACTCTCCGCGAGTCCATCTTTCACCGTCTGCGCGGAGGCTCCCCCTCACCCCGACCCTCTCCCCGCAAGCGGGGAGAGGGGGAAGAGTTCTTCCACCGCTCCGCAAACCTGTGCAGCGGCATGAATGTCTCGCACAAGTCCCGCCCCAGCGGCGTCAGCCCGTAACCGCCGCCGTCACCCAGCTCCACGAACCCAGCCTCGCGCAGCTCCGTCAGCCGCGCTTGCAGCACCGTCGGCGAAGCCTCGTCGCAGGCGCTGCGCAGCGCGCGCGAGCTGAGGGGCTGTTCCCGCAACTCCCACAATATCCGCAAGGTCCAGCGCCGGCCGAGCAGGTCGAGCAGCGCCATGATCGGCCGCCCGGTGCGCGAGCCGCGGACGCTGCGGGTCTTCGAGCCAGCCTGTTTCGCCATCGTCGCCTCTTGCGTCGTGCTACAAATAATGTAGCGTATTGCTACGATAAATGTAGCACAGGAACCGGGCCCATGTCAGAAGCCGCACCGCGCGTCGCCCCGCTCGCGCCACCTTATCCCCCGGAGATCCAGGCGCAGTTCGACCACATCATGCGCGGCGCGCCGCCGCTGGTGCTGTTCCGGGTGATGGCGGGTCACAGCCGCGCCTGGGACAAGTTTCGCGCCGGCGGCCTGCTTGATCCCGGCCCGCTGTCCTTGCGCCAACGCGAGATCGTCATCGACCGCACCTGCGCGCTGAACGGATGCGAATACGAATGGGGCGTGCATGTCGCGATCTTTGCCGGGTCGGCAAGGCTCACCGCCGATGAAGTGCGTGCGACGGTGCAGGGCGATGCGACGTCGTCGTGCTGGTCGCCTGCCGAGCAGGCGCTGATCGTGGCCGTGGACGCGCTGCATCACCGCGCGACGTTGAGTGACGCCGAGTTCACCGCGCTGTCGGTGCACTACGACGAGGCGCAGATCCTGGAGATCATGCTCCTGTGCGGCTTCTATCGCACCGTGTCGTATCTGGCGAACGGGCTGCGACTGCCCCTGGAGGAGAACGCGGCGCGGTTTCCCGCTGCGCTCTAACCGTCGTCATTGCGAGCCACATCCTCGCTGTCATTCCGGGGCGCGCGAAGCGTGAACCCGGAATCTCGAGATTCCGGGTTCGATGCTTTGCATCGCCCCGGAATGACTCCGTGGAGAGTGCGCGCGCCTTAAGCCACCCCCGCGCGCAGCAGGTCGTGCAGATGCACGATGCCGACCACCTTGCCCGCCTCCGTCACCAGCAGCGTCGTGATCTTGCGGGTGTTCAGCACCTCGATCATCTCGGTTGCGAGCATCGAGGGCGGCACGGATTTGGGCTGCTTCGTCATGATCTCATCGACCGTCACCGTCAAAAGGTCGGGCCGCATGTGGCGGCGCAGATCGCCGTCGGTGATGATGCCGACGGCCTCGCCCGCAGCGTTGACGATGCAGACGCAACCGAGCCCCTTGGCCGACATCTCGACCACAGCCTCCGACATCTTGGTGCCTTCGGGCTTGACCGGAATCTCCGCGCCGGTGCGCATGTAGTCGCGAACGAATTTCAGCATCGCGCCCAGCTTGCCGCCGGGGTGGAAATGCGCGAATTCCAGCGCGGTGAAGCCGCGGCCTTCGAGCAGCGCAATCGCGATCGCGTCGCCGATCGCGGCCTGCATCAGCGTCGAAGTGGTCGGCGCCAGATTGTGCGGGCAGGCCTCGCGCGCCTTCGGCAGCTCGATCACGAGATCGGCAGCCTGGCCGAGCGACGACGACGCGTTCGACGTCACCGCGATCATGGGAATCGCAAAGCGCGCCGAATAGTTCACGAGGTTCTTCATCTCCGGCTGCTCGCCGGACCAGGACAGCGCCATGATGACGTCGTCGGTGGTGATCATGCCGAGGTCGCCATGGCCGGCTTCGGCGGCGTGCACGAAGAAGGCGGGCGTGCCGGTCGAGGCCAGCGTCGCCGCGATCTTGCGGCCCATGTGTCCGGACTTGCCGAGCCCGGTGACGATGACGCGGCCCTTGGCGTTGCGGATCAGGTCGACGACCTTCGCGAAGGTCGCGCCCAGTGGGCCGCGCAGGGCTGCGGCGAGCGCGTTGATGCCGCCGCTCTCGGTCTCCAGCGTGCGGAGCGCGGATTCGACGCTGTCGGGGATGGGGCCGGATGATGCGGTCATCAGCGGTTTCGAACTCGGCATAGTCTGGTCCAGGGAGGAGGGGCGTTCGCCCGTGGGCGCCTGCTTAGCACGCCCCGACAAGCGAGGCGACGACCGCTCCGACACCCTCAACGGGTCATTAACCATAATTGTTTTAACTCCATTAACGATGGTTCCTGCCGGCCGGCCGGGGCGATCGTGGAAGTATTTGATTTCGTTGAGGTTGTTCTATCGTGGGGTCGTCTCCAGGCACTGGCCGGAGCAAACGCGCGCATTTCCTGCGCGCGACTTTGCCATGCCTTGCGCTGACGGCCCTCGGAAGCGCCCCGGCGGCCGCCCAGAGCCTCACGCCCGACCTGTTCAATCCCAACCGCGGCGGCTTTGCCTCGCCCGACACGTTGCCGACGCGCCGTACGGCGGGCGTGCCGCAGGCGCCATCGGATGCATTGCCGACGCTGCCCGATCCCAATGCCGATCCGCGCAAGGCCCGCGAGACGCCGGCGACCTCGCGTATCGGTCAGGTCCCGACCTACGGCCTGCCCGCCGCCGGCGGCGCGAGCAGCTCCGGCTACGATTCGCTGAACCGCAAGCGGCAGCAGCCAAAGCTCTATCCTGGCCAACCGAAGCCGAAGCGCCCTGTCGGTCCAGGCTCACCGGTGCCACCAGCCACGCCGGTCGCGACGTTGGGACCACCGCGTATCGCGCCGCCGCCGTCCGAGACCGCGCACAAGGTCCCGGTGCCGCCGGCGATGGCGGGCAACGTGCCCGGGCAGCCGTTGCGGCGCCGCCTCAGGGCCGATGAGGATCCGTTCGGTGCCGTCGGCGATTATGCCGGCAGTTTCCTGATCAAGGGCGGGCTCGAGCTCTCCGCCGGCTACGACACCAATCCGACGCGCCTCAACAAGCCTGTCGGTTCGCCGGCCTATGTGATCGCGCCCGATCTGCTCGTGGTGTCCGATTGGGAGCGCCATGCGCTGGTCGCCGATCTGCGCGGCTCGTTCTCGGGCTACACCAACGACATGCCGGCGACGATCAACGGCCTCGCCTCGCCGTCGCCGGTCGAGGCCAACCGTCCCGACTTCACCGGCCATGTCGATGGACGGCTCGATGTCACCCGCGACTTCAAGCTTCTCTCGCAGCTGCGCCTGCGGCTCGCCACTGACAATCCCGGCAGCCCGAACGTGCAGGCCGGCCTGCAGAAATACCCGGTCTATGCCACTTACGGCACCACCATCGGCTTCGACCAGACCTTCAATCGCTTCCAGGTCGCCGCCGGCGCCACGATCGATCGCACGGCATACACGGATTCGAAACTCACCGATGGCTCGGTCTTCCCCAACACCGACCGCGACTTCAACCAGTATGGCGGCGTCGGACGCTTCTCCTATGATCTCAAGCCCGGCCTGAAGCCGTTCGTCGAAATCGAGGGCGACACCCGCGTCCATGACCAGGCCGCCGACCGCAACGGCTACTTCCGAGACTCGAACGGCGGCTATGCCAAGGTCGGCTCGTCGTTCGAGTTCTCGCGCATCCTTACCGGCGAGATCTCGGTCGGCTATTCCGCGCGCAACTACACCGACCCGCGCCTCAGCCAGCTCGCGGGCTTCCTCACCACGGGCTCACTGATCTGGAACGCCAGCGGCCTCACCACGGTGAAATTCTTCACCGACACGCAGATCAACGAGACCACGATCCCCGGGTCCTCCGGCGTCCTGGTGCGCACCTACGCCGCCGAAGTCGACCACGACTTCCGCCGCTGGCTCACGGCGGTCGGCAAGTTCACCTACGGCACCTACGACTACCAGGGCCAGAATCGCAACGACAAGACCTACTCGCTCGAAGGCAATTTGATCTACAAGCTCAACCGCAACATCTGGATCAAGGGCACGCTGCGCCACGACATCCTGGATTCGAACCAGGCCGGGTCGAGCTCGCAGGGGACGGTGATGCTGGTCGGGGTGAGGCTGCAGAACTAGGGGCGGATCGCGTTCGAGTGGATGCGGGTTTAGTTGATGGCGCTCTCACCATCACTCCGTCGTCATGCCCGCGAAAGCGGGCATCCAGTACGCTGCAGCGGATGTGGTGAGTGTGTGCTCTCGAACGCGGGTTTGTGGAATACTGGATCGTCCGCCTTCGCGGACGATGACAGCATCGTTTGAAGCCGGCAGCCGAGCGCAGCAGCTAACGCGGCAGATCCGTCTTCCCCATCAAAAACGTATCGATCGAGCGCGCGCACAGCCGGCCCTCGCGAATCGCCCAGACGACCAGCGACTGGCCGCGCCGCATGTCGCCGGCGGTGAACACGTTCGGGCGCGAGGTCTGGTAGTCGAGCGTGTTGGCCTTGACGTTGCCGCGCGGGTCGAGGTCGACCGCGAGCAGCTTGAGCAGGCCTTCGTGCACGGGGTGGACGAAGCCCATGGCGAGCAGGACGAGATCGGCATCGAGCTCGAACTCGGTGCCGGGAAGCGGCTTGAACTTGTCGTCGACGCGCACGCAATGCAGCTTCTTGACCTGGCCGTTCTCGCCCGAGAACTTCTGGGTCAGCACGGCGTATTCGCGGATCGCACCCTCGGCCTGGCTGGAGGAGGTGCGCATCTTCAGTGGCCAGTTCGGCCAGGTCAGGCCCTTGTTCTCGCGCTCGGGCGGCGCGGGCATGATCTCAAGCTGGGTCACCGACAGCGCGCCCTGGCGCAGCGAGGTGCCGATGCAGTCGCTGCCGGTGTCGCCGCCGCCGATGACGACGACATGCTTGCCGCCGGCCAGGATCTCCTGGACGCCGCCGAGCGGCTCCTCGGAGACGCGGCGGTTCTGCTGCGGCAGGAAGTCCATGGCGTAGTGGATGCCTGACAGCTCGCGGCCGGGGATCGGCAGGTCGCGCGGGGCTTCCGCGCCGCCGGTCAGCGCCACCGCGTCGTACTCGTTGAGCATCTCGCGCGGATCGACATTGCCCTCGGCGCCGACATGGCTGTTGTAGCGGAAGGTGACGCCTTCGGCTTCCATCTGCGCCACACGGCGGTCGATGACGCTCTTCTCCATCTTGAAGTCGGGGATGCCGTAACGCAGCAGGCCGCCGGCCTTGGCGTACTTCTCGAACAGATGCACGTCATGGCCGGCGCGCGCCAGCTGCTGCGCACAGGCCATGCCGGCCGGACCCGAGCCGATCACCGCGACCTTCTTGCCGGTCTTCTCCGCGGCGACTTCAGGCTTGAGCCAGCCATTGTCCCAGGCGCGGTCGACGATCGCGCATTCGATGGTCTTGATGGTGACGGGGTTGTCGTCGATGTTGAGCGTGCAGGACGCCTCGCACGGCGCAGGACAAATGCGCCCCGTGAACTCCGGGAAATTGTTGGTGGAGTGCAGGTTGCGCGAGGCCTCTTCCCAATTGCCCTGATAGACGAGGTCGTTCCAGTCCGGGATCTGGTTGTTCACCGGGCAGCCGGGCGTGCCGGGCGCCACCGAGCCGGTGCCGTGGCAATAGGGGATGCCGCAGTTCATGCAGCGCGCGGCCTGGTCGCGCAGCTCCTTCTCGGACAGCGGAACGACGAATTCCTTGTAATGCTTCACGCGCTCGGCGACCGGAGTGTACTTGCGGTCGTGCCGTTCGATTTCCAGAAAACCCGTGATCTTGCCCATTAAACCCGAAGTCCCTGCCGCTTAAATTCGTTTGTTCTCTCATTCCTCATCCTGAGGAGCGGCGCTCTTTCGCGCCGCGTCTCGAAGGATGGAGGCCCACATGGTGACCTCATGGTGCGAGACGCAGCTATCGCGCTCCTCACCATGAGGGCTTTTGTTACGCCCCGATCGCGATTTTCGGCTCGGCGTCCGCGTTGGCGGCCATCTCGCGCAGCGCGCGCCGGTATTCGACCGGCATCACCTTGCGGAATTTGGGCAGCCATTCCTTCCAGTTGGCAAGGATGTCGGCGGCGCGCTTGGAACCGGTCGCCTTGGCATGGCGCGAGATCAGCACGTGCAGGCGCTCGACGTCGGAGGCGAGCAGGTTCCTGAACACGTCGACCCGGCCGTGCGCCTCGAGGTCACCCGCGGCGTGATAGGTGTCGGCGTTGATCATCTCCTCCGACAGCACCGGCTCGAGCTCGACCATCGCCATGTTGCACAGCTGGTCGAAGTCGCCGCTCTCGTCCAGCACGTACGCAATGCCGCCGGACATGCCGGCTGCGAAGTTGCGCCCGGTCTTGCCGAGCACGACCACGATGCCGCCGGTCATGTATTCGCAGCAATGATCGCCCGCGCCTTCGACCACCGCGACCGCGCCCGAGTTACGCACGGCAAAACGTTCGCCGGCGATGCCGCGGAAGTAGCATTCGCCCTCGATCGCGCCGTACATCACGGTGTTGCCGACGATGATGCTCTCTTCCGGCACGATCGCGGAGTTCTTCGGCGGCTTGACGATGATCTTGCCGCCCGAGAGGCCCTTGCCGACATAGTCGTTGCCTTCACCCTCGAGCTCGAAGGTGACGCCGTGGGCGAGCCACGCGCCGAAGGCCTGTCCGGCGGTGCCCTTGAGGCTGACATGGATCGTGTCGTGCGGCAGGCCGGCATGGCCGTAGATCTTGGCCACCGCGCCCGACAGCATGGCGCCGGCGGAGCGGTTGGTGCTGTTGATCGCAGCCTCGATCTTCACCGGCGCGCCGCGGTCGAGCGCGGGCTGTGCCCGCTCGATCAGCGTGCGGTCGAGCACCGCCTCCAGATGATGGTTCTGGCGCTCGGAGTGATAGATCTTCTGGCCCTTCTCTTCCTTCTGCTTGACGAAGAGCTTGGAGAAATCGAGGCCCTTGGCCTTCCAATGCGCGACCAGCTTGGTCTGGTCGAGCAGCTGCACCTGGCCGACCATCTCGTTGAAGGTGCGGAAGCCGAGGCTTGCCATGATCTCGCGGACTTCCTCGGCAACGAAGAAGAAGTAGTTGATCACGTGCTCGGGCTGGCCGGTGAAGCGCTTGCGCAGGACGGGGTCCTGCGTCGCGACGCCGACCGGGCAGGTGTTGAGATGGCACTTGCGCATCATGATGCAGCCGGCCGCGATCAAGGGCGCAGTGGCAAAGCCGAACTCGTCGGCGCCCAGCAGCGCGCCGATCACGACGTCACGGCCGGTGCGGAAGCCGCCGTCGACCTGGACCACGATGCGGCTGCGCAGCCGTTCGCGCACCAGCGTCTGATGGGTTTCGGCGAGGCCGATCTCCCACGGCGATCCGGCGTGCTTAATCGAGGTCAGCGGCGAAGCGCCGGTGCCGCCCTCGAAGCCCGCGATGGTGACATGGTCGGCGCGCGCCTTGGCAACGCCCGCGGCCACCGTTCCGACGCCGATCTCGGAGACGAGCTTGACCGAGACGTCGCCCGTCGGGTTGACGTTCTTGAGGTCGTAGATGAGCTGCGCCAGGTCCTCGATCGAGTAGATGTCGTGATGCGGCGGCGGCGAGATCAGGCCGACGCCCGGCGTCGAATGCCGGACCCTGGCGATGGTTGCGTCGACCTTGTGGCCGGGCAGCTGGCCGCCTTCGCCGGGCTTGGCGCCTTGCGCCATCTTGATCTGCATCATGTCGGAGTTGACCAGATACTCCGTGGTGACGCCGAAGCGGCCGGAGGCGACCTGCTTGATCGCCGAGCGCATGGAATCGCCGTTCGGCATCGGCTTGAAGCGGTCGGCTTCCTCGCCGCCTTCGCCGGTGTTCGACTTGCCGCCGATCCGGTTCATGGCGATGGCGAGCGTGGTGTGCGCCTCGCGCGAGATCGACCCGAAGCTCATCGCACCGGTGGCGAAACGCTTGACGATGTCCTTGGCCGGCTCGACCTGGTCGAGCGGCACCGGCTTGCGCTTCTCTTCCTCCGCGTTCTTGATCCGGAACAGGCCGCGCAGCGTCAGCAGCCGCTCCGACTGCTCGTTGAGGATCTTGGCGAAGGCGCGATAGCGCTCCTGCGAATTGCCGCGCGCGGCGTGCTGGAGCAGCGACACCGACTCGGCGGTCCAGGCATGGTCCTCGCCGCGGCTGCGATAGGCGTATTCGCCGCCGACATCGAGCGCGCTCTTGTAGACGAGCGCCTCGCCGAACGCGTCGGCATGGCGGCGCACCGCCTCTTCCGCGATTTCGGCCAGACCCACGCCCTCGACGCGGGTATGCGTGCCGGCGAAGAACTTGCCGACGAAGTCGGCCTTGAGACCGACCGCGTCGAAGATCTGCGCCCCGCAATAGGACTGGTAGGTCGAGATGCCCATCTTGGACATCACCTTGAGCAGGCCCTTGCCGATCGACTTGATGTAGCGCTTGACGATCTCATAGTCGTCGAGCGAGCCGGGCAGGCGGTCCTTCATCGCGATGATGGTCTCGAACGCGAGATAGGGATTGATCGCTTCGGCGCCGTAGCCTGCGAGGCACGCAAAGTGATGCACTTCGCGCGGCTCGCCGGATTCGACGACGAGGCCGACCGAGGTGCGCAGTCCGACGCGGATCAGGTGATGATGCACGGCGGCGCAGGCCAGCAGTGCCGGGATCGGCACCCGGTCGGTGCCGACCATGCGGTCGGACAGGATGATGATGTTCACGCCCTCGCGCACGGCGCTTTCCGCCCGTGCGCAGAGTTCGTCGAGCACCTGGTCCATGCCGGCCGCGCCGAGCCCGGCGTGGAAGGTGGTGTCCAGCGTGCGCGACTTGAAATGCGACTCGGCCACTTCCGAGATCGAGCGGATCTTTTCCAGATCCGCATCGGTCAGGATCGGCTGGCGCACTTCGAGGCGCTTGGTCGTGGCCATGCCCTGGAGGTCGAACAGGTTCGGCCGCGGTCCGATGATCGAGACGAGGCTCATCACCAGCTCCTCGCGGATCGGGTCGATCGGCGGGTTGGTGACCTGCGCGAAGTTCTGCTTGAAATAGGTGAACAGCGGCTTGGCCTTGTCCGACAGCGCCGAGATCGGCGTGTCGTTGCCCATCGAGCCCGCGGCTTCCTCGCCGGTGGCGGCCATCGGCGTCATCAGGATGGTGATGTCTTCCTGGCTGTAGCCGAACGCCTGCTGGCGATCGAGCAGGGACAGGTTGGAGCGCACGCCGGTGGTCGCAACCTTCGGCAGCTCCTCCAGCACGATCTGGGTCCGCTCAAGCCACTCCTTGTAGGGATGGCTCCTGGCGAGCTCGGCCTTGATCTCGTCGTCGGGTATGAGGCGGCCCTGTTCGAGGTCGACCAGCAGCATCTTGCCCGGCTGCAGGCGCCACTTGGTGATGATCTGGTCCTCGGGGATCGTCAGCACGCCCATCTCGGACGCCATCACGATGCGGTCGTCCTTGGTGACGAGATAGCGCGCGGGCCTCAGGCCATTGCGGTCGAGCGTGGCGCCGATCTGGCGGCCGTCGGTGAAGGCGATCGCGGCGGGGCCGTCCCACGGCTCCATCAGCGCGGCATGATATTCGTAGAAGGCGCGGCGCTTCTCATCCATGAGCGGATTGCCGGCCCACGCCTCCGGAATCATCATCATCACTGCGTGCGGCAGCGAGTAGCCGCCCTGCACCAGGAATTCGAGCGCGTTGTCGAAGCAGGCGGTGTCGGACTGGCCTTCGTAAGAGATGGGCCAGAGCCGGTTGATGTCCTTGCCGTACAGCTCGGAGCTGACCGAGGCCTGCCGCGCTGCCATCCAGTTGACGTTGCCGCGCAGCGTGTTGATCTCGCCGTTATGCGCGATCATGCGGTAGGGATGCGCCAGCGACCAGGCCGGGAAGGTGTTGGTCGAGAAGCGCTGGTGCACCAGCGCCAGCGCGCTCTCGAAATCCTGCTCGTGCAGGTCGGGATAGTACTTGCCGAGCTGGTCGGCGAGGAACATGCCCTTGTAGATCACGGTGCGGCAGGACATCGAGCAGGGATAATAGCCCGCAAGGCCGCGGTCGCGGCGCTGGTAGATTGCCTGCGAGATTGACTTGCGCAGGATGTAGAGCCGGCGCTCGAACTCGTCCTCGGTCTTGGCGGTGCCGTTGCGGCCGATGAACACCTGCATGCAGGCGGGCTCGGTCGGCTTCACGGTGACGCCGAGCGAGGAATTGTCGGTCGGCACGTCGCGCCAGCCGAGCAGGGTCAGGCCCTCTTCCCTGATCTGGTCGGCGATGATGCTCTTGATGACATTGCGCCAGGCGGTGTCGCGCGGCATGAACAGCGCGCCGATGGCATATTCGCCGGGACCCGGCAGCGCAAAGCCGAGCTCCTTGGCCTTGCGGCTGAAGAAGGCGTGCGGGATCTGCACCAGGATGCCGGCGCCGTCGCCGGCGCGCGGGTCGGCACCGACGGCGCCGCGATGCTCGAGATTGCAGAGGATGCTCAGCGCGTCCGAGACGATCTCGTGCGACTTCTTGCCCTTGATGTTGGCGATGAAGCCGACACCGCAGGAATCCTTCTCAAGGCTCGGATCGTAGAGCCCCTCGGCTTTTGGACGCGAATTGTGTTCCTGAATCGGGTCGGTCGTTTTCGAGGCGACCGTCGCCGACAGCTCTTCTGCCACGATGTTTGCGCGCTCGAATTGCGACCCGTTCATTGCTCTGTCCTCTCCATGCGGCAAGCTGCCTCACCGCCAACTTCGGCGCACCTTGGGTGTCCCGCGGCACCCGCTCCTGGGCCACCGCTCGTCCGCTGCGAGCCGCATTTTCTTAAATTCAGGCCTAGGCGCTCTTCGTCCCCGAGAACGGCTTTGCCTGGTACCTTGCCGACGCTCGAGAGCACCGGTTTTCGCTGCAATCCCTGTGCCGGAACCGCACGCAAAATTGAGACAGTCTTCCTGTCCTAAACATCACCTTGCCAAATTTTTGTCTAGCACACAAGCGCGCGAAAGTCCCGATTCCCGATATGTCAATCAATCGCTTTCCAAAAGTTGCGCGGCCCCGGTTTTGAAGCAAACGCGCCCTGATCCGGCCCCGTGCGCGCCGAAATCCCCGATGAAGCTTCGGATCAACCCTTCGGAAGGCGCGCCACACCGCGAGAAGCGAAAGAGGGCGGCCATCGGGGGGCCTGACAGGAGCGTCTCGACCATGAAGTTTTTCACAGGATGTGTGGCCGCCGCCGCGCTGGCGTTGGCTGCAAGTGCGGGCCACGCCCAGGTTCCCGCCGGCGGTATCGCGAGCGGAGCCATCGTCGCGGTGTCGGATTTCGACGGACCCTACGCGCCGGAGGCCGCCCCGCCGCCACCGCGTTACGGTTACGGCTATGGCTACGAGGAACGCGGTCCGGCGCCGGTATTGTTGCCGTCAACCGAGGTTTACGCGGTGCTGCGCGAAAACGGTTTCTTGCCGCTCGGCATCCCGCGCCTGCGCGGCAGCGTCTACACCATCGCGGTGATCGACCGCCGCGGCGACGATGGCCGGCTGGTGATCGACGCCCGCGACGGGCGGATCATCCGCTTCATGCCCGCCGCCGACGCCTACGGCATGGCGCCCGCCTATGACGAACGCGCGGTCGCGCCTTACGGACCGCAAAGCGCGCTGCCGCCGCCGACCGTGATCCGCGGCGGCCCGCCGCGGCCGCCGGCTCCGATCCCGCATGTGGCAAGCCGCGCCGTGCCGCTGCCCAAGGCCGCCCCGCGGCGCGCCGAGACGCCGGTCGCTGCCGCGAAGCCGACTGATCCGGTCGCGCAGCAGGCTCAAGCACCGCAGGCCCAGCCTCCGCAGCAAGCGGCCGCCGCGCAGGCCAAGCCCGCCGATGCAGCCGCGCCAACCGTCGGCCAGGCCAAGCCTGCCCCGACCATCCTGCCGACGCAGGAGATGCCGGCCGTGCAGGGGCTGGATTAGCGCTGCGAGCTTGGCGCGGTGGCGACAGCCACACCAATGGTGTCGTCCCTGCGAAGGCAGGGACCCATACCGCGCGATCTATCGGGGGGATGAGGTGCGAGTCCCAGACGAGCAGTCTCCGTCAAATTGCTCCCTGGGGTTATGGGTCCCTGCGTCCGCGGGGACGACAATGGAGAGAGATCCGAGCACAACAAAAGCGCCCGAACAGCCGGGCGCTTTTGCATTCACGCTATCACCTCAGCTTCGCGGATAACCCGCCGCGTCCAGGATCAGATTCGCGACCTCCTTCGGATGCGATACCAACGAGAGGTGGCCGGCATCGAGCTCGATCGTGGTCGCGTTCATGCGCTTGGCGAGGAAACGCTCGAAATCGGGATTGATGGTGTAGTCGTTCTTCGACACCGCGTACCAGCTCGGCTTGGAGTGCCACGCCGCCTCCGTGGTGCGGCCGGCGAAGATCGAGGCCGCCGTCGGCCATTGCACGGCGTAGAGTTCCCTGGCCTGCTCCGGCTTCACGCCATTGGCGAAGTATTTCAGGAAGGCCTCTTCCGAGAGCTTGGTGGTGCCGTCGCGCTCGACGATGCCGGCGCGTGCGGGCCCGGTCGGAAACTGCTTCGACAGCGCCACGAAATCCTCGTTCGCATCGGGCGCGCGGGCGGCGACGTAGACGAGCCCGGTGACCTTCGGGTCGGTGCCGATCTGGCTGATCACAGTGCCGCCCCAGGAATGCGCGACCAGCACGGTCGGCCCGTCCTGCTCGGCCAGCGCCCGCTGCGTCGCCTCGACGGAGTCCGCAAGCGACGACAGCGGATTTTGCACGGCCGTCACGTGCAGGCCTGCAGCCTGGAGGATCGGGATCACCTCCGACCAGCTCGACCCGTCGGCCCAGGCGCCGTGCACCAGCACGACGTTCTTCGCCTTGACCGTCGCAGGTGTCTGCGCATGAGCAAGGCCGAGGGGAGCCGCCAGAAGGCTCGCGGCGACGAAAAGGCTGCGCCAGAGTGACATGATCTTCTCCATCTTGTTTGAGCTCGATGCCCAAGGGACGGAGGGAGCGATGGCGGCGTTACACGGCTTCACCGCTCTGTGATGCAATGCACAACGAAAAAGCGCCCCGGGGCACCGGGGCGCTTTCGCAACGTGGAAGTCGCGTTCTGTTTAGGCGGCTTGCGCGGCCGAGTTCTCGATCACCTGCGCCTTGGCGCCGGCGTTGATCGCGATCTGGCGCGGCTTCTTCGCCTCCGGAATCTCGCGTACGAGGTCGACGTGAAGCAGCCCGTTCTCGAGCGAGGCGTCCTTCACCTGCACGAAGTCGGCAAGCTGGAAAGCGCGCTCGAAGGCACGCGCGGCGATGCCGCGGTAGAGCACTTCGGATTTCGAGTTCTCGTTCGCGACCTTCTCGCCCTTGATCGTCAGCGTGTTTTCCTTCGCGACGATGGAGAGCTCATCCTTGGCGAAGCCGGAGACCGCAACGGTGATGCGATAGGCGTTCTCGCCGGTACGCTCGATGTTGTACGGGGGGTAACCGGGGCTGCCGTCCGAACCGGCCTGGTCGAGCAGGTTGAAGAGGCGGTCGAAGCCGACGGTGGAACGATAGAACGGGGTGAGATCGTAGGTACGCATGGTCAAGTCCTCCATTGAGCGACTGTTAGGCAACCCGCCCGCCATCGGGCCGGGCTTTCGTCTGTGTGCAGCCTGATGTTCCGGTTCCGAAACACTGGTAGCGGCCTGCACGAAAATGATATGGGTGGAACGAGACGGCGTTCAAGAGGGCGGCATTTGCGCCTTTTCGGCGCTTTAGCCCCTTGATTGCAGTACTTCCCGCCTATGACGCTGGTCTCGATCCCGTCCAATCCGGTTCCCGAAAACGTCGTCAGCGGCACCATCAGGACCCCCGATGGCGCCGAGTTGCGCTTTGCGCGCTGGGCGCCGCCGGCGAACCGCAAGGGCACCGTCTGCGTCTTCACCGGGCGCAGCGAGCAGATCGAGAAATATTTCGAGACGGTGCGCGATTTGCGCGACCGCGGCTTTGCCGTGGCGATGATCGACTGGCGCGGGCAGGGCCATTCCTCGCGCCGCCTGCGCGATCCGCGCAAGGGCTATGTGCGCGACTTCTCCGATTTCGAGATCGACGTCGAGACCTTCGTGCAGCAGGTGGTGCTGCCGGATTGCCCGCCGCCGTTCTTCGCGCTCGCCCATTCCATGGGCGGCACGGTGCTGCTGCGGGTTGCGCATGCCGGCAAGCGCTGGTTCGACCGCATGGTGCTGTCGGCGCCGATGATCGACCTGCCGGGGCGTACCACCTCATTGCCCGTGCGTGCGCTGCTCAAGACGATGCGCCTGCTCGGGCAGGGCGGCCGTTACGTTCCCGGCGGCAGCGACCGCCTCACCGGGCTCGAACCCTTCATCAACAATCCCCTCACCAGCGACCCCGTGCGCTATGCGCGCAACGCCGCGATCCTGGAGGAGGATCCGACGCTCGGACTGGCGTCACCGACGGTCGCCTGGGCCGATACGGCCTTCCGCGCGATGCACACCTTCAAGCGCGTGAACTACCCCTCCCAGATCCGCCAGCCGATCCTGATGCTGGCGGCCTCCAATGACACCGTGGTCTCGACCGCGGCGATCGAGGAGTTTGCCTATCACCTGCGCGCCGGCGCCCATCTCGTGATCGCCGGCTCCAAGCACGAGATCCTGCAGGAGCAGGACCGCTACCGTTCCCAGTTCTGGGCCGCCTTCGACGCCTTCGTCCCGGGCACGCCGCTGTTCAAGTGAGCGCTTGAGCGAGGGATCGTGCCACGAACTCGTCATGCCCGGGCTCGTCCCGGGCATCCACGTTCTTGAGGCAGGGGGAAGTTCGTGGATGGCCGGGACAAGCCCGGCCATGACGACGACGAACTCTGGTCGCGTTAAAGCGTCTTCAAATACTCGATCAAATCGTAGCGCTCCTGCTCCTTGAGCGGGCGGCCGATGGTGCCGTCCTTGCCGGGGCCTGGCGTGCCGTCGAACGAATGGCCGAGATTGCTGTTGCCGAACAGGTCAGTGCCATCAGACGCTCGCGTCGAGAAGCGCGTCTGCCCGGTCTTGCAGCTCTCGCCGTCAGCGACGGCGAAGCCGACCTGCTTCGGATCATAGTCGCGGCCGCCACCCATGCAGAACGATTTGGGGCGCTCGGCCGCGGGGCTCAGCATCCAGTAGAGCGAGGGTACCGATCCGTTGTGCAGGTAAGGCGCGGTGGCCCAGACACCGTTGAGCGGGCGCGCGCGATACCAGGGCCCTGGCTCGTTCTTGTCGGCCGGCTGCGGACCGGGATTCGGGCAGTTCTTGCGCTTGCCCCACCAGGCATCCTGAACCTTCGGGTCGATCTTCGCATCGTCCATCGCCTTGCGGCTGACGATGTCGACGAGCACCATCAGGCCAAGCGAGTACGGCATGTCGGTCGACGAAATATCCGGCAGATTGCAGTTCCACCAGGCGTTGAGATTCTGCGTGGGGTCGAGCTTGAGGAAGCCCGGCACCTGAACCGTTCGCGTCGCCAGCACGCCCGCCTGAGCGGGGTCGGTGCCCATCCCTTTGACGCTCTTCTGAACCTCGTTGAGGAACTTGTCGTTGCCGATGGTCTCCCAGCGTGGCGAGGACCAGATGCTCTGGGCCGGAAACTCGGCGTCGAACGCCTTGTCGTCGACCGGACCGAGATGGCATTCGGCGCAGAGCTCCGCATAGAGCTTACGGCCGCGCTTGACGCGCTCGTCATCGATCTTCCAGGCAGCATCGCCAAAGATGTCCGACGGCCATTTCGGCGATGTCAGTCCGGATAGCTGCTTTTTTGGATAGGGCGGCGACCCCTTCAGCAGATCCTCGATCCAGATCAGATTCTTGATATCCATCGAGGAGCGAAGCAGCCTGTCCTTGGGGGTATTGTCGGACAGATTGAGCAGCGCGGTCACGCCCAGCGCTTCGCCGGCATTGCGGATCAGCGGCTGTTCGATCGAAGCGTCATATTGCGCGTATTTGAGCCAGGGCACGGTCCAGATCGGGGGGAAGCTGACCGGCGCGTCCTGGGCATGCAGGTTCTTTTCGAAGCCGCTGAGGCCGCTGATCGCCATGTCCTGGGCGAAGACCTGATTGCCGATGCGGTTGAGCGCGTCGAGACGACCATATCCCTCCTCGGTGTTCTCTTGCGGCTCTTCCCGCTTTGTCTTCGGGTTGAGCCTCGTCTTGCCGGCGATGGTTTTCGCGTAGGTCTTCTCCCAGTCGACCAGGAATGTGCTGATCGTGCGCAGCTTCTGCTTCAGTGCATCGCGATCCTCAGCGCTGGCGGAGGTGCCGAGCACACGATCGGCGAAGCGCGTGAAGCGACCTGGCACGAGCAGCGTGTAGGCGATCGACAGACCGGTCGTGACCTCGAGCTTCCTCAGGTCGGTCATGGCCGGGCCGCCGTCGAAGCGGATGGCGATGCCCTTGTATTGGATCTGGCCGGTGTGGCAGGCGGCGCAGGTCAGGCCGATCCGGTCCTCGCCGATCTGGCCGGTCGCGGGATCGGCGACGCCGGTCATGCGCGCAAAGCCGACGGGCAGGCCGTCGACGTTTTCGGCCTGGGGACCCCAGTTGACCGGCGGATCCCAGAGCCGCGCCGGCACCGGCTCCGTCTTGTCGTAGACGTTGGCATAGCCGAACCGGCGCAGCGTGGCATCGTCGGTGTTGATCGTCTGCGGGCTCGGGATGAACCCGAAGCGCTGAAGATGGTCGCTGTCATGCAGCATCCCGGGCTTTGCGAAGAAATGAAGCCGCGGCTGCTCGAGCGCCATGAACCAGCGATAGGGCACCGGGAAAGTCGCGGTGCCCTGGCTGGCGTGATGAAACCAGTGCCGGTCCTCCAGCGCCCAGTTCTGCTCGAGCCAGTACGCGGCCCGGGGTTCGACGTGCGCGGGCAAGGGCGGGGCCACGAGGTCCCCGAGGATGCCGGGCAGCATCGGCTGGAATTGATCCGGAAAGCGCAGCGCCACGATGCCGAAGATGAGGAGCGCGGCGGCAAGTCCGCCGGCAGCGCGCAAGATCAGCGAGGGTGGGGTGACCGGCTGGTTGGCGACCCGCTGGGTGATCCTGTCCGGGAATTTGCGCTCGTTGAACAATGTCCTCACCTCGGCCACGCTGAGATAGCGGTCGTCGCCCTGACCCTTGCCCATGATCTTGAGCAGGATCGGCCATTCGAACTTCATGAGGATCGGGTAGTACCAGCGCGCTTGATTGCCGGCGCGCTTGAGGTTGTCCTTCATGAAGGTCTGGATTTGCGAGGCGTTGAGCCCGGTCTCGGTGCCGCCGCCATCGGGATCGGCGTAGGTGCCGCCGAAGCCGGCAAGCCGTGCAATCTCGTCCTCGTTGACGCGACCGTCGACGCCGAGGATGCGCGAGCCGGCACCGAGCTTGTCGAGCGGGCCGCCGCGCAGCGTGTTGAGCTGCGCGCCCCAGAAGATGCTTTGCAGAATATGACAGGCGCCGTTGGCGATCAGTGCGACGCCGCGGACCTGGATGCGGGCCGAGGTCTTCTTCAGCCCGGTCTCGCCGCTTGCATTTGCGATGGTCTGCGACAGCGTCCGGAGTGGGACGGTGCCGTCATCGACGAAACCTTCGCCGACGAGACCGCGCAGGAAGGGGCAGGGATTGTTCGGCGAGACCTGGATCGAGGGATCGAAGGGCGGCTTAGAAGCGCGGTCATGCATGGCCCAAATCCTGAAAATGGCGAATCGCAAATAAGGACGCGCCGATCAAGCGCGGAAAATCCTAACAAAACGACAGCAGGATATACTACTTCAGCGTGCAACGAAGTGTGGCTGAATTCACTGTCCTGTCAATAAAAGCCGGTGCCGGACGGCACTGGCGCGGGCAGTTTCTCAGGATTCGGCGGCGCGTTTGACGCCGCTCTGAACCAGGGTCAGCTTGCCGAGCGGCACGCCGGCCTTCAGCAGCCCCTCGCGATAATGGGCGATGTCCTCGGGCCGCTTCCAGTGGAAGTTGCGCAAGTGACGATCGACATTGAGGGTCGGGTAGTTGCCCATGAGCACGACGGCGGCCTCGCTCGCCTCGTCGGTCCGGCCCAGTTGCGCCAGCGCCGCGGCGCGGATCGCCAACGCCTGCATGTGGTTCGGATTGATGTAGAGCTGCTCGCGGGCCCAGGACAGGGTCGCGTCATATTGGCGCAACAGATAATGGCTGAACGCGTTCAGCGCGGCCCATTGGTAGCGCGGGTCGCTGTTGTCGCGTTGCGCGGCCATCGAGAACAACTCGATCGCTTCGCGGTGCTCGCCGATCATGAAATGGCAGATGCCGAGCACGCCGCGCGCGCCATTGTCGTAAGGGTTGAGCGCGACCGCGCGCTTGGCGGCGTCCATTGCCGCCTCGTGATGACCCTCCAACGCGTGCGCCCAGGTCAGGATCGAGAACGCGAAGGAGGAGCGCGGATCGAGCCGGACGCTGGTTTCGGCGAGGCTCATCGCCTCGGCCCACATCTCGCGCGTGCCCTTGACCCAGCCGAACTGAATGCTCTGGATCTGGATCGTGGCGAGATAGGCATGTGCGATCGACAGCTTGGGATCGAGCCGGATGGCCTCGCGGAACAGGTCGACGGCGACTGCCAGATCCTCCTTGGTCTGCCGGTAGTAATGCGACAGCCCCTTGAGGAAGCGATCCCAGGCGCTCACGTCGGTCGAGAGCCGCGCCGGCGCCGAGGCCTCGGCACGGACGATCTCGGTGGCGATCGCAGCGGACAGGCTGGTCGTGATCTCGTCCTGCATCGCGAAGAGGTCGCCGATGTCGCGGTCGTAGCGGCCGGTCCAGAGCTGCTCGCCGGTCTCCGGCGCGATCAGCTCGGCGGTGACGCGGATCTTGGCGCCGGCGCGCCGCACCGAGCCCTGGATCAGGTAGGTGGCGTCGATCTCGCGCGCGATCAGGCGGGTGCTCGTGTTCTTGCCCTTGAAGGCGAAGGTCGAATTGCGGCTCAGCACCCGATAGAAGGATTGCAGCGACAGCGCATGGATCAGGTCCTCGGTGAGGCCGTCTGAGAAATATTCGTCCTGGGCGTCGCTGAGATTGGCGAAGGGCAGCACGCCGACGATCGCGGTGCGGTACTGCTGCGACAGCGCCGAAGCCTCCCGGAGCTCGGGGGCAAGCGCCGGCGCGCCGTCGGGCGTCCAGGTCCAGACCCCGATCGCATCCTTGATGTTCTTGAAGCGATGGTTGCCGGCATCGGTTAGCGGCACGGTGAGATGCTTGCTCGCCTCCCGGTGGGCCTTGGCCGAGATCGCGAAGCCGCCGGGGCTTGCCACCGATTCCAGGCGGACGGCGATGTTGACATCGTCGCCGAAAACCTCGTCCTCGTCGGCGATGACGTCGCCCATGTGGATGCCGAGCCGGAACTGCATGGCGCGGTCGGCCGGCAGGTGGCGGTTGCGCTCCGCCATCAGCGTCTGCATCGCGATCGCGGCTTCGGTGGCTCCGACGATCGAGGCGAACTCGAGCAGGAAGCCGTCGCCGGTGTTCTTCACGACGCGGCCGCCGTGATTGAGGATGATGGGATGGATCGCCGCGCGATGGGCTTTGAACGCGGCATGGGTGCCGGCCTCATCGCTGCCCATCATGCGCGAATAGCCGGCGACATCGGCACAGACGATGGCGGCCAGACGTCTTTCCATATCCGCGAAGCTCCAAGGGAGAGGGGACCGGCCACGGCGTGGCAGTCGCCTCGAGTCCCGCATTTCGAGAACCCTCCCTTTATAAAGCAGATGAGGCCGAGCGGAAGCCTGATCCGCATTGCAAATTCGAGGCAAATCCTAAGCGATTCCGGCGGTGGACGGGGATGGGCGAACCGACTATGCGGAACCAATACGCCCGGACGGGCGGCGGGGACCTTGCATGTTGGGCATTCACGAGATCGGCCTTTTCATCCTGTCGGGCGTGCTGCTCAACATCACGCCGGGGCCGGATTCGGTCTATGTGATCGGCCGCAGCATGCAAATGGGCTGGCGGGGCGGCGCCGCTGCCGCCTTGGGCATCAGTTGCGGCTGTTTTGTCCATGTCGCGGGCGCGGCGATTGGACTTTCGGCGCTGCTGATGGCCTCGTCGACCGCCTTCTCGATCCTGAAGCTGGTCGGCGCGGCCTATCTCGTCGTGACCGGGCTCCAGATGCTGTTGTCGCGCCCGGTGCCGGCGTCGGCGATCGACGAGCCGGTGCGGAGCTCATTGCGGCGGGTCTTCCTCCAGGGCGTCTTCACCAACGCGCTCAATCCCAAGGTCGCGCTGTTCTTCCTGGCCTTCCTGCCGCAATTCGTCGCAGCCGACGCGCAGCACAAGCCGCTCGCCTTCCTGACGCTCGGCCTCATCTTCATTTCGACGGGGACGTTGTGGTGCCTGGTGCTGGCCGCGTTCGCGGCCAAGGCCGCGCACCGGCTGCGGCAATCCGAGGGCGCCATCGCCTGGGTCAATCGCGCGCTTGGCGGCCTCTTCATCTATCTCGGCGTCCGCGTCGCCATGCTGGAGACGCGGTAAGCCTATCGGTCACCTGAGGGCACGTCCGTCCCGTCCATGAACGACACGATCTCCTCGATCAAACGGCGGCGGCCGCGTGCGGGCCGATCGTCGAATACGTAATGTGTGGCGCCGACCAGCGTGACGAATCGCTTGCGGGCTGCGCCGGTCAGCTCGCGCTCCAGCGCGGCACTGTCCGCGGGGCGTGACCAGAAATCGAGCTCGCTGCGAATGACGAGCACGGCGGCGCGCAGGTCGGCAGCGTCCCAGTACCTGCGACCATGCGCCATTTCGAAGGCTTCGCGCCGGTACGCCGTCGGAATGCGAACGCTCCGCGGCTCGCGGCTCCCGCTTGTTGGATCGCTGGCGATCGTCTCGTTGACATAGGCCTCGGCGACGGCGGGATCGCGCCATTCGGTCTTGTCCGGCGTCGGGATGCTCGTGTCCCAGCGGGCAAGCAGTCTGCTCGCATCGGCGAGCGCATAAGCTCCGCTCGCGCGGAAGCGGACGGGAAATTTGGGGTCTGCGAATACTTCGCCAAACGGCCAGGGCGCATCGACGCCATAGATGGTGTTGAGAAGGACGAGGTGACTCACCTTGTCCGGGTGTCGCGCCGCGTAGAACGCACTCCAGTGGCCGCCGCTCGCCCAGCCGAAGAGTGCAACGCGCGAAGTATGTGTCCTCATCCTGATCGCGTCCACGACTGCTGCAATGTCCGTCGCGGCAGCATCGACAGCGACGGCAGGCGGATTCGCGTCGGCAGGCTGCTGCAATTCCGCCGGGCGCGTCGACCGGCCCCAGCCGCGAACATCCATGATGTACACCGTACGGCCAGCTCCCGCTGTCGCGAGGCTCTCCGCAAAGGAATATCCCGGCACGGGAAGATCGAAGGAGCCGATGCCGCCAGGCCCGCCGCCGTGGACCAGCAGCAGTGGTGAGGCGGCGGTGCCAGGTGCCTTGGCGCGGATTTCGCGCACGAAGATGGAAATGCCTGGGGCGCTTTCGACCTGGAAGTCTTCCCGTTCGACCGTGCTGGCCGCAACTGCGCATGTCATGAGCTGGCCCCATACAAGGAAGATTGGCGCAAGGAGATGAGCTGCTCGAGCTATCACCGCATGCCCTGGACGGCTCTGCCCGACACCTCGCTTGGCAAAGATTATGGGTTTGGACACCGCTTCTCTCCGGTTCGTCACACGCCGGAAACTAGGCATCTCGTTCGACGTCGTCTAATATGAATGGCGACAATTTTCATATTGTGGTGATATGGATCTGCACCATCTCCGCCATGCGATTGCACTTGCCGACGAGCGCAATTTCAGCCGGGCGGCTGCCCGGCTTGGCATGGCGCAAGCGCCGCTGTCGCAATCAATCCAACGGCTGGAGAACTCGCTGGGCGTGAGGTTGTTCGAGCGTGGCCGCGGCGGCACACGCCTCACGGCGGCCGGCGAGGCCTTCGTCGGTGAGGCCCGGGTCGCCGTGGCAGCTGCGGACCGCGCCAAGAATCTCGCCCAGGCCGCAGCCGAACGCCGCGCGGTGGTGCGCATCGGTCTCGTCTCCCTCGCGCTGTGGGGACCGATTCCCTCACTGCTGAAGACGGCAAACGAAGCGGGCATTGCGATCCGTCTCGTTGAATTGGGCACCGACGATCAGCTGGCGCTTCTCGCCAAGGGCGAACTGGATGTCGCACTGGTCTCGCCGCCGTTTGCCGCGCCGCCGCGCCTGCGGACATTCGAGCTTGCCGCGGAAGAGCTCATGGCCGCGCTTCCCGCCAGCGATGTCGGTGACGACAAGCCGATCGGGATCGCGCAGCTTGCGCCGCGGCTGATATTGTTTCCGAGATCGCAGGGGCCCGTTCTTTACGATGCGATCCTTGCGCTGTTTCACTCCCGCGGGTTGTCACCAAGCGTCGTTCACGAGGCGTCACGGATGCCGACGATCCTGACCCTTGTTGCGGCGGGTCTGGGCGCTGCGCTTGTACCGGCCGGCGTGTCCCGTCACATGCCCGTTCCCGGCGTCGCGTTTCGTCGGCTCGCCGAGGCACGCGCGGCGCCGAATTGGCCTCTGGCGCTCGTTCACCTGCCGCTGCCGTCCAAAGGCGATGCAGCTGAATTGATACGACGCTGGCGTCGGCGCCCGCCAGGAATCGGCTAGACCAATTCCTTCGCCAGCGCGCTGCCGGCGAGATAGAGGCCGAGCAGGATCATCGCGATCAGGAACCAGCGGCGAAACGCTTCCGCGGGCATCCGCGCCCGCACCGATTGGCCGATGAACATGCCGGCAAAGGCCATGGCGAGGCCCACGGCGCCGGGCACGACATTCGCGGGCGTCAACAATCCGACGGCGGTCAGGTTGAAGGCGAGCGCCAGCGTCGCCGTCGTGAAGAACACGCCGAGCGCCTGCACCAGCTCGTCCTTTTCCATGCCGATCGCCTGCATGAATGGCATCGAGGGGATCACCTGCACGCCGGTCGAGGCCGAGATCACGCCGGTGACGATTCCGACCACGCCGCCGACCCACTTCTCGTTCCCGCGTGAAACGCGGAAGTGGAATTTGTTCAGGCCGATCACGGCGTAGATGACGAGCAGGGCGCCGAGCACGATCGTGCCGTAGCGCGCATGCGGCCCGGTCAGCGCGCCGGCATTGAGCCAGCATCCGACCACGGTGCCGATCATCAGCGGCCACAGCCGCCTCAGGATGTCGCGCAGATGGGGGCCGACGAAGGTCTGCCAGATGTTGGTGATGATGGCGGGCACGATGACGATGGCGATGGCGCGGCTCGGCGCCATGCTCACCGCCAGCAGGCCCATGGACACCGTCGGCAGGCCGAGCCCGACCACGCCCTTGACGAATCCGGCGAGCAGGAAGACGGCGGCGATCACGATGAGAAACGGGTCGATCATGTCGGCACATTGACCGAAGCCGCGATCCGGCACAATCTGGAGGTTACGGAGAGAGCCTTCGTCTGGAACGAAGGCTGGAGACACCGGCATGCGCTTCGATCTCGTCGACCTCCAGCTCTTCATCGCGGTCGCCGACCAGCGCAGCATCACGGGCGGTGCCGAGCGCTCGCACCTGGCGCTGGCCTCCGCCAGCGCGCGCATCAAGGGGCTCGAGGATGCGCTCGGCGTCGCACTGCTCAAGCGCGGACGCCGCGGCATCGAGCTGACCGCGGCCGGCGAGAGCCTGCTCGATCATGCCAGGCTGGTCATCCACCAGATCGACGCCATGCGCGGCGATCTTGCCGGCTTTGCCAGTGGTTTGCGCGCCAGCGTGCATTTCCTCGCCAACACGTCGGGCCTGTCGGAACATCTGCCGAAAGCGCTCGCCGGCTTCCTGCGCGCGCATCGCGACGTCGCCGTCGACATCGAGGAGCGCGAGAGCACCGATATCGCGGCGGCCATCACCGCAGGCGCCGCCGATCTCGGCTTCGCCGCCGAGCACGCGCTGCCCGAGCATATCGAGCGCTTCGTCTTCAGCGAGGACCGCCTGACACTGGTGACGTCGAAACGCGGCCCGTTCGCCGGCCGGCGCCAGATCGACTTTCAGGAGGCCGGGGCCTGCGACTTCGTCGGCCTGACCAGCGCCACCGCGCTGCAGGTGCACATTTCCAGGCACGCCGCGCGGCTCGGCCTGCGCCCGCATTTCCGCGCGCGCCTGCGTGATTTCGACGCGATCTGCCAGATGGTCGCCGCCGATGTCGGGGTTGCGCTCGTGCCCGAAGCGGCCGCGCGGCGCTGCGCCAGGACCATGCCGCTCGCCATGGTCCGCCTGCGCGATGCCTGGGCCAACCGCCGCCTCGTGATCTGCGCGCGCAGCTTCAAGGCGCTGCCGCGGCCGGCCAAGATGCTGGTCGAGCATTTGCGAGCAGAGGCGGCGTGAGGCAACTCAACTCCGCTGCATCCGTGGTGCGCACCTCTCCCGCTTGCTACTGGTTCAAAAGCTTCAACGCCTCCTCGTGAACCCGCGCGTCGCCGGCCGCGATGATGCGGCCGCCGCCCTGGGCCGGCTTGCCTTCCCAGGTGGTGACGACGCCGCCGGCGCCGGTCACGATCGGGATCAGCGCTGCGATGTCGTAGGGCTTCAGCTCGGTCTCGACCACGAGGTCGACGTGGCCGGCCGCCAGCATGCAGTAGGAATAGCAGTCGCCGCCATAGCGCGACAGCCGCGCGCCTTGTTCGATGCGGCCGAAGATGGCGCGGTCGCTCTCGTTCATCAGCAGGGGACTGGTGGTGTAGGTCGTGGCTTCCGACAGCGAGGCGCAGCGGCGGACCTGGAGCCGGCGCTCGCCGGAGGGCCCTTTATAATTGGCCGAACCGTTGTCGCCGGAGAAGCGCTCGCCGATGAAGGGCTGGTGCATCATGCCGTAGACCGGTGCGCCCTTGTGCAGCAGCGCGATCAGCGTACCCCAGATCGGAAAGCCGCCGATGAAGGATTTGGTGCCGTCGATGGGGTCGAGCACCCAGACATAGTCGGCATTGTCCTGCTCATTGCCGAATTCCTCGCCGACGATGCCGTGCTGAGGGAAATTGGCCCTGATCAGCCGCCGCATCACCGCCTCCGCGGCGCGGTCGGCCTCCGTCACGGGGTCGAAATCCTTGGTCTTGCTCTTGTCGTCGATCGACAAGGAGGTGCGGAAGAACGGCAGGATGGTTTCGCCGGAGGCGGTGGCGAGCCGTCCGATGAAGGCGGAAAAGTCGATCACCGTCACGGGAATCCTCGAAGCGAAGGTTGGATGAAGCTGGGCTCCTGCCTAGCTCAATTCCTCCCCCGCGTGCAGCGCTGTCTTGATTTGCTCCCTGGTATTTTGGATGCCGAGGCGCGCTGCCTCATCCCAGTCATCTGCTGGCCAAATATCGATCACGGAGTTGAAAACTTCGTTCCGAAGTTGCCTCGTTGGTATGCAAATGATTATCAACCCATTGAATTTCCTTATCAAAGAAACTGAATCTGGGTTTCTCTGGAAGCAACTGAGCCATGTGCGAATTGCATGGGAAATGGCTCAAAAGGCCTTGCACTTTGTGCGGCGCGGTCGCATATTGTTGCGGTGCGGTAGCGCTTGGCGTTACCGCTGCCCTCCTTGGGCGTTTCCTCCCTAGACTTGGGCCGCTTCTTCATCAGAAGCGGCCCTTTTTTCTGTGCGCCTCTTTTTGCTTCAAGGTGCGTAGCGAAGCGAGCGCGCTTTCGCCTCCAATCGCAGACGACATGATCGTGCGAAGAACGCCGGCCTATTCCGCCGCGGCCTGGAACGGGCCGAGATCGGCGAACGGAATCGTGCTGGCCAGCACGTCGGCGAGAACGCCGAAGTCGGAGGCCACTTGCGCAAAGCGTGCGCTCCGCTCCCGCCGCCGCTCGTCCATGTAGATCGCGCGGTTGAGCTCGAGCTGTACCGCGTGCAGGCCGCTTGCGGGATTGCCGTAATGTTCGGTGATGAAGCCGCCGGCATAGGGCTTGTTGCGGCCGATCGAATAGCCGAGGCCGGTCATCGTCTCCTCGACGCGATCTGAAAGCAGCGGCGTGCAGCTCGTGCCGTAGCGGTCGCCGATCACGACGTCGGGCCGTCGCGGCTCGTCCCTGCTGACACCGACCGAAGGCATCGAGTGGCAATCGACCAGCACCACGGTGCCGAACATCTGGTGCACCTTGTTGATCAGCCGGCGCAGCGCGCGGTGGTAGGGCTTGTACAGCGTCTCGATCCGGCCCAGCGCGTCGTCGACCAGGATACGCTCGCGGTAGATTTCCTGGCCGTCGCCGACCACGCGCGGAATGGTGCCGAGGCCGCCGGCGACGCGCATCGAGCGGGTGTTGGCAAAGCTCGGCAGCCGTCCGCTGAACATGCGGGGGTCGAGCTCATACGGCTCGCGATTGACGTCGACATAGGAGCGGGGAAAGTTGACCCTGACCGTCGGGAAGCCACGGTCGCTCAGATGGCCGATCAGCTCGTCCATGAACGAGTCTTCCGACCGCCGCAGCGTCGGCAGGTCGATCCGCGATGCCGCCAGGAATTCGTCCGGATAGGTCGAGCCCGAATGGGGCGAGTTGAAGATGACAGGCGCGCGCCATTCGGCGGGCTCGAAGATCTCAAAGGCTGGCGACATGTCGCCGTCAAACCGGGTCATCTTCTCAAGCTTCGTCCCTTACTCAGGCTTCGCCCCCTTGGCGCCGCACGATCCGGAAAAGCTCCGGTCCAATGATTCGGCCGGTCAACGGCTCTTATGTGTCGTCATTGTCCGGAATCGCAACCATTCTGCCAAGCGAAAAGATGTGATGGACGCTGGAACATGTCTTAACCGTGCGGGCATCGTGGCGGGGACCAGCCGATTCGGCTCGATTGATTCGGAGCCCGTTCCGGTTCACAAGGGCCGGCAGCGCAGCCGGCCCAAGGTAAAGATTTTCACCCCAAATTTACCCTCTGTCGGGCTTAGTGACCTCTGCTGATATCCTCTGGGGATTCGACGTTTCCTGCCATGGCAAAAATCCTGCTCGCCGAAGACGACAACGACATGCGCCGTTTCCTGGTCAAGGCGCTGGAAAACGCCGGTTTCCAGGTCTCGTCCCATGACAACGGCATGGCCGCCTATCAGCGGCTGCGGGAAGAGCCGTTCGAGATGCTGCTCACCGACATCGTGATGCCGGAGATGGACGGCATCGAGCTCGCCCGCCGCGCCTCGGAACTCGATCCCGACATCAAGATCATGTTCATCACCGGCTTTGCCGCGGTCGCCCTGAACTCGGATTCGGACGCCCCCAAGAACGCCAAGGTGCTGTCCAAGCCTGTGCACCTGCGCGAATTGGTCAGCGAAGTGAACAAGATGCTGGCGGCCTAAATCGGCGCCGTTCCGTCCTTGCGCCGGGTCCCCTGAGCCGTTATAGGGACCCCACCGATGAAATGACCTCTAGGGCACGTAGCTCAGCGGGAGAGCACTACCTTGACATGGTAGGGGTCACAGGTTCGATCCCTGTCGTGCCCACCATCCTTCGCTCGCGAAGCGAGTGAAGGATGCCGCGCCGAAGCCCAACGGGCGAAGGCGGGCTGGTCGCCGCGAGCTTCGGCTCGGCAAGCCCAAACAATTTAGCACTGCTAAGTGCCTACCCGGATCGAGCGAAACGCAATCCAGGGTGTATCCTTTCAGACGCCGTGCCGGATTACGCTTGCGCTCCAATCGGGCTACGCTCCGCATCGTCCCAGGCGCGAAGGTCGCCCATGACAGTATCCGTCATCGAACAGGCAAAGATCCAGGCGCAGGTGCTGGTGCCGCTGGTCAAGGCCTTGCAGGCCGAGATCGGCGAGGCGGAGCTCGGCTTCCTCCTGATCTGCACTGCGGACTTTGCGACCGCGGAAGGGTTTGGTCCCGACATCAAACTCACGCGCACGCAGACGATCATGCAGGGCGCCTCTCATTGCGACTTCCGCTACAAGCGCGATGCGGGCGGATCGCGATGAAGGAATGCGAGCGATGCGGGCGATCTGTGTTGCGATGGCGATGCTGGCGCTGATCGCGTCGTGCGCTGACGCCGCCGTCCACTGGCAAGCCGAACTACAGCGCTGCCGGAGCTTGCGCGAAAACGTGGTGCCGCTGCTTCAGGCCGGGGCCATGATCTCTTCTGCGTCATCCTTGCGAAATCATCGATCTCGTCCCCGACTTCGCAGCACGAAGGGATGATGACCGGAGGCATCGGCAAGCGCGCCAACGCACGACCTGCGCGCACTTTCAGCGGCGCGAACTCTATTCAAATTTCTTTGGAACGTTGGTCAACGACGAGATCGAGCGCTACTTGTTCGGCGACATGGATGCCAAGGGCGCCCAGGATGTTCGGCGCGGTTCCTTCAAGCTCACGGCTGTGTCGCGTCTTTCAAGCGCATAGCTTCGGATCGAGTTGAGCAATCGATATCGCGCGAGACCCTCGCCGGCTTCGATCAATGACTTCGTGACCAACTTGTCGATGACAAGCAGATCATCGAAGGGAGTCAGCAAGACCTGACGAGCGGCCTCGCAGGCTGCATCGAGCGTAAAGGACTCCCTGTAAGCGGACAGATGGTGCAGCACTGCCTTCTCGTCTTCGTCAAGCAGGTTGTAGCTCCAGTCGATCGATGCAGCCATCGTCTGGTGACGCGGCAACGCCGTTCGGTGACCCTGCCAGAACAGCCAGGTATTCGTCTCAAGAGAACCGACGATCTGCGAGAGGCCAAGCGTCGGCACGCGCGTTGCCGCCAGGTTGATGGCAAGTGCCAGTCCGTCCAGTCTGCGGCAAATCTTCGCGACGATCTGTGCGTCGGATTCCGTCAACTCAAATTGGTGTCCGCTCGCTGCGACCTTGTTGATGAACAGGTTGAGTGCTGGATGGGAAAAAAGCCGCTCGGCCGATTGTTCATCTTCGATCGATGGACACTCAAGACCCGAAAGCCGGTACACGTGCTCGCCGTCGGCCTGGAGTGTCTCCCTGCTCGTCGCAAGGACACGTATCTCGGGGGCTTCGCGTAGAATTTTCTCAATTAACGCTGCGGCAGCATCGATCAAATGTTCGCAGCTATCGAAGATCAGCAGCATGCGTCGATCGCGTACAAATTCGAGCATGGCTGCATTCGGATCGCTCGACGGGGCGGTTAGTCCGAAAGAAGATGCCAGCGCGACCGGCAGAAGATGCGGCTCGGTGATCTTTGCAAGATCGAGAAAATGAATGTCGCCCTGGAAGGATGCAAGCTGGTCGTGAGCGACAGCAATGGCGGCTGTTGTCTTTCCGACACCTCCCGGTCCGTGAACGGTGACGAATCGCGTCGTTCTCAGCAGGTCCGAGACCTTGCGCACGTCGTTGTCGCGGCCGACCATTCGGGCCAGCGGCATCGGAAGCCGTTGTGCCTGACCCCGCTCCGTGCCCCGCGCGAGCGCGCCAGTGGATTCGAAGTGGCCGGTGGTCGCGACAAGGCAATAACCCCGGCCGGCTACTGTCTTGATGTAGCGCGCACCGCCAATTCCGTCGCCCAGCGCCTTGCGCAGCCCGACGACCTGCACCCTTAATCCGCCTTCCTCGATGTTGATGCCGGGCCAGACGCGGGCAATGAGCTCGTTCTTGCCGACGACCTCACCCTGTCGTTCCGCCAGCAGGATCAGGATTTCGAGCGAGCGGTTGCCGATTGGGAGCGCGTTGCCGTCCTTGAGCAGGAGCCGCTGACGGGGAAAAAGCCGGTACGGACCAAAAGCGAAGAAGCCCTCTGCGGCGCTGCCTTGTGCCGGCGCATTCGCCTGGGTCGCCCGCGGCAACGTATTGGGAGGGCCTACCGCCGAAACCTCCTGGGTTATGACGGTGTCCGCGGTCATGGCATGCCCTACATGGTCTGCTTGCCGAGGGCGGATTCGATACAACCGAGCAGATCGTCTCGTCCGAATGGCTTGGACAGGAAACAAACTCCGCCGGCGCGTAGGGCTCTATCGCGAACGCGCTTGTCCGGAAAGGCCGTCACGAAAATGGTCGGAATCCTGCGGCCGGAGGCAGTCAGCTTGCCGTGCAGTTCAAGTCCGCTCATATCGGGCATCTGGACATCCAGGATCAGGCAGGAAGTATCGGGCAGCTTGTCGGATTTCAGAAAGTCGTCGGCCGATTCAAACGTGACAGGCGTGTATCCGAACGATTCAACCATGCCGCCCATGGCGACCCGCACCGATTCGTCATCGTCCACGATTGCGATCAAGGGTTCATCGTTCAAGATGCTCTCCTATCGTCCCAGATTGACGGGAAACGGAAGGGGTGACCATTGGCGGAGGCGGCACTCTAGGTGCCGAATTCGTTGCCCGAATTAACCAAGGAGTCGCGGATACTATCGTTTCGTTTAGGTGCGTTGCCGCATTTCACGGCTTTTGCTAGTAAAGTGAGGCGGGCATAGGACGCCTGAAATCGGAGAGCGCCACCTAGGCTCCGATCGCCTTCAAATGGTCAGCGCGGATCGATGAACCAGCCCGTTTCCAGACATGACCGCGTCCTCCCCACAATCGGTATCATGGCTCTCGCGGCTGGCATTTTCGCCGTCGACGTTCTTACGCCGCTCGAAGTGTCGGTCAGCATCCTCTACGTGTTTGTCGTGCTTGTCGTCTCGTCCATCTACGGCCGGACCGGCATCTTGGTCGCCGGGCTGGCTTGCGAGGCATTGACTCTGATCGCGCATCCGTTTTCGCCGGGCGATCCCTGGTCGCATTGGCCGCTGATCGACCGCGTCATCGGTGCTGTCGGCATTGCCATGTCGACCTTGCTGGTGATGCGCAACCAGTCCACGATGGACGCGCTTCAAAGGAGCGAAGCCTTCCTCGCGGAAGCGCAGCAATTGGGCCGCACAGGCAGCGTCGGCTGGCGCGATCCTCGGGGCGAACAGTACTGGTCGCGGGAGACATGGCGCATCTATCGATATGAACCGGGCCAAACGGCGCCCACTCTCGCTGCCATGCTTGCGCGCACGCATCCGGACGACCAAAGGCTGCTTGAGCAGACCATCGAAAAGGCTTTCCGGGAGCAGACAGACTTTGCACTTGAGCATCGGCTGTCGATGCCCGACGGTGAAACTCGCTATGTCCGGATTGTCACCCGCATTGCCAGGGAGTGGGCGGGCGAGGCGGGTTTCGTCGGCGCGGTCATGGATATCACCGCTGCCAGGCGCGCTGCCGACGAACTACAGCGCGCCCAGTCCGACCTCGCCCGCGTAACGCGGGCCACGACCATGGGTCAGCTCGCGGCATCGATCGCACACGAGATCAATCAGCCGCTCACCGGCGTCGTCACCAACGGGCACACCGTGTTGCACTGGCTCAATGAGAGGACGCTGAACCTGGACAAGGCCCGCACGACGGCGGAACGCGTGTTGCGGGATGGTGAGCGCGCGAGCGGTGTCATCCGGCGCATCCAGGGGCTGTTGATGAAGGCGCCGCCGCAGGCCACCGACGTCGACCTCAACGAGTTGATTGGCGGCGTCCTCGACCTGCTGCAAACCGAACTGCGGCTGCGCGATGTGGCGGTGCAGACCCAGCTTGCGCCGGCGCTACCGGCCTTTCTCGGCGATTCCGTCCAGCTTCAGCAGGTTGTCCTCAATCTCGTCATCAATGGAGCGGACGCCATGTCGGAGGTGACCGGCCGACCAAAGGTGCTGGTCGTCGGTTCGCGCGAAGGGGCCGATGGCGAGGGGGTGGTGTTCGTGCGTGACAGCGGCATTGGTCTCGACCGGGAGACGGTGGACAAGATCTTCAGTCCCTTCTTCACGACCAAGGCCAAGGGGATGGGAATGGGATTGACGATTTGCCGCTCCATCATCGAAGCGCATGGTGGACGGCTATGGGCTTCACCCGCGGAACCACACGGCGCGCTATTCCAGTTCATCCTGCCGAACAAGGCGCAGGTCGACCTATGAACGAGGAATCCCCTATCGTCGCGGTCATTGATGACGACGTGTCGGTGCGTGAGTCCATCGAGGGACTGCTGGAGACGGCTGCGCTTCGCGTCGAGCTGTACGCCTCGCCGCGCGAATATCTGCAGGCCAAGCGCAAGGACAATCCGAGCTGCATCATTCTTGACGTCCGCCTGCCCGGTTCGAGCGGATTAGATTTTCAGCGCGAGATGACCGCGGCCGGTATCCGGGCGCCGATCATCTTCGTTACGGGCTATGCCGACGTCCATATGTCCGTCCAGGCCATGAAGGCGGGCGCGGTCGAGTTTCTCACCAAACCCTATCGCGATCAGGATCTGCTGGAAGCGGTGCTGTCGGCCATCGACAAGGACCGGCAGCGTCGGGCGAACGACCGCACTCTGACCGATATCAGGCAGCGCTTCGAAGCGCTGACATCCCGAGAACGCCAGGTGATGGCGCTGACGATCTCCGGCCTGCAGACCAAGCAGATCGCTGGCGCTGCCGGCATACGCGAGGTCACGGTACGGGTGCATCGGCGCGAAATCATGCGGAAGATGAATGCGCGATCTCTGGCTGATCTTGTGAAAATGGGGGAGGCACTCCGGAGCAGGGGTGTCACGCTTGACCCTCATGCGCCGCCCGATGACTAACGCCGTCCAGCTTGTGCACGGAAGCGATCCGAGCAGCCTTGTTCTGTGGGAAGTCATATGAGAGGGCCGATGATCGAGACGGTCCCGAAATCGCGGCAATGCCGGCGACACCTTCGTTGACATGGTAGGGGCACAGGTTCGATCCCTGTCGTGCCCACCACGCTTCGCCTTCGGCTTTGCGTGGCACAGCCTGAATGATTGCGGCGAAGCGTGTCCGGCGTAGCCTAGAGAGCGAAGACGGACTGGTGCGGCCTGCTCGGTATCCATAGGAACGTCCCGTAGCCTGGATGGAGCGCAGCGCAACCCGCGGTTTGCTCCCTGCCGTTTTCCCGGTTTACGCTGTGCATTCGATCCTGGCTAAGATGCAGCCTTCCACGCGAGGCCGCCCATGACCGTGTCCGTCATCGAACAGGCTAAGATCCAGGCGCAGGTGCTGGTGCCGCTGGTCAAGGCATTGCAGGCCGAGCTCGGCGAGCTGCGCGCCAACGCGCTGGTGCGCAAGGCGCTCGGCGATCTCTATCGCCGCTTCGGCGAGGAATTCTGGAAGGCCAAGAACGAGAGCGATCTCGGCAAGGCCGTGTCGTCGGCCTTCCGCACCTATGCCCGCGACGATGCGCTCGCCTATGACGTCATCGAGCATACGCATGACGCGTTCGCTTTCGACGTGACGCGCTGCGCCTATGCCGAATTCTACAAGGCGCTGGGCGAGCCGGAGCTCGGTTTCCTCCTGATCTGCACCGCGGACTTTGCCGCCGCGGAAGGTTTTGGTCCCGACATCAAGCTCACGCGCACGCAGACGATCATGCAAGGCGCCTCCCATTGCGACTTCCGCTACAAGCGCGGCGGAGGCCGATCGCAGTGAGAGAAACGATGCGGGCGAGCTGTCTCGGCGTGGCAATGCTGACGCTGATGGCATCGCGCGCCGACGCCGCGATCGTGGACTGGCAGGCCGAGCTCCAGCGCTGCCGCAGCTTGCGCCAGAACGTGGCGCCGCTGCTTCAGGCCGGCGAGGGGATCTCCGCCATCGGCCGCTCCAAGAGATCCATCCGCCGTTGCATCTGGATCCAACGGTTGGCGGTGCGGAAGAAAATTCCCGGCGCGGAGGTGTGGTAGCCTTGCGGACCATGCTGTTGCCCCACATTCGTACGGACCGTCACCCTGAGGTGGCCGCTTCTTCAGCGGCCCTCGAAGGGCGACGGCCCGGCTGCATCCGGGCCGTTCATCCTTCGAGGCTCCCGGCGCGATGCTTTCGCATCGCGCCACTCGGGCCTCAAGATGACGGAACGTCGAGTTTGCTCCCGCGCAGCAAGTCCTTCAGCCCGGTCGGATAGAGCTCCGGTCCGCCGTCCAGGTCGAGATCGGCAAGATCGAACCAGCGCGCGACGATTTGTTCTCCGTTGTCCTCGCGGAAGTCGATGCGCTCCTGGCCGGCGAATGCGCCATCCGGAAACGCGACATCCGCGATGAACATCACCTCGTGCCCGGTCGATTCCTCGTGCACAAAGATGTTCTCCATCACCAGTGGTTCGCCCATGATGGTGACGTCGATGCGGAGCTCTTCGCTGAATTCCCGTACCAGCGCCGCCCGCCAGCTCTTGCCGAACTCGATCTCGCCGCCGAGCGGGCGCACGCCTTTCACCCGGCCGGCATCGTCGCGCACCTCGGCCGCCAGCAGCCGCCCGCCGCGCCAGTGCAGGCCGATCGCGACGACGCGGATGTGGGGGTGGGGGCGCCAAGTGGTCATAGCGGATCGTTAGTCCGTGTCGCACGCTTTCGCAACGAGGGAGGAGATCGTGTGCTTGCAATGGCGATATGAGAGACCCGGCACCTCGCGATCACCCCACCAGATATTTCTTCACCGCGGCCTCGTCCCACGCAATCCCATTCCCCGGCTCTTCGCCCGGCAGTGCGAAGCCATCCTTGATCGTCAGCCGCGTCGCCAGCACCGCGTCGGCCCAGTCGACATATTCCAGCCAGTGCGCGGTCGGCGTCACGCAGAGCAGATGCGCGCTCACTTCCGAGAACAAGTGCGTCGACATCTCGATGCCGGCGGCGTGCGCCAGCGCGGCGGCGCGGAGCCAGCCGGTGACGCCGCCGATGCGCTGCACGTCGGGCATCACGTAGTCGCAGGCTTCCGCCGAGAGCGCCGCCTGCATCGAGAAGGCGCTGTCGAAATTCTCGCCGATCTGGACCGGCGTATGCAGCGCGTCGGCAATGCGGGCGCAGCCGGGATAATCGTCGTGGCGGATCGGCTCCTCGATCCAGGTGAGGCCCTCGTCGTCGAGCATCTCGCCGCGGCGGATCGCCTCCGTCACCGTCAGCGCCTGGTTGTAGTCGCACATCAGCGTGATCTCGTCGCCGACCGCCTTGCGCACCGCGCGGACGACGGCGAGGTCCTCCCGCGCATCGGGCCGGCCGAAGCGGATCTTCGCCGCCCGAAAGCCCTCGGCCAGCAGCTTGTGGGCTTCCTCGACCGCGGCGCCGGCGGGCATGATGCCGAGCCCCTTCGAATTGTAGGCCCTGACCGGTTCAGGCGCGCCGCCGAGCAGCCGGGCCAGCGGCATGCCGCGTGTGCGGGCCAGCGCGTCCCAGGCCGCCATGTCGATGCCGGATTGGGCCAGCCGTTGCAGACCGGCGAGGCCCAGCAGCGTGAAGCGCTGGGTCAGCTTGCGCTCGATCTCGACCGGCAGCAGTTCGTCGCCGGCGAGCAGGTCTGACATTTCCGTGACCATCGCCGTCAGCGGCTTCAAGGCCGAGGGCGTGATCGAGAACAGATAGGCGTGGCCCACCGCGCCCTGGTCAGTCTCGCAGTCGATCAGCAGCAGCGGCGCCCTGGCGATTGCTCCGGTCGAGGTCTGGAGCGGCAGGTTCATCGGCACGATCACGGGGCGCGCGTGGAAGCGCTTGATGCGAATGGTCTCGGTCATGGGCTTCTCCCGGCGGGGCGGATGCAGACGCGGCCGATCTTAAGCATCCGTGATGAAACGAAAAGGGCGCCTGGCCCGACCACCATAAAATGGGGTTGCGCGGGCCCGCAATTGTTGGCTCTGTGCTGCCGCATTCTTTGCCGCAGATTCCGACGGGTTTGCGACAAAATCGCACACAGCGGAGCCACAGAGTGAAACAAGAGATCGCCGAAGATCAGCGCAAGAGCGGCATTCTCACGGGCGCCGTGATCGCCTTCCTGCTGCTCGCCCTGCCGCTCGCGGTGTGGCTGGACCTGACCGAGCTGAGCAAGGCGGCGCTGCGCCGGCAGGCCATCGATCTCAACTCGGTGATCACGAGCGTGCGCAGCTACTACGCGACCAACGTGGTCGGGCGGGTGCTGGCCAATCCCAACGGCACGACGCGGGTGGTGCACAATTACGAATCCATCCCCGGCGCGATCCCGATTCCGGCAACGCTGTCGCTCGAGCTCGGCCGGGTGATCGGCGCGCAGCAGGAGAATATCACCTACCGCTTCGTCTCCGACTTCCCGTTCCAGAACCGTGCCCCGCACCAGCTCGACAAGTTCGAGAAGGACGCGCTCGATGCGCTGCGGAAGGATCCCGAGCAGAAGATCGTCGAGACCGAGACCTCGCTGTTCAACGACAAGGTCCGCCTGGTCGCCCCCGTCACCATGGGGCCGGCCTGCGTGAGCTGCCACAACAGCCACCCCGAAAGCCCGAAGACGGACTGGAAGGTGGGCGATGTCCGCGGCATCCAGGAGGTGATCATCGCCCAGCCGATCGCCGCCAACATCTTCTCGTTCAAGTTCCTGCTGGCCTATTTCGTGATCGCCGCCGCCAGCGGCCTGTCGTTCCTCTCGCTGCAGCGCCGCCAGGCGCGCCGCATCAAGGGCATGAACAAGGAGCTCGAATCCGCCAACGACTTCCTCGCCTCGCTCTCGATGAAGATCTCGCGCTACATCCCGCCGCAGGTCTACAAGTCTATTTTCAGCGGCCAGAAGGACGTCACCATCCATACCGAGCGCAAGAAGCTCACCATCTTCTTCTCCGACATCCAGAATTTCACGGCGACCGCCGAGCGGCTGCAGCCGGAGCAACTGACGCAGCTCCTCAACGAATATTTCACGGAAATGTCGGCGATCGCCCACGAATATGGCGGCACCATCGACAAGTTCATCGGCGACGCCATGCTGATCTTCTTCGGCGATCCCGAGACCAGGGGCGACCGCGCCGATGCGCAGGCCTGCCTGCAGATGGCCTGGCGCATGCAGCAGCGCCTCGCCGAGCTCAATGCGAAATGGCGCGCCTCCGGCATCGAGCAGCCGTTCCGCTCGCGCATGGGCATCAACTCGGGCTATTGCAATGTCGGCAATTTCGGCAGCGCCGACCGCATGGACTACACCATCATCGGTGCGGAGGCGAACCTCGCCGCGCGCCTGCAATCGATCGCCGAACCCGGCGGCATCGTGCTGAGCTACGAGACCTTCGCCCTCGTCAGCGACATCGTCCGCGCGCACGCGCTGCCGGCGATCACGATGAAGGGTATCAGCCGCGAGGTCATTCCCTATTCGGTGGACGCGCTGAGCGACGCGGCGGCGGAGAACAGCGGTATCATCACCGAGCGCGCCCCGGGCCTCGAACTCTATCTCGACCCCGCCGTGGTGAAGTCAGGCGACGCGGCCCGCGTGCGCTCGCTGCTGGAAAACGCGCTGGCCTCGCTCAAGCCGGCGTGAAGGCGGCGGCGGCGCGTAACGTTCGTTTCGATCGCGAGAGTCCCCGTGCGGCACCCCTCTCCCTAACCCTCCCCCGCAAGGGGGGAGGGAACATACCTTTGTTGTGGCGCGAGCTCGTTCTCATCATTGCCATGGCGCAGCGAGGTACAGTGTAACGGCGCATCCTGTTGCGCTCCCTCCCCCCTTGCGGGGGAGGGCGGGGGAGAGGGGTGGCCCAGCAAATGGTAGGAGCCGTCGTCGCGCTGCTGTCCGCAACGGCGCGCTGACGTGAAGCTCACCTTGCCGCGCCTTCCGTGAAGGCCGTCTCGATCACCTCGCCGAACGGCTGCCACGAGCGTCCGTCGAACTGGACCAGCCGCATCTGCCTGATCGGCAGGTAGTTGTTGGGCGAAGTATTCATCCGGATGTTGGGCAGCGCCACGGACGGATGATAGTCCCTGAGCGAAGCCGCCTGACGCATGATGTTCTCGCGCGAAAAATCGTCGCCGCATTGCTTCAGCACCTGCGTCAGCGCCTCGGCCGCGGCGTAGCCATAGAGTGCGGCGCTGTTGTTGGTGCTTTCGACCCGATGGTACTTGTCCATGAAGGCGAACCAATCCTTCATGGCGGGATCGTCCTTCCAGGCGGGATCGCTCGGATCCTTCAGAAAAGCCGCCGAGATCACACCGGCCGAGTTCTCGAGGCCCGCGGGCGCCATCGCATTGGCGATCGAGGCGGAGGCATCGTTGACGATGAAGACCGGATGCCAGTTGAAGGACGCCGCCAGCTTGATCACCTTGGATGCCGTCGACGGCACGCCGAGAAAGACGAAGATGTCGGCGCCCGCGCGTTTGAGGATCGAGACGTGCCCGTCGAGATGCTCGTCGGCAATGTCGAAGGCGATGTCGACGAGGACGTGACGGTTGAGATCGCCGAGGCCTTCCTGGATGCCCTTGTAGAGCATGCGCCCGAACTGGTCGTTCTGCCAGAGCACCACGATCTTCTTCCTGGGGTAGTAGGCCTGGATGTAGTTGGCGTAGATGCGCCCCTCGGACCTGAACGACGGCTGCCAACCCATGGTCCAGGGAAACGCCTTGGCCTTGCTCAGCTCCTCGTCGCCGGAGGCGACGAAAAGCTGCGGGATCTTCCTCTCATTCAGGTACCAGCGCGTGGCGAGATTGCCGGGTGTGCCGAACGAGCCGAACATCAGGTGCACATCCTCGGTCTCGACCAGATTGCGCGTCAGCTCCAGCGCAGTCGCCGGATCGGAATTGTCGTCGCGCGTGATGAAGCGGATCCTGCGGCCGTTGATCCCGCCACGCGCGTTGATCATGTCGAAATAGGCGGCTTCCGCCTGGCCGATAGCGCCGAACTCCGAGAGCGGTCCCGAATACGGCATGACATTGCCGACGCGGATTTCCTCGTTGCTTGCCGGTTGCTCGGCACGTTGCTGGGACATCGCCCCGAGCGAGGCGAAGGCGGCGATCAACACGAGCAGCAGTCTGCCGGTGACGCGCATGTTCGACACCTTGTCGTTGGCCCACACCAAGGCCGCTCCGTCTAGGTCAAGCGTTTGTCAATCGTGTGGCTTGCCGCCCACTTCAAAGTGGCGGGGCTGACGGCCTCGACCTAAAGGGGCAGACGTGCTGACGCTCTGTTACAGCTGTGTGCCCTCAAGCCTTCGCTACGGCAGCCCGCGCGCCTCGAGCTGACGCACCAGCAGCAGCGTCGGCTCGGCGAGGCTCTCGCCGGAGCCGTCGAGGCCGAAGGCGCTCGCGATACCTTCGCGGCTGCGCAGCAGCGTGCCGCGCGGGCAGTGGCCGGCGCCGCAGAGCGTCTTCTTCAGGGTTTCGCCCTGCGCCACGAGGCCGGAGGAATCGTCCGCGGCCCAGGCCAGCACGATCGGCACATCGACATTGAGGATGCCGGGGAAGGCCGATCGGCTGTCGTACTGGGTGGGGTCGGTGCCGAGATAGGCCTTTTCGCTGTCGCTCGCCTCCTTGCCGACGCGGTAGATCCCGGACACCAGCACGACGCCGGCGACGTCGGCAAATTTCGACCATGCGGGAAGCCGGCGGCTAGATTAGCGTTGCAGTATGACGTTGGACAGACGCTATGAATCTAGGAGACGGGCCACAAGCGCTTCTAAGCGCGGGCCGACGCCAGCATTTTCGATTCCATCTCGTACGCGCTTTCGAGCCAGTTGGAACCTGGCGCCGGCCGGCAATTCAACCAATGCTGCAACTTCTTCGGCAGCTCGCCCTGCGTCCGCTAGCTCTCTATGAAGCGCAATAGTAATATCAGCGAGGTATGGGAAGATTGAATACAACTTTATCGAAGTGCCGCGCCCCCCATTGGCCGCGCGCCTGAAGATCGGCAACTCGCGAGCGGGCTGTTTCGCTGTTCAATATGGCCGCAAGGAAAAGACCTTCTCCCTCCGACGAAGCCGGCGCCCAGTAGATTCCGTGCTCTATGATGCTCGATGGATCACGCAGCAAACAAGCTGCAGGTATCGTGCCCGAAGCTGCATAGATAACTCGAAGTGGCCTTTGAGGAAACTGCGAGCTAAGTTCGTTGTGGTAATTCCATCGTTGTATGAGCGTCATCCCGCCGCTTTCAGAATTGGCATTCCACACGGCTTCCGCAGAAGACAAATATCCGTGCAATCCAGAGAAGCCCCGATTGGCTGCGGCCTGCGCATCCATAACGACACCATCATGTGTTACCGGCACAACCGCCTCAAAAGGTCGAAAAACGCGGAAGGGCAAAATGCTCTCACCGAGGAGCACTGGATGAAGGAATTCGGCTTCAACTCTGTGCTCAATTCCCGAGAGGGTTTTCCAGGGCTCTTTCTCCTGAGATGAACGGCGGCTCCTCACAAATGGAGCAGTCGGATCACCGCCAAGGCGACCTGCTGTCTGTCGCTCCACGAAACAAAGCATACGAGGAACAAGGGTAGCGCCTTGGCGAAATGATGAACGGTAAGCGGAGCCGCCAGCAAACTGGCCCTCGGAAGGTCGAGGCACAGCATCTCGTACTTCCAAGTGCTCATCTGCGACGCTTTCGGGCGCATCTCGCAATGGTAGGGTACCCTCATACGCGCGTACGGTTTCCGGCATTGACTGCGAGGTAGCTCGCCGACGTCCGAATACTACGCAAGACGGAACAGGGAATAGCGGCTGAACTCCATCATTCATCGTCCATGCTTCTTCCCAGATGATTTTTGCCGAAGTGAACGCGCCTTTTCGAAGAAGGTCGAATTGTCCGCGAGTGAGTGCGGCGAGAGGCAAGACGAACGCTATGCGGCCACCTGAACGCAAATAGAGCGCAGCGGCCCGAACGGTGAAGAGAGCCGCAAGGTCGTTCTGTGTTGCGAATTTTCCACCGACATATACTCTCTCCGCCTTCGCGAGTTCACGAAACCGCTTCTGCAAATCAGAACTCATGTGCCGGAAGGCAACCCACGGAGGATTGCCTATGACCACATTCGCCCAACCTGTCCCAAACGCCAAAGCGAGCGGTCGCGAGAGGTTTCGGGCCACGTAGGTCCATACGGAATCGCGACCTTGCCGTCGAAGATCATCAAAGGTGACATATGTAGTGACCATCTCGCTGATGGCGCTCTTCTCTTCCGCGTCGATATCGCGCTTGTAATACTGTTCGATAATGCGTGTGAATGCGGATGCGACTTGGTTGGGCTTCAAGCCTTGTTCCGAACCCTCGCGCATCTGCCCGACCAGATTATCGAACAAACCTATTTCCTTGCAGAAAATCTCGGGGAACTTGAGTTGAGCTGCTTCGGGTGGAGCTGGGACCGAGATAACTAGGTCGGTAACGCCCATGATACTTGCAGTCGATAGCTGCAATGCATCTCCGAGATATACCGGTATTGAGAGCGCTCCCGCTCGCGCAGAGATCACCGGCGCAAGACCGAGCAAATAGGTAACCCTCGCAATGATTACCGCAACAGGATGGATGTCCATTCCTGCAACATGCTTCGTTGCCTCTTCCGCTCGTCGACGGGAGTCGAGGCCTGCATCGTCGGCTTCCAAGAGAAAGTTTCTGATAGAATGAAATAGAAAGGTGCCGGAACCGCAAGCAGGGTCAAGGACCCTTTGTTCGAGCGGTCGATCTACGGCGCGGCGGGTGATTTTAGCTGCGAGCCAATCAGGGGTGTAATACTCCCCTAGTCCGTGACGCTCGTCGCGATCAATCAAGGACTCGTAAAGAATCTTGAGTACGTCAGTCTCGACTTCCTGTAAGCGAAACCGTCGTACGTGAGTAAGGATGCGGCGAACTAAGTTTTCTCCTTCGGCATCAGCGACAATCCAATCAAAAAAATCGCTTTCTGCGGCTCCGTAGACACCGGCAGCTATGAACGCGGCCCCTGATAGTACGCGTTTGGGATCGTCGTCGCGCAATCCAAGAACTGCCAGCGCGATTGCCTTGGCTACGACTACCAGAAACGTGTGCTGGAAGAACAGCGCGTCGCTCTCAACCTCACGACCATAGACGAGCTTGAGGAGTTGAGCCCATAGTTGCCGCTTCAACTTCGTGGCCGGATCATTCTTCCACCGCTCCCAAAGCGCCGATAGCTGTTCGTTCGCTCTCCGAAACGCAATCGAATCTTGTCCAAGTTCAATGCGAACCGTCACAGGATCGGGCGTGAGTGTGCTCCTCAGCGCAACCGCACCATCCAACCACGCCAAGAACCCATCTCGCTTATCAGGGTCCAGCGTGGTTTCTTTGACCTTGACCAACGCGCCACCTTGGCGCTCAAAGACCACCCATTTGAAGCCGTCAGACGCAATGCCGACATAACGCTCTCCCTCTTCTCGCTCTCTGTCAGCGAGGTAGTCGGGCATACGGCGGACTACGTCGTCCCATTCATTGTCGAGGTTGCGTTTGGCCTCGAAGACCGTCCGGCCAATGAGCGCATCGAGTCGCCCTTTGACTTCCGGTACTCTGCGCTCGAAATCGAGTGATGACAGTTCGACGCCAAACTCCTCAATAAGAAGCTGGCGGAAATCCGCTTTGACCTCGTCGTGCCCCGGCCGACTTGCCAGATGGACAAGAAGTTCGTGTGTGCGGTTGTTGCGGCTCAATTACATCCCCTGCGGCCGCGGTTTGCTTGCGATTCTCCGCTGCCTTCTCGGCTAATAGACCAAGCCGTATGGTCCGTATAGGGCCAGAAAGCTCGGGTGCTACGGTCTTAGTACCAATGAAAAGCTTGCAAGTTGGCAAAGCACCCAGCGCTCGCCCGACGTGGGGAAGGGCAGAGAGGTTGTCGCCAACGAATAGGCGCGTCGCCTCGGACCCACAGCCTTACGGCAGCCCGCGCGCCTCGAGCTGACGCACCAGCAGCAGCGTCGGCTCGGCGAGGCTCGCGCCGGAGCCGTCGAGGCCGAAGGCGCTCGCGATACCTTCGCGGCTCCGCAGCAGCGTGCTGCGCGGGCAGTGGCCGGCGCCGCAGAGCGTCTTCTTCAGGGTTTCGCCCTGCGCCACGAGGCCGGAGGAATCGTCCACGGCCCAGGCCAGCACGATCGGCACATCGACATTGAGGATGCCGGGGAAGACCGATCGGCTGTCGTACTGGGTGGGGTCGGTGCCGAGATAGGCCTTCTCGCTGTCGCTCGCCTCCTTGCCGACGCGGTAGATCCCGGACACCAGCACGACGCCGGCGACATCGGCGCCGTCGGTCTGCAGTTCGGGATGGGCCAGCAGGGTGGCGACATGGAAGGCGCCCGCGCCGTAGCCGACTGCGACGATCTCGCGGCGATCGCCGTTGAAGAGGTCGATATTGCCGTGAACCCATGATAGCGCCGCCGCCACGTCGGACGCGCCGGCCGGCCAGGTCGCCGCGGGCGCCAGGCGATAATTGACGCGGACCCCGATCATCTCGTTGCGCGCGGCAAAGCACATGGCCTGGTCCTGGATCTGCCGCGACAGCTCCGGCGCCGCGCGGTCGCCGGTAAAGGTGTCGCCCGCGACGAACAGCAGCACAGGCCGCGGCGTGTCCGCCTTGGTCGCCCTGGTCGCGACGTCGAGCACATTGGCCTCGCTCTCGCCATAGCGCAGGCCGCGCGAGAAGGTGACCTGCTCGCACAGCCGGGCGGTGCCGCCGGCGGTGGTGTCGCTGTCGGTGAGGCCTGCCTGGACGAGCCCGGTGGGCGGCGACAGCCGCGCCGGCAAAACTCCGTGTGCGGAGGCCGCGGTCATGGTCAAAAGGAGGAAAACTACCAGGTAATTCTTCATGGTGATGCCGGCCTCGCGGACCGATATTGGCTTGCCGATTGGGCCTGTCTTTTCAATTCGCCTCATTAGTTGGCTGATGTTGAGGCGAATTCACGGCACCTTCGCCCGGCAGGCGGCCGGCGTGGCGCGGGCCTCAGTCTGGCAAGCAGCCGCGGATTGGACCGCAAGTTCGCGGACCGCGCGACGATTGCGCGGCGCGGCCATTTTGTCCCGGTCCGTCAAGCCGTTACCCGGCGCCACCTGGGCCCGCAGCGGAAATGGCTTCCTACTGTGCATGGGGTTGTTTTCGCAGTTTATGTTGGACCGGCCTGTCAGGCCCGCTTCATCGTCCGGAAGGTGATGGAGTAGCGGCGCGCCTCGATCGGGGGGGCATGCTGTGCTCCCATTGCGACCGCGCCTCGCCCTCCATCATGTAGAGCGAGCGCGGCAGGGCCTCGAGCGTGTGGCGTTCCCATCTGTCCCCGTTGCGGCGGCGGAAGCGGAATTTGCAGGGCGAGCCGAGCGACAGGCCCAGGACCTTGTCGAAGTGCGGCTTGTCGCGGTGCCAGCCGATGCCGACGCCGACCTCATATTCGGTGCACAGCACCTGCCGAACGCTGCCCTCCGCCAGCTGCGCCCATGCCACGACCTGCCGCGCGACGGGCAGCAGCCAGTCCGGGATCGGCTCCGCCTCGGCCAGCCGCTGCAGCGAATAGTCATAGCGATAGCCGAACGAGGCCACGCGCCGGTTGCCCTCGAAGGCGCCGAACTGGAAGCGCTGGAGCGGCAATGCTGCGATGCGGTCGATCAAGTCCTGCTCGACCGCGGCATCGATGAAGTCGTCCGTATGGCGAAGCCCCGCAGGGCCCGCTTCCGGTTCGGCGAACAAACCAAGCTGCGTCATGCCTCGCATTTCCGTGATGGAACCTAATGGCGGCTGCTGCGACTTATCTATGACGCGGGAAGAAACGTGCGAGGCTGTCATGGCAGAGAAGCATACCGCCGATCCGGTCGAGATCATGCGGGCGACCGGTCATCCTGAGCTTGAATATGCCGCGGGCTGGACCATCGCAGGTCTCGTCACCATCGGCACCATCGTCGCCGCCTGGGTGTTCGCGATCTGAGGCATGATCCGGAAAAGTGTGAAGCGGTTTTCCGGATAGATCATGCCTCAACAAAAAGCTGAGAGGCGATGCGCATCGCACCTCAGGCCACAGGGAATTGCAGCTCGAAGGCGACGCCGTCGCCGGTCGGCTTGAGCTTGATCGAGCCGCCATGGCTCGCCATCACCGCCCGCGCGATCGCCAGCCCCATTCCAGTACCGCCCTGGTCGCGGCGGGTGGTGAAGAACGCATCGAAAATCCGGTCGCGGTTGGGCGCCGAGATCAGCTCGCCGTCGTTGCTCACGGTCAGCCGCAGGGTGGTGCGCTCGTCGACCGCCTCCAGCCTGATCGTCCCGGCCTTGTGCCGCACCGCGTTGTCGGCGAGATGCGACAGCACGATCAGCGCCTTCTCGCCGGACATGCCGATCGCCCGGTCGAGGCTGCCGCTGGCTTCGATCGAGCTTGCCGGAAACCTGTTCCGGAGGTCGGCGATCACGGGTGCAAGCTCGGTGCGCTCGTTCTGCGGCAGGCTTTCGGCGCGGGCGAGCTCGCGCAGCCGCTGCGCCATCGCCTCCAGCCGCTGGGTGTCGGACAGGATGTTGGCGATGAATGTCGTCTGCTCGGCCGGCGTCAGGCCCTCGGCCTTGCCTTGAAGTGAATCCTGCAACAGCTCGGCCGCGCCCTTGATCGAGGTCAGCGGCGATTTCAGTTCGTGGGTGAGGTGTGCCGAGAACGTCGCGATGTAGTCCGAACGCCGCGCCAGCTGCTCGGCCATGCCGAGGAAGCTGTGCGAGAGCTGGGCGAACTCCCGTGTGCCGTAGTGCCGGAGCGGCCGGAACGCCTCGCGGTCACCGCGGCCGATTCTGGCGGCGCGATCGATCAGCTCGCGCATCGGCAGCGTGATGGTGCGCGAGAACACGAGCCCGATCGCGATGGTGCCGAGGAGCACGGCCAGCCCCGCCAGCACGAACTTGGCCCGCTCCTGGTAGAGGTGGTCGAAGATGTTGCTCGGCGTCCGCGTGGCGTAGATCACCCCCGCGACGCGATTGTCGACAATGACCGGCATCGCCGAGAACACGTGCACGCCGAGGCCCCGGCTGAAGGAATAGATCGGCGGCGGCGGCTTGTCCGGCACGCGGTTGCGCAAGGTGGCGCGGTATTGCCCGTGCAGCGCGTCCGCGACCTCCTCGATATGCGCAAGGGATTGCCCGACCTCCTGCCGGCCGGCGATCACCACGCCTTGCGGATCGAGGATGCGAAAGCCCGCCAGCGTCACCTTCTGCGTCTCGCGGATGATCGGCGTCAGTCTTGCGCCGATCTCGACATAGGCGGGCTGCGCCGGCCGGGGTGCAGCCTGGGCATCCGGCCGCCGCCGCAGCAGATCGTTCGCGGTGAGATCGAGCCCGGGGCGGATCGGCGTGACCTGGTCACCGGGATCGGGCAGCACGCCCGGTGGCACCTCGGCGCCCAGCGTGAGGCCGCTGTCGAGCCTTGCTGCAACCTCCTGCGCATAGATCGTCGCCAGCACGCGGCTCTGCGCGATCAGCTCGGCCTGGGTCTGTCGGATGAGCTGGTTGTCGTAGAGGCGAAAGAAGAACAGGCCGACCAGTGGCAGGATGGCGACGGTGGCCAGCACCGTGAAGATGACCAGCCCCAGCGACGGCCGCCATTTATCTGGCGCCGCGCTCATGCCTCTTTCTCGCAGCGGCCGAGCTTGAAGCCGACGCCGTGGATGGTCTCGATGACGTTGTCGCAAGCCAGCGCCGCGAGCTTGGCGCGGATATTGCGGATGTGGCTGTCGATGGTGCGGTCGGAGACCTGGATGTTGAGCTGATAGGCGGCCCGCATCAGCTGCTCGCGATTGAAAACCGATGTGGGGCGGGTCAGGAAGGCGCGCAGGATACCGAACTCGATCGCGGTCAGTTTCAGCGGTGTCCCTGCAAATGAAGCCACGTGCTGTTCGGGATCGATCAGGAGACTGCCTTGCGACAGCGCGGTGGGAACCGCCTTGGCCTCGCCATTGCGCGGGCTGAGGCGACGCAGGATGACGTTGACCCGCGCCACCAGCTCGCGCGGGCTGAACGGCTTGGTCACGTAGTCGTCGCCGCCGATCTCGAGGCCGAGGATGCGGTCGATCTCCTCGTCGCGGGCCGACAGGAACAGGATCGGCACGTCGGACGTCTTGCGGATCTCGCGGCAAACGTCGAGGCCGTCGAACTCGGGCATGCCGATGTCGAGCACGATGAGGTCGGGCCTGTCGGCGGCAAAGCGGAGAAGCGCCTCCTTGCCGTCGCGCGCCTCGATCACGTCCATGCCGGCCTTCTTCAGGGCGACGCGGATGACCTCGCGAATGTGGCCCTCGTCGTCGACGATGAGAATGCGATTCGCCAAGAAATTCTCCGCTGTCTCGTCAGCCCGCCAACCGGCTGCCGGACCTGGTTTCCGCCTGGGCGTCCAGCCTGCGCTGGAGCCGCCAGCTTCGGAAGCTCCAACTCCGCCAGGCCAGGTCCTGGCGCTGCTGTTCTACAAGCCTGTCTCGCTGTGACACAAGGCAGCCCTCGCTGGCGCCGGGCCGCAGCGCGATCGCCCTGTCGATGGCGGGCAGCGCCTGCGGCCCGAGCGTCAGGAGATAGTCGATGTCGATCTGCACGCCGTTGCCCGATGCCTCCCGGCTGTGGGTGACATTGTAGTCGGCAATGAAGGCGTCGAAGTTCACCAGCGAGCAGCCGTACAGCACGATCGTCAACGCGATCAGGTTGGCGCCGATCAGCCATTGGTTGGACCGGTTGAGGGCGATGCGGGTCACGATCAGGACCAGTCCGAGCGCGACCAGCCCCATCCAGATGAAGGCCGCGATGCGCCAGTAAGTCAGCATGTAGATGTCGACATAGAGATCGAGGCGGAGGATGGAGGAGGCGACCAGAAGCACGTTCTGCCCGACCCAGAGATAGACCAGCGGCCGGATCACCTTCGATTTCTCGGCCGGTCCGCCCGGTCGCATCGCGACCAGGACGAAGGCGGCAGCGAGCAGCGCGGTCGCGATCAGCGGGTAGGCGCCGCGATGGGCGTAGGACGCATAGGTCAGGTTCTCGGGCAGCGCGACGTGGCCCCAGAGATAGATGGCGTCGAGAATCGACTGTGCCGCGAACAGCAGATTGAACAAGATCAGCGAGCGCAGGATGGTGGAGGGGCCCAGAAACTCCGGCGACACGAAGGGCGGCAGCGGCTCCGCGACGTCCGTTTCGGCGGCGGCAACCTTCTTGCGCCGCCAGCGCACATGGATGAACGGCCAGACCAGCGCCAGCATCAGGATCCAGAACAGCACGCGCCAGACGCTGACATATTCGAAGATGATCTTCGGATTGAGCAGCGACACCCATTGCTCGATCACCGGATTGGCGGCGGCGAACAGCGCCACGAACACGGTGCTCAGCACCGCCGGCATCAACCAGAGCGCGATGCCGCGGGTGAACGCCGACATGTTGCAGACCTGAAGCGCGTCGGGGAAGAATCTGAAGGGACCGAACAGGACAAGGTTTCGCAGTGCGCGGGCGCGTTCCGCGAGGCCGGTCGTCTCCGGATTGGTTGCGAGCAGCAAGGCGATGGCCAGCGCTGCGACGAGAATCAGCAACGAAAGCGTGTTGAGCTCCTCGATGGCCGGCACGAGACCGAGTGCAACGATCGCGCCGCCGGTTACTGCGCGGCGAAAGTCCAGCGCCGCACGGTTGGCAAGCAGAGAGGCGCAGGCAATCGCGACCGCCAGGATCACCAGGGACATTCCGATCCGCCGGCCGTAGAGCAGAAAGTCGCCAAGTGCGGCGAGCAGCAGTGCCATTGCGAGCTTGGCCGACAGTGCCGAAGGCCTGATCGGTGGAATGTCCGTCGTCGATGTCGAAGCCAGGCTCGTCATGTCCAGAAGATTCTCCGTGATGGGGCATCACGAATTCTGGACGGCGCTCGTGCAGAAGTCGGGATCATCGCCTGCACGGTTTCAGGAGTCTTTTGCAGTTTTCGTGCAGACCCGAGTTTGTCTCTCGCGCAGCGTCAACCGCTTTGATAGGTGCGAAGCATTCGCTCCAATCGCGAGTGCTGCATCATGCAATTCCTCAATCGCCTCTGTCTCGTCCTGCTCTGGCTGGCCACGCCGCTCGCCGCATTCGCGGCAGCGAACAAGAATGACCCCTATTTGCTCGTGCTACGCGGCGCCGGAAACATCGCGCTTGTCGTCGCAAGCATCCTGGTCGTCATCGTCCTGCTGCGTCGCGGGCATTGGCGCAGCATTGCGGGCAAGCTGCTCGTCACGCTCTGGTGCCTGCCGCCGCTGCTGATGTCCGCCGCGCATGTCAGGTTCGAGCTGCGCAAGCACGCCGTTCTCAGCGTGAGCGCCGCCGAGGCTCGCCAGCTCGGACCACATTTCATGGTCGGGTATTCGTCCTTTCCGGAGGTTGCGCGTCTCGCCGAGCAGGGATTGATCGGCGGCGTCTACGTCACCCGGCACAACATCCGGGGACGGACGATCGAGGCGCTGCGGGCCGAGATCGCGGCGCTTCAGCACAAGCGGCGCGCCGCAGGCCTACCGCCGCTGGTCGTTGCGGCCGATCAGGAGGGCGGCATCGTCGGGCATCTCGCGCCGCCGCTGACCAAGGTGCCGGCACTGGCGACGCTCACCGGGCTCGCGCCCGGCGACCAGCAGGCCAGGGCAGAAGAGTTCGGCCGCATCCACGGCCGAGAGCTTGCAGATCTCGGCGTCAACCTCAATCTCGCGCCGGTGCTCGACCTGAAGCCGCCGGTTCGCCGCAATCGCCTCGATTTTCACACGCTGATCGGCCAGCGCGCGATCGCGGCCGATCCCGCGGTCGTCAGCACGATCGCGAGCGCCTATGTCCGGGGGCTGGAGGAGTCGGGCGTCGGTGCCACGCTCAAGCATTTCCCCGGCATTGGGCGCGTGCGCGATGACACGCATCATTTCAGCGCCAGTCTCGACACGCCGGTGAAGGAATTGGAGGCAACCGACTGGCTGCCGTTCCGCGAGGTGCTGTCGCACTCGCGGAGCGCTCTGATGGTCGGCCATGTCACGCTCACCGCTGTCGATCCCGACCGCGCCGCATCGCATTCGAAGCGTGTGGTCGAGGGAATCGTTCGTGGGAAATGGGGTTACCAGGGCGTGGTGATGACGGACGATCTCGTCATGGGCGCAATCTACCAGAACGACGTCTGCAGGGCCGTAGTGGAGGCGATCAACGCCGGCGTCGACATGCTGCTGGTCGCCTATGACGGCGCGCAATTCTATCGGGTCTTTTCGTGTGCCCTGGATGCATCGCGGCAGGACAGGCTCGACGCAGCGATGCTGCGCGCGAGCGCGGCGCGGTTGGAACTGCGCTCGCCGGCCGCACAGGCCGGAGCGGTCTCACCCGTTGGAAGCACACTTGGGATGATGGGCATGCCTGCTGCCCCGCGCGCGATGGCGCGGGGCGGTTGAACTCGGGCGCCTGCGCGTCGCGACGGGCGCGGCCTATTCGGCCTGCTCCAGCGCCGCCGGCATCTTCGCCACGGACATCAGCGACCGCGCCACCTGATTGAGCAGGAGATCGGCGTTCTCCTCTTCCGCGAGCGACTTCGACAGCAGCGCGACGATGGCGCTGTGCCGGAGCTGCTGCGCAAGGTTGCGTGCGGTGGTGTAGCCGGACATCTCGTAATGTTCGACGCGTTGGGCCGCCGAGATCAGCGCAAGGTCGGCGGCTGCGTCCTCCTTCTCTTCGCCTTCCTTCATGACTTCCTGGCCTTCCTCGATCAGGCCCATCATGCCCTTGCAGGGCTTGGCCCGTGCATTCTCGCCGAGCAGCTCGAAGCATTCATTGATGCGCTCGACCTGGTTCTCCGTCTCGGCCAGATGCTGCTCGAACAGTTCCCGCAGCTGGTCGAAGCGCGCGGCCTGAGCCATCTTGGGAAGCGCCTTGGTCAACTGTTTCTCGGCATGGAGGATGTCGCGCAGCTCGTGAAGCAGAAGGTCGGTGAGGCCCGCCTCGTCGACGGGCGACGAGCTCTCCGCGACGATCGACGGGGCCGCGCCGGGGTCCGAAGACTGGAGGGCAGGCGATTCTGTGAATACCCAGTCCTCGCCTTCGTTCCAGGGACCGCGGGTGTCGATCTCGCCGTGATCACCGCTGCCGGTGGAATCGTTGAAATACTGGTTCACGAGGCCCGGCGTCGGCGCGATCCTGCCGATGCTGAAGGCCGGCTTCGACAGGCTTTCGAGTGCCCGTGCGAACGCCTTCATATGGGTAATCTCTCTCGTCATCAGGAACTGCAGCGCGTCCTTGCTGCCGGCGTCGTCGCAGAAATTGATCAGTCGTTCGTAGACGATCTTTGCCCGTGCTTCGGCGGCGATGTTGCTGCGGAGATCGACGTCGAGCTCGCCGGTGATCTTGAGATAGTCGGCAGTCCAGGGATTGCCTTGCGAATTGAACAGGTTGACGCCGCCGCCGCCGGCAATCGCAATCAGCGGATCGGCTTCGGCCGCCTGGCGATCGTTCTTCGAAGGCGCGAGGTGCATGCGGGCAAGGCAACCGACGACTTCGAGATGGCTGAGCTCTTCGGTGCCGATATCCATCAACAGGTCCTTGCGGTCGGGATCCTCGCAATTCAGCCCCTGAATCGAATATTGCATCGCCGCCGCAAGTTCCCCGTTGGCGCCGCCGAACTGCTCGAGGAGCATATTGCCGAAGCGCGGATCGGGTTCGTCGACGCGCACGGTGAACATCAGCTTCTTGACGTGGTGGTACATGGGACGGCTCGCGCTGTGAGGGAAACTACGGCGACAACGGGCCCTCGGAATGTTCGTTCCTAGTCATCTCAAAATTCGGATTTCGTTCCAGATTGGTCTGGCGGGGCGGCTTGAGCCCGTCCCGGCAATAGAGTAGCGACGGAGCAATTGGCCTCCGCCGCTCCCCCGCGCCTGTGGACCAGCTCGCATGCGGTCGAGGGGCCGGCGGTCTCATCACGCATTGTGCTTCGAATGCAGGTGCGTTATGGCTCTCGCGCTTTCCAGAGGCGGAGACGAGCTTTGTCGAAACAATCCCTGCGCGAGGAGGCCGAACGCCTGATCCGCGAATCGATGGAAAAGAAGACCATCGTCGTCAAGCAGGGCACGACCCGCATCGAGGCGGTCTGCGGCAAATGCGGCGCCCCGAACCGGGTCCAGGCGGAAAAGGGCCAGGCCCGCGTCAAGTTCGCCTGCAAGCAGTGTGGGCACAAGCAAGAGACGTTGTAGCCAGGCCCCCTGACCTCACCGTGCTGCCGCGCTCCGGCTCCTCGCCACAGTCAGCGTTCTTCCACGAACTTCTTGAACGCATCGGCATAGTCCGGGTGCCAGCGCGACAATGGCGGGCGGTTCTCGACGATGTCGCCCATAGCCCAGAGCATGCGTTTCTCGTCGAGGGCCCGGGGCACGTCGTTGTCCGGGCAGAGGATGTAGAAATCGCCGGCTTCCAGCCGTGCCAGCATGAAATCGACCGTCTCATCCGGTGTCCAGGCGCCGGCCGGCTTCTCGGTGCGTCCCTTCGCGGTCAGGCCGGTGAAGACGAAGCCCGGGATCAACAGATGCGCCGTGATGTGGCAGCCCTTCGTGTTGCGCAGCTCGTGTTGCAGCGCCTCGGTGAACGCCTTCACGCCGGCCTTCGAGACATTGTAGGCGGGGTCGCCCGGCGGCGTGGTGATGCCCTGCTTGGAACCGGTGTTGATGATCAGGCCCGGTTTGCCGCGCGCGATCATGTTCGGCGCGAAGATTCGCGAGCCGTTGATGACGCCCCACATGTTGGCGCCGATGATGCGTTGCCAATGGTCGGGCTCGCCGAACAGCGTGCTGCCCGGCTGGATGCCGGCATTGTTCATGAGGATGTCGGTGCCGCCAAACCGCTCGCGCACCGCGCGTTCCAGTTCCGTCACGCTCTCGACCTTGCTGACATCGACGGCGGATGTCATCACGTTTGCGGGTGCCGTGACGGCTGACAGTTTTGTTGCAGTCTCCGCCAGCCGTGCCTCGTCGACATCCGCGACACATACCTTCATCCCAGTGCGCGCGAAGGCGATGGCAGCTGCAAATCCGATGCCGGATGCGCCGCCCGTGATGACGGCAACATTGTCTTTGACGATGGCGGGATGTGGCATGGATCGTCTCCGTGGAGGGCCTCGGTCGAGCTATAACATGGCGGCAGTCCGACCCTGCACAAGTCGGCATGGGAGGTCTTCGTTCGGCGCTGCCTTTACGCCCAACCGGCCCGGCTGTATCCTCGATCGAACGATCCCGCCCAGATCGAACCAATCAATCACTTGACAGGGAGTGCAGCCATGGCTGTGTCGCAGGCTATTCCGATCACGCGCCATCCGTTTGCAAATGGATCTTACAAGCCGATGCTGATCGACGGGAAGTGGGTCGATGCAGCCTCGGGCAAGCGCTTCGAAACCCGCAATCCCGCCACCGGCGAGTTGCTCGCCACCGTCGCCGAAGGCGACAAGGAGGACATCGATCGTGCGGTTGCGGCCGCTCGCCGCGCCTTCGAAGGCCCCTGGAGCAAGGTCAAGCCGTTCGAGCGGCAAAACCTGCTCCTGAAGCTCGCCGACCTCGTCGAGAAGAATTTCGACGAATTGTCGCAGCTCGACACGCTCGACATGGGCGCGCCGCTCAGCCGCACCCGCGCCTATCGCCTGCGCGCCGTCGGCATGCTGCGCTATTATGCCGGCCAGACCACGGCGATCCACGGCGAGACCATCGAGAACTCGCTGCCCGGCGAGATCTTCTCCTACACGCTGAAGGAGCCGATCGGCGTCGTCGGCGCCATCATTCCCTGGAATGGGCCGCTGACCGCGACGATCTGGAAGATCGGCCCTGCGATCGCGACCGGCTGCACCGTGGTGCTCAAGCCCGCCGAGGAGGCGCCTCTGACCTCGCTGCGCATCGCTGAACTCGCGATGGAAGCGGGCGTGCCGCCCGGGGTCATCAATGTCGTGCCCGGCTATGGCGAGACGGCGGGCGCCGCGCTCGCCTCGCACCATGACGTCGACAAGGTCGCCTTCACCGGCTCGCATGTCACGGGCCAGTCGATCATCCGTGCCTCCGCCGGCAACCTCAAGCGCGTCTCGCTCGAGCTCGGCGGCAAGTCTCCGGACATCGTGTTCGCGGATGCCGATCTCGATGCCGCCGTGCCGGGCGCGGCGATGGCGGTGTTCGCCAATTCGGGGCAGATCTGCAGCGCCGGTACGCGCCTCTTCGTCGAGCAGTCGATCTATGACGAATTCGTCGGCCGCGTCGCCGAGTTCGGCAAGAAGCTGCAGGTCGGCAACGGCCTCGATCCGAACGTGCAGATCGGACCGCTCGTCTCCGAGCAGCAGCTCGAGCGCGTCACCGGCTATCTCGATATCGGCCAGAAGGAAGGCGCCAAGGCGCTCGCCGGCGGCGGACGCGTCACCGAAGGGGCGCTGTCGAAGGGCTTCTTCGTCTCGCCGACGGTGTTCGCGGGCGTTGAGGACAACATGCGCATCGCGCAGGAGGAGATTTTTGGTCCCGTCATCTCCGCGATCGCGTTCAAGGACATGGACGAGCTGGTCAAGCGCGCCAACGCCACCACGTTCGGTCTTGGCTCCGGCCTGTGGACGCGCGATGTCAGCAAGGCCCATGCGGTGGCGAAGCGCCTGCGCGCCGGCTCGTTGTGGGTCAACTGCTACCAGGCGATGGATCCGGCGGTGCCGTTCGGCGGCTACAAGATGAGCGGCTACGGCCGCGAATCCGGCAAGCAGCACGTCGAGGAATATCTCAACGTGAAGGCCGTCTGGATCAAGACGGCGTAAGGCCGGCTCATCTTCGCCTCTCCCCGCTTGCGGGGAGAGGCCGGAATTCGCGCAACGCGCGGATTCCGGGCGAGGGGGACTCTCCGCGAGTCTAACTCTCACCGCGATTGCCGAGGCAGCCCCTCACCCCGTAAGAACGGGGAGAGGGAGAATAACCACCGCCTTCTCGGGCGGGCAGTCTCCCTCATATCATCCGTATTTCCTTCATTGACATCCGGGGACCACATGAAATTCAAAGCGTTGTTCAAGCCGTTGCAGGTCGGTCCGTACAAGCTCGCGCATCGCGTCGCGATGGCGCCGCTTACGCGCATGCGCGCCGAGCGCGAGAGTTTTGCGCCGCGGCCGCTCAATGCCGAATATTACGGCCAGCGTGCAACGCAAGGCGGCCTGATCGTCGCGGAAGCCTCGCCGGTGCTCTCGCACGGACGCGGCAATCCGGCAACGCCAGGCATCTATTCGGAGGCACAAGTCGCGGGCTGGCGCAAGGTGACGGATGCCGTGCACGCCAAGGGCGGCATCATCTTCCTCCAGCTCTGGCATGTCGGCCGCGTCTCTCATTCCTCCTTCCACGGCGGCGAGCTGCCGGTCTCGGCTTCCGCCATCCCGATCAAGGCGGAAGGCATGAAGGCGATGACGGCCGACGGCAAGATTGCGGACTACGAGACGCCGCGCGCGCTGGAGACCGAGGAGGTCAAGGACATCGTCGAGGCGTTCCGGCAGGGTGCGAAAAACGCGCTCGCCGCGGGCTTCGACGGCGTCGAAATCCACGGTGCCAACGGCTATCTGCTCGAGCAGTTCCTGCAGTCGCGCAGCAACCAGCGCACCGATCAGTATGGCGGCGGAATCGAGAACCGCGCGCGCCTTCTGCTCGAGGTCACGCAGGCCGCGATCGACGTCTGGGGCGCGAACCGCGTCGCCGTCCGGTTGTCGCCGCACGGCATCGCCAATGATTCCGGCGAGCCCGATCCGATGCCGCTCTACACCCATGTCGTGAAGGCACTCGACAAGCTCGGTCTTGCCTATCTGCACTTCATCGAGCCGCGCTCCAGCGGCGCCGGCCGCGCCGACGTCCACTGGGACAACGTGCCCTCGGCAATGGTGCTGTTCCGCCCGCTCTACAGCGGCGTGCTGATGACCGCGGGTGGCTTCACCGGCGAGACCGCGAACGCGGCGATCGCCGATGGGCATGCGGATATCATCGCGTTCGGCCGCATCTTCATCTCCAATCCCGATCTGCCGCGCCGGCTTCAGCACGACTATCCGATCACGCCGTACAACCGTGCGACCTTCTATAGCGGCGAGGAAAAGGGATATACGGATTATCCTGTTTATGACGAGCTGACGCCGGCATAACTTGCTCCGTCATTCCGGGGCCCGACGAAGTCGCGAGCCCGGAATCCATCCGACCGCATACCCGGAGGTGAGATGGATTCCGGGCTCGATGCTTCGCATCGCCCCGGAATGACGAGTTAGAGTGTCGCGCCACCGTCAGCCGCAATGACGACGGGGAAACACAATGGCCAAAGCCGCCGCCGCAGGTATAGCCACCGGCCAGTGTCTCTGCGGCAAGATCGCCTTCGAGATCGACGTTCCCGCGCGCTGGGCCTGGCACGATCACTCCGCCGCCAGCCGCCGCGCCCATGGCGCGGCTTACGCAACCTATGTTGGAAGCTGGAAGAAGCGCTTCCGCATCACCTCCGGCAAGACCGCGCTGACCCGCTACGAGGACAAGGCGACGAAGACCGCGCGCAGCTTCTGCTCGCATTGCGGCACGCCGATCGCCTATGAGCGCCCGCGCGGGCCGCACATGGTCAACATCCCCCGTGCGCTGTTCACAGAGCGCACCGGCCGCCAGCCGCTCTATCACATCGCCATCGAGGAGCTGCAGGAATGGGCCTATACCGGCGAACCGCTGGTGCCGCTGAAGGGGTTTCCGGGCGTGGTGTGGCAGCGCTCGAAAAAGAAGAAGCGGGCGAGAGGCGAGGATCCGTTCGAGCTCGGCCGGGAGGAGATGTAGCGCGGGCTGCGTACCGAGCTCTCGTGCTCCGGACGCTGCGCATCACCACTTCGGTGATGCGCTGCTGAGCCGGGGCCCATACGTCAGTGAGATTGGTGCCAGTTATGGGTCCCGGCTCTGCGCCGCACCGCTACGCGCTGCGTCGCGTCCGGGACACGAGACCGTCCCGCGCAAGGCAGCCATGACCACGCTTCCTTGCGTGCCTCCCAAGATCTCGGCCATCATGCCTTCAGTCCTTGCGGCAATGCCCGCTCCTGGAGGAAACATGAAGAACAAGATCACCGGCCGCTCCGCGTTTCTCGCGCTTCTCAAGGACGAAGGCATCACGCATCTGTTCGGCAATCCCGGCACCACCGAGCTGCCGATCATGCACGCGCTGAAGGATCATCCCGATCTCACCTATGTGATGGCGATGCAGGAAAGCCTCGTGGTCGCAATCGCCGACGGCTACAGCCGCGCCTCGGGCAAGCTCGTCGCCTGCAACGTGCACGTCGCGCCCGGCCTCGGCAACGCGATGGGCTCGCTCTACAACGCCCAGTTCACGGGCACGCCGATGATTTTGACCGCAGGCCAGCAGGAGCAGGGCCACGGCCTGATGGAGCCGGTGCTCTATGGTCCGCTGGTGCGGATAGCCGAGCCGCTGGTGAAATGGGCGGTCGAGGTGACGCGGCTGGAGGATCTGCCGCGCATCGTGCGCCGCGCCGCCAAGGTCGCGACCACGCCGCCGACCGGACCGGTGTTCATCTCGCTGCCCGGCGACATCCTCAACAGCGAGGCCGGAATCGATCTCGGCCGCTCCACCCGCATCGATGCCCGCACAAGGCCGTCGGACGAGGCGTTGAAGATCTTTGCCGCGCGGTTACTGAAGGCTGAGCGTCCCGTCATCGTCACCATGGACGAGGTGGTCAAGAGCGATGCTCTGAAGGAGGCGGCTGACTTGGCCGAGCTGCTCGGCGCGGCCGCCTACCAATCCTCGACGCCCTATGGCTCGCACTTCCTCTCGGAGAGCCCAAGCTTCATCGGCACGCTCGCGCGCGTGCAGAAGGCCGCGCGCGATACCCTCGCACCTTACGATCTCCTGATCGCGCTCGGCGGCGATCCCCTGCGCATGTCGGTCTACAGCGAGGTCGATGCGCTGCCGGACGGACTCGCCATCGTGCAGGTCGGCCTTGTCGACTGGGAGATCGCGAAGAATTACGGCGCCGAGATCGCGCTGAAGGCGGACTTGAAGGAGACGCTGCGCGCCTTGATCCCCGTCCTGAAGGAGATGGGTGGCGAGGAATTGGCGCAACGCGCCAAGCGGCGCCTTGCCGAGCTCGCGCCGAAGAACTGGACCGCGCGTCGCGCTGCTCTGGTCGAGCAGATCAGCAAGAGCGCGGGCCGTAGCCCCATCGATCCCGATTATCTGGTGCTGCAGATGGTCGAGGCGATGCCTGATAACGCCATCCTGGTCGATGAGGGCCTCACTTCCAGCCGCCAGGTCACGGCGCTGCGGCCGCACCGCGATCGCTATGGCTATCATGGCCTTGCCTCAGGGGGAATCGGCTGGGGCCTGCCGGCGTCCGTGGGTGCCAGCGTTGCCAACCCCGATCGCCCCGTCGTGTGCTTCTCCGGTGACGGCAGCGCGATGTACTCGATCCAGTCGCTGTGGACGGCGGCGCACCACAAGCTGCCGCTCAACGTCATCATCGTCAACAATGGCGGCTACCGCATCATCAAGCAGCGCCTGCTCGCCTTCCATGGCGACGACAACTACGTCGGCATGGATTTCGTCGATCCGCCCGTGGATTTCGCCGGCGTCGCCAAGGCGCTGGGCTGCGAGGCGATCAAGGTAAGTGATCCCCTCGAACTGAAGGCAACGCTGGCCTCGGCGTTCAATCGACCGGGCACGAAGCTGATCGAGGTGATGGTGGACGGGACGGTGTAGGGCAGGCTCTGTCCACCGTCATTGCGAGGAGCGCAGCGACGAAGCAATCCAGGCTGTATCCGCGGAGGGATTCTGGATTGCCTCGCTTCGCTCGCAATGACGAGGAGGAAGCAGCTACCCCTTCTTCCCCACCCGATACCCCGCAGCCGGATGCGGCGCATCTAACCGCGGCCGGCCGGCGCCGAACAGCTTCTCCCGCAGCGTGCCCTTGGCATACTCGCTCTTGTACCGTCCGCGCCGGGTCAGCTCCGGCACCAGCATGTCGGCGATGTCCTCGAAATCGCCGGGCGAGATCGCGAACGCGACGTTGAGCCCATCGACGTCGGTTGCTTCGAACCATTGCTCGATCTTGTCCGCGACCATCTCCGGCGTGCCGACCACGACCGGGCCGGCGCCGCCGATGCCGACATGCTCGATGACGTCGCGCACGGTCCAGACGCGGTCGGGGTCGGCGCGGGTGACGTTGTCCATGGCGCTGCGGCCGGCGTCGTTCTGGACGTGGCGGACCTGCTGGTCGAGGTCGTATCCGGAGAAGTCGACGCCGGTCCATCCCGACATCAGGGCGAGCGCGCCCTCGGGGCTGATGTGGCGGCGATAATCGGCGTATTTCTCCTTCGCCTCGGCCTCCGTCCGTCCGAGGATGATCGTCATCATCGAGAACATCAGGATTTCGGCCGGGTTGCGGCCGAGCGCGGCAGCCTCCTGCCGGATCGCGGACACGCGCGGCGCGATCACCTTGGCCGACGGACCCGACATGAACACGCATTCGGCATGCTTGGCCGCGAACTGCCGCCCGCGCGGCGAGGTGCCGGCCTGGTACAGCACGGGCGTTCGCTGCGGCGAGGGCTCGCTGAGATGAATAGTGTTGTTGATGCGGTAGTTCGCGCCGTCATGATTGACGCGATGAACCTTTGCGGGATCGGTGAACAAGCCGCGCTTGCGGTCGCGCAGCACGGCGTCGTCCTCCCAGCTCCCTTCCCAGAGCTTGTAGACGACCTCCATATATTCGTCGGCGATGTCGTAGCGGTCGTCGTGCCCGGTCTGCCTGTCCTTGCCGGCACCGCGCGCGGCGCTGTCGAGATAGCCAGTGACGACGTTCCAGCCGATCCGGCCCTCGGTGAGGTGATCGAGCGTCGACATCCGCCGTGCGAACGGGTAGGGCGGCTCGAAGGACAGATTGCTGGTGACGCCGAAACCAAGATTCTGCGTCACCGCTGCCATCGCCGACAGCAGCAGCAGCGGCTCGTTCGACGGCGTCTGTGCAGCATTGCGCAAGGCTGCGTCAGGGCTGTTGCCATAGACGTCGTAGACCCCGAGCACGTCCGCCAGGAACAGCCCGTCGAAGCGGCCCCGTTCCAGGGTTCGGGCGAGATCGATCCAGTAGGGCAGGCGGTTATAGTCGGCCGTGCGGTCGCGTGGATGGGTCCACAGGCCCGGTGACTGGTGTGCGACGCAATTCATCGCAAAGGCGTTGAGCCTGATCTCTTTGGCCATGCTGGTCCCTCGGCGCCCTGTACTGAGCGCTCTTCGAATGATAGATGTGCGCCCCAACTTGGCGAAGTTCTTGCATATGTTTGGGGGTTGGCAAGGTCAAAATCAGCGGTGCCGCCACGCCTGGCAAGCCGATCTCGAGCGAGCAGGAACGAAATCCCAAGAAAATTACAAGCGAACTACAAGAGAAACTCCAAGAAACTCTCCAAGCCCCCTGCCACTTTCGATGGCCTACGTAGCCCGCTACGTTCGCCCGCCTCGACAACCTTGAAAACGAAAGCAATGACCAGAGCCGACGCCATCGCCCGCGCCCGGGACGACTTCAAGTCCGGTGCGTTCCTCGCTGAACTCGACCGCCGCGTCGCGTATCGGACCGAGAGCCAGAATCCGTCGCGCGGCGCCGAGCTGCGCGCCTATCTGGAACGGGAGATGCAGCCGGCCTTCGCCGCGCTCGATTTTTCCAGCCGCATCGTCGAATCCCCAAGCGGCAAGGCGCCCTTCCTGTTGGCCGAACGTCACGAGAGCGCGTCGGCGCCGACCGTGCTGATCTACGGCCATGGCGACGTCGTCGACGGCATGGAGGGCGAGTGGCGCGATGGCCGCGATCCCTGGCGCACGACGGTTGCAGGTACGCGCCTTTATGGCCGCGGCACCGCCGACAACAAGGGCCAGCACAGCATCAATATGGCGGCGCTCCGCGCGGTGCGTGACGCTCGCGGCGGCAAACTCGGCTTCAACGCGAAATTCATCGTCGAAATGGGCGAGGAGATCGGCTCGCCGGATCTCGGCAAGGTCTGCGATCTCAATCGGGACGCGCTCAAGGCCGACTTGTTCGTGGCATCCGACGGGCCGCGCCTGTCCGCGGACCGGCCGACGCTCTTTCTCGGCTGCCGTGGCGGCATCCGCATTCATCTCGACGTGAATCTGCGCGACGGCGGCCACCATTCCGGCAATTGGGGCGGCGTGCTCGCCAATCCCGCGACCATCCTGGTCAATGCGATCTCGACACTGGTCGACGGCCACGGCCGTCTCCTGCTCGATGCCTTGAAGCCGCCGCGGCTCACCAACCAGATCCGCAGCTACCTCGCCGACGTGCAGGTGGTGCCGACCGCCGACGAGCCGGCGCTCGCGGAGAACTGGGGCGAGGAGGGGCTGTCGGCGGCCGAGCGGCTCTATGCCTGGAACACGCTCGAAGTGCTGGCGATGTCGTCAGGCAATATCGAGAAGCCGGCGAACGCCATTCCCGGTCACGCCAATGCCGTGCTGCAACTGCGCTTCGTGGTCGGGACGAAGGTCGAGGGCCTGATCGAGGCAATCCGCGCGCATCTCGTTGCAAAGGGTTTTCCCATGGTCGAGGTGCGGGCGGCCCAGAGCTTTGCTGCATCGCGCACCGATTTCGACAGCCCCTGGATCAAATGGGCGGCGGATTCGGTCAGGGAGACCACAGGAAAGGCGCCGGCCGTGCTGCCGAATTTCGGCGGCTCGCTTCCAAACGACGTGTTTTCCGAGATCCTGGGCCTGCCGACGATCTGGGTGCCGCACTCCTATCCCGGCTGCTCCCAGCATGCGCCCAATGAGCACATCCTGCTGCCCTTGACCGAAGAGGCCTTGACGGTGATGGCCGGGCTGTTCTGGGATCTCGGGGAATTGCCAGGACCACTGACAGGCCCGTTAACCTGAGGCATCGGTCCAGCCGAAAGTCACATTCTAATCCGGCCCGATTTGTGCTTGCATCCGGCCGCATCATCCTGAAAGGGGAAGAAGAAAGTGAAACATTTCCGTAGCATCGGGCTCGCGCTCGCCGCGACCTTCGTCGTCAGCCAGGCCGGGGCCCAGGAGCTGACCGGCACGCTGAAGAACATCAAGGACACCGGCGCCATCACGCTCGGCTTCCGCGACTCCTCGATCCCATTCTCCTATCTCGACGACAACCAGAAGCCCGTCGGGTTCGCGATGGACATCTGCTACAAGATCGTCGACGCCGTGAAGAAGGAGCTCAAGCTCGACAAGCTCGAGGTCAAGCTCAACCCGGTGACCTCGGCGACGCGTATCCCGCTGATGGCCAACGGCACGATCGACCTCGAATGCGGCTCGACCACCAACAATGCCGAGCGCCAGAAGCAGGTCGCCTTCACCAACACCCACTACCTGACCGCCAGCCGCTACGTCTTCAAGAAGTCGAGCGGCCTGAAGTCGATCGACGATCTCAAGGGCAAGACCGTGGTCTCGACCGCCGGCACCACCAACATCAAGCAGCTCACTGAGGCCAACGTCGCGAAGGGCCTCGGCGCCAACATCATTCCGGCCAAGGACCACGCCGAAGCCTTCCTCATGGTCGAGACCGACCGCGCGGTCGCCTTCGTCATGGACGACATCCTGCTGGCGAGCCTCGTCGCCGGCTCGAAGAACCCCGACGACTACGTCATCTCCAAGGATGCGTTCTCCAAGCCCGAGCCCTACGGCATCATGCTGCGCAAGGACGACCCCGCCTTCAAGAAGGCGGTCGATGCGGCGACGGCGGCGCTCTATACGTCCGGCGAAGCCCAGAAGATCTACGACAAGTGGTTCACCCAGAAGATCCCGCCGAAGGGCCTGAACCTCAACACGCCGATCTCGGCCGAGCTGAAGAACGAGTTCGCCAAGCCGACGGATTCGCCGAACCCGGACGACTACAAGTAAGATAAAACCTCGATCTTTCGATCGGGATCATGTCCGGCCACTCTTGACACCAGGGTGGCCGGACATTTGCATAGGCGCTCAGGACATCCATGACTGGCGCGTTCGCGCGGGGGACACGTGAACTACAACTGGAACTGGGGAATCTTTTTCCAGCCGAACCCGATGGGGACCGGCACCTATCTCGACATGCTGCTGTCGGGCCTGGCGCTGACCCTCAAGACCGCGGCGCTGGCCTGGGTCATTGCGCTGATCACCGGCTCGATCGTCGGCGTGATGCGTACGCTGCCGTCGAAGGGGGCGAACTGGTTCGGCTTTGCCTATGTCGAATTCTTCCGCAACATGCCGCTGCTCGTGCAGCTCTTCCTGTGGTACTTCGTGCTGCCGGAGCTGCTGCCGAAAGCTGCCGGCACCTGGCTGAAGCAGCTCCCGAACGCGCCGTTCTGGACGGCCGCGATCGGCATCGGCTTCTTCATGTCGGCCCGCGTCGCCGTGCAATTGCAGGCCGGCATCGGTTCGCTGCCGCGCGGGCAGAAGATGGCCGCAACCGCGCTGGGCCTGACCACGGTACAGGCCTATCGCTACGTGCTGCTGCCGATGGCCTTCCGCATCATCCTGCCGCCGCTCACCTCTGAATTCCTCAACACCATCAAGAACACGGCGGTCGCAATCACCATCGGCCTGCTCGAGCTGACCGGACAGGCGCGCTCGATGCAGGAATTCTCGTTCCAGGTGTTCGAGGCCTTCACCGCCGCGACCATCCTCTACCTCCTCGTCAACGCCGTCGTCGTGACCGGAATGCGCTTTCTCGAGCGCTGGGTCGCGATCCCCGGCTACATCACGGGGAAATAAGCGATGTTCGGCAATCTCGATTTCGACGTCATCCGCCGCGCGCTGCCCTATCTGTTCTTGGAGGGCATGACCTTCACGCTGACGCTGACGGGGCTCGCGGCCCTTGGCGGCCTCGTCTTCGGCACGGCACTCGCGCTGATGCGGCTCTCCGGCTTCAAGATCCTCGGCCGCATCGCCGGAATCTATGTCGACTTCATGCGCTCGCTGCCGCTGGTGCTGGTCATTTTCTGGTTCTACTTCCTGGTGCCCTATATCGGGCAGTGGGTGACCGGCGCCTCGCGGCCGATCAGCGTCGGCGCCTTCGCCTCCTCGCTCATCACCTTCATCATGTTCGAGGCGGCGTATTTCTCTGAGATCATGCGTGCCGGCATCCAGTCGATCTCGCGCGGACAGCCGGCCGCGGCCAGCGCGCTGGGGCTGACCTATGCCCAGACCATGCGCTACGTCGTGCTGCCGCAGGCCTTCCGCAACATGCTTCCGGTTCTGATCACGCAGACCATCGTGCTGTTCCAGGACACCTCGCTGGTCTACGTTCTCTCGATCACGGACTTCCTGGGCGCGGCCAGCAAGGTGGCGCAGCGCGACGGGCGCCTGGTCGAAATGTACCTGTTCGCTGCGATCGTCTACTTCACCATTTCCTGTATCGCGTCCTACGGCGTCCGCCGCCTCCAGGCGCGCATCGCCATCATTCGCTAGGGCTAGAAGCTCATGATCGAAATCAGCCACGTCAACAAATGGTACAGCCCCAGCTTCCAGGTGCTGACCGACTGCACGACCAGCGTCACCAAGGGCGAGGTGGTCGTGGTCTGCGGCCCCTCGGGCTCGGGCAAGTCGACGCTGATCAAATGCGTCAATGCGCTGGAGCCGTTCCAGAGCGGCGATATCCTGGTCGACGGCATCAAGGTCAATGATCCCAAGACCAACCTCCCGAAGCTGCGTTCGCGGGTCGGCATGGTGTTCCAGCACTTCGAGCTGTTTCCTCACCTGAAGATCATCGACAATCTCTGCCTCGCGCAGGAGAAGGTGCTCGACCGGTCGCGCGACAAGGCGAAGGCGAAAGGCATGCAACTGCTGGAGCGCGTCGGCCTCAAGGAACAGGCGCAAAAGTATCCCGCGAACCTGTCCGGCGGCCAACAGCAGCGCGTTGCGATCGCCCGTGCGCTCGCCATGGATCCGATCGTCATGCTGTTCGACGAGCCGACTTCCGCGCTTGATCCGGAAATGGTCAGCGAGGTGCTCGACGTCATGGTGGATCTCGCTCATGAGGGCATGACCATGATGGTTGTCACCCATGAGATGGGTTTTGCCCGCAAGGTCGCCAACCGCGTCATCTTCATGGACCGCGGCGAGATCGTCGAGGACGCGGCGAAGGAAGACTTCTTCGGCAAGCCGCGCAGCGACCGGGCGCAGAAGTTCTTGTCGAAGATTCTCTCGCATTAATCACCGCCACCGTATTCCGGGGCGCGACGCAGTCGCGAGCCCGGAATCCATAACCACCACCGGGAGTATGGATCCCGGGCTCGCGCTACGCGCGCCCCGGGATGACGAAGAGAGTAGGGTTTATCGGGCCCCTCAAATCTCCTATACCGAGACGAAATTCCCCTTCCCTCCCCAGGAGACCTGCCTTGGACCCGATCGCCTATGTCAACGGCTCATTCGTCCCGCTTTCGGAAGCCAAGATCTCGGTGCTCGATCGCGGCTTCCTGTTCGCCGACGGCATTTATGAGGTCTCGGCCGTGCTGGATGGCAAGCTGGTTGACAATGCCTCGCATCTGGCCCGGCTGGAGCGGTCGGTCGGGGAGATCAAGCTGAAGCTGCCGGAGACGATCGAGCGCATCACCGAGCTCCAGAAGGAGCTGATCGCGCGCAACAAGCTCCAGAACGGGCTCGTCTACCTTCAGGTCACGCGCGGCGCCGACAAGGGGCGCGACTTCCCGTTCCCCAAGGAGGACGTCAAGTCAAGCCTGGTGATGTTCACGTCCGAGAAGGACATCATCAACGCCGCGGTGGCCAAGACCGGGATCAATGTCATCACGGTGCCTGACATCCGCTGGGAACGCCGCGACATCAAGAGCGTGGCGCTCCTGGCGCAGGTGCTGGCGAAGCAGGCCGCGGCGGAAGCCGGCGCGGGCGAGGCCTGGATGCTGCAGGATGGCTACGTCACCGAGGGTGGCTCGTCGTCGGCGTTCATCCTGACCAAGGACGACGTCATCGTCACGCGCAAGAATTCCAATGCGATCCTGCCGGGCTGCACGCGCAAGGCCGTGATCGCGCTTGCCGAGGAGCGCCAGCTCCGCGTCGAGGAACGGTCCTTCACGGTCGCCGAGGCGCTCGCGGCGAAGGAGGCGTTCATCACCAGCGCATCCTCCTTCGTGCAGCCGGTGGTCGCCATCGACGGCAAGACTGTCGGCGACGGCAAGCCCGGCCCGGTGGCAACGCGCCTTCGCGAGATCTACGTGGAGTTCGCCAAGGCGACTGCGGTCTGAGCCACGCCCACCGCTGTTATCGCCCGGCTTGACCGGGCGATCCAGGACGCCGTGACGGCAGTGATAGGCCCGATGGGCCGCGGCGTACGGGATGCCGCGCCTTCGCGGGGCATGACAGTTGCGGATGCCTCACGCCACCGAAGCCTTCACCTTCACCGGATGCACCGCGCGGAACGCGATCGCGATCCTGTTCCAGGCATTGATGGCGCCGATCAGCATGGTCAGGTTCACCGTCTCCTCATCGGAGAACTGTGCGCGAACCTGCTCGTAAGTCTCGTCGGGCGCATGCGTCTGCGAGATCAGCGTCACCGATTCCGTCCAGGCCAGCGCGGCACGCTCGCGCTCGGTATAGAGAGGGGATTCTCGCCACGCGTTTAGCAGGTAGATGCGCTGCTCGGTCTCGCCGCGCTTGCGCGCATCCTCGCTGTGCATGTTGATGCAGAAGGCGCAGCCGTTGATCTGCGACGCCCGGATCTTGACCAGCTCGATCAGCGATTTCTCGATGCCGGTCGACTGAATCTGCTCCTCCAGCGCCATCAGCGCCTTCATCGTCGCGGGCGCGGCCTGGAGGTAGTTCATGCGAGGCTTCATGATTGTCTCCTTGCTTCTTGGGTTGAGGTCAGTGGGCGCCACCGGCCGAGGTCTGGCCGGGCTTCTTTAGGAAGAGGACGGCGAGCAGCGCCACGATCAGCGCCATGCCGAGCAGATAGAAGGTGTCGCTGAAAGCCAGGATATAGGCCTGCTTCTGCACGATACGGCCGATCGCGACATAGGCGCGATGCGCGGCATCCGCATGGTCGAGGACGCCGTGATTGACGAAATACTGGGTGAGTTGCTCCAGTCGCGTGCGCGTCGCCTGCTCGAATATCGAGACCGACTGCATCAGCACGTTGGAATGATACTGCTCGCGCTTGGTCAGAACGGTCTGCAAGATCGCAATTCCGACCGCGCCGCCGAGGTTGCGCATCATGTTGAACAGGCCCGACGCCGAGCCTGCGTTCTCGGCTTCGATGCCGGCGGTTGCCACCGCCGACAGCGGCGCCATGACCAGTGCCTGCCCGATCGCGCGAACGATATTGGGCCACAGCAGCTGGTCGGCGGCGTAGTCGTTGGTCATGTAGATGTTCATGAAGTTGGACGCGGCAAACAGCACGAAGCCGATGCCGATGATGATCCGCGCGTCGAAGCGCTGCATCAGGCGCGGCACCAGCGGGATCAGCACCAGCTGCGGCAGTCCGGTCCAGGCGAGCACCATGCCGATCTGCTCGGCATTGTAGCCCTGGATGCGTGACAGATACTGCGGCAGGATGAATACCGAGCCGTAGAGTGCGATGCCGAGCAGGAAGTTCGCGAGCATGCCGAAGCCGAAATTGCGGCGTACCAGCAGGCGCAGGTTCAAGAGTGGCTTCTTCACCGTGAGCTCGATGATCAGGAAGGCGGTCAGCGCCACCGCCGCGATCACCGACAGCTTGACGATGAACGGTGAGCCGAACCAGTCGTCCTTGTTGCCCTCCTCGAGCACGGTCTGCAGCGCCGACAGGCCGATTGCCATGGTGACGATGCCGGCCCAGTCGCCCTCCGCTAGAAGCGACAGTTTCATCGCCTTGGCCTCGAGTGCGTACCAGAGCATGCCGACCATGATCGCGCCCGGCACGAGGTTGACGTAGAAGATGTACTGCCAGCCGAAATTCTCGGTCAGATAACCGCCGATGGTCGGGCCGATCGCGGGTGCGAACGTCGCCGACAGCGCGAAGAGCGCGAGGCCCACCGGCTGCTTGCCGCGCGGCAGCAGGGTGATGATCAACGTGAAGGCCAGCGGGATCAGCACGCCGCCGGTGAAACCCTGGATGGCGCGCAGCACGATCATCTGCGACAGATCATGCGCCAGCGCGCAGGCCGCGGACAGGACCAGGAACAGGATCGCGTTGGTGAGCAGATAGATGCGGATCGAGAACACCTGCGCCAGCCAGCCGGACAGCGGGATCACCACGATCTCGGCGACGAGATAGGAGGTCGAGATCCAGCCGCCGTCGTCGATGCCGGCGCCGATCGCGCCCTGGATGTCTGCGAGCGAGGCGTTGACGATCTGGATGTTCAGCACCGCCATGAAGGCGCCAAGCGTTGCGCCGATCACCGCGATCCAGGTTTTGGCCGGCACCGACGGAGCGGCGGGTGCGGGAATGCTGGGGGCGGATGTCGCGTTGAGGGCGGGTTGAAGCGTGCTCATGGAAGCCTCGTCTCGGCTGCGGAGACAGGATGCGGATGATTTCGACAATCGAGGACGTTCTGGAACGATCTTCCGGCAGGGTTTGACAAACCTGCCGGGTCCGGGTCAGCCGCCGTGCGGCCTTAGCATGTTGTCGGCGAGACGCCTGGCCGTCTCGCGCTCGGCCAGCACGGTCGCCTTGGTGTCGATGGTCGGCACCGCGGACATGCCGGGGCGAAGCAGGCCGGTGAGGCTGTGGTCGTCGAGCACGATCTTCACCGGAACGCGCTGCACGATCTTGGTGAAGTTGCCCGTGGCGTTGTCGGGCGGCAGCAATGCGAATTCCAGCCCGCTCGCCGGCGAGAGGCTGTCGACATGGCCGTGCAGGACCCGATCGCGAAAACTGTCGACATACAGTTCGACCGGCTGGCCGGGCCGCACATGCGTGAGCTGGGTCTCCTTGAAGTTGGCAACGACATAGACCGCATCGAGCGGCACCACGGCCATCAATTGCGTGCCGGCCTGCACGTATTGGCCGACGCGCAAGCTGCGGGCGCCGACCGTGCCATCCACCGGCGCGGTGATCTCGGTATAGGACAGGTTCAGCGTTGCCTGCTGCGCGACCGCACGGGCACGTTCGAGCTGGGCTGCGGCCTGGGCACGCTGGCTGGTGAGCACGTCGATCTTGCGCTGCGCAGCCAGAAGGCCGAACTTCGCGTGCTGCAATTGCGCGCTGCTGGCGCGCAGCGCCGCGTCGGTCTGCTGCGCGCGCTGGATTGTGCCGGAGCCCGACTTCATGAGGTCGTCGTAGCGGGCGCGCTCCTCTTGTGCGAATTTCAGATTGGCGTCCGCGGCAGCGACATCGGCCGTGCTTTGCTCGATGATCGGCTGTTGCAGTTCGAGCTGGGCATCGATGTTGCGCACGGAGGCTTCGGCAGCCGCGACATCGGCGCGGGCCTGGTCGAGCGCCGTCCTGAAATCGCGATCGTCGATCTTGGCCAGCAGCTGGCCTGCCTTGACCTTCTCATTGTCGCCCACCAGCACCTTTGCGATGTAGCCGGAGACCTTCGGCGCGACGATCGTGGAATCCGCCTTCACATAGGCGTCGTCGGTGGATTCGAGGTACCGGCCGGTCTTCAAATAGTCGTAGCCATAGTCGCCGGCCACCGCGATGCCGAGGATCAGCGCCAGGCCGATGGCCGCCCGATTGAGGGTCTGCCGAGACAGCCGCAGGCCGATTTTTGCAGTTGTTCCAGACACATAAGAAGCGTTCGACATGACATCCTCGAAATTCCCGGTCGCCCGTTCGAGGAGGGCGTCCGCATTGACGAGGGTAAGATGCGTTGTCCCGGCCTTTGTGATAATCCCGGAATTATTTGAAGCATTATCCAGTAGGAACGGATAATCGGAGCTTCTGAGCCATGGACCGCTTCACCAGCCTCACCGCCTTCGTCCACGTGGTCGAAAACGGTGGGTTTTCCGCCGCCGCCCGCCGCCTCAACATGTCGACGACCATGGTGAGCAACCACGTCCAGGCGCTGGAGGACCGGCTGGGGGTGCGGCTGCTCAACCGCACCACGCGGAAGGTGAGCCTCACGGAAATCGGCAAGGCCTATTACGATCGCTCAACCCAGATTCTCGCAGATCTCGAACAGGCCGACGACATCGCCAGCGAATTGCAGTCGGTGCCCCGCGGCACGCTGCGCATTCACGTCGCCACGCACATGGTGCCGCTTGTCGCGCCGATCGTGGCGAAGCTGCTGTCGACCCATGCGGAACTCAGGATCGATCTGCGCATGGGCGAGGCCGATGTCGATCTCATCGAGGAGGGCTACGACGTTGCCCTGCGCATGATCCCGCCGCCGGATTCGAGCCTGATCGTGCGGAGACTTGCCACCTGGCGTCACGTGCTGTGCTGTTCGCACGACTATATCGAGAAGCACGGCCGGGTGCAGAAGCTCGACGAGCTCACCGGGCACAATTGCGGCCGGCACTTGAACTATCCGTTTGGCGACGAATGGCGCTTCCTTGACCGCAAAGGCACTCCGGCCTCCGTTCGCATCTCGGGCAGCTTCGTCACCAACAGCGGGGAAGCGCTGCGGAAGGTCGCACTGGAGGGCGCCGCTGTCTGCCTGATGGCCGGGTTTCTCATTCAGGACGATCTCGATACCGGCCGCCTCGTGCGCCTCTTGCCGGAATACCGGACGGTCGAGCTGTCCATGAACGCGGTCTATCCGCATCGCCATCATCTGTCGGCGAAGGTCAGGACCTTCATCGACCTGCTCGCGCACCACAGCGCCGAGCAGCAGAAGCTGATCAATCCGTATTCATGACACCTTTCTCCGGCGGCGCCATGTCGCTCAGAAAGTAAGTTGACATCACCGAGTTATCTGGAACAATACAACCTAAGATATGAGTGTTCTATTTTGGACCGAAGTGGTTCGGCCCGATCCTGTTTTTTCGATATGATGTTTCGTTCAAGCCGGCTTTCCGGCTTCTGCTTCTCAAGCCCTCACCTTTCCATGCTTGACGCATCGACTGGCGGCAAGCCGGTCAACGTTCGAGTGCATGAGAGCTTCGCAGGGGATTAGCGGCATCATATTGCGATGAAGCTGGACGGCCTGGCCATATCTGAACCGACAGCTGCTGAAGGGAGGCTTCGATGACCCTCGCCAGAACGGGATGGATTGCGGCTTTGCTGCTCGGCCTCATGGCGGCGAGCGGCGTGCAGCCTTCTCTTGCCGCGGCCGACGATGCATGGCCGGTCAAGAAAAGGCTGATCGGCGCGGACGGCGGCAAGTCCAAGGATGTCAGTGGCATCGCATGCACGACCACAGATGGGTTTCCTCGGTCGTGCCTCGTCATTGACGACAATCTCCAGGACGTCCAATTCATCGAATTGACCGACGGCAAGCTTGTTGCCGGCAGCCCGGTCAAACTGATCGACAACATGTTCAAGGACAAAGCGCTGGAACTCGATGCCGAGGGCGTCGCGTTCTCCAAAGGACACTATGGGTACTATTACGTCATCGGCTCGCACGGCCATCCCAGGGACAAGGACCACAAGCTCGATCCCAAGAAACATGCCGATAAGATTCGAGCGAAGATCGCCGCAAGCAGCCAGATCGTCCGGTTCCGTACGACGGGGGCAGATGGTAATGCGTCGGGGCTCGAGCGTACGGCGCAATTGCGAGAGGTCATCGCGGCTGAACCTGCTCTTCGCGACTTCATGGATGTCCGGCTGGAGAAGAATGGCCTGACCATCGAGGGAGTGGCGATCAAGGATGATCGGACGCTGCTCGCAGGTTTCCGAGGCCCCGTGCTGAACGGCAAATGCGCCGTCGTTATGTCGGTGGAGATAGCTTCCCTGTTTGGCAATGGAAAGAGCTCGGACCACCGTCTGTACCGGCTGCCGCTCGGCGACGGTCGTGGCGTGCGCGATCTCGCATCCTTCGGGGACCGCATTCTCGTTCTGGCAGGTCCGGCAGCGGACGGACCGGGGTCCTACGCCGTTTACGCGTGGGACGGCGCATCAGAATCCGTCGAGCTGTTGAAGGACTTGCCGTTTGATCCGAAGCGCAAGCCGGAGGGGCTCCTGCCGCTGGACAAGACGTCAACCGGACTACGTGTCCTAATCTTGTTCGATGGCGACAAGGAGGGTGCGCCTACCCCGATCGAAATATCGGGATCGGGCCCGCGATCTTCATCCTGTCCCGCCGGCTAGGCGTTTGAAAGCCCGCGCGTCGCACTGTTCCTTTAGGAGGTCGGCGGCGGCAGCCGCTTGAACACACCGTCGAGCGCCATGCCGATCGCAAGCAGGCGGCGATCACTGCCGGCAGGGCCGTCGAGTTCAAGACCGATCGGCAATCTGCTGCTGGCGCCGAGCGCGATCGGGATCTGGATTCCGGGAATACCGGCATTGCTGCCGGGATCGGTATTCTGGATGAAGAGTCCGAAGTTTTCGAGACTGCTGGAGTCGGGATTGGAGGCGATCGCGACGCGTGGCGTGGTCGGGAAAGCGATGGCGTCGAGCTTGTTGTTCGAAAATGTATCGCGGTAGAGCGCCTGAAGCGCGGGCCGCGCGGTCTTGATGGCGGCATCATAGATCGGCTTGGCATCGACCAGTGTGCCGTCGGGCCCTGGCAGCTTGCGCGGGATGACGAGGCCGTCATAGGTGCCCCTCACGTCGGGACTCGATATTTCGTTTGCCAGCGCTTCGATGGTGAGGCCCGTACCGGTGTGCTTCAGATATGAGACCATGTCGTCATAGGCTTCATACAACGCGACGGGGAAGCCGACCTGGCCGTTGAGTGCAGCGAGCTGCGGCATCTCGACCTCGACGACCGTGACGCCGCGTGCCTTCATCTGCGCGATAGCGGCCTGGAAGGCAGCTTCGGTGTCGGGATCGAGATTGGTCAACATCGTCTTCACGATGCCGATCCGAATCTGCGTCAGGTCGGTCGCCGCGACCGCATCGCCACCGGCGATCACGCGGTCGAGCAGCGCGACATCGGCCATGGTCGTGGCCATCGGGCCCGCGGTGTCGCGGGTGTGCGAGATCGGCGCGATGCCGTCTTGCGGATAGCGCCCGACCGTTGGCCGCAGCGAGGCGCACCCGTTCAGGGCGGCGGGCACGCGTACCGATCCGCCGATGTCGGTGCCGAGCCCGCCCGCGACGATCCGCGCGCCGATCGCGGCGCCCGTTCCGGACGAGGAGCCGCCGGCGATCCGCGCGCGATCATAGGCATTGCGCACGCCGAACTCGGCGCCGGACTTGAACGCGGTGTTGTAGCCGGAGATGCCGAAGGCCAGCTCGTGCATGCTGGTCTTGCCGATGATGATCGCTCCCGCGGCGCGCAGCTTTGCCACAACGGGCGCATCGACCCCTGGAACGTAATCCTTCAGCGCGGGGGTGCCGGCGCTACAGGGCAGCCCGGCCACCTCGATATTGTCCTTGATCACCACGGGCACGCCGCCGAGCGGCCTGCTCCTGTCGCCCTTGGCGTCGAACGCCGCGGCGGCCTCCAGGGCACCGGCCTCGTCCAGCGTGATGAAAGCGTTGAGATCGGCGTTGGCTTTGGCGCGGGCAAGAGCTTCCTGGGTGAGCGCGGTGCTCGTGACCTTTCCAGCGCTGAGGTTGTCCGCGGCCTCGGTCAGGGTCAGCTGGTCGAAATCCATGATGTGTCACCCGATCGCGGGAGCGCCATCAGGGCGTTCCCTCCAGGCTCAGAGGCTGAAGCTTCGCCGGCGCCGCGTCAACCGGTGGCGCGCATCTTCGCCGGCGATGGCATGTGGAGTTCAGCGAGCAGCCGCTCGACCTCGGTCCTCACCTTCGCGATCGCGGCGTCCTTGACCGGCCCATAACCGCGGATCTCCATTGGCGCCGTTGCGATCGCAACGAGATCCGGAAGGCGGGCCGTTTCGAGGTCGCCGAGCATCCGTTCGATCAAGCCCTCATACCAGGTGATCAGCTCGCGCTCGGCGTGGCGTTCCGCGGTGTAGCCGAAAGGATCGAAGGGCGTTCCGCGTAGCCCCTTCAAGCGCGCCAGCATGTTGAGAGGCATCTGGACCCACTGTCCGAAGGCCCGTTTGCGCGGACGTCCACGTGCGTCGCGCCGCGACGGCAGGAACGGCGGCGCGAGGTGATACTGGACGCTGAAGCCATCCTCGAATTCGCGCTTCAGCTCGTCGAGGAAGCCGCTTTGCATGTGCAGCCGCGCCACCTCGTACTCGTCCTTGTAGGCCATCAGCTTGAACAGGCTGCGCGCGACGGCCTCGGTCAGCACTTCGCTGTTCAGGCCCGCTTCGGCGCTGCGGACTCTTGTGACGATCGCCCGGTATCGCGCGGCATAGGCCGCGTTCTGATAGGCCGTGAGGAAATCGAAGCGCCGGGCGATGAGCTGGTCGAGGGTCTCGGCCTTGGGCGCATCGTCCGCGCTCGGCAGAAAATCCGGATCGGCCGCGGCGATCCGGCCCCAAGCAAAGGCCTGCTTGTTGCGTTCAACGGCGACGCCGTTGAGCTCGATCGCGCGCAATAGCGCTTGCAGCGAGACCGGCACCAGTCCGCGTTGCCAGGCAAAGCCGAGCATGATGATGTTGGCATAGACGGCATCGCCGAGCAGGCGCTCGGCCAGAGCATTGGCATCGATCGCGCCGAGATCGCTCTCGCCGATCACGTGGCCGATCGCGCGCAGGCGGGCTGGCGAGGCGAGATCGGCGTCGCGGAAGCGGACGACGTCGCCGGTCGGCATCTCCGCGGTGTTGAGCGCAGCGCGCGTGCCTTTCCGGTAGGTTCCGGACGCCTTTGGCGATGAGCTGACGACGAGATCGCATCCGATCAGCGCGTCGGCCGCGCCCTGGTCGATGCGGACCTGATGCAACGCATCCGGGCTGGCGGCGAGGCGGATGTAGCTCAGCACGGGACCGAATTTCTGCGCGAAGCCGGTGAAGTCCAGGACCGAGACGCCGCGGCGTTCGAGATGCGCAGCCATGCCGATCAGCGCGCCAACCGTGATCACGCCGGTGCCGCCGACGCCGGTCACCAGCAGATCGTAGGGTCGCTCGAGCGTTGCGGGCGTGGGCAGGGGTAGCGTGGCCGCGCGGCCGACCGCGTCGATCTGGCTCGCGCTTTTCTTCCGGCGCGTCGCGCCTTCGACGGTCACGAAACTCGGGCAGAAGCCGTTGAGGCAGGAGAAATCCTTGTTGCAGGCCGACAGGTTGATCTGCCGCTTGCGGCCGAGCGGCGTCTCCTTCGGCTCGACGCTGAGACAGTTGGATTCGACCGAGCAGTCGCCGCAGCCTTCGCAGACGAGGTCGTTGATGTAGGCGAAGCGTTTGGGATCGGCCATCTGCCCGCGCTTGCGGCGGCGTCGCTTCTCGGTGGCGCAGGTCTGCTGATAGATCAGGACCGACACGCCGGAGACGTCGCGCAGCTCGCGCTGCACGGCATCCATCTCCTCGCGGGGGTGAATGGTGACGCCGGTCGGCAGGTCGCCAGGCGAGAACTGTGCGGGATCATCCGACACCAACGCGATACGCGCCACGCCCTCGGCGCGGACGCTGTGGGCGATGGCATGCACGCTGACCGGGCCGTCGACCGGCTGGCCGCCAGTCATCGCCACCGCATCGTTGAACAGGATCTTGTAGGTGATGTTGGCCCTGGCTGCGATCGCCTGCCGGATCGCCATCGAGCCGGAGTGATAGTAGGTGCCTTCACCGAGATTCTGGAACACGTGCTTGTTGCCGGTAAATCTTGACGATGCCGCCCAGTTCACGCCCTCGCCGCCCATCTGGATCAGCGAGGAGGTCTCGCGGTCCATCCAGCTCGCCATGAAATGGCAGCCGATACCGGCGAGGGCCTTGGATCCCTCCGGCACTTTCGTCGAGGTGTTGTGCGGGCATCCCGAGCAGAAATACGGCGTTCGCGTTGCTCCGCTGACGTTGATGGTGCGCGCCGCTTCCGGCATCAAGGCGGCTGCACGCGCGGCGAGATTGAGGCCCGGAAACATCGGGTCGAGCCGGCGCGCGAGCACAGAAGCGAGCGCCCGCGGCGACAATTCGCCGATCCAGGAGATCAGCCTTGTCCCTCGCTCGTCGTGCTTGCCGACCATGCGCTCGGGCTTGTCGCCGGGATAGTCGTAAAAATACTCCTTGAACTGGCTCTCGATGATGCCGCGCTTCTCCTCGACCACGAGGATCTCGCGCTTGCCCTTCACGAAGTCCATCGCATCATGCAGCGCCAGCGGCCAGACCATGCCGACCTTGTAGACGTCGATGCCGATGCTGCGGCAGGCCGCTTCGTCGAGGCCCATCAGCCGCAGTGCTTCCATCAGATCGAGATGTGCCTTGCCAGTGGTGACGATGCCGTAGGTGGCGTTCGGAATGTCGTAGATGTGCCTGTCGATCGGGTTGGCCTTGGCGAAGGCGTAGACCGCGTGCTTCTTCGCTTCCAGCCGTTCTTCGATCTGCGGGCCCGGCAGGTCGGGCCAACGATAGTGCAGGCCGCCGGGCGGCGGCGTGAAGTCGGGCGTGCGGAAGTCGCGGGGCGGGCGCAGCGCGACGGAGGCGCCTGATTCCACGATCTCCGAAATCGCCTTGAAGCCGACCCACATGCCGGAGAAGCGGCTCAGCGCGTAGCCATATTCGCCGAACGCGAGATATTCGCCGACATCGGCCGGATGCAGCGTCGGCATGAACCAGCTCATGAAGGCGACGTCCGACTGGTGCGGCATCGAGGATGACACGCAGCCATGGTCGTCGCCGGCGACCACCAGAACGCCGCCATGCGGCGAGGAGCCATAGGCGTTGCCGTGCTTGAGCGCATCGCCGGATCGATCGACGCCGGGGCCCTTGCCGTACCAGAGGCCGAACACGCCATCGACTTCGCGGTCGGCTTGCGTTTCGACCTGCTGCGAGCCCAGCACCGCCGTCGCCGCGAGGTCTTCGTTGACGGCCGGAAGAAATTCGATGCGGTCCCGTTTGAGCCGTTCCTGGATGCGCCACAGTTCGAGGTCAACGCCGCCGAGCGGAGAGCCGCGATAGCCGGAGATGAAGCCGGCGGTATTGAGCCCGGCCGTGCGGTCCCGACGCGCCTGATCGAGTGCGATGCGGACGATCGCCTGCGTGCCTGTGAGGAAGACGCGGCCCTCCCGGCGCTCGTAGCGGTCGGAGAGCTCGTAACTGTCGAGTGACGGAATGGCGTCCATGCGGACCTCGTGCGGCATCCTGCCGGATGGTGGAAGGTTATGCCCGGGTCGCTGGTAGGTCTTACCTATTTATCCTGCATAGACCGACAATCCGGTAGAATTTTGCATCAGGTGCCCGCTTCTGGTAGAAACTGTCGTTTTGAGGGTCTGCATGATCGAAGAGCAGGACACCAGGATTCTCGCCCATCTCCAGAGGGATGGCCGTGCCACCAACCAGCAGCTGGCCGATGAGGTCGGCATGTCCACTTCGGCCTGCTGGCGCCGGGTCCGGGCCCTGGAGGACAGCGGCGTCATTCGCGGCTATGCGGCCTTGGTCGCGCGAGAGCAGGCGGGCTTTGCGATGTCGGCCATCCTCCACGTCTCGCTGGAGCGGCATGACGCGAAGTTCGTCGACGAGTTCGTGGCCAGGGTCACGACGCGCCGCGAGGTGCTGGAGTGCTTTGCGACCACGGGCGACGCCGACTATCATCTGCGCGTCGTCGTGCAGGACATGGCCGCCTACAACCGCTTCCTCGACGAGTTCATGTTCCGCATCCCCGGCATCCGCTACGTCCGCAGCAATGTCGTGCTGAAGGAGATCAAGACGGGTGTGGCGTTGCCGTTTTGAGTTGCGGGCAGTGCCGCGGTTAGCTTACCGCTCCTCCCGCACAAACCTGTTGCGCAACGTCCCGACGCCGGTGATCTCGACCTCCACGACGTCGCCGTGCTTGATATCCGGCGAGGCGCCGTCGGTGCCCATCCAGATCACGTCGCCGGGCCATAGCGTGAAATACCTGGTCAGCTCGACCAGGAAGGGCACCACGCCGAAGATCATGTCGGCGGTCGCGAAGCGGTTGGTCTCCTTGCCGTTGACGCGGACGATCGTTTCCATCTTTTCGAGATCGGCTTCGGTCTCGATCCACGGCCCCATCGGCTTGAACGTGTCGGCGTTCTTGGAGCGCCACAGGCTGCGGTCCTCCTTCTGCCAGCTGCGCTCGCTCACGTCGTTGCCGATGGTGTAGCCGAACACGCAATCCATCGCGTTCTGCTCGGTGAGATGCTTCACCTTCCTGCCGATGACGACGACGAGTTCGCCCTCGTAGTGGATCTTGTCCGTCGCGAAGGAGGGGATCACGACCTCCTCGTCGTGGGCGATCAGTGCATTCTGCGCGCGATAGCCGATCTCGGGCCTGTCGGGGACGGCCGGCACTTCGCCGCGCTTGTCGGCGGCTTCCTTGAGGTGCTTCAGATAGTTCAAGCCGACGCAATAAAAGGTGCGCGGGATCAGCGGCAGTTCGATCTTGACCTCGGATAACGGCAGCATCCGCGAGGTGCGCTGCCATCCGGCGAAGGGATCGCCATCGACCGCGATCACCCGGTCGCCTTCAACGATCCCCCAGGACGTCTTGCCCGAGGCGGTGAATTTCAGCCAGCGCATGTCTTCTCCTCGTTATTCCGCAGCCTCGCGCGGCTGCACTTTCCAGGCGCCGGCAGCCGGCCGCTCGAGCCCGAGATTTTCCCGTAGCGTCCTGCCGCGATAGTCCGTCTGGAACAGGCCGCGACGCTGCAACTCTGGTACGATATGCTTGACGAAATCGGCGTAGGAGCCGGGCACGTAGGTTGCGGCGATGACGAAGCCATCGCAGCCGCGCTCGACGAACATCTCCTCCAGCTTGTCCGCGATCTCCTTGGGACCGCCGACCATCGCGTCCTGCACTTGCCCGCGGCCGGAGAAGGTGACGAAGTCGCGCGCGCTCGGGTTGCTCTTGCCTGACGCCTTCAGCACGCCGTCGCGGATGCCCAGGATGCCTTGCATGCTCTTCAGTTCCTCCGTCGTCAGCGGCTCGTCGAGATCCTTGGAGGCGAAATCGTAGTTGAGTGCTTCGGCGAGCAGCGACAGCGCGTCGATCTGGAGCGGCAGCTTGTCGATCAGCGCCATCTTGTCTTCGGCCTCAGCCTTGGTTGCGGCGCAGACCGGCGTGGTCAGATTGCACAGGAACATCTGGTCAGGGTCGCGGCCGGCCGTCGCCGCTTCGTTGCGCACGGCGGCGTAGCCGTCCTTGGCGGCGGCGAGATTGCGCGCGGCGGTGAAGATCACCTCGCCCCAGCGCCCAGCGAAGCGCTGGCCGCGGCCTGAAGCGCCGGCCTGGATGATCACGGGATGGCCTTGTTGCGAACGCGGAACGGTGAACGGCCCGCGCGACCTGAAGGCCGGTCCCTTGTGGTCGAGCCGCTTCACCCTGGTCGGATCGGCGAAGCGACCGCTTCGCTTGTCCATGATCAGCGCGCCGTCTTCCCAGGTGTCCCAATGGCCGAGCACGACCTCCATGAACTCGTCGGCACGGTCGTAACGGGAATCATGCTCAGGATGGGAGTCGCGGCCCATGTTGAGCGCCTCGCCGTCATTGAGCGAGGTGACGACGTTCCAGCCGGCGCGCCCGCCCGACATCAGGTCGAGCGTTGCGAAGCGGCGCGCGACGTCGAAGGGCTCATAGTAGGTGGTCGAGCAGGTCGCGCCAAGGCCGAGCTTCTCGGTGACCATGCCCATCGTGGTCAGCACGATCAGCGGATCCATCTTCACGCAGCGGATGCCGTATTCGACGGTGTGGGCGTGATCGTTGCCGTAGCGGTCCGGCATCGCCAGGCGGTCGTCGAAGAAGGCCATGTGGAACTTGCCGGCTTCCAGTATCCTGGCGATCTCCTGATAATAGTCCGCCGACATCGAATCGTTGCGCGAGTCAGGATGCCGCCAGGAACTCGGCAGGTTCGTGCAGTTCTGCGCCTGGAGGAAGCCGACCAATACCATCTGCCGATTCATGCTGCTGTTCTCCTGATGCCGTCAGGCCAGATCGAGCACGGTGTCGAGCCTGTACTCACGCGGGGCGGCGCTGATGCGCGTGAGGCGATCGGCCCTGACGATCGGCATGGCGTTCCCCTCGGCTTGGTGCCCGTGACAGGCTGCTTGTTGGGTGTCATCGTCTCAAAGCGCAGGAGCGATATCAATCTCCCGTAAACCATCGCAGGGCTGCAAATTCGTAGAGAGAACGCGCCTTTGACCGATGATTCGTCCCACGCGGCGGTGTTTCCCGCAGTTTTGCGTTGCTCGTTCGCTGCTCGTTCACTTTGATCGATGGTTTGCAGTGCGCAATAACGACCACTTAGGCGATCGCCGCTGATAAAGTCACCGGGAGAATAGGCAGAAATGCCCGGGAGCTGAGATCGTGCCGACGACACTCGCGCGCACCTTTGCGGCGTTGAGCGCCATCAATGAAGCGATCCTTTACGCGAGATCGCCGGACGAGCTGTACCAGAAGGTCTGCGACGCCGGATTTTCGAGCGGGGATTTTCTGGCCGTTGCCGTGTTCCTGGTGGAGTCGGACGGCCGGCGGCTGCGCTATGCGGCCGGCTGTGGCGATGACATTCCGCGGCTCCGTTCGATTGTGATCACGACGGAAGCCGGCACGCCTGAAGGATCCGGCGTCGGCGGCGAGGCGTTTCGCGATCAGAAACTGTGCATCAGCAACGACTATCTGAACGATCCGCGCTCGTTGGCGTGGCGCGAGGGCGCCGCTAAGGCTCGCATCGGTGCGGCCGCGGCGCTGCCGCTGCTCTGCAACGGTAAAAGCGTCGGCGTATTGTACGTGACGCGCAGCGAAGCCAATTCGCTGAGCGAGCAGATGGTGTCGCTGTTCGAGCGCATGTCGGCGAACATTTCCTATGCGTTGGACAATTTCGCGCGCGAGACCGCGCGGCAGGCAAGTGAGCGGGCGACACGGCGGCTCAACCGCATGTTCGGTGCCATCAGCGCCACCAACGAAGCCATCCTGCGCGCCAAGTCCGAGCAGGAGCTGTACCAGCTCGTATGCGATGCCTCGGTCCACAGCGGCAAGTCGCTGGCGACCATCGTCCTGCTTCGCGAACCGGATTCGCACTGGATGAAGCCTGTCGCCGCTACCGGGCAGAACCTCGAACTGGTCACCCAGGCGCGCTATTCGATCGATCCGGAGAATCCCTATGGCAAGGGCATCTCCGGCGAGGTGTTCCGGACGCAGAAAGCCATCGTCGAGGACGATCTCGCGAGCCGCACCAGGGGCTCGCCGTGGGAGCAGGCCAACGTCAACACCGGTGTTGCCGCCTGCGTCGTCGCGCCGCTGATCAGATACGGCGAGAGCGTCGGCGTGCTGCTGTTCTTCATCAGCCGCTCCTGGGCCAAGGACGAGGAGATCGTCGCGCTGCTGCTGCGCATGGCGGAGAACGTCTCGTTTGCAATCGAGAATTTCGGCCGCGAGGCCGAAAAAGCCAGGATCGCCGTGGAAGAAGAGTGCCTGGCGCGAATGTATGCGGCGCTCAGCGCCACCAACGAGGCAATCCTGCGTGCACGGTCGCGGTCCGAGCTGTTCGACCTCGTTTGCGAGGCGACCGCGAAGGGAGCCAAGTTCACCTCGGCCACCATCGCGCTGGTCGATCGTCGGGCCGAGCTGCTCCGCGTCGTCGCCTGCTACGGACCGAATGCGGATCAGGTTCGCAACTTCACGTTCTCCACCTCCGTCCGGGTGCCCGAGGGGCGCGGGCTGACGGGCACGGCGTTCCGCACCTGCCAGCCCGCCGTCAGCAACGACGTGCTCGCTGATGATCGCATCGCGCCTTGGCAGGCCAGCGCCCGCCGCAACGGCATCGCATCCTCCGCGGCGTTGCCGCTGCTCAACGGCGACCGGGTGGAGGGCGTCTTTCTGTTCAACTCTCCGGAGCGTGGCACCTTCACGCCGGAGCTCGTCGAGCTGCTGCGCAGGCTTCAGGCCAATGTCGCCTTCGCCCTCGAAAGTTTCGACCGCGCCGACGAGAAGGCGCGAGCGGACAAGCAGCGCAATCGTCTGAGCGGCATGTTCGAGGCGCTGAGCGCAACCAACGAAGCCATCATGCGCGCCAAGACACGCGAGGAGCTGTTCGAGGCGGCCTGCCAGGCGGCTGTGCTCGGCGATCTCTTTGCCTCGGCGACGATCGGCATCATCGACGAGGAGCGCGAGCTCGTTCAAGTCGTCGCGGTCAAGGGGCGCCTGAAGGAGCGCATGGCCGGACGGACCTGTAACATTTCCTCCGGCCATCCCGAGGCTCAGGGCATCATCGGCACCTCACTCCGAACCCGCCGGCCCAGTGTCATGAACGACTATCTGAACGAGCCGCGGTCGGCATACTGGCGCACAAAGGCCATCGAGGATGGAACGCGTGCCGCGGCGAGCTTCCCGCTTCTGAGGGCGGGCGACAAGGCGGTCGGCATTTTGCTCTTCCTCGCCCTGGAAGAGGATACGTTCACCCCCGATCTGGTCGAGCTGCTCGAGCGCCTGGCGGAGAACGTCTCCTTTGCACTCGACAATTTCGATCGCGCCGAGGAGAAGGTCCGCACCGAGGCGCAGAAGGAGCGTCTGACGCGCATGTTCGCGGCCCTGAGTGCGACCAACGAGGCGATCATGCGCGCGAAGTCGCGCGCCGAGCTGTTCGACCTCGTCTGCCTTGCGGCATCGAACGGCGCCAAGTTCACCTCGACCACGATTGCGCTGGCGAGGGCCGGCACAGACCAGCTCGAGATCGTCGCCACCGCCGGTCCGTCCGCCGACACGACGCGCAACGTCCGTCTCTCCATCGATCCCGAGCGGCCGGAAGGGCGCGGGATGAGCGGCACGGCGTTCCGGACGCGCCAGCCCTGCATCAGCAACGATTATCTCAACGACGACCGGGTCCGTGTCTTCCACGCCATCGTCCGTGGGGACGGAGCGCGATCGGGCGCCGCGTTTCCGCTCATCGCGCACGACCAGGCCGTCGGCGTCATGATCTACATGTCGACCGAACCGGCCACCTTCACGCCCGAATTCGTCGAGCTGTTGCAGCGCCTCGCCGACAACGTCTCCTTCGCGATGGAGAATTTCGATCGCGCCGACGAGAAGAAGCGGGCAGACGAGCGGATCGAGTATCTGGCCTCGCATGACAGCCTGACAGACCTGCCGAACCGCGAGACATTCAACGAGCTGCTGCACGCGGCGATCGACACCGCACAGCGTCGCGATCACCGCTTTGCGGTGCTGTTCATCGATCTCGACCGCTTCAAGGTCATCAACGATTCACTGGGTCACGAGGCCGGCGACCTGCTCCTGCTCGAAGTCGCGAACCGGTTGCGCGGCGCGCTGCGGGCCAGCGACGTGGTGGCGCGGCTCGGCGGCGACGAGTTCGTGGTGATCCTCGATCGGTGCGGCGAGATCGACGACGTCCAGCGCATTGCGGCGGGGTTGCTCGCGACGCTTGCCGAGCCGATGGAGGTGGCGGGCCACGAGTGCCACACGACGGCCTCCATTGGCATCGCGATGTATCCGGCCAACGGCTCCGACGCGCAGACGCTGACCAAGAACGCCGACATGGCGATGTACCTCGCCAAGGAAGACGGCAAGAACGGCTATCGCTTCTTCTCCAACGAAGTGAAGACGCAGTCGATCGAACGGCTGTCGCTCGAGAGCGCACTACGCCGCGCGCTGGAGCGCGAGCAGTTCTCGCTGAACTACCAGCCCAAGGTGGACATGGGGACCGGCCAGATCACGGGGGTCGAAGCGCTGCTGCGCTGGGCTCATCCCGATCTCGGCAATGTCTCGCCGGCGCAATTCATTCCGCTTGCGGAGGAAACCGGGCTGATCGTGCCGATCGGCCGCTGGGTGCTGAATGAGGCCTGCGCGCAAGCCATGGCCTGGCAGCGCCACGGCCTGTTGCCGCTGTCGATGGCGGTCAACCTGTCGCCACGCCAGTTTGTCGACGAGCATCTGTTGCAGGACGTCGACGAAGCGCTGGCCGCCAGCGGCATGTCGCCTGTGCTGCTCCAGCTGGAGGTCACCGAGAGCATGATGATGCACAATGTCGGTCGTGCGCTCAAAGTCCTCGACTCCATCCAGAGCCGCGGTATCCGCCTCGCCATCGACGATTTCGGCACCGGCTATTCGTCGATGTCGCTGATGAAGCACTTTCCGATCGACACCATCAAGATCGACCGCTCCTTCGTGCGTGACCTGCCGCAGGATTCGGAGGACCAGGCGATCGCACAGGCAATCATCAGCATGGGCAAGGCACTCGGCATGACCGTCGTCGCCGAAGGCGTCGAGAATGCCGAGCAGGAGGCGTTCCTGCGGACCCATGGCTGCGACGAGATGCAGGGCTTCCTCATCTCCAAGCCGCTGCCGGCGCGGCAGATCGCGGAGTTGCTGCGGCCGATGGTGCTGCCCGTCGCGCCGCCGCTCCAGCCGGAGCGGGATCCGGTCGCCGAGGAGGCCGCGGCGTTACGGTTGAAAGGCGCTGTCGTCTGACGGCAGCGGGTGCAGCTCACGGGACTCGTCGGCCTCGCGTTCCGCCTTGCGCGGAAAATCGTCCGGCCATGGCAGTGAGGTCTGATCCTCGAACAGGGCGAGAAGCAGGCACGCTCCGTCGGCAAAGGTCGATCCGTCGCCGAGGCCGAGCGTGCGCGACCACGCACCCGGCATCGGCTGGTGCGCGTCGCGCACCGCGATCGCGGGTCCCCACCACCAGGCCGGCGCCGGCGACCGTTCGTCCTCGGGCACGGCGAGCCAGCGGGCGAATTCGTTCACCACGCGCTCGAATTGCAGGCTTGCGGCCTGATGCATTCGCTCCGTGCTCCTTTTCGCGCCTGAAAGCAGGCCGATGCGCGCACGCGGTCGTGGTCTTGAAGCTTTGAAGAACGGCGCGTCGCGCAGCCACGTATGCCGCTCCATCGGCGGCCATACCACGAGCACCCGGCGGCCGGAAAAGCGGCCGGTGCGGGCTTTCATAGTCTCTTCATTCCCTTTAGCGGCTTAAGGTGTCCGCCGGCAAGCTGCAATACGGTCGCCTAGCGCGACCTGAACGGGTGCGCCTTCTGGTGCCAGGCCCAGGCCGTGCGGATCACCGTGGGCAGATCGGAGTGGCGCGGCACGAAGTTCAGCACGTTTCTCGCGGCAGAAGGATCCGCAACGAGATAAGTGGGATCGCCGGCGCGGCGCGGCTTGACGCTGTGTGGCACCTCGCGCCCGGCCTCCTGCCTGATCGCGTCGAGGATCTCGCGTACAGAGAAGCCGGAACCGGTGCCGAGGTTGAAGCTGCCGCCGGCATGCCCTTGTTCCAGAAGCTTCAGTGCCGCGACATGCGCGGCCGCAAGGTCCGTGACGTGGATGTAGTCGCGGATCGCGGTGCCGTCGGGTGTGTCGTAGTCGTCGCCGAACACCGCGAAGTCGACATGTCCCTGAAGCGCCATCATGGCGCGTGGAATGAGATGGGTTTCGTTGTCGCGCAGCTCGCCGATGCCGCCGGCCGGATCGGCGCCGCTGGCATTGAAATAGCGCAGGCAGAAGGCACCAAAGCCGTAGGCGGTGCGGTAGTCGGCGAGCATGCGCTCGATCATCAGCTTCGATGCGCCGTATGGATTGATCGGCGCGCAGGGGAAGTCTTCCGGCAGCGCCTTGGAATCGGCGTTGCCGTAGATGGCGCCGGTCGAGGAGAACACGATGCGATGGCAGCCCGCGTTGCGCATGGCCTGCAACAGCGACAACGTGCCCTGGACGTTGTTGATGTAGTATTTCTGCGGGTCGGTCATGGACTCCCCGACGAGGCTCGCCGCCGCAAAATGCATCACCGCCGTGACCTTGTGGTCGGCGAAAGCGCGCGCCAGCACCGCGCCATCGAGCAGATCGCCCGTCACCAGCGGGCCGGAGACGAAGCTGCGATGACCTGTCGAGAGATTGTCATAAACGACGGGCTGATAGCCGGCGGCGGTCAATGCGCGGCACGCATGCGAGCCAATATAACCCGCACCCCCGGTGACGAGGACGGTCGGTCTGTCGGTCATGTCGTCTTCTGCTCTTCTTCTAGCGGATAGGGCGGTTGCGGCTGAGGAGAAGATAGAGCGCCCGGGGGTTGGTGGTCAAATAGCGCCACAGCAGACGGCGTGGCTCGAGCAAGGTGCGCCAGGCCCATTCGAGCCCGATCTTCTGCATCCATTGCGGCGCGCGCGAACGGCTCCCGGACAAGAAGTTGAACAGGCCCCCGGATGTCTTGATGACGCCAACATTGGTCAGCTGCGCCGAAAACTCCTTCACGAATGCCTGCTCGTTGGGCACGCCGAGCGCGACCCACAGATAGTCCGGCGCCAGGGCGTTGATCTCCTCGACCTTGGCACGCAGCGCCTCGCCGCGCAGATAGCCGTGGCTGCGTCCGACGATTTTGAGCCTGGGATACATCTTCTGGACGTTCTCGACCGCAGCGGCGTTCTCGGCTTCGCTTGCGCCGAACATATAGAACGTGCGGCCGACGGCTTCAGCCTTGCGCGCAACGATATGAAACAGGTCCGTGGTCGCAACGCGCTCCGGCAGCGGGAACCAGGATTGCAGCTTCGAGGCCGCGACCAGAGGCTGACCGTCGGCGTTGATCAGGTCTGCGGCCCGGAACAGCCGCTCGGTCTGCGGCTCGGTCGAGCAGCGTGCCAGCACCTCGCCATTGGCCGAGGTCAGGAACAGCGGGCGGCCGATGCGACTGTCAGGATCGGTCGCCTCGATCATGAAATCGGCGGTGGCTTCCAGGTCGAGCGCGGCCATGCGAAGCCCGCCCACGGTGATTCTCGGCACCTCGGCAGTCGCTGCCCGTCCGTCGAGGTTGACGCGGCGCTCAAGCATATTGTCTGCCTCGATGGCGCGTTTGGATTGCAGGGGTGAGCTCGTCGAGCACGACGCCGACGAGCTTGCGCTCGGCGGGGCCGAGCGCGGCCAGGATCTCTTCCAGGCTGTCGTTGACGTCGAGGCTGGTCGGGAGCACGGCCACCAGCGAGTCGGTGTCGTCGAGCAGCTTGCGGCCGCCGGCCGAGAGCGGCATCGCTGGGCCGTCGAGGATCACGAGATCATAGCCGCCGGCGGAACGGGCCTGCGCAATCGCCTTGCGGATCGCGGCGGCAGCCTTGTCGGCATCGCCCTCCGCGGCGGGCAGCACCGAGATGCCGTTGACCGTCTTGATCTCGCGTGCGTCCTTGCTGCCGATCGAGAGCCATCCGAGCCTGCTCGGTTCGCTCCTGCTGGGACGGCTGACCTTGTTCGAAAGCGAGCGTGCCTGATGGTCGGCATCGATCATCAGCACGCGGGCGCCGTCGCGGGCGGCGGCCAGCGCGAAATTCAGCGTGGTCACGCTACGTCCGGTGGTCTCGCCGGCACCGACGAGCGCGATGACCGGCATCGCCTTGCCGCCGGCGCGCCGGACGACCGCCGCGCGCATGTCACGCCAAGCGTTGAGCAGTGTCGTCAGGGGAAAGCCGGGGCGGAGCGTTGGCCAGCCCAGCCGCGTGAGGTCGACGCCGCCGCCCGTAGCGAGGATGGCGCCGAGCGTGTGGATGACGTCGGCTTCCTGGAAGCGTGCGATCAGCGGCTTCTCGATCACGGGCTTTTCGACCATCGAAGGCTGGAGCGGGGGCGCGACAAGTTCCGGCGGAATCTCTTCAACTTCCGGAGCTCGCGAGGCCGGCGGAGGCGGCGACGCCTCCGGCGGGGGCGCGCGCTGCGGAGCTCTCATTGCATCTGCATCCGGCGCCGGCGTGCGCTGTGGACGGGCAGGCGCCGGCGCTGGTGCGATCGCTCCGGTGAATAGCAACTCGACCGCGACGAACCAGCTCGAGGCCGCGATCGCGCCGAAGATGAAGCCGATCATGGCGAACAAGCTCATCGCGGGCGGGAACGAGCGCCGCTGTGGCACCGTCGCCTCGCCGATGACGCGGGCCGCCGACGTGTTCAGGCTCTCCTGCTCCTCGGTCTCGCGGGAGCGCTTGAGAAAGGACTGATAGACGTCGCGGCTGGCATCGGCTTCGCGCTCAAGCTCGCGCAGGCGCACGGCGGCCTGGCTGAGCTGGACACTCTGCCGCTTCTGCGCTTCCAGCGCCCGGTTGAGCGAGGCTTCGAAATCGCGGGCGCGCGTCAAATCGTTCTTGGCGGACTGGGCGAAGCGGTCGATCTCTTCGTTGATGGTACGCTTGAGGTCCTCGACCTGCTTCTCGGTCTGGCGCAGCGCCGGATGGCGCGGTCCGAGCTCGCCGGCCTGCTCCGCATATTTCTTGCGGGCGTCGGCATATTGCGCGCGCAGATTCGCGATCGTCGGCGATTGCAGCGCCTCGGGGATCGCACCTGCATCCGTGGCCGTGCGCCGGCTCGCCTCGATCTGGTCGAGCCGTGCCTGCGCATCCATCGTCGCCGCACGAGCCGCGGAAAGCCGCTGGTTGCTGGCGGAGAGTTGCTGGTCGCTGATCAGCGCATCCTGGGTGCCGACGAAATTGTTCTGGGCCTTGTAGGTGGCAAGCGCAGTCTCGGCGTTGCGCAGCCGGTCGCGCAGCTCCTTCAGGCGGCTGGAGAGATCGTTGGTAGCGCGCCGTGCGGCCGACGCCTGCGAGCTGCGGGATTCGGCGAGGTAGGCATTGGTCAGCGTGTTGGCCAGCATCGCCGCTTTCGCGGGATCCGTCGACCAGACCTCGATGTCGACGATGAAGCTCTTCTCGGTCTTGCGGACGGTGATGTGCTTGTTCAATGCGTCGAGCGCAGCAAGCTGCACTTCATTCTTCTCCGCGGCGGACGGCGCGCGGGGGTGCAGGCCGATCAGGCCGAGCAGCGACGACATCAGGCTGCTGCCGTCGCCGCCTCCGAATTCCGGATCCTTGTCGAGACCTGCCTGCTGAATCACCTGGAGCAGTACGCTGTTGGAGGTGATCAGGCGCGCCTGGCTCTCCACCACCATGGACATGCCGGAGATGTCCTGGGCGCGGGGCGTGAGTTCGCGGTCGACGAGTTGGAGCTCGCGTGGGTCGACATAGAGCTGAGCGGTGGCGGTGTAGCGGGGCGTCACGCTCTTGCCGGCGACGACTGCGAGCGTCGCGCCGAGCAGGGCGGCCGCGGCGATCGCGACCTTTCGCCGCCAGAGCAAATTGACGAGCTCGAGCACGTTGAAGCCGGCCTGAGGCTTCCGTTGCGGGGCCTCCGGTCCGGTCCGATCGATCGGCTGGTTATAGTCAAGCATGATCCCCAGCTTTCATTCCAACTGCCGCGGGCTGAGGGGTTACTCTTCGCTTTACGCCACGCACCCGGCATATGGGTGCCCAATCAACGCAACAGGGAAAATTAACCATACTCGCTGAGGGACTATTCACGGAAATGGCAAACAAAGCGTTTAAGCGCATGCCACCCCTACGCGCGTCCTCGTGACGCTCGCGATACCGGGATCGTCCAGGGATTAACGATTCGTTACCGCGCGCAACGTGGCCGCGCGCCGCCGCTCGTCCAGCGATGGGCCGGGCACGGGTCATGGCCGTCAGCGCTTCCGCAGGATGACATGATAGTCGCCGCGACGGACGTCGGTGCCGCGCGGCAGCACGGCGTTCAGCATCGCGGCGCCGGCATCGACCAGGGCCGCAAACAACGGTTTGCGCCGGCGCATCTCGGGGTAGCGCGGGCTCTCCACCTCGCGACGATAGATCATCTCGAGGCCGTTGGCGGTCGCGAAAGCCTCGAGCCGGGGTAGCGTCACCAGCGGATGGAAGAACGTCGGGAACGGCGGCTCGCCGGGCAGACCGGCGTCCTTGATGCCGCGGATGTGCCGGTAGAACCAGACGTGAAACCAGTGCGGCGAATATTTGGTGACGACTCCGGAGAGCGAGCGCGGATTGGGCGCGCCGATCAGGATCATCCCGCCGCGCTTGAGCGCGTCACGGAAATTCAGGAGCGCGGCATCGACGTTCGGCAGGTGCTCGATGACGTTGTAGCAGATCACGAGATCGAAGGTCTCGCGCCTGAAGCGGTAGGTCTGGACATCGCCGAGGATCGCCTCGTCGGCGTAGGTGTTGTTGCGGACCTGGTCCTCGTCGATGTCGACGACCGTGACCTTGCTGCGGCTCAGCAATTCCGGTGGCAGGACGCTGCACGAGCCGCCGCCGGCCTCATAGATGGCGAGCCGGTCCTGCGGCAGCTCGCGGCACAGCACGTCGTGGACGGCGAGCAGGCTGTCGCGGGCCTCGCCGGGAACGAGATCATGGAGCGCCTGGGTGGGTGTTATGGCCGCGGAGACATTGATTGCCGTGGCTGTCGCGAAGTCGATCGTGGCTGGCTTGTTCATGATTTTCTGGCCGCGCTTGTTCTATTCAAATTTACAGGAAAAGACTCGCTCGCCCGAAGAGCAAATCCGATGCCGCGCCGTCTCACCGATCGCGGTGCTTACGGTCGGGTTAATGCGTATAGGCGTTAACTACGGCATTGTTCATGTCGAGACGTCGACGGCGCACTGGACCGCGAATTGCACTAGCACGCGTGCGAGGTTTTGCGGCAGAAACACGCGAAGGCGGTTAAGTGCATGGTGTCGTGCCAGGATGACTGGAGATCACCGGGATGGCGTGGCGGATGTGCCGCGCGCCGATCGGTCATTTTGGCACGCATCTGTCCCGCAGCGACGTGCCATCGCGGCACGAGGCCGATCCGCGCGATCGAAGCAGGGCTTTCTCAACATATCTCGGCCATCTAGGACGTCATGACATTGATCCCGACAGACCTGTCCGCCACGCGCATCTCGGACGTCGTGTGCGATCCCAACCGGGAGATCGTGGCGAGCTCCCGCGTCATCGATCTGTCGGTAGGAATTGTCGTCTGCATTCCCTGTTTCCGGCGCCCGCAGCATCTGCGGCTGACCCTGGACTCGCTGGCGAGCCAGCGTACACCCCGCTCCTTTGCCGTCGTTATGGTCGAGAACGACGCTGCGCGGCGCGAAAGCGCGCCGGTCGCCGCTGAATATCTCGCCGATGGCCGGCTCCAGGGCGTCTGCCTCGTCGAGAAGCGGCAGGGGAACTGCCAGGCGATCAACGCCGCATTCGAGACTGCGCAGGGGCTGTTTCCCGCCGCGACGCATTTCCTGATGATCGACGACGACGAGATCGCTTCGCCCGACTGGCTCGAATTGATGGTCCGCACTGCGGAGGCGACCGGTGCCGACGTGGTCGGCGGGCCGGTGCTGCCGGTCTTCGACGACGACAGCAAGCCCTGGCTTTCGCGTCATCCCGCCTTCTGTCCCGCCTACGACTATAGCGGTGCGGTGCCGCTGATCTATGGGTGCGGCAATTGTCTGATCACGCGTGCCGCCTTCGAACGGTTCGATCGTCCCGCGTTCGACCTGCGCTTCAATTTTCTCGGCGGCGGCGATTGTGATTTCTTCGTGCGGTGCCGCGATGCCGGCATGCTGTTCCACTGGACGGCGGAGGCCGTCATCACCGAGACCGTGCCGCACAACCGCACCAGCCTCGGCTGGATCGCAAAGCGCGGCCTGCGCATCGGTGCGATCAACTATCGCGTACAGTACAAGGCCGCGCAGACCACGGCGGCGCGTGCGCGAGTCTTCGCGCAGATGCTTGGGCGGGTGCCGCTGTCGCTGGTCCGCGCCGCAGCCTTGCTGAGCTCGTCGAAGGCAGTCGTCGCGATGCATCCCGTGATGGTTGCGCTTGGCGCCGCCCTGGCGGCCTTCGGGCTCGAGCCGAGGCCCTATGAGGCCTCGAAGATCGTGTCCTGATGCCGCGCGGCGGACTAGGTCGTGGACTCAAACCGCATCCAGATTCGCGTTGAGGCAAGCAAGACGGCGGCAAGGAAGTTGCGGGCGGTCTTGTCATATCGTGTCGCGATACGGCGGAAATGCTTCAACTTGTTGAAGAAGCGCTCGATCAAATTGCGTTGGCGATAGAGGGCGGGATCGACCGAGCGCTGGACCTTGCGGTCGCGGCAGGTCGGGATATGAGCCCGCCCACCACGGCTTTCGACCAGGTCGATGAGAGCACGGGCATCATAGCCGCGATCGGCGACGAGATCGCGGCCGGGTTCGAGCG
>NZ_JACEGD010000081.1 GCF_016031635.1 Bradyrhizobium diversitatis
CCGTTCCGCCATCGAACCCATCATCGGACACCTGAAGACCGATGGCCACCTCGGCCGCTGCTACCTCAAAGGCCGCGCCGGCGATGCGGCCAACGTCATCCTCTCAGCCGTCGGCCACAACTTCCGCCGCATCCTCGCCTGGATCAGAGAACTCTTGTGCCTGTTCCTGATCCAGCTCTGGCGCACGCGCGCCTGTCCGGCCCCGCTCAATTCGGCTTCTTAACGGACGACTGCGGAAACTCCCCCTCATCCCAACCTTCTCCCCGCAAGCGGGGAGAAGGAGAAGAAAACGTCGCGCGATACAGCGCCGGATAGCGCGCGCCCTGCAAGCCGCCGCGGGCGACGTAGAATGCGATCAGCGCGCACCACAATCCGGCATTGCCGAACGATTGCAGCGCCAGCCAGACGCCGAAAAAGATCGCGAGCGATGCCAGCATCAGATTGCGCATCTCGCGCGCCCAGGTCGCGCCGACATAGATGCCGTCGAAGCCGAAGGCGAACACGCCGGGGATCGGCGCAAGCACGATGAACGGCAGGAACTCGCGCGCGGCGCGGCGAACATCCTCACTGGCCGTCATGACATTGATCAGGTTGGGGCCGAACAGCGCGAACAGCACGGCGACGACCAGCGCGAAGCCGAGGCCCCAGAGCAGCACCAGTCTGGTCGAATCCGCAAATCCCCTGGCGTCGCGCGCGCCAAAGCTCCGGCCACAGAGCTGCTGGGCTGCGTTGGCGAGGCCGTCGAGGAAGAAGGCGCTGACCAGGAGGAAATTGTTGAGCACGGAATTCGCCGCCAGCGTGACGTCGCCGGCGCGCGCGCCCTTGGCGGTGAAGAACAGGAACACAGCGATCAGCGCCGCCGTGCGGATCATGATGTCGGAGTTCACTGCCAGCAGACGCATCAGTTTTGCGCGATTGAACAGCGTTGCGCGGGGCACCCTGAAGCCACCGTCCGCATAGCGGCGGCAGACGACCACGCCGAGCACGAAGCCGATCGTCTCCGAGAGCAGCGCGGCGACCGCCGCGCCGGCAATGCCGGTGTCGTAGACCAGCACCAGCAGGATCGTCGCCACCATGTTGATGAGGTTGATGACGACCTGGAGCGCGAGGGCGGGATTGGCGCGGGCCTGCCCGACCAGCCAGCCGAGCACGACGTAATTGGCGAAGGCGAAGGGCGATGACCAGATCCGGATCATGAAATAGGTTTTCGCCGCGCGCGTCACGCCTTCGCTGCCGCCCATCAGGTCGAACAGCACCGAGGTCAGCGGCAGTTGCAGCGCGATCAGGCCGGTGCCGATCAGGCCGGCGACGATGAAGCCGCGTACCAGGATCGCGGTCTGCTCGCGCGTCTCGCCGGCGCCCAGCGCCTGTGCGGTGAAGGCGAGCGTGCTCATGCGCAGGAAGCCGAACAGCCAGAACAGGCAGTCGAAGATGACGGAGGCCATCGCGACGCCGCCGAGCAGCGCGGCATCGTCGAGCCGTCCGATCGCGGTGGTCGAGACCACGCCGATCAGCGGCGTGGTCAGGTTCGCGACCATCGCCGGTCCCGCGATGGAGAACACCTGTCGGGAGCTGATCCTGGGATGAACCGGCGCGTGCATGTCAGAACACGAGCACCATGCCGTCCTCTGCAGCGAGATGCGGCACTTCGCCCAGACGCGACAGCATGTCCTCGCTCATATGGGTGAGGACGAGCCGCTTGGCGCCGATCGCCGGCAGGTGCTGTTCCAAGGTCTTCAGGCTGAGATGGTTCTTGACCACCTTCTCGTACATGTAGGCTTCCGCGATGAAAAGGTCCGCGCCATGCGCCAGCGGAATGAGCGTCTCCGTCCATTCGGTATCGGCGCTGTAGGCGAGCGTGCGGCCCTCGGCCTCGACGCGATAAGCCAGGAAAGGCCCGCCGGATTCGCCGTGCACGACCGGATAGGGTGTCACCGTCACCGCGCCGAAGCTTCGGCCTTGCTCGGGGGCGAGTTCGACCACGTTCAGCTCGAACCGCTGTTGGGTGCTTGAGGAATGCTCGAACAGCGCTTCCATCACCTGGGCAAGCCGCGCCGCGATGCCTTTCGGACCCGCGATCGTCAACGGCCGCGTCCGCCGCGAGAATTGCGCGTCGAGCAGGACAAACGGTAGCCCGCCAAAATGGTCGCCGTGGAAATGCGTGATCAGGATCAGATCGATCTCGTTGCAGTCGATCTCGAGCCGCTTCAGCGCCGGCAGTGCCGACGCGCCGCAATCGATCAGGAAGTTGGCCTCGCGCCCGGAGACGTGGAAGCAGGTGTTGAGCCTGCCGCCGGAGCCGAAAGCATCGCCGCAGCCGACAAAGCGCAATTGCATCGGCCGCGAGCCTTCAAAATCTCACCGGCCGCGCGGCGCGCCGAAGACGCGCGAGAGCAGCCAGATCGGGATGACGATGACGGCGCCGAGCAGGAAGTAGCGCCACAGCCAGTTCACGGCATCGAAGCCGAGATCCCAGAGACGCTGGAACAGGAGACGAATGCTGGTGATGATGTTCCAGGGGTCGAAGCCGATCGCGGCCAGCACGACGCCGACCAGGATCGAGAGCAGGACCAGGCGAAACGCGACCGCCAGCGGGGAGCCGCCGAGAAAGCGGTGCAGGCCGTCGCTGCGGCCGGCCGGCAAATCTCTGACGTCTTGGACCATCGCAAACTCCTCAGGGGATTCGACCCCATTATAGGGCACGGCGAGGCACATGGGGAACCCGCAAGCGAGCGTCAATCGGGTTACCAGGGTTTAATTCGGGCAAACGTGTGCCGCGAGCTCCCTGTAACCTTTCCCGCTTGCGGAAGAGGTCGCGCCGAAGGCGCGGGTGAGGGTTCTCGCCTTGGGGGAATCCCACTGCGGAGACAGCCCTCTCCCCACCCCTCTCGCGCAAGCGGGAGAGGGAGCGGACTGCGTTCGCAGCGGCGATCGAACCTGACCTCAGAACGCTTCACATTTCGATCTCCGCCGCTTCCGATTTCAACATCTTCTCCAGCGTTTCCAGCCGGTCGGCCTCGCGCGGCGGCTTGTCCCAGCGCAAGCGGCTGATGCGGGGAAAGCGCATGGCGACGCCGGACTTGTGTCGTGGCGAACGTTGCAGCCCCTCGAACGCGACCTCCAACACCAGCCCCTTGTCGCCCTCGTGCACGACATGACGCACGGGGCCGAACTTTTCCGTGGTGTTGCGGCGGACGAAGCGGTCGATCTGGAGCAGCTCCTCGTCCGTGAAGCCGAAATAGGCCTTGCCGACCGGCACCAGTTCGTCGCCGCCATCGCCCTCGGTCCAGACGCCAAAAGTGTAGTCGGAATAATAGGACGAACGCTTGCCGTGGCCGCGCTGGGCATACATCAGCACGGCGTCGATGATGTGCGGGTCGCGTTTCCACTTCCACCATTGGCCCTTCGGCCGCCCGGGCAGATAAGGCGCATCGCGCCGCTTCAGCATCACGCCTTCGACGGCGTCCGCATCCTCGCCGGCACCTGCGCTCGCCGGATCGGCGCGCGCGGCGGTCAGCGCGTCCCAGCTTGTGAAAGGGACCGTGGGCGACAGGTCGATCCGGGGATCGTCGAGCTTCCCAACGAATCTCTCCAGCCGTTCGCGTCGCTCGGCAAAAGGCAGCTCGCGCAGATCATTCTCGTCGTCGCCAAGCAGATCGTAGGCGCGAAGGTGGATCGGAAACTCCTTGATCAGCTTCGGCGAGACGACCTTGCGATTGAGGCGCTGCTGCAGGACGTTGAAACTCTGCACGCGGCCCTCGCGCAGGATCAGGAGCTCGCCGTCGATGGCGCCGGGCAGGTGCAGCGACGGCACGAGGTCGGGAAAGCTCCCCGTGATGTCCTCGCCGGTGCGCGAATAGAGCCGCGCCGTGATGCGGCCGCGATCGTCCCGCCCCGCGACCGCCTGCACGCGGATGCCGTCCCACTTCCATTCGGCGATGTAGTCGGCGGGATCGAGCGCGGCGAAATCCGTGTCCTCGATCGCATGCGCCAGCATCACGGGCCGGAACGGCGCGGGATCGCGATTGACGGGCTTTTCGGCGCGTCCCTCCAGCCAGGCAAACAGGTCGAGATAGGGCGGGATGAGGCCTGGCCAGATCAGCTCGACCTCATGCGGGTCCTTGTCGCCGAGTGCGGCGGCCGCGGTCTTGGCGAGGCGCGCGGAGATCCCGATGCGCAGCGCGCCGGTGACGAGCTTCAGCAGCGCCCAGCGGCCGGTCTCATCCAGCTCGTCAAGCCAGCGCTCGAGCTGCTTCGGCAACTCGGTCCTTCCGAGCGTGCGCAGCGTGGTGACGACTTCGGTGAGCGTCGGCGCCGGTGGGTTGTTGTGGTTGCTTGGATGGAGCGTATCATTGCCATCTCGCCCGCGGTACCCCCCTCCCTGCCCCTCCCCCACAAGGGGGGAGGGAACGGAAAGAGTTTTGCCTCCATCACTCGCTAAACAATTCTCAGCTGTGGTTCTCACTGAAAGCGCGGCACTCCGCTGCGCTCCCTCCCCCCTTGTGGGGGAGGGTTGGGGAGAGGGGTAGCCCGGAAAAGATTCGCTATTGTTTGCGTCGCGCCGAGGCCACATCAGGGCCACGGTCTCCGAGAGGTCGCCGACATAGTCGTAGCTCAGCCCGAACAGCACCGGGTCGGTGCGCGCCGCGATGAGATCGCGGATCAGCGCGGGCTTGGCATGCTTGAAGCTGAGCGCGCCGGTCAGCGCGGCCAGCGCATAGCCGCGGTCGGGATCGCCGACCTCGCGGAAATAGCCGGTGATCAGCCGCAGCTTGTTGTTTCGGCCGGGCTCGTAAGCGAGGCGGTCGAGCAGTTCGGCGAAGCGATTCATGCTTCGGCCTCGTCTGGAATCGGCGTCTCGCTCTCCTCCTCGTCGCCATAGCCGACGAGATCGAGCGGCCGCGCTTTCAGGCCTTTGCTCCGGCACCAATGCACCAGCGCATCTTCCTGGCCGTGAGTGACCCAGATCTCGCCCGCGCCGGTCGCGGCGATCGTCGAGGTAAGGCCGTCCCAATCGGCGTGGTCGGAGATCACCAGCGGCAATTCCACGCCGCGCTGGCGCGCCCGGGCGCGCACGCGCATCCACCCTGACGCGAAGGCGGTGACGGGATCGGGAAAACGCCGCGTCCAGAGATCGGAAGTCGCCGAGGGCGGCGCCAGCGTGATGGTGCCGGCAAGGGCCGACTTCTTCACGCCCTTCACCGGCCTCAGCTCGCCGAGCGCGATCCCGCGGCTCTGGTAGTAGTGCGTGATCTTCTCCATGGCGCCATGCAGGTAGATCGGGGCGTCATAACCGGCCTGCCGCAGCAGCGCGATCACGCGCTGCGCCTTGCCGAGCGAATAGGCGCCGACCAGATGCGCGCGCTCCGGAAACAGCGCAACGGAGGCCAGCAACTTCTTCACCTCGTCGGCGGCATCGCCATGGCGGAATACCGGCAAGCCAAACGTGGCCTCGGTGATGAAGACGTCGCAGGGCACCAGCTCGAACCGGGCACAGGTCGGATCGGCCGCGTCCTTGTAGTCGCCGGAGGCGACGATGCAGGTCTCCTGGCACGTCACCGCGACCTGCGCCGAACCCAGCACGTGGCCGGCCGGGTGAAATCTGACGCGGACGTCGCCGAGCCGGATCTCTTCGCCATAGCGGATGGCTTGCGTCGAGCCGGCAAAGTTCTCGCCATAGCGCAGCCGCATCATGTCGAGCGTTTCCTGCGTCGCCAGCACCGCGCCATGGCCGGCGCGGGCATGGTCGGAATGGCCGTGGGTGATCACGGCACGCTCGACCGGCCGGACAGGATCGATATGAAAGCCGCCGGGCTTGCAGCACAGGCCGGCAGCAGTTGGCAGCAGGATGTCTTGCGGACGCATGCCTGCTATATAGGTCGCGTCACCGCATCTTCGAGTCATCACCGCTTCGTTCCCGGTTCCTCAATGCCTCTGCGCCTGTTCCTGTCCTCCGGCGATCTCATGGCCGACCGCCGTTTCGAGTTCGCGCGCGATCTCCAGCTCAAGGGTGATCTGCCGGCGGCCGCGGACCTGCTGGAGCAGGCGATCGAGCTTGCGCCGAACTTCACCTCCGCCTGGTTCACGCTCGGCGAGATCCGTCGGCAGCTTGGCGAGCGCGACAAGGCGATCGCGGCTTTTCGCAAGGCGCTCGACTCCGATCCCGAGGACCGGCACGGCGCCGGCCTGCACCTGATGCGGCTCGGCGACGCGGAGATGGCGGAGATGCCCAAGGCCTATGTGCAAACGCTGTTCGATCAATACGCGCCGCGCTTCGAGCACACGCTGATCAACGATCTCGGCTATCGCGGCCCGAGCCTGATCTTCAAGGCGGTGCTGGCCGCGCGCGGCGCCGCCAAGAAGCCGGCCTACTTCAAGCGCACGATCGATCTCGGCTGCGGCACCGGGCTTGCGGCCGCCGCCTTCGCCAAGCAGGTCGACCACTTCATCGGCGTCGACCTGTCACCGCGCATGATCAAGGAGGCTCGCGCGACCAACCTCTATGCCGAGCTCGAGATCGCCGACATGATCGAAGGCTTGCGCACCAAGGCGGCCGAGAGCGCAAATCTCGTCGTCGCTGCGGACGCCTTCGTGTATCTCTCCGATCTCGCGCCGGTGCTCACCGAAGCCAGGCGCGTGCTCGCGTCGAGCGGCGTGCTCGCCTTCACGCTGGAGACTCATGACGGCAGCGGCATCGTGCTCGGCGAAGGCCTGCGCTATGCCCATTCAGCGGAATATGTCCGCGACGCGATTGCCAAGGCCGGCCTCGAGCTGCTGACACTGGAGCTGGCTTCGCCGCGCATCGAGAACAACGAGCCGGTGCGCGGCTTCGTCGTCGTCGCCGAGAAAACTTGAGTCTAGGCGCTAGCACCGCGCAATATGAGCGTCATTGCGTCGCAAAGTTGCGACTCCCCACTTGCGAGCTGCGCTGCGATGTCAGCACAATGCCCTCGCTAGGGAGAAACAAATAATGACGAAGAATCCATCGCGGCGCGATTTCAGCGCCGCCGCGCTCGCCACCATCGCCGCATCCACCTTGCCCGCGCCTTATGTCTGGGCCGCAGAGAAGAAATACGACGCGGGCGCCAGCGACACCGAGATCAAGATCGGGCAGACCGTGCCGCATTCCGGCCCCGGCTCGCTCTATGGCGTGCTCGGGCGCATCGGCGAAGCCTACTTCCAGATGCTGAACGAGAAGGGCGGCATCAACGGACGCAAGGTCAAGTTCCTCACCATGGATGACGCCTACAGCGCGCCGAAATGCGTCGAGGCGACGCGGCGCCTGGTCGAGCAGGAGGAAGTGCTGGCGCTGTATGGCTCGCTCGGCACCGCGCCGCAGACCGCCGTGCACAAATACCTGAACTCCAAAGGCGTGCCGCAGCTCCTACTCAACACCGGCGCGTCGAAGTGGAACAACCCGAAAGAGTTCAAATGGACGATGGCGGGGCTGCCGCTCTATCCGACCGAGGCGCGCATCCTGGCCCGGCACGTCGTCAGCGTGAAGCCGAACGCGAAGATCGGCATCCTCTACCAGAACGATGATTTCGGTCGCGACTTCCTGGGGCCGTTCAAGAAGGTGCTGGCCGATGCCGGCGGTACCGCTCAGGTGATCATGGAGCAGACCTACGATCTCACCGAGCCGACCGTCGATTCCCAGCTCATCAACCTCTCGAAATCGGGCGCCGACGTCTTCTACAACATCTCGACCGGCAAGGCGTCGTCGCAGTCGATCCGTAAAGTGGCCGAGCTCGGCTGGAAGCCGCTGCAATTGCTGTCGGCGGGGTCGACCGGCCGCTCCATCCTGAGCGCCGCGGGCCTCGAGAACGCCACCGGCATCGTCGCCATCCGCTACAACAAGGAGGTCGGCCTTCCCAAATGGGAGAAGGACCCCGACGTGATGGCGTTCGAGGAGCTGCGCAAGAAGTACACGCCGGCGATCGACCCCGACAACACCATCGCCTTTGCCGGCTACGGCCAGGCCGTGACCATGGGCGAGATCCTGCGCCGCTGCGGCGACGAGCTCACCCGCGCCAACGTGCTGAAGCAGGCATCGACGCTCGCGGGCTTCCACTCGCCCTACTTCCTCGACGGCGTCACCTACAGCTACACGCCCGAGAACTACACGCCGATGAAGACGCTGTTCATCTCCACCTTCACCGGCAAGGACTGGGACATCTCCGACAAGCCGATGTCGGAGTAGGCCTGGGGCACGAGGCGAGCGCCGCCGTCTCTTCCCTTCTCCCCTTGTGGGAAAAGGTGGCAGAGGCGGCCTTCGGCCGCCGTTATTTAGTCGTCCGTGAAGAGCGGCTAAGCGATTGAGCTAGAATCGCATTTGTCTTTGTGGGCTGTTTTGCGATTGCAGGGTTTTGATGCTTGGGGCATCGGAACCTTGCAATTTCATTTTCAGGATTCCGTCGAATCGCCAGTCATGATTCCGTCGTCGCATCGGAGGTGGCGATGCGACCGAAGAAGCACAGGACGACGGAATCGGGCGATCTGTTCCGGGCCAGGCTGGACCAGATCATCAATATGAAGCACGAGCTGGTTCAGCTTGCCGGCAAGGTCGATTGGGACTGGATCGACG
>NZ_JACEGD010000082.1 GCF_016031635.1 Bradyrhizobium diversitatis
CGGTTCAGATAGCCGTAGATGTAAAGCTTAAGGAGCACCGAGGGATGGTACGACGGCCGACCCGTGGCCGCCGGCTCCACACCCTCAAAGCCCATCTCAGCCAAACCGAGCGCATCGACAAATACGTCGATCACGCGAACTGGGTTGCTCTCGTCAATGAAGTCATCGAGGCATTCGGGCAACAGCGTCCGCTGCCCACGATCCGCCTCTTCAACGAAGCGCCTCATCGATTCCCCCAAAGAATCACAGGAGAATCATAACAGCAGTCCAGTGTTTTCACACAGCCAGGGTCAAAAGCCGCAGGCCACGTTCAATGCAGGTGACTTCCGCTTTACGTTGGTGAGCCGGCATTATGAGTAGACGCCGTTAACTGCATCAGTGCAGCTTGGTCTTCTCGTCGACGTCGGCAATGAAGCCCGGCGGCGTGCGAGGCGGCTCGCCAGAGTCTGGAACGTTGCATTGGGGGCATGGTGCGCCGGCGGCACCGCAGGGGCAGGCGCGGGGACCGTCCCATGGCAAGTCCGGATGCGCCTCGCAAACCGAGCCGATATCATCGTAAGTTTTGCAAGCCCCGATCAATGCACCCGGTTGTTCCTCCTCGATCTGCTTCCCGTGCAGATGCTCGAAGAATCTGGCCGAGATTGCGCATTCTAGCATTTCGCCGCAGGCCGGGCGCCGTGGTCGCGCTCGTTTGAGGCCGGCAACCAAGGGGTTTTCCGTCGCGGACATCATGCTGCACCCGGTAGTGGCAATGCAAGCTGGCTATCAAACCGAGTTGTCGCATGGGCGGCATGAAGTCTTGCAAGGAGGACGAAACTTCCCCATCGGTGTCGATCGCGCGCTGGGCTAGCGCGTCAGCCACGTCCGAAGTGGCATCGCGCGACGAACCTTCGCCCGGATTGAAGCACACGATGCGGGCCGGATAGAGGTATTGGCCGGAAAGCAGGCCTCGCAGCACGGTTTCGAAATCGGTGTCGGCTTCGTCGGTCTCGCGCCAGGCGCAACCGGCGCGCGCTCCGAAGTCTTCAAGGACGAGGTAAATATCGCGATCGAGGCGATCGGTCGGCGCGATCGAGGGCGAGGAACGCATACGCTTGCTCCACACTATCGAGCGCCGAGAGACGGCTCCCGGCTCAAAGAATTATGAGTCCGAACAATCACGTCAGTTTGGGCGGCCGAAGGCCGGGCGAGGTGACCCAATCGCTCAAATGGGCACCTGTCTCGGCCAAGCGCGCTCTCCTAAGTAGCTTCTCGCGCTCGGCGCCGGCCGGGAGATTCGCGGCTTGTTCTTTGAGTTTAGCCGCTTGTTCGGCCAGTCTCTCCTCGAGGGGGCGAACTTGCTTTATCCTACGGCGCTCGGCCATGGGACACCTCCTGACACCGTTCGTTTAGTCTGTAAGCTGCGAATGACCGGTCCAGTTCCTGGTCGGGAAAAATTCGGCGGCGACAATCAGCCGTGCCCATGCGGGCGGGACCGAAGTCCGGCCGGACGTCGGCACCGCGGCGGCCGCATCCGCTGCGGGATGATTGAGGGCGAGGTCAGACGCGCTACCCCGCTGACCAGTCTCGACATGGGCGGCCTGGGGACCGATGGCGATCGGGGCCGCTATGCAAAGGAGACGGCCCCGGCTTGGGAGGCGATAGGGGTAGGCCGGGGCCGCTCCGCCGGCTCGGCGGCGGGCCGGCGAATGGCCAATCACCCAGCGGTTCCGCGGTTCCTATCAGTGGCCGAGGAGGTCGTTACCGGGCTGCAGCAACCGCACCAAGGTGCCGCTTTCGTGCAGCTCGAGCCAACCCTTCTCAACGGCGTAACGCAGGCCGGCAATGAACTCGGTACCGCGGCCCTTTAGCGTGAACAGGAAGGGCGCGTTGATCTTCTCGATGTAGATGTGGCCGTCCTGGACCGGCTCGATGCCGGCGGCGAGCTTGACGAGCTGCCGCGCAGCGGCTTCTGGATCTGCATAGGGTCGTTGGACCGCAAATTTCGTCACTGTCTATCCGCTCTTTGGTCCGTAATCCGTGATTGCCATCTTTGGATTGCCCCGCTCGAAGTCCGGCCGGACATTGGCACTTGGCGCCGCAGCCCTGACACACGAAGCGGGGCTCAAATGTCCGACAGCCGCACCTCGTCCGGCCACTGATCCGCATCCAAGGCTACATGGTGGCCGCAGTGGCAGTAGACCAGGACGCCGCGCAAGCCCATCTCGCGCATCTGGCCGAAGGTGATCTTCATCGGCCGGCCGTCAACATGCGTGGGCGTTGGGCGTCGGGCGGGGTGGGGCATGGCGGAGCAGGGAAGTGGTGGGCGTACCCCAAATTGATTTCCGCGGAGGGAGGTTGGAGGCAAGCCGCTAGCCCTAGCCGGTCCCGTGACACTGGGGTCAAAACGTTGGTCAAGGACCAGCGGGCGGCCCTCAGAAAGTATTTTGAAATACCGAAATTCCGCTTGCTCCGTCGGGCAAAACAGTGGTTCATAGGGCGCTGGTTCAGTAATGAGGATCAGCGCATATGGCCGATGAAATAGAGGCATCTCCCGAGCTCGCAAAGATTGCAAAGCTCAATGGAGACTTCAGGAGGAGCTACGGCACGCTATTAGGCGCGTTCCTCTATCTGCGGTCGATCAGTGCGGCGCGCCGTACATCGAGTTGGGGCGGATTGATCGTCGCCCTTGCGACAGCCATTCTGACCTGGGTAGTGAAGTATGGGTGCTCGTGGAGTAGCCCGTCCTAAGACGTGAACTTCACGCCGCTCGCTGGCCGTCGTAAATTGCCTAGGCGCAAGGTGAGGCGATGTCCGATGATCAACGCGCTCATTCCGCACAAAGTCTCTTTACCCAAAGCACAGCGGACGCTCTGCGCTGCGCAATACGTTCGAATGTCGACGGACCACCAGCGCTACTCGATCGAAAATCAAGCTGCGGCGATTGCGACCTACGCGCAAGCGCGCGGACTAGAGATCGTGCGAACTTATCGCGACGACGGCGAAAGTGGTCTCGGGATCAGAAACAGACCGGGTTTGACCAGTTTGATTACGGACGTCCGTCAAGGCCGCGTGAATTTCGATCACATCCTCATCTACGACGTCAGCCGCTGGGGGCGCTTTCAAGACATTGATGAAAGTGCTCACTACGAATTTATCTGCAGGGAAGCAGGAATGACGGTTTGCTATTGCGCAGAGCAATTTGAGAACGATGGGAGTGTCATTTCGGGCATTATTAAGAACATCAAACGGGTGATGGCAGCTGAATACAGTCGAGAACTTGGGGTCAAGGTGCACACTGGCGCGTGCCATCTCTCAAGGCTTGGCTTTCGACAGGGCGGCCACCCGAGCTTCGGCCTTCGCAGAGAACTGATTGATGAAAACGGCCGATCCAAAGGAATAATGGAGACCGGACAATGGAAGTCGCTTCAAACCGACCGCGTTATCCTACGTCCAGGACCGCAACACGAAATCGAGATGGTGAGGCTAATATTTGATTTTTTCGTGAAACGTCATCTTACCGAGACGAAGATTGCGCGGGAGCTCAATCTTGGTGATGCCCGCAATCGGGGACGGCCATGGACCTTCGCCCAAATCCACTACCTGCTACAAAACGACAACTACATTGGCACCAATCGTTACAATCGCCATAGTGCGAGACTGCGAACAGTCCGAAAAGAAAATCCTCCGGCAGATTGGATCAAGAAGGAAGACGCGTTCGAGCCAGTAGTCGACAAGGAAATTTTCGCGAAGGCGCAGCAGATACTTGCAGATCGACGACTGCTGGGGGGTGTCCGATGAGGAAATGCTCAAGCGATTGAGGGTCTTGCTTCACCGAAGAGGGCGGCTGAGTAGGGACATTATCAATGAGACAGAGGGTATACCTAGCTCGGTAGCATACCTGACGCGTTTCGGCAGCTTGAGGGCGGCTTATCGCCTGATCGGCTACAGTCCTAAGCGAAGCTACGAGTACGTCGAGTCTCGAACCGTTCGCCGCGATATGGTCAAAGCCCTAGCCCGAAAGATCGCGGCGTGGCTCGCCAAATCTGGCGAGGATGTCAGGCTCAATCAAGCTCATCAGATACTCAAGATTCACGCCGTCGCAATATCCTTTCGCGTGGCGCGCAGTCGGCTTTCTCATGGTGCGACACATCCGAGTTGGGTCATCATACGTGGCCGGCATCTTCCTCCCGGCCTGATCGTCGTGGTTAGGTTGAATGAGGGTAATCGAGAGATAAAGGACTACCTCCTGATGCCTGCGTCTCAATTGGTTGGTCGCGAGTTGCGCTTCAGTGAGAGAAACCAGGAGCGTTTTGGGTTGCGACGATATGGGACTGTCGCCGGAATAATGGAAACGATCAAGCGACGCTTAAGCAACTTGGCTTTTCTGACCAAGCCGACTGCATCTGATCTGGATCGGTCCACAGAAACTACGCAGTAGTGATCGGTCCGAACCAGGCAGTCAGCGCCTCCGCAAGTCCCCGTTCGCTCCCATCTCCTACCCAGGCGACATGGCCGTCCGGCCGCACTAGCACGGCGGCGGGCGCGGCGACATCACCGATGGCCGGAAGCTGCCATGGGCCGTCATAGTCGCCATCGACAATAGCGATGCGATCGGCCCAGGGCGTTGCCCTGACGCTGCTGCGCTGTCCGAAACTGAGCAGCACGCCGCGCGCGCCGTGCAGCAGCGTGAACAGTTTGAGCGGCCGGCCGTCGACCATAAAATCGAGATCGGGCATGCGGCGTCCGAGCAGCGCGTGGTCTGCGCCGAGATCATAGCGAATGTCGAGCCCGCTCATCATCGCGCCAAGACGCTGTCGCGGCTCGTCCATGGCGAGCAGCTCGGAGATCACCTCGCGCGCGGCCTTGCGGCCGTCGTCGCCGCGGCGGAGCAGGGCGATCTGCGCCATGGTGTTTTTCAGCACGCGTGCGGCCACGGGGTGGCGCTCGTCGTGATAGGTGTCGAGCAGGCTCTCGGGCGAGATGCGCTTGACCACCTGCGCCAGCTTCCAGCCGAGATTGACCGCATCCTGCACGCCGAGGTTGAGGCCCTGGCCGCCCACGGAGTGGTGGATGTGCGCGGCATCGCCGGCGAGCAGCACGCGGCCCTTGCGATAGGACTTCGCCTGCAGGGCGGCATCGGTGAAGCGGGAGATCCAGGCGGGGTTCTGCACGCCGAAATCGGTGCCATAGACTGCATTGAGGGCCCCGCTGAGATCGCGCAAGCCCGGCTCGCCGCTGCGCGCGAGCGTTGCTTCCGTCACGACGACCAGCACGCGCCCGCTCTCGGTCTTGCTGAGTCCATGGAAGCCGAGCGCGTCGTGGCGCAGGCCGAACCTAGGGGCCTCGCGCATCTCGACCTCGGCCATGAGATTGCTCAGCGTCGGCTCGAAACCGGCGAAGTCGATGCCGGCCGCCTTGCGCACCACGCTGCGGCCGCCGTCGCAACCGACGAGATAGTTTGCGCGCAGCACCTTGCCGCCTGAGAGCGTGACGTGGACGCCGGCCTCGTCTTGCGCAAAACCTGATACCTCGGTGTCGCGATAGACCGCGACCCCGAGCTCGGTGGCCCAATCGGCCAGGATGCGCTCGATGTGGGCCTGTCGCAGCGCGAGCCCGTAGGGATGCCGCGTGGGGAGGTCGCTGATGTCGAGCCTGGTCCAGGCGAAACCCGCGAGCTGGGTGATCTGGCCCTCGCGCAGGAAGCGATCGGCGATGCCGCGCTGATCAAGCGATGTCGTTTGCTGGGTCACGGGTTCTACGGCAGGAACGGGGGCTTGAAGCAAGCCCGTTGCGCGCCACATATCAAACTGGGAGGAAGGCCGCCTTCTTCCGCGTTCGCCGCGACGGGCAAAACACCGGCACAGTGGCATCATCGAAAGAGTTCGATTCAGCTCGCGCGGGAACATGCGCTGCGGGCTTTTCTTTCGGCAGCTGTCTTTTGCCTGCGTTCAGCTGATCCGCTGCATGACGCCGGCGAGTTCCTCGAACGAGAACGGCTTCCTGATCATCGGGAGGCCACCGCGCCGGGGCTCGCGGCCGGACAGTTGCAGCACCTTCAGCTTAGGGCGGACGCGTCTGGCTAACTCGGCCAGCTCATGACCGTCCATGCCGGGCATGCTGATATCGGTGATGAGAATGGAGATGTGTTCGTTCTGTTTAAGCCGATCGAGCGCGTCCGCGCCGCTTTGGGCGCGGATGACTTGGCAACCGAGACGCTCCAGCATGTCCCCGATCGCGTCAAGGACTGCCGGCTCATCATCAACAACCAGAACAGTTTCGCTCATCTCGCGAACGTTCCTTCAACCACGAAAATCAACGCGCTTCTCGCCAGATAGGTTCCAAGCCAGCCTAATCATCCCTAGACAAATCGCCGGGCTTGGTGGGGATGTCGATAGCGCCGCCTTCTCCGTGCACGAGGTCGCGACCTCCGTCCTTAAACTCTTCGGACTCCTCGATGATCGACTCCTGAGATGCGCCTTTGCGGTCGATGTTAGGTTTTGCACCGGACTTATTGCGCGATGGATTGGGTGTTGTCATGGCCGATCCTCCAGATCATTCAATGTTTGCTCGGCCATTTCGTTCGGTCAGATGACGCGTTCAGCTATACTTGAGGCTTCATACGTTGCCGCGGAAGCACGAGCACTACATTGATCTGGCGATTGAGGATCATCGAGGCAACGATGGAGATGTGAAGCGCGAACTCGTCTTCCATTTCTGCCGCCGCATCTTCGTCTTGGGCGTAGACGTAAAGGACATCGCCATCAACTTCGTCGAACCGGACGGCTCGAAAGAGTCGATCGAACCGGTCTGCGCCGACAATCAGCGCCATTCGGGCAGCTATCGCCTGGTCTTGGATTTCGGTCACAATCATGGCTAGACGAGCCTAATTTCTGCTACCATAGTCCACTGGAAAGACTTGGTAGAATTGGCCCGGCATGGCCTGCGTGAACACAATCTCCAATGCCACGATCTCCCTATATCCCTTGATTTGGTCGCCGACATTGATGAGGTCGACCGCGGTAAGCCCTTCCGGTGTCAAAATTGGAGGCGGGTGCACCGGGAATGCGGATGAGGCCATTCATGGCTGGCCCTCGGGTCTGAATGGCGACCTTGATCTGTGGCGCCGCTCGGACGGAGAGTCGCTCCGACCGGAAGTCGATCCGCTGCCATTGATGGAGATCTCCTGCGACTTGCGACCCATACACCGGCCCCGTCGTTGGATCGATGGCGGCGCGAGTAGGGACGTCGAGCGTCATTAGCCCGATCAAGAGTGCGACTAGGCCTGACCTAACGAAGAACTCGCGCCAGCGGCTACTATCGACTTGCGGTACCTTTGACAGCATGCGAGCGATCCATCAATGACCGGATAGTTGCTCCTTTGACCGCAGCATCATCCGATCCCGTGGCAACGTTCTCGGGCGAACAGTGTGTGGACGGCGGATAGCCACATTGGCGCGCAAGCGCCTCCCAGCCGACGCACTTTCCAGACTGGTTCCGATATCCCGGGCCACCCTTATCACCGCACGCCGCATCTCCAGGCATGCATGCGCTCGAAAGGAAAGCGGCGGCAACAGCAAATATCTTTAGGGAGCGTACCATGCTATCCGAGCGACCAAACGATCGCACGCTGCCTCATGTTGTTCACCTGTTCAGGCTCCGGCTCTGCTCTGCGAAACATCGATAACATGTCGGTCGGCCCCCACCGTAATGACGATCGTGTAAGACTTGGGTCCTCCGTCACGCAAGGTGAAGTTGACCCCCGTACCATTCGCCGGGCGGGAGAGTAGTGTCCTTGATCACCGCTTGCTCGAGCACGGCCATGTTGCGCTGGCCTGTTTCGATAGTGGCAGAGATCATCGCTTCATTTTGCGCAGTCGCGTTGCCTTGAGCAATTGCCGCCGCCCTCGAGCTGTAGAATGTGCCCGTGCGCCCGCTAGGCGTGGTGTAGTGGCCATAGCCAGCCTGGGAGGCGCTATATGCATTGGCGCCGGCCGCGACCCCTGTGAGAAGCGCGGCCGCAACCTGGCGGTTTCTTTCCTCCTGAACCAGCATCCTCCGATCCCGCGGCGTGTTGGACCGCCTCGACCTGTCCGACCCCGAAACTCGACAGGTTGGCGGCTCATATTGTTTATGCCCACCACGAAGACGGGCCGTCCGTTCGCTTGTAACTGACGGGCGGCTGGTCGAACCAACACCAAGGAGTTTTTCTGTCGGGAGACGAGGGCGGGCTGCCCGTCCCGCATGAGAGCTTGCTGCTGCGGATTAGATGCCTTGAACGAAACCGTCTCCCGGCTGTCATGCAGCCAGCCAGCGTGGCGCAGGCGGCCGCCATCACCAAAATGCGCATGCTAGAAAATCCCCCGTCGAAAGCACCATGCAAGCGCAACTGCTGCGGGAGAGCAAGTGGAGTCTGCGCGCGCCCGGACGGAATCCGCTGTCAAAAAGGCCTAAGCAGAGCCCGCATACTAAGCCGCCCGCGCGATATCTGCAGAAGGGCGGGCGTCCAAAGAAGGAGGTAGACGCCCGGCGGTAATCTCGTGACCTCAAGCTATTCGCAGAGGCGGCGTGTGCCTGCGGTCTTTGAAAACTGTCGCTCCTTTGGGATGGGGCGCGACTCCTCGGCTCTCCGCCAAAGGGCCAGGTTCAGGTGAACTGGGTCGCGTGGTTCTCTTTGATGCAGGGCGCGTCACTTGAGCCCGAGCCGGTTAACGTGTCTAGCTTAGATTGCTCCTCGCTCAGGCGCCTTTCGACGAACTGCCGCTCGAACTCCGTCAGAGTGGTTTGCAATAAGAAGCGATAGCGTTGAATATTGTTGCGATGTGCACGGGCCAATTGGTCGTCAATCATAATTGTCGTCTTCCTGTGACTGACATACCAATCCATTCACATCTGCTCGATGGGGCAGGCGATCGAGAATCATAGCAAGACGCTCGCAGGAGCGAAGTGTCCTCGCCCGCGCTTCCCACGGTAGTGAGCTTCTCTTTCCCGATCTGTGAACTAGTTCACAACTGCCATCGATCGTGCCCCGCAATCGTCTGCCCCGATTCGAAATCCTGCTTTCTGATGCGGGGTGATGGGAATACTAGGCTCGATGACCGTCAGTCGCTTGAGGACCTGAGGATGCGCTGCGGCTCGTGGCAGTCGAAGCTTTCTGACGCCGGGGGCATAGTGCCGCCAGAAATTTCCACCCCGTTTGGCATTGCCCAACCTGGTAACGTTCGAAAACATGCCGGCTCATTGAGGACGTTCCCATGGGACTTTCCATCCGCTTCTACCTTTTCGCTGAGGATGGGCTTCAGGCGATCTCGCAGCGCGTGATGATGGGCTTGGTCCGCGGCAAGGACGCTATGCCGCAGTACGCCGGTACAAGGCAGAAGCTCGCTGACGTGATCCTTGAGAACGAAGCAAAGAAGCCGGCTCGCATCGAGCGGACACAAGGAAGCTATCTGACGTTCGACGAGAACGGGGCTGGCCGCGGTATCCGTCGAATTTGTCTCGTAGATCCAGCCCTCGCCGCGCGGGACGCGCTCGACCTGCTCGGCGAGAACGGGCTCGATGAAGTCGGGGAAGGGCGCCTTCGTCCCGATCGCCTTCCGTTTCCGGCCTTGCAACCACTGACCAACTCCACCCAACAAAGAGGTAGATTCGAGTCGTTTGGAGTTGGTTCGTTCCGGCGATGACGGCGAACCATTTAGCGGGCTAGGCAGGCGTCGGCACTAGCGGCTAAAAAGATAGGGCCGCCTTCGCGGCGGCCCTTGGGAAGTTTGAGTGGCTCGGACAATACTAAGGTTCACAAATACCAGCCCCGGGATCCAAACAGCTAAGGATACAAACACGTGACCCGGATGCAGCATGAAAGCAGCCGATTGTTTCAGCAGTATTTCGTCTCGGCATGGAATCGTTGTTGCGCGTAAGGAACTAAGGCGTGTTCTCAAAAATGAACTGTCCGCCTGCCGTCCGGTTTGCCGCCAACATCAGTCGAAGAGCAGCTGGCCTTCGAGGTCGCAGATGGCCACAAGCGGAAGCGCACTGAAGGGCGCATCTGTCATCAGATCGATGGACGCTGGTGCAGGTAGATCCTTTCAAACTGGCCAAGTTCCTCAACTTTGGCTTGGTCAAGCAAGTGGAAAGTTCTGCGCTCGGTCGCTACGATTCCTTCTTGGCGAAGTTGTTGGAGAGTTCGGTTGACGTGCACTACGGACAGGCCGAGGCAGTCTGCCAGCTCGATTTGCGTGATTGGCAGCTCAAACGACCCGTTTAGCGTCCGCCCGAGTAATGCGAGGCGCTCGTGGAGCTCCGCAAGCATGTGTGCCATTCGAGCGCGCGCCGGCCTGCGGCCGACATTGACGATCCATTCCCTGAAGATTGCGGCGTCGACTAACGTCTCACGCCAAAGCGCAGCTGCTACGTTCGGCCGCATTTTAATCAGTTCACGTAACGCATCGTGTTTGATGAAACCGAGCGTGCATTCTGTGAGCGTCGTTAGGTCATGGTCCATGACGTGCAAGTGAAGGCTTTGAAGGTCCGGGATTTCTCCTGGAATATGGAGTGACAAAATTTGCCTTTGTCCGTCTGGCGTCAGCTTCGACCGGAAGGCAAACCCATCAACGATTAGGCAGGACTCCGACGGGCGGTCACCGTCACGCACAAAGCGGTGCTGCGCAGCGACACGCTTGCTATGGATGGGAAGCTGTTGAATGGCCAAGATGTCGTTCTGGTCGAGCCGATTGACCTTGGTAAGCTTCTGAACGAGTGCAGCCGTCAATGTCCCAGGCATCACACCACTCCGCGATTGAGGAAGTTCAGCCGGAATGGGGAACTCGCCGCTCCAGCCTGTAAGGCGGGAGCACACAACTCTCAGCCACCGGCGCCCAAGAGTCTCAGCCGGTGATAGGGGATAAACACATGTTAAGGGAATGGTTCCAAATAAACTATGTTAATCCGTTCGGATATGTTCAATCTCGAAGCGTAAGGCAATCCGCAGAACCGGGCCCAGATCATCACGAACTTCGATCGCAAGCGTTCTGACGACAGAGCCAGGCAGCACATCCTTGGCAAGTTCGGTCAATGCCGTCGTCGCTTGGGCCTTCACATCGTCTAAGGAGGCGAAGTCAAGGCCCTCATCGTCGGCGATGGTCGTTGTCTCGTGAGTCGAAGTAATAGCGCGGCATCTTCCACAATCAGGAACGCTCACGTCCGTTCCTAGCCCTCGTCCGCTTTGGGTCGATTCTGTTGAAAAAGGCAGCGGTTGCGACGCAGAGGTATCAGTGATTCAGTCTGTCTAATTGGCAGGACTGAAGATCATGATGGGGCATCGGCAAGTCGAACAGGCTGCGTTGTTCTATGAGTTCTCACTCGAAAGGCACATCCCTGCCGACCACTGGCTCCGGTCGATCGATAGATTTGTCGACCTTGAACAGATTAGGCCGGACCTGGCGCCGTTCTACAGCAGTATCGGTCGACCTTCGATCGATCCCGAGCTGATAATCCGGATGCTCCTGATCGGCTACTGCTTCGGCATCCGGTCGGAGCGGCGCCTGTGCGATGAGGTTCACCTCAATTTGGCCTACGGGTGGTTCTGCCGGCTCGGTCTGGATGGGGCGGTGCCGGATCATTCGACCTTCTCCAAGAACAGGCATGGCCGCTTCCGGCAGAGCGATCTCTTCCGTCGCGTGTTCGAGAGCGTGTTGCGCCGCTGCATCGAGGAACGACTGGTCGGCGGTGAAGGATTTGCAGTCGATGCGAGCCTGATCAAGGCCGATGCCAATCGGCAGAAGGGGATCGAAGGCGATAAGGGACTTCCGCCGGAGGCTGCCGGCCGAGCAATCGATGAGTATCTGGCTGTCCTCGATGATGCCGCTTTTGGAGCCGCGACCGAGGTCACCCCGAAGTTCGTGTCGCCCTCCGACCCGGCGGCGCGCTGGACGGGGGCGCACGGCGGTCAAGCCTTTTTCGCCTACTCGACGAACTACCTGATCGACATCGAGAACGCGATCATCGTCGATGTTGAGGCAACGACGGCTATCCGGCAGGCGGAGGTATTGGCCGCAAAGCGCATGATTGAGCGCTCGCTGAAGCGGTTTGATCTCTATCCGAGCCGGCTCCTCGGTGACAGCGGCTATGGCTCGGCCGAGATGCTCGCCTGGCTTCATCGAGCCGCACGTTACCGTCTTCGACAAGTCGGCGCGCACAGACGGGATCTTCTCGCGCGACGACTTCGCCTATGACCATACTGGGGACATCTATCGTTGTCCTGGTGGCAAAGTTCTTACCTCGACCGGAACGTTGGTGAATGACGGTGCCACCATGCTTTACCTCGCCAGCAAGCGCGATTGTGATCTATGCGCATTGAGGGCTCGGTGCTGCCCCATGCAGGCATCACGGAGAGTGCCGCGTTCAATCGACGAGGGCGCTCGCGACATGGCGCGCCAAATCGCGAGATCGTGGGAGGGAGGCACCTCGCGCCGGCTCCGCAAGAAAATCGAGATGTTGTTCGCCCACCTCAAGCGCATTCTCAAGCTCGACCGTTTGCGTTTACGAGGTCCAAACGGCGCGCGCGACGAGTTCATCCTCGCAGCCACCGCCCAGAACCTTCGAAAGATGGCCAAGCTGATCCCGATGCCCACCCCGAGGCTCGCATAGAGGCCGGTAGAGCGGTTCGGCCACATCGCGACGGAGCCATTACAACGAAATACTGCCGGCCTTTTTCAACGGAATCGGCCCGTGGCTGACACTCCCTCTTGGCTTTGCACGGTCCGCTTCCGAAGGCTGAGCGGAAGCCATTGGTGGAGCCGCCAGGGCAGCCTTTGACCCGTTGCGGAAGTCACGCCTAGCTAGTCGTCCGTTAAGAAGCCGAATTGAGCGGGGCCGGACAGGCGCGCGTGCGCCAGAGCTGGATCAGGAACAGGCACAAGAGTTCTCTGATCCAGGCGAGGATGCGGCGGAAGTTGTGGCCGACGGCTGAGAGGATGACGTTGGCCGCATCGCCGGCGCGGCCTTTGAGGTAGCAGCGGCCGAGGTGGCCATCGGTCTTCAGGTGTCCGATGATGGGTTCGATGGCGGAACGGCGGCGCAGCTCGCGCTTGATGACACCGAAGACGCCGCGCTTCTGGCCAGAGATGAAGATTCG
>NZ_JACEGD010000083.1 GCF_016031635.1 Bradyrhizobium diversitatis
CTACCATCGGTTCTTTCAAGAAGATCGGCAGCGACTTCCAGGGCGAGATCGTCACCCTCAGCCTCCAGACCAAGGGCGTCCGCATCGTGCCCGAGGCCAACCGCACCAACGAAAACGCTCCGAGCCACCGCGTCTTCGTCGGCCGGGCCGAGATCGGGGCCGCCTGGTCGAAGCGCTCCGAGGAGGGCCGCGATTATCTCTCGCTCAAGCTCGACGACCCCTCGTTCAACGCACCGATCTACGCCAACCTGTTCAACGACGAGGACGGCGACGGTTTCAGCCTGATCTGGTCGCGGCCCCGTAAGAACGGCGACTGAGGTCGCCAAAAAGCCCCGCCCGGTCCGCCGGGCGGGGCTTCTCAATTCGAGGTAACTGCGAGTTCGGACGCATTGCTGCTGGCCGTGACGCTCGCCATGTTCGCGCAAATCAGGATCGAATCTTAGACAGTTCGGCCACTCCGTCGAGGAGAATATCCTCGATCGCCGCGGACGCGTCCTCTCCTTTGCGCCGGGCAGCATCTTCGCGTTCGTGCGCTGGACATCAAACGACTTCGGAACGGCAATCTCACGGATCGATATTCTGCACGCGGTCGCACCGGGCCAACGGTGCTCCACGGTAAATAAGGTCGTGCACTATGTCGTCAGCCGATTTCCGGTCGTCGGCGCTGATCGAGCGGTGATCAACTACAATCAAACGCCGAGCAAATAGTCGCTTTCTGTAAGCGCGCAAACGGCGCGGCCTTCGCGGTCGGCGAGGCGGCGTTCGGCGCGCTGCATGAGGCGGCGACCCAGGTGTCAGGCGCGGAGCCGCCAATGGAGCCGAAAGTCGGCAGTCCGGCAGGAGGAGCAAAGGCGCCGCGCGTCAGCGCGAGGGCCGGTTCCAGGGAGAACCGGTCCGAGTCATCGAGCCAAGCGCCTTCGTACTCGAAGAGGATGGTCTCCGAGCCACGAGCACGGTTGCTCCTCGCCAGTCCGATGCGGCGCGTGCGGCCGCCGAGATCGATATGCACCTCGAAGTCATCCATCGCGTGAGGCTCCGGCCTTGCGTTTGAGGTGGATATGTTTGGGCAGCTCGGCGCTGGCGAGCGCTTGGCCGACGCTGTCGCTGCTGATGTCGGCGAGCTTGATCAGGCCGTCGAGCAGGCCGAGCGCCTGGAGAACGCCAGCATAGATGCCGATGCTGACGTTAGTGTGGCCGGCTTCGACTCTCTGCAGCGTCGAGCGGGACGTGAAGGCGCGCTCGGCGACGACGGCCATCGGCAGCCGCCGACGCCGCCGGGCGTCATGAATGTCCGCGCCGAGCTTGCGCAGGGCCCGCCGAACGGCAGCAGGGGGATTGTGTGGAGTAGGCATTTAGGTCCTTCATGCTACATATTTCCTAAATATGTAGCACGAAGATTACAAATTTTATAGTCCGTCAGGGTCGGGTACCTCAGGGGCGGCTAAGCGTTCGCTCGAATCCCCGAAGAATGCGCGCAAGACCCCGCACAGTGAGGCAGCGATCTAAGCTTATGCGGCGAGTCGCCACCAACGGTATCTTGCAGAATCTGGTGGTCGAACCGGAATTGGACAGAGAAGGGCGGCCACGGGTTTGCAGACGGCTTGCGCGGATTCCGAGAGTGAAGTGCGAGGAGATCAAGAAGACCGCGCCGATCCGCTGCATCGACACTGCGAACGATCCGCACGAAATCAGCCTAGACGAGAACGTCACGCGAGAAACTCTGCATCCCTCCAATTAGTTCGAGGCCTTCAAGAAGCTGGCGGAAAAGCGCGGTTTTGGTGCGGAAGAAATCGCCGTCCGCTTCGGCATGGCGTCGCATGTTGCCCTGCGGCTCGGCGCGGCCTCCCCGAAACTGATGCAGGTCTATCGCGATGGCGATCTGACCCTTGAACATCATCGAAACCGTTTGGGGCGAAGAGCATCGCAAACCGGAAAGCATCCTTGATTTCGTGCAGGGCGTTACCGCATGTGCTCGCGGGAAGGCTCATCAGGGCACGCGCCTCGAGCTGGAGGGCAACGCAAATCGTTTGATGGAACGGGCCATTGATGACATGAGCCGCGCAATCGGGAATGTTTGTGCGGTCTCGCTTCGAAGCCCTACGCATCGCCCCCCAATCCGGCAAGCCGGATCGGCGGCAATGACGCCTGTCCGCCTCCGGCGCTCGCCGGGCGCCGGCCGGCTCGTGGAAGGTCAGGATCGAACTTTGGACACTTTCTCCTCAAGCAGATCTGAAGGCCGGACCTCCAACGCCTGGGCGATCTGCCAGATTGTGAGCAACGTCGTGTTTTGCAGCCCTCGCTCAATGCTGCTCACGAAGGCCCTATCAACGCCCATGCGTTCAGCTACGGCCTCTTGGCTCAAGCCAAGGGTCAGTCGAAATCGACGCGCATTCGCTCCAAAGACCTTGCGAATATCCATCCGCAGGATAGGAAGCAATCGCGTATTTTGGCGCTACGTGTTATAATACGCGGAGCTTGAGGGTCACGGACGGAGCTTCGATTGCTAAAATATGGGGAACGCGGCTTCTTGAACGCGCGCTCGGGCATGTGGCATGCCATATGCTACAACAGCCAACTGTTCGAGCCGGCCAAGGCTCGCACCTCGCGATTTGGTTTTCGATCCCGCCTGTTTTGTGGTCTCTGATGTCGAAGCCGCCGCTAGATCCTGACGTCGCGGATGTCGCGCCAAACGAGCCGGCGCTGATTGCCTATGACGAACAGCATGTCATCACTTGCATTCGCCTTCTGCAGGCGGAGCGTGAGGGGGCGGACTGGTGCGAAGTGGCTCGAGTGGTCCTGCATATGGATCCCGAGCGAGAGCCGGACCGTGCGCGGACTGCATATCAGAGTCATCTTGCGCGCGCAAAATGGGTGACCGAGCAGGGGCGCCTCTTACGCGGCGCCGGCTCAAAATAGAAGAAAATCGCCAGCTAACTCTTGTGGCCAAAACAATTTTCTCCCGCTAACCGGTGGTCATTCTCGAGCACCACGTGGTGCCAAACTAGAGGCTTCCTGCAACCGCTTCGTTCATAACTATTGCGCCGCAATCCTTGTTGGCTGCGTGCAATGGGACGGAAGCAATGCCTGAATTCGACTGGCGTTCGCCAGATTCGTTTAAGAGCCTGGAGAATGCGGAGATCACTCACATCGCCTGGGAAGGCCTTCGTATGAACGTGGACTATCAACGCGACTACGAAGCGATGATTGTGAATAGCCCAGATGGCGAAGTGACTGAGGAATTCAGGAGGAGGTGGGGTATCTGCTTTCGCCCATGACCCGCAAAAGTCCTCCAAAGAACAGGTCATCTTCTGGACACCTGAGGTTCTAGCGTCCGTTGTCCCCGTGACAACCGCGCCGCCCGATTCTCACAAATCAGCATCTCAGCCGCTGCTCGACTTTGCTGCCGGCCGGGTGTGCCGCGCCGCCGATGGTTGGCATGCGGTGCTGCGCATCGGCTCGGTTGAGCATCGCATCTGGTCGAAACAGCCGCTGACCGCGGGCGCCCACTATGCAGCCGAGTTACCGCTCGACTACAGTTTCGAGCCGCGCGCGCACGCTGCTACCCGGTTGTGGCGCGCGATGAATGGACGTGCGCCAGGGCCTGCCTTTCATCGCTTGTCGAAACAGCGGCGCGAAAGATTATGCGCAGCCCTTCGCGCAGCCGCCGCGTATTTCGCCGGCGCGACCTATCGCAGCATCGCAGAAGCTCTGTTCGGCGAAAAGCGCATCCCCGATCGTGCCTGGAAAACAGACCATCTGCGCAGCCGAACCATCCGCCTCGTAAAAAGCGGTCTGGCGTTCGTTCGCGGGGGCTATCGCAAACTTCTGGGACCCAAGCGCAAGGACGAGTAGCGCCGTCCCAGGGGTGCCGAAAATCGGCCCCCCGATATTCGGCATCCCTCTCCGAGAACTTGCTTCTCCATAGTGACCGCACACACGCCGGCGCCGCCATCCGCGGTTCGCTGTCCTCTTGGAGTCCTCAAATGCCCGATCCGCTGGCCGGTCTTCCCCCGCGCTTCCTGCGTACACCTGAGGCCGCGCGCTATCTTGGCCTGTCCGGTCGCACGCTCGAGAAGCACCGCACGTACGGCACCGGGCCGACATATCGGAAGATTGGTGGACGTGTCGTCTACGCCGTCGATGACCTGAAAGCGTGGGCCGACCGGGGCGCCAAGACGTCGACCTCCGACCCCGGCAAGGGGACTGTGCTGCCGGCCAAGAAGCACCCGGCGCTGCGCCCCTATGCCGGCCAGGAACGTCGCTGATCCCCGTTTGAGAGCGATGGTCATGCGACGCAAACTCCACTCCGAGCGCAACCAGCTTGAACTCTTCCGGGCACTGCCTGGCGATCTCGCGCCGCGCGACGCGCAGGATCTGATGGCTTATCCGTTCTTTTCGCTGGCAAAGGCTAAGCGGATCGTACCGATCGATTTCCGTGCCGGTGCGATCGCAATTCGTGTCGAAGCCGTGCCGGAACATGGCATGGCGACCATTTGGGATGCGGACGTTTTGATCTGGGCCGCTTCCCAGATCGTCGAAGCCCGTGATGCCGGCTTGAAGACGTCGCGCCTGATGGCTGCGACGCCTTACGAGATTCTGACGTTCGTCGGCCGCGGCACCAGCGCACGTGACTATGATCGGTTGAAGGCTGGCCTCGACAGGTTGCAATCAACGACCGTATTGACGTCGATCCGCCAGATTGCGGAACGACGGCGGCATCGCTTCTCCTGGATCAACGAATGGAAGGAGACAGCTGACGCAAACGGACGCCCGTTCGGGCTCGAACTGATCTTGCCCGATTGGTTCTATTCCGGCGTGATCGATGACGCGCTCGTGCTCACGATTGATCGCGCGTATTTCGATCTGACGGGCGGACTTGAGCGCTGGCTTTACCGTCTCGTGCGCAAGCATGGCGGCCGGCAGCAGGGCGGCTGGAGTTTCGATCTTGTGCATCTCCATGCCAAGTCCGGCAGTCTCTCGCCACTCAAGCATTTTGCATACGACGTGCGCCAAATCGTCCAGCGTCAGGCATTGCCTGGTTACCACCTCGTGCTCACGCGCGATCGCGACGGCACCGAGCGGTTGAAGTTCGCGCCCGCGCCCATCAATCCATTCACCGAGAGACTTCGCAGGCGCGGTCTCCTTCCGAAATCGGGAGGCAACCTGTGAATCAGCTCGTGCTATCGGGGACTGCAACCCTCGTGCCATCAGGGACTGGATCCTCGTGCTATCGGGGACCGGAATCGGATCCAAATCCTTGTCCCTTCGCGCTTTCCAGCCGTCGTAACTCCTCTAACCAGAAATCCTTCGGATTTCTTCTAACGGACCGCGCCCTCGGGCCTCTGAGGATAACCACCACCATGTTCGCCTGTTCTGCCTCGCCACAGTGACGGCGAGGGCGAGGACGCGCCGTCGCAATTTCGCTCCCGCCAGGCAATCAGAACCTCTCTGCACTCGGAGTACGTCATGAACAATTTTACGGAAGTCGAACTCCTTTGGCTCGAGAAGCGCATTGAGAACCGCATCCGGTTCGGCCATTCCGTCGAGGAGAGAATCCTCGATCGCCGCCGACGCGTGCTGTCCTTTGCGCCCGGCAGCATCTTCGCGTTTGTCCGCTGGACAACAAACGACTTCGGAACGGCAATCTCACGGATCGATATTTTGCGCGCGGTGGCACCGGGACAACGGTGCTCCACGGTGCCCTATGTGAAGCCGGGCGGGGACATTCTCCTGCGCCTATCCGGCTGGCCCAAGGTCGAACGGGTGCTTCAGTTGATCGACGCTGTTGAGGCGCTCGACATCGATCCCGCGCACGCTGCGCCCGATTACTGGCACCACGTGCATAACCGCATGTCGGTCAATGAAAAGCCCCGCCTCTACACGAAAGCGAGACACCAGGCATGGCTCCAGCGGCAAAGGACCATGCGATGACAAGTGCGTGGAAGACCTTGGCAATGATGTTCGCCGGCGCTGGTGCCCTTCTCGCACCGACGGTTCTCGACCTGACACCACTCTACGTCTGGAATGCATCTGAGAGCGTGCCGATCGGCCTGTATCGTTTGCAGCCTGCGGAAAAGCTGTTCGTGACGGAGCTTCTTGCGGTCCAGCCGCCGGAGCCGCTTGCAACCTTCCTTGACGTGAGCGGCTATCTGCCGGCCGGGATACCGATGCTCAAGCGCGTGCTGGCGCTTCCGGGGCAGACCGTCTGCAGAACCGGGCTCGCAGTGACGGTAGACGCGACCGAAATGGGCGAGGCACGAGATCGCGATGGCCGCGGCCGTCCGCTCCCGAAATGGCAGGGTTGCCGCGTCGTTGGCGAAGGCGAACTCTTTGTCATGAACTGGCAATCCGCCGACTCGCTGGACGGAAGATACTTCGGCTTTCTGCCGGCATCCGCCGTCCTTGGGCGAGCGCTCCCCGTGTGGACCTGGGAGGACTGACGTGCACGTGTTAGGACTCCGATCTGCCATTCCGCTGTTCGGCCGAATGTTGCATCATTCCTCCGTCCCGGCCAACCGTCGCGGAACTCTCGCGCGCAGGGCCGGTCCAAAGCCTGCCCCGGACGTTGTCCGCGGGCGGCCGATGGGCCGGCGCCACGCGACCTTACCCGGGAGGAGCACGAACACGGCGGCATGCTGGCGTTCGGTCGGGACCGGCATTTGCGTTGTTGTCGTGTGCTTTTTGGCGCTGACGGTGGGTGACGTCGCTGCCTCCGCCGCGACACGATCCGCAGAGCACATGGCGAGATTTCGTACTCACGACCGGTTTGCGGACTTCATCGACGAGGCCTCGCGTCGCTTCGGCGTACCGGCGTACTGGATACGCGCAGTCTTGGAGCTCGAAAGCGCTGGAGATGTGTGCGCCAAGTCCCCGAAAGGCGCCATGGGGCTGATGCAGATCATGCCGGAAACGTGGGCCAAACTACGTCTGCCATACGGTCTTGGCATCGATCCCTACGATCCCCACGACAACATCCTTGCTGGTGCGGCCTATCTCCGGGAGCTGCAGGACCGATACGGTTCGCCGGGTTTCCTGGCAGCCTACAATGCGGGACCTGGTCGTTACGAAGAATATCTCGGTGGCAGGCGATTGCCGGCCGAAACCCAGACCTATTTGGCGAAGCTTGGGCCGATGATCGGCAGCGACATTGCCGCTTCCAGGCTCGTCGCCAACCTGCGGTCATCGGCGGCGACGCTCTTCGTTGTGCTGTCCGAAAGCTCAAACAACGCAACTTCGGTGCAGCTAAGCCATATGGCAAAGCGCGCTCCAATCGCCGTCTCAGCTCACGACATTTCAACGATTGTGCCCCAAGCACCCGAGCTGTTTGTCGCGAGATCCAATGCGGGAGGTCGACGATGAGCGAACGCGTTAGCTCGCATACATTGGCGTACCCTGGAGAAGAATGGACGGTAGGGCGAGGGCAGGGGAAAGGCACGACGTATGCGTCCGTGGGCTGCACATGACGTCGGGCCTTGACGAGCCTAGCGGCCCCGGGAGGCAATGGGCCGACTCGGCGAGCTTCTACTCTTTGCGGGGCTCAGCTATGGCCGCTTCCGCCTTCGCGATCACTGCTTCGGCGCGCTCTATCGCGGCGCGGAATTCCTCGCTCTTCCAAGTATCAACCTGTTCGCCGTCATCGTACGACTCGTCGGTGGCGTCTTGCGCGCGTGAGACCAACTCACGAAGCGCCGCAATGGCCTCGGCGAGTAGCTTGGCTTCAGCTCCGTTTCGGGAAGCGCCATCCTTAGCACTAGCGGGCGGGCACCCGGATGAAGATGCGTCCACCAGTCGATTTCAACCTCGTTTGCGTCGATCAAATCGCGCCATCGCCTCAGGGTGTGCTGCGATATGCCATGTGCGCGGGCATAGGCTTGCATGCTCAGACCGCACAACTTCATCGCTTCAACGTGCATCGCCCAGAACGCTTGAACGGCTCTGCAGCGGAGGGCCTTCGACACTGGAGTCCGCTTCTTGGGAGCCGCTCCCGACGTTCCTCACGACGCAATTCCGCACGTGTCTTCAGCGTCTCAGCGTCGACCAGGGTTTGCTACTAAAGGACGCACGCGGGCAAGAGTTCGCGGAGGAGTGCGATAATGACGTGCTGACATACGGGCGATGCCTTCGGCCCGCGCTCTACTCGTCGCTTCGCTCCTCACCGAGCCACCCTACGGGTGTCTCGGCCCTTCGGGTAACGATCGCTATCGCAAACGCTCGGAAACAGTGGGGCTTCGAAAGTCAACTGCCAAGTCGCGGCGGCTCTTTCGCAATGAATCGGCCACCATCCAACATGTTCGGGCGGGCGCTAATGGAAGATCCACCGTAATGACCCGAACTGCATTTTGTCGCAAATCGCCGCGAGTACCGAGAGTCTGTTGGCTTGGAAGCTGCGACCGGGAGAACACGAGGGCAGGACGGCCACCCGTAATCGTTCTGCGCCGGGAGTTGCGGCCGCAGCGCAGGTGGCCTGCGCGATAAATGACGCGCACAGTGCGCCGCTTCAGCAACGCGGGAGGCGTGTGATGGAATTCTTCTGTGGTCTGGATGTCGGCATGGACGAGACGGCAATCTGCGTGGTGGATGACAAGGGCAAGGTGGCGCTGGAGGTAGCGGTGGTGACCGATCCGGACGCGATCAAGGCGGCGTTGACGCCGTATCTTGGCCGGCTGCGGCGGCTCGGCCACGAGGCGGGCTCGCTGTCGCCCTGGCTGCATCCGGAACTGCTCAAGCTCGGCCTGCCGGCGGTCTGTCTGGAAACCTTCCACGTCCGCGCGGCGCTGAAGGCGCAGCGCAACAAGACCGACCGGACCGACGCGCTCGGCCTGGCGCATTTGATGCGCACCGGCTGGTTCCGCAAGGCGCACATCAAGAGCGCGGCGTGCTACCGGCTGCGGCTGTTGTTGACGCACCGGCGCAATCTGAAGCGCAAGTTTGTGGATCTGGAGAACGCGATCCGGCATTCGCTGAAGGTGTTTGGCATTCGCCTCAGCCATGTTGGCCGCGGCGGATTCGCCCAAGCGGTGCGCGAGGCGGTGGCGGGCGATGCGCTGGTCAGCGAGCTGATCGACGCCATGCTGAACGCGCGCGCCGCGCTGTGGAAGGAGTACTGCCGGCTGCACGATCTGGTGGTCAAGCTGGTCGCCGGACATGAGCTGTGCCGGCGCTTCATGCAGATCCCCGGCGTGGGGCCGGTGGCCGCCCTGAGCTTCATGACAGCAGTCGATGATCCCTCGCGCTTCAAAAGGTCGCGCGATGTGGCGGCGTATTTTGGCCTGACCTCGCGGCGCTGGCAGTCCGGCACGTCGATCGACGTGCAGGGGCGGATCAGCAAGGCGGGCGATGCCGACGTGCGGCGGGCGCTCTATGAGGCGGCCAGTGCGTTGCTGACCCGATTCAAGCGCAAGGACAAGGTCAAGAGCTGGGGGCTGGCGATCGCCAAGCGCACCAGCCACCGCAAGGCGACCGTGGCAGTGGCGCGCAAGCTCGCGGTGATCATGCATGCGATGTGGGTCGACGGCACCTTTTATTGCGGCGATCCGGCGGCCTCGCAGGCGGACGTCAGCGCACGGGCGAACGCCAAGGCGCGCAAGCTGCTCGGCGCCCATGCATGGCCAGAACACAAAGTTGACGGATCCAAAGACACCATGAGCGCAACAGTTTGAACACGGAGCTCCGCGACAGCGGAAGAGACCTGGTGCAGATCAACGACGACGGAACGCACGCTATCTTGCCTGTGGCCACGCACGTGACGTGCAAGCTGGACCACGCCGGACTGCCTGTGATGTGGCTCCGTCATGCCGATGGAAAATTGCGCCGCGACGGCATCCCCGCTGCCCTGATGCAGCGACGTTACGCCGTCGATGAGCGCGGAAGAGTGCACGGCGCACCGGGACTCGCGGCTGTAGTGGCGCATCGCGTCCAGGCGCGGCGCAGAGGGCCTTGTCGCAAGAGAGAAAGGAAGCGAGAATGGGTGAGATCAAGCACAAGCAACGACCGTAAGCGTCCGGCCGCTGCACATGGCATCAGGTCTTGACATGGTCGGCCGGCTTCCAGCTCCACGGCAGCAATTCGTCGAGACGGTTGACGGAATGTCCGTCGATCATCCGCTGCAGCACGTCACGCAGGTAGGCGTAAGGTTCGACGTCGTTGAGCTTGCAGGTCGCGATAAGAGAGCAGATCACCGCCCAGCGATGCCCACCGCCGTCGCTGCCGGCGAACAGGTGGTTCTTGCGGCCGAGCGCGACGGGACGGATCGCGCGTTCGACGGGATTGGTGTCGAGCTCGACGCGGCCTCGATCGCGTAGAGTTCGCCGATCCGGCGCAAGGCATCTGTTGCCACAGGCGATCCGGTGGCCTCGGCTACGTCGTAGAACTTGCGCCGCGAATGGCTCCAGCACGCGGCGAGAGTGATGCCCTCCTTATCGGCCAGCTGCTCGAAGCCGGCATATCCGTCGACATGCAGGATGCCTCTGAAGTCCGCAAGATGCGCGACTGGACGCTCGGCCTTGCGGTCTGGGGCGAACAGAAAGATTGCAGCCGGAGGTGCAGGTCCACCCCATGGCCGATGTTCGCGGGCGTAGACCCAGAGCCGCCCCGTTTTGGTTCGTCCGCGGCCGGGATCGAGCACGGGGATCGGCGTGTCATCGGCGAACAGATGGTCGGACGCGAACACATTCTTGGACAGCCGTTCGTGCAACGCGTCGAGCCACCAGCATGCACCGCCGACCCAGCCAGCGAGCGTCGAACGGCAGAGATCGACACCGTGACGATCGAAGATCTGCGACTGTCGATAGAGCGGAAGGTGATCGCAGTATTTGCTGATCAACACGTGCGCGAGCAGCGCCGGCGTTGCCAGGCCACCAGCTATCACCCGTTCCGGCGCGGCCGCTTGCATCACCTTGTTGCAGGCTCGACAGGCGTATTTGGGACGCGTGGTGCGCACGACACGAAGCTGAGCCGGTACCCAGTCCAGCATCTCGCTGACGCTCTCGCCGACCAGGTGAAGGGCACTTCCGCAACAGCTACAAACCTCACTCTCGACGTCGAGCCGAACCTCTTCGCGCGGCAGATGATCCGGCAAAGCTCTGCGTCGTGGCTGCGTCGCCGTCGATTCCGGAATGCCTTTTGGTTGCTCTTCCTCGATGCGGGCAATATCGCTGTCGATGTCTTCCAGGCCGAGCGCGAGCTGGTCGGAGTCCATGCGCTCGGAGCTACGTCCGAACTGCATTCGCTGCAGCTTTTTGATGATCGATTTGAGGCGCTCGATTTCGGTGTCGCGATGGTTAATCGCAGTGGCGATGTCGCGCACCAGACGCTGCAGAAGCTCAGGATCGGACGGAAGATTGTTGAGATCGAGCTGCATGTCCGATGGTACTCGAACATGCTGATTCGTAGAAGAATCGCCGCTCAGTTCAGCCCTGTTTTTTGTACATCGTCTCTTTATTCAGCCGGCAATCGCGGGCTTCCAGACACGTTCTGGAGCGCGCCAATCGATGCCTTCGATCAGCATCGCGAGCTGTGCCGGTGTGAGCGTAATCGAACCGTCATAGCCTGCCATCACGGGCCACACGAAGCCACCTTGGTCGATGCGTTTGGTGAACAGGCAAAGTCCGTTGCCGTCCCAGAACAGGATCTTCAGCACCGATGCCTTCTTGCCGCGGAAGGCAAAGAGATGACCGGAGAATGGATCCTTCTTCAGCACGTCCTGGACCAGCATTGCGAGCCCGTCCATGCCCTTTCTCATGTCGGTGTAGCCCAGCGCCATGTGCACTTTCACGCCCGCAGGAACGAACATCATGGTGCAATCTCTCCGCTCTCGATCTGCGTTCGCACAGCATCCGGATCGCTACCAACTGGAGCAAAGACGCGACCTCCATCGGCCAGGTCAACGGCCACCATTCCCTCGGGCGGACGTACGAGGTTGCGCAGAACCTGCGTCTCGGCTGCGTTGTCGGCCAGCACGACGTGGGCGAGTTTCGCGCGCTTCTTTTGCCCGATGCCAAATTGCACACGCCAGCGGAACAGCAGCCCGGTGACGATCCCGTGCTTGCGGGCAACGGCAGATACCTTGGCGCCCGGCTGCTCGGTTTCCCTCGCGATCGCGAGCTTCTCCTCGTCGCTGAAGAAGCGTCGGATGGGGGCGGCGGGCGCCGTCGGATCGCCGATTTCCGCGGCTGTCAAGTTCCTTTCGGGAGTTGAGTTCCTAGCACTAGTGCTAACGGCCGGGCGGGCGGAGGGGTGAAGATGCGCGCGCCAGTCGATTGCGACCTCGCCGGTATCCAGTCGGTCACGCCATTTGCGCAACGAATGCGGCGACAGCTGCATCGCAGCGGCGTAGGCACGGACGCCCATTCCGCTCCAATTCATTGCCTCCACATGCATCGCCCAGAACGCCTGTGTCGCGCGGTTGCGGATGTCCGTGCTAACGGAAAACCGTTGCCGCTTCTGCTTGCGCAGCGCTCTTGTTCGCTCTTCGCGGCGCAATTCCGTCTGATATTCCGCGAGTTTACGTGCAGTGTCTTCGCCGGCAAGCTGCTTCAGCCAACGCCGAAACGTGTTCTCGGTGAGACGCTGCTGACGACAATATTTGCGGATCCCGAGACCGCTTCGGCGCCACGCTTCGACGTGCAGCGACCACCACTCGCGTCGCGCTTTGTTCTGGAAGTGTTTCGGTCTCACCGGAGAATCTCCACAGCAGCAGAGAACCCGAAATGGAACGACATCACACGAGGAGGAAGGTGTGCAGGAACCGGACGGTTAC
>NZ_JACEGD010000084.1 GCF_016031635.1 Bradyrhizobium diversitatis
TGACGCCGCGCAGCACGGCATCGGAGCTTGCCATCTGCGGGATCGCCCTGGGCGAGACGAAGGCGCCGACTTCGACCGTATGGAGGCCGGCCGCGACCAGCGCCTCGACGAAGGCGATGCGGGCCTCGACGCCGACGGGCGTCTTCTCGTTCTGGAGACCGTCGCGCGGCCCCATTTCGATGATGCGGACGGGATCGCTCATGTCACTCTCCGGAAGGCTCGACCACGGCGAGCTCGACGCCCTCCTGGACGATGTCGCCGACCTTGCACCTGATCGACTTCAGCACGCCGGCAAAGGGTGCACGCAGCGTCTGCTCCATCTTCATCACTTCCAGGGTCAGGATCGGCGCGCCCTTCTCGAGGTTCTCCCCCTCCACGGCGAGCACGGCGACGACCGTGCCCGGCAGGGGCGCCGCGATCTTGTCCTCGCCGACATGCTCCTCGCTCTCGCCGCCGAACGGATCCACCCAGTGTAGGTCGAACCGGCCGTTGCGCGTGCGCAAGTAAAGCTCATGGCCGTCGATCACGGCCGCGACGGACGATTTGACCCCGTCCAGCGTCAAGTCGAAGCCGCCTTCCTTCGCCGTGGTCGTGAACGCCAGCTCGCGTTCGCCGATCACCAGCGTCGCGGGGCCACTCCCGTAATTCAGCGTGATCTTCTGCTCCGGCCCGTGCCCGACACGGAAGGCAAAGTTGCGCTGGCGGCGGCCGACCGGCTGCCAGCCGAAGGTCTGCCAGGGCGAACTCGCCTGCGCACGTGCGGCCTGTCGCTCGTCATTGAGGATCGCGGCCACCGCGGCGCAAAGCTCGAGCTCGCCGGGCGCCGGCGCGGCCTGCGTCAGCACCGCCAGCTCGCGCTCGATGAAGCCGGTGTCGATCGCATTCGCCCGCACCTTGGGATGCGTCATCAGCGCCGACAGGAACGGGATGTTCGTGACGATGCCGCGGACGTCGCTCTCTTCCAGCCCGCGATTGAGCCGCTCGATCGCGACATCCCGCGTCGGCGCCCACGCGATCACCTTGGCGAGCATGGCGTCATAATACGGCGAAACGGTATCGCCCTCGCGATAGCCGGCATCGATGCGCAGCCCCCCGGTTTCCGCCGGCAGCCGCCAGGTCGAGATCCTGCCGACCGACGGCATGAAGTTCTTGGTGGGATTCTCCGCATAGACCCGCGCCTCGACGGCATGGCCGTTGAGCCGGATCTGGTCCTGCTTGAGCGGCAGCGCCTCGCCGAAGGCGACGCGCAGCTGCCACTCGACGAGGTCGATGCCTGATATCAGCTCGGTCACGGGATGCTCGACCTGGAGACGGGTGTTCATCTCGATGAAGAACACGTCCCTGCCGTCGGAGACGAACTCGATCGTGCCGGCGCCGACATAATTCACCGCTCCGGCCGCCTTTCGCGCGGCGGCGCAGACCGTGTCGCGCTGCGCGGCGTTGAGGGTCGGCGACGGCGCCTCCTCGATCACCTTCTGGTGCCGGCGCTGCAGCGTGCATTCGCGTTCGAACAGCGAGAGCAGATTGCCGTGGCTGTCGCCGATCACCTGCACCTCGATATGCCTGGGATTGTCGACATATTTTTCGATCAGCATGCGGTCATCGCCGAACGCCGCCAGAGCCTCGCGCTTGGCGCTGACGATCGCGGGCCCAAGCTCTGCCGCCGAACGCACGATCCGCATGCCGCGGCCACCGCCGCCGGCCGACGCTTTCACCAGGATGGGGAAACCGATCCTGTCCGCCGCCTTCGACAGCGTCGCCTCGTCCTGGGCCTCGCCGTGATAGCCGGGCACCAGCGGCACGCCGGCCTTTTCCATCAGCGCCTTCGAGCCGGACTTCGAGCCCATCGCAGTCATCATCCCGGCGGTCGGGCCGACGAAGACGAGCCCCGCTTCAAGGCAGGCCTGCGCGAACTCGGCGTTCTCCGACAGGAAGCCGTAGCCGGGATGCACGGCCTCCGCCCCGGTCTTGCGCGCGGCCTCGATCAGCCGCTCGACATTGAGATAGCTGTCGCGGGCCCGGGCGGGACCGAGCAGCACGGCTTCGTCCGCGAGCGCGACATGCATCGCGTCGCGATCGGCCTCGGAATAGACAGCGACCGTTCGCAGGCCCATGGCGCGGGCGGTGCGGATGACGCGGCAGGCGATCTCGCCCCGGTTGGCGATCAGGAGCGTGCGAAAACGCCGGTAGAGCTTTGAGCGGTCCATCGCATCACATCCTGAACAGGCCGAATTTCGTCGGTTCGATCGGCGCATTCGATGCGGCCGAGAGGCCAAGGCCGAGCACGAGGCGGGTGTCGGCCGGGTCGATCACGCCGTCGTCCCAGAGGCGCGCGGTCGCGTAATACGGGTGCCCCTGGCTCTCATACTGCGCTCGGATCGGCTCGCGGAACTTGTCTTCCTCTTCCTTCGACCAGTTCTCGCCCTTGGCTTCGATGTTGTCGCGGCGGACCTGGCTCAGCACCATCGAGGCCTGCTCGCCGCCCATCACCGAGATGCGTGCGTTCGGCCACATCCAGAGGAAGCGCGGCGAGTAGGCGCGGCCACACATGCCGTAATTGCCGGCACCGTAGGAGCCGCCGATCACGACGGTGAACTTCGGCACGGAGGCGGTCGCCACCGCCGTCACCAGCTTGGCGCCGTCGCGCGCGATGCCGCCGGCCTCGTATTTCTTGCCGACCATGAAGCCGGTGATGTTCTGCAGGAACACCAGCGGAATGCCGCGCTGGCAGCACAGCTCGATGAAATGCGCGCCCTTCAGCGAGCTCTCGCTGAACAGGATGCCGTTGTTGGCGATGATGCCGACCGGATAACCCCAGATATGGGCGAAGCCGCACACCAGCGTCGTGCCGTAGAGCTTCTTGAACTCGTCGAACTCGGAGCCATCGACCACGCGCGCGATGATGTCGCGCACGTCGAACGGCTTTCTGCCGTCGACCGGCACCACGCCGTAGATCTCCTCCGCCGCGAACAGCGGATCGCGCGGCGCATAGTGATCGGTCACACCGGATTGTCGCGAATGCACGTCGGCACCGCCGAGCTCTTCCGCGCTGACGACCTCGCCGGTCGCGGCCTTCACCAGCGGCGGGCCGCCGAGGAAGATGGTGCCCTGGTTGCGCACGATGATGCTCTCGTCGGACATCGCCGGCACATAGGCACCGCCCGCGGTGCAGGAGCCCATCACGATCGCGATCTGCGGAATGCCCTGCGACGACATCTGCGCCTGGTTGTAGAAGATGCGACCGAAGTGACGCTCGTCGGGAAAGATCTCGTCCTGCAGCGGCAGGAAGGCGCCGCCGGAGTCGACCATGTAGACGCAGGGAAGATTATTCTGCCGCGCGATGTCCTGCGCCCGCAGATGCTTCTTCACGGTCATGGGATAATAGGTGCCGCCCTTGATGGTGGCGTCATTGGCGACGATGACGCATTCACGGCCCGCGATGCGCCCGACGCCGGTGACGACGCTTGCCGAATGCACGTCGCCGCCATAGAGACCGTAGGCCGCCAGTGGCGACAGCTCCAGGAACGATGTGCCGGGGTCGACCAGCAGATCGACCCGCTGGCGCGCCAGCATCTTGCCGCGCGCGGTGTGGCGGTTGCGCGAGACCTCGCCGCCGCCGCCGGCGACCTGGCTGAGTTTTTCGCGCAAGTCAGCGACGAGCGCGCGCATGGCCTCGGAGTTGCGCGCAAAGTCGGATGAAGACGGATCGATGCTGGAATGGAGCGGCATGGTGATTCCAATGAGGTGAACGTTTAAGCCGTCTCGGCCATCAGCTCGCGGCCGATCAGCATGCGGCGAACCTCCGAGGTGCCGGCGCCGATCTCGTACAGCTTGGCGTCGCGCCAGAGCCGTCCGACCGGGAATTCGCTGGTGTAGCCGACCCCGCCGAGCGCCTGGATCGCCTCGCCCGCCATCCACGTCGCCTTCTCTGCCGAATACAGGATCGCGGCCGCCGCGTCCTTGCGCAAACTGCGCGCGTGGTCGGCGCGGTCGCAGGCACGGCCCACGGCGTAGACATAGGCACGCGTGGCCTGCCAGGTCGAATACATGTCGGCGAGCTTACCCTGCATCAGCTGGAAATCGCCGATCGGCTGGCCGAACTGCTTGCGCTCGTGCATGTAGGGCACCACCGCATCCATGCAGGCCGCCATGATCCCGAGCGGGCCGCCCGAGAGCACCGCGCGCTCATAGTCCAGGCCGGACATCAGCACCTTGACGCCCTCGCCCACCTTGCCGAGCACGTTCTCCTCTGGCACCTCGCATTCGTCGAAGAACAGCGGATAGGTATTGGAGCCGCGCATGCCGAGCTTGTCGAGATGCTGGCCGTGGCTGAAGCCCTTGAAACCCTTCTCGATCAGGAAGGCGGTCATGCCGCGCGGGCCGGCCTCCGGATCGGTCTTGGCGTAGACCACCAGCACGTCGGCATCGCCGCCATTGGTGATCCACATCTTGGAGCCGTTGAGCACGTAGCGGTCGCCGCGCTTGTCGGCGCGCAGCTTCATCGAGACGACGTCGGAGCCGGCGCCGGGCTCGGACATCGCGAGCGCACCCACATACTCACCCGAGATCAGCTTCGGCAGATAGCGCTGCCGCTGGGCGTCGTTGCCGTTGCGGCGGATCTGGTTGACGCAGAGGTTGGAATGAGCGCCGTAGGACAGCCCGACCGCAGCCGAGCCGCGCGAAATCTCCTCCATGGCGACGATGTGGGCGAGATAGCCCATGTTGGAGCCGCCATACTGCTCCGGCGCGGTCATGCCGAGCAGGCCGAGGTCGCCAAAGCGCTTCCACAGGTCTGCCGGGAACAGGTTGGCTTTTTCGATGTCGGCCGCGCGCGGGGTGATCTCCGCCTCCACGAAGGCGCGGAGCGTGTCGCGCAGCATGCCGATGTCTTCGCCCAGATCGAAGTCGATGCTCGGGATGTTCAAGGCGATTTCCTCCGTATTTTGGGGTCCGAACCTAGCGGGGTCCCGGCCCTCTTGCAGTCGAAAAGGTTGCATTTTCCGCCAAACTTGGCGAGGATTTTCAGGAGGGATTTCCGATGCCTTTTCAAGCCGCCACCGCGATCCCGCGCCGCGCCGTCACCCCCGCCGCCTTCGTCCGCGGCGTGGTCGCCGCCTATGAGCGATACGGCCGCGATCCCGCGGAGGCATTGAACCGGGGCCAGGTCGCGCCGGACCTGCTCAATTCTCCGGACGGACGGGTCACCGCCGCCCAATTCGAGGCGCTGGCGGGCCATGCCATGCGCGAGCTCGACGACGAAGCGCTCGGCTGGTTCTCGCGGCGGCTGCCCTGGGGCACTTATGGCATGCTGTGCCGCGCCTCGATCACCGCGCCGACGCTGGAGGTCGCACTCAAGCGCTGGTGCCGGCATCACCGCCTGGTCACCGAGGATGTGCTGCTCGATCTCGAGCTCGGCGACGAGACCGCGGTCGTCTCGATCCGTGAGCGACGCGACCTCGGGCCCTGCCGCGAGTTCTGCCTGGTCACGCTGTTCCGCTACGTGCTCGGCTTCTCGTGCTGGGCCGTCGATTCCCAGATCGCGCTCCGCGCGGCTGAATTCCCTTACCCGCAGCCCGGCCACGTCTCGGTCTATCCGACTATCTTCTGCCGGGCCGTCCGCTTCGATGCGAACCGCGCCAGCATCGTCTTCGACAAGCACTATCTGTCGCTGCCGCTCACGCGCAGCGCGGCCGATCTCGACAACATGCTCAAGGGCGCGTTGCGGCTGACCGTGCTGCCCTACCGGCGCGACCGGCTGCTGGTCGAGCGCGTGCGCCGCGTGCTCCGCAATGCGCGCGGGCGCATTCTCGGCGCCGAGGATGTCGCGCGCGAGCTGGCGCTGTCCACCCGCACCATGCACCGGCGCCTGCGCGAGGAGGCAACCTCGCTGCGTGATCTCAAGGAAGAGGCGAAATTCGAGCTCGCCAAGCAGGAGCTGATGCGCGGCCGCACGCCGATCAAGCGCATCGCGGAGATCGCCGGCTTCCGCAACGAAAAGAGCTTTTCGCGCGCCTTCCGCAGCTGGACCGGGACGTCCCCGCGCGAGTTTCGCGGCCGGTACCGGTGAGCGAGCGCGTGCGCTGCGTGGTCGTCATGAACTGCGGCCCCCGAGATGGATCTCGGAGGCCGTAACGTCTCTGAACCGGTCTCGACTGGCGACGTTAGTTCGAGTTGGTCTGGCCGCCCGACCGGAGCTTGCGCGAGTGGGTCTGCTTCGGCTGCTGAGCGAACGCGTCGTTCGAGGCCTTCGCACCACCGCTCTGCGAGCAGGTGCCGCCGATACCGCCCGCCGCGGCGCGGCACGCTTCCATCGTCGGATAGCCGCAGCCGTGAGCGGCCTGAGCGCCGTTTGTGATGCAGTATTCTTCCGCCTGCGCTGCGGGTGCGGTCATCATGAGAAACGCGGATGCAAACAGCGTCGCCGCCGATGCGACGAACGTCTTCGAAATCGATGTCATGGTGTCTTTTCCTGCTTCAGGGTCCCACAAAAGAGGCCTCGGCATGCCAACACGCTGAGGGGTCGCCCCTCGCATCTAGGCGGCGCAGGGGAACCGACAATCACGGCTCAGCGCATTGCAGGGCTTCCCAAATCACATGTCACAGTTAGGTGAGTGACTCATGTATCCTTGTTCGGATTGCATGAAATTCTGGTTTGGCCGCACGGGAGCATTTCCAATCCTATCCTGCCGGCGCCGCCGCGGCGACCTCCTGCAACGGCAGCGGCACATCCTTGGCGACGCCGAGCACCGGGAAGCTGCGGACGTTCTTCACATCCGGCATCGCCGCGAAATGCAGGAGCTGCTGGCGCATGCTTTCGACGCTCGGCGCCACGCATTTCAGCAGATAGTCGGTGTCGCCCGAAATCCGCCAGCACTGCTGGATGCGCGGGATCGCTGATATCGAGCTCTCGAACGCCTCCAGCACCGGCTGGGCCTGGCTGCCGAGCTGGATCGAGACAAACGACACCACCTCATAACCGAGCCGCCGCTCGTCGATGACGGCGCGCACCGCCCGGATCACGCCGCGGCTGAACAACGATTTCAACCGCCGCAGGCAGTTCGGCGCGGACACGCCGACGCGCAGCGCCAGTTCGTTGTTGCGCACCCGCCCGTCCTGCTGCAGCTCGGATAAGATCTTCAGATCGACGCCGTCGAGCTGGTCACGCCCCGCCATACCCCGCCTCGCCATGAGCTCGTCACGCGAGGCAGCGAAGCACGTGGCGGAATTGATGCCAACCACCTTAAGCGTCCCCGAGGCTAAAAGCGTGGCGGGAAGCTTGCCTGCGGCCCATCCTTCGAGACGCCCGCCCCGGCGGGCCCTCAGGATGACGTCACGCTTCGCGGCAAGATATCAGACCCTCATGGTGAGGAGCCCGCCAAAGCGGGCGTCTCGAACCATGCAGGCCGAGCTCATGCGGCCAAAACGTGGATGCCGGGACAAGCCCGGGCAATGACGTGCCGATAGAGCTCGCCCGCCCCTCAATGCGTCCAGGGCTCTCCGCGGCGGAACGAGAAATTGTCGGCATAGGCGACCGGCCGGCGGATCGATTCCTGGGGCTCGATGACCTGGTAGGCGATGCCTTTGCGCTCGCAATAGGCGACCGCCTCTTCCTTGCTGTGGAAGCGCAGCGTGATCTGCTGCTTCATGTCGCCGGACGAAGTCCAGCCCATCAGCGGCTCGACCGAGCGCGGCTGCTCCGGCTCGTAGTCGAGCTGCCATTCCTTCGTCTTGGACCGGCCGGATTGCATCGCGTTCTTGGCTGGCTTGAAAATGCGTGCGGTCATGGCTGGTCCGGGCCTCTTCGTCTTTTCGTTCGATTTCGATGCGTCACGGTGGCAGTTGGTGGAAACCTCAGGGATAGTATAGAGAAACCGATCGGGACTTGATCGGTGATTCCGGCCCCCGGCCCCTCGCCAACGGTATAGTCATTATGCTGCACCGTGACAATTCCGTACCTGCCTTCGGCGCCGGGATTCCGCCCGGCGGCACTGCCTCATCAGCCTATCCGATCTCTTCGAGAGCTCCCGTCGCATGGCCTTCCTGAACATCAGTGCAACGCTTCCCGACAAGGGCCGCGATCTCCGGCTCGACCTGTTTCGCGGCGTCGCGAACTGGGCGATCTTTCTCGACCATATCCCCGACAACGTCGTGAACTGGATCACGACCCGCAACTACGGCTTTTCCGACGCGGCCGACCTGTTCGTCTTCATCTCCGGCTATACCGCCTCCTTCGTCTATGCGCGGATGATGCTGGAGCGCGGCTTCATCGTCGGCGCCACGCGGCTGACCAAGCGGGTCTGGCAGCTGTATGTCGCCCACATCATCCTGTTCGTGATCTACATCGCCTCGATCAGCTATCTGGCGTTGCGCTTCGGCGATTCCGAGATGATCAACGAGTTCAACGTCGCCGGCCTCGTCGACAACGCCACCGAGACGTTGCGCCAGGGCCTGTTCCTGCGCTTCAAGCCGCTCAATCTCGACGTGCTGCCGCTGTACATCGTGCTGATGGGCCTGTTTCCGCCGGTGCTGTGGTTCATGCTGCGCAAACCCGACCTGACGATGGTCCTGTCAATCGTGCTGTGGCTGGCCGCGCGCCACTACGGCCTGAACCTGACCGCCTATCCGGCCGGTCAGTGGTACTTCAATCCCTATTGCTGGCAGGTGCTGTTCGTGTTCGGCGCCTGGTGCGCGATGGGCGGGGCCCGGCGCTCGATGACGCTGATCAATTCGCCGATCACGCTGTGGCTCTGCCTCGGCTATCTCCTGTTCGCGCTGGTCATGACCATGGCCGGCCGCTTCCCCACCCTCGGCGGCATGTTCCCGGAATGGCTGTTCTCGGCCTTCAACCCGAATGACAAGACCAACCTTGCGCCGTATCGCTTCCTCCATTTCGTGGTGATCGTGATCCTGGTGATCCGCTTCGTGCCGAAGGAGTGGCCGGGGCTGGAATGGAGGGTGTTCGATCCCCTGATCGTCTGCGGCCAGCAGTCGCTCGCCGTGTTCTGCGTCGGCGTGTTCCTGTCGTTCGTCGGCCATTTCGAGCTCTCGATGAGCTCGGGTTCGCTGTTAGCGCAGATCTTCGTCAGCGTCGCCGGCATCGCGATCATGACGACGGTGGCCTATTACATCTCGTGGTCGAAGAAGCAGGACAAGCCGCTGAAACCGCCACCGCCGAAGCCGGGGGCAGCCGCGACGAAGGCGGCCTGAGCGGGCGCCGCCTTCGGAGCGCGAGGCCTCTGTTGCCCCGCTTGTCGAGCCGGCATCGAATTGACTTGGGTCAACGGAGGCGGCGCCGTCCCGCATAATGTCGCCGCGACATGCGCCGCCGCGCCGACCGCGGGCGGACTCCTCTCGCACAAGGCCCGAATCCATGCCCTCTCATTTCCATGCCGTGATATGGATCGACCACTCGCAGGCCAGGATCTTCCATTTCGGCCTCGGCGGCTCCGACGAAATCACGCTGCATCCGCACCTGGCGACACGCCATCTTCATCACAAGGCCAATGCGATCGGCAGCGGCCATGCAGCTCCCGACAAGGCGTTCTACACTGAGGTGACCAAAGCCGTCGCCGATGCCGGCGA
>NZ_JACEGD010000085.1 GCF_016031635.1 Bradyrhizobium diversitatis
GCCGTCGATCCAGTCCCAATCGACCTTGCCGGCAAGCTGAACCAGCTCGTGCTTCATATTGATGATCTGGTCCAGCCTGGCCCGGAACAGATCGCCCGATTCCGTCGTCCTGTGCTTCTTCGGTCGCATCGCCACCTCCGATGCGACGACGGAATCATGACTGGCGATTCGACGGAATCCTGAAAATGAAATTGCAAGGTTCCGATGCCCCAAGCATCAAAACCCTGCAATCGCAAAACAGCCCACAAAGACAAATGCGATTCTAGCTCAATCGCTTAGCCGCTCTTCACGGACGACCACCTCTTCTGCTTTCGCGGAGACGAACAGTGGTGGGTTACGCCGAGCAGATGCGCTTCGCGCATCCGCTCGATTAACTCACCCTACGAATTCTCCTTCCTCCGCCCCTTCGGCGCGTTCGCCACCACCTGCAGCAAATCCTTCCGCACAGCCTCGATGTGCCGCTCCAGGAAGCGGCAGGCCTCCTCCACCTTCCCTGCGCGGCAGAGCGCGATCAGTTGGGCGTGCTCCTTCTCGGCAATGCCCATCGCCTTGGTGTTGGAGAGCTGTAGCCGCGTATAGCGGTCGCTGGTCTGGAGCAGTGACAGCACGATCGCGCGCGTGCGGGGCTGCGGCGCGTGCACGTAGAGCGCCATGTGGAAGTCGGCGTTGAGCTGGCCCCATTCACTGACGTTCCTCGCCTTGATCGCCTTCTCGAAGCTCCGGTGGATGTCGTCGAGCCCCTCGAAATCCTCTGCGCCGAAGCGCGGCGCCGACTGCGCCAGCAATCGCGGCTCCAGGATGCGGCGCAGGTCGAAGACGTCGTTGATCTCGTCCAGTGACAGCTCGGAGACGATGGCGCCCTTCTGCGGCACGATCCGCACCAGGCCTTCCGCCTCGAGCTGGAACAGCGCCTCTCGCACCGGGATGCGGCTGACGCCGTAAGCATCCCCGAGCGCGTCCTGGCGCAGCTGCGATCCAGCCGGATAGGTGCCGTCGAGGATCGCCTGCCGGAGCTGATCGACGATCGCAGCCGACAGGGTGCGATGCTTCAGAGGCTGTTTCATCTGACCTTCTGTTGTCCTTCCCGACTCGTTCGGCCGACGCGGTCCCTGTCTTGCATGTCGAGGTGCCCGGCAAAAGTCAGGCGCTCCAAAAGCAAGGTGCCCAGTAAAACCGCGCCCTGCCGCCGAAATGACCGCAAACTCCGTTTGACTCCCAAAATGTATAAATTATACATTTGGCAATCGCACGACAATTCTTCGGGAGTTGGGGCCACTTTCATGATCGAGCAGACCATGCCGGCCACGCGCGCGCTCAGCCTCCGACGTACGATCGTCCGGATGTCGGCCGGCCTGCTCGCGGTCGAGCGCCTCGCGCTGATGGGTCTGATGTACCTGCTCACTGGACTGATCCTGGTGAACGTCGTCACCCGCTACTCGCATTTCCCGATCTACTGGATCGATGAATCCGCTGTCTATTGCGTGGTCTGGCTGACCTTCATCGGGGCGTCCGCGATGACGCGGCTGCGGCTCGATTTTGCGGTGACCATGCTGACGGAGCGACTTTCCGCTCAGCACCAGAAATTTGCAAAAGTGATCTCGACCGGCCTCGTCGTGGTGTTCGGCGTCGCTCTGATCGTCACCTGCTTGCTCTGGATGGACCCGGTTGGTCTCGCCCGCGCCGGCTTCGACGGGCGCAAGCTCGCCGCCGAAACCTTCAACTTCCTCTACACCGAGCGCACCCAGACGCTGAACTGGCCGACCTGGGTGCTCTATCTGACGCTGCCGATCTTCGCGGTGTCGATGACCATTCACGGTCTCGCCAATCTGCTGGAAGATCTCGGACTGGTCCCGCGCACCGCGCCGAAAGGCTTTCAGCTCTCCGAGCTGGACGGGGTCAACTGATGATCACGTCAGCGGCCTTCATGGCGATCATGCTGGTCGGCGTGCCGATCGGCCTGTGCCTGTGCCTTGCCGGCCTCGTCTACATCGCGGCATCCGGCAATCCCGTGCTGTTCCAGTCCTATCCGCTGCAGCTGTTCGGCGGTGTCGACAGCTACGGCCTGATCGCTATCCCGCTCTTCATTTTGATCGGCGAGATCATGAACGGCGGCGGCATCACGCGGCGCATCGTCGACATGGCGATGGCCTTCGTCGGCTCGCTCAAGGGTGGTCTCGCCTACGTCAACATCCTCGCCAACATGTTCATTTCCTCCATCCTGGGATCGGCGACGGCGCAGGTCGCGATCATGGCCCAGATCATGGTCCCGGAGATGGAGAAGAAGGGCTACGACAAGACCTTCGCAGCGGGGCTGACCGCCTATGGCGGCATGCTCGGACCGATCATCCCTCCCTCGGTGATGTTTGTTGTCTACAGCGTGCTGGCGCAGGTCTCCGTCAGCGACATGCTGATCGCCGGCATCGTGCCGGGTGTCATCCTCACCGTGATGTTCTGCCTCGTCATCGCGCTGATGGGATACGTCTACAACTACCCCCGCGCGGATTACCAGACCCCGCGTCAGCGCGTCGTGACGATCCTGCGGACCTCGCCGACGCTGCTGATCCCGATCGTCATCGTCGGCACCATCCTCGGAGGCCTCGCCAACGCGACCGAATCCGCAGCCGTTGGCGCCGTCGCAGCAGCACTGGTCGGAAAATACTGGACCAGGGAGTTCAAGTTCTCGCAGCTGCCGCAGATGATGCTGCGTAGCGCCATCTATTCGGCGATTGTGCTGTTCCTGGTCGCAGCCGCCGCCGTGTTCTCCTGGGTCCTGATCTTCGGCAAGGTGCCGCAGGAGACCGCCGCCTGGATCCAGACCGTCGCCAAGGACCCCGTCAGCTTCATGCTGATCTGCAACGTGATCCTGCTGGTGATCGGCACGGTGATCGACGGCATTCCCGGGCTGATCATGACCGTGCCGATCCTGCTGCCGGTGGCAACCGAAATCTATCACATCGACCCCCGGCAGTTCGGCGTCGTGGTGGTGATCAACCTGGTGCTCGGCCTGCTGTCGCCGCCGGTCGGGCTCTGCTTCTTCGTCGCGGCCGCCGTCACCGGCGCCAAGCCCGGCAAGATGTTCATGGTGACGCTGCCCTTCTTCGTCATCGCCTGCATCCTTCTCGTGCTGCTCTCGCTCTATCCCTCGCTCTCGCTGATCCTCGTCAAATAGGCCATCCAATAGGAGCCCGACCATGTCGCTTTCACGCCGCCGCTTTCTCGCCGCCAGCGCCGCTGCCTCGGTGTTTGCCCCATCACTCGCACTCGCCCAGGCCAAGGAATTCCGCCTCGGCCTGATCACGCCGAACGGCCATTCCTGGAACAAGGCCGCGCTCAAATTCGGCGAGGATCTCAAGTCCGCCACCAACGGCCGCCTGACAGTGACCGTGTTCCACTCCGGCCAGCTCGGCAACGAGACCGCGATGATGCAGCAATTGCAGTCCGGCGCGCTCGACATGGGCTTCATCCAGGCCGCCGAGCTCGGCTCGCGCGTGCCGCACATCGCCGCGATCAACGCGCCCTACATCGTTCGCTCGACGCCTTCGGTCGCGAAGTTCGTGCGGCATCCGGCGGCGGTGAAGCTGTTCGAGGTGCTGCCGCAGGAGACCGGCACGATCGGACTGGGCTGGGGCATCACCGGCATGCGCGCGGTGTTCTCCTCCAAGGACCTGAATTCGCTGGCCGACATCAAGGGCATGAAGCTGCGCATCAATCCGACGCCGGTCTATCGCGATTTCTATTCCTCCCTCGGCGCGGCGCCGACGCCGATTCCGACGCCGCAGGTGTTCGACGCCATGGCCAACGGCCAGGTCGACGGCCTCGAGGCCGACCTCGAATTCTCCTGGAACCAGCGCTTCGACAAGGTGTCGAAAGTGATCCTGCAGATGAACGCGGTCTTCATGCCGATGGCAGCCGTCGTTTCCGGCCGCGTCTGGCAATCGCTGCCCGCCGCCGACCGCGAGCTGATCACGAAAACGATCAAGACGACGCTGGACGCGCAGATCGACGAGCTCGCCGGCAACGAGCCCACGCTGATCCAGAACTTCAAGAACGCGCCGATCCCGATCCGCCAGGTCGACGCCAAGGACACCGAGGCCGTGATCGCCGAATTCGACAAGATCTGGCTGCCCAAGGCCCCCGTCCTCGCCGAGCTGCGCAAGGTCGGCGCGACGCTCTGATCCCCACCCATCGCCCTCACGTCAATGCCCGGCGGATCGAACGATCCGCCGGCACCAATTCCAATCGGAGCCAAGCAATGAGCCCACGTATCTCCTGGGAAGGCGTCTTCCCGGCCGTCACCACGCAGTTCAACGACGACCTCTCGCTCAACATCGACGCGACCGCCAGGGTCATGGACGGGCTGATCCGCGACGGCGTTTCCGGCCTGATCGTCTGCGGTTCGGTCGGCGAGAACACCTCGCTCGAGCGCAAGGAAAAGATCGCGATCATGGAAGCCGCGAAAGCGGTCGCGAAAGGCCGGGTGCCCGTGCTGTGCGGCATCGCCGAATTCACCACGGCCTTTGCGGTCGAGACCGCCAAGGAAGCCGCGCGTATCGGCATCGACGGCGTGATGGTGATGCCGGCGCTGGTCTATTCCTCCAAGCCGCATGAGACCGCCGCGCATTTCCGCGCCGTCGCCAGCGCCACCGACCTGCCGGTGATGCTCTACAACAATCCGCCGATCTACAAGAATGACGTCACGCCGGACATCCTGGCCTCGCTCGCCGATGTCGAGACCGTCGTCTGCTTCAAGGATTCCTCCGGCGACACGCGGCGCTTCATCGACACCAGGAACATGGTCGGCGACCGCTTCGTGCTGTTCGCAGGGCTGGACGACGTCATCGTCGAGAGCGTCGCGATGGGCGCCGTGGGCTGGGTCTCCGGCATGTCGAACGCCTTCCCGCGCGAGGGCGAGACGCTGTTCCGCCTCGCCAAGGCGGGGCGGTTCGCTGAGGCGATGCCGCTCTACGAATGGTTCATGCCGCTCTTGCACCTCGATGCACGGCCGGACCTCGTCCAGTGCATCAAGCTGTGCGAGCACATCATGGGCCGCGGCACCGCGCTGACCCGCCCGCCCCGCCTGGCGCTGCTGCCGCAGGAGAAGGCCGAGGTCGAGGCGATGATGGCCAAGGCGCTCAAGAACCGGCCGCGCCTGCCGGATGTCGGCCTGAAGGCGGCCTGACCGCAGGTTTCGTAGGGCGGGTTAGACCTGCGGCTGCGCAGAGCGCAGTCGCTGGGCGTAACCCACCACTTTCGTCTCCGCGGATACCAAAGAGGTGGGTTACGCCCAGTGATTGCGCTTCGCGCGATCACTGGGCTAACCCACCCTACGAAGCTTTACGAGCTCGCCCGATTCTTCTTGGCGTTCAGCGCGGACGCCACGCGGCTCACGGGCGGCTTGCCCAGCACGCCGCTCATCGCGTTGGTGGCCGCCAGCAGCTTCTCCATGTCGACGCCGGTCCTGATCCCCATGCCTTCGAGCATGTAGACGACGTCCTCGGTCGCGACGTTGCCGGTCGCGCCCGGCGCATAGGGGCAGCCGCCGAGGCCGCCGGCGGCGGCGTCGATGACACGAACCCCCTCTTCCATTCCGGCATAGAGGTTGGCGAGCGCCTGGCCGTAGGTGTCGTGGAAATGCATCGCGAGCCTGGCGGGAGGGATGCTGGCACTGACCGCGCGCAGCATCTCCTTCGCCTTGGATGGCGTGCCGACCCCGATGGTGTCGCCGAGCGAAATCTCGTAGCAGCCGAGCTCGAACAACGTGCTGGCGAGATCGGCGACCGCCTTCGGCTTGATCTCGCCGTCGAAGGGGCAACCGAGCACGCAGGAAATATAGCCGCGCACCTTGACGCCATCGGCCTTGGCGCGCGCCAGCACCGGCTTGAAGCGCTCGATCGACTCCGCGACCGTGCAGTTGATGTTGGCGCGCGAAAAACCTTCCGAGGCGGCCGCAAACACCGAGACCACTTCGGCGCCCGCGGCACGCGCGGCGTCA
>NZ_JACEGD010000086.1 GCF_016031635.1 Bradyrhizobium diversitatis
CGGCTACTTCAACAGCCCAGAGATCCTCGCGTGCCACGAAGCAGGCATCACAGTAACTCTGCCCAAACCGCTAACGTCCGGCGCTAAGGCAGACGGACGCTTCGGTAAACAGGACTTTGCCTATTTGCCAGAGGAGGACGCCTATCGCTGCCCGGCCGGGGAGCGGCTGTCATATCGCTATACGAATGAAGAAGACGGCAAGGTGCTGCGGCGCTACTGGACGACGGCCTGTCAAAGCTGTTCGCTCAAGACCCAATGCACGCCTGGGTCAGAACGGCGGCTTACGCGATGGGAGCATCAGCATCTGCTCGAGGCTGTGCAGCATCGCCTTGATGCAAACCCGCACGCCATGCGTCAGCGTCGCGAAACAGTCGAACATCCGTTCGGCACCATGAAAGCCCGCATGGGAGCGACACACTTCCTGACCAAAACGCTTCCGAAAGTGGCGGCCGAAATGGCGCTCTCCGTCCTGGCCTACAATCTGACACGGGTCATGAACATCGTCGGGGTCAAGCCGCTGATGGCTGCGATCGCGGCCTGACACCAAGCGATCATGACTTCCGCTCGACTGCCTAGCGACCGGCGTTTTTACACGACCAAGACCCGAAGCGGACATTCGCTATCTCGCGCACGCGCCGATCAGGGGCAAGTGGCTCAGCCGGGATCCCTGCCGGCGTAACGAACCCCACGCGGCGAATCGCCGAAACGAGCTCGGAAGAGGCGATTGAAGTGCGAAACATCGGAGAAGCCTACCCTCCAGGGCGATATCGGAAATTAGCTGCGCGCTGACGCGCGCCTCGGTTAGCAGTTTGAACGCAAGTCGGAGACGTAGTTCATTCACGTGCCCGGTGAACGATGATCCTGATAGTGCCATCAGGCGCTGCAGATACCGAGGTGAAATGCCTTGGCGATGAGCGACCTCTTCGACGCTAAGCCCGGGCTTCTGAAAGTGTGCCGCGATGTAGTCGAGTACGGCGCTGTGGCGCGCGGCCACGATCGCACTCGCATCGCTGTCGCCCAGGGGAGCGCATTCGCTGATCGCGAGCGCAACTAGATCATAAGTGTGGGATACGACCGCATCACGCAGCCTGGGGGCGGCCAGAGCCCCCTCCTTAAATGCTAACTTCAGATATGCCATGAGGAGGCGGAGTGGTTCATTTCGCCGAAGAATCGGCCGCAGGGCGAGGCTCTCGATGTCCGTCACGCGCTCCGCAAGCGCCTCGCGGGGCACCGCCAGACCGAACAGTATTCCGTTGGCGTAAGTGACGGTGGCGGGCTCCGAATGCAAAATCGAGGCTGCGTCGCCCGCGCAAAGCTCGATGTCGCGGCCGCGCTGCGTCAGCTGACTCTTGCCGGGCGAGCAGACGATCAGGCCGATCGAGTCGTCTCCGTCGTCAAGGTTCGTCTGCGAGCGCTTGAAGCGCATTGGCGAGCCTTTCAGCGCGAGCGTTCGCAACCCTCGGATCGCCTGCAGCGTTGCGTCGACTTGAAACGGAATGGTCGCGAGAGGCTCCACATCAGCGTGGACTATCGCGCGCACAAAGCTCTCGCGCCATAGCGGAAGTCGCACGCGCTCCGGATGTTCGCGCGTCGAAACTCGATGCGATACGAAATCGGCTGCGTCCGTAGACATGGGGACCTCCAGCCTTGATGAGACATTGGATTGTAGTTCAGCGATAGGCCACCTGTCGGTATCCGTACTTTGCAGTTTGCGCACCGACCGTCTCTCGAGGTGCGCAGAACTCCAAGAAGCTACATCATGTGTCTGCTAGTCTCATTCACCTGCGATTGGTGCTGATGTGAACTGGTTCACGTGCGACTAGAAAATTACGACAATCTTTGATTGCGAAATTGGCGCACAAATTTCTCGTATGAGGAGACGATTGTGATCGCTCAATTTCAAATTGCTGCCATTGGATCCAGTTTGAGAATCCCCGGCAAGGCGCAAGACCGAATCCAAGTTTTACAACGTTGTTCGCGACTGATCGGAGTCATCGATACGCAAGCAAAAGTTTCGCAGAACGCGACTATCCTCTGATACCGATATCCGGGCGTGCCTTGATCGTCGCATCACCATTAAGACCCGTCGGACACAAATTACGTCCCGGCACTGCTCCTTCTCAGCGGCCGGGTGAAGTGATCGAAATCTGTCACATGCGACGTCAACCGTGGTGATCAGGAAGGGATTCGATCATGTCCGCCTTAGTCGACATGCTCTATCGTGAATACTGCCGTGCCCGTATCACCGAAATGCGAAGGCAGCTTTTGATGCGGGGCGTCGGCGACAAAGCCTTGCAAGTGCCTTGGGAGGATGATGATCCTGCCGACCCTGGCGCTCAGAGGAGCAGATGGGCAACCAAGGAGCCCCCATCATCCATCGGTTAGCTAGCGCGCGTATCGCCTCAATCAGCGCGAAACGAACGCAGACAGGCCGGCAGATGGACGATCGAACCCAAACCTCGACGCGATTGTTCGGCGAAGCTCCGCCGGAGTTCAGAGCGGACGACCGCGATCAGCGTATCGACGTCTGCCCCGGGATCGCGTTATGGTGGATTTTTCTCGATCATGTTCCCAATAACATCGGGAGCTGGCTGACACCGCGCAATTACGGTTTCTGCGATGCCGCCGAGATCTTCATGTTCCTCTCGGGCGTGACCTGCGCGCTGGCCTACAACAGGGCCCGTGAGCGCGAGGGCTGGAGCGGCATGATCGGTCGTTCGCTGCGCCGGGGATGGGACATCTACGCGGCGTTTTTGCTGCTTACACTCGCCTGCGCCATCCTGGTCTACCTTGCGGGCAGCGATGATCTCGCCGACGGGAGCAATACGCGAATTCTGCTCGAACGTCCGGGCGCGACGCTTGCGCACGCCGCGATGCTGCAATACCGGCCTGTCAACACTGACGTCTTGCCGGTTTTTGTGATTTTTCATGCGCTGTTCGCGCCGCTGCTGTGGCTGCTGCTGCGAGCACCGAACGTGACGCTTGGAGGGTCCTTGTTGCTCTACGCGTTCGTGCACGTCTTCGGTTGGAGAGTTTCGGCCTGGCCCGACGGCGTCTGGTTCTTTAATCCGCTGGGTTGGCAGCTTCTGATTGTACTGGGCGCATGGTGCGTCATTGAGGGAGGGAAATTCCGGCCGTGGATGTTGTCGCGGTCGGCGCTTGTTCTTGCCGTTCTCTACATTGTTTTCGGCTTCGTCCTTGCACAGAGCTGGAACGTCGTGCCCTTGGTGCCGCAAGCTTTGAAGGATCTGCTATTTCCGCTGGATAAATCGAATCTCAGTCCGATACGGCTGCTGCATTTTTTGGCTCTTGCAATTGTGGCGCTACGATTCATTCCCCATAATTGGGAAGGGCTATCGACGCCGGTGCTGAGCTGCGCGAAGTGCTGTGGGCAGAATTCGCTGCCGATCTATTGTGTCGGGGTCCTTCTAGCGCTCGCCAGCCACCTTATGCTGCTCGACATCTCCGCGGGGCCTGCGATGCAGATCGTGGTCAGCTTTGCCGGAGTCCTGATGATGATCGTCATCGCGCAGCTACTGAACGCGATCAGCATCAAGCGGGAGCCGCAACCAGGGAGGACGTCGATGGGGAAAGCTCCGCCGGTTCGCTGAACTAGCAGGCTAAACTGCTAGATTGCGTGGAGCACGGCGAACTGCTCCTGGCCCGTGGCTGACACTCCCTCTTGGCTTTGCACGGTCCGCTTCCGAAGGCTGAGCGGAAGCCATTGGTGGAGCCGCCAGGGCAGCCTTTGACCCAAAGCCGACGAAGGCAGCTCGTGATGGGCATCGAGCGTATGCACCCGCCGCACTACTGGGAGAGCCACCAAGTACGCGGGCGCTCTTTTGAACGACATCGACGGGAAGTTCCGACCGGGCCAAGAATGGCGGCTGGAAGTGAAGGACAAGGCGGGCACGTTGGTGCACACCATTCGCATCAGCTCGAAGCCAGACACAGCCTCGCAATCCTGAGAGTAACGGTGAGTGAATGTCGGCTTCTGGACCCGCAGGAGGTAGGAACGATCGCATCAGACCAAAGGTTTGCCCGCTGGTCTGTGGCGTGATCTAGACACGTCATCCACCCGGGACGGCCCGTCGTCTGACGCGCGTTGGGCGATGGGTCGGTTCTCGCTGCAGTCGTTGACGAAAGTGTGCACTTTGTAACACAAGTGATGGCAGGCTTCGGGCCCCCGTGCGATGGTGGCGGGATGCACCCTCGATCGCAATCATATCGGTCACTCGAACGGATATGCCGCGAACAGGCCGCCATCACGATGACACCGGCTACAAAGGGGGAACTGTTGCAAATGGCCCGCGAGTACGGGCGAATGGCAGACTGGCTGGACCGTCAGCCCGAGCCTAAGTTCATTATTGAACCAACAGCTACTTTTGGAGTTTAGCTCCCATCACCGGCCGAGGCTCTGCCCGTAGGCGTCGGTGGCTGAGAGACCGATTGTGCTCCCGCCTGCAAAATCAGGGAGCAGCATGTGTCGGACTTGTCCAAGAGCATAGAATTGCTCGTACGTTCTGCCCGCCTATCCTCATACCAGGTCGAAATGATCGCAAGGGCGAGAGAGATGCTTGTCCGGTCCGAGGTGTTGCTCCAACAAGCATCGCCCTCAACATTCCTAGGCAAGCCGCGAAAGGATGCGCCCCCTTGCCGCGAAGATTGAGCCGGTTACGCCTTTTGAGCGCTTCCTTTTTCGTTCCGCCGTCAGATCAAAAGATACGTGTTGCGTGACGGCCGGGGCGGGATCAGAGTTATGAGCATCACAGAAAGGACTGGGGCTCTTATGTGGTGAGAACGCAATTGCGTTCCCGCCCGCTTCGAACAAGGGAGTAGCTTTATGGCGGAGCGACGCCGCTTCAAACAAGCACATTCTCTGGAAGAGCGCCTTGCCAAAGAAGCATCTCGCTTGCGCGAGGAGGCCGAATTGCTTCCACATGGCCCGCTTCGTGAACAGCTGGAACGCAGAGCGCGGCAGTGTGAGACCGGCTCGCATGTGAGCGAGTGGCTGCGATCTCCCGGATTGAGACCCCCAGACTAAGCCGCTGGAGTTAGCAACTGCGAGCCTTCAGCCGACTTGTCGGCCATGGCGGAGTCCTTCGGCACAGAGTTTACTATCGTTGAAGTGATGCCCCATGAGGGATTAACAACGGAGTTGTGGGTCGCCCTGGCTAAGCCCACTCAGGCGGTAACTCTGGTCCTCGCAGCAGTTCCTGAAGGCTGGGCGGCCCGTATTGTGCCAGCTGTACTTACCGAAACCCAGCAAAGCACGTTTGCAGAACTCAATCTCCGGCCCGGTGGGGTGTACCGGCTTTCATCAGAGTAGCGGCGGCGTCGCGGCACTAAGAATGCAGGTCCGGTTCTGGCCGATATTGTTGCAAAAGTCATTGTAACCGACGAATGCCCCTTCGGCCATTGGGCAAAGTGGACCGGCTTTGATCCGCCGACCCTGACGCTCTCTACGCAACTCCTACGCTACGCGATGCAGAGAGCATGAGCGGGCGGAGGTCGTGCAACGAGCGACGCGAGGCGCCTCAGATTTTGCGCGATGGCAGCAAGAACAAACTCATCCTGTGCGCCTCGTGGTCCACGCAGTCGAAGCCGACCGAGCCTGAGAATGCGCTTCAGGTGTGCAAACCGCATCTCAATCTTCTTCCGCTC
>NZ_JACEGD010000087.1 GCF_016031635.1 Bradyrhizobium diversitatis
AATCATTCCGCCCACATATCGAGAGAGACCAGAGCCTGGCTCGATACACGACCGGCCGGCCGCTTCGAATTTACCTTCACGCCCAAGCACGGCTCCTGGCTCAACCTCATCGAGGGCTTCTTCTCCAAGTTCGCCCGCTCCGTCCTGCGCCACATCCGGGTGACTTCAAAACACGAGCTCAAGCAGCGCATCATGGCCGGCATCGACGATGTCAATCGCCACCCTGTCATCCACACTTGGTCCTACAAGCTTGCCGAGGCCGCCTGATATGATTCAAACCAAGAAAACGCTGACCTAGTGAGATCCACCATGACGCCGCCCATCTCGGCGCAAAATGCTTGGAAATTCGCAAATCAGAAGGGAGTAGGCGAACGTCGAAAGCGACGTGCGCAGCACAATCCGATCAGCGCTTGGGCGGGTCCGCCGGCGCATCCTTTTTGCGGAGAAGCACACTGCGTCCAATGGTTCGGCGATCGTGTTCGCAAAAAGCATTCCGTCCGCCAATTCGCTCCGCTTGCCCCGCCGCGCGCTGAGGTCTTTCCGCAGATAATCCTGCGCACGGCAAGATAGCGGCCCACGGAGCCGTGTAACGTTCCCAATGCTCCTATGAGGCGCGTACGCTTCCTCGTCCGTCGCGGCGCACACGCGGATCGCATCGAGGGGCCCTTCAGCATCGTCGTCGCTGGCCACCTGGACCTGCCACTTTGCCTGAAGTTTATCCGGCAGGGCCCAAGGGGTCCGCTCAGCTGAAAATGCGCTCCGCCATGCGCAGATCGTCGACGCTGTCGATTTCGTACCACTTGAGATCGTCACAACAAGCCGCTGCGAGCTTTAGGCCACGCCTTTCCACCAGGTCCGCAAGAAGCTCCTCGATATACGCCCGCCTGGCTCCCGAAGCGATGATATCGTCAAGCGCCGGGACGATCGTTTCCCGGAGTGTCGACGCTGAGAAGCGCAGCAGGTTCATCGTCTTGAACAGTCTTGGACCATCCGTCGCAACATTTGCGGCGGTTTGCTTCATTCGGAAAGCTGAGATCAAGCCGCTATCCGACAACACAACTGCTGTCCCCTCCATCAGCTCGTTGAAAGGAGCTACCGCAGCCGTATCAGTCGCCGGTCCGAGTAATAGGTAACGCAACGCACCCTCCTCGAAAAAGACGTCGCCCTCGAGAAGAAAGCTGTCGCCGGAAAGAAGTGCGTCGCGTGCCAACCATAAGGAATATGCGCTGCCGGTGTGCTCGAAGACGGACGACTCCACATATTTGATTTCGAGCTCACCAAAGCGGCTGCCGCAGGCATATTGAATAGCGTCCTTCCGGTAACCGACGACGATCGTCACCTCCTCGACCCCGACCACTTGCAGATTGCGGAGAGCGTTGTGAAGGATCGGAGTGCCGTTGACCTCGACTAGCGGCTTGGGGCGCAGATCGGTCAGCGGACGCAGGCGCGAACCCAAGCCAGCCGCAAGAATGACGGCCCTCTTGGGACCATTGCAAATCATTGAATATCCTTTTCATTAGCACGGCTGTGTCGCCGTCATTTTAGGCGTTAGGGACTGATGGCGACTGGCACCGGAGCGGAGAAATCAGAAGCGCGGCAACGTATAGAGAGAGAGAGCGATCAGTGAGAGCCGTCGCGCATTGTGTGATATCTCCGATCCCAGAATGGCAACCTAAAGCGTCGATGGGCATTCCCGTGAAGCATGTGTCGACGGGAGGCGCAGGACTCGTTCAAGGAGGGCGACTGCCAGCAGGAGAAGTGAGATAGGTCAGGGGAGGTTGAGATATCGCGTTTCCGCATGGGCAAGTTCGTCGTACCTCAGCAATTCAAAAAGTTCGTCGATAGCTGCGATATTTGGCTCAACGCCGGCAATACTCTCTTCGGCAATGATGCGATCGCAGACCTGTCGCATGGCCAATATTGCCGCTCGCACAGAATGGTTGGCCCAAATCACGGTGGAGATGCCGGCATCACGGTAGGCAGAGACAGGCGTTCGATAGTATTTCGTTGGAACGATCACGACAGGCAGGCGGTTTTGCCACGCAGTTGCAAAGGAGATGACCTCCTCCGCGGTGCTCTTGCGCGAATGAATGAGGATCGCATCGGCGCCCGCCGCAGCGTAAGCGCTAGCACGTGAAAGTGCTTCGTCCAATCCACGGCCGGCTATCAGCGCTTCGGTCCGCGCCACCAGAACCAAGTCGTCCGCCACTGTATCCTTTACTGCGCGCAGTCGACCGGAGAACTCGTCGATGTCGGCTAGCGAATGCCGATCCCCGACAAACGAGTTGATCTTCGGAAAACAGCTGTCCTCCAGGGCAATTCCGGCAGCGCCACGCTGGCGAAGTTTGCGCGCCACAAGGCGCGCATTGTTGAAATTCCCGAACCCGCCGTCGCCGTCAACGAGCACAGGCAATTCGCTCGAGTCCACTATGCGCTCGACCACGTCGACGAACTGGCTCCACGAAGCCTCATTGGCATCGCGGTAGCCGAGACAGCTTGCAATGGATAGGCCCGAGGCCCAGAGGCCTTTGAAGCCCGCGCGCTTGGCAATCGCGCTCGAAAGCGCATCATGAGCTTCCATCAGGAACAAGAGGTCGCTTTTGGAACAGATCTCAACGCGAAGCTCTTGTGCGAGTGACGGACCTGCGCGTCCCTCTGGGCGATTCGCGACAGCCGATTTTGGTTGATATTGCATGCCGATTCCTTGCAGGTTCATTCGACCTGTCGGGCTTACAGTACGTGCTTGGTCCAGGTCTCGATGACCAAGTCGATTGGGCGATCCCGCAGCTCTATCAACAACTGACACAGGTGTGTCATCTTAAGCAATTGCCAGCGCTGGTAGTTGACCGCGGCACAAGCCGTTCCACCTTGTAAAGGGGCGGCTGCACCTCAAGAAATCCCACGATTGATCGCTGGTCGGTGAAAAGTCGAAGAGCGCACGCGTTGGGCAGCCAGCGAACCTGATCGGTCCGCGGCTTCTCTTGCTGCACGACATAGGGAAAACCTGGTGGTCCCGACTTACGCCTGGCGTTGCCAAGCCTAATCCGCGCAAATCGGGGTGGACGTCTTCCATCCCCGGTTGAGATTGGCTGCAGTGTTCACCTCTATTGCGCGTCTGCGCTCTCGCGCAGATGCGGTGAGCAAACGCACCCTCAGCCGTGCTCGTTCGATATCAGCCACTTTCGGGACCACTCGAAACGGCGGTGTCCGATTTACGACGCAGCCCGCTTCGATCGCGTGATGCGACGAAGTCGATCATTGATGTTCCAGAGCGTTGGTCTCCAAGCGGGTTCGCGAGCGACCCAACTGGTACGAGATTTGCTGCGCTCATCTCAAGTTCTAGAAGTTATGGAGGAGGACCGCGTGCGCGGTGTCGTCTCGATGAAGCAGGTTGCCGACCCCCGCAGCTTGCGTGCGTTCTGTAAACAACGGCCAGAAGGAAGCAAACCATTAGCAGCTTATCGCAACCCGCAATTCCAGCGGAGGAGTCCCGCGTGAACGACGGCGATTTGATCCCCACCGAAATCCATGAACGCAATGATCTTCGACGTCCCCCATCGGGAGTGCAACTCACGGATCCTGCCGCTGGTACCGCTGGAGCCGCTCTCGCACATGCGGGGCGGCGCGCGCTCGCGCGACCAGATCCGGCGAAGTGCAGCATAGAAGTGCCCGCCCAGGAGCCACGCAAGTGGACGCAGATCTGCCGCAGCTTGTACAAGCGTGTCGCGCGAAAAGATCGGCATTACGTCCCCTAGGTCTACGCGTGAACAAAGCCGAGACGTTTTGCTCTGTTGTGAATACTGACTGCGGGGCCTGAAGCATGAATATCGAGTGGTGTTGCAGCGCGTTGGCCCGGGCGGGCGCCCTATGTGGCGTCGTACCCTCCAATTTCCCGGAACCGGTAGAGATGAAACTTATTGGAAGAAAGTCAGCGGTCCCAGTGCTCCGCCTTGCACGCACGTTACGTGCTGCGGCCGTTGCGATTCTGATCTCATCATCAGCTGGTGCAGATGATGATTTGATGGAAGCTGCTCGTCAGACTTTCAAGCCGATCCCCTCGGTCGTTCCTGCAGTGAAGGACAACCCGGTCACCCACGAGAAGGTCGAACTTGGCAAGATGCTGTTCTTCGATCCGCGTGTGTCGGCTAGCGGGATCATCAGCTGTAATACCTGTCACAATCTTGGTACAGGCGGAGTGGATGCCGGACCGACTTCCGTGGGTCACGGCTGGCAACGAGGGCCACGTCGGGCTCCCACCGTCTACAACGCGGTCTTCAATGTGGCGCAGTTCTGGGATGGACGCGCCGCAGACCTCAAGACGCAAGCAAAGGGGCCCGTGCAGGCGAGTGTCGAAATGAACGCGACTCCAGATCGTGTCATCAGCACGCTGAATTCGATGAACGACTATGTGGTCATGTTCAAAAAGGCATTCCCAAACGAGGTGGCGCCGGTCACCTTTGACAACTTCGCTCGGGCGATCGAGGCTTTTGAAGCGATTCTCATTACGCCCGCGGCCCCGTTCGATCAGTACCTTGAAGGCAATACGAATGCTCTCGACGATCAGCAGAAAGCAGGGTTGAAGCTGTTCATGGAAACAGGATGCGCCTCCTGTCACAATGGAATCAATGTCGGCGGACAGGATTATTTTCCATTTGGCGCGATCAAAAAGCCAAGCACAAGCCTGCTTCCGATCGCCGACAAAGGCCGATTCGCGGTCACAAAGGTGGCCGGCGACGAATACGTTTTTCGATCAGCGCCGCTACGCAACGTCGCGCTGCGACCGCCGTATTTCCATTCAGGTCAGGTTTGGAGCCTTAAGCGAGCCGTTGGCGTAATGGCTGAAGTTCAGCTTGGCGTTAAGCTCGGCGACAAGGAAGAGAACGATATTGTCGCGTTTTTGAATTCGTTGACCGGGCAGCTGCCCAAGATCGAGTATCCGATATTGCCCACGCGGACCGACACGACGCCGCTGCCGTCTCTGGGCAAATAGTAAGTGTCTTCCGAGCGGCATTGCGCGTTGTTGAGTGTGACGACTGCGGTGCGGGAGGCCGGGCGTCGGCAATCCAAGACGTCGCAAAGTGACAGCGATAAGAACAGGATGCGAAGCAAGTGACCGATCACCAACGTTCACTGCCAAAAGCTCTGTTTTCTTCCTATCTAGGTCAGCGTTTTCTTGGTTTGAATCATATCAGGCGGCCTCGGCAAGCTTGTAGGACCAAGTGTGGATGACAGGGTGGCGATTGACATCGTCGATGCCGGCCATGATGCGCTGCTTGAGCTCGTGTTTTGAAGTCACCCGGATGTGGCGCAGGACGGAGCGGGCGAACTTGGAGAAGAAGCCCTCGATGAGGTTGAGCCAGGAGCCGTGCTTGGGCGTGAAGGTAAATTCGAAGCGGCCGGCCGGTCGTGTATCGAGCCAGGCTCTGGTCTCTCTCGATATGTGGGCGGAATGA
>NZ_JACEGD010000088.1 GCF_016031635.1 Bradyrhizobium diversitatis
TCAGGCCGCCATCATTTCGGGTGCGAGCTCGAGGACGCGATCGACGTCGAGGACGACCATGAGCTGGCCGTCGAGGCGGTGGACGCCGCCGGCGAGCTTGGCCATGCGGGGGTCGAGGTTGACGGGGTTCTCCTCCTTGCCGTCCTCGGGCAGGCGCAGCACCTCGCCGATCTGGTCGATCAGCAGGCCATAGGATTCGCCGCGCAGGTCGACGCCGACCGCCATCGGGGTCTTGCCGTCCTCGGCCTTGGGCAGGCCGAGACGGGCGCGCATGTCGACCACGGTGACGATGCGGCCGCGCAGGTTCAACACGCCCGCGATCTCGCGCGAGGACAGGGGAACGCGGGTGACGCGCTCGGGCATGAACACGTCCTGGACGCGGGAGATCGGCAGGCCGAACAACTGGCCGCCGATCATCGCGGTGACGTATTCGACCATGGCGCCTTCGCTGGACTGGGTCTTGTTGCTGGCCATAAGCCTATCTCCTGATCCCCTGGGTTACGCCGCGGCCCGGCTCAGCTCGGAAGCGCCGGCGGCGCCCGCGGTCTGCTCCTTCAGCGCCGCGATCAGGCCGGGACGGTCGAACTTGGCGACATAGTCGTGGAAGCCGGCCTGGCGGCCGCGCTCGATCGCCGCCGGCGACACCAGCGCCGACAGGCCGATGATCGGCGTCGCGGCGAGGTTGTTGTCGGACCGGATCACTTCGGCGAACTCGAACCCGTTCATGTCGGGCATCTCGATGTCGGTCAGCACCACGTCGAAGCTCTGGGCGCGGAGCGCAGCCAAGCCCTCCTGCGCGGTCGGCGCGGTGCGGACGCGGTAGCCGGCGGCCTTGAGCACCGGAGCCAGCATGTTGCGGAAGAAGGCCGAGTCGTCGACCAGCAGCACCGCCTGCGAGTGCATCGACGGCTTCATCTCCTTGCGGGTGAACCAGTCGGAGAACGCCATCGGCAGGAAGTGGCCGACGTCGATCACCTCGGTGGCCTGGCCCTTGATCACGGCCGAGCCCAGGATGCCCGAACTTGAACCGCCGACCTCGATGTTGAGCCGCTCCTCGACGATGTCGATGATCTCGTCGACGACGAGGCCCATGGAGCGGCCGTCGTCGGCGAACACCAGGATCGGCTGGACGCCCTGGCTGGCGATGGTGACGCCTTCCATGGCCACCAGCGGCATCAGCTGCTCGCGGTACTGCACCATGTAGCGGCCGTTGCTGAACTCGATCTTGTCGGCGGGGAGCTCTTCCAGGCGGGTGACGAGCCCGAGCGGGACCGCCTTGGGCTGGGACGAGCCGGCACGGAACACCAGCAGCGAGGTGGTCTGCTCGCCCGAGCCGATGTGATGGCCGGCCGCGTCGTCGCCCATGTCATGGGCGGAGGAGCCGGCGGCGCCGAGCGCCTTCGCAATGCCGTTGGGATCGATGATCATGATGACCGCGCCATCGCCCAGGATGGTGTTGCCGGAGAACATGTCGATGTGGCGCAGTTTCGTCGACATCGGCTTCACGACGATCTCTTCCGTATGGAAGACACCATCGACCACGATGCCAAAAGTCTGGCTGCCGACTTGAGTCACCACGATGAAGCCGTTCTCGGGATCCGAGGCCGCGCCGTCGTCGATCTTGAGCAGCTTCTTCAGGTGGATCAGCGGCAGCAGCTTGTTGCGCAGCCTGAGGACCGCGGTGTCCTTGATGCGCTCGATGCGGTGCTCGGAGTTGGCGCGGGCGCGCACCAGCTCGACCACCGAGAGCTGCGGGATCGCAAAGCGGTCGCCGGCGGCTTCCACGATCAGCGCCGAGACGATGGCGAGCGTCAGCGGGATCTTGATGGTGACGCTCGAGCCTTCGCCGGCCACGCTCTTGATGTCGATGGTGCCGCCGATCTGGTCGATATTGGTGCGCACCACGTCCATGCCGACGCCGCGGCCCGAGACCGAGGTGATGGCGGCCGCGGTCGAGAAGCCCGGCGCGAAGATGAACTTGTGGATCTGGGCTTCGCTCATCTTCTCCAGCTCGGCCTCGGTGACGAGACCTGAGGAGATCGCCTTGGCCTTGATCTTCTCGGTGTTGAGGCCGCGGCCGTTGTCGGCGATGCAGATGATGATGTGGCCGCCCTCGTGATAGGCGGACAGGCGAATGGTGCCCTGCTCGCCCTTGCCGCTGGCGAGGCGCTCGGCGGGGGTCTCGAGGCCATGATCGGCGGAGTTGCGCACCATGTGGGTGAGCGGGTCCTTGATCAGGTCGAGCACCTGGCGGTCGAGCTCGGTGTCGGCGCCGTGCATCTCCAGCTCGATCTGCTTGCCGAGTTCGGATGAGAGATCGCGGACGATGCGGGGCAGCTTCTGCCAGGCATTGCCGATCGGCTGCATGCGCGTCTTCATGACGCCTTCCTGCAGCTCGGCGGTGACGTTGGACAGGCGCTGCAGCGGCACCTTGAACTCGGTGTCCTCGTTGCGCCTCGAGATCTCCAGCAGCTGGTTGCGGGTCAAGACCAGCTCGGAGACCATGGTCATCAGGTGCTCCAGCGTATCCACGTTGACGCGGATCGACTGGTTGGCGATGCGCTCGCCCTCGGAGGCGCCCTCGTCGGCCGTCGACTTCTTCGGCGCGGCCTTCTCCCTGGCGGGTTTTGCTTCCGCGACAGGCGCTTCGGGGGCGGGCTCAGGCTTTGCTTCAACCTTGGCTTCGGCCTTTACTTCAGCCTTGGCAGCCGGCGCGGGCGCCGGCGCTTCGATCGCGGTCTCGCGGAAGGCGCGCTCGAGCTCGTCGAGCGAGACTTCGCCCGGGCGCAACGGGCGCTCCAGCGTCTGCTCGATCAGCGTGCCCATGGTCAGATCCTTTGCCGGCGCGGGCGCAGCGGCAAGCGGCGCCTCCGGCGGGGATTCGGCGACGGGAGCCGAACCGGCCGCCATTGCCGCCATGCCCTGCTCGACCATCGCTTCCAGCTTGTCGATGAGGTCGCGGTCGTTGCCTTCGGGCTCGGCCTCGGTCGCCTCCAGGCCCGCCAGGATCTCCTTGATGCGGTCGATCGAGGACAGGATCACCGTCACCGCCTGCCCGGTCACCGGCATGCCGTCACGGAACTTGCCCATCAAGGTCTCGCCGGCATGCGCCAGCGCTTCCAGCCGCGGCAGCCCGAGGAAGCCGCACGTGCCCTTGATGGTGTGGACCAGGCGGAAGATGTTATCCAGGATCTTGGCGTTGTTCGGCTCCTGCTCGAACTTCACCAGCTGATTGTCCACGGTGTCCAGGCTCTCGCTGGTCTCCGTCAGAAACTCCCGCAACAGATCATCCATGA
>NZ_JACEGD010000089.1 GCF_016031635.1 Bradyrhizobium diversitatis
AGACATACCCTACGATCAACATCCGGATCATCAGCTCCGGATCGATCGACGGGCGACCCATGGACGAATAATGAGGAGCAAGTTCGCTGCGAAGCCAGGATAGATCGAGAGCAGTGTCGATCTTCCGCACCAGATGATCTTCGGGAACTACATCGCTGAGATGAAACTCGTAGAACAGTTGACCTTGGTCACTCTTCAGACGGCCCATCATGGATCGACCTCGTCGCGATTCGCGTCAACACAACGGAATCACGCTTGCTGGCTCGTCTCAACTGACTTTTGCAACAATATCGGTCAATAGGCGACATTGACGAGGCTAGGAGCAATTGCCCTTTCGGTAGATTCCAATCGTCGTTCCTATGACGGCGGATAGGCAAACGAATATTCCTATCGCACCCACTGGATAGACGAGCAGCGAGAGACCGGACAAATCTTCTTCTCCGACAGCTCTACGCCAGCCGACCAGCGCACCAATGATGCAAAAAATTATGATGAATAGGGTCGCAATCTTCGTCCAAGACATTGCTGGACGTATCCGCAATGCGAGATAGGCGGCTGCCCAAGCGACGTAAGCCAAGAATGAAAGAAATAGAATGAGCAATAGGATAAGGCCAATCATTTACGGATTACCCAGCAAACCTATCTTGAGACCGACCTCCAGGGGAAAGCTCGGCCAGTTTTGAGGCCACCGATTACATCCTCTAGCGGGCGATCATCTACAAACTGCTACTCTGATCGTGACCGATTTATCAGCAGCCATGTCCCCTCGGGTCACAAGCGGGCCCTCTACCGGCGTGGTCGTGACAGTCCGGTCTGGGGCACAAGCAGACTCAAGCGTCGCTACAAATTTCAGTCTGTAGCGTGGATTGGGCTAATGACTTGTCAGCCGGAAGGTGGTCTTTCGAACCGAAAGGTTGGCGAGAGCCTAATTCGGAAAGAGCCGGGCTCGTGTCGCGCTCGGTGTCTGTCGGATATCAACTCGCCCGACTACCCCTTGGGCCCCATGGAGGCTCAGCCTTCAGCACCATGTCTCGGCGGGAAGCACTGGACAGGTCCTTGAATGTTATCTTACGAGCGAACGGCTTCCGTTTCAGGCAAATAGAAAGTCCTTTTCCGTGAGTGCACCCAGGAAATTGTGGAGAGTAACTTGATCCTGTCCTGCGTTAATGACGGTGTCAGTTCCACTTTGGGTGATGACCAGATCAGTGAATGACTGCACGCCCGCCACATCGATGAACCTGATCTGATCATGTTGGCACTGACTGAAGTCTTCGATGGTGTTCTGGGTCCCGACTGTCATCAGGCCGTCGTCCTTGAACACGAACTGATCTTTGCCGCCCTCAGCGCGACCTGACAGTAATCCGTCACCCCACATCTCATTGCTGACTGTACCGCCGGGCGCCGCGGTCCCAGCATGCAGGATATCTCTGCCGCCCGTGCTGGAGCCGGACAAAGTTAGCGCGTCGCCGTAGAGGAAGTTCTCGAGCTGACCACTCCCACTGTTGCTACCGCCTTTGAGAACATCGTTGCCGCCGTGTGCGAAGTCCGACATGGCAAACGCGTCACCCCGGAGAATGTTTTCTCCACCGCCGCTCGTGTTACCGCAGGTTAGATCATCATTGCCGCCAACAGCGTGATCCGACATCGTAAGTGCGTCGCCAGTGACATTATTTGAAGCCGAGCCGCTGGCCGCGAAGCTGTCATTTCCGCCATTAGCATGGCGGGACATGTCGCCGCCCGCGTCACCGTAGAAGATGTTGACTACGCCGGACGTGGCCAGGACCGTGAAGGTATCGTCACCGCCTTTACTGTGATCAGACACATTCCCCCCCGCGTCGCCGTAGAATGTGTTGACCGAGTTATTGGTCCCACCCGTGAAGGTGTCGTTGCCGCCCTTACTGTGGCCGGACATGCTGCCGCCAGCATCACCGTAGAAGGTGTTGCCGGAAATCGAGCCTCCCGTGAAGGAATCGTTGCCGGCCTTACTGTGGCCGGAAATGTTGCCGGCAACGTCGCCATAGAAAAGGTTTTGGGCGAAGAATTCAGCCGCAGTGAAGGTGTCATTGCCGCCCTTACTGCGCCCGGACATGCTGCTGCCAGCATCACCGTAGAAGATGTTGTTGGCAAAGGCGCCACCGATGAAGGTATCGTCGCCGCCTTTACCGCAGCCGGACATGCTATCGCCCGCGTCGCCGTAGAAAGTGTTGATGGGGGACTGGCCTGGGGGTGCAGAGGGAAGACTACCGCCCCCCCAAAAGGTGTCGTCGCCGCCTTTGCTGTGGTCCGACATGTTGCCGTGCGCGTCACCGAAAACAGTATTGATGACGTTGAAAAATCCTCCAAAGAAGGTGTCGTCGCCTCCCTTGGAAAAGTCGAACATGCTGCCGCCGGCATCGCCGATCAAAACATTTGTGAATGTTTCGCGAGTAGGGTTGCTTACACCGGTAAGGCTATCGTCGGTGCCCCATTGATGGTCGATCAGATCGCCCAGGGAAAATGGAACGCGCTTGAACATTGTAGCCTCCTGCGGATTTACCCCAGCCATCAGAATAGTCTGGAGGATTGACGTAAGAAGGTAGTTGCGTTTGCAACGAAGGAGATCCCCTTGTTGCGGTGACTGCCCGGCGGTTGCCTCGCGCTTGACGTCAGACTCTTTTCTGAAGAGGTCGGATGCTCACAAATGCCCGCCACTCTGGAACAACACGGCATTCTTCAGACACACTCTACCAAAGATTTAGTAACCTCAATTGACGAACCTCAAGTTCGGGCAACAGAGTGCCAGCGGGCCAGCCACGGCGCACGGTTGTCAGTCGGTGGGTCCCGACGAATGGCGAGCTAAGCTATTGGTCTAGCGGCCACATGGCACTTTGCCGAAGCATTCGTCCTACCCAATGTCGGCTTTTGGTCCGATATTGTTGCAAAAGTCAGTTGAGACGAGCCAGCAAGCGTGATTCCGTTGTGTTGACGCGAATCGCGACGAGGTCGATCCATGATGGGCCGTCTGAAGGGTGACCAAGGTCAACTGTTCTACGAGTTTCATCTCAGCGATGTAGTTCCCGAAGATCATCTGGTGCGGAAGATCGACACTGCTCTCGATCTATCCTGGCTTCGCAGCGAACTTGCTCCTCATTATTCGTCCATGGGTCGCCCGTCGATCGATCCGGAGCTGATGATCCGGATGTTGATCGTAGGGTATGTCTT
>NZ_JACEGD010000090.1 GCF_016031635.1 Bradyrhizobium diversitatis
TTGCCGGTACCGGTGATCGACAGGTCGGCATTGATGCCGGTCGAGAGCTTGAGCTGGCCGGAGGCGTTGATCGACGAGGCGATCTGGCCCGAGGCGGCCGCAAGCGTCGCGGCACCGTTGGCGGCAATGGTGGCGGTCTGCACGCCGGTGGCAAGGTCGATCGCGTTGAGCACGTCGGAAACGTTGCCGGCCTGCAGATAGACTGTCGAGTTGCCGTTGCCGTCGGTGATCACGTTGCCGCTCTTGCCGAAGCCGGTCGGAATCGCCGGGGCGTTGGTCGAGCCCGGGACCGGCGCGTTCTTGAAGGTGATGACCTTGCCGTCGACGTTCAGCGTCGAACCGTCCGTGATCAGAGCGCCCAGCGAGCCCGAGCTGGTCGTACGGGTCGCCGTCGCCGTGGCGTTGCCGCCACCCGTTGCGGTGGTCAGGCCAAACGCCTTGAGCAGATCGGCCTTGCCGGTCACGGACACGTCTGCACCCGCCGAGCTCTTCAGCGTCACGATGCCGGCGGCTATCGACGACGGCGTCGCACCGGAGGCGGCACCGATCGTCGCAGCACCGTTGGTGATCGTCGAGGTCTGCACGCCGCTGGCGAGGTCGATCGCCGTCAGCACGTCGTTGACGGTCGCAGCCGGGGTGGCGGCGGTGCCGAGATAGACGGTGGTGTTGCCGCTGCCGTCGGTCACGAGATTGCCGCTGACGCCCGAGCCGGTCGGGACCGCGGCCGCCAAGGGAGCAGAGCCGGCGCGGAAGGTAATGGTCTTGCCGTTCACCGTCAGCGTGTCGCCGTCGGCGGGAGCCGTGCCGATCTTCGTGGCCGCGGTGGTGCCGATCAGGGTCATCGTGCCCGTCACGGCGGTGGTGCCGTCGGCGGCGTTCGCGGCAACCGTGTTCGAGAACGTGCCCTGGGTCGCACCGAGAGTGGTCGTGCCCGTCGCAGCGGTCGTGCCGCCGGGAGCGCCGCTGTACAGCACGCTGCTGAGCGCCGTGTTGCTGGCATAGGAGGTCGTGCCGCGCAGATCCGCCGCAGTCGCGCCCGCGACCGTGGTCGAGACGTTGGACTTGGTGGAGTAGCCGACGGTGGTCTGCAGCGCCTGGTTGGCGATCGACTTGGCGCTGTCGATCAGCTTCTGCAGCGAGGTGATGCCGGTGTTGGCAGCCTGCAGCACCTGCACGCCGTTGGCGATGCCGTCGAGCAGGTTGTTGATGTCGCTGGCGCGGTTGTCGAGCGACTGGGCGGTGAAGAAGTTGGTGGGATTGTCCAGCGCCGAGTTGACGCTCTTGCCGGTCGACAGACGGCTCTGCGTGGTGGCGAGAAGGTCAGCGGTGGACTGGAGGGAGAGCAGGTTCTGACGAACCGATGCGGAAAGAACGATACCGGACATTGAGTGTTACCCTTCTGGTACGCAACGCAACAAACTTCGATTAGGATTAATCGATGTGCGGGACGGTGAACGTTGAGGGCTAACAAAGCATGAAGCGTGTCGCGCCAGTCCTTGCGCGGATTCACCATATGGCAGTGTCTCGCTCGATCGAGCTCGCGCATATCGCCCTGATAAGACGACGCTTTCTTGCCCAATGGGAAGGCATTTGCCACTCGTCAACCATAACTAAGAGTACGCAATTGCTGCCTCCAGATGCACCGTCCCGTCTTGGCGAGCGGCACTCAGATGCCGATGCAAAAACAAAGCGGCGGGGCCGAAGCCCCGCCGCCGGATCCTGCTTGCGATGTTGGCCGCGACTTAGCGGAGCAGCTGGAGCACGCTCTGCTGCGACTGGTTGGCCAGCGACAGCGCGGAGACCGCGATCGACTGACGGGTCGAGAGCGCCTGGCTGTTGGCCGCCTCGACGTTGGTGTCGGCCAGGGTCAGATTGGCCGAACCGGTCTGCAGCACGTTGATCAGGCTCTTGTTGAAGTCCTGACGCACCTGCACCACCGAGAGGTTCGAACCGAGGCTCGAGGCTTCCGAGCGCAGCGTGCTCGACGCAGCGTTCAGATTGGTCAGCACCTTGTTGGTGGCCGCGTTGTCGATGAAGTCGACACCGCTGGTCAGCGCAGCAAGGCCCAGACCCTTGGAGTTGTAGGTCACGCCGGTGATGCTCAGGTTCGACTTGCCGGTCTCGTCGAACACCAGCTTGAGCTGGTCGCCGTTCAAGAGGTTGACGCCGTTGAACGAGGAGTCCTGCGCGGTCGTGTCGATCTGGTTCAGGATGTTGTTGTACTGAGATACCAGGTTCGCACGAGCCGTCTGCGCGACGACGTCCTGGACGGGGGTGGAAGCCGTCGAGAAGGTGAGCGACGAGGTCAGCGTGCCGCCGATCGCACCACCCGCGGCACTCGAGCCGAGCGTCGAGGACGCGTAGTCGTTGGTGGTCGAGATCGTCAGCAGGCCGTTGGCGTCGATCGTCGCGGACAGGTTGTTGGCCTGAAGCTTCGAGTTGAGCTGGTCGAGCGTCTTGACCGTCCCGTTGGTGCCGTCGCCGAAGGTGACGTCGACCGCCGTACCGCCGTTGAAGGAGGTGAAGGTCAGGGTCTTGCCGCTGATGCCGCCGATGCCGGAGGTACGCGCCGCCGAGAACGCCGTGGCGGTGCCGGTGTTGCCGGCGAGGCCCAGCGCATTCAGCGCATTGCCGGTACCGGTGATCGACAGGTCGGCATTGATGCCGGTCGAGAGCTTGAGCTGGCCGGAGGCGTTGATCGACGAGGCGATCTGGCCCGAGGCGGCCGCAAGCGTCGCGGCACCGTTGGCGGCAATGGTGGCGGTCTGCACGCCGGTGGCAAGGTCGATCGCGTTGAGCACGTCGGAAACGTTGCCGGCCTGCAGATAGACTGTCGAGTTGCCGTTGCCGTCGGTGATCACGTTGCCGCTCTTGCCGAAGCCGGTCGGAATCGCCGGGGCGTTGGTCGAGCCCGGGACCGGCGCGT
>NZ_JACEGD010000010.1 GCF_016031635.1 Bradyrhizobium diversitatis
CCGCGGCCGGCATTTCGGATCCGGTCGCGCGAAAGCTCGCCGAATGGATCATCCTGCGCAGCGAGGACAACGGCGCGACCGTGGAACGCTATCGCGCCTTCATCTCCGCCAATCCGACCTGGCCGTCGCAGACCTTCCTGCGCCGGCGCCTCGAGGCCGCGATGTGGGACGACAGGCGCGACGATTCGGTCGCGTGGTCGTGGTTCGAGAACGAATCTCCGATCTCCGCTAAGGGCCGCTTCACGCTCGCCAAGGCGATGCTGGCGCGCGGCGACCGCGCCAATGCCGAGCGGCTGGTGCGCGAGGCCTGGCGCAGCGATCCGATGTCGGAGGACACCGAGAACAACGCGCTCGACCAGTTCGGTGCCCTGCTGACGCCGGGCGACCAGAAAGCGCGGATGGACACCCTGCTCTACGGCAGCGAGACCGAGGCGGCCCTGCGCGCCGCAAAGCGCCTCGGCGCCGGCTATGTCGCGCTCGCCAAGGCCCGCATCGCCGCCGTCAAGAAAGCGCCGAACGCGCGGGCGCTGCTCGACGCCGTGCCGCGCGAGCTGCACAATGACCCCGGCTACACCTTCAGCAAGATCCAGCTCCTGCGCCGCGAGGAGAAGTTCACTGAAGCCGCCCAGCTGATGCTGTCGGCGCCCAAGGATCCGGGTCGCCTTCACAATCTCGACGAATGGTGGATCGAGCGGCGCCTCCTGGCGCGCAAGATGATCGACACCGAGGAATTCCGGTCGGCCTATCTGATCGCGCGCGATGCCGCCCTGCCCTCGCGCGACATCTACAAGACCGAGCAGGAGTTCACCGCCGGGTGGATCGCGCTGCGATTCCTCAACGACCCCGCGACCGCCGCCCAGCATTTTGCTCGCATCGGCGTCGGCAGCGTCAATCCGACCGCGCTGGCGCGCGCCGGCTACTGGCAGGGCCGCGCGGCCGAAGCGATGGGGCGTCAGCAAGAGGCGCGCAACGCCTATGCCCGCGCCGCCGAACAGTCGACCAGCTATTACGGCCAGCTGGCCCGGGCCAAACTCGGCCTGCCGCAGATCGAGCTCAACAGCCAGCCGCGCGGGCGCGGGGCCGATCGGCTTGAGATCGTGCGCGCTGCGCATCTGCTCTATGAGCTCGACGAGCGCGAGCTCGCGGTGCCCATGCTCGCCGACATGGGCGAGAACGGCGATCCCGAAGCGGTTGCGGGCCTCGGCGAGCTCGCCCAGCGCTATAGCGATGCGCGCGGCATGCTGCTGGTCGGCAAGGGTGCGCTCAACCGCGGCCTGCCGTTCGATTTCTACGCCTATCCCGTCAACGGCATTCCGCAGTTCACGCCGATCGGCCCCGACGTCGAGCGCAGCATCATCTATGCGATCGCGCGACAGGAGAGCGCATTCAATCCACGCGTGGTTTCGCCGGCGCAGGCCTATGGACTGATGCAGGTGACGCCGGACGCCGCCCGCTACGTCTGCAAACGCCACGGCGCGACCTACGACCTGGGGCGGCTGAAGAACGATTCGGTCTACAACGCCGCGCTCGGCTCGGCCGAGCTCGGCGGATTGCTCGAGGATTATCGCGGCTCCTACATCATGACCTTCGCCGCGTACAATGCGGGCCGCGGCAGCGTGAGGAAGTGGGTCGAGCGTTACGGCGATCCGCGCGACCCGAAGGTCGATGCGGTCGACTGGGTCGAGCTGATTCCGTTCTCCGAGACGCGCAACTACGTGCAGCGGATCATGGAGAACCTTCAGGTCTACCGCGCCCGCTTCGGCGGCGGCACGCGCTTGCAGATCGAGGCCGATCTGCGTCGCGGCGCCGTAAGCGTGGAATGACGCTGCCCCGTTCCGATTCGCGGCCGAGCATGGGAGCGAGCGCCGCCCTCGTCAGGACCTTAAGTCGCCGAGGCATATTGGGCGCCGGCCACGATCCTCAGCGGGCCCTTCCGACGCGCGCCCTGAGCGCTGCGACTGTTGCGGTCCGATCGGCGCGCTCGCCGGTGCGCCAGCTAGCGGATGAACGGTGCCCTGACAGATGAAGGCGTAGGTCGATCCTGCTGCAGGGCGAGATCGTCGGGGCGCTTGTACGGTTGGGCCGGGCACCGGCGGGCTTCTCTGCGCATCCCGGTCGGAGACCGCTTGCAGCGCATCCCTCCACAGTGACTTCCATCAGGTCGCAACCAAGACCGCGAAATCAACGGAGAGTGGCGGTACCAGGTCGGACCTGCCCCAAGCGAACCAGCATGCGATCGCCAAAAGAAAAACCCCGGCGGTTGCCCGCCGGGGTTCTCCGTCAGGTCGTTAGACCAGAGCTTACCAGTTGCGCTGAGCGCGGAGGAGCAGGGTAAACGAGTCCTGATCCTTGAACTCATATACCGCGGTCGGCTTGGAGACAGCAGCAGCCGGAGTGATGAGGGCCGTGCCGGCATACTTCTGATCGAGACGGGTCCAGTTGAAATCCGCCGAGAAGGTCAGATTCTTCACAGGAGTCCAGCGGGTGATCACACCCACCTGGCCGATGTTGAAGTCGGGGTTACAGCCGGTGACACCGGCCACAGCCATGACACCGACGAAACCGCCGCCGCCGCAGATGGCGTTCTTGGCCAGCGAGCCAAACTGGGCCGCAGCATAAGCGCCGTAGATCGCCGTGTTCCAGTAGGGATCCCAGTTGTGGGTGTAAGCACCACGGAAGCCCCAGGTCTTAACGGTCTCCTGCGAGCCGCCGGTCACGAACACCGTGTCCGGAGCATTGGCGAAACCGATGCTCTGGTAAGCGATGTCGGAACCACTGAACATCGAGTACGAGCTACCTGCCAGGTTCTGGAAGTTGTAGCGGGTCGCACCATCGGTGTAGACGCCCGAAATGTTGATCGTGTCACCCGCGCCGGTCGGGATGTTCTTGATCGACAGAGCGAGCTGAACCGCCCAACCCCACTTGTCGTCGGGGTGGCCAGTGATCTCGGTCGGGCCATAATAGGCGACATGGTTGTCATGCGCCGCAACCGACGCCTGGAACAGACCCCAAGCCTGGTCGACACGGACCATACCGACGAGGTTCGGCGAACGCGAGCCGCCGATGGCGTTGGATCCGTACGAACCGCCAGCGATGCCAGCAACCGTTGCGCCCGTCAGGTTCAGATTGCCTGCCTGATAGTAAGCCGTCGCATCTTCCGCCGAGAACGACGCCGTGATGCCCTGACCGAAGTCAGCGGTGTAGGTGAACTGGTTGACGCCAGTGACCGTGCCGCTGCCACCGACGAGACCGTCGAAGTTGTTGCCGGGATAGTTGGTCCAAGGCGCGTCGAACTGCGACACGGCCTTACCCATCGTGAAGCCGGCGAACTGGATGAAGGCGTAGTACACGCCGAGCGAGCCGCCCGAAGTGCCACCGTCGGTCGGGTTGATGGTGGCGGTACCAGCAGTCGTGGCAGAGTAGCCGGTCGCGCCAGTGGCCGAGCCCTGACCGGTGAAGTTACCAGTGGTCCAGGAGAACGTCGCATCGAAGAAGGTGCGGACGACGCCGTATTCGGTCGCGGTGCGCGTGTCGATGTTGAGATCTTGACGAGCGCGCATCGTGTAGTAGTTGCTGAGACGGTTGTGCGCCCCGCCGGTACCGCTAAACTGGCCGCCGTAGACCGAGTTGGTGTTCAGCGCGACTTCAGCGCGCAGATAACCACCCAGCTTGATGCAGGTGTCGGTGCCCGGGATGTAGTAGAATCCGGCTCCGTACAGGGAGCAGATCTTCACGTATTCGACCGCCTTGGCCTTCACGGGGAGATCGGCTGCCTGCGCTCCGCCCACGGCGATCAGACCCGCCGCTGAGCCGAGCAAAAGGCTCTTAACCAACTTCATGTTAAACCTCCAAGTTGCTCTTCAGGGAAGGTCACTGACCGGACGGCCAATTCCCAAACCCCCTCTAAATCACCGCTCTAAGTCCCTTCGCGCCTTCGGACACACCCGCATGAACGCGAGGGACTTAAGCGAAAGACTTAAACGGGACGACCTCGGGATGCCCCCCTCCGTCGCTCAGCCACAATTACCGAACGCCCTTGCACACACAACAAGAGAACGCTCCGAAACGGGCCGATGAAGCGTGTTTTCCAACGGGTGTTGCACAAATAACACGCAGATGTGATCAAACCGCCCTCGCAACACATTGTTTACATTGGCATTTTTTCAGCGGTTCCATTCGCCATCAAAGTTCCCCACATGAGGCGCCCAGCCGAGACGTCGGCCTGGAGGGGCTTTGACGACCTCGAATCGTGGAATCAGAAACGAGACTCAATGAGGGGGTATCGACCGCCTCCGCGGCGGCCGGTCGGATGCAAGCTGGGCCACCTGCTGCGCCTGAGGCGGCCGGCAGACACTCTTTATGGAGGTGGGATTATTTGGAATCGGGCCGTCAGCTGGGCGAGCCAAGACGCGGGCTGCCAAATCTCTATAGCTCCTTCTCGCGAGCCATTGAATTTCCTAGCAAATCGGCTTCCGACGTGAGCAAGGAGGTTTCCATGCGGGAACACCCTTGCAATGTGCCCGAGGTTCAAGCTTCGCGTCCGCTCTCGCAGCGCCACACTCTCGCCGCGACAACAGCCGCCCTGCGGCGAAGATCACTGGGAATATTCGAGCGAAATCACACGCTTCTAAATTGACCGGCCCAAGTAATTAGAGGCATAAGGCTCGCACCGGAGAGGTGGCCGAGTGGCTGAAGGCAACGCTTTGCTAAAGCGTCATACGGTCTCAAGCTGTATCGAGGGTTCGAATCCCTCCCTCTCCGCCACACCCCGCCGATTGCCCTCCATGGCGCGATGTTGCCGCCGATTACCACATGCCGCCGGGCGAGATAGGAAACCGCCGATTCTACGCTGTGGCCCGATATATCTTGAGAGCAGCGACAGCAGCTAACGATCCTCATCACTGAAAGTACACCAGTATATGTTGACGCCCGATAGACAACGTCTGATGGGCTCTGCACTATGATGATACGGCAAGAACAAGAGGGCGACTATTCCGCCATCGCTGACGTTACAGCGCGGGCATTTGCAGGCATGGAACACAGCGATCAAGCCGAACCTGAGATAATCAAGAGATTGCGGGCGAGTGATGCGCTCTCCCTTTCGTTGGTCGCGATCGAAGGCGGCATTTTGATCGGACATGTCGCCTTCTCACCTGTCACGATAGACGGTGCGCATGACGGATGGTTTGGCCTCGGTCCCGTATCAGTTGAACCTGATCATCAGCAAAAAGGCATTGGTTCTGCCCTCATCCGCACTGGTCTTGAGCATCTTCGTTCGTCAGGTGCTGCGGGATGCGTCGTCCTTGGTGATCCTGCCTACTATCGCCGCTTTGGTTTCGATCGCGATGATGACTTGCGGTACGAAGGAGCGCCGCCAGAATATTTCATGCGCTTAAATTTAATTGCCGATCAACCGCCAACCGGTAGAGTCGACTACGCTCCTGCTTTCACGGGGTAGACCACGTCCGATTTCCCTATGCTGCTCACCGCTAATGACTGTAGACACTCTTTCCCTATAGAGTAGACGTAGTTCTCGGTTTCGTCGGCTTTGGCCCGCCACCCTCGCCGATTCCCTCCACAGCGCGATATTCCCGCCTATTGCCGCATGAAGCCATGTGGACTGGCGAACAGTGTGGAAGGCGTCTTTGTCACAGGCTGAGGAATGACCTGACCGTCATCGACTGGACTGATGCTCAGCAATGAACTTTATCAGCCAGCTTTGACAAGGAGAGAGATCATCGAGATTCATCAATTGCATCGAGGTCGGCTTATCGACCACATCCAGCTTGTGGTGCAGGATCTCAAGGCCAGCCGGGATTTCTACACTGCTATTCTGGCTGTGCTGGAGATTCCTGTTGTCGACACCGCCGATGGATATTTCTGGGCTGACGAACTCGTCGTGTCTTCGGCAGAAAGTCCGGCGGCGCTGGGTGTTCTGACAGGACGACACCACCTTGCCTTCCAGGCGAGGGACCGCGCGACAGTGGATGCCTTCCACAACGCGGCGCTGACCCATGGCGGGCGCGACAACGGTGCGCCCGGCGAGAGAGCCTATCATCCCGGATATTAAGCGGCTTTCGTGCTCGACCCTGATGGTAACAACATCGAGGCCGTTTTCCACGGCGAGGCGAAGCGCAGTGCGCCGTCGGTGCTGGTGGATTTTTAGGCGCGCACCTAGATACCGGATCGCCATATCCGCCAATGCGAGGGCGATATCAGCACAGCCTCGCCGGCCCAGACGTTGAACCAGACGCCGCCCCTGCGCCGGCACGGGAAGGACCAGGACACAATTCCCGTCTTGTGCAGACGCCCTAGTTCCAGATCGCACTCGTCGGGAGCGATCTGGATCGGAAGCCATCGTCCATTCGTGTTTTGGTCGCCCATGCCATGCGGTTTTATGCGGCGGCACGACCAGCAAACTTGATTCAGCGCAACCGGACCCACCCGTGCAAACACGGGTCGGAGGCGGTTCTCATCTCAGTGCGCGGAGACCCAGGCCCTCGCCTCGCGCTGGGCGATGGAGATCTCGGCATCCGACATCTGCCCGGCGACCTCCTGGCGCAGCGCCACCGCGTCCTTGCGGCCCTTCAACGCCGCGAGGTTGAACCATTTGTGCGCGGCGACGAGATCGACGATCCCGGAGCGGCCGCTCGCCCAATAGATCCCGCGCTCGAACAGCACGTCCGACAGCGCGCTCGCGTCGATCGGCGTCGCCGTCTCCAGATCGAAAGTACCCTGAAACATCACGCATCCCCTCTTATTCTTGTGCCGTCCCGCTCCACCGAGCGCGGCTCCCGTCCAAATAGCTGTTCAACTCTTCCCCGAGTCTTCCTGCCCAAGCCGTTTGCCGGCTTGTTGGAGGTGATGATGGCGGGCAAATTTGAATGGCAGTTTAAGTATCGCAATGAAGCAGACGTAAACGCGAGCGCGCGAGGCGCGTAGGGGAAATTCAGAAAGTCCCTGATTTGCAGGCACTTCTGCAATTCGTCAGATTCGGTTTACCCTGGGATTTTGGCAGATCGATAACCATCGCGCGCGGTGGCGCGTGCTACGGCTCCAATTCATGGAGCGGCGCGCCGTCGTGGCCGCACCCGCCTGTCATTCCCCGCGCAGGCGGGGAATCCAGTACGCTGCGGCCCATCGTTTCAACCACGACCGTCTCGGCGTACTGGATCGCCCGGTCGGAGCCGGGCGATGACACCGCGCCTGGAGAAGCGGCACGCAGACGGCGTGCAATCATGCCCGGCCTCGCCTACCTCAAGGCAGCGCGGACGCGTCGCGGTCAGATCAGCAATGTCGGGGGGGGAAGGAATGCCGGCAATACCCCGGCCTCACGAGAACGAGGGCGTCGGCGAACACGTCAGGACCAGATTCCACGCAAGCCCGAAGGCCGCTTGTGAAATTGCGGAGCTCCTTTTCGGAGAACCGCACCGAACGAAGAAAACTCGTTTCTTCTGCCGGACCGCGAAAGAGAACGGTCCGACCGTTGACCTGATGTCTCGCCGACACCCTCTATCGTCGACCAGAACCCTCTAGGAGGCGCTGATGACGTGCCGGCTATCTGGAGCCGGCAACTTCAGAAGCGAAGTTACTTCTTCTTCTTCGCGACCTTGCGGGTCTTCTTCGCAGTCTTCTTCACTGCGCTCTTCGCCTTCTTCGCCTTCGCCTTCTTCGCTTTCTTGGCCATGTTGCCCTCCGATGTGTGAGATGGCTTTAATCGCTGCGTGCACTCGGGGATCGAATGCACTTCATCCCGAATACACCAACACGAAGAAAAAAACAGCGTCTCGCTTAAAGAAGTGTTGACGGCGCAACGCGCCTGCGCTTGGCGAGCGCGACGCAAACGCGCCGCACGAGGTGTAGCTGCGATCACGGAGAACAGGCGCAGCGCCGACGTTCGCGACTGATGCGATTGCAGAAAAACACTATGCAGCAAGTATTTTTCTGCACGTGCGCATCGCCCGCGACCGACGCGATGATGTGCGTCGCCATTCCCCCGATTGCCTCGCAGAGGCACTTCGCGGACTCTGAGTCGTGAATTTTGGCAACGAAAATATTTTCATCCTTAACGGCGCGAACGCTCGTCTGAGCGTGTGCAAGCCGCCGTTTTGCGCGAATCGCGTGACGGCGATTCGGTCGCCGCGGCACTGTCGATCGGGATGAAGTTTGCTGCCGAGGATGCGCGCGAGCGTCGCACCGAGAGCAGAAAGCGAGGCGGCGAAGCATGTCCGCCACCTCGATAGAACGCGTGCGGCTAGAGGCCGAGCTTGGACTTGAGCAGGTCGTTGACGCTCTGCGGGTTGGCCTTGCCGCCGGACGCCTTCATCACCTGGCCGACGAACCAGCCGAGCGACTGCGGCTTGTCCTTCACCTGCGCGGCCTTGTCGGGATTGGCAGCGAGGATGTCGTCGACAACCTTTTCGATCGCCGAAAGATCCGTCACCTGCTTCATGCCGCGGCTTTCCACCAGCGCGCGGGGATCGCCGCCTTCCTGCCAGACGATCTCGAACAGATCCTTGGCGATCTTGCCGGAGATCGTTCCCTCGCCGATCAAGTCGATAATCGCTGCCAGCTGCTCCGCATTGACCGGAGAGCCCGTAATGTCCCGTCCTTCCTTGTTGAGACGGCCGAACAGCTCGTTGATCACCCAGTTCGCCGCCAGCTTGCCGTCGCGGGCGCGATTGGCGAGCTTGTCGAGCACTGTCTCGTAGAACACCGCGCTCTCGCGCTCGGCGACCAGCACGCTCGCATCGTAAGCCGACAGGCCGAAATCGGCGACGAAGCGCGTCTTCTTCTGATCCGGCAGCTCCGGCAGCTTCGCCTTCAACGCGTCGACGAATTCCTGGCTGAACTCCAGCGGCAGCAGGTCGGGATCGGGGAAGTAGCGGTAGTCGTGCGCCTCTTCCTTGGACCGCATCGAGCGTGTCTCGCCCTTGTTGGGGTCGTAGAGCCGCGTCTCCTGCTCGATCTGGCCGCCCTCCTCGAGGATTTCGATCTGCCGCCGCGCCTCGTACTCGATCGCCTGGCCGATGAAGGTGATCGAGTTCATGTTCTTGATCTCGCAGCGGGTACCGAGCGGCCCACCCGGCTTGCGCACCGAGACGTTGACGTCGGCGCGCAAGGATCCCTTCTCCATGTCGCCATCGCAGGTGCCGAGATAGCGCAGGATCGAGCGTAGCTTGGTGACATAGGCCTTGGCCTGCTCGGCGTCGCGGATGTCCGGTTTTGATACGATCTCCATCAGCGCCACGCCGCAGCGGTTGAGATCGACATTGGACATGGTCGGCGACCGGTCGTGCAGCAACTTGCCAGCGTCCTGCTCCAGATGCAGCCGCTCGATGCCGATGGTGACGCTGCGGCCGCCGTCGAGCTCGACCAGCACCTCGCCTTCGCCGACGACCGGCGACTTGTACTGGCTGATCTGGTAGCCCTGCGGCGAGTCCGGATAGAAATAGTTCTTCCGGTCGAAGACCGAACGCAGATTGATCTTCGCGTTGAGACCGAGCCCCGTCCGGACAGCCTGCCTGACGCATTCCTCGTTGATCACCGGCAGCATGCCCGGCATCGCCGCATCGACCAGCGACACGTGCGTGTTCGGCTCGCCGCCGAATTCGGTGGAGGCGCCGGAGAACAGCTTCGCGTTCGAGGTCACCTGGGCGTGGATCTCCATGCCGATGACCATCTCCCAGTCACCAGTAGCACCCTTGAGAAGCTTGTGCGTGGCCGTGCTCATGTCCTGCTCCCGAGCAGCGTGGCAGCGATCCGCTCCCACTCCGCCTCCAATGAATCCGTTGCCGTGGGCTGACCGGCCTGGCGATTCCAGTAGCCGGCATTGCCGAGATCGCCTTCGACGCGGTGCAAGTAGGCGTGCACCCAGGCGGCTTCACGGCTGCTCTCGTCCTGAACGATCTTGTGCGCGCGGTCCCAATCCCCCTTCGCGGCCCACCAGAGACCCGCGAGCGGCGCGCTTAGCTCCGGCGCGGGCGCCGCGCCGCCGAGGCTCGCGATGAAATCAGCGACATTCACCACCACCTCGCGGGCGTGAAGCGGCCGGCGGCCTGCTCGATCACTTCGCCGAGCGAGAACAGCGTCTCCTCGTCGAACGGGCGGCCGATCAGTTGCAGGCCGAGCGGCAGGCCCTGCGCGTCCTTGCCGGCGGGCACGGCGATGCCCGGCAGGCCCGCCATGTTCACGGTCACCGTGAAGATGTCGTTGAGGTACATCTCGACCGGATCGGCGCCGCCCTTCTCGCCGATGCCGAAGGCCGCCGACGGCGTCGCCGGCGTCAGGATGGCATCCACGCCCTTGGCGAAGCAGTCCTCGAAATCCTTCTTGATCAGCGTCCGCACTTTTTGCGCACGCAGATAGTAGGCGTCGTAATAGCCGGCCGAGAGCACATAGGTGCCGATCATGACGCGGCGCTTCACCTCGGCGCCAAAGCCCGACGCGCGGGTGTTCTCGTAGAGCTCGATGATGTTCTTGGCCGGCTCGCGCAGGCCGTAGCGCACGCCGTCATAGCGCGCGAGGTTGGAGGAGGCCTCCGCCGGCGCCACGATGTAATAGGCCGGCAGCGCATATTTGGTGTGCGGCAGCGAGACTTCGACCAGCTCGGCGCCGGCCGCCTTCAGCCAGGCCGCGCCCTCGCTCCAGAGTTTCTCGATCTCGGCCGGCATGCCGTCGAGGCGATACTCCCGGGGGATGCCGATCTTCATGCCCTTCACGGACTTGCCGATCGCAGCCTCGTAATCCGGCACCGGAATGTCGACCGAGGTCGTGTCCTTGGGGTCATGACCGGCCATCGAGCGCAGCAGCATCGCCGCATCGCGCACGCTGCGTGCGATCGGACCGGCCTGGTCGAGCGACGACGCAAAAGCGACGATGCCCCAGCGCGAGCAGCGGCCATAGGTCGGCTTGATGCCGACGGTCGCGGTGAACGCCGCCGGCTGGCGGATCGAGCCGCCGGTGTCGGTCGCGGTCGCGCCCATGCACAGCAGCGCCGCCACGGCCGAGGCCGAGCCGCCGGACGAGCCGCCCGGCACCAGCGTGGTGTTGCTGCCGTCGCGCCGCCACGGATTGCCGACGGGCCCGAAGCAGGAGGTCTCATTCGACGAGCCCATCGCGAACTCGTCATTGTTGAGCTTACCGAGCATCACCGCGCCGTCGCGCCAGAGCTGCGAGGTCACGGTCGACTCGTAAGTCGGCACGAAATTGCCGAGGATCTTCGAGCACGCCGTGGTGCGCACGCCCTTGGTCGCGAACAGGTCCTTGATGCCGAGCGGGATGCCCGCGAGCGGGCCGCCCTCACCCTTGGCGATCTTCTCGTCCACGGCCTTCGCCATGTCGCGCGCGCGATCCGGCGTCTCCATCACGAAGGCGTTGAGCACGCGCGCGGCTTCGATCGCGGAAAGATGCGCGTCGGTCAGCTCGAGCGACGTGAAAGTCTTGTCGGCGAGACCCTTGCGGGCCTCGGCGAGCGTCAGCGATGTCAAATCGGTCATTTATTGATCGGGCTGCAGAAGAACGGAGACAGGGTCTTGTCGTTGGCCGGGTCGTCTTTTTTGGCGGCGGCTTTCGCAGCGGCCTCGATCTCGTCGAGCACGGCATTGACGGCGACATTGGGGTCGGCAGCCTTGCCCTGCCGCTCCAACTTGTCGAGGTAATTCATGTAGGCCTGATAGGCCTTCTCATCGTCGCATAGCAGGCACATCGGACAAGGTCCTAAAAGTTACTCGACAACCTTCGGCACCAGGAAGAAGTGCCCCTCGGTCGCGGGCGCGTTGGCAACGATATCGTCGGCGATCTCGCCGTCATCGACCACGTCCTGCCGCTTCTTCATCTGCATCGGGGTGACCGAGGTCATCGGCTCCACGCCCTCGACATTGACCTCCGAGAGCTGCTCGACGAAAGCGAGCATGGCGTTGAGCTCGCCCTGCAGATGCGGAACCTCGTCCTCGGAAACCGCAATGCGCGCCAGATGCGCGATGCGGCGGACGGTAACGGCGTCGACGGACATTATATAAGGCCTCTCACGGCAAAACCCATGTGCCGTATAGCAGAGGCCGGTTTTGCGCCGCAACCGGCGCTTCCCACCTATCCGGCGAGGGCCTTCATGCGGGCAAGCGCCGATTTGGCGAGATCCCGGGTCAATTCAGCGGCGGGGAGCTCGCGGCCGAGCGCGATGGCCTGCCCCGCCCAGAGATTGGTAAAATCCACCCTGCCCTGCTTTTCGGCTGCCGCCTTCAGCGGCCCAAGCGCGGTCGCGGCATGGGGAAACGGCGGCGCATCCGGCGAGACCGGGCCGGCCTCGCGCATCAGGCGGTTCTGGACGCCGCGCGCCGGACGGCCGGTCATGACATTGGTGATGACGGTGGAATCGTCCCGCGCTTCCGCGAGCGCCTTGCGGCCGCCCGCGCTGACCCTGGATTCCGGACAGCGCAGATAAGCGCTGCCGATCTGCACGCCGGATGCGCCGAGTGCGAAGGCCGCGGCGATGCCGCGTCCATCGGCGATGCCGCCCGCCGCGATCACCGGCACCTTCACGGCATCGGCAACCTGCGGCACCAGCGCGAAAGTGCCGGGCTGTTCTGCGATCCTGTCGGTCAGGAACATGCCGCGATGACCGCCCGCCTCGGCGCCTTGCGCGATCACCGCGTCGACGCCGCGTTCTTCCAGCCAGACCGCTTCCTTCACGGTCGTGGCGGACGAGATGACGAGACAGCCGGCCGCCTTGACCCGCTTGAGCAGCGCCTGCTCCGGCAGGCCGAAATGGAAGCTGACGACCTCCGGCTTCAGCTCCTCGACAACCTCGCAGAACGCCGCGTCGAATGGCGCGCGGTTCGCCGCAGCGATCGGCGCCGCCGGATCGAGACCATGCTCGGTGTAATAGCTCGCGAGCCGCTGCTTCCAGCGCGCTTCCGCCTCGGCTGTCAGCTCGACCGGCGTGTGGCAGAAGAAGTTGATGTTGACCGGCGCCTTCACGCGCTGGCGGATGAGACCGACCTGCTCGCGCGCCTTCTCGGCCGAGATCATCGCGCAAGGCAGCGAGCCCAGCGCGCCGCCTTGCGCGGCCGCAATCACCAGCTCCGCATCCATGGCGCCGGCCATCGGCGCCAGCACGATCGGGAATTCGGTCTTGAACAGATCGATCAGTCGACGGTCAGGCCACATGATTCTTGCCTCATATTCGCTCTTCCCCTCTCCCCTTGTGGGAGAGGGTGGATCGCCGCGCCAGCGGCGAGACGGGTGAGGGGTATTTCTCCTCAATCACCATGCTAAGTTTGCGGAGAGATACCCCTCATCCGGCGCTTCGCGCCACCTTCTCCCACAAGGGGAGAAGGGAACGCACCGTTCACCGAATTGCGTCTTCCTTCCAGCAATTGCTCCGCCTCCACGACGATCCGTTCGACGATCTCGGCCGCCGGGGGAATATCATGAATCAGCCCGACCGCCTCGCCCGCGATCACGGCCGCGACGTCGAAATTGCCGGCCGCCTTCGCCGCGGCATAGTCCACCGCAACTGCGGCGACATTCTGCATCAGTTCGACCTCGCGGCCGATCCAGCGCCGGGCGTGATCATTGATCAGGCACCGCCCGGTGAAGGGCGCCGGCCAGACGTTGTTGCGCGAGAGATCGAAGATGATGCCGCGCACCGTGGAGCCGCTGTTCGCTGCGCAGATCCGCCGCTTGGCCTCCTCTGCGCCGTCGGCCTCCCGGCTCACATAGAAGCGCGTGCCGAGCAGCACGCCGCTTGCGCCCAGCATCATCATGGCGGCGAGCCCGCGCCCGTCCGCGATGCCGCCGGCCGCAACCACCGGTACGCGGCCGGCGGCGAGATCGACGATCGCCGGCACGAGATCGACGGTGGTGCGCGAGGCGCCGTGACCGCCCGCCTCCGTTCCCTGCGCGATCAGGACATCGGCGCCGGCATCGAGCGCCTGTCGCGCCATCGCCTCGTCCTGCACCTGGCAGATCAGGCGTGCACCGGCGGACTTGATCTTCGCTGCGAACGGCGCGGGATCGCCGAACGACAGCATGATCGCCGATGGCTTCGCGCCGAGCGCGATGTCGAGAAGCTCGGGCCGCTTGGCGAGGCTCCACGTGATGAAGCCGATGCCGAACGGCTCACGCAGTTCGGCGAGCGTCGCAGTCTCCTGTTCCAGCCACGCTCGCTCGCCATAGCCGCCGCCAAGAATGCCGAACCCGCCGGCGCGGCTCACCGCCGCGACCAAACGGCTGCCGGCAATGACATCCATCGGCGCCAGCAGGATCGGATGCGCGATCCCCAGCAGCGTGGTCAGCGACGTCGTCATCGGCATGGCTTGTCCTCGATGTGGACAGCGAGACTAGGCGCGACTAGCATTCTCCAGAAATGAATTGTTGCGAACGCTGCCATCTCGAAAGCGAAACGACGCCATGGAACTCAGCGATATCAAGACCTTCGCCGCCGTCGCCCGCACGGGCGGCATCACCCGCGCCGCCGAAGAGCTCAACACCGTGCAGTCGAACGTCACCCAGCGCGTGAAGGCGCTGGAGGCGGAGATCGGCACTGCGCTGTTCGAGCGCCACAGCCGCGGCATGACGCTGACCGGCGCCGGCAAGCGCCTTCTCCCCTACGCGCAAAAGATGGCAGCGCTCTCGCGGGAAGCCCTGCTCGCCGCTCGCGACGATGGCGCGCCGAAAGGACCGCTCGCGATCGGATCGATGGAGACGACGGCGGCCGTGCGTCTGCCGCCGCTGCTCGCCGACTTCCACCGCCGCTTCCCCGCCGTGCGCCTTTCCTTGCGGACCGCGCCGACGGCCGACCTCGTCACCGGCGTGCTTGAAGGCTCGCTCGACGGCGCCTTCGTCGCGGGTCCCATCACGCATGCCGATCTCATCGCGACGAGCGCCTTCCGCGAGGAGCTGGTGCTGGTCAGCGCACGGCGCTGGGCCTCGATGACCGAGCTGCGCGCGGGAACGCCGGAGTCCGGGCCGACCGCGCTGGTTTTCCGCACTGGCTGCACCTACCGCCAGCGGCTCGAACAGGTGTTCGTCGAGTACGGCTGGCCATCGGCCGCGCGCTTCGAGCTCGGCACGCTCGACGGCATGATCGGCTGCGTCGCCGCCGACATGGGCGTAACGTTGCTGCCGCGCGCGGTCGTCGAGCGCAGCGCGATGAACGGCAGCATCGCGATCCACGCGCTGAGCCCGGCGCACGCGCGCGTCGAGACACTGTTCATCCACCGTCGCGCGGGCCATCAAACCAGCGCGCTGAGCGGCTTTGCCGATTGCCTGAAGAAGGACGACGACGTCATCGCGGCCTGACGCGACGCAGCGTTCCACTCCACGAAATTCGTCACAAATCCATCGCGTTTCCACGCTGCCCTACGCGGCAACGCAGCACATCAAAAAGCTTTGAAGCCCGCGATCATTCTACGTTAGGATGACTGACTGGCCAGCGCAAAACCATAACGAAGCCAAACATCGGCAAGAACATCGGGAGGACTATCGATGCGCAATACGCTCGTGTTGTGCTGTGTCGCTGTGTTGTCGGCGATATCAGGAACTGCAAGCGCACAGGACTGGACCAAATCGAAATGGGGGCCGAACGACGAGGTCGGCGCCGCCAACTACATGACGCCCGAGCTCGTGGTGAAGGCGGCATCGCTGGTGAAGACCGGCAAGACCTACGCACTCGGCATTCCCGTCACGCCGCAGACGCCCGCCTATCCGCCGCGCGCATTCAAGCTCACCATCGTGCAGCCCGGACAGGCCGGCAGCCCGGGTCTCGGTCCCAACAAGGCCACCTACAACGATGACATCCTCGACAGCTGGGTCGGCATCGGCAGCCAGCTCGACGGGCTCGGCCATCTCGGCATCGAACACGTCTATTACAACGGCAACAAGCTCGCCGACTTCGCCGATCCCAACGGTCTGAAGAAGCTCGGCATCGAGAAGGTGCCGCCGATGGTCACCCGCGGCGTGCTGCTCGACATGGCCGCCTATTTCAAGACCGACGTGGTGAAGGAAGGCACCGCCTTCAACGTCAAGGAGATCGAGGAAGCCGCCAAGCAGCAGAACGTCGAGATCCGCCAGGGCGACGTCGTCATCTTCCACACCGGCTGGCTCAGCCTGATCGGCAAGGACGACAAGCGCTATTCGGCCGGCGAGCCCGGCCTCGGCGTCGAGGGTGCAAAATATCTGACCGGCAAGGGTGTCGTCGCGGTCGGTGCCGACACCTGGGGGCTCGAGGTGCTGCCGTTCGAATCCAAGAACGTGTTCGAGGTGCACCAGATCCTGCTCGCGATGAACGGGACCTACATCCTCGAAAACATGGATACCGCCGCGCTGGCCCGCGACAAGGGGTATGAATTCCTGTTCGTGCTGGGACAGCCGCGCTGGACCGGCGGCGTGCAGGCGATGATCAACCCGATTGCGATCCGCTGACTTGAGACCGGGCGAGGAGCCGCTTGCCGCGCGGCAGGCCCCTCGCCCACCCCTCCGTCACCGCGGCTTCAAATGCCACCGCCGCAATGCCACCACCGCCCAGATCGCCTCGACGAGGCCGAACGGCCAGGCGCCTTGCAGGAAGCCATAGGCCGACCCCAGTGCGCAGGACGCCGCGAACAGCAGCACGAACCAGTGGCTGCGATCCTCCAGGGCATAGCAGACCAGCATCGCCGTCACGGCAAACAGGCCGAATAGTGTCAGTGCATCCATGGTTACCAGTTCACCCCGCAGCGCGACGCGTGATATGCGCTACGCCATGCCGGCTCTTATCCTGCCTCTCGTCTATGCTGCAACCCACTGGCCCGCGCGCGGCGCTCTGGTCGGGCTCGATCTCGGCACCAAGACCATCGGTGTTGCCGTGTCCGATCCGGACCGGCGGCTGGCGACCGGCGTCGAGACGATCCAGCGCAAGCAGTTCAAGCAGGATGCCGCCAGGCTGCTGGCCATCGCCACTGAGCGCAAGGCGGTCGGATTCGTGCTCGGCCTGCCCATCAACATGGACGGCAGCGAGGGCCCGCGCGCGCAATCCACCCGCGCCTTTGCCCGCAACCTTGCCGGACTGACCCAGCTCCCCATCGGCCTCTGGGACGAGCGCCTCTCGACGGCGGCGGTCGAGCGCGAGCTGATCGGCATGGACGTCAGCCGCGCCAAGCGCGCCGAGGTGATCGACGAGCACGCCGCGATCTTCATCCTGCAAGGCGCGCTCGACCGTCTGGCAAATCTGCGCGCGGCGCCGGGGACGGACTGATCCATGCCGGTCGTGGTCGCGGCGCTGCTGCCGGTCTTCATCCTCATCGTGCTCGGTGTCGTGCTGAAGCACAGCCTGATGCGTCTCGACACGCAATGGCACGGGCTGGAGCAGCTGACCTATTTCGTGCTGTTTCCGATGCTGCTGATCCAGACCCTGGTCAAGGCCGACCTCTCCAGGGTGCCGGTCGCCGGCGTCGGCGGCGCGCTGCTGCTGTCGGCGCTCGCGATGTCGCTGCTCTGTCTCGCGCTGCGGCCGGCCTTGTCGCGGCTCGGCATCGATGGCCCCGCCTTCACGTCGATCTTCCAGGGTGCGACGCGGTGGCAGACCTTCGTTGCGCTGTCGATCGCCGCCAACATGTTCGGCGATCTCGGGCTGGCGCTCGCCTCCGTGGCCATGGTCGCGATCATCCCGCTGGTCAACGTGTTCAGCGTCTCGGTGCTCGCTCGTTACGCCGCACAGGAGAAGCGATGCCCGCGCGCCATCGCCATGACGGTGATCCGCAATCCACTGATCTGGGCCTGCGCAATCGGCCTTGCCGTCAATCTGATGCACCTGCCGTTGCCAAAAATCTGGCACGAGGTGGCGGACGCGCTGAGCCGGTCCTCGCTCGCCATCGGCCTGCTCGTCACCGGCGCGGGGTTGCATCTGAAAGGCCTGTTGCGTCCCAGCCTGGGCGCAGCCATCGGCGTCGGCCTGAAGCTGGTGCTGATGCCCGCGCTCGCGCTGGGGCTCGCGGCCTGGTTCGGCATCACCGGCAACAGCCTCGCGATCGTCGCGATCTGCGCGGCCGTGCCGACCTCGCCCAGCGCCTATGTGCTGGCCCGCCAGATGGGCGGCGACGCGCCGTTGCTGGCGCAGATCATCACGCTGCAAACGATCCTGGCGGCAATCACGATGCCGATCGCGATCGCGCTGGCCTAGGATTCTGGGTTACTTTGCTGCCCTCGCAACGACGGAGTATGAGGCCTAGCTCCCCAGCCACATCGTCAGCACCACCGCGGTCAGATTGTTCAGCGCGTGGAGCACGATGGTGAGCCAGAGCGAGCCGGAGCGATAGCGCATGTAGCCGAACCACAGGCCGATGGCGAGGACCTCGGTGAGGAAGTACAGGTCGTATTGCAGGTGCACGACCGTCCAGATCAGCGACGACAGCAGGATCGCCCCGGGCAGGCGCAGGAAGCTCGCCGACCAGCCGCGATAGAGGAAGCCTCGCGCCAGAATTTCTTCCGACATCGGCGCGGCCACGCTGAAAGCGAACAGGAGCAACAGGGCAGCGCCCTTGTCGCGTCCCGATTTCAACAGATCGGTCATGAAGCCCGGCGTCGCCTCGCGCCCGAGCGCGCGCGACATCGTCTCCCAGACCAGCACGATCAGGATGAGGCCGACGGCGCCGAACAGCAGCTGCTTCCAGGTAGGCCAGTACAGCGCGAGATAATCGACGAAGGACGCCTTCTTGATGCGAATGGCGAGCCAGACCGCAAGAAGCGTCGCGGGCAGCCCCATGATGACCGAGAGCGCAAGTGTCTGGGGCTCGCGGCCGATGAGTTGGAGCGAAGAGAGGTCCATCGGAAGACCGCGCTGCGCCGCCAGCAGAAAGACGGCGCCGATCTGCCCGACGAACATCGCGACGAAGATGAAGACGCCCCACAGCGCCGTGCCCCAGAACATCCAGACACGAGGCGCGAGGTCCGCAGGCGCCGCTGTGATCGGCGGATGGTCGGGATTGAGGGAGTCCATCAGGAGGCTTTCGTTAGAAATTCACCGTCATTCCGGGGCGGTCCGAAGGACCGAACCCGGAATCTCGAGATTCCGGGTTCGCCCTTCAGGCGCCCCGGAATGACGGAACAAACAATCACGGCAGCGCCCGTTCCAGCAGCGCGCGCACCTCGCCGCTGTCCAGCTCCACGGCGCCGTACATGCTGGCGTGATTGGCGGCGAGACGCGTGCTCGCGAACAATTCGGCGTTGTGCGGTGACACGCCATTGAGGGCCGCAGCCGCGGCAAGCAGCGCCAGCTTCTCGACGGCAAGGCGCGCGACGCGTTCGCCGTCGGCGCGGCGAAAAGTCTTGCCGATGAACGCGACCGCCTCACCGGCTCCCGGCAGGCCCTTGGTCTCGGCCGCCAGCGCCTGCAGCACCGTCATCGCCGCCTCCGGCTCGCGCGCGAGCGCGCGGAGCACGTCCAGGCACATCACGTTGCCCGAACCTTCCCAGATCGCGTTGACCGGCGACTCCCGACAGTGGCGGGCCAGGATGCCGTCCTCGACATAACCGTTGCCGCCGAGGCACTCCATCGCCTCGTAGAGGAACGGCGGCGCGCTCTTGCAGGTCCAGTATTTGATCGCGGGCGTCAGCAGCCGCATATAGGCCGCCTCCGCCGCATCATGGGGCGTGCGGTCGAAGGCGCGGCAAAGCCGCATCACCAGGGCCGTGCAGGCCTCGACATGCAGCGCCATGTCTGACAGCACGGCCTGCATCAGGGGCTGGTCGGCAAGATGCTTCTGGAACACGCTGCGGTGCCGCGCATGGTGCAGCGCATGCGCGAGCCCCGAGCGCATCAGCCCGACGGACGCAATCGCGCAATCCTGCCGCGTCAGCTGCACCATCTGGATGATGGTGCGGATGCCCTTGCCTTCCTCACCGATCCGCTCGGCATAGGCGCCGACGAACTCGACCTCGGACGAGGCGTTGGAGCGATTGCCGAGCTTGTCCTTCAGCCGCTGGAACTGGATGGCGTTGACCGAACCGTCCGGCGCGAAGCGCGGCATGAAGAAACAGGTCAGCCCACCATCTGCCTGCGCCAGCACCAGGAACGCATCGCACATCGGCGCCGACATGAACCATTTGTGACCGGTGATGCGGTAGCCGTCCCCCTCGCGCACGGCCCGCGTCATGTTGGCACGCACGTCGGTGCCGCCCTGCTTCTCGGTCATGCCCATGCCGAGCGTCATGCCGCGCTTCTGCCACCACGGCGCAAAGCTGGGATCGTAGCTCTTCGTCGACAGAACCGGCATCACGCGCGCGAGCAAGTCGGGCTGCATTGCCAGCGCCCCCACGGAGGCGCGCGTCATCGTGATCGGACAGAGGTGGCCGGTCTCGACTTGCGCGGCCATGTAGAATTTCGCGGCACGAATGACCTCGGCCGCATCGCCCGCTTGCCGTCCATCCACCGTCCAGGTCGAATTATGCACGCCCGCATGCGCACTGTGCGCCATCAGTTCGTGATAGGCGGGATGAAACTCGACCTGGTCGCGGCGATTGCCCTTGGCATCGAAGCTGCGCAGCTTCGGTGTGTTCTCGTTCGCGAGGCGCCCACGATCGGCCATCGCGGCCGAGCCCCATTGCTTGCCGAACGCCGACAGCTCGCGTTCGGCCGCCGCCCCGCCACTGGCCCTGACTGCTGCGACCAGCGGCAGGTCCGCGGCGAACAGGTCGACGTCCTCGAACGGCGGCGACTGGTTGAAGACCTCATGGGTCGCAAAGCTCGGCTGGGTCATCAGGATTCCTCGGCGCGTTCAGTTCCGGCGCGGCTGGATCGGGAAATCATAGGCCGCCCCGCCTGCCCCCGGCAGGGAAAAATGCCACCACTCCTTCGAATAGTTCACAAAGCCTTGCCTGGCCATGGCAGCGACCAGCCGCTTGCGCCAGGTGCGTTGCTCCGGATTGATCGACGTTACAGCGGTATGCCCCTTCGCGTCGGTACAGTCGTAGCCTGTGCCCATGTCGACGCTGCCCTCCGGCGCGCGCATCGCGACCGGCGCCGTGCAGTCGGCATAGGTTTTCGACGGATCGTATTTGGCGGAATTGTCGGCCTTGAGATCGACCAGCGTGAGATCGAGCGCTGCACCCGTGGAATGCTGCGAGCGGTTCGCAATGTAGCCGAGGCGGAACAGCTCGGTCTTCGGAATGTTCGGATTGTAGCGCCGCTCGGCCGCCGTCTCATGACCGTTCTGCGACCATTTCACCATGTCGAGCGAGGCCCGCGCCGGCCGGTAGCAGTCGAACATTTTCAGCGACAGATTCTGCGCGGCCAGTTCCTGCTGGACCGCCTTCAGCCGCAGCCCCACCTCGCGCTTCACCACGCATTCGCCGGCGCCGTAGCCGGCGAGCGGACGGCCGACGAAATTGTTCGACGTGGCGTAGCGGATGTCCTGGATGATGCTGGGATCGATGTCGCGCAGGTACACGAAGCCGCCGGGGAGCGATTGGGCGGACGCGGATGAGATTAAGCTGAATGCTACAAGTGCGATCAAAATTAATCTGACGGCGCGCATCTGAATTTCCCTGTTATTCCGGGGCGGCGCGAAGAGCCGAACCCGGAATCTCGAGATTCCAGGCTCGATGCTTCGCATCGCCCCGGAATGACGACAGGGAGACAGATCAGGGGATAACTCCCATCCCCGCCTTTGCCCCTTGCTCCCCCCGCCATCCGCCCCTATAGCTCTGCTTTTAATGACATCGAAATCGACCTTCGTCCTCGGCCACCGGCATTTGCTGGGCATCGAGGGCCTTTCCGCGGCCGACATCAGCGGCCTCCTCGACCTGTCCGAAGAATATGTCGAGGTCAACCGCCAGGTTGACAAGAAGCGCACCGTCCTGCGTGGACGGACGCAGGTGAACCTCTTCTTCGAGGCGTCCACCCGGACCCAGTCCTCGTTCGAGCTCGCCGGCAAGCGGCTCGGCGCTGACGTCATGAACATGTCGGTATCCTCGTCCTCGATCCGCAAGGGCGAGACCCTGATCGACACCGCCGTGACGCTGAATGCGATGCACCCGGACATCCTGGTGGTGCGCCATCACGCCTCCGGCGCGGTGGAACTGCTGGCGCGCAAGGTTGACGGTTCCGTGATCAATGCCGGCGACGGCGCACACGAGCATCCGACGCAGGCGCTGCTCGACGCGCTCACCATCCGCCGCAACAAGGGCCGGATCGAGGGCCTCGTGGTCGCGATCTGCGGCGACGTGCTGCATTCGCGCGTGGCCCGCTCCAACATCATCCTGCTCAACACCATGGGCGCCCGCGTCCGCGTCGTCGGGCCTTCCACCCTGCTGCCGACCGGCATCGAGCGGATGGGCGTCGAGGTCGCGCGCGACATGCGCGAGGGTCTCGAGGGCGCCGACATCGTCATGATGCTGCGGCTGCAGCGCGAGCGCATGAACGGCTCCTTCGTGCCCTCGTCATCGGAGTATTTCCATTATTTCGGGCTCGACCAGAAGAAGCTCGCCTACGCCAAGCCGGATGCCCTCGTGATGCATCCGGGTCCCATGAACCGCGGCGTGGAGATCGACTCGATCGTGGCCGACGGCGCCCAGTCCCTGATCCGCGAACAGGTGGAGATGGGCGTCGCCGTGCGCATGGCCGTGCTGGAAGCGCTCGCCCGCAACCTGCCCAACGCGTGATGCCGATGCTGACCGATCGCCGCCCCATCCTGCTCGCCAATGCCCGCGTCGTCGATCCCTCTAGGGATTTCGACGGCATCGGCGACGTTCTCATTGCGGACGGCACCATCCGCGAGACCCGCCGCGGCATCGGCGCGGCCGGCGTCCCCGAGGGCACCGACATCGTCAACTGCTCCGGCAAGATCGTGGCGCCGGGCCTGATCGACATGCGCGCCTTCGTCGGCGAGCCCGGCCTCAGCCATCGCGAGACCTTTGCCTCCGCGAGCCAGGCCGCCGCGACCGGCGGCATCACCACCATCATCTGCCAGCCCGCCACCTCTCCCGTCATCGACAATTCGGCAACCGTCGACTTCGTGATGCGCCGGGCCCGCGACACCGCGATCGTCAACATCCAGCCGATGGCGGCGCTGACAAAGGGCATGCACGGCGAGGAGATGACCGAGTTCGGCCTCCTGAAAGCAGCCGGCGCGGTCGCCTTCAGCGACGGCGACAAGAGCGTGACCAACGCGCAGGTCATGCGCCGCGCGCTGACCTACGCCCGCGACTTCGACGCGCTGATCGTGCATCACACCGAGGACCCCGATCTGGTCGGCGAAGGCGTGATGAACGAGGGCGAGTTCGCGACCCGGCTCGGCTTGATGGGCATCCCCAATGCTGCCGAAGCCGTGATGCTGGAGCGCGACCTGCGCCTCGTCGCCCTCACCGGCGGCCGCTACCATGCGGCCTCGCTGACCTGCATCGACTCCCTCGACATCCTCCAGCGCGCCCGCGACGCAGGGCTCGCGGTCAGCGCCTCGGTCTCGATCAACCATCTGGCGCTGAACGAGAACGACATCGGCCCCTATCGATCCTTCCTGAAGCTGTCGCCGCCGCTGCGGACCGAGGACGACCGCCGCGCGCTGGTGGCGGCGATCGCATCCGGCCTCCTCGACGTCATCATGTCCGACCACAATCCGCAGGACGTCGAGGTCAAGCGCCTGCCGTTCGCGGAAGCCGCGCCCGGCGCCGTCGGGCTCGAGACCATGCTGCCAGCCGGCCTGCGGCTGGTGCATAATGGCGAATTGGAGCTGAAGACGCTGATCCGGGCGATGTCGACCCGTCCGGCCGAGCTGCTCGGGCTGCCCGGCGGGACCCTGCGCGCCGGCAGCCCCGCCGATGTCATCGTGATCGACCCCGACACGCCCTGGGTGGTCGATCCCGCAGACCTCAAATCACCCTGCAAGAACACCCCGTTCGACGAGGCCCGCTTTACAGGCCGCGTGGTGCGCACCATTGTCGGCGGCCGGACGGTCTATGAGCATGTCTGACATACGCGATCGTTCGACACGCGAATCCTGCCTTTGGAGCTGCCGTCATGGGGCTTGAAGCATTTTTGCCGGTGGCCTTCGTCATCGGCTATCTCCTCGGCTCGATTCCGTTCGGGCTGATCCTGACCAAGCTCGCGGGCACGCAGGATATCCGCTCGATCGGCTCCGGCAGCATCGGCGCCACCAATGTGCTGCGCACGGGACGCAAGAGCCTTGCCGCGGGCACCCTGCTGTTCGATGCGCTCAAGGGCACCGTGGCCGTGGTGATCGCCGGCTACATCGCGGGGCCCAATGCCGCCATGGTGGCCGGGCTCGGCGCCTTCCTCGGCCACCTCTTCCCGGTCTGGCTCAAGTTCAAGGGCGGCAAGGGCGTCGCCGTCTATATCGGCGTCCTGCTTGGCCTGTTCTGGCCGGGCGCCATCGTGTTCTGCGTGCTCTGGCTGGCGACCGCCTTCACCACCCGTTATTCCTCGCTCTCCGCGCTGGTGGCGGCGTTCATCACGCCCATGTTCCTGTGGTGGTTCGGCCACCTCGCATTGTCGGCGCTGACGGCGGTGCTGACGCTGCTCTTGTTCTACGCGCATCGCGAGAACATCCGGCGCCTGCAAACCGGCAAGGAAAGCCGGATCGGCGAGAAGGCCTAGCTAGAGCGCTTTAGAGCGAAGTGGATGCCGGTTCGCGTCAAGAAACCGCGTCAAACAAGAATCTGAAGCCGGAAAAAGTACGGATATCGCCGCACACCTTCCGCATTATATGCCAAATCCTGTTCGCAACTTCGGCACCGCTCGCTGCAGACAGTAGCGAACGGGTTCCATGCCTGTCATCCTGACACAGGAAACGGCGTTACGCGGTTGCTCAGAATGAGCGAGATGATTGTCGACGCACATGACGGGGTTGGTTCGCTCAGTGCTTCCGGCAGCGCGGCAAGCCGGCTGCTCTCGGCGACCAATATCTGGTCCGATGCGTCGCCGCCCGCCCACGCGCCCGTTTCGCCGCAAGTGCCGCGGCCTGAGCCCGTCGTGCAGGCCGACGCTCCGCGTGACGTCGTGGTCCCCAAGGCTGCACCGGTCGCACTCCCGCAGGCGCGTTCCGGCCAATGGCCGCCGCGAAGACTCTCGCTCGCCCTCCAGGGCGGCGGCACCTTTGCCGCCTTCACCTGGGGCGTGCTGGAGCGGCTGCTGGAAGAGCCCGACATCGCGATCGACACCGTCAGCGGCGCCAGCGCCGGCGCCATCAATGCGCTGCTGCTCGCCTGCGGGCTTGCTGAAGGCGGCCGCGAAGGCGCCCGCAGCCGGCTGAACCGGTTCTGGGTCCGGCTGATGCACGAGGCCTCGTTCCGCTCGCTGATGCTGGTCGGCGGCTTTTCGCCGGCGGGAAGTTCGGTCGCGTTCGGCCCGACGCTGCGCTCCGGGCAGTTCGATCCGTTCGATCTCGACCCGCTGCGGCAGGCGCTGGCTCGCGACATCAACTTTTCCATCTTGCGCGACGCGCGCTGCCCGAAGCTGCTGATCGCGGCGACGCGGATCCGCGACGGGCAGCAGCAGATCTTCGCCAACGACGCCATCACCGCGGACGTCGCGCTGGCCTCGACCTGTCCGCCGCTGGTTCACTGCGCCGTCGAGATCGACGGCGAAGCCTATTGGGACGGTGGCTTCGGCGGCAATCCGCCGCTGCTGCGGCTGGTCCAGGAAACCGCGGCGACGGATCTGCTGCTCGTCCAGGTCACGCCGACCCGCGACAGCTATGTGCCGATCACGCTTGCAGCGATCGACCGCAGGCTTGACCAGATCGTGGCCAACGCCGCCCTCAATGCCGAGATCGCGGCGATCGAATGGGCGCAGTCGTGCGCCACAGCATCGCTGCGCCTCACCAGGATCGCGGCGGAAGACTCCGTTGACGGCCTGGCGCAGCGCTCATCGACCGATCTCGGCCGCGGCTTCATTCGCCTGCTGCACCGGAACGGTCGCGAGGCCGCCGCGCGCTGGCTCGGGCAAGGCGCGGGTGCGACGCAGGGAGCCGCACCCGCGGCAGCCGAGCCGGCACTGGTCTGATCCCTCGCCTCACGCGGCAAGGCTTGACCTGGCCGGCGCCTCACGCAACGGCTCGATCGCCAACCGATAGCCGACAAGGCGCGCCATCGGCGCAAGCACGGCGAACAGCAGTTTTTGCAGCCAGATCGGCACGCCGGCCAGATACATGTGCTTGCGATAGGCGTGTAGCACCAGTGCGATCAGCAGGAAGTTCGGATCGCCGGCGCTGGAGAACCATTTGGGCTGCTTCGCCGTGAGCGTGACGAAATTGGCGAAGAAGCGCAGATGCTGCTGCGCCGGCGTGAACGAGACCTCGAGCTCGGCACTACCCTCGCCGACGTTGGCGAAGTAGTGCGGCCGGCCGCGGGGTACGGTCACACCGCCGCCCGCCTCCACCACCTGCTCGCACCCGTCGACGACGATCTTGACGCGACCGCTCTTCACCGCGAAATGCTCGTCCGCGCCGGGATGGACATGCACCAGCGCATTGCCGCCGCCCGAGCCGCCCTTTTCGAGAATCACGCCGAACCGCGCGACGTCGAGATTGTCGAGCGGGCCGGAGAAGACGAACGTCTCCTTGTTGAAGGCATTGCGCAGCCGCGTGCCGCGGGCGATCTCGGTCAGCATGTTATGTCTCCTTACAGGTTCAGGAGACGCGCTGGTAGCGGCCTAGGCGATGAACGTATTGTAAAAATCCGACGCAGCGAGTTCCGTATTCCAGGCCTGCACGCGCTCGGCCGCGGCACGCCGGCAGAATGCCTCCGGCGGCACACCTGCGAGCGCGCGGAAATCGTGGATCAGGTGCGCCTGGTCGGTGAAGCCGCTCGCATGCGCGACTCCGGCCCAATCAAGGCCGGCGCGATGTGCGGCGACCGCCTGCTGCATCCGCTCGATCCGCGCAAACTGCTTTGCGCTCGCGCCGGTCTCCGCCTTGAAACGCCGTTGCAGGCTGCGCTCGCCGATGTCGAGAAGTCCGGCAAGCCTGCGCATGGAGATTGACGGATTGCGCTGGATCGCGCGCATCGCCTGCACTGCCAGCGGATCGAGGCGGCCCGGCCCTGTCCTCGTCCGGAGAAAATCCCGCATGCAGGCAACGCGCGCAGCTGCGCTGCCGGCCTCGGCCAGTTGCGCCTCGAGCCGTGCGGCGGCGCCGTCACCAAAGATGTCCGACAAATCGATGCTGGCATCGAGCAAGTCGGCAGGCCTCACCCCGAGCACGCGGTCGGCCGCGTCGGCCTTGAGCCGAACCAGCACGGCGCCCACCGGACCGCACGGCTTCAGCGCCGCGGCACGGGTGTGCATGCCGTTGATGGTGCGCTTGTAGGTGCCGCGCTGCGAGGCCATCGGCGCGCGGTAGTGCACGATGACGACCGGCGACGTCGTCGGCAGCACGTTGATGGTGCGCGCACGCGCGATCGCGGCGTCGGCGAGATCGACATCGCAAAACGACTCGACGATGCCTTCGAGGCTTTCGCCTGCGCCGAAGAACTGCGTGCCGGCTGTGCAGTGTGGGTTCGGCAGGGTCATGAGTTCAATTGGTCGGGCCAGCTGCGGCACGGTTGCATCCGCAGCGCTCACATAAAATTGAGGCGCACGCTCACGCCCGCGCGAGCGCGTGCTCCAGAAACCAGGCCGCCGCAAGCGCGAGCGGATCGTTGCCGAAGCGGGCGATCACCTGCACGCCGATTGGCAGGCCGCCGACCTTCAGCACAGGCACGTTGACGCAAGGATTGCCCATCAGCGTCCAGAGCCGGTTGTAGCGGGGATCGCCAGTGCTCGCGAGCTCCTTGGCCGGCGCCGTGCCTGGCGCCGAATAGGTCAAGAGCACGTCGACACCTTCGAACAGTTCGCCGAGCTCGCGACGGCCGCGACGGCTGATCCGGCGCGCCTCGTCATATTCCTTCGGCGTCAGATGGGCCGTCGCATCGAGACTGGCGCGCAGCATCGGCGCGATCTCGTCATGCCGCTCGGAGAACTCCCAGGCGAGCGCGCGATGCGCCTCGAAATCCTGGACGATGGGGTGAATGCGCCAGGCCTCCTGCACCGCCTCGGGCAGATCGATCACCTGCACGCTGGCGCCGGCGCGCTCGGCCGCCTTGATCGCGGCCAGCAGCCCCTCTTCGGCCGCCGGCTCGACCGCGCCGGCAAACTCCTGCCTGACGACGCCGATGCGGAGCGACTTCGCCGGAGCGATGCCCGAAAATTCGGTGCGGCCCGTCATCGCGAGCAGTCCGCGCGCGAGATCCTCAGCGCGCGCGCCGAACAGGCCGACAGTGTCGAGCGCCCACGAGTAGCATTTCACGCCGACCGTCGGCAGCATCCGGAACGACGGCTTGATCGCGGCCGTCCCGCAATAGGCGGCGGGCCGGATCACCGAGCCGCCGGTCTGGGTGCCCAGCGCCAGCGGGATCATCCCGGCGCCGACGGCCGCCGCCGAGCCCGAGGAGGATCCGCCCGGCGAATGACCTGTATTGTGGGGATTGCGCGTCGGCGTCGGATCGCGCGAGGCGAACGCGGTCGTGGTGGTCTTGCCGATGATGGTGGCCCCTGCCCGCTTCAGCATCATCACCACAGGTGCGTCGGCGCGCGGCTGCCAGCCGCGATAGATCTCCGAGCCCATCTCGGTCGGCATGTTGGCGGTGTCGATGATGTCCTTGATCCCGACTGCGATGCCGCGCAGCGGCCCGGAGACTTGCGCCTTCGCCGACTTGTCGTGGCGGACGAAGGCGTGGACGTCGTTCTCCCTGGCCTCGATCACCGCATGCGATTGCGCGATGGCGGCGTCAGGCGAAATCTCCCCCGCTTCGATGCGGCGCTGGAGGTCGGCAAGTGAGATCATGGCAAAACCCTTCTTATTGGGATCGCTTTTAGCATCGCAGCAAGGTCGCGCAAGCGCAGGTGACTGTTGCGCAACGCCCTCAGGTTGTTCCATGCTGTCGCTGCAAGGAGACACCGTGGACGCCATCAATCCCAGCGTGGAGCTGACCGAGGCGGAGCGGATCGACCGCCTGCGGCTGATCCGCTCCGACAATGTCGGGCCGCGCACCTTCCGGTCGCTGGTCGACCATTTCGGCACCGCGCGGCTGGCGCTGGAGCGCCTGCCGGATCTGGCGCGCCGCGGCGGTGCGCAGCGAACGGGCCGTATCTGCAGTGCCGATGAGGCGAAGGCCGAGCTGGCCGCAAGCCGCAAGTTCGGCATCGCCTGGCTGGCGCCCGGCGAGGACGGCTATCCGGCACGGCTGGCGATGATCGACGATGCGCCGCCGCTGCTCGCCGTGCGCGGCGACACGAAAACCCTGATGCGGCCGATGATCGCCATCGTCGGCTCGCGCAACGCCTCCGGCGCGGGGTTGAAATTCGCCGGCCAGCTCGCGCGCGAGCTTGGCGAAGCCGGCTTCGTCGTCATCTCGGGCCTCGCCCGCGGCGTCGATCAGGCCGCGCATCGCGCGAGCGTTGAGAACGGCACGATCGCCGTGCTCGCGGGCGGCCATGACTGCATCTATCCGCCCGAGCATGACGACTTGCTCGCCACGATCCTCGGTCACGCGGGTGCGGCGATCTCCGAAATGCCGCTCGGCCACGAGCCGCGCGCCCGCGACTTTCCCCGCCGCAACCGGCTGATCTCGGGCGCCTCGCTCGGCGTCGTCGTGGTGGAAGCGGCGCACCGCTCGGGCTCGCTGATCACCGCGCGCATGGCAGCCGAACAGGGCCGCGAGGTGTTCGCGGTGCCTGGCTCGCCGCTCGATCCGCGTGCCGCCGGCGCCAATGATCTGATCAAGCAGGGCGCGACGCTCGTCACCGAGGCCGCCGACATCATCAACGCGGTTCAGCCGATCATGGAACGGCCCCCGATGCACCCCGCAGGCGAGCCGGACAGCGAGCCGTTCGAGAGTGATCCGCAGGGCCATGACCGTGATCAGATCATCAACCTGCTCGGCCCAGCCGCTGTTTCGATCGACGATCTCGTGCGAATGTCCGGCGCCCCGCCCGCGATCGTGCGCACCGTGCTGCTGGAGCTCGAGCTCGCCGGCCGGCTCGAGCGCCACGGCGGCGGGTTGGTCTCGCTGCTTTAGCCGTCGTTGCGCGCGTCGAACCGCGTGCGCGCGGCCGCGATCTGCTCCTGATGTTCGATCGCCCACTCCCCGAGCGCCTTCACCGGCTGCTGCAAACCGCGGCCGAGATCGGTGAGCTCGTAATCGACGCGGGGCGGGATGGTCGGGAAGATCGTGCGCGTGACGAGGCCGTCGCGCTCGAGGCCGCGCAGCGTCAAAGTCAGCATCCGCTGCGAGATGCCGTTGATCATCCGCTTCAGCTCGTTGAAGCGCTTCGGCCCGTCGCTCAGCATCATGATCACGAACACGCTCCATTTGTCGCCGACGCGGGACAGCACGGAGGCGACCCCGCGGCAGTCCGCGTGGTCCGGATGCGGCATGGGATCGGGCCTCGGCGTGGCAGGAAAACCGGTGTTCTCAGGTTTCAAAGATGTGCCCATGGCTCAAAAAAGTGCGTTCTTGCGGGGATTTCAACAGTCACTCATGTAGCGCTGGTTACAAACTTATACCAGGGTGACCCCACATGAAACTGCTCCATATCGACTCCAGCGTGCTCGGCCCCCACTCCGTCAGCCGGCAGGTTTCCGCCGCCATCGTCGACCGGCTGCGCCAGGCGACGCCTTCGCTCGAAGTCGTCTACCGCGACCTGACCCAGACGCCACTTGCCCATCTCTCCGGCTCGCATCTCGCGGCCGCGCAAGGCGCCCCCGCACCGGCGGAGCTTGCGTCCGACCTTGCCGCAAGCGCGGCCGTGCTGGACGAGTTCCTGAGCGCCGACGTCGTGGTCATCGGTGCACCCATGTACAACTTTACGATTCCGAGCCAGCTCAAGGCCTGGATCGATCGCATCCTGGTGGTGGGGAAGACTTTTAAATACGGCGCGGCCGGGCCGGAGGGGCTTGCCGGGGGCAAGCGCGTGATCGTCGCGATCTCGCGCGGCGGCTATTACGGCGCGGGCTCGCCCGTCGCGGCGCTGGAGCATCTCGAAAGCTATCTGCGCGGGGTGTTCGGCTTCATCGGCATCCACAATGCCGAATTCATCATCGCCGACGGCATCCAGGTCGGACCAGATCACCGCGAGAAAGCGCTAGCGGGCGCGCTTCAAGCGGCCACCAGCCTGCGGGCGGCCTGACGCCGCGCCGAGATCGGCCGCCGCCGAAATACGCGGCGGCTGACGGCTGCACGATCTGCAAAGCTGGAACCAGACGCCCTAAATGCCCAGGATCACGGCAACGAGCGAGACGAACAGGCCGATCCCGCAAAACAACGCGATGGCGACGAACTCGGACGTGTCTGAGCGCCTGGCCGGAACGGCGGATCTTTCGGTGAAGATGCGCGGCGATGACAGCGACGAGAAAAAACGGGCTGCTTTCGGCATGCTAGACTCCTTATAAATAATGAGTCTGCCCCGCCCCATAAGAGAGTCTTTCCAGCTCACGCGAAGGTTCAACGCCGCGTGCCAAGGTTAGGTTCAGCCAATGATCCCGCAGGACGTCGGAACCAGGCGGCGCAACCCACAGACTGCGCCGGCCAGTTCGATTGCGCCTGGCTTGATCAGCCGCGATAGATCGGCGCGCCGCTCGGGGAGGCCACCGCGCCGCCATCGACAAAGATTTCCTGGCCCTGCACATGCGCGGAATCGTCTGAGGCGAGGAACAGCACCGTCTTCGCGACGTGATCCGTTTCACCGATGCGGCCGAGCGGCGTCGATAGCGCGATCCGCTTCTCGAACGCCTTCTCGGCTTCGGGCGTCGCGGTCGCGGGCCCCCAGATCGGGGTGCGGATCGCGCCGGGCGCCACGACATTGACGCGGATTCCGCGCGGCGACAGCTCCGAGGCCATGATCCGCGCCATCGCCCGCACGCCGGCCTTCGCGGCACCGTAAGCGGAGTAACCGGGAATGCCGAGCACGGAGATCACCGAGCCGTTGAGGATGATCGAGGCATTGTCGTTAAGATAAGGCAGCGCCGACTGCACGGTGAAGAACACGCCGGTCAGATTGGTGCTGATGACCTTCTCGAAGACTTCGGGCGTCGCCGAGCCCAGCGGCGTGCCGCCGGCGATGCCGGCATTGGCAAACACGATATCGAACTTGCCGAACTTTTCCCCGCCCTGCTTGATGGCGGCTTCGGTCGCGGCGATGTCGGTGGCATCGGCGGCGAGTGCGAGCGCGTTCGGGCTGAGTTCCTTCGCGGCAGCCTCCAGCGTCTGCTTGTTGCGCCCGGTGATCACCACCTTGGCGCCTTCGGCCGCGAACAGCTTTGCCGTCGCAAGCCCGATGCCGCTATTGCCACCCGTAATCAATGCCGTCTTGTCCTTCAGTCTCACGCTCGCCTCCAGTAGTTGCATGATGAAACCATGTTGCCATCTAGGGCATATGGTTTTATGATGCAACCACACAAGCGCGTGATCGGCGCCCTCGCCGTGCGAATGCGACAGGACAGACTGCGATGGTGAAACGAACCAGCTTCGAAGGCGATTCCTGCCCGATCGCACGCTCGCTGGAGGCGCTCGGCGACTGGTGGTCGCTGCTGATCATCCGCGAGGCGCTGTTCGGCGTCCGCCGCTTCGGCGAATTCCAGAGCAAGCTCGGCATGGCCAAGAACATCCTGTCGGCCCGCCTGCGATCGCTGGTCGACCACGGCATTCTCGAGACCGCCCCCGCCTCCGACGGCAGCGCCTATCAGGAATATCTGCTGACGCCGAAGGGCCGCGGCACCTTCCCGATCCTGGTCGCGCTGCGGCAATGGAGCGAGGCGTTCGACGACCACCCCGAGGAGATCGCGACCATCCTGGTCGATCGTGCGAAAGGCCGCCCGGTGAAGAAGCTGGAAATGCGCGCCGAGGACGGCCGGCTGCTCAGTCCCGCCGACACCACGCTGAAGCCGCGGCCGGCGCGACGGCGGTCGGCCTGATTGCGGCGGCGAACTGCCACCACACCGTCAATGCGCGCGAACTCTGGCTAGCATCCGACCAGGGTAGCCCTGCGAACCATTTTCAGGCGATCGGCGCGTTGGCGCCGGCCGAACTCGGCCTCGTAGTTCAGATCATAAACGCAGCCGACCTTCATGGCGGCAAAGTCCGCATTCCGCTCGATCGTGTAATGACCGGAAGGCTCCGTCTTGAGATGGACGCGACCGGGCTCGAACCAGGCTTGATCGACGCCGCGATAGGTCACCCGATCGGTCCAGCCGACGGTCGCAAACCAAAGGATCAAGCCTCCGATCAATGCCACCATGATCACGAGGCTACGAACATCGTTGCGGAGCTTGTCCGCAAGGCTCGAGAGATTGAATGCGTTCTCCACATTGGCTTTGTCGTCGGTCGAACGCGATAGTTCACGCCAAGCCAACCAGCCTCGTCACGACAGCTTGCGCTTGGTCCGCAGCCGCAGATGCTCGTCGGCCTCCAGCTTGGTCATGCCCAGGAGATAATGCAGCACGTCGAGCTTGTGGCGCTCGGCGAGCTTGCGCAATGCTCCGGTCTGCTCGGCGATGAAGGCGACCGCCTCGTCCGCGCCGCCCTCCCCTGGTTCCTCGTGACGCGAGCCTCCCCGCGCGCCCGATGCGGCACGCTTCCGTTTCTTTGGCTTAGTTACCAAGACCCCCACCCGAATCCATGGCCCCAGCAGCAACATTACGCCCACATCGACCGCAACTCCAAGGTGGTATTTTGCAACTTTCTCGATATGAAACTTTTCCCATCGAGGCGGCTTTCAACACCCCTCGATTTGACAGCGGAGGCCGCACCACCCATGTTCGGGTCGAAACGGCCGACCCGAGTCCTTTCGTTTTCGGCCCAAGATTTCCCCGTAAGTTACTGGAACTACATGAATATCGTCATCGTGGAGTCGCCGGCGAAAGCCAAGACGATCAACAAATATTTGGGCTCGTCCTATGAGGTTCTGGCCTCGTTCGGCCATGTCCGCGACCTACCCGCGAAGAACGGCTCCGTCGATCCCGATGCCAATTTCAAGATGATCTGGGAGGTCGATCCCAAGGCGGCCGGCCGGCTCAACGAGATTGCCCGGTCCCTGAAGGGCGCCGACCGCCTGATTCTCGCCACCGACCCTGATCGCGAGGGCGAGGCCATCTCCTGGCACGTGCTGGAGGTGCTGAAGGAAAAGCGCGCACTGAAGGACCAGAAGATCGAGCGGGTGGTGTTTAACGCCATCACCAAGCAGGCGGTCTCCGACGCGATGAAGCATCCGCGCCAGATCGACGGCGCGCTGGTCGACGCCTACATGGCGCGGCGCGCGCTCGACTACCTGGTCGGCTTCACCCTCTCCCCCGTGCTGTGGCGCAAGCTCCCGGGCGCCCGCTCGGCCGGCCGCGTGCAGTCGGTGGCGCTGCGTCTCGTCTGCGACCGCGAGCTCGAGATCGAGAAGTTCGTGGCGCGCGAATATTGGTCGCTGATCGCGACCCTGCTCACCCCGCGCGGCGACACCTTCGAGGCCCGCCTCGTCGGCGCCGACGGCAAGAAGATCCAGCGTCTCGACATCGGCACCGGTGCGGAAGCCGAAGACTTCAAGAAGGCGCTGGAGGCAGCCAGCTACACCGTGACCGCGGTCGATGCCAAGCCGGCGCGGCGCAATCCGCAGGCGCCCTTCACCACCTCGACGCTGCAGCAGGAAGCCAGCCGCAAATACGGCTTTGCGCCGGCGCACACGATGCGCATCGCCCAGCGGCTCTATGAGGGCATCGACATCGGCGGCGAGACCACCGGACTCATTACTTATATGCGTACCGACGGCGTGCAGATCGATCCGTCCGCGATCACCCAGGCGCGCAAGGTGATCGGCGAGGATTACGGCAACGCCTATGTGCCGGATAGCCCCCGCCAGTACCAGGCCAAGGCCAAGAATGCCCAGGAAGCGCACGAAGCGATCCGCCCGACCGACCTCTCCCGCCGCCCCGACAGCTTGAGCCGCAGGCTCGATGCCGATCAGGCGAAGCTCTACGAGCTGATCTGGAAGCGCACGATCGCAAGCCAGATGGAATCCGCCGAGCTCGAGCGCACCACCGTCGACATCACGGCGAAGGCAGGCTCCCGCACGCTGGAGCTGCGCGCCACCGGCCAGGTCATCAAGTTCGACGGTTTTCTGGCGCTGTACCAGGAAGGCCGCGACGACGAGGAAGACGAGGATTCCCGCCGCCTGCCCGCGATGAGCCCGAACGACGCCCTGAAGCGGCAGAGCCTGTCCGTCACCCAGCATTTTACTGAGCCGCCGCCGCGCTTCTCGGAAGCATCCCTGGTCAAGCGCATGGAAGAGCTCGGCATCGGCCGGCCCTCCACTTATGCCTCGATCCTGCAGGTCCTGAAGGACCGCGGCTACGTCAAGCTGGAGAAGAAGCGGCTGCACGGCGAGGACAAGGGCCGCGTCGTGATCGCGTTCCTGGAGAGCTTCTTCAGCCGCTACGTCGAATACGACTTCACCGCGGGCCTCGAGGAGCAGCTCGACCGCATCTCCAACAACGAGATTTCCTGGCAGCAGGTGCTGAAGGACTTCTGGCGCGACTTCATCGGCGCGGTCGACGACATCAAGGATTTGCGCGTGGCGCAGGTGCTCGACGTGCTCGACGAGATGCTGGGACCGCACATCTACCCCGCCCGCTCCGATGGCGGCGACGTCCGCCAGTGCCCGAACTGCGGCACCGGCCGGCTGAACCTGAAGGCCGGCAAGTTCGGCGCCTTCGTCGGCTGCTCGAACTATCCGGAATGCCGCTACACCCGCCAGCTCGCCGCCGATGGCGAGGCGACCGCCGACCGTTCGCTCGGCCAGGACCCGGAGACGGGTCGCGATGTCTGGGTCAAGGCCGGCCGCTTCGGCCCCTATATCCAGCTCGGCGAGCAGAAGGATTATGAAGAAGGCGAGAAGCCCAAGCGCGCGGGCATTCCGAAGGGCACCTCGCCCGGCGATGTCGACCTCGAGCTCGCGCTGAAACTGCTGTCGCTGCCGCGTGAGATCGGCAAGCATCCGGAAAGCGGTCTTCCGATCACCGCCGGCCTCGGCCGCTTCGGACCGTTCGTGAAGCACGACAAGACCTACGCCAGCCTGGAAGCCGGCGACGAGGTGTTCGACATCGGCCTCAACCGCGCGGTGACGTTGATCGCGGAAAAGGTCGCCAAGGGCCCGAGCCGCCGCTTCGGCGCCGATCCCGGCAAGGCGCTCGGCGATCATCCGACGCTCGGCACCATCACCGTCAAGAGCGGGCGCTACGGCGCCTATGTCACGGCCGGCGGCGTCAACGCGACGATCCCGGCCGAGTTCGAGAAGGATACGATCACCCTGCCACAGGCGATCGCGCTGATCGACGAGCGCGCGGCCAAGGGCGGCGGCAAGAAGACCACCAAGGCGGCGAAGAAAGCGGCCAAGCCGGCCAAGGCCAAGAAGACTGCAGAGAAAACAGCGGACGGCGAAGATTCCGCGCCAAAACCGAAGAAGCCGGCCGCGAAGAAAGCCGCGGCCAAGACCAAATCCGAATCCACCAGCAAGGCGCGCGCCGCTGTGCCGTCGACCGCCAAGACGTCGCCGACCAAGGCCGCCGCGACCAAGAATCCTGCAAATACTCCGGCCAAGAAGAGTGCCGGCAAGAGTTAGAGGCTAAGTGAAACGCACGAATGACCGTGGCTTTCCCGACAGGAACGCCATCGTCGCCTTCATCAAGGCAAATCGGGGAAAGGTCGGGACCCGCGAAATTGCACGCGAGTTCGGCCTGAAGAACGCCGATCGCGCCGAGCTCAGGCGGATGCTGCGCGAGCTCGCCGATGACGGCGTCGTCAAGAAGAAGCGCCACAAGATCTCGGAGCCGGATACGCTTCCGCCGACGCTGCTCGCGGACATCACCGGCCGCGACTCCGACGGCGAATTGATCGCCTCCCCCGCCGAATGGGACGAGGTCGAGAGCGGCGAGCCGCCGAAGATCCTCATCGAGATGCCGCGCCGGCCAAAACCCGGCACCGCCGCCGGTGTCGGCGACCGTGCGCTGCTGCGCGTCGAGCGCTCGGAGGAGACCGAAGGCCCGGCCTGGCGCGGCCGCATCATCAAGGTCATCGACAAGGCCAAGAGTCGCATCCTCGGCGTGTTCCGCGAGCTTCCCGAAGGCGGCGGACGGCTCGTTCCCGTCGACAAGAAATTCGCCGACCGTGAGCTGAACATCGCCAAGGCCGATTCAGGTGGCGCGCAGGATGGCGACCTCGTCAGCGTCGACATCGTCCGCTCGCGCGGCTTCGGCCTCGCCTCAGGCCGCGTCAAGGAGAAGCTCGGCTCGGTCAAGTCCGAGAAAGCGATCAGCCTGATCGCGATCTACGCTCACGACATCCCGCTGCAATTCTCCGCCGCCGCCGAGCACGAGGCGGAGGCGGCCGAGCCCGCCAATCTCAGGGGACGCGAGGACTGGCGCGACGTCCCGCTGGTCACGATCGATCCGCCGGACGCAAAAGACCACGACGACGCGGTCCACGCGCAGCCCGACGACGATCCCAACAACAAAGGCGGCTTCATCGTCAACGTCGCCATTGCCGATGTGAGCTTCTACGTCCGGCCGGGCACCGCGCTCGACCGCGATGCGCTCGACCGCGGCAACTCGGTCTATTTCCCCGACCGCGTCGTGCCGATGCTGCCCGAGCGCATCTCCAACAATCTCTGCTCGCTGGTGCCGGGCGAGCCGCGCGGCGCGCTCGCGGTTCGCATGGTGCTCGGCCCGGACGGGCGCAAGCGCTCGCACAGCTTCCACCGCATCCTGATGCGCTCGGCGGCCAAGCTGAGCTATGCGCAGGCCCAGGCCGCGATCGACGGAAAGCCCGACGATATCACCGGCCCCCTGCTCGATCCGATCCTGAAGCCGCTCTATGCCGCCTATGCCTGCGCCAAGCGCGCACGCGACGAGCGCGATCCGCTCAATCTCGATCTGCCCGAGCGCAAGATCCTGCTCAAGAGCGACGGCACGGTCGATCGCGTCGTCGTGCCTGAAAGGCTCGATGCACACAAGCTGATCGAGGAGTTCATGATCCTCGCCAACGTCGCGGCAGCCGAGATGCTGGAGAAGAAATCGCTGCCGCTGATCTACCGCGTGCATGACGAGCCGACGCTGGAGAAGGTCCACGCCCTCGCGGAATTTCTGGAGACGCTCGACGTCCCCTTCACGAAATCGGGCGCGCTGCGCCCGACGCTGTTCAACCGCGTGCTGGCCCAGCTCGAAGGCCATGACTACTATCCGCTGGTGAGCGAAGTCGTGCTGCGCGCCCAGGCGCAGGCCGAGTATTCCTCCGAGAATTACGGCCATTTCGGCCTGAACCTGCGCCGCTATGCGCATTTCACCTCGCCGATCCGCCGCTACGCCGACCTCGTCGTGCACCGTGCGCTGGTCCGTGCGCTCGGCCTCGGCGAAGGCGCCCTACCCGACAGCGAGACGCCGGAGACATTGAGCGAAGTCGCCGCCCACATCTCTGTGACCGAACGGCGCGCGATGAAGGCGGAGCGCGAGACAGTCGACCGCCTGATCGCCCATCATCTCGCCGATCGCATCGGCGCAAGTTTCCAGGGCCGCGTCTCCGGCGTCACGCGCGCCGGCTTGTTCGTCAAGCTGAGCGAGACCGGCGCCGACGGATTGATCCCGATCCGATCCCTCGGCACGGAATATTTCAACTATGACGAGAGCCGTCACGCGCTGGTCGGCACGCGCAGCGGCACGACGTATCAGCTCGGTGACGTCGTCGACGTCCGTCTGATAGAAGCAGCCCCGATTGCGGGCGCACTGCGCTTCGAGCTGCTGTCGTCGGAGAGCGACAGCTCGCCACGGGAGCGCCGGCCGTTCCGCCCGCAGCGAAAATCATCCAAGCCGCATCCTGGACGCAGCCCGGAGAGAAAACGCAAGCCGGAGAAGAAAAAGCCCGGCAAGGGGAAGAAGAGCAAGAGCAAAGGCAAGGGACAGAAGGGCAAGGCATGGTGACGATGAGCACGGCCCCGAAGATCTGGACGCGCGAGAGCGGTCTCGTCGAGAAGCGCGACCTCTGGACGGCAATGAAGCGCGGCTTTCGCGGCCGCTGCCCGCGCTGCGGCGAGGGAAAGCTGTTCCGCGCCTTCCTGAAGACGGCGGACAATTGCGCGACATGCGGCCTCGATTACACGCCGCATCGCGCCGACGACCTGCCCGCCTATCTCGTCATCGTCATCGTCGGTCACATCGTGGTGCCGGCCGTCTTGTGGATCGAGACCAACTACACCACGCCGGTCTGGATCAGCTTTGCGGCCTATCTGCCCTTCACCTTCGTCGCCTCGCTCGCGCTGCTGCAGCCGGTAAAGGGAGCTGTGGTCGGCTTGCAATGGGCTCTGCGCATGCACGGGTTTGACGAGAACCCTCCGGATGGTATTCCGCCAGTGTAGGCAACAAGCAAGAAGCGGTTTGGGTGAGGACATGACGGATATTGCGCAGGCCGAGGAGAAGGCAAAAGTTCACGAGGCGAAGGAAGCCGACCATCATCCCTATTTCCGCCCACGGGATGCGGCGACACTGATCCTGGTCGATCGCAGCGGCGCCATTCCGAAAGTGCTGGTCGGCAAGCGCCACGACAAGGTGGTGTTCATGCCCGGCAAGTTCGTCTTCCCCGGCGGCCGCGTCGACAAAGCCGATTATCGCGTACCCTGCGCTGCGCCCATCACCGCAGAGCTGGAAGCCAACCTCGCCAAGGGCAGCCCGAAGACGCCGGCCTCGCGCGCGAAATCGCTCGCCATTGCCGCGATCCGCGAGGCCTGTGAGGAAACCGGCCTGTGCCTCGGTCGCAAGGCTGAAGGCAAGGTGACGAGGCTCGACGGCCCCTGGAAGCCGTTCGCGGATGCGGGCCTGCTGCCCGATCCCTCCGGCCTGTTCCTGATCGCGCGCGCGATCACCCCGCCCGGCCGCGTCAAGCGGTTCGACACCCGCTTCTTCACCGCCGATGCCTCCGCGATCACCCACCGCGTCGAGGGCGTGATCCATGCCGATGCGGAGCTGGTCGAGCTGGTCTGGGTCGAGCTCGGCTCGAAACCGCTCGCCGACCTCCATCCGATGACGCGCAACGTGCTCAACGAGCTCGACACCCGCCTTGCCACCGGCCCGCTGCGCCACGAGGCGCCGGTGCCGTTCTTCCATTTCTACGGCGGCAGGATGCAGAAGGATATTTTGAGCTAGGCCGCCATCGCGCGGCGCGCCCATCCCCGCTCGTCGTCCCGGACAAACGCGCCTCAAGCGCGCGCAGATCCGGGACCCATAGCCACAGGCAGACGTATGGCGCGAGCAGGCAACCGCGAGTCCTCGCAAAACCAGAGCCGGTGGATATGGGTCCCGGATCTGCGCTGGCGCTTGTCCGGGACGACAGCGGAGAGGCTGGCGCGAACATACTGAGATAACGCCCAAGAACGAAAAATTCTTCCCGCCCTCCCCAATGGCGGAGCTCCGCCGCGTCCCTATGTCTTCCCGAGCGTCACCAAGAACGGACCCCGGGCGATGGCACAACGGCAACTCAAGCTTGGCGCGTTCATGCGCCCGATCAGCATCCACACCGCCGCATGGCGCTATCCCGGGGCCTGGCCCGACGCCAATTTCAACTTCTCGCACATCAAGACGCTGATCCGGAAGCTCGAGGCCGGCAGGTTCGACGCCTTCTTCATGGCCGACCACCTCGCCGTCCTCAACATGCCGATCAACGCGCTCAAGCGCAGCCACACCGTGACCTCGTTCGAGCCGTTCACGCTGCTGTCGGCGCTCTCCGCGGTCACCGAGCGGATCGGGCTGATCGCGACCGGCTCGACCACCTTCGACGAGCCCTATCACGTCGCACGCCGCTTCGCCTCGCTCGATCACATCAGCGGTGGCCGCGCCGGCTGGAACATCGTCACCACTTCGAATCCTGACGCCGCACTCAACTTCGGCCTCGACGACCACATGGAGCACGCCGAGCGCTACAAGCGCGCCCGCGAATTCTACGACGTCGTCACCGGCCTGTGGGATTCCTTCGCCGACGATGCCTTCGTGCGCGACGTCGAGAGCGGCCTGTTCTTCGATCCGCAGAAGATGCACACGCTCGACCACCACGGCAAATACCTGAAGGTGCGCGGCCCTCTCAACATCGCCCGGCCCGTGCAGGGCTGGCCGGTGATCGTGCAGGCCGGCGCGTCCGAAGACGGCAAGCAGCTCGCGGCCGAGACCGCCGAAGCCGTGTTCACCGGCGGCGGCAGCCTCGCCGACGGCCAGAAGCTCTACGCCGACATCAAGGGCCGCATGGAGAAGGTCGGCCGCGATCCCGAGCACCTCAAGATCCTGCCCGGCGCCTTCGTCGTGGTCGGCGACAGCGTCGACGAGGCCAGGGAGAAGCGCGCCCTGCTCGACAGCCGCGTGCATTACGACAGCGCCATCGCCTCGCTCTCCGTCATCCTCGGCACCGATGCTTCCGGCTTCGATCCCGACGGCCCTCTGCCTGATATCCCCGAGACCAACGCCAGCAAGAGCGGCCGTCAGCGCATGGTCGATCTCGCCGCCCGCGAAAAGCTCACCGTGCGCCAGCTCGCCCAGCGCGTCGGTGGCTATGGCGGCCTGTCCTTCGTCGGCACCGCAAAGACCATCGCCGACCAGATGGAGGAATGGCTGGTCGGGCGCGGCTCGGACGGCTTCAACATCATGTTCCCGTTCCTGCCCGCCGGCCTCGACGATTTCGTCGACAAGGTCGTCCCGGAGCTCCAGAAGCGCGGGATTTTCCGCAAAGAGTATGAAGGGGCCACCTTGAGGGAGAATCTGGGCCTGCCGCGGCCGAAAAACCGGTTCTTCGAGGCCTGATCAGGCCGTTTTGAGTGGTTTTCCGGGGCCTAGAGCCCCTTCGTGGCTCTAGGTTGTTGTTTTGACGCGTTTTCTTGACGCGAACCGGTGTCCACTTCGCTCGAAAACGCTTCGAAACCTTGACATCAGGCGGTTTCTGGCTAGGTTGCCGGCCAACGCGGGCCGTTTGGCCGGCTCCAGATTCCCCGATATTCTGAGGTTCAGAACATGGCCAAAGCGGTCACCATCAAGGTCAAGCTCGTGTCCTCGGCCGACACCGGCTTCTACTACGTCGCCAAGAAGAACTCGCGCACCATGACCGACAAGCTGGTCAAGAAGAAGTACGACCCGGTCGCGCGCAAGCACGTCGAATTCCGCGAAGCCAAGATCAAGTAAGATCGCGGGACGTTGAAGACTTTGACGGGGCCCTCACGGGCCCCGTTCTCATTTTCTCCGCTACGGACGCTGCGCTGCGTCCGGGGCACGAGAAGGAGATCGACGCGCCACTCTTTTTCCACGGCGTCATTGCGAGTTTGGTGCTGGCTTGCCTTGCTCGATGCTGTCGACCACGCTCAGCGCATTTATGGCGGCGGAACCAGGCGCAGTAAAAAATGTGAGCCAGCCCACAGATTTTCGCTCGGAAGAATGTCAAGCTAGTGGACAGGTTTGGCCATTAGGGTGGGGAGCATTCATGGAAACGGTGAAACATTGTCGAGCCCAGTCCATTGAATGCCTAAGCTTGATGCAATCAGCCCGCGACGAGACTGAAGCAAGGCTTCTGAAGTCTCTGTCGCAAAGCTGGGTCCGCCTTGCAAACCAGATTGATCGGTACAAATCGTTTCGTTCGGCGCGTGACAAGGGGCCTACCGCTTAGCTACACGCGCCGCTGCACGATCCACTCCGAGCCGGGAAATCCGCGAGGCGATAGGCGTGAAGCGCCCGGCGTCAGACCTCGGAGATGACCGTCGTCCAGCTCGAGGACAAGCTTGCTCGGCGACGAGCTCACCACCCGCGTGCTGATGACAGTTGCATCACCGAGTATGATCGGCAGGTCGGTTCCTGCCGGTGGATAATCGTGAAATCCGGAATTGGTCCTCAGCCACACCTTAGCTCCGGTCTCAAGTGTCCAATGCGTCGTATGGCCCGCCCATTCCATGTCTTAGTCCCTGTGGCGAGGGGCGTGCTAGCGGTTTTGTGATCGGTCAACTTGACGTCCGACAACTCCTGGCAAGGCAGACTGCGACATGGCGTCCGATTGGGCTACGCCGGGGCGCCATTCCTGGTCACCCAGGAGCCTTTCCCGTTCCGATGGAATCGGAACGGCTCTGGATTCGAGTCTTGACGCGTTTTCTTGACGCGAACCGGTGTGCACTTCGCTCGACAACGCAGACCTCAGCCGAAGCCCCGGACGTCCGCTCCAAACTGCGCGGCGTCCGCTGTAAGCTCCCAAGCTGACGAGAGCGACCGGTCTGCCTGCTACGCCGTCCGCAACACCGGCGACGGCGGCTGCGATGGGCGGATCAGTGCGAACGCGACCTGCACGATGCCGCCGGCGAGGCCGAGCGCCACGCCGATGCGCCAGGCCATGGTATAGGAGCCGAGCGCGTCGTAGAGCACCCCTCCCCCATAGGCGCCGAGGAAGCTGCCGATCTGGTGGCTCATGAAGGCGAGGCCCTGGATCATCGCCTGCCAGCGCAGGCCGAACATCTCGGCGACCGCGCCCGCGACCAGCGGGCCGACGCCCATCCACAAGAAGCCCATGATCGCGCCGAACAGCAGCGTCGAGAACGGCGTCGCCGGCAGCATGAAGTACCAGGCGAGCGCCAGCGAGCGCAGGATGTAGATGCCGCCGAGCAGTGCCAGCTTGTTCCAGCGCTGGCCGGCCCAGCCGAAGAACAGCGAGCCCAGCACGTTGAAGCCGCCGATCATGCCGAGCGTCTGCGCACTGAGCATGGGATCGAGGCCGCAGATCGCCAGATACGACGGCAGATGCGTGGTGAGGAACACGAGCTGCATGCCGCAGACGAGATAGGCGCAGGTCATCACCACGAAGGACGCATTGCCGAATGCGGTCCTCGCCGCGGCCGCCGCCGTGGCATCGTCGATCTCGTCGGCGGCCGGCTTCGGCAGCGGGATCCTGTCGACGCGACCGGCATACCAGGCAGCGGGGATCATCAGCACCGACATAATGACGAATCCAGCAAGGCCGATGCGCCAGCCGAAACCCTCGTTGAGCATCTGCCCGATCGGCGCCGACAACAGCGCGCCGAGCGAGCCAGCGCCGGAGACGATGCCGAGCACGGTGGAGCGCACCGTTTCCGGCACCGCACGCGCCGCCACCGACATCGCGATCGCCGCGGCGGTGCAGGCCAGGGACGTGCCGATCAGCACGCCCGCTCCGATCATGATGCTGACGAGCCCGTTCGCGGTTGCCATCAGCGCGAGCCCCGCAATGTACATCAGCGCGCCCGCGATCATGATCGGGCGGAAGCCGTAGCGCGCAGTGAGCGCGCCGGCGGGCGGCTGGAGAAAGCCCCAGGCGAGGTTCTGCACGGCCAGCGCCAGCGTGAAATCCGAGATCGAAATGTGGATGTCGTGCGTCAGCGGCTGCATGAAGATGCCGAGGCTCTGCCGCAGCCCCATGCTCAGCGTCAGCATGATCGAGGCGCCGATCAGGATCGGCAATGTCGGACGCAGGACCTGCAGCAGGGGCATTTTCTTCTCCCTCGTCGGCACGGCGCAAATGCCGTCGTCTGCTTTTGCCGTTGATTTTGGGTACACAGACCTGTTTACATAGGCTATGGATGTCAGGTGCTGTCAAGCGAACAGGACGCGTGCTGCCGCATGGCTCCCCCGCCCAAACAACAGACGATGAAAGCGCGGATCCTCGAGACCGCCGACAAGCTGTTCTATCTGCAAGGCATTCGCGCCATCGGCGTCGACACCATCGCGGCCGAGGTCGGCATCTCCAAGCGCACGCTCTACAACCACTTCCCCTCCAAGGACGCGCTGATCGCGGCCTATCTCGAGCGCCGCTTCGTCAGCGCACGCCCCTCCGACAAGCCGCCGGCCGAGCAGATCCTCGCAACGTTCGATTCGCTCGAGCGGCGCTTCGCGGCGAAAGACTTTCGCGGCTGCCCGTTCGTCAATGCGGTCGCCGAGCTCGGCCCCGCCGACCGCGCCGTGAAGAAGATCGCGATCGCCTTCAAGGAAAGCCGCCGCATCTGGTTTCGCGAGCGGCTCACCGAGCTCGGCGTCGCCGATGCCGAGGCGCTGGCGACGCAGCTGGTGCTGCTGGTCGACGGCTCCATCGCGCAGGATCTCGTGCGTGACGACCCCGCGATGGCGCGCGCCGCGAAGGAAGCGGCAAAGGTGCTGCTGCGCAATGCGGGTGTGGATCTGGGTGGTGATGCGGAGCCGGCGGAGAAACGTCGCAAGCGCGCGCCAGACTAACCGCTGTCGCCGTATCGCTCGGTGTCATCACCCGCGAAAGCGGGTGATCCAGTATTCCAGAGACAGTGAGGCTAACCCGAGAAGCTGCGGCGTACTGGATTCCCCGCTTTCGCGGGGAATGACAGCGGAATTTGTGGAGGAAGCGCGGACGCCTGACTACTCGTCAGGACCATTTCGCGACCTTACCAATATGCTCCTGTTTTGCCCGACGAGTCAAATGACGCTGCCGCCGACGCAAGCCGGTCCGCCACCCGCGCAAGCCATTGATCCAGCTGGCGCCGGCTACTGTGCATGGGGTTGTTTTCGCAGTTTGTGTCGCGGCGGCCTCACGCCGCCTGCGACACCACCCGATTGCGGCCGTCGTGCTTGGCGCGATAGAGCGCCGTGTCGGCGCGCTTGAGGACATCGGCAACCGCCTCGCCCTTCCGCTCCAGCGTGGTGAGGCCGATCGAGATCGTGACCTCGATGCGCTTGGTGCCCTTGTGGATCGCGAACGGCTCGCCGGCGATCGAGCGGCGCAGGCGCTCGGCGACCATGCCGGCGACGTGAAGATCGGTCTCCGGCATCACGATGACGAACTCCTCGCCGCCGTAGCGGCAAGCGAGATCGATGCCGCGGATCGACTTGCGCACGCGCACCGCGAACTCGCGCAGCACGTCGTCGCCGGCGTCGTGGCCGTAATTGTCGTTGATCGACTTGAAGTAGTCGATGTCGAGGATCATCAGCGCCAGGGGCTTGCCGCGGATCGAGGCCTGCTCGGCGAGGGTCGCGAGATGGCTCTCCATGTAGCGGCGATTGTGCAGGCCGGTAAGCGCGTCGGTGATCGCCATCTCGATCGAGTTCTGCACGTTGTCGCGCAGATGATCGGTGTAGCGGCGGCGGCGGATCTGGGTGCGGGCGCGGGCCAAGAGCTCGGTCTTGTCGATCGGGCGCAGCAGGTAGTCGTTGACGCCGATCTCGAGGCCGCGGAGCAGCCGCGTCGAATTCTCGGGGTCGGCGATGGCCAGGATCGGCACATGCCGCGTGCGCTCCAGCGAGCGTGCCTGGCTGCACAGCCTGAGGCCGTCGAAATTGTTGAGGTCGAGCGAGACGATCAGGAGGTCGTAATTGCCCTCGGCGGCGTGGAACAGCGCCTCCGTCGGGTTCGGCTCGACGTCGATGGTGTGCTCGGCCGCGAGGATCGTCGCCAGCCGCTCGTAGGAGGACTCGCGATCGTCGACCAGAAGGATGCGGCCGCCCTTGCCGGTGTCGGCGACGGCGCTGCGCTCGGGCGCCTGCATGCCGATCTCGAGCGAGGTGATGGCGCGCATGCGCAGCTCGTCGGTCATCATCTTCAGCCGGGTCAGCGAGCGCACGCGCGCGATCAGCACGACGTCGGAGACGGGCTTGGTGAGGAAGTCGTCGGCGCCGGCTTCCAGGCCGCGGTTGCGGTCGGCGGGGCTGTCGAGCGCTGTCACCATGACGACGGGAATGTGATGCGTGGCCGGATCGGTCTTGAGGCGGCGGCAGACTTCGAAACCGTCCATGTCGGGCATCATCACGTCGAGCAGGATGATGTCGCATTCGGCGCGCCTTGAGATCGCCAGCGCCTCGGTGCCGTTCGAGGCGGTCATCACGTCGAAATATTCGGCGGACAGGCGGGCTTCGAGGAGTTTGACGTTGGCAGGAACGTCATCGACAACCAGGATACGCGCGGACACTTTGAACTCACTTCCTATCCGATAAAACGCCGGACCGTCTCAATGAATTTGCCGACTGAGATCGGCTTGGACAAATAGGCCTCGCAGCCGCCCTCGCGGATGCGCTCTTCGTCGCCCTTCATCGCGAATGCCGTGACCGCGACGATGGGAATGGTGCGCAGCTCCGGATCGTCCTTGATCCAGCGCGTCACCTCGAGGCCGGAGACCTGCGGCAACTGGATATCCATCAGCACGAGGTCGGGCCGCATCTTGCGAACGAGATCGAGCGCCTCGTAACCGTTGCTGGTGCCCGAAGTCTGATAACCATGCGCCTCCAACAGGTCGCGGAAGAGCTTCATATTGAGCTCGTTGTCTTCCACGATCAGGACGGTCTTAGCCATCCCGTCCTCCTGATTGGCACGAAGCCGGATACATGTGACGCCTCAGGCGCCGCTTTCCGGCGCTTCGAAAACTGGATTCAAACTAGCCTCAGATTCGCTCTAGTTTCGTTAAAGCCGAGGGGCCACTTTCTGCGATGTGGTTTCCGGTTGCTTGCCCCCGGGTCGCAAGACTCAAGGCGGAGACTCGGGCATGATGCAAAGTAGACACCGAAAGTTAACGGAAAGGCAAATCGTCCCTTTGAAAAAGCCTGTTCACAACCCCCGCGAAGTCGCTGAAATCGTTGCGATTCAGGCGCTGTCCTTCGTCGCGAGCGAGCCCGAGCGGCTGGGCCTGTTCCTGGCTGAGACAGGTGTGGGCCCTGAGACCCTCCGGAACGCCGCCTCGGACCCGAATTTCCTCCTCAACGTGCTCGATTTCGTGCTGCGCGATGACGCCACCGTGAAGGCCTTCGCGAGCGCCTCGGAGCTGCATCCGACCAACGTTGCGGCAGCGCGGCAGGTCCTCGGGGACGCGCTCGGCGACCCCTCCTGGGAGCGCGACGTGCCGTGACGGCCGCCGACCCGGCCGGGCCCCGCTGCTTCTGCCGGGATTGTCTGGCCGACCTGGATATGGAGGTGCGGCGCTGCTCGGCCTGCGGTTCCCCTCGCCTCGTCCGCCACCGCGCGCTGGCTGGCCTGACCATCGCCCATATCGACTGCGACGCCTTCTACGCGACGGTCGAGAAGCGCGACAATCCTGACATCGCCGACAGGCCCGTCATCATCGGCGGGGGAAAACGCGGCGTGGTGTCAGCCGCCTGCTACATCGCCCGCACCTATGGCGTGCGCTCCGCGATGCCGATGTTCAAGGCGTTGGAGGCCTGCCCGCATGCGACCGTGATCCGGCCGGACATGGCCAAATATGTCCGCGTCGGCCGCGAGGTGCGCCAGGCCATGCAGGCGCTGACGCCGCTGGTCGAGCCGCTCTCAATCGATGAAGCCTTCCTCGATCTCTCCGGCACCGAGCGCGTGCACGGCATGATCTCCGCAAAGGTGCTGGCGCGCTTTGCCCGCGACATCGAGCGCAACATCGGCATCACCGTCTCGGTCGGCCTGTCCTGCAACAAGTTCCTGGCCAAGATCGCCTCCGACCTCGACAAGCCGCGCGGCTTTGCCGCGCTCGACCAGGAGGAAGCGCGTGTGATGCTGGCTTCGAGGCCGGTCGGATTCATCTTCGGCGTGGGACCAGCGACGCAGGAACGCCTCGTGCAGCGCGGCTTCCGCATCATCGCCGACCTGCAGAAGGCCGACGAGATCGAGATGATGCGGCAGTTTCCGAGCGACGGACGCCGGCTGTGGCGGCTCGCGCGCGGCATCGACGACCGCCGCGTCGAGCCTGACCGCGGTGCCAAGACGATCTCCAGCGAAACCACCTTCGAGACCGACATCCGCGATTTCGCGACGCTGGAGAAGATCTTGTGGCGGCTGTGCGAGAAGACGTCGTCGCGCCTGAAAAGCAGCGAACTCGCCGGCTCCACCGTGACGCTGAAGCTGAAGACCGCCGACTTCCGCCAGCGTACCCGCTCGCAGTCCATTGCGGCCCCGACCCAGCTCGCCGCGAAGATCTTCTCGATCTGCCGCGAGATGCTGGCCAAGGAGATCGACGGCACCGCCTTCCGCCTGATGGGCGCCGGTGTCAGCGCCCTGCGCGAGGGCTCGCCCGCCGACGACACCGACATGCTCGACCGCCGCGCCGCCCACGCCGAACGCGCGGTGGACAGCCTGCGCAAGAAGTTCGGCAGCGCCGCGGTGATCCGCGGCATCGCCTATGACGGGCCGGAGAAGGCGCAGGAGTGATGACGGGTGAACGCGATCTCGACGCGCTGCTCAAACACATGAAGCCGGCGATGCAGCCGGGCATCTTCGTGTTCTGCACGATCCCGGCAAACGAAAGCATTCCCACGGGACTCAATCCGCTCCTGACGTTCCGCGAGCAGGAAGGAACGACCTGTGTCGTCCTGCGCGAGGAAGCCGAAGCGGCGGGATTGTGTTACGCATTCCCCTCGCACCTCATCACCTTGACGGTTCACTCCGCACTCGATGCGGTCGGCTTCCTGGCAGCCATCACGGCACGCCTAGCCAAAGCCGGCATCAGCGTGAACGCCGTATCGGCCTTCCACCACGACCATCTCTTCGTGCCTGCCGACAGAGCCGACGAGGCGATGGCTGCTCTGCAGGAGTTGTCTGGCGCGAAGCGCCTTTAGCCCGGAGGCATCCGGGCTAAAGGAAAGACCTCAATCCGCGACTGCGACCGCCTCGATCTCGATCAACCATTCCGGCGCGGCGAGCGCGGAGACGCCGACGAGCGTCGAGGCCGGCGGCTCCATGCCTTCGAAGAAGGCGGAGCGGGCCTTGCCGATGATGGGACGCAGCTCCGGCTTGTAGTTCACGACGAACGTCGTGATCTTGACGATGTTGGCGTAGGTCGCCCCGGCCGCCTTCAGGGCGTGGCCGAGATTCTGCATCACCTGCGTCGTCTGCGCGGCGATATCGCCCTCGCCGACGATGCGCCCCTCCTCATCCACCGACACCTGGCCGGAGATGTAGATGGTGCGCGCACCGGTAGCGGTCACGACGTGGGAATAGGCCGGATTGTGATGCAGGCCGCTGGGGCGGAGATGGTCGAGCTTCGGCATGGAGGCGCTCCCGGAGTTTGTCGTTCGGAGGAGCGTAGCTGGAGAGCGAGCTGAGAGCTAGCCCGTCATTGCGAGGAGCGAAGCGACGAAGCAATCCGGAATCGTTCCGCGGAGGGATTCTGGATTGCTTCGCGGAGCCTGTCATCGGGCCGCGCGCCGCGCGGACCCGTTGGCTCGCAATGACGGAGGAGAGAGCGCGCCCCCTCAATTGCAGGGCTTGCTATCCTTGACGTCGAACTTGCCCATCGCGCCGGAGATCACGAAATCGTTGTAGTCGAGCACGAGCTGGCGCGAGACGCCGTTCTCGTAGAGCTCGAACGACATCGCATAGACCGGCGTCTGCTCGCCCTCTTTCTGCTGGGCGTCGCGGTCGAAATAGCTGACGGTGACGGGCCAGCGCTTGAGCGACTTCATGTGCTCGTCCGCGGTCGACGGATCGGACGAGGTGGCGCGGTCGGCGGGGATCGGCTGGCCGATCACGGTCAGCGTGTTGTAGACCTTCTGGCCGTCGTCCGAGCCGTCATAGACGGAGAGCTCGAGCAGCGATTTTCCTTCTTTCGCAGCGGCGATGATGCGCTGGATCTGCTCGGTCGGGAACACGATCTTGCCGTCGAGTGTGAAACTCTTCGGCGCCGGCAGCTTCAGCTTGACGTTGATGTGGTCGCCGTCGCGCTCGGCCGAGCCGTCGACGCGGCCGGCATCTGCCTCGTTCATGCGCGTCTCGATCTTGAAGCGGTAGCTCTTGCCGGCGGCGTCCTCCCAGGAATTGGAGCGGAGATCGCTGAGCGTGACCTTGCCCTCGCCGCTGTCGAGCTCGGAGACCTGGCGGAATTCCGAGGTATAGCCCTCGCAGGCGTTCCCCGTGAAATTGTAGAGGATGCGGCCGCGGGCGCTGTTGACCGAATTGGAGCGCGATTTGACGAGGTTGAGGTCATACAGCGCCTGGTGCGCGAGGAACGGACCATTGGCGGCCAGCGCCCCGCCGCCGGGGCCAAAAGCGGCCGCCGCGAGCGCCATCACACCGAGCGAAGTCCGGAAAAGGTGCACCATGTCTGTTCCCTGAGGAAAGCGCAGATTCGATATTTTAATGACCGTTCCATTGCGTCGCAACTGAGGCCGTTTCACGTAAAGTTGCCCCTTGGCGTTGGCCAGCCTCAACAAAATGCGACCCCTTCCGGTTGCTTGCATGTGACGGCACGATGGGCGAAACAGGGCGCGCCCGGCCTTCGAACGGACGCGCCGGGTCAATGATTTTGGACAACGAGGTCGGACATGGCGGGCACGGTCGAGCAGAAACTGGCGGAACAGGGCATCAAGCTGCACGAGGCCCCCACCCCCGTGGCCAACTACGTCCCGTTCGTGCGCACCGGCAATCTGCTGTTCGTCTCCGGCCAGGTCTGCTTTGATCCCGCCGGCAAGCTGATCGCCAAGGGCAAGCTCGGTGCCGGCGTCTCCATCGAAGAGGGCGCGGCGGCCGCGCGTGGCTGCGCGGTGAACCTGCTGGCCCAGGTCAAGGCGGCACTCGGGGACCTCGACAAGGTCGTGCGGGTGGTGCGCCTCGGCGGCTTCATCAACTCGGCACCGGACTTCCTGGACGGACCGAAGGTGCTGAACGGCGCCTCCGACCTGATGGTCACGGCCTTCGGCGACAAGGGCCGCCATGCCCGCACCACGGTCGGGGTCGCCTCGTTGCCCGCCGATGCGGCGGTCGAGGTCGAAGGTGTGTTCGAGGTCGCCTGACACGAATGCGTGCTCCGGATTGGCTGACAGCCCGGCCGGTCGCCCACCGCGGCCTGCACGACATTTCGCGCGGCATCGTCGAGAACATGCCGGGCGCGGTGCAGGCTGCGATTGCGGGCAATTTTGCGATCGAGGTCGATATCCAGCTCTCGTCCGACGGCGAGGCCATGGTGCATCACGATCACGCGCTGGGCCGTCTCACCGAGGCCACCGGGGACGTCATCTCGAAGACCGCGGCGGAGCTGAGGGCGGTCAGGTTCAGGGACACCGACGAGCGGATGATGTCGCTCAGCGACCTCTGCGCCATGGTCGCCGGCCGCGTGCCGCTGGTGATCGAGGTGAAGAGTCATTTTGGCGGCGACCGCAAGCTGGTGAAGCGGATGGCCGAGGTGCTGGCGTCCTATGACGGCCCCGCGGTCGGCATGTCGTTCGATCCCGACCAGGTGCTGGCGCTACGCCAATTGCTGCCCTCCCGTCCGCGCGGCATCGTCGCGCAACGGACCTATGAAGACGACTATTGGGCTGACCTGACGCAGCAGCAGCGCGACAGCATGCTGTACCTGCGCCACGGCCTGCAGTCCCAGCCGCATTTCGTCGCTTTCAAGATCGATCACCTCCCGGCCCCTGCCCCCTGGATCGCCCGCAACGTCTTCGGCTGCGCCCTGCTCGGCTGGACCGTGCGCACCCCGGAGCAGCGGACGCGGGTCGCCCAATATGCGGATCAGATGATCTTTGAGGGGTTTGTGCCGTAGGAGGCGTTGTCGTCGGCGCACATAAGCTCTCGTGTCCCGGACGCGCTGCAACGCATCGCGTTGCTGCGCAGAGCCGGGACCCATCTCTTCGCGAGCGCGCTGCCACATGGGCCGCGGCTCAGCAGCGCACCACCAAGTGCTGCGCTGCGTCCGGGGCACGAGACCTGTGTTCCTCCACCCCTTGAAGTCGCTGCTGCAATGCACGATCTTGGGCGCAATGGCATCATCCGACATTACGCTCGAGGCCGTACCATTTATCGGCGAAGTCTCGCCCGAGGATTGGGACGCCTGCGCCAATCCCGGCAAGGCTCTTAACGAAAAGGCTTGCAAGGGGCATGGCCTGGGAACCTCATCCGCCCTTCCAGCCGATTCCCTCAGCCTCTCAAGTCCTGCCTATAACCCGTTCGTCTCGCACGCATTTCTTTCCGCCGCCGAGAAGTCGGGTTCGGCGACCATCCGCACCGGCTGGGGTCCGCGGCATCTGGTGGCCAAGCTCGACGGCCGCGTCGTCGGCGTCGTGCCCTGCTATCTGAAATCGCACTCGCAAGGCGAATACGTCTTCGACCGCGGCTGGGCAGACGCTTATGAGCGCGCCGGCGGGCGCTACTACCCGAAGCTTCAGGTCTCGGTTCCCTTCACGCCGGCAACGGGGCCGCGGCTGCTGGTACGCGAAGGCGTCGACCGTGCGCAGATCACCGACGCCCTGGCGAGCGGCCTGGTGGCGCTGTGCGGCGTCAGCAAGGCGTCCTCGGTCCACGTCACCTTCGCGCGCGAGGCCGAATGGAAGCTGCTCGCAGAGCACGGCTTCCTCCAGCGCACCGACCAGCAGTTCCACTGGCACAACGAGGGGTTTGCGAGCTTCGACGACTTCCTGGCGACGCTGAACTCCCGCCACCGCAAATCGATCAAGCGCGAGCGGCGCGACGCACTGGCCGCGGGGATCACGATCCACTGTCTCACGGGCAAGGACATCACCGAGGATGCCTGGGATGCGTTCTTCCAATTCTACATGGAGACCGGCTCGCGCAAATGGGGCCGGCCTTACCTGACGCGCGAGTTCTTCTCACTGATCGGCGAGACCATGAGCGAGGACGTGCTGCTGGTGATGGCCCGCCGCAACGGCCGCTGGATCGCGGGTGCGATCAACTTCATCGGCTCGGACACGCTGTTCGGCCGCAACTGGGGCGCGGTCGAGCATCATCCGTTCCTGCATTTCGAGGTCTGCTACTATCAGGCGATCGACTTCGCAATTAGACGCGGCCTGAAGCATGTCGAGGCCGGCGCGCAGGGCGAGCACAAGATCGCGCGCGGCTACCTGCCGCGCACCACCTACTCCGCCCACTTCATCGCCGATCCGGGCCTGCGCCGCGCCATCGACGATTACCTCAAGCGCGAGCGCGCCTATGTCGCGGAGGCCGGACGGGAGCTCGCCGAGCTCGGCCCGTTCCGCAAGGGCGCCGATGAGGCGCCTTGACGCCTCGCCGCCGCTGGTGACAGTAAGTGCAAAATCTCGAGGAGCCGCCGAGGAGCTACCATGACCGCCTACGACACCAGCAACATCTTCGCAAAGATACTGCGCGGCGAGCTGCCCTGCTACAAGGTCTACGAGGACGGGCACGTGTTGGCCTTCCTCGACATCATGCCGCGCACGCCCGGCCACACCCTGGTGATCCCCAAGGCCCCTGCCCGCAACATCCTCGACATCAAGCCGGACGACTACGCCCATGTCGCCCGCGGCGCGCACAAGATCGCAACCGCCGCGATGAAGGCGTTCGGGGCCGACGGCATCACCGTGCAGCAATTCAACGAGCCGGCCGGCGGACAGGTGGTGTTTCACCTGCACATGCACGTGATGCCGCGCCACGACGGCGTCGCGATGCTGCCGCCGGCGAGCCGCAAGGAAGACGCCAAGGTGCTGGAAGAGCACGCGGCCAAGCTGATCGCGGCGTTGAAGGCCGGGTAGCCCCACAGACTCCGTCATTGCGAGGAGCCCTTGCGACGAAGCAATCCAGAATCCCTCCGCGGAGGCAGTCTGGATTGCTTCGTCGCTTCGCTCCTCGCAATGACGACGGAGAGAGCGTGACTACCCCGTCTCGAAATCGCCCTTCTGCGGCGCGGCCAGTGGCGTGAACTCGCAGCGGTCGGGCTTGAGATCGATCAGCGGTGTGTTGTCGAGGCAATCGAGCCCACGCACCAGGATCGCATTGCCCTCGATGCCGACCAGCTTCACGATCGACGTGCCGATCGGGTTGGGCCGAACCGGAGAGCGCAGCGAGAACGTGCCGCGGGTCTTCTCGTTGTTCTTCGGGCTTTGCAGGATGATGTCGCGGCGCGACTGGTCGAGCCAGTAGAGCACTTCGAGATTGCTGTAGAAATCGACGCCCTTGATCGCCGGCACGAACGGCTCGAAGATCTCGAGGCGGCATATCGGGCCGTCCTGACGCCCCTGCCGCGGCGTTTCCAGGCGCGACGTCCAGGGCGTGCGGATACGGCCGATGAAGACGAGGCCGGCATCTTGCGTCGGCGGCAGCTCGATGGCGACCTCGCCCTCGCGTAGCTCCTGTTCGCGAACCATGTTTCAGTTCCTTGCTGTTCGCCGGCGGTTTTAGCCCAACCACCACTTGCCGGCCAGCATGAAGACTTCGCCCGTGACCACGCCGGCGAAGATCGAGCGGCGGGTCAGCAGGAAGACGACGAGCCCGGCGCCGACCGCGCCATAGCGCAGCACGTCAGGTACAGTGGCAAGCGCCCCTGGCGGCTCCACCACGATCTGGGCGATGACACCGGCCAGGATTGCGGTCGCGACCGCACGCACCCAGACCAGGAGCTCCGAGCCCTCGTCGATGCCACCGCCGAACCACAGCCCCAGCATGCGCCAGATCTGGTTCGGAACGACGCCGGCGACGAACAGCACGGCGAGCGCGTGCCAGTCGCCGATAAGCTGCGCAAAGCTCATGCGCGCACCTCCCGCCACCAATGCACGCCATAAGCGATCGTGCCTGCAACGACGCCGCTGACGAGGATGTCGAGGCCGGAGTTCATCTTCGCGGCCAGCGGGTAGAGCAATATCCCGAGCGCCAGCGCAACGACATCGGCGACCTCGCGGCTGTTGCGTGCGGTCGAGAACAGGAAGGACAGCGGGGTCAGCAGCAGGATCGCCGCACCAAGCGTCTGCGTCAGGTTGGCGGCGAGGAAATAGCCGACCGTGTTGGCGACGAGGCACACCGAAACGAGGCCACAGCCGAGCCCGTGGACGAAGGCGATGCGCCGCTCCCGCGGCACAAGCGGCAGGAAGCGGTGGCATTCGACCCACAGCGTCACCGCCGTCAGATGCGCGGCGAAGACCAGCTCGCGTCGTTTCGTCGTCGGCGTCCGCATCAGCGGCAGCACCGACACGACCATCGGAAACAGCCGAATGGCGCTCACCGTCACCGCGATCGCGGACTGGATGATGGTCGCGCCCGAGCCGAGCGTCGTGATGAGAATGATCTGCGCGGGACCGGCCCAGACGAACAGCGTCGAGGCGAGCGCCCAGACCAGGCTGAAATGGGTGTCGTGGGCAAGCGCGCCAATGCCGAGATAGGTCACGAACAGCACGATGGTGAGGATCGTCTGCGTGATCGAGCGCAACCCCCACGCAAACGCGCGCCACGGACTTTGCCATTGAGGGGAATCGAGCGGAGGAAGCGCCACGGGAGTGTCGGTCGGGGTTTACGGAATCGTGCCCGCATAACGGGCAATGGGGGCATCCGCGTCAAGGAAGCCCGCGGCGGGGCTGGCATGCGCGAGGCCCAGGCCCACCGTCGTCATTCCGGGGCGCGCCACTTGGCGCGAACCCGGAATCCATCTCGCGACGGTCTCTGTGGCCCGATGGATTCTCAGGTGCGCAATTGCGCACCATAGTTCGATGCTTCGCATCGCCCCGGAATGACGGCCAGAGCGAATGCGCTCTACCCGCTCACACCGCGGTTCTTCAGCACGAAGCAGGCGCCGCCTGCCTTGCGGATGCGGTTGCACAGATCATCGGCCTCGGCTCGGGTATCCGCGCCGATGCGGACCTGGTAGAAGGCGCGCGTGCCGCGGCTGCGCATCACCGAGCTTAGCAGGCTCGGGTCACGCTCGCCGACCACGGCGCTCAGTTTCGTGACCGCCCTGGAATACATCGCCAGCGCCTTGTTGCGGTCGAAGCCGGCCGCGAGCTGCACCCCCCAGATCTTTGCAGCGGCAAGCTCCACATGCTGCTCGAGCTCGGCGACGAACGGATTCGGCGCGCGCTTGAGCAGCGCCATCAGATCACGGCAGCTCGTCGGCGGCGAACTCGGCGGTCCCTTGCCGGTGCTGCCCGCCTTGGCCCAGGCATCGACGCTCGTGCCGGTGATGGCGAAGACGTAGTTGCGGGTCTGCTCCGGCATCGGCCCGGTGCCGGCGAGCCATTCCTGCACACGCCGCGGACCGGCATTGTAGGCCGCCGCGGCGAGGCCGAGATTGCCAAACTGGTTGCGCAGCTCGTTCAAGAACTCGGCCGACTTCGGCAATGCCTGCACCGGATTGAATGGATTGAGCAGCCCGCGCTCGCTTGCAGTCCCCGGCATGAACTGCGCGATCCCTTGTGCGTGCTCGCCGTTGCGCGTCATCGGGCCGACCGCATCGGCCTGGAAGCGGCTCTCCTGCCAGATCACCCGGGCGAAGAATTCGAGCGGGAGATTGGCATCGCGCGCAGCCGCCTCCACGATCAGGCAGATCGACTCCCGCGTGTCGCTCTCACGCGCATCCGCGGGTTTCTCCGCAGGCTTCTGGGCGTCCTCGGCATTGGAAGGCACGACAGGGGCCGGCGTCTCGTCTGCGAGCACCGGCGACAGCACGAAAGCGTGGCACAAGACGGCGATGACCCGAGCTATTCGCATGGCACTGACGCTATCGGACAAATCGGACCTTGACTTGGAACCCCAGCCAACTAGCACAAGCGGCAGTATCAACGCAGGTTTCGCCCGAATGGTGACAATCTTTTTTGATCTCGACGGCACGCTGACCAATCCCAAGCCGGGGATCACGCGATCCATCCAATACGCGCTGGAGCGGCTCAACCAGCCTGTCCCGAGCGAGGATGAGCTGACCTGGTGCATCGGGCCGCCGCTGCATGCCAGCTTGAAAAAGCTCACCGGAACCGACGAACTCGCCGACCGCGCGCTGCTGCTCTATCGGGAGCGCTTCAGCGATATCGGCCTGTTCGAGAACGAAGCCTATGCCGGCATCATGGACACCCTCACGAAGCTTACTGCGACAACACCGCGCATGTTCGTCGCGACCAGCAAGCCTGCGGTCTACGCCACCCGCATCGTCGATCATTTCGGCCTGAAGCCGTATTTCGAGCGCGTGTTCGGCTCCGAGCTCGACGGCACCCGCGTCGACAAGCGCGACCTGCTCCGCTATGCGCTCGACGAGGCCAGGGTCGACGCGAACAACGCGATCATGATCGGCGACCGCAGCCATGACGTGGTCGGAGCCAGGACCAACGGGATGACCGCAATCGGCGTGCTCTATGGCTATGGCAGCGAGACCGAGTTGCGGGACGCCGGCGCGCATCATATCTGCGCCGCACATCTCGAACTGCTAGGACATTGTGTGGCTTGACGTAAGCCCGTTTCCGCGCAGCGACGCTCAGCTTGCCGCCGCCGCGATCTCCGTGGGCTCGACGGTGTCGACCGGCAGCGCGAACTGCTCGACGCGCTGGTACCGCTTCTTGTTGAGCAGCAGCCGCGTGACGTCGGGCCGCGAATAGTGGCCGGCGGGGTCAGCGGCGTTCTTGGCAACGCCGATGGCGCCAAGATCGATCTCGGCGATCAGCAGCCCTTCCTGGTCCGGCGCCAGCTTCTCGCCGATCTGGCCGCCGTCGGGGCCGTAGATTGCGGCAAACCCGCCGCCAGCATGCAGCAGCGCATGCTTGTCCGGCCGGTCGCAGAGCTCGTCGATCATGGCCTGCGACACCGTCGCGCAAGGCGCCAGCACGAAGCAGGAGCCCTCCACCGCATAGACACGCGAGGCGGCGTTGTTGACCTCGGCACCCAGCGCCGGCGCGAAGGGATCGTAGAGCGAGAAGCTCGGCCAGGCCGCGACGTGGACCTGCTCGTTCTGGGCATACATCGCGTATTTCGACAGCGGCTGGAGATGCTCCCAGCAGCACAGTGCGCCGAGACGGCCGATGTCGGGCCGCGCATGCACGGCAAGGTCGCTGCCGTCGCCCTCGCCATAGACGGTGCGCTCGGCATGGGTCGGCCGCAGCTTGCGGCGCTTTGCGATGGTCTCGCCGTCGGGCCCGATCAGCCATTGCGCCAGATAGAGGCTGCCGCCATCGCGTTCGGACAGGCCTATCACGGCGGTGAGCTTTGCCTTGCGCACGGCCTCGCGCAGCCGCTCGGCCTGCGGGCTGTCGTAGGACAGCGAATTGTCGAAATAGCGCTGCACGAAGCCGCGTCCGATCGCCCAGGCCGGCGAGTCCATCCAGATATGCCAGGGGTAACCGGGGATGAAGGCCTCGGGAAAGGCGATCAGCTTGGCGCCCTTTTCCGCGGCCTCCCTGATCAGAGCGATCGACTTGTCGATCGAGGCCTCGAGGTCAAGCCAGGCCGGCGCCGCCTGCACCACCGCGACCTTGTATTTCGGATGCTCGATGCCCATTCCCGCCTCCATTGCCGGTTGATCGGAAACCACGTCCGATGCAGTCTATTTGGCCAAGCCGGGCGGCCGGGCGCTCGACCACGGCGGAACAAAAACTCGACTGGGAAGGGACCGTCGGTCGGTACGGGATTTGCCTGCGGCAGGCTGGATCCCCGGCGATTTTGCGGGATGTGAAAGGGAGGCTGTCCAGATGACAATCCAGTTCACGACAGACGGCAGCCCCGGCTATCGGCGGCTCGCCCTCTGGCAGGACATCGTCTGCGACGTCTTCGTCGGCCTCGACTGCAAGTCCGACCTCGGCAGCGCCTTTCGCGGCTCGGTCACGCAGGCTTCGCTCGGCAAGGCGGCATGCTCCGAGGTCTGCTCGGACCGCCAGCACGTGTTCCGCACACCCTCTCGCATCGCGCGCTCGGGCCAGGATTTTGTTCTCATTGCCCTCGGCAATCGCGGCAGCGGCGGCGTTGTGCAGGACGGCCGGGAGACCGTGATCCATCCCGGCGAGTTCGCGCTCTATGACACCACGCGTCCGTATGAGCTGAAGTTCAACGACGCCTTCACGCAGACCATCTTCAAGGTGCCGCGCGAGATGCTGCGGCGCCGGCTCGGCGGCACCGAGACGCTGACGGCGACGTCGTTCGGGGCCGACGCGCCGCTCGAGCGGCTCGCCTATGATTTCATCTTCCGGCTTTGCCAGAGCGCGGACGGGCTGGCCCCGGACACTGCCGCCGCGCTGTCGGAGCAGGCGGTCGATCTGCTCGCCATGGCTTTGAGCGAGCGGCTCGGCAGGACATCGCTGCCGTCCTCGACCCACCCGCTCGGCCCTGCTCTACCGGTTGAAGGCGCACATCCGCGCGCATCTCTCCGATCCCAACCTCACACTCGCGGAGACCGCCGGCGCGCTCGGCATCTCGCCGCGCTACGTCAACGATCTTCTCGCCGACGAGGACACCTCGTTCCAGCGCCATGTTCTTGCCGAACGCCTCGCCCGATGCCGGCGCGACCTCGCTTCGCCCGTGCTCGCCCATCGCCACATCAGCGAGGTCGCGTTCGGCTGGGGCTTCAACGACCTCTCGCATTTCGGCCGCGTCTTCCGCGAGCATTTCGGAATGTCGCCGCGCGACTTCCGGCAGAGCCAGTTGCGGCATTGAGATCCCTTTCAGTCAGCGATCCCCTGCACGACCAGGTCATCCCGAAGCAAGGCCGGTATGTGAGCGCATGATAGGACGCGGGCCCTGCTTGCACTATCCTTTGCCACTGAGCCGCAATGATCAATCAGCGGCCAGCCGAGGAGCACATCGATGGAATACCGACGCTTGGGCAGTTCAGGCCTCATGGTGCCCGCCCTCAGTCTTGGCACCGGCACCTTCGGCGGCGTCGGCCGCCTTGCGGCTTGGGGCGCGACCGACGCGACCGAAGCGCGGCGCCTTCTGGACATCTGCCTCGAGGCCGGCGTGTCGATGTTCGACACTGCGAATATCTATTCTCTCGGCGAGTCCGAGCGGGTGCTCGGCGAAGCGATCAAGGGCCGCCGCGACAAGGTTCTGATCTCGACCAAGGCGACGTTCCGCTTCGGCGAGGGCCCCAACAATATCGGCTCGTCGCGGCAGCATCTGCTCGCGGCCGTCGACGGTTCGTTGAGCCGGCTCGGCACTGACTACATCGACCTGTTCCAGCTGCACGGCTTCGACGCCTTCACCCCGCCTGAAGAGGTGCTCGCAACACTCGACGTGCTCGTGCGCGCCGGCAAGATCCGCTACGTCGGCGTCTCGAATTTCTCGGGCTGGCACCTGATGAAATCGCTCGCCGTCGCCGACAAGCACGGCTTTCCGCGCTACGTCGCCAACCAGACCTACTATTCGCTGATCGGGCGCGACTACGAATGGGAGTTGATGCCGCTCGGGCTCGACCAGGGGTTAGGTGCCGTGGTCTGGTCGCCGCTCGGATGGGGACGCCTCACCGGAAAAATCCGCCGTGGCCAGCCGAAGCCGGAAGTCAGCCGACTGCCCAAGACGGCCGAGTTCGGACCGCCCGTGCCGGACGAGCATGTCTACCGTGTCGTCGAGGCCATCGACGAGATCGCGAAGGAGACGGGCAAGAGCGTCTCGCAGATCGCGCTCAACTGGCTGCTCCAGCGTCCGACCGTTTCGACACTGATCATCGGCGCGCGCAACGAGACCCAGCTGCGCGAAAATCTCGGTGCGGTCGGCTGGTCCTTGACCAAGGACCAGGTCGCAAAGCTCGATGCCGCGAGCACGGTGACGCTGCCCTATCCCTATTGGCACCAGCGCGTGACCTTCACCGAGCGGAATCCGCCGGCGGTGGGTAGGACATTTGAGCTGCATCAAGCCCGCCTGCGTCGGCCGTGACACGCTGCGGCACTCACGATGCTGCCGTGCCGAATTGCCATGAAGGCCCTGCGCCGGGAATAATGGACATGAGCGATGAATAGGATCGCGCCAGCGCTGCTGGCTGTTGGCGTTCTGTGGAGCACGGCAAGTCAAGCCCTGGATCTCGAACAGCGGCGCGCCTAAGCACTGCTGCAACGGATGTGCGCGCAGTGCCACGCGGTCGGCAGGACGGGCAAGAGCCGGAACGAGCTGGCACCGCCCTTCCGGAACCTCGGCGAGAACAAGCTCTACGACCCCGACTTCATGCAGCGCCTCCAGGACGGCTACGGCAGCATCCACCGCTCGATGCCACGGCTCGATTCGGCCGAGACGACGCTGAGGCCGTGGTAAGCTACCTCAAGGCGATTCAGGCGCCACGGAAGCCGAAACAGGACTGAAACCGCCAAGGCTTTGGCTGGAACCATCCCGGGTCGGATCAGGTTGCGGACCAGCAACCGCATCTCGAGCAAGCACGCTTCACGATGTCATCGACCACCATCGAGCATGCCGACGGCCTGCCGCAGCCACAGCGCAACCAGGCGGTGCTGACAATTGCGCTCGGCATCATCATGGCGGTGGTCGACAGCGCCATCGCCAACGTCGCGCTGCCGACGATCGCGGCCGACCTCGATGCAAGCCCGGCCTTCTCGATCTGGATCGTCAACGGCTACCAGCTCGCGATCACGATCTCACTGCTGCCGCTGGCTTCGCTCGGCGAGATCGTCGGCTATCGCCGCGTCTATCTGGTCGGACTGGTGCTGTTCACGCTGGCCTCCGCATTGTGCGCGCTGGCGCACACGCTGCCGCTGCTGACGGCCGCGCGCATCCTGCAGGGCTTTGGCGCGGCCGGCATCATGAGCGTCAACGCGGCGCTGGTGCGCTTCACCTATCCGCGCAGCCAGCTCGGCCGCGGCATCGGGCTCAACGCGCTCGTGGTCGCCTTCTCGGCCGCGGCCGGACCGACGCTCGCGGCCGGCATCCTGGCCGTCGGAAGCTGGCCCTGGCTGTTCGCCATCAACGTGCCTCTCGGTGCGGTGACATTGCTGATCGGCCTGCGCAGCCTGCCGCACACCAGGCCTGCGAGCCGTTCCTTCGACTGGCAGAGCGCGGGCCTGTCCGCGATCACGTTCGGTGTCGGCATCGCGGCTGTCGACAGCGTCGGTCATGGCGAGGCCGCCATCACCTGCCTCGTGCAATTCGCCATCGCCATCGTCGCCGGCGTGCTGCTGATCTATCGCGAAACCCACATGAGCTCGCCGCTCTTGCCGGTCGATCTGTTGCGCATTCCGGTGTTCGCGCTGTCGATAGCGACCTCGATCGCATCGTTCTGCGGGCAGATGCTGGCCTTCGTCGCGATCCCTTTCTATCTCCAGAGCCGCTTCGGCTATTCGGCGGTGCATATGGGGCTCTTGATCACGCCCTGGCCGATCGCGGTGGCTTTCGCGGCGCCCCTTGCCGGCCGCCTCGTCGAGCACTATCCGGCGGGCCTGCTCGGCGGCATCGGGCTCACGCTGTTCGCCTGCGGTCTCGCCGCGCTGGCCTTCCTGCCCGCAAGCCCGACCCCGTTCGACGTGATCTGGCGCATGGCGCTGGCCGGTGCCGGCTTCGGCCTGTTCCAGACCCCTAACAACCGCACCATGATCGCGGCCGCCCCGCGCGAGCGCGCCGGCGGCGCCAGCGGGATGCTCGGCACGGCGCGCCTGCTCGGCCAGACCACGGGGGCAGCGCTGGTGGCACTGCTGCTCGGACGGTATCCGGTTGAGGGCACCAGGCTGGCGCTCCTCGCCGGCGTCGGATTTGCGCTCTGCGGCGCGGCGCTGAGCATGCTGCGGCTGTCTCCCGCGGGCGCGCGCGGCGCCGAGCACGTCCGTGTCCAGGACGATCAGCGCCTGCGGGGAGACTAGATAGCAGGCGCTACGTCTCGGCTATCGCAATCTCGTGCACAATTCCTGCGTGACTTAACTATCCGGACCAATGACCTATTGCCCTCGCGCTCCGGTTGCGCTTCAGTGACGGCGGGACAAGGGGCATTTCATGCGTTTATTTGGAATTGTGGCGCTCAGCGTCATGCTGGGCGGCTGCGCGTCCGTCACGCGCGGCACGACCGAGAATATCAGCATTTCATCAACACCGTCTGGCGTCGAAGCCGAGGTCACAGGGCTCGAAGTGCCCACAACCTGCACAACGCCATGCGCGATCGTTGCCAAGCGCAGCGCCGACATCACGATCACCTTCCAGAAGGAAGGTTATGAATCCCAGACGGTGCAGCTCACAAAGGAAGTATCGGGCACCGGCGCCGCCGGTTTCGCCGGCAATCTCCTGGCCGGCGGCCTCATCGGCATGGGTGTCGATGCCGCGACCGGCGCTGCGACCGATCACAAGCCGAACCCGGTCATCGTGACGATGCAGCCGTCGGTGCCTGCCCGCGCGCGGCCGACCGTTCCGAAAAAGCCACGGCCGGCGGCGGCCCCAGAGGCCGGAACGTAGGGCTGCCCGCAAGCAAGCAGTCGTTCATACTCGGCACACAAGCAAAAAGGCCGGCTTTGCAGCCGGCCTTTTCGATTTCGTCGCGTGCAGATCAAGCCTTGACCAGCGGGCCCTTGGAGGTCGGCCCCTTCGAGCCGCCGGGACCGCCGGGCTTGGACTTGCCCGGCGGGCGCTTGCGAGCACCCGGCAGCTTCTCCTGCTTCGGCGTGACCGGACCTTCGACGAACTCGAAGCCGATCTTGTCCTTGGTCTCGTCGGCCTCGTCCTTGACGAGAACGACGCGGACGTGACCGCCGCCCTTGAGCTTGCCGAACAGCACCTCGTCGGCCAGCGGCTTCTTGATGTGCTCCTGGATCACGCGGGCCATGGGACGCGCGCCCATCTGCTCGTCGTAGCCATGCTGGACCAGCCAAGCCTTGGCCGGCTCAGACAGCTCGATCGTGACGTCGCGATCGCCGAGCTGCGCTTCGAGCTGAAGCACGAACTTCTCGACCACGGTGCCGATCACCTCGACACTGAGATGGCCGAACGAGACGATGGCATCGAGGCGGTTGCGGAATTCCGGCGCGAACTGCCGGTTGATCGCCTCGTGGTCGTCGCCTTCCCGCTTCGAGCGCGTGAAGCCGAACGCCTGCTTGGCGAGATCGGACGCACCCGCGTTCGTGGTCATGATCAGGATCACGTTGCGGAAGTTGACCTGCTTGCCATTGTGATCGGTAAGCCGGCCGTGATCCATGATCTGGAGCAGCACGTTGTAGAGATCGGGATGCGCCTTCTCGATCTCGTCGAGCAGCACCACGCAATGCGGATGCTGGTCGACGCCGTCGGTCAAGAGGCCGCCCTGGTCGAAGCCGACATAGCCGGGAGGCGCGCCGATCAGGCGCGACACGGTGTGCCGCTCCATGTATTCGGACATGTCGAAGCGCAAGAGCTCGACGCCGAGCGACGCCGCGAGCTGTTTTGCCACTTCCGTCTTGCCGACGCCGGTGGGCCCGGAGAACAGGTAGCAGCCGATCGGCTTCTCCGGTTCGCGCAGACCCGCGCGTGCGAGCTTGATCGAGGCGGCAAGCGATTCGATCGCCTTGTCCTGGCCGAACACGGTACGCTTGAGCGTCGTCTCAAGATGCTTGAGCACCTCGGCGTCGTCCTTCGACACGCTCTTCGGCGGGATTCGCGCCATCGAGGCGATCGTGGTCTCGATCTCCTTGATGCCGATGGTCTTCTTGCGCTTGTTCTCGGCCACCAGCATCTGTGCCGCACCCGACTCGTCAATCACGTCGATCGCCTTGTCCGGCAGCTTGCGGTCGTGGATGTAGCGCGAGGAGAGCTGAACGGCGGCCTCGATCGCCTCGTTAGTGTACTTCAGCCGGTGGTAGTCCTCGAAATACGGCTTGAGCCCCTTCAGGATCGCGATCGCGTCCTCGACGGTCGGCTCGTTGATGTCGATCTTCTGGAAGCGCCGCACCAGCGCGCGGTCCTTCTCGAAGTGCTGGCGATATTCCTTGTAGGTGGTCGAGCCCATGCAGCGGATGGTGCCCGACGCCAGCGCCGGCTTGAGCAGGTTCGAAGCATCCATCGCCCCGCCCGACGTCGCGCCCGCACCGATCACGGTGTGGATCTCGTCGATGAACAGGATGGCGTTGGGATGCGCCTCGAGCTCCTTCAGCACCTGCTTGAGGCGCTCCTCGAAGTCGCCGCGATAGCGCGTGCCGGCAAGCAGCGTGCCCATGTCCAGCGAGAACACGGTCGCGGCCGCCAACACCTCAGGCACCTCGCTGTCGACGATGCGCTTGGCAAGGCCCTCCGCAATCGCGGTCTTGCCGACGCCGGCTTCGCCGACGAACAGCGGGTTGTTCTTCTGGCGGCGGCACAGCACCTGGATCGCGCGGTTGATCTCGGAATTGCGTCCGATCACCGGATCGATCTTGCCGTCCCGTGCCTTCTTGTTGAGGTTGACGCAATAGGTCTCGAGCGCCTCGCCCTTCTTCTTGGCGTCCTCGTTGCCCTTGGTCTCGGTCTCCTCGTCGACGCCGCGCACGGGGCGCGCCTCTGACACGCCCGGCCGCTTGGCAATGCCGTGGCTGATGTAGTTGACCGCGTCATAGCGCGTCATGTCCTGCTCCTGCAGGAAATACGCGGCATGACTCTCGCGCTCGGCGAAGATCGCGATCAACACGTTGGCGCCGGTCACCTCTTCGCGGCCGGACGACTGTACGTGGATCACCGCGCGCTGGATCACGCGCTGGAAACCGGCGGTCGGCTTGGCGTCGTCGGCGCCATCCGTCACCAGGTTCTCGAATTCGGTCTCAAGGTAGTTGACGAGACTCGTGCGGAGCTTGTCGAGATCGACGCTACAGGCGCGCATGACCGCGGCTGCATCGGAGTCGTCGATCAGTGAGAGCAAAAGATGCTCGAGCGTCGCGTATTGGTGATGACGCTCGTTTGCGATCGCCAGCGCACGATGCAGGGATTGTTCAAGGCTTTGGGAAAAAGTCGGCATTCGCGTCCTCTATGGCCCCCACCATCATGATCGTCCTCGCCCGGTCAGGCAACAACAACCTTTGTCACATATAGTTATACAAGACCGCGGCGAAAGACCGGTTCCGCGACTCGACGGCGACACACCTGCGGTAGTTTCAATGCAAAACCCGTTCCGATTTGGGCGGGATCGGCGCCGGCGCGGAATTCCGTAGTTTTGCCGGCCCGCAACGGGACTCGCGCGCAGCCGTGACCGCAACAATCACGCCGCGACTTGCACAAGAGCCGGCTTCAAACGCGCCGCAAGGCGTCTTACTTCTTTTCCATCACGCATTGCAGGGGATGCTGATGCTTGCGGGCAAAGTCCATCACCTGCGTCACCTTGGTCTCGGCGATCTCATAGGTAAACACGCCGCACTCGCCGATGCCGTGATGATGGACGTGCAGCATGATCTTGGTCGCCGCTTCGACGTCCTTGTTGAAGAACTTCTCCAGCACGTGGACGACGAACTCCATCGGCGTGTAGTCGTCGTTCAGGATCAGCACGCGATACAGGTTCGGCCGCTTGGTCTTCGGCTTGACCTTGGTGATGACCGACGTGTTCGGACCCGAGGGGTTGCCCGAACGGTTCTCGTCATTGCTCATGCGAGGAGCGTCGGCGGCGGCTGGCGCGGACAGGTCGATACTGGAAGTCAATTGCGGCATGGCACAGGCGTTCAAATTCCCCACGGAAGCGCATGGCGGTCACCGCGCGACTCCGCCCTTCGGAGCCTGGCGCAGGCGCGCCGCCTTGTTGGATCGCCGCTCCCGACACATCCGGCTCGAGCCGGACCGTTCGCCAGCAATATGGGCCTGCCCACGGCTTGCCGCAAGCTTGCGGAGATCGGGCCGATGCGGCCGTGGCAGTCCCGATTCCCGGCCCGGGCGATCCTCGTCAGGTTAATCAATCCAGACCGATTTGACAAAAATTTCCGCCCGGCATGTTTAGAACATGTTGACCAGGAACCGGGCTGTTAACCCGCCTCCGGCTCCGGTTTCCTACGGTTCAATATTCTACCATTCAATGGCGTGGCGCGAAATCGGGCAACCACCAGATCCGGGCTCGTCGTGTCCCGTCATCAACGCGCCGGCCAGGGGCACGAACTCCATCTACAGGGACACGATCATCCTGATCTCCGAGGGTCTCGAACGCAAAATCGAAGGTACGGCAACGCTTCGCAGATCGACGCCCGACAGAACATCCGCCGCGACAGCGCCAACGCAGGTGAACACCGGCAGCGATCGGACTTCGAGCGATCTGCTGCGCGCAGCACGCTGACGGATCATCGCACACAGCAAAGAGCCCGGCTGGTGCAGCCGGGCTTTTCGATTCCAGGATGTCCTGAAACCTTACTGAGCGGCCGGGGTGAACTTCGACACGATGGTCTCGACCGGCTTGAACGCCTGCTTGGCGAGGTCGCTGTAGAGGCCGGCGATCTTCTGCGATTCCGCAACGAAGGTCTCGTAGGAGGAACGGGCAAAATCGGTCTGCGCTTCCATGGCCTTGTCCAGCGACTTCACGCCGGAAAGCTTCTCGACGAAGGACTTGGTGTCTTCGAACGACTTCTTCGTATAGTCGCCATAGGCGCTGGCGATCGCCTGGAGGCCGTGCTGCACCGAGGTCGCGGAGGCAACGCACTGCTCGAACTGCTCTTTCCCGTAGTTCTGAAAGTCTTCAACCTTGAACATGTCGGAATCCTTTTCCCTGGCTCGCGTCGGGAAGCCCCGGCTCCCTGACTGTGCCCATAATTAGTGCAACGCACAATAAAGTCAAGAATCTTGTGCGACGCACAAAAACTAGATGCAAATCGCAGAGATTCCCGGGGTTTCCCGCAAGGGTTCCTTAAGCTTTTGGAAACCGCGGCCCCCTACCCTGATTCCCTGGACGTGTTCACTTCCGCAGGCGGCCAAAGCCGTTTGAGAACATCACCTTAGCCAGAACAGCGGCTCGGGTCCAACGTCCCCCGTGGCGAACACCAGCGGAGGGACAGCCTGAGCAGGTAATGATCCCGGGACCATTGGGCACAATTTCGCCTCACGGGCCGGTGATCAAGTCAGAAACGGGGACGGGGTTCCATGCTTCGTAACAACTTGTCTTCCTCGCGCTTGGCGCGGGTTGGCGTTTTGGGGCTTCTTACGGTCACCATCGCGGTCATCATCACCACCGATGCAGCGGAGGCGCGGCGCCATCGCCGCCAGCATGTGCATCACCGCGTCCAGCGCGATGTGTCCGAGAGCTCGAGCCCGAAATTCGCGTCCATCATCGTCGACGGCAATTCCGGCGCGGTGCTCCAGGCAACAAGCCCTGACGGGATCCGCCATCCGGCGTCGCTGACCAAGATCATGACGCTCTATCTGCTGTTCGAGCGCCTCGAATCCGGCAAGATGAAGCTCGACACCGAGATGCCGGTGTCGCAGCACGCCGCCAATCAGGATCCGACCAAGCTGAATCTGCGTGCCGGCCAGACCATTCGCGTCGAGGACGCGATCAAGGGCCTCGTCACCCGCTCAGCCAATGACGCTGCGGTGGTGATCGCGGAAGCGATCGCCGGAGACGAAGACGACTTCGCCCAGATGATGACGCGCAAGGCGCGCTCGCTCGGCATGTCCAGGACGGTCTACCGCAATGCCAACGGCCTTCCCAACGACGAGCAGGTCACCACCGCGCGCGACCAGGCGACGCTCGGTCGCGCCATCCAGGAGCGTTTCCCGCGTTACTATCGCTATTTCGCGACCTCGACCTTCAATTGGCGGGGACAGTCGATCCGCAACCACAACCACCTGCTCGGCAGCGTCGAGGGCGTGGACGGCATCAAGACCGGCTACACCCGCGCCTCCGGCTTCAACCTCGTCACCTCGATCCGCCGCGGCAACCGCCACCTGATCGGCGTGGTGCTGGGCGGCCGCAGCGGCGGCTCGCGCGATGCCATCATGCGCAACCTGCTCGCGGAGAACCTCGACAAGGGCGCGACCGTCCACACCGTCGCCGCGGTCACGGAGCGCAACGGCGCCGAGGCCAATACCAACGTCGCCGATGCGTCGGATGCTTCCCGTTCCGCCCTGCAGGTCCAGGCCGGCGCGGCCCCTGCTCCCGAGGCGGCCCCGTCGCGCCTTGCCGCGCGTCTGTCGACGCTGGCCGCCGCGACTGCCGCGATGCCGCCGGCTCAGCACCGGTCTGATGCCAACAAGCCCGAAGTTCGGCCGACGGAATCCAAGGTCGAGCCTGCACCGCTCACCAATGGCGTGATCTCGAGCCAGCCGCTCTCCATCGTCCCCGGATCGTCCGAGCCGATGAAGCCGGTTCGGGTCAAGACGGTTCAGGTCAAGGCCGGCGCCGTGAAGGTCGCTTCCGCCGCCCCGGCCCAGGTTGGCGTCCAGGTCGCCCCGCCGGTCACCAGCACCATCCCGCCCCGTTCCGACGTCGCGGAAACCTCCGGCGCCGTCGTCGCCCGGGCGGACCTCATCAACAAGCCCGAGGCGGTCAGCCAGCCGGAAGCACCGAAGGCCGAGATTGCCCGCACCGAACTGCCGCGGCAGCCGGCGGGCTTCGGTACCGGCAACGGCATCCTCGGGGTCCTGCCGGCGGCAACCGCCGCTGCGCCCGCCCCCGCCGGTCCCAAGCTCGCGTCCGCCGACCCGGCGCCGCAGCCGATCCAGATGAGCACCGCCACCAAGCCGGCCGTCGCTCACAGCGGCTGGATCGTCCAGGTCGGCGCGCTCGAAAGCGAGAACGAAGCCCAGCAGCGTATCGACGCTGCCCGCAGCTCCGCCCGCGGCCTGCTCAGCAAGGCCGATCCGTTTACCGAGCCGGTTGTCGCCAAGGACAATCGCAAGCTCTACCGCGCCCGCTTCGCCGGGCTCGAGCGCGACCAGGCCGAAGCCGTCTGCCGCACCTTGAAGCGCGCCGAAATCTCCTGCATCACCGTGCGCAACTGATCTCCCTTCTCCATTCCGAGCCAAATGCCCGCGCGCTTGCGCGGGCATTTTCGTTTTGGGGATGCGGTGATGCCGAGGCTATTCCTGACAAGGCCGTTCCACGACAACCTCTCGTCAAGGATTTACGGTTAAGACTTTACTCAAGGGATCGACCACGCCGACAATGGCGGGCATCGGGGCGACGGCAGACGGAGCGAACGGAGCTCACGCGGTACGGGCGTTTGTAGCGTAGTGCCGGAGTTAGCCGTTATGCGTGCGAAGCAGAGTATCCTTGGCCTCGTTTACCCGGGCAGCGAGATACGTCGAGCCCCCCTGGTCGGGATGGAGTTTCTTCATCAGGGCTTTGTGGGCCCGGCTGATGTCGTCGCGTCCCGCTCCCGGCTGCAAGCCAAGGATCTGATAGGCTTCCTCCGCCGTCATTTTGCCGCTCGCCGCCGTGCGGCGCTGCCGCCCTGTCGCATCGCCCTGCGCGTTCTGACGCCAAGCGGGAAACCGGCGGTCCAGATAGCTTTCAAGTAAGGCCACGCTCTCGGCGTCGAACGTCGGAACCATCGCCAGCAGGCCGACGAGATCGAAGTCGCCGAGATTGCGCCCGGCGTGAGGTCCGGCGACGATCTGGCCTGTAAGCTGCCCGGAATCGTGGTCGAGCCGCATGTCGAGGAATTGCGAGCGCACGCGCGAAACCTGCCCTTGCGCCGGCGCCGCACCGCCACCGAATAGCCCGCCGATATTGCCGAAGCCGGCATTCGCCAGTGGCGTCCAGCCAAGCAGCCCCGCGCCGAAGATTCCGAGCGGGATCGCAACCGCCAGCTCGCCCCGCAAACCCGTGAAGGCCGCGACCGCGAGCGCGAGCACGCCGCCCCCAAACCTGATGGTTCGCGCCAGCACCGCCGGATTGGCCGCGCGGAACATCTGAAGCAGCAGATAAAGCGTGATAACGGCGACAGCGCCGGCGATCAGGGTCATGACCGGAATATAGTCGCCCTCGCCGCAAAATGCATCGCATCCACCGCCGCCGCGAGCCGCGCCTGCCCGATCGCTACTTCATCTGGCCGATCAGAATCGCCGCGCCGCTCGCGGTCTTCGCCAGTTTCAGCAACGCTTCGCGTCCGCCGGCTGCATAGGCCGCAGCTGCCCGCAACAGCTCGCGCAGCTGCGCCGCCGCGCCGGGATCGAACCGGCACCAGGCGCCACCGGTCAGGCGCGCGATCTGGCGGAAGGCCTGCTCGGCGACGGCGTCACGGCCCTCCTGAAACACGAACACGGGCACCTTGAGCATGCCGAGCTCGCCGGCCTTGGTGCAGAGCTCGTCGACGTGTTCCTCCATGGCATCCCCGACGAAGACCACGGCCCGCACGCCGGACGCCACCGCTTCGCGCCGGGCCTCGCTCAGCACCTTGCCGATCTGGGTATCGCCGCCGCGGCAATCGATCTTGCTCATCAGCGCCGCCAGCTTGGCGCTGTCGGAGATCCAGCCCGTGGTACGGCACTCGTTGAAGCCGCGATAGTAGACCAGCCGGATGTCGAGACTGCCGAGCGCTGCGGCCTCGCGAAACATGTCGGCCTGGAGCGCGCAGGCCAGGTCCCAGGTCGGCTGCCGGCTCATCGTCGCATCCAGCGCGAAGATCAGCCGCCCCTTGGAGCCCGGTGAATGTGGTGAAAGCGCCCGCGCCTTGGCGACGAAGGCGGCGATGTCTTCCGAGGTTGAGGTCGCCGCTTGCGGCAGCGCGCCGTCTGCTTGCGCCGAAGCGGCATCGCGACCGCGCGGTTTGATGGGTTCGCCCGACATCGCTGCTTGCACCTTGCGTCAGCGACTAATGTGGTCAGCGCATGCGGTCCGGTCAATGTGCAAAGCCTCCGCGGGAAGGCCGGCGGAGGCTTTGACGATCGGTGCAGTCGAGCGGTGACGTCTTGTGCGTCAGCTCTTGTAGGTCAACCTTTGGCGGGTGCCATCAGAGCGACCGGACCAGGCTCGAGGATCTTGGGCGGGGACGATTGCGTGTCGACCGGCGCCGCTTCGCTGTCGGTCGTGCTCAGAAACTTGTCGAGCATGCTCTGGATCGAGTTCTTCGCCACATCCGGACCGGTGTCACGCATGTCGTTGTGCTGGAATTCGGTCTTCACGACCTGGATGCCCGCCTTCTCGCATTCCTCGTCGGTCGGAAGCACGCCCGCATCGGTCTTGAACTGCGGATCCTGGGAGCGGAACGACAGGATCTTGAACTTGCCGGCGGTGACGAAGGGCACGCGCAGATTGTCGAGGGTGACGACCTTCTTGACCTCATCCGGATACTGCTTGGCGAAGTACATCGTGATGTCGCCGCCCATGGAGTGGCCGACCATCGTCACCTTGTCGTAGTCGGCATTGGGCTGAACCTTCTTCATCTCCTGCATGGCGAGATGAATGTTGGCGACGCCGCGCAGGATCTGCGGCAGGCGGCCGACATAGAGCTCGCCGGGCTTCGTCACCATCGGAGGATCCGTCGGCAGGTCATGCTGCGGGCTCAAGACCATGTAGCCGCGCGCAGCGAAGATGTTGGCGAGGAAGCCGTACTCGGTGTTCTTGACGGTGTTGCCGTGATTGATCACGGCGACCGGCAGCGTGATCATGCCGGCGTTGGCCTGCATTTCCTTGTCGCGGCGCACCGCGACGTAGACGGGCACCGGACGATTGTCGCGCGAGGCGTCGTAGAAGGTGATGGTCTCGTGCTTGATAGCCCACTTGCTCGCCGTGAAATAGGCGATGCCGCAGAGGGCACTAACCGAAACCAGAACGGCAATTCCACGCTTCATTTTCGTCCTCAGCCTCAGGCTTAGTGGCCTGAATCCCTGTTGAAAATCGTGTTCTTCCGGAGCTCTTTGGCCCCTTGTCGCCTATTCCCTAATATATGTCACAGCAGCGTGACAGGAAGGCTAAATAATGTGAAATCGCAGCCCTTCCATTGTGCGACGCACACGTTTTCTGTGCACCCCATTCTCATACCACTACGTCAGGTGCAGCTCACCATCCGACGCAACCGGCCCCTAATTGGGTTGGTTTCGCAGTCAACACGGGGTGAAAACGCGTCGAGCGCAGCCACGGTTCCCGCAGGAACCGGCTGCTTGGATCGGTGGAAAGTAGCAGCTTACCGCCGCCGCTTTAGACGCCCAGGATGTCGTGGACCTCGAGCGGCTTGTCGACCTGGTTGAACCACTCGGCCCGGTTGGCGGCGCGGCGCCGACCGCGCTCGTCGAGCGGCAGCTTGAGCTGGCGGAGCAGGCTCGTCACCTCCTCCCGCGCGGTAAGATGGCCGAGATTGGGCCGCATGCCGAGCGTGGCCTCGTCGATCTCGTCGAGGGCGGTCAGACCACGCGGAAAGAATTCGCGGTAGACGACGCGTTCGGCGAAGCCGTCGACGTAACGGAAGCCGAGCCGCAGCGACAAATCCTTCAGTCCCTCGGCGACGAGCTGCTTGTTGCGGGAGCCGAGCATCGACAGGCGGTTGCGCACGACGATCCAGTCGGTGGTTGCGCCGTCGAGCTGGCGGCGCTTGCGCCTGACGTCGCGCACCATCTCGGCATAGTGGCTCTCACCCGTCACCGCGTAGTTGGCGGGATCGACGGTACCGAGCACGTCGAAATCCAGGAAGCTGTCGTTGAGCGGCGTCACCAGGGTGTCGGCCATCGAATGGGCGAGCCGCATGAGATAGCTGTCGGTGCCGGGCGTATCGATGACGATGAAGTCGAAGCTGCTCTCGACCGCCGAGACCGCCTCCATGAACTGCTGGAACTCGGAATGCTCGTTCTCGGCGATCTGCATGGTCTCGCCGAGCTTGATGCAGCGATGCAGCGGCAGTTCGAGATCGAGCTTGGTGCGGCGGGCCCAGGCGGCGCGGTTGTCGATATAGCGTGTGAAGCTCTGCTGGCGGCAGTCGAGATCGATCGTGGCGACGCGCTGGCCGGCTTTGAGGAGCGCAACGGCGATGTGCAAGGCGGTGGTCGATTTGCCGGAGCCGCCCTTCTCGTTGCCGAGCACGACCACATGCGCCGAGCCCGATCGGCCTTGGCTAGCCTGCACAAGCATGATGATCCTCAACGCCGCTCGCGAATATCTTCGAGTTGACCGCGTCTGCGGTCAAGTGAAATGCGTGACAGATCATGCAAATCGCAACGCGACCTGCTTCATCGTGAATCGTTGCGCCGTCCTTCGTCTGTTGATCCGGTCTGCAATGTCGCGACGTCCTGCGCCACCTTGCGCGGGATGCTGTGCCGCATCCGGATGCATGGCGTCCATGATCGCCACTTGTTAAGGTTAGCCGGTCGGGCACGATGCCCGCACCCGCGCCGATTCCCAATCCATCGAGTCCTGATGTCAGCAAGCCCATTGATCGCCCGCACGGTCCCCGCCCTGCGACGCGCCGTCGACAATCTTCGCAAGCGAAAGGCCACGATCGCGCTGGTCCCGACCATGGGGGCCCTCCATGACGGCCATGTGTCGCTGGTCCGCCTCGCCAAGCGGCGCGCCAGCCGCGTCGTGGTGTCGATCTTCGTCAACCCGACTCAGTTTGCCCCGACCGAGGATTTTGGCGCCTATCCGCGCACCTGGAAGGCCGACATCGCCAAGCTCGCGGCCGAGGACGTCGATATCGTCTGGCACCCGGGCGTCGAGGCCATGTATCCGGAGGGCTTTGCCACCCGCATCGTGCCGGAAGGACCGGCGCTGGCTGGCCTCGAGGACCGCTTCCGCCCGCACTTCTTCGGCGGCGTCGCCACCGTCGTCGGCAAGCTGTTCACGCAGTGCCGGCCGGACTTTGCGATCTTCGGCGAAAAGGATTTTCAGCAGTTGCGGGTGGTGACACAGATGGCGCGCGACCTCGACCTCGGCGTCAAGGTCCTCGGCTCCCGCACCGTGCGCGAGCGCGACGGACTCGCGATGTCCTCGCGCAACGTCTACCTCTCGCCCGAGGAGCGGCAGACCGCCACCGTCCTCTACCGCGCCATGAAGGAGAGCGCCGGGCGCATCCGGGCCGGCGATTCGATCGCACCTGCGATGGCTGGCGGCGCCGAAATGATCAAGGCGGCCGGCTTTGCGCTCGACTATTACGAGGTCCGCCACGCCGAGACGCTGGCGCCGGTCACCTCGCGCAAGGACGGGCCCCTGCGGATCCTGGTCGCAGCCAAGCTCGGCACCACCCGGCTGATCGACAATATCGCGGTCTAAAGCGCGATGACGCCATCGCGCTTTAGGTTATTGTTTGAGCATGATCTTTTCGGAAAACCTCTGCACACTTTTCCGGATCATGCTCATAGCAGCCCGAGATCACGCAGCTCGCGCCGCATCGGCTCCGGCATCGCCGCGATCGAGCCGGCCGCGGACTTGCCGAGATCGGCCGGAACGGAATCGTCGGTGAGATAGCGCCAGCCCTGGAACGGGCGCATCGGCCGCGGCGAGACCGAGATCACTTTCGGCTGCATCACGATCCGGCAGCGTCCGATACCATCCTTGTCGCGGAACGGCTCGATGCCGATGATCTTTTCCCGCGCGGCGATCTCGCCCTTGATCACCCAATAGAGCGAACCGCCGGCGAGGATTTCGGCGTCGCGCTTGGGCGCCATGCGGGTGATATGGATGTGACGTTGCGGCAGACCCTTCTTCTTGGCGGTCTGCATCCGTTCGGCCACCCACTCCTTCAATTCCTTGACGGAGTCGCAACCGACGGCGAGCTTGATCAGATGGAGTGGCATACCCAAGCATTAGCCGGGCAGCCACGCATTGGGAATGCCGATCTACTCGTTATCCGCAGCTGCCGGAACCGGCGCCGAGGCCGGTGGCGCGAGAGGAACCGGGGCGGCAGCCGGCGCACGCGCAGCCTTCGGCGCCGGCGGTTTCTTGGCGGCGGGTGCCGCAGCCTGCGCCGAGGTTGCGGCCGGCGTGCGCGGCGCTGGCGGCGCCGCGTTGGCTGCAGGCGCGGCCTGGCGCGATGTCGGGGACGGCTCCGCACTCATGATGCTCACCGGCGGCGTCGACGCAGCGCTCGGGAACTCCGCATTGGTCGGCCTGCCCGTCGGCACCGACGGCGGCAGCCCGGCAAGCGCGGCAGTGGCCGGCATCGCCGGCGCTGTTGCGGGCGTATTCCAGGTCGGCGCGTAGCGCGCGACCAGCGTGTCGTAGAGATGGGAGCCCATGTTGGCGGCGACCTGCTGCTGGTCGGTCAGCGAGCGGAACGCGGCGCAATCGAACTGCGTGCAGCCGTCGCGCACGATCAGCACATGCGCGACAAGGCCGTAGCGATCACGCTCAAGCGACTTGCGCAGCACCTTCATCTCGAGTGTCAGGCTCCTCTCCGCCGTGGCGACGTCGCCGAGCGCGGTCAGCCGGTCGATCCTGGCGGCCGTGTAGGACACGGCGGCGGCCGCGGCGTCAGGCGCGCCGAACAGCGCCTTCTCGCAACCAGCGGCGACGGCATCGCCCGCGAGATCGTCGAGACAGGACAGCGCCGGCAGGTTCGCGGTCACTGCGCCTTGCACGCGCGCTTCGGCCGGGGCGGCCTGCCCGTCCGGTGCATAGACGCGCACGGCGGCTGCCCCGGCGATCGCGATGGATAGCAGCGTAATGACGGTCAGCACACCGTTGGCGACCGATCTGTCGGCGCGCAGCAGCGTGACCAGGAGAATCAATCCGAAGAATCCGGCGACCGCCAGCGTCATCCACGTCGGGAAGGCCGACGAGTGCCCGTCGAGCGAATTAACCCATGCCCAATTCATGCGCGGCGTCCCCTCACGCGAGCAAAGAGCGAATGGTCAAGCGAGCACCGCGGGTCGGCAACTGCCCCGGCCCACCTTGTGAAGGTGAAGCGGGCCTTTTGACGGCGCGGGACACAAATCCCTGATGGCACCAATGCGCGGGTGCGGACAGCCTTCAGGAGAGCGCGAGCTGGCTTTCCTTGGCGACGCGCTCGAAGGCTTCGGTCGAGCTCTTGATCCGGTACTGGCAGTCGTCGCCGTCGGTCGGCAGCAGACGGATGACTTCGTACGAGCCGCTGGCAGCGGGACGCGCGACGTTGCTTGCCGTGAACAGGACGCGCGATCCCACGGGAAATTTGTGCTTCAACACCCTCTCCATTACTCAAACAGCGCCTACCTCGCCCAGTGTCCCACTGCGATGGCCGGCCGGAAACCCGGGCTGCTGTATAGCACGCGACTCGCCGTTTTGGCCAGCGCCATGGCAGCATGGCAAGCACCCAAATTTTTCAGTCATTTCAGAACGATAACGGGACAAATGGCGGGCCGATGATACCAGCGGAGCTGCTCGTTCCGCCGGCATGTCGCAGGCCGGTGTCGCACCCCCGATCCACCGCCCCTCGCTCATTGCCGGCCTGAGGCCGCCGGCCGGCGGGCCGGTCGGCAGCCCCCGTCAAAGCCTGCGGTCAGGCGTCCTCGAACTTCGCGATGACGAGCGTTTCGGCAAGCCCGTCGCGCGTCCATTCCTGGAATGCCGGCAGTGCCATCATCGTCTCCATGTAGGCTTTGGTGTCCGGCGTCACCTCGATCGCGTAGGTGCGAAACCGGTGCACGACCGGGGCATACATGGCGTCCGCCGCGCCGAAGCGGCCGAACAGGAACGCTCCCTTCGCGCCATAGCGGGCGCGGCACTCGCGCCAGATCGCCTCGATGCGCGCGACGTTGTCCTTGGCGTCCGCCGACAGCGCCACGGGGCGGATCGGTCGATGCAGGTTCATGCCGCATTCGTTGCGCAAGGCCATGAAGCCGGAATGCATCTCGGCGCACACAGAGCGGGCATGCGCGCGCGCAGCGACATCGTCGGGCCACAGCTTCACTTCCGGATAGCGCTCGGCGATGTACTCGATGATGGCGAGCGAATCCCACACCGTGATGTCACCGTCGATCAGCACCGGCACCTTGCCGGCGCGGCTGAAGGACAGGATCTGCTCCTTGTCGGCGGGATTATCGGTGTAGAGCGGGATGAGCGTCTCCACGAACGGAATGTCGTTGGCGCGGAGCGCGAGCCAGGGCCGCATCGACCATGACGAGTAGTTCTTGTTGCCGATCGCGAGTTTCAGCGCAGCCATGTCATCCATCCTTCCCGAGACGCTTTGAAGCGAGCCGCTTTTAACGCCATCGCCTGCTGCCAATCAATCGTTGCTGCGCCCCGTCATGCGTGGCAATCGTTGCGGTCCTCGCCAAGAGACAGACACGAGACAGACATGAGCAGGCACTGGGTCGACATTACCGCCGTCGGCTTCTTCATCATCGAATGGCTGGTCTACGCGCTGACGCTGGAACATTCGACCTATGGCCGCGACAGCCTGTCGGCGCGCATGAACCGCTATCGCGAGGTCTGGGTGCGCCGGATGCTCCACCGCGAGACGCGCATGGTCGACATGCAGATCATGGCCTCGCTGCAGAGCGGCACCGCCTTCTTCGCTTCCACCAGCCTGTTCGCGCTCGGCGGCGCGCTGGCGCTGCTGCACGCCACCAACGACGCCATCACGATTCTGAGCAAGCTGCCGGTCGACCTCAGCACCTCGCCCGCGATGTGGGAACTGAAATGCGTCGGCCTCGTGCTGATCTGCGTCTACGCCTTCTTCAAATTCGCCTGGGCCTATCGCCTGTTCAACTACGTCGCGATCCTGTTCGGCGGCATGCCGCCGGCCGACCGGCGCGACACGTCGGAGGCCGAAGCCCATGTCATCCGCACCTCCCGCCTGTTCGAATCCGCCGGCCGCCATTTCAACCGCGGCCAGCGCGCCTTCTTCTTCGCGCTCGGCTATCTCGGCTGGTTCGTCAGTCCCTGGGTGCTGTTCGTGACCACGGCGGCGGTGGTGGTCGTGACCTGGCGACGGCAGTTCGCGTCCAGTGCATGGGCCGCGATGGCGCCGGAGGTGGTGAATGGTGAGGAGTTGCGGAAGCGCGGTCATTGAAACACGTGCTGCTCTGCGTCCGCATTTCAACTCGCAGACACGCCTTCGCGTTCTCGCGGCTGAATTCGCCCGAGCCTTGCTTCGTCGCTCACCCTCTCGAGCCAAGAGGGCACAGGGAAGACCGGGTGCCGGCCGGCACCCGCGGTCCGCTGCGCGAAATGCACACGCAGGAAGAACCGCACAGCAGCATACAGGTGTAGCCAATCACTCGGCCTTCCCTGCACGATGGTCGGACGGCTTATGCCGTGCTCTCCCGGGAGCCGAGTTCGTTCTGGCCTCCCTCGCTCCCGCGAAATTCACCGGCACCGCGCCGGTTGACGCGACTGCCGCCTCCGCAAGAGCTTGACCGTAGCAACGACGGCCAGGACCACACGGTTTTACCGTACGCGCGGCTCGCTTGACCCCACCGGCTCCGACGACGTTGTGCACGTTGCCATCGAATACCGCCGGGACGAACCTGTCAGCGCCGCTCGTCCGCACGCCGTTCCGGGCTCACGGAGAGCAATCCGCCCTGCCCTTCACATCTCGTGCACGACGCTGCCGCGTCCACCGCAAGCCCGGCTCGCGAAAACGACGACCTCATGATCGCCCCTCAAGAATGAGCCGGGATGGGCGACAAATACGCCATTTCCGAACTTCGGTAAAGCGGAATATTTTCGATGCGGCGGCTTGACAGCCGGCGACACAGCCAGATCCCGTAGCCCGCGATGAGCGAAGCGACATCCGGGATCTTTGCGAGTGGCTTCCCGGGAGCTAGCTTCCAAAATCCTTCGGGCTGAACGGCAAATCCAACACCTTCCATTCCCCGTACAAATTGGCCGGCAGCATCTTGTAGGGCTGGCAGTTCTGGAGCGCGCTCGTTGCGGACTTGACGATAGCCACGCCCTTCACGGACGGCGGAGCTTCGAGCAGGATCGGCTCGCGTGCCAGCGTGCCGTCGGTGGCGAACACCGTGCGCAGCTTGACCTGGACGTTGTCGGTCGGCGCGACCCCCGCCGGCAGCTTGGCGCAGCTTCTCAGATGGCGGCGAAGCGCGGCGATGACCTCGGGTGGAAGCTTCGCGGCGATCGAATCCTTGGCGTCGCCGCCATCGTCCTTGGGGACATCTTTCAGCTGCTCCGTCGGCAGTTCAGGCGGAAGGCCCAGCATGACGCCGTATTTGACGGTGACATCCGGCTCCGGAGGCAGATAGGCCGGCGGCGGCATGGCCTGTGGCTGCTGCATTGCCTGAGGTGGCGGTTGCGACTGCGACTGCTGAGGCAGCTGAGGCTGCGGTTGCACATTGGCCTCGTGCTGCTTCTGCGGCTGTGAGGATGGTGGCTGGTTCTGCCTTGCCTCAGGCGATGCCTGCGGGGATGGCGATGGTGCAGCAGCCTCCTGCTTGGCCGCGGGCTTGGGCGCTGCGTCGGCCTTGTCGGTGACATCGAGCTTCGGCAGCTTCAGATCGGGGAGCGGCTCCGGCGGCTTCTCCTTTGCCTCGTCCTTGGACTTCTCCTCGGCCTTCTCGTCCGCTTTGGCCTCTTCCTGCCTCACCTGCTCCGGCGTGACGATGTCCACCATCACGGTCTCGGGCGGAGCGGCGTGGAACGGATGGACTTCGCTGATCAGGATGATCAGCCCCACCAGCGTCAGATGCGCGATCGCCGACGCCGCAATGTCCGTCCGTATGATCTTCCGCAGTTCCATCGACCGATCTTGGGTTGCTGCCGCGGTCCTAGCATAACGGAAGTCCCCCTCAATCCCATTTCGGCGCGAAGCCGAAATCGGTCAGGCGTCCCCTGGGATTGGCGAGCCCGGCGACCCGGCTCATCTCGTCTTCCGACAGCTCGAAATCGAAGATGTCGATGTTTTCCGACAGACGCTCGACGCGCGAGGTGCGCGGGATCGCAGCGACATTCTGCTGCACCAGCCAGCGCAGGCAGACCTGCGCCGGCGTCTTGCCGTGGGCGCGCCCGATTTCGGCAAGCGTCTGATCGGACTTGATGCGGCCCCTCGCAATCGGGCTGTAGGCGACCAGCGCGAGGCCGTGCTGGTCGCAGGCTGCCCTCACCTTCACCTGGTCGAGATAAGGGTGATATTCTACCTGGTTGCAGACGAGCGGCTCGGCCGACAGCGCGACCGCCTGCTCGATCAGCGCCACCGTGAAATTGGAGACGCCGATGTGGCGGGTCAGCCCCATCTGCCTGGCGTGCGACAGCGCGCCCAGCGTCTCCGCCAGCGGCACGTGGGAATTGGGCCAGTGCAGCAGCAACAGATCGACGCAGGGAAGCCGCAACCGGGCGAGGCTCTCCTTGACCGAGCGTTCGAGATCGTTGGGCGCGAAATGGTTGGTCCAGACCTTGGTGGTGAGGAAGACGTCGTCGCGGCGCACGCCGGAGGCGCGCAAGCCGTCGCCGACCTCCCGCTCATTGTCGTAGACCTGCGCGGTGTCGATGTGACGATAGCCGAGCCGCAGCGCCTGCTCGACCACGCGCGCGGCAGGCCTGCCGCTCAGCTCCCAGGTCCCGAGCCCGATCGCCGGGATTCTCGCGCCATTGGCCTCGACGAACAGCATGAGGAATCCTCTCTGTTGCGGCAGCCCGAAATATCATTATGGACCCGGCCGATGATGCTGCCAACGGACGCCGCAACGATCGGCGCGAATATTCAGGTGCAGGTCTAACGAGAGGTGTGCGTCAGACCTTGGCGAGCGCCTGGAACACGGTGTCCGGCGCATGCGCGATCACCGCGAGCAGCGCGCGGGCAGGCCCCCGTGGAGCGCGCTTGCCCTGCTCCCAATTGCGGATGGTCTCGACGGGGACGCCGAGCTTGGCGGCGAACTCCATCTGGGTCAGGCAGGCGCGGCGCCGCAGATCGCGCACCGCGAGCGGGCCGGTATCGCCCGGCGCGGCATTGGCCGCAGGCTGGACCGGAAATTCCTGCCCATCCCGCAATTCGACGATCCGTCCGTCCGCCTTCAGCCGCAACCGCATGCCGATTCCCCCAAGCACAGCGATGATGCGGCAGGTCGCTTAAGGTGGGATTAAAAACGCAGCGCAGTCGGGGCACGAGGGTTAGAGTGCCCCGCCGCCTCCCCCGTCATTGCGAGGAGCTCTTGCGACGAAGCAATCCAGGATCTTTCCGTGGAGGGATTCTGGATTGCTTCGCTGCGCTCGCAATGACGTGGAGAGAGCGTGCGCCGTTCGCTACTTCAACCCGAACCACAGGGTCGCGATACCGAGGAAGGAGAAGAAGCCGACGACATCGGTCACAGTGGTCACGAAGGTGCCAGACGCCACCGCCGGGTCGGCCCGGACGCGATCCAGCGCCATCGGGATCAGGATTCCGCCGAGCGCGCCGGCGACGAGGTTGCAGATGATGGCGAGCCCGATGACGATGCCGAGGCCCGGGATCTTGAACCAGGCGACTGCGGCAATGCCGGTGATCACGGCGAAGGCGAGGCCGTTGACGAGGCCGACCAGGGCCTCGCGCAGCACCACGCGCCAGGCGTTGGAGGAGCCGAGCTCGCGCGTCGCCAGCGCCCGCACCGCCACCGTCATGGTCTGGGTCGCGGCATTGCCGCCCTGGCTCGCCACGATCGGCGCCAGCACCGCGAGCGCGACCATCTTCTCCAGCTGGCCCTCGAACAGGCCGAGCACGGAGGACGCCAGGAACGCGGTGGCGAGGTTCACCAGCAGCCAGTTGAAGCGGCCGCGGGCGATGGTGAGGAATGTGTCCGACAGCTCTTCGTCGCTGGTGACGCCGCCGAGCGCCTTGAGGTCCTCGTCCGCCTCCTCCTCGATGACGTCGACGACGTCGTCGACGGTGATGACGCCGACGAGGCGGTCCTGGGTGTCGAGCACGGGTGCGGCGACGAGATTGTACTTGCCGAACATGCGCGCCACCTCTTCCTGGTCCTCCAGGACGGAGACGCGGCGGCGGTCTTCGTCGGTCAGCTCGGTCAGCGCTACCGGACGGCGCGTGCGCAAGAGCACGTCGAGCGGCACCGCGCCCAGCCAGTGCTGGTCCTTGTCGACGACGTAGATCTCGTAAAAGCGGTCGGGCAGATCCGGCGTCTCGCGCATGTAGTCGATCGCCTGGCCCACGGTGAAATCCTGGGGCACGGCGATGAACTCGGTCTGCATCCGGCGGCCGGCGGAGTTCTCCGGATAGAGCAGGCTGCGCTCGAGCGCGACGCGCTCCTTGAGCGGCAACTTTTCGAGGATCTGCTCCTGCTCGGCCTCGTCGAGGGTTTCCAGGAGCTCGACCGCATCGTCGGATTCGAGCTCGCGGACGCCCTCGGCGACCGTCTCCGGCGGCAGCTCCTCGAGGATCTCCTCGCGGACGGCCTCGTCGACCTCGTTCAGGGCCGAGAAGTCGAAATCGCGCCCCGTCAGCTCGACCAGGCGGACGCGGTCGTCGGGCTCCAGGGCACCGATCAGATCGCCGAGATCGGCCTCGTGCAGTTCGGCGACACAGGCACGCAGCGCAGCGCTGTCGCCAGCCTCGATCGCCCGGGCAATTTCTTCGACGAATTCGTGCCGAATTTCGCCGTTCTCATTGCGCATCGGCACGTGGTCGAGTACCGAATCCGAGGCGGATGGGGCAACGTCCATATGTTCATCCATGGCGCGCCTCGCCGGTTGACAGGTTGGAACCAGTGGTCTGAGCCGATGGCTCAGGCAATACCCACAAGGCAACTCTGGGCGCAATGACAAAGATGCTTGGATTGAAATGGACATCGATGACGGCGGGCGCGATCGTTGCGGCCCTCACCGGCATTGCCTCGACCCATGCCGCCGAGTGCCCGCGCAAGGATGCGCTCGGCACTTCGCGCATCCTGACCGTCGACGCCAAGACGTATCCGCGCGTCGGCTTGAAGAGCTTTCCCCAGACGCTGCCGCTGGCGGATCACGAGGTCGTGCTGACCTTCGACGACGGGCCGTACCCGCCGACGACGTCGAAGGTGCTGGCGGCGCTGGCGAACGAGTGCGTGCGCGCGACCTTCTTCCTGATCGGCCAGCACGCCGCAGAGTTTCCCGACATGGTCAAGCGCATCGCCCGCGAAGGCCACACCGTCGGCCACCACACCTGGTCGCATCCGTTCATGGCGCATATCCCGTTCGACAAGGCGATGGCCGACCTCGACCGCGGCATCGCTGCCGTCGAGATGGCGCTGCACGGCACCTCGACGACGACGCCCTCGACGCCGTTTTTCCGTTTTCCCTATTTCGAGTCGACGCAGGCAGAGCTCGACCTGCTCCAGTCGCGCGGCATCGTCGTGTTCGGGGCCGATCTCTGGGCGAGCGACTGGGAGGAGATCACGCCGGAGCAGGAATTGAAACTCGTCACCGACCGCCTGGCGGCGAGCGGCAAGGGCATCATCCTCTTCCACGACAACAAGGTGCGCACGGCCGCAATGATGCCGGCCTTCCTGCGGTATCTGAGGGAGAACGGCTATCGGGTGGTCCACGTCGTACCAGCGGGCACGTCACAGAAGAGCGCTGATGCGCATTGATGCCGGAATGTCACGCCAGCGCAAAATGGGGTGATCCTGGCCCAATTAACACTCTGTTCATGCTACCTCCTGCAAAGATGGTTGGGGCATCGCCCCTGAACCATTCCGGGGCGTCTCCGACCTACTAAGGCGGCAATCACGCACGAGGGCAGACGAGGTTCATGATCGGAATTAGCGTTGTTTTGCGGACGCGATCGTGGATCGTCCTCTGTCTGGGAATGCTGACTGTCGGCGCACCGGCGGCCTTCGCGGCCGACTGTCCCGGCCACCCGGACGCCCTCGGCACCTCCCGCACCCTCGTGGTCGATCCGCGCGAGCATCCGCTGATCGGCACCATGCAATACCGCGAGACATTGCCGCTGAAGGACCATGAGGTCGTCCTGACCTTCGACGACGGTCCGCTGCCGAAATATTCCAACCAGGTGCTCCAGATCCTCGCCGACGAGTGCATCAAGGCGACCTTCTTCATCATCGGCAGCCAGGCCAAGGCCAATCCGGAAGGCGTGCGCAAGCTGGTCGCGGCGGGCCATACCGTCGGCACGCACAGCATGGACCATCCGCTGACCTTCGACCGGATGCCGATCGACAAGGCCGAGGCCGAGATCAACGGCGGAATCGCGTGGACCTCGGCCGCGATGACCGATCCGTCCCAACTCGCCCCGTTCTTCCGCATTCCCGGCCTGATGCGCGCCGAGGGCGTCGAGAATTATCTGATCTCGCGCGGCATCCAGGTCTGGAGCGCCGATTTCCCTGCCGACGACTGGCGGCATGTGTCGTCCGACCGCGTCTACCAGCTCGCGATCCAGCGGCTGGAGGCCAAGGGCAAGGGTATCCTGCTGCTGCACGACATCCAGGCCCGCACGGTGGCGGCGCTGCCCAAGATCATCCGCGACCTCAAGGCGCGCGGCTATCGCATTGTGCATGTGGTACCCGCGACCGCCGAGCGGCCGGCGACGCCGACCACGACGGTGGAATGGCTGCTGCATCCGCCGACCGAGACGACGCCGATCGCGCGCTGGCCGCGCGTGCCGAATTTCGTGTTCACGCAGACCCGGGCGCTGCCGGCGCCCGCTCTTGCCGACCTCAATGCGCTGGCCGAGCATCAGCCGCTGCTGCCGCTCCGGACCATGGCGCAGGCCAATGTCGCAGCCACCCTGCCCGCGCCCGGCCGCGCACTCTTTGCGATCCCCGAAGGCTCGGTGGAGGTGCTGCTGTCGACGACCCTATCTCGGCGTGCCGCGACGCGGCTGGCGATGGCGGCCGAGGCAACTCGTGCGGCCAAGGACAAGGCTGCACATGCCAAAGCAGCAAAGGGCAAGGCGGCCAAGCTGCAGGGACGGCGCACGGCGCATGCGGCGGCGGCACCGGATCATGTCGAGCAGCCCAAGGGCACGACGGCCAAGGGCACGACAGCCACGGGCACTGCACCCAAGGGCCCGGCATCCAGAAGCGCCACCACCCGACCGACCCGCGTCGCCAGCCTGAAGAAGCGCGCCTGAGCCCTCACTGCCGCATGATCGCGGCGACGCAGAGCAGCACGATCAGCGCCAGGAAGAACAGGTCCATATAGGACTTGAGCTCGCCATCGCGCCGCAGCCGCGCCACGTCGGCGACGACCTGCCTGCGCGCAGAGGCTCCGCCTGAACCGTCACTGATCGAGGTCTGCAGGCGCTTGGTCTCGGCCTCCAGCTTCTCGATCTTCTGAAAGAAGTAGAACGCGCGCAGCGTCGAAGCGGCGCGCATGCCGGCATAGACCAGCACCAGGATCGCCAGGATCGCCCGGTTCGGATACTTCTCCATGAAATTCAGGCTGAAATAGACCACCGCCATGAACGCGAAATTGGTGAGGAAGCGGTAGACGAAGCTAAGAAAGGCCATGCTGGCTCGAACCTTTGAGGGGCGCGCAACTCGATCGTGTTGCGAAATTTCGGGATGGGGGACCCGGACCGGAACGGCCGGCCTGGATGCGGCAGCGGCCCGTCTACGCCAAGTTTGTTTCAACAAAGATACTATCGCCCCGAAACTTGCCGCCTTTTAGCCAGACGCGGCCACAACACAGGCCGGAATATGGCCGATCGGACTGCCCGCGCGGCATGCCCGCGACGGCTTAATGGCGATTTGGCCGAAGTCGCGGTAAACTGCCGGCCGCCGCCATATGTGGGGTCTGCCGATGCCGAAGAAGGGAATCACGGGCCACGACGAGTGGGTTCTGACCGAGGCGCTCGCAACCGCCCTGGTCGCGCTGGAGCAACTCGCACCGAAGCACCAGCCGAACGCCCATATGGACGACATCCGCAAGCTGCTCGCGAACGGCAAGGAGCCGGCGGCAGTGAGCCTGCATCTCGCCCAGGCCAAATGCCGCCTGTTTCCCGAGATCGACCCGCTGGAGATCTACCGGGAATACGGCATCGGCGAGGAGTATGGCTGAAGAGGCGCCGTTCGAGGAACCGCAAGGCTTGCACGGGGCAATGCGCTAGTTCTGCGAGGTCTTCAGCAGTGGGCACTCGCTCTGGCTCAGGGGAAGATAGGCTTCCTCGGCCGGAATGGTCTCGACCACATTGTAATAGTCCCAGGGGACTTTCACGTCCGCAGGCTTTTTGACCTCGACGAGATAGAAATCGTGCACGAGCTTGTTGTCGGCGCGCAGCCGCGCGCCGGGCGCATAGAAATCGTCCACGGGCATCGACCGCAGCTTCTCCAGGACCGCGTTGGTTTCATCCGTCCCTGCGGCAGCCGCAGCTCTCAGGTAGTGCAGCACAGCCGAATAGACGGCGGCCTGCGGCGCGGTCGGCATGGCGTTGTGAAGCTTGTAGAACCTCTGGGCGAACGCCCGCGTCGCCTCGTTGAGCGCCCAGTACCAAGCGGTAACCGTCGTCAATCCCTTGGCCGTTTCGGCACCCATGGCGTGCACATCGGTCAGGAACATGAGTTCGGCAACGGCCTTCTGCGGCCCCATGTTCATTCCGAACTCATTCCATTGCTTCATCGAGGTCACGAGCTGTTCGCCAGCATTGGCGAACGCGACCACTTTGGCCTTCGAGGCCTGGGCCTGGAGCAGGAAAGAGCTGTAGTCGGCATTTCCCAACGGATGAAAGACCGCGCCGAGCGACTTGGCACCAGTCGCCGCGAGCACGCGCTGAGACACTTCGACCATATTGCGCCCAAACGCATAGTCGGACGCGATGAAGAACCAGCTGTCGTATCCTTGCGACACCAGCTTTCGGACCGAGCCGGCGACCAGATTGTAATTGTCGTGCAACCACATCAGACCGGCGCGCGAACATTGCTTGCCGCCGATTTCGGTGGTCCCGACCGCCGAGTAGATGACGATCCTGTTCTTGTCGCGCGCGATCGACTGGATGGCGAGCGCGACCGCCGAGTTGCCGACGTCGGCCACCATGTCGACGCCGTCCACGTCGAACCATTTGCGGACGATCTGGGCGCCGATATCCGGCTTGTTCTGGTGGTCCGCGACGACGATGTCGACCTTCAGGCCCGGCGCGACCTTCTGGAAATCCTGGACCGCCATCTTCGCGGCGACGACGGAGCCGGGTCCGGCAAGGTCGGACAATGGTCCCGCCTGGTCGTTGATGATGCCGATCCGGACAACGTCACCGGAAAAATCGGCGGCCAGGCTCCGTTCGGCGAATGCGACCGGACCCAGCGTCAGGATGATGCCGAAGACCGACCGGCAAAGTCCGATGCGCCATGACTGCAACGCCCCAACGTGATCCACCATCTTCCCCTCCGCTCTGGCACCGCGACGACTGTCGGCGATGATTGCCTCGAAACGCCGCGCTATCCCTCCTGATGAATGGCTCTCCTGACGAACTCCAGACGCCTCGCCTGCGCGGGCGCGACCAGTATCCGGCGAACCGGCCCGGAAAGGCGGTACCGGATTGTACTCCATGCGCAGCTGGATCATTTCCGCAGCCGCGCGGCCTCTCAACATCGAAACGAGCGTGAGCGCGAAGTCGATTCCGGCGGTGATGCCGCCGCCCGTCATGCGATTGCGATCGATGCAGACCCTCTCGCGCGACACCTCGGCTCCGAAGAGCGGCAATGCATCGGTCGTCGTCCAGTGCGTGGCCGCGCGATATCCCTTCAGGAGACCGGCCGCACCGAGAACGAGCGAACCCGTGCAGACCGAAGTCAGGTATTTCGCGTCCCGCGCCTGCGCTTTCAGAAACGCAAGCACCTCCTCGTCCAGCATCAGCTCGTCGGTGCCATAGCCGCCCGGGACGCAGATCACGTCGAGTTGCGGGCAATCAGCGAAGGTGATGGTCGGCGTCAGCGCAATCACGGAATCGCTCGGCACGGGCTCGATGCGTTTCCAGATCAGATGCACGGTCACATCAGGCAGGCTGGAGAAGACCTGGGCGGGACCGGTGAGATCGAGCTGGGTCACGCGGGGAAAAACCAGAAGACCGATCTGCAACGGACCCGACATATCCAACCTCGACATCGCGCTTGACGGTGGCAGCCTGCCATGTTGGCCTTGGGGGCGGAAACGGCGTAATTCCCTCATTTTTGGACGCGTTCATGATCGGCTTCCTGATCTTTCCCGAATTCCAGTTGCTGGATGCCGCCGGCCCGATATCGGTGTTCGAGATCGCAAGACGCCACACGCCGCATGCGCCGCGTGTGATAACGGTTGCCACGAAGGCCGGCGCCGTGCGCAGTTCGTCGGGCACCGAGATGCTCGCGCGCAACTTGCGATCGGCAAGCTCGGTCACGACGCTCTTCGTGGCAGGTGGCGAAGGCGTCGAGGACGAGGTGCGCTGCAAGACGACGATCGCATTCATTCAGAGATTGGCGCGCCGCGGCGTGCGTCTGGCCAGTGTCTGCTCGGGGGCCTATTTGCTCGCCGAGGCGGGAGTCCTGGACGGTCGTTGCGCGACCACGCATTGGTCCTGCACCCGTGACTTCATCGGACGGTACCCGAAAGTCCGGCTCGAGCCGGACCAGATCTTCACCCGCGATGGCGGCGTGTGGACATCGGCCGGAATCACCGCAGGAATTGATCTGGCGCTCGCCATGATCACCGAGGACCACGGTGAAGAGATTTCGCAAGCGACCGCCCGGCAGCTGGTGCTGTACCATCGCCGCGGCGGCGGACAATCGCAGTTCTCGACCTTGCTCGAATTGAAGACGCCGAACGGGCGCTTCGGCAACCTTCTTTCATGGGTGCGCGAGAATCTGGATGCGCCTCTCACGGTCGAGGCACTTGCCGAGCGCGCGGGCCTGAGTTCACGGCATTTCGTCCGCTCCTTCATCGCCGAAACCGGATCCACGCCAACGAAAGCCGTCGAGCGCTTGCGGGTCGAGGTGGCACGGGAGCGCGTGCAGTCCTCCGGAGAAGCGATCGAGCGCGTCGCTCAAGCCACCGGCTTTCGCGACCCCGAGCGGATGCGCAGAGCCTTCATCCGCGCATTCGGTCAGCCGCCGAAGTCCTTGCGGCGTTCCGCCCGAACTGCATGAGAGCTGCAGTTGACCGGCGCTAAGGCCCGCCCGCGACCGATCCTGCGATCACCATGACCAGCGCACCAAGGTCGATCTTGCCGTTGACGGTCAGCTCCTCCGAGCTCTTCGCGTCTCCCGCGCCCTGGACTTTCAGCGCCTGCGGCCGGTCGGCGGCTTGGCGCTTCAATTCGTCGATGATGGCGCCCTTGAGCTTCTCTTCCAGCATCAGCGCCTCCTCAGGCCGCCATCGCGCGGCAGGACTGGGCGCATGAGCGGCACATCGCGACGCATTCGTCCATGCCGCCGATCCGCTCGCAATCCTCGGCGCATTCGCTGCAGATTTCGGCGCACTCAGCGCAGGTATGCCGGTGATGCGGCGTGTTGATCAGCATGAAATGCGCGGCCGTCCGGCACATCTCGGCGCAGGCTATCATCAGGCGGAAGTGCTTCGGCTCGACGTGCTTGCCGCCGGTCTCGAGGCAATGGTTCATCGCCGTGCCGAGGCATGTCCGGTAACAGCTCATGCAGAGGTCGATGCAGCGGGTCATGTCTTCGGATTGAGCCATCGGTTGTCTCCAATTGCGCGCCCCATTTGGGTCGACCAAAGCGGAGCAACGCGCTTCGTTCCAGGTTCCGTCGATTGTGACGGGACCGGCTATGCAAAGCGCTGCGGCAGGCTGCTGTGGATCGTGCAGGCGGCAACCGCCGCGTGGCCGAACGCGACCGAGATCTGGTGCAGGTCGGTGACGACGTCGCCGATGCCGTAGAGCCCATCGATCGACGTGCGCTGATGGTCGTCGACCTTCAGATAGCCCTCCCCGGTATGTTCGGCGCCAAGCGACACCGCGAGCCGCGAGCGCACCTCTGCCCCCATCGCGGGATAGATCGTGTCGAATTGCGCCGTGCGGCCATCGGTGAAGATGGCTTCGACGCCCTCGCCTCTCCGCCGCAAACGCAGATCGGGCGCGAACAGGACGTCCACATCCGCCTCGGCCAATCGTGACGTTGCGACCGGATCGTCATCCGGCGCGGTTGCGAGCAGCGTCACGTCGTGCGAATAGCCGCGCAGGAACAGCGCCTTGCCCGCGGCGCGCGCGAGCGGGCCGATCACGCCGATGCGGCGGCCGGACGCCTCGAAGGCGTCGCAGACGGGGCAGTAGCGCAACAACCCATCCGCAACGGCGGCGCGCCATTCGTCGAACGGCGGATGGGTATCGACGATGCCGCAGGCGAGAATGACGGCGGCGGCCGCATGCGCGCGGCCATTCCAGCTCGCCAGAAAGCCCTGATCGTGCCGCTGCAGGGCGGTGACCTCAGCGTCCACGCGCGTAACGGCGAGCTCGTGCAGCTGGGCCGACATCCGTTCGATCAGTTCAGCGCCGGACAGGCCGTGGACGAAGCCCGGGACATTGTGGCTGCGCGGGATCAGCGCCGCCCGGCTGGCGCCCGCGTCCACGATGCAGACGCGGCGGCGAAACCGCGCCAGATAGATCGCGGCCATCAGCCCGGCCGGCCCGCCTCCGACGATCAGGCAATCGAGCGGCGGCGCGCCGGTCATTTCGGGTTCGGGTCCGCAAGTCCGGCGCCGGGCTCCTCGAGGCGCCCGCTCCGCGCGAGCCGGACCGCGTTGCCGAGCGCGCGTGCCGCATTCTGCACCTCCTGCTGGAATTCCCTGTCCTCATCGAGATCGCGATGCGAGGTGGCGTATGGCTCCATGTAGCCGACATAGCCGTCGAGTTCGGCGAAGCGCCCCGCCGAGATCAGCTGCATGTCGGTCAGCCAGTCGGACAAGGCGCGGCGCACGCCCTCGGCGCCGACCGCATCGCCGTGAACGACGAGGCCGAAATGGCGGCCGACGAGATGGCGCGGATAGGGCCAGCCCTTCAGCTCCATCGCCTTGGCTTCGGTGGCGTTCTTGCCGTGGGTTGAGGTCGGATCGGGATTGCCGCCGTCGGCGCAGACCATGCGGTCCATCATCGCCTTGAGCCCGGCGGGCACGTGATACCAGTTCACCGGCGTCACGATCAGGATGCCATGGGCGGCAACCCAGAGCGGATAGATTTCGTTCATCCAGTCGCCGGTCTGGCCCAGCGAATGGTTCGGATAGCAGCTGCACGGCCAGTGGCAGAGCGGCATGGCGGTGCCGACGCAGGCCTTGCAGGGGTGGATGGTTTTGCCGAACTCCGAGGCGAGGCGCGACAGATCGAGGATGTCGACGGCAAATCCCATCTCGATGAAGACGGGCTCGGCCAGCTTGACCAGCCGCCAGGTCTTGGACATCTCGCCGGGACAGGTGTGCTCGCTGCGCGCCGAGCCGTTGATGACGAGGATGCGCGGCGTCTCGTCCGCATCGTCGTGGCGCCGCTGCGCTTCCAGGATCCTCGCACGCGCATCGAGCCAGTCCACGGCAAGATCGTAGCCCGGGTCGGAGAAGCCTGCACCGGCTCTCCGCGTCAACGGCGCCTTGCGCGAATGGCTGTAGGCGTCCCAGGCCGCAGCGGTGATGGTATCGAGCTCACGTTGCAGCGGTGCAAAGGCGGGGTCGACGAACTGAACCTTGTAACGCCGCTCGAACTCCTCGCGCGACAGCTTGACGGGCGGCATTCCCTTGCGAACGTCGGCTTCCGTCATGCTGGCTCCTGGCGAAGTCGGTCATCGACCAACCCGGCACGCGGCGCACGGTTCCCGCAGCTCTACTGGCGAGCAGCCTCCCGCGGCAGATCGAATTGCGCGATCCGCCGGTCGAGCCGCCACAGCTCGATGCGGTGGACCAGCATGAGCGCGGCCGCTTCACGTTTGGCCTGCTCGTCATCGTCGCAGACCAGATTGATGCATCCGAACACGTGGCCATCCGGATCGATCTGGAATGCGCGGTAATGCTTGATGCTCCCCATTACGATTGTCCTCGTCTTGGGAAGACGGGTGCGCTCAGCAACTCTGTCAGGTTCGAGGTCACCTCGTTCTGCTTGGCGCGTCGCAGCAGCATCTCGCGTTCCCGGCCGGGCGGCAGGCTGCGCGCGCGCTCGCGGGCGTTCTCGGCGAAGGCGGCCAACCGCTCCTGGAGCGATTGGGTCTGTTTCCTGCGGTTACGTTTGGCGGTCATTTTCACGTTCGCACTTTCGCGGATAATTCGGTTGGAAGGAACTTGCAGCTTCCGCCGCAACTTGCGGTTCCGGCATTTCAATAAGTTAACGCTGAGCGATTTTGCGCGAGCGACAGGCGCACCGATAGACCCGCGCTGCGCCGGAACCGAATTGCCGATTCGCATGTTCAAGAACGACTTGAAGGAGGACCATCATGGCAAAATCAGCATGGAAGCGGCCGGGCTCCCCGATCGGCCGCAAGGGACCGCGCAAGGCAAATCCCGCGTACAAGCGCCGCGCCCGCGAGCCCTGGACGGCGGCGGACGTGAGCAAGCTGAAGCAGCTCGCCAAAGGCAACACGCCGACCGGCGTGATGAGCATCAAGCTTCAGCGGCCGGTCGCGGCCATCCGCAGCAAGGCGCAACGCGAAGGGATTTCGCTGAGGCCCGTCAACCGCTCGCCCTATAGCAGGCGAACCAAAGCGGCGAAGCGGCGTTGATCTCCCGCACCGCCGGGTGACAACCGGACGCAACGGGGAACGATGGACGTGGTGCTCATTTTTCCGGTTTCTGCCCACGACACCAGCGCATCGGTACGCGCCGACATCTGACCCGTTCCCGGCGCGTGCAGCCTGACCAGCTGCACGCTGCAGCGGCGGTCGCTAATTCGGCGGCTGCAAGCCCGGCGACCGCAGCCATTCGCTCATCTGCGATCCCGTCTCGGCCTGCCGCGCCTTGCGCAGCATCTCCTCACGCGCCGGGCCCGCCGGGAGCGATTTGGCCTCTTCGCGCAGCCGCTCCGCTTCGGCGGCCAGCCGCGCCTCCAAACTATCCACGTGCTTGATCCGACGCCGCATCATCGTCATGGACGTATCCCTGTCAGTCAGCGGAGCGCGCCATTGCGTTCACATGTTGATGATGCCAGCAAAATCGCGCTGGCGTGCATCCAACGTTCCTAACGTGGAACGGTTTCTCGGCTCGTCGAAAAACTCCGGCACGGCGCTGCGCAAATTACTCAAAAGACGGCACTTGCTCAGAAACGCTCCGGCTCCGCCAACGGGAGCTAGTTGTCCTGATTGTCTCGGCGAGCCTTGATTTCCGTGCGACCCATGGCGCTCTCCATGATGGCCAGGCGCCGACCAGCCACGATCGGATCGTGATGCTCCATCAGCAGTCGACATTCCTCCCGCAAAGCGCGGCTGGCATCGATCGCACAAGTTGCTCGGGAAATAAGCGCCTCGCGCATCCAACAACTCTAAGCCAATTCCGCGAGCCGCTCATTTACGTAGGTTACTCAAATTGAGCAAATTGGAAAAAAGTGCACATAGCACCGAGATTCTCGTTCGAACGTGCGCTGGTCAGGGCAGACGCGCGACTGCGAGCCAGGCGCTCATCGCCATGCACAGCATAACCGCGGCGTAAGGTAGCGCGACGCGCAAGACGGCGAGCTCCCCCGGTTCAGCTCATCATTCAGATAGTCGCCACCAACATCACGACAAAACCCGTGACCGCGGTCGCGACAAAGGCCCGCTCGATGCGATCCATCGCCATCGAGGCCCCTTTTCGGCTTTCAGCCCGTACAATTTGACGGTTTCGGGGCCGCTGCGCATTGGGCTATGTGAATCGGCGGTCTCGTTTGCCGTCCGCAAGACGGTTGGCGCCGCTCCGCGGGATTTGCGCCGGCCTAGTCCTACGACCGCGCGGTGCCCGGCTCAGCCATCTTGCGGTGCTGCTTGGCCAGCACCTCGTTCGGCGTGACGTTGGCGACCGTCGTCTGGATCTTGTTCGTCAGCCCGGTGACGATGTCGGACTCCCCGCGCAGCATTGCGTCGAACCCGGCCTTCGCGACGTCGTAGGCGCTGTCCTTCTTCTCGGTGCCGACCTTGGTGTCCATCATGTCGGCACGGCGGAAGAACTCGGTCTCGGTCGCACCCGGCATCAGGCAGGTGACGATGACGCCGCTGTCGCGCAGCTCCTCGCGCAGCGCAAACGAGAATGAATCGAGGAACGCCTTGCTGGCGTTGTAGGCCGCCTGGAAACTGCCCGGCATGAAGCCCGCGATCGAGCCGGTGATCAGGATGCGACCGGCATTGCGGCGGAGCATCTCATTGCCGACACGGTGGATCAGATACAGCGTGCCGGTGATGTTGGTGTCGATGAGGCGTCTCACCCTGGCGAAGTCCTGGTCGAGGAAGGCCCTGCCGAGACCGATGCCGGCATTGGCCAGCAGCGCATCGATCGGCCGGTCGGCGACGGCGTTGCAGAGCTTGTCGACGCCCTCGGTGGTGGCGAGATCGGCCTCGACCGGCTCCACGCTGCCGCCGAGCCGGCGCAGATCGACGGCAACCCTTTCGATCTGAGGCTCGTCCGCTGCGATGACGAGGTTGAAACCTGCCTGGGCGCAGCACCTGGCGAGTTCCAGGCCGATACCGGTTGAGGCGCCTGTGACGACGGCGAGTTGATTGGCGGACATGCGCACATCCTTGAAATCGAGGTCTTGGAATTAGAGGTGTTGACGCTCAATCGCCGCCCTGCTCCCTCGTTCCTATTTGCGCAGTGCGAAGAATTTGCGCGCGGCGATAGCAACCATCGTTCGTGCCTGGACTTAGATGGCACGTGGCTCAACCGGGAGGACGGACGATGAAGGCGCTGGTCTGGCACGGCAAGGAGGACATCCGCTGCGACACCGTCACCGACCCGGAGATCCAGGATCCGCGTGATGCCATCATCAAGGTGACGAGCTGCGCCATCTGCGGCTCCGACCTGCACCTCTTTCACAATTTCATCCCGGGCATGCTGCCCGGCGACATCATGGGCCACGAGACCATGGGCGAAGTGGTCGAGGTCGGCTCGGGCGTCGACGGAAAGCTCAAGAAGGGTGATCGTATCGTCGTCCCGTTCACGATCATTTGCGGCGAATGCGACCAGTGCAAGCGCGGCAATTTCTCGGTGTGCGAGACCACGAACCGCAAGCGTCATCTGGCCGACAAGGTGTTCGGACACACGACGGCCGGCCTGTTCGGCTATACGCACCTGACCGGCGGCTATCCCGGCGGCCAGGCCGAATATCTCCGCGTGCCTTTTGCCGACGCCACCCACATCAAGGTTCCGGCAGGCATCCCGGATGAGCAATTGCTGTTCCTCAGCGACATCTTCCCGACCGGCTGGCAGGCTGCCGCGCAATGCGACATCGAGCCGACCGACACGGTCGCGATCTGGGGCTGCGGCCCGGTGGGGCAGATGGCGATCCGCAGCGCCATCCTGCTCGGCGCCAACCAGGTGATCGCGATCGACTGCCTGCCCGAGCGGCTCAGCATGGCCGAGGCCGGCGGCGCCACCACGATCAATTTCGAGACCGAGAGCGTGCTGGAGCGGCTCCAGGAGCTGACCGACGGCAAGGGCCCGGAAAAATGCATCGACTGCGTCGGCATGGAATCGCATGTGATGGCTTCCCTGCCCGACACCCTGCTCGACCGCGCCAAGCAGATGGTGATGGCGGAGAGCGACCGGCCTCACGTGCTGCGCGAGATGATCTATGTCTGCCGTCCCGGCGGCATCATCTCCGTGCCTGGCGTGTACAGCGGCCTGTCCGACATGCTGCCCATGGGCGCCTTCATGAACAAGGGCCTGACGATGCGGACCGGCCAGACCCACGTCAACCGCTGGACCGACGACCTGCTCCGCCGCATCGAAGACGGCGAGATCGACCCGTCCTTCGTCATCACCCACACCGTCCCGCTCGAACAGGGACCGGAGATGTACCAGGTGTTTCGCGACAAGCGGGATTCCTGCGTCAAGGTCGTGCTGAAGCCCTGAAGGAGCTAGTCATGTTTCATTTCTCCAACATCATACGCACCAAGGGCGACCCCAAGATCGTCGAGGGTGGACCGAGCCTGAAGCAGCCGGCGGACCAGCTCGCGCGCGCACTCGGCTGGTTCAGCATCGGCCTCGGCGTGGTCGAACTCTTCGCGCCAAGGCGCGTCACGCACACGCTGGGCATGGAAGGCCGCGAGACGCTGGTGCGTGCCTTCGGCGTACGCGAGATCATGGCCGGGATCATGTCGCTTTCGGTCGAGAAGAACGCCGGCCTGTGGGCCCGTGTCGGCGGCGACGGCCTCGATGCCGCCGCGCTGCTGTCGGGTCTGACGTCGGACAATCCCAAGAAGGGCAACATCGCGCTGGCACTGCTGATGGTCGGCGGCATCGCCGTGCTCGACTACCGTGCCGCGCAGGACACCAAGCCGCGCCGGCCGCCGCGCGACGCACGACGCAAGCTCTATCCGAACCGCAGCGGCTTTCCGAAGGGCATCGAGAGCGTCCGAACTGCGGCAAGGCAGATCGCGGCGCATGCCGGGCAGAACGAGGTGAAGCAAGGCGATGAGCGCCGGGTCCCGTGACGAAGCGGCGTGGTGGGAACCCGCCGTTATCTACGAGATGGTTACGACCGCTGCGGTCGCATGTCCTTGCCTACAAGGCGGACGGAGGAAAGCAACGCAATACCCATCTCAAAGGGCACCGGGCGCGCATTGCGCGCCTTCGCGATTGCGGATCGTATCCCGCTTCACTTCCTACTCCCGCCAGAATTCGGCCAGCTCTTCCGCTGTCAGCAGGTCGACCTGGCCGTGAAAGCGGGTGCGATACATCGTCATGAGCGCATCGTGCCCGACATCAGACGAGCTGCACAGCGCGTCCTCGACGATGACGACCCTGAAGCCGAGATCGACGGCGCTCAGGACCGTCGAAAGCACGCAGACGTCCGTCTCTGCGCCTGATATCACGACGGTACCGATGTTCTTTTCGACCAGCACGCTCGCGAGACCGGGATTGCTGAAGGCCGAATAGGCCGGCTTGTCGATGACGGCCGCCGGCGGAACGAAGCGGCTCAAGGCCGGCACGAGTTCGAGCGCCGATGACGGCAGATGCCGGCGGGTCGCCTGGTGCCAGCGGCGAAAATAGCTCTGCCATTGCCCCGGACGATCCTCCGGATCCTGCGGAGTGATGAAGCGCGTGAAGATCGTTCTCACTTGATAGCGCGAAACAATCGAAGCGATCGTCGGCAGGACGCGCTCCATCCAGGGAGTCGCCCAAAGGCCGCTGGGAGCGAAGATGTTCTGCATGTCGATGCACAAGTGAACGGCATCTCTGATGTCGGCGACATCCGACGTGCTGTCCCTCATCGTCGTCCACCCCTGACCATGTTGCCCTCATCCAGAATTCACGATGCCGAAATCGGCGCCTCTCCGCCGTCGATGATTTCGGGTGGAACGTCCTTGAACAGCAGGCCCCGCACCAAAACCCGAGATGCCATCGCAAGTTCCTAAGTGCCCGGAACCTTGCGCCGGCTCGCGCGTCATGACGGGACGCAGGACGAGCATCCATGCACGGCTCTCAACTTGGCGATCGCGCATCGCCGCCCACGGCCATGGTCAAGATGCCAAGACTAACCTCGAGCGGTGCGCATGATGTGCGCATCGTGGCAGAGGAATGTCCCGTGGCATTCGTCTACGATGGAACGACGGCCGCTGTTCTGATGGCCACCCCACCGATCTGACCGACCTCGCCCGGGATTTAGTCTCACCGAGGGGATCATTCGCGACCTCGGCGAGATCGAGGAACTCACGGTTGTGCCCGGTCCCGACGGAATCGAACTGCGTCTCTGGCTACGACCGGACGCGGGGCGCAGGTTGAAGGAGCGACGGCGGCAGCTCGTCGGGCCGACGGGGTGCGGGCTGTGCGGCATCGACAGCCTGCGCGAAGCCGGCCGGATCGCGCAAGCTGTCGAGCACGGCACGTGTCTCACCTCCGAACAGATCGGCACGGCGATTGCGGCCCTCACCGCGTCTCAAGTCCTCAATCACTGGACTCGCGCCACCCATGCCGCGGGGCTCTTCGAACCCGACAGAGGGACCATGCTGGTCCGCGAGGACGTGGGTCGCGCACAACGCGCTCGACAAGCTTGCCGGCGCTCTCGCCCCGAAAGGAAGATCCGGATGCACGGGCGCCGTCATCCTCACCAGCCGGATATCGGTCGAGATGGTGCAGAAAACGGCAGCGATCGGTGCCGGCATCGTCGTTGGCATGTCAGCGCCGACCGCACTTGCAGTCCGAACAGCCGAGGCGAGCGGCATCACGCTTATCGGTATAGCGCGGGGAAACGAGTTCGAGATCTTCAGCCATCCGACGAGGGTCGGGATGCTCGCAACCGAAATGGATCGCGCCCACAAGCCTCGACCGTAGCGCTGGATTAGCCTTGACCCTCTGCGCTGCTCTAACCCAAAGCCCTCGACGGTCAGAGCAGCTGGAACTCCGAGCCATGCAGCTGCGCTGGTGATACCCCCTTCAGCACAATAGCATCGTGAGTGGCGGGCGATGTAATGATCGTGTCCGGGCCGGCGTCGGTTGCTGCAGCCAAGATCTCGGCAACGCTGCCGAACAAGTTACGACTGATCGCTATCGTGTCATTATCGACATCGAAATCGCCGATTGTTGCGGTGCCAAAATTCTCATTGAACACGAAATTGTCGCTTCCTCCTGCGCCGAAGATCGTGACGCCGTTGCCGACGTTCTGAAATGTCTCGTCTGCACTGGTACCATTGACAACGCTTAGGTGCGACATGTCTTGTGACGCATAGGTACCGACTATCGTAATCGTCAGCGCCTGACTTCCCACATTGCCGTGCCCGTCATTGACCTGCGCCGTATATCTAATGGTCAATTCATCGCCGGCTTTGAGAAAATCGAGATCGGCATCAGTCGGACTGTAGGTCCAATTCAACGTCTGCGTCGCACCATTTGTCTTGACGATGTCGAACGCGATGTAGCTGGCATCGACCAGCGTTGCGATATCGGCGCCAAAGGGCAGCGTCGTTGAGCCGTTCGAGCCGCTGAATTCAACGCTGGCGTTTCCGATCACTGACGCGGTGAGCGTGTCGCCGATATCGACGTCGTTCACGGTCAGCGTTCCCGACACCGGTCCCGCGAGGCCGGCGTGGCGATCGAGGACAACTCCCGCAGAGATGTTTTCGAGCTCAAATGCGTTGAAGTTGCCCGTTTCTAGAACCACCCGGTCGAAGGGGTTGATTCCGACAAATTCCAAATAGCCATTCGAAGCGAACACACCCTGATGTGCGCTCAAGAGCGCCGCAACTTCGGCGCCGGTGTAGGATACAACAAGATTCACGCCGTTGTAGAAACTGACCTTGTTCATTGGGTCAATCGTACCCCAATACAGGCCAAACGTGTTTCTCTCCGAGCCAAAGGTGATTGTCTCGGTGCTGCCCGCGCTGAGGCTCAAATAGTCGGTGGTATCCGCGCCGCCTGGCAACGGTCCGAGGAACAGAGCGACCGCGACGCCGGGGATCGATCCATTGATGACGCCGACATTTCCCGATCCCGAAAATGTGGCATCCAGCGAAGCACTGTAAAAGTTGCCGTGGAACGCGTCGGATCCGCTTGGCAGGTCATCGAACGACTCTGTCGCCAGGCCCAGCGAGTTTGTGTTTACCCCCTCGGCCAGCGCGATTGGATTGACCACGACGGCCTGCACCGGTGGATCGGTCTCGCTGAGAATTGTCGGTGGATCGTTGATGCCCGCTACGACCAGCGTCACGGTCGCCGACGCAGTCGCACCATGAGTGTCAGCTATCGTATAAGCGAAAGAATCGGTGACGGTCTGCCCGGCCCCGAGGGCGCGAAGGACAGCGGCGCTCGTCGATTCGTAGATGATGTCAGTGCCGGAGAGCGACACCGCCGCACCGCTCGCACTGAGTCCACTGACGGAAAGGACCGCCAGATGATCGCCGGTATCGGGGTCGGTGTCATTCGCAAGCAGAGTGCTTGCGGCGATCGTCAGCGAGCCGCCCTGGCTCACATTCGCCGCGCTCGGAGGAAGCAACGGCAGCACATCAGCGTGTGCGATCGGCCCGTCATTAGCGCCGTGGATGGTGATTGTCACCGCCTTTCGTGTGTCGTCGATTGTCGCCACCGTGAAGCTGTCGGTAAGGGTGCCACCGACATCAAGCGCCTTTACCGCACCCCTGGTATCGGTCAGCACGTAAGTCCACACGCCATCCACCGTCATCGTGAAGACACCGTACCCACCATCGCTCGCCTGAGGCGCACTGACTGGCTTAAAGGTGTTGGGCGGGTTATCGACGTCCGTATCGGTAAGCGTGCCTGTCGCCGTCGCCGTGCCGGCGGCAGCATTGGCGGCGGCGCCTGCCGCGTCCACCACGCCCGTCGCGTCGCCGGCGATAATCGCTGCGTCATTGACACCGTTGATGGTGACCGTGAAGGTCTGATCGGCCCTGGATGCACCGTCCGAGACCGTGACAACGAAACCTTCGGTTGTCGTCGCAGTCAGCGCATTGATCGCGTGATTATCCGGAGCGAACGCGTAGGCGCCGGTCGAGCTGTTGACGTAAAGCGTGCCATATTGACCGGCTTTGGAAACATCATATGTCACACCGCCCAGTTTCGCGGCTCCAGTGACCCCGCCGCTTATGCTGTAGCTCAGCGGAGCGCCGGTATCAAAGTTGATCGCCTTCAGAGCACCGGCAGTCGAGGGGAAATGGTCAAGGGCAGACGTGTCGGTAACAATCGGCAAAGCCGTGGCGGTCAACGACCGCACGGGGGGATCGACGATAGCGGGAACGACAAAGAGCGTTTGTATCGCCGGCGGAAGCTGCGGAAGCGGGGCATCAGGCCTGATAAAATCGATGCGTTGAGGCGTCAGGGGGTTAACGGACGGAGGTGTGCTTGATCCCTTTGCTCCTGTCTCCTTCGAAAAATTGGCGAGCACGTCCTGTTGTGCGGCGCGGAGCTCCTCCATCTGAGCGGCAGTATTGTTGACCTTGTTTACGGCGAACGAGGATCCTTTTTCGTGCAGAACAATAGTCTGTCCGGGATCGTCAACCAGAATATGTCGCGGGATCGCCTCTTTGGTTACGAGTTCGAACTCGCCATGCGCAAGGTCCTTGTAGGTAATCATACCATCATCCAGGAATGTGGCTTCGGGGTCGGCCGCACGAGCTTGCTTTGACTCAGCCAAGATCAGGGCTGTGAACCACAGCATGCCAGTTACCTCGGATGGGGCTCGGCTTCCCCCAAACGTCCCAACGAACGCGATTCCTCTTGTCATCCAACTCGCGAACGAGGCGCGCGCACGACTAAGAAAAGTCGTGGTCCGGGGATTGTCGACAAGTTGACAACGCGGAACCGCAATTGCTTCACCTGCGTTCTCCAACTCAGCATGGTGGCAAATTGACATTGCCTCAGCCTCGGCTGTCAAAATCCGCGCGCCGCCCGTGATTGCCAAATATGCCTGTTATATCGCCTGCGCCTTGAACGGACGCCCTGCGCCGCAACCGACATCTGCCCGTCGAAAATGACCTCGCGCGCATGAAAAAAAATCTGGTGCCATGTGACCTGCACAGAGCTCAGCGCTTCACAGAAATTTGTTCAGTCAATGTACTCGACCGAGATGCAGCCGTCTATGCGCGGCGCAACACCGGCACGGGCATCGGAAACCTAGGTCGCTCAGTCTAGCCCGAGAGGCCTAGTCGGTCCGCGATATTCGGAATCGATAGGCGCGTTGCTTGTGTTATAATTGGTGGTCTTCTCGGAAGGGGGAGATCATGTTCGTTCGCACGATTACCGCGCTGGCGACCTATTTCGTTTTGACTCTGTCAGGCTCGTTCGCCGGACCAGCAGAAGCGCAAGTCAATGCAGCGCCGCCCGCGATCCAGGATGCAGCGAAGCTCATCGGAAAGGTCGTCAGCGTCACCGGCGCGGTGGCCATCGAACATGCGAACGCAGTCGTCATCGAGGCCAAAGCGTCTGGCTCGACGAAGGTTGGAGACCCCGTCTATGTAGGCGATGTCATCCGGACCGGGGCTGACGGCCGGGTCGGCATCAATTTTACGGATGGCACAACTTTCAATCTATCGACCAACGCCCGGATGGTCCTGGACGAGTTCGTGTATGACCCTGGAGGAAACTCGAATTCGACCTTGTTTAGTCTAACCAGGGGGACGTTTACCTTCGTCGCCGGAAAGGTTGCCAAAACAGGCGATATGAAGGTCGACACTCCTGTCGCGACCATGGGAATTCGAGGGACCACACCGCACGTCGCAATCTCGGATGATGGCTCAGTCAAATTCTCCACGCTTATCGAGGAGGGCAGGAAGAAAACGGAGGCACCCGCGACGCGAGAACCCCGCCAGAACGCTACCCGCAAGTTCGATCTCAACATCTGTCGAGGCTGCTAGGATCATTGCCATACGCGCAACCGTCGTTCAGCAAATGCCCACAAGGTTCGGCGCACGCCCGCCACGCTGCGGCCGCGCAAACCCGCCGATCGAGAGGCATCGTCGTCATATGCGCCCTGGCCTTGCTACTCCTGCCGTCGTTGGCTGCCGCGCAGAACCCGACGGCCAACAGCCTCCGGGATCTTGAACTCTGCAATGGCTCGGAGCGCAGCTCGCTCGACTCACGGATTTCCGCTTGCTCGACGCTGATCGACTCGCACCAGAGCACGGCAGCAGGCCTGGCGATTTCCTACAATAATCGTGGGAATGCCTACGTTGCGAAGGGCGACTACGACCGCGCAATCCAAGACTTCAATGAATCGATCAAGCTGGCACCTGAATTCGCCAAGCCCTACAATAATCGGGGTGTGGCCTACCTGCTGAAAGGCGAATACGACCTCGCGATTCAGACGCTCGACCAGGCCATCAGGCTGGACCCCGGCTACGCCAAAGCCTTCGCCAATCGTGCGCAAGCGCACCTGAAGAAGAATGAGTACCATGCCGCGTCGTCCGACCACGACGAGGCCATCCGTCTCACATCGGATCTTGACGAGGTATGGAGCCGCCGCTGCTGGACCAGAGCCGTGCTTGGCACCCTGCAGGCCGCGCTGGAGGATTGCAACAGAGCGCTTCGATCCCAGCTGAACAAGGCGGCCACGTACGACTCGCGCGGGATGGTCCATCTAAAGATGGGCTCGCTCGACGCGGCTGTCGCAGACTACAGCTCGGCGCTGACATTTGACCCAAAGCTTGCAAGTTCCCTCTACGGAAGGGGCTTGGCCAGACTGAAGAAGGGCGACGCGATCGGCGGCGACGCGGACATTGCAGCCGCAAAAGCCATTCGCCCCACGATCGTCGAGGACTTCTCGCGGTACGGCGTGCGATAGGCGCTAGTGTCTCGATAGTGCGACCTCATTGCCCGCGATCAGCGCCGTCGCTGTGGCCAGCCACGCCTCATGCGAGGCGTTCCTCGCACGCAATTCGGCAGCAACGCTCAGCAATTGCGCGGACGGCCTGCAGTCCATATCAACGGCCGGATGAACCTCGACGCCGTGTACGGCGCTGCGATACCGCTCGGCGATACTTTTCAGCACGCCGGATTCGTCGGGCTTATTGCCATCAACGTCGCTGATCAGCGTGATTTCATTCAGCGTTCCAACAGACGCCATTCATCCGCGATAATGAGCTCCGTTCGCTCGATCGGGCGACACTCGAATGGCATCCTCATTGTCTTGCACAGCTCTTCAACGATGTCGATCGTGATGCTCTCGAGTGCGCCTTCCGACCACGGCGGCGTTATGACCTTCCCCATTACGCACCAAGAGCACGCACGATCCGATCGCTTCTGCCACACGACCATGCTGGTTCAACAGCACCATCTCGGTGAGCTCGCATGATCCAGAAAAACCACGGAACGCTGCTGCGTTCCGTGGTTCGGTTCAGTCGGCGATGGATCAGACGAAGCGGAAATCGTCTGCCGCGAGCGAGGCCATCTGCAGATTGGCCAGCGTCACGGTGTTGTCGGCATCGAGCGTCACGACGATGTTGTTGCCGACCTGCGTGGTGTGCGACATCACTTCGGCGAAGTTGGAGAACAGGCTGCTCGAGAATTGCAGCACATCGGCCGAGGCACCGGTGGTGGCGAAGTCGGTGACGGTGTCCTTGCCGAAGCCGGCGGCGAACATGAACACGTCGGCACCCGAGCCGCCGGACAGGATGTCGTTGCCGGCATCGCCCGCGAGGATGTCGACACCCGAGCCACCCTTGATGGTGTCGTTGCCGGCACCACCATTGAGCATGTCGTTCTCGGAGCCGCCATCGATGTTGTCGTCGCCATCGCCGCCGGAGATGGCGTCGACACCCGAGCCGCCCTTCAACGTGTCCTTGCCGAGGCCACCCTCGATCACGTCGTTGCCGGAGCCACCGTCGACGCCGTCGTCGCCGTCGCCGCCGCGCAGCGTGTCATTGCCGGCACCACCGGCGATGACGTCGTTGCCGGCTCCGCCATCGAACATATCGGCGCCGTTGCCGCCTGTAAGATGGTCTGCACCGGCGCCGAGCACGAAGCCCTCGATGCCGCTGAAGTGGTCGGTGCCGATGCCTGCGCCGGTCGCGATGCCGGACGCCAGGTTGATCGTGACTGCACCGGTGGCGTCGGACAGATCCAACACGTCCTGACCGCAGCCGCCGTCGATGGTGTCGTCACCAGCACCGCCTCGGAGCACGTCGTCGCCGAAGCCGCCGAGCAGCACATCGTCACCGGCGCCACCGATCAGCAGGTCGTCACCGAGGCCGCCGTTCAGGGTGTTGGCTCCGGCCGAGCCGATCAGCGTGTCGCCGAACGCCGTGCCTACCGCGTTCTCGATCCCGGCGAGATGGTCGGCGCCCGGGAGATAGCCCGGATAGTAGGCCAGCCCGGAGGCGAGGTCGATCGTCAGCTCGAACAGGATGTGACTGTAGTCGATGGTGTCGACGCCGTCGCCGCCGTCGTAACGATCCAGACCATGGCCGCCGATGAAGGTGTCGTCGCCGGCGCCGCCGAACACCAGATCGTTGCCGAGGCCGCCGACGATCGTATCGCTGCCGCCGGTTCCGATGCGCAGCTTCCAGGTGCCGTCGGCGAAGCCGAGTTCCTCGATGTTGCCGAGCGTGTCGGTGCCGTCGCCGCCGACCTGATCAGCGATGTTGATCGAGCCGTCGGCATTGAGCGTCATCGCGTATCCGTCGATCGCGCCGGAGAAGGCCGCGATGTCGGCCCCCGCCCCGCCGTCGATGGTGTCGTCGCCGGCACCACCAATGATCAGATCGTCGCCGTCGTTGCCGTAGATCTCGTCGTTGCCTGCATCGCCGTAGACGGTGTCGTTGCCCTGGTTGGCGTAGATCCGATCGTTGCCTTCGCCGCCGTGGATGGTGTCGTTACCGAACGAGGTGTAGATCTCGTCGTTCCCGGAACCGCCGTCGATCTCCATGTTGGTCGAGATCCAGTCGTTGGAGATCAAGATATCGTTGCCGTCGCCGAGCAGGATCTGGCCCTGGATATCGGACCCGATCCAGATGTTGACGAAGTCGTCGCCGGCGCCGAGATCGACCTTGCCGACGATCTTGCCGGTGTTGCCGAGCCTGTCGTTGCCGTCGCCGAAGCTGACGTCGCCGGTGATGACGCCGGAGCTCTGGTTGATCAGCTCGTCGGCACCGGCGCCGAGCAGGACGTCGCCGGTGATGATGGCGCGGGTGACGATCAGATCGTCACCCTCACCCATGTTCACCGCTGATCCGCCGGTGGCGGTGATCGAGCCGTCATTGCTCAGCGTGTCGCTGCCGCCGCCCATCGAGACGCCGCCGACGATCTGACCGGTGGCGCTGTTGGTGAGGCTGTCGGCATAGGTGCCGACCAGGTTGATCGCCTCGTTGCCGCGCAGGTCGAACCGCGCCGCATCCTCGGGGGCGACCCCTTCCGGACCGTGGCCGTCGCCCTTGATCAGGCCGTGGTTGACGATGGTCGTCACCCCCAGCGCGTTGGCGTTGCTGGAGTTGTCGACCTGGATCGCACGGCCGTAGCCGTAGATCTCGCCGCCGGCATTGTTGACGATGCTGCCGCCGCCGATCGCGATCGCTTCGGAGACGTTCGGCTCGCCGTCGTGATAGCCCTCGGCGCCGAGGCCCGAGATCTTGCCGTAGTTCACGATCTGCACCAGACCGTCGACATCGATGGCGTCGCCGTCGCTGTCGGACAGTTCGGCGGAGCGGCCCTCCATCACGCCGTGGTTGGTGATGAACGCCTTCTGCGCTTCGGTTCCGTCGGTGTCGAGATTCACCGCCGAGCCGTTGCGGCCGATCATCGTGCCGCTGTTGATGACGGTGACGGCATTGTCACCGGTGACGGCATGACGCGAAGCTTCCATCCAGCCGCCGGCGTAGTTGTTGACCTTGCCGCCGGTGTCGCTCTGGAAGTCGACCAGATCGCCTCCGCCCACGAAGGTCGGATCCGTCGTGATCGTCCCCCAATTGTTGACGACGCCGTCAGCGCCCGGGCGGATCACGTCGGTGTCGCTGCCATGCTGGCGGATGACGCCCCCGGCAAGGTTGTTGATCACCGCCGACGCGCCGTTGTTGTCGAAGGTGCGGAAGTCGAGGACGCGGCCGTTCGCTTCGATCACGCCGGCGTTGTTGACGGTGATGGTCGCGTCGGCGTGACCGGCCCGTTCCGGGGTCAGCGCGCCGCGGACGACGCCACCGGCCTGGTTGTTGAGGGTCACCGAGCCGGTCGCCCCCGCCGTGGTGGTGAGCGCACGGGTCGAGCCTGCGATCTCGCCGGCATTGTCGATGACCGCGTTGCCACCGCCCTGCCAGACGATCGCGTTGCCGGACACCGAGAGCGCGCCGCCGGCCTCGATGGCGACGCGGTCGTTGTTGTCCACAACGAGGCTCGAAGCCAGCGTCGCGCCGCCCTGGATCGTCACGCCGTCGTACGATGCCGATCCGGCCACCGACCAGGCGCCTGCGGCCACCAGCAGGTTCTCGACATTGAGCGTGGCGATCAGTTCCGCCGTGCCGCCGCCGATCAGCTTGACGGTGTCGTTGCCGGCGCCGCCGTCGATCAGACTCGGCGCGGGATCGTCGGTGGAGACGATGATGAGATCGTCGCCCTCGCCGGCTTCAGCAGTGTCGCCGGCGCCAGCCACCAGCTCGTCGTTGCCGTCGCCACCTTGCAGGGTGTCGTAGCCTTCGCCGCCGACCAGGACGTCGTCGCCTTCGCCGCCGGTCAGGGTGTCGTCACCGTCGCCGCCCTCCAGCCGGTCGTCGCCGGCGCCACCGTCGAGCGTGTCATCGCCTGCACCGCCAAGCAGCGTGTCGTCGCCGTCGCCGCCGGACAGGGTATCATCGCCTTCGCCGCCATCGAGCTGGTCGTCGCCGCCGAGCCCGGCGAGGACGTCGTCGCCCCCGAGGCCGTTGAGCACGTCGTCACCGAGCGCGCCGGTGAGTTCGTTGTCACCGTCGTCACCGACCAGCACCAGCGCCTCGGTTTCGAGCACCGTGTCCTGGCGATAGTCGAGGTTCTGGATGCGCTCGTCGTGCGCCCGGTCGGTATCGGCGACGTCATAGGCCGTGTCGGAGTAGTTCGCCGCCATGTATTCGGCGAAGGCATCCTGCTCGGTGCCTTCGGTGGCGAAGTTCGCCCCCTGCCCGGCATCCGGAACCAGGTCTGGCGACAGATTGACGACGTTGGCAAAGGCGGGATTGGCCGCGACGAAGCTCGCGAACGGATAGCCGTCGCCGCCGGTGAGCAGGAAGCTCAAGGTCACGACCCGGATCGCCATCTCCGGATCGACCACCAGCTCGCCGTTCGCGACCAGCGCCAGCACCGGATTGCCGTTGTCGTCGATCAACGCCGCCGACTGCACGCGGTTTCCGGCCGGCAAGTCCATGTCGAACGAGAACGCGATGCCGCCGACCTGGGCGAACTGGCCGGGCGTCGCGGTCGCCGTGGTCGCCGCCACCGCGTGCTCGAGCACCTCGAGCAGCTGATCCGCAGTCACCGTGACCATCGACAGCGCGTTGTTGAAGCGCAGCGAGTTGGCGATATCGAGCTGCGACACCTCGCCGGCTTCCTTGCCGACGCTGGTGTTCGCCAGCGGCGGGCTCTCCACCGCTTCGCCGCCGACCGCATAGACGTAGCCGATCGAGTCGCGGATGCCGCCGCCGTTCTTGATTGAAACGAGCACGGTCGGGTCGACCTTCTGGGCGTACCAAAGGTTCGCATCGGCGGAGAGGTCGCCGAGGTTGGTCTCCTCGGTGCGCGCCTCGCTGCGGCGGCCCTCGAGATAGACGTCCGTCTTGCCGAAGGTGTTGCCGTCCTGCACGTCGATGATCCCGCCCACCGCCTGGGCGACGTCGTTGACCAGATCGCCGCGGCCGCCGTCGGCAAACGGATCGGCGTCGTCGGCGTCCACGTCGCCGTCATCGTCGACATCGACCGTGGCGTTGCCATCGTACAGCGACCCGACCACCTCTTCCGTGCTGGCGTAGGCACCGTTGACTGCCGTGTTGGCGGTGTAGATCACGTTGCCTTCGGCATCGAAATCGACCACCAGTCGTCCGACATAGGAGTACTCGCCGGAGGTATTGACGATCAGCGTGGTTTTGCCGTCGGCGTTCGCGGTGACGATCGGATAGGTGTCGGCAGCGGTGTCGCCGGCACGGAGCGCGTCGGTCTCGTCCGCCAGCAGCGTATGCGAGCCGCCGGCGACGATGACGTCGACGCCGTGCAGCAGGGGCGCCAGCGCCTTTTCGAGCGCGAGCTGCTGCAGATGGCTGACCAGGATGATCTTGTTGATGCCCTGGGCCAGCAGACCGTCGATCGTCGGCTGCAGGATTGCCGCCAGCGCCGCCATGTCATCGACATTGTCGCCGATCACTTCGACGCCGCCGGTCGAGGAGATGCTCTGCACGATCTGCGTGGTCGCGCCGATCACGCCGATCTTTTCGCCGTTCTCCTCGATGACCGTGGCTGGCGCGATCTTCTTGCCGATGCCGGCCGCCGGCGGGAAGCCGGTGTAGGCGTCGGAATCCTGGATCGTGCCGGTGTAGACCGAGGCGAGATTGGCATCGGCCGAGAAGTCCAGATTGGCCGCGAGGTACGGGAACTGCGCGCCGGGATAGCCGGCGGTCTGCTTGATGATGTCGGCGAACGCCTTGGTGCCGGCGTCGAATTCGTGATTGCCGATCGCCGAGGCCTGCACGCCGATCATGTTCAGCATCGCCATGTCGGCGGTGCCGAAGCCCGGCGAGATGTTCAGCGTCCCGGCAGCGAGGCCGTAATAGGTCTCCAGCGCGGTTTCGTAGACCTCCTTCAGCGAGCCGTCGCTGCCGGCGCTGAAGAACGGGCTGGGAATGAAATTGTCGCCCGACGACAGCGTGATCGAGTTGTCATAGGTCTCCTCGAGATAGTCGACGATCGCCGCGAAGTTGCCGGCGCGATCGACCGCGTTCAGGCCCGCCTCGAAGTCCGATGCATGCAGGATTTGCAGCGTGTAAGCCGGGGTCGGCTCCTGTTCCCCGAGATTGAGGCCCACGACCACCGGATCGTGGTCGGACACCCGGATCGCGGAGTCGCCGTCGAAGATCGAGGTGTCGCGGCCGTAGTCGGAGTTGTAGTCGAGCGCGTCGGCCTCGTCGGCGTTGATGTGCCAGGTGGTCACACCGGACACCTGCCCGCCGAGGCTGGCATTGGCGAAGGCATAGTCGAGCGTGCCGGTCTGGCCGTCGAACACATAGGAATAAGCGTCGTCCTCGCGGTCGTGCAGATTCTCATAGCCGGCGCCCTCGATGAGCGCGGTCGACTGCTCCTTGGCGTAGCCGTTGAAGTCGCCGAGCAGCATCACGTCCGGATCGCCCGAGCCGGTCGGATCGCTCGCCGCCCACGCGGTCAGCGCGGTGGCGGCCAGCTCGCGCTGGTTCTGCCAGTTGCCCTGGCCGTCGCCCTGATCGGAATCGGCGCCGGAGCCGGTACCGCTCTTGGACTTGAGATGGTTGGCGATCGCCGTGAAGGTTTCGCCGGTCGCAAGCTCCTCGAAGGTCACCGCGATCGCGTTGCGGCTGGTGTTCTCGCCGTCGAACACCGCGCCGACCGTGCTCTGCCCGAGCAGGCCGCCGAGGCCGAGCCCGGGCAGGTCCGCGTCGTTGAGGGTCTCGATGGTCGTACCGTCGGCGATCTTCACCGCGGTGGTGTCGTAGATGAAGCCGACCGCGATGGCGTCGCCGCCAACGAACTGCTGGCCGGGATCGACCCAGGCATAGGTACCGGCGCCAGCCACGGCATTGAGCTGTTCGACCAGATACTTGATCGCGTTGCCGGACGATGCGGCGGAGAAGTCGTTCTCCAGTTCGGTCAGCGCCAGCACGTCGACGTCCATGTCGAGGATGGTCGCGACCAGCTTCTCGGTCTGACGCGCGAACTCCGCGGCGTTGTCGGCGCCGCGCGGCGCTTCGCCGATCGCGGTGGTGCCGCCATTGTCCAGCGTCGTGAAGTAGTTCAGCACGTTGAAGCTCGCCACCTTCAGGCGGCCGCCGACGTCTTCCGGCGCATCGGTGCGCGGATTGTCGCCGGCTCCGAAGGTGTTGGCGCCATCTTCGACCGAGCGGATCCGCCAGGTCGCTCCCGAGGCGGAGTTGCCGGCCCATTGATAGTCGAGCACGCCAGTCAAGCCGGTAACGGTGTCACCCATCCGGACCGCGTCGGCGGTGCCGTAGTTCGGCGTGGCGGACGGGTTGTCGTTCGGATCGAAGCCGTCGAGGTTGTTGATCGCGGCGTTCTGGACGTTCAGGCCATCGTCATAGGTGATGGTGCGGGCACCGAGCTCGGCCAGATACGCCTGGTAGGCGGCGGCGTCGGGCGCGTTCTCCTGCGTGAACTGTTCGGGCCGTTCGCCCGCCGCCAGCTTGATCTCGTTGAACCGGTCGAGATTGTACTGCTCGGTGACGGTCAGGGTCTGCGGTATCGTGACCAGCATGCCTTCATAGGCTTCAAGATCAGGCTGGTAGTCGCCGTCCTGGCTCAGCGTAGTGCCCATCGACGGCAGGTCGATCTGCACCGCCATCGTGTCGACGTCGGCCACCGCGCCGGCCTGGACGACCGAAATGTTGCTGGCGGTGAGCTCGGTCAGGCCGAAATATTCGCTGATCGAGCCGGTGACGCGCACCCGGTCGCCGATCTGGACGTCGGTGGCGCTGCCGTAGACGAATATCGCCTCGGAGGTCAGTACGTTGCCGTCGGAATCGGTGGTTTCCTCCTGGAGATAGAAGCCGTTGAGATTGCGGTTGGCGTCGGCATCGCCGTTCTGGAAGTCGCCGACCACGATGGCTTCGACGGTCACAGTCTGGCCGACCATGGCGCTGCTGGCTCCGCTGCCCTGAATCGTGCTGATCTTGGTGATGCCGACATCGTCGTTGACGATGGTGCCGGTCGCCGTCGCGGCGCTGCCGATCGTGGTGGTCACGGCCGCCGAATTGGAAACGTCCTGCAGCGTCAGCGTGAAGCTCTCGTCCGCCTCATTGTCGGCGTCGCCGGCGACGGTGACGGTCACGACCGCGGAGGTCTCACCCGCCGCGATGCTGCCGCTGAAGCTGACCGGCTTGCCGCCGACGTAGTCGGCCGCATCGGTCTGCGCCGAAGCGATCGTTCCCGAGAACGCGACGTCGCCCGTGGTGCCGCCGCTGCGCTCGACGGTGAACTGATAGACGGTCGGACCGCTGTTACCTTCGTCATGCGACACCGTAAGCGAATCCGGCGCGAAGGCGACGTGCTGAGCTTCGATCGACGATTCGGACGAACTGGTGACGCGGATGTCGTCGATACCGACCCACTCGTCATTGCCGACGGCGTTGGTGGTGAGAATGCGAACCTGGACGTCGTTGCGGCCGTCGACGTCGGCAGGTAGCAGCAGATCGAACGGCGTCACCTGGGTCGCGGTACCGCCGGTGGTGACATCGGCGGCGTAGCCGCTTGGAACGTTGGTCCACGCCCCGCTCGAACCGAGCCGATACTGCACGTTGATCTGCTGCGCGGCATCGTCCGTGCTGGCGTCGAGGTCGCGTGCGTCGAAGCTCAGCCGGACATCCTTGCGGCCGGTGGCGTCGAGGTAGATCACGAGGCTCGGGGCATCCGCACTGTTTGAGCCGTTCAGCGCCACCGTCGGGTTGGCGATCTGGAATTCAGCCACACCGCCGTTGGTGATGGCAGTGTTGGTCTGGTTGGCGACGACGTCGACATCTCCTGACGACGATCCGGTAGCCGTACGCGCGTCCACCCCGGTGGCCGAAACGACATCGTTGCCGAGATAGCCGACGATCGATGCGACCCCCGACCAGTCATCGTTGGTCGTGATAAGGCCAGTATTGGACCAATCCTGCAGGAAATCGCCGTTCGCCAGGACATGAGGGGTCGTCGACATGGATAGCCACTCCAGCGCTTGAGAGAAGACGTCGCGGATCGCCGCCTCACGGCATGCGTAAGGGCACGGTCCAGACGGCCGATGGTTAACGGATCGTTAATGCGCGTTGATAGAACGCCGACGACAACAGATCGGTGACTGCTTTTTAACGGGCCGGTGAAGTCGCGACACGAAAAGCCCCGAAGACCGTGCGAACGAACGACTCGTCTTGCGACAGGCGGCGCGGCTCGACCTCTCGGCCGGCAGCAATCGCCAATGAGTCATCGCGCTACAGCTCGATCAGCCCGCCGCGAGAGGTGACCACGCCAGGTTTGGATTGGCGGCCTGCGCGGCCGAACTTCCGAACCATGGCGGCGTTTCGTCGCAGGGTACCTCGGCCTCGTTGCCGCCGGCCCGCGTTTTCGCGCATCGCGCTTTGTCATGCGCCTGACGTTGAACCTCGCTAACGAACGCCGACCGCATCCGACCGTGACGGTCCGACGTCGTTTTGAATTGAGTAAGATGACCGCAACAACGTCCTCCGCGTCGACTCCCGCGTCCGGCGATCTCGCGTCGGCTGCGATCGCCTCCTGCAGAACGGCCTTTCTGACGGTGGGACTGTTCTCGGCGGTGCTCAATCTGCTGATGCTCACCGGCTCGATCTACATGCTGCAGGTGTACGACCGGGTCATCCCATCGCACAGCATTCCGACCTTGATCGCGCTGTCGATCGCGGTGGCGGCGGCGTATGCGATGCAAGGGCTGTTCGACCTGCTGCGTCAGCGCATTCTGACCCGGATCGGATCGGCACTGCACGCCGCGCTGTGGCAACCGGTCGTCTGCAACATCCTGCGCGGGCCGCTACGCGGCGGCGGCGCGAATCGCGGCCTGCAATTGTCACATGATCTGGACTCGGTCCGGTCGTTCCTTTCCGGGCTCGGCCCGACGACCTTGTTCGACTTGCCGTGGATGCCGCTGTATCTCGCAGGCTGCTTTGTCTTGCATCCTTATCTCGGCTGGACGCTGGTCGTGGGCGCGGTGCTGCTGTTCGGGATCGCACTGCTCACCGAAGTGTTGACGCGGGCGCCGACCCGGGACGCCTCGCGTGCCGGCGCAATCCGCGGCGTCCAGCTTGAAGCCGGTCGGCGCAACGCCGAGATCGTGGCCGCGCTCGGGATGGAGCAGCGGTTGATCGACAGGATGGGGGCCGCCAACGGCGATCTCGTCGCCGCCCAGCAGCGCAACGCCGATATCGCCGGATCGCTCGGCGCGTTGTCGAAGACGCTGCGCTTCGTGCTACAATCGGCGCTGCTCGGCCTCGGCGCCTATCTGGTGATCGAGGGGCAGGCCAGCGGCGGCGTGATGATCGCCGCGTCGATCATGGGCAGCCGCGCGCTCGCGCCGGTGGAACTGGCGATCTCCATCTGGCGTCCATTCCTCGCCGCGCGACAGGCGGGCGAACGGCTCCGCGCCGCTCTGCGCAACGGCGACGCCCCGAAGCCCGACGTCGCGCCCGAACGCGCCGTCCATCGGCTCACGGTCGAGCAGGTAACGATCGCCGCCCCCGGCGGCACCACCGCGATCGTGCACAACGCCTCGTTCGCACTCGAAGCCGGCCAGGCGGTCGGCATCATTGGCCCGTCAGCCGCCGGCAAGTCGACGCTGGCGCGGGCACTGGTCGGGATCTGGTCGATCGCACGCGGCGAGATCCGCCTTGATGGCGCCACCCTCGACCAGTGGCCGGCAGAAATTCGTGGCGGCATGATCGGCTATCTGCCGCAGGACGTCGAATTGTTCGACGGAACGGTGGCGGAGAACATCGCACGCTTCGACCCGGAGATCGACGAGGCGGCGGTGATCGCCGCGGCGAAGGCCGCCGGCGCCTACGAGATGATCCTGAAGCTGCCGAAGGGATTCGAGATGCGGATCGGCGAAGCCGGCGCCACCCTATCAGGCGGCCAGCGGCAGCGGATCGCATTGGCGCGCGCGCTCTACAAGGATCCGTTCATGGTGGTGCTCGACGAGCCGAACGCCAGCCTGGACGCCGAAGGCGACGCCGCGCTGACCGACGCCATCCGGCGCGTCCGGGCCCGCGGCGGCATTGCCGTCATCATCGCGCATCGGCCGGCGGCGCTCGCCGCGGTCGATCTCGTGCTGACGCTGGCAACCGGCCAGGTGCAGGCGTTCGGCCCGAAGGACGAAGTGCTGCGCAAATCGCTCGCCGCTCATCCGGCGCCGGGCGGCGCGGCGCTGCAGGCGGTGCCCGATGCGCGCTCGGTTCCTGCCGCCGCCGCCAGTTGAGGACCTTCATATGACCGCAGCCCGCACGCCCGAGGCTCGCCGCAACGATCCGTTTCGCGATATCCGTCGCGCCACCGGACTCGGAATCGGCACGCTGGCGATCGTAGTGTCCACCGCCGGCGTTTGGGCGATGACCGCACCGCTCGCCAGCGCCGTGATAGCGCCGGCACAGGTGGTGGTCGACAGCAACGTCCGCCGGGTTCAGCACCCGACCGGCGGCGTGGTCGCCGACATCTACGTCAACGACGGCGATCAGGTTCGGGCCGGCGACATGCTGGTCCGCCTCGACGAGACACTGCCGCGCGCCAACCTTGCGCTGATCGAAAACCAGCTCAACCAGCTTGGGGTGCGTCGTGCCCGGCTGCAGTCCGAGCAGAACGGCCGCGATGCAGTGGCGCTGCCCGGCGAGATCGCCGCCCGCCGCGCCGTCGCCGCGATCGCGGAGATGATCGAGGGCGAGACCACGCTGTTCGCCCGGCGGCGCGAGGCGATCAGCGGCCAACAATCGCAGCTGCGCGAACGAAAGGCGCAGATCGCGGACGAAATCCGCGGCCTGGAGGCGCAGATCGCGTCGAAGCGCGAACAAATCCGCTGGATCGACACCGAGCTGGAGGGCGTCCGCCAGCTGTACGAAAAGCGCCTGGTGCCCTATGCGCGCCTCACTGCGCTCGAGCGCGAGGCCTCCCGCCTGACCGGCGAGGAAGGCCAGCTGATCGCCGAGATCGCGCGCGCCAAGGGCCGGATCACCGAAACCGAGCTGCAGATCATCCAGCTGGTCCAGGACCAGCGCCGCGAGGTCGCGACCGAACTGCGCGACGTCGAGACCAAGCTTGCCGATCTCGGCGAACGCCGCATCGCCGCGATGGACCAGCTCGATCGCGTGGTATTGCGCGCGCCGCAGGACGGTCTGATCCACCAGAAATCGGTCTTCACCATCGGTGGCGTAATCACCGCGGGCGAACAGCTGATGCTCATCGTGCCGAAGGATTCGCTTGTGGTCGAGGCCCGGGTCGATCCGCAAATGATCGACCGGCTCAAGGTCGGGCAATCAGCCAAGCTCCGCTTCAGCGCGTTCGACGCCGCGGTGACCCCCGAGCTCGACGGCACGCTGACGCGGATCGCCGCCGACCTGACCAAGGACCCGCAATCCGGCGCGGCTTACTACGTCGCCCGCATCAGCCTCGACGCGAGCGAACTCGCCAAGCTCGACGGCAAGGCGCTGGTGCCCGGTATGCCGGTTGAAGCCTTCATCCAGAACGGCGTGCGGACGGCGCTCGCCTACCTGCGCAAGCCGCTGGAAGATCAGCTCGCCCGCGCGCTGCGGCAGAAATAGTGCAAGTCCCCTATCGCCATCGTTGTCCAGCATGCGTCCGCATTGCCGCCAGCACGGTATCCCGATTTCCGAAGGAGTCAGATCTGCGGATCCTCGCCAAGCGAGCAAGCCTGGTGTGCTGATGTCGCCGGAGTCCGCCTCAGGCCGGCCCTAAGGCGAAGATCGCGGTCGCACTCGGCACGTCAGCAGTTCAGGCCGGACCCAACCGACGGAGTGGCGCACTCAAACGCCGAGCGGCCTCATCATTCAATCACCTGAGCCCGATTATCGAGCCATCCCAGATCATTGACCTCGATCTGATCGCGGTCACCAATCAGGACGGTCGTCGTCTCATATTCCACAATTGCTGGACCTTCGATCTTGTTACCTGAACGAAGTTGATCCGCGGGCTGGTCTGCCGGCGTTGTCGGCTATTTTGCGAACACGGTGCTGCCGTCGCGATCGATCGCGACGAGGTCATCGCGAGCCTGCTGGTGGGAATGAGGATCTCAATCCGGCGTCAAGCGAGCGCCGGTCGGAACAGTTCGCGGGTACGGGGAGCCTGATCAGCCGAACGCGGCGACCTCCTCCAGGGACTCCGCAGCCGCCTTCACAATCGTATCCACGTCAGCATCGGTCATCGGCAACGACAGCGCCATCAGGCCATAGCTCGCGACCAATATCCCGCGATTGAGCAGCCTGGTGGTGAACACGGCCAGGCGCTTCGCTTCCATCTCGCTCAAGTAGGCTGAACGATAATCCCGGACGTTGCGATCCGTAAAATGAATCTTGAGTAGCGAGCCCAATCCGACCGCGGTCCCGGCAACGCCGGTCTTGCGGAAAGCCGCATTGATTCCGTCGCGCACAGCGGTGCCGATCCTATCGAGGCGTGAATAGGCTGCTGTGTCGAGCAGCTTCATGGCGGCAAGACCGGCGCGCATGGTGACGGGATTGGCCGAGAAGGTGCCACCGTGCGGGAGCGCCGGCTTGCCGGAGGATGGATCGAACACCGACATGAACTTCTTGCCGCCGGCGATCGCGCCGACCGGGAAGCCGCCGCCGATGATCTTGCCGAGCGTAGTCAGGTCCGGATCGATCCCCCAAAGCCCTTGTGCACCCTCATAGCCGAGGCGGAATGTGATGACTTCGTCGAATACAAGCAGAGCGCCGACTTCCCGCGTGACCTGACGGAGCGCTTCCACATAGGCTCTGTCCGCCGGAACCAGACCTGCTCGGTTCGGCATCGGATCAACGAGTACACAGGCGAGTTCGGGACCATGCTCGCGGATCAGGCTCACTGCCGCCTCGACGTCGTTGAACGGAATGGTCACGACGTCCGCGAGCACGTTGTCGGGCGTGCCTTTGGCATAAGCTACCGATACCGGGGCGTTGCCGCCCCAAGCCGCGGGTGTCGGATCGAGGCTGACTTCAGCGTAGTCATAGGAGCCGTGATAAGCACCCTCGCACTTGGCGATCTTCGGACGACCCGTGTAGGCGCGGGCAGCTTTCAGCGCCATCATCACCGCCTCCGTGCCCGAATTGCAGAAACGGACATGGTCTACCGATGGAAGCCTTGCTGTCAGCAATTCGGCGAGCTCGACCTCGGACTCCGTCGGCATGCCGAAGGCCGAGCCCAGCGCGAGCTGCTTGGTCGCCGCCTCGATCAATGCGGGATGAGCATGGCCATGGATCAGAGACGTGAAATTGTTGATGCAGTCGATATATTCATTGCCATCGACGTCCCGGACTCGGCAGCCGGCGCCTGAAGCTGCGTAGATCGGAAACGGCTTCATGTAGACCGTGGTGCGCGTATTGCCACCCGGCAGGCTCTTCAGCGCTCGCTGATAGAGATCTCGCGATTGAGAATGATTGGCGGGATACATCTTGCCTCCTTGATCCCGGGTTCAACGGCCCAGATAAGCTTCGCGCACGCGCGCATTGTGCTTGAGTTCGCCTGCTGGTCCTTCGAGCACAATGCGCCCTGTCTCCAGCACATAGGCACGATCGGCGACCGAGAGCGCAAGCACCGTGTTCTGCTCCACGACCAGGATCAGACCGGCCTCGCCAATGCACCTGACTTGTTCGTAAACCTCTTCGGCGAGCCGCGACGCCAAGCCGAGCGATGGCCACTCTTCTCTTTCGACCTCGCTAGGGGGCTCGCGGAGTCGATCCGGCTGCAGCGCGCCGGACCGGTCGAGTCATGACTGCCCGAGAATGGCGAGAATCCGTTCGCGGTGCTAACGTGCAAGGTCATCAAGGCAGAGGTGAAGGCGCTTACCTCATCGCAGGCGCGCGCAAGCGAATCGAGAGAAGCTCGGCCTCAGCGGCATGGAAGAGATCGTCGCATTCGATCAGAGCCGTCACTCGACGACCTTTTGCGGGGACCCGACGCGAACAGCGTGCGAACGCGGCGCGGGAACAGAGCGGTAACACCCCCGGACAAACCCAAAAATATGAATGATTTCAACGCCAAACGTGGGTCTATGGTGCGCTCGGAGGGACTCGAACCCCCACGATTTTACTCACTGCCACCTCAAGGCAGCGCGTCTACCAGTTCCGCCACGAGCGCTTTGGGGATGCCGGCTTGAGGCTTGAGGGCCGGCCGGATCAACGGCGCCGATCTAACAAATCCATCAGAGGGGTACAAGCCTGCAAAGGCCCTGAATTCCACAAGCTTTGCAGGAAAGTTCCAGCCCTCTGCCCGAATCGGCCCGTGCTGGTCCCCAGGGCCGTTACCGCCTTCCCCGGGGCCCTACCGGGTCCCCGGCGTGCGCGGCAGCATCTGTTTGACCTCGACCGCGATCCGGTTGCGGTCGACTAGCACGACGCCGGAGGCGACGGGCAAATTATTGGCCAGGACCTTGACCTCGTCGGCCTCGGTAGCATCCAGCTCGATGATGGCGCCGCGGGAAAGACGCAATACTTGATGGATCGGCATGGTGGTCGTCCCGAGGACGACCATGAGATCCACGGTGACTTTATCGAGAGTGGGCACTGTCAGGACCGCCGCGACTTGGGACTCTTCATTTGCGCCTGCGATCATCACCACGTTATGGTTAGCCAATGGTTAATTCGCCTGAAAACCCCCGCCAAAGCCAGCGCCAAGAGCTCGATCTGACGTCGTTTTCCGCGGCAGGCGGCGAGCCCGTCGAATGGCTCATCTCGGATGCTCCGGTGCCCTATCCGGATGCCGTGGCCATCATGGAGGCCCGGGTCGCCGCGATCGCGGCGGGCGAGGCGCCGGAACTGGTCTGGCTGCTCGAACATCCCCCGCTCTACACCTCGGGCACCTCGGGCAAGCAATCAGACCTGCTCGATGCCCGCTTCCCGATCTTCGCGAGCGGGCGCGGCGGGCAACTCACCTATCACGGGCCGGGCCAGCGGGTGGCCTATGTCATGCTCGACCTCAAGCGCCGCCGGCCTGACGTGCGGGCCTATGTCGCGAGCCTGGAGGAATTGATCCTGCGCACGCTGGCTGCCTTCAACATTCGCGGCGAGCGGCGCGAGGACCGGGTTGGCGTCTGGGTCAGGCGTCCCGACAAGGGAGCCGATCACGAGGACAAGATCGCGGCGATCGGCGTCCGCCTGAAGCGCTGGGTGTCGTTCCACGGTATCGCCATCAATGTCGAGCCGGAGCTGTCGCATTTCGCCGGCATCGTGCCCTGTGGCGTCGTCGATCCCCGCTACGGCGTCACCTCGCTGGTCGATCTCGGCCAGCTCGTGACAATGGCCGATGTCGATATCGCGCTCAGGCGGACGTTCGAAGAATTGTTCGGACCAACCCGCGCGCTGCTGCCGGAAGCGGTCGCCTAGCGCTACCGCGTTCTGCGCAGAATCGGCTATACTTGATTCCGGCGTCGCCCTCGCCTCCCCCCTCCGCCGGGAAAGTAGATTTCATGCTGGGCGAATTGATCATCGGACCGACTGTTCGAGCGCTGGGCATAAGGAGGGATTGCGATCATGCTCGCAATGGGAGGTTCTCACGATGAGACTGTCTGCGCCGATCTATCATCTCAAGCGCAAGGCGAAGCGCCTGTCCCGCGAGGAAGGCATTCCACTCCACGACGCGCTTGACCGCGTCGCCACAACGGAAGGGTTCTCCGCCTGGAGCCTTCTCGCAGCGAAAGCCGCGGCGGAGACGCCGGCCGGCAAGCTGTTTCCTCAATTCCGGCCGGGCGAGCTGGTGCTGCTGGGTGCGCGCCCCGGTCATGGCAAGACCCTGATGAGTCTCGAACTTGCGGTAGAGGCCATGAGGAAAGGCAGCCGCGCCGCGTTCTTCTCGCTCGAATACACCGAGAGAGACGTTCTGGACCGCTTGCGGGCGATCGGCGTGGAGCCTGCGCAGTTCGACAAATTGTTCGAGCTCGATTGCTCCGATGCGATCAGCGCCGATTACGTCGTCAAGCAGATGGCCCCCGCCCCGCGCGGCACATTCGTGGTGATCGACTATCTGCAACTGCTCGACCAGCGGCGGGAAAACCCCGACCTGACCGTTCAGGTGCGCGCGCTGAAATCGTTCGCACGAGACAAGGGCCTGATCGTCGTCTTCATCTCGCAGATCGATCGATCCTATGATCCCGCAATCAAGCCCTGTCCTGATCTCAGCGATGTCCGCTTGCCGAACCCGCTGGACCTGAAGCTGTTCGACAAGACGTGCTTCATCAACAGTTCAGAAGTCCAGTTCCGGGCTGCGAGCTGACGATCCCTTGCAACCGGTCGCGGGTGAGATTGCTCACCCGCGATCGGTCATCACGCCGCCTGCAGCGGAACCTCGAGCTTGCCGGCAATGTAGCGCCGCTCCTGGGTCAGGCCGCCAAAGCCGTAGGCATCGCCCCTGACCTCATCGACATGCAGATAGGTCTCGGGATGCAGTGGCCCCAGGACCTCGGCCATGCGCTTGAACATGGCAGCGAGATAAGCCGCCTTCTCGTCCTTGGTGTTGGTGCCCTCGGTGACGTGGATGTCGATCCAGTAGCTTGCGAGCTTCTGCTCGGCGAGCGACTTGCCGCCCGCGAACCAATCGCCCGCATCCACGGACTTCACGATGATGGCGGTGACGTTGGGATCCTTGTGCAGGATCTTTGCCGTGAGCTCGGACACGGCATTGGCGATGTCGGCCTTCAGCGACGGCGACTGGCGAGACGTGGCGTAGGACACTTTGATCAGGGGCATGGTGGTTCTCCTCAAGATGCTGCGCCGGGCCTTGCGCGGCGTTGGTGAGAAGCTAGACCTGCGACCATGATTTTGGTATCTTATCGAGACATATATCAGTGATAACAATCCATAATGAACGCAACGCTCGACATCGCCACGGTCCGGGCCTTCCTGCTGGTTGCCAACCTCCAGAGCTTTACCCGCGCGGCCGAAGCACTCGGCACGACGCAGGCGGCTGTCAGCCTCAAGCTGCAACGGCTGGAGACGTTGCTGGGGAAACGCCTCGTCGAACGCTCGCCGCGCGCGGTTCGGCTCACGGCCGATGGTGCTGATTTCCTCGATCGCGCCCGCGCGCTCATGGAAGCGCATGACCGTGCGTTCTCCGGCGAGGCTTCCGCCGCGCAGTCGCTCTCGCTCGGCATCTCCGACCATGCCGCGGGCCCCGAACTGGTGCCGCTGCTCGAACGGCTGCACGCGATGTCCGCGAATCTCACGCTCGCCGTCACCATCGGTTTCTCGCGCGAGATGCAGGATGCCTATGACGCGGGTGAGCTGGACGCGGTGATCGTCCGCCAGGAGGGCAGCCGCCGCGGCGGCGAGAAGCTGGCTGATGACGAGTTCGGCTGGTTCGCGTCACGACGTTTCACGCTCCCGAAGGGCGAAGCACTGCCGCTGGCAACGCTCACCCCGCCCTGTGGCGTCCGCGCCATCGCCGTGCGCGCGCTCGACAAGGCCCGCACCCCCTGGCGCGAGCGTTTCGTCGGCGGCGGTGTCACGGCCGTGGTCGCGGCGGCGCTTGCCGGACTTGCAATCGCGCCGCTGGCGCGGCGGATCGCGCCTCCGGGCTTGGTCGATATCGGGCCTGCGCACAAGCTGCCGAGGCTCGGCAGTTCGAAGGTGATGCTGCATTCGAAAGTCAGCGATCCCGCCAAGCTCGCGGCACTGCGCGCTGTGGCCGCGACGTTCCGGAGCCTGGCGACGAGCAAGCGGCCGGTCCGAGGAGCCTGATCGCCCGGCGGCCACTGCATATGGTGCGGATATTGCCTAAAAATGTCCCACAGAATGGGAACTAATCCGCCATGTGCGGCGTTTGTCCCCGTCGAGGCGGGGTCCGGAATGACCGAAAAGTTCAATCAACAGAGAGACTTGTTCGAAAGCGAGCGCAGTTTCCGGCTGTTGGTTGAGGGAGTCGCCGACTACGCCCTCTACATGCTTGATCCCAAGGGGATCATCACCAGCTGGAACATCGGCGGCGAACGCATCAAGGGCTATTCGCCCGAGGAAATCCTCGGCCAGCATTTTTCCCGCTTCTACACCGAGACCGACCGCGCCAATGGCAAGCCTGCGCGGGCGCTCGGTATTGCCCGGGAAAAGGGCCGATATGAGGAGGAAGGCTGGCGCGTCCGAAAGGACGGCACGTTCTTCTGGGCCAGCGTGGTGATCGACCCGATCTACGAGGGCGGCGCGCTGATCGGCTTCGCCAAGATCACGCGCGACATCACCGAGCGCCGCAACGCCCAGCTCAAGCTCGAGGCAATGCAGAAGCAGCTCGCCGAGTCGCAGAAATTCGATGCGCTCGGACAGCTCACCGGCGGGGTTGCCCACGACTTCAACAATCTTCTGATGATCATCAGCGGCAGCCTTCACATCCTGAAGAAGGGCGCTTCTGGCGACCCCAAGCTCGAGCGCGCCATGTCCGCGATCGAAACCGCCACCAAACGCGGCGCCGCGCTGACGAACCAGCTCCTCACCTTTGCGCGGCGGCAAAGCGTCAACCCGCAGGCGATCGATTTCGCCGAACGCGTCGCGGCCATCCGCGAGGTGCTCGACGCCGGCGTGGGCAGTTCCGTGCGCCTCGCCTTCGACATTCGCTCCGACACATGGCCGATCAAGGCCGACGTCTCCGAGCTCGAGACCGCGCTGCTCAACCTCGTTATCAATGCCCGCGACGCGATGCCGGACGGTGGCACGGTGACGATCGGCGCGCGCAATGTCGCGCTGAACGAACCTCCCCTCGCCGGCGACTTCGTCGCAATCGACGTCACGGATACCGGGCTCGGAATTCCCTCCGACGTTCTCGACAAGATCTTCGAGCCGTTCTTCACGACCAAGCCGATCGGAGAAGGTACCGGCCTCGGCCTTTCGCAGGTGCACGGCTTCGCTCATCAGGCCGGCGGCACGATAACGGTCGCAAGCGAGCTCGGAAAGGGCACGACATTCACCATCATCCTGCCGCGCGGCACAGATGCGCCGTCGCGCGAGACATCGGGGACGCCTCTCCGCGGCAGCGGCACGGTGCTGCTGGTCGAGGATAATCCCGACGTTGCTCTGGTCAGCATCGGTCTTCTGGAGCAGCTCGGCTATCAAGTGCGCCGGGTCGCCGATGCCGAAGCGGCATTGCGCGAGATCGAGAGCAACGGCGTCGACTTCGTGTTCTCGGACATCGTCATGCCCGGCAAGATGGATGGGCTCAGCCTCGCCCATCGCCTCCGCCAGATCCGCCCCGGCCTGCCGATCCTGCTTGCCACCGGCTACAGCGAGGTCGCCGCCGGCGTACGCGGCGATTTCCCGATCCTGCGCAAGCCCTATGAGATCCACGAGCTGAGCGAGGCGATCGCCAAGCTGCCGCGATGAGGGTTCACCGCGAGAGCTTGAGGCACCTAAGCCTCCTCGCCGTCATGACCGGGCTTGTCCCGCCTGCCCGGGCATGACCACCTCTTGTGAGCGCTTACACCGTCGGCAGCACCGAGAACGCTTCCCCTGCCCTGCGCAAATTCAGCTCATCCACGCTCGCGGTTTCACTGGTGACACTGTCGACGCGCGAGGACGGCGGGCCGTGGCGGCACAGCGCGACCATGTCGGCAACGTGCTTCGGCGCACCAGCGAACAGCGCTTCCACGCTGCCGTCGCGACGGTTGCGGACCCAGCCTTCGAGGCCGCTCGTCGTCGCCTGATACTCGACCCAGGCCCGATAGCCGACGCCCTGCACGCGTCCGCGGATCATGACCTGGAGAATTGCCCGGCTCACTTGTTCAGTCCGAGGACATCGGCGCTGCGCACCCTGGCCTCGCCTTCGCGCATGACACGGGCCATCAGCTCCGGCGACGCCAGGCCCTTGAGGCTTTTCGGCGCCGTGCCCTCGCGCAGCGCCCTCTGCGTCTCGTAGACGGCCTGCGTCGCGGCGGCGATCGGCGCATGGCCCTGCAGCGCGATGCGCACGCGCCGGCTCGCAAGGTAATCGAGCGCGTTCAATTCGTCCGGCGCGCCGCCGAGCACGATCGGCAGGCGCGTGGCAGATGCGATGGCCTCGAGCTCGGCGCGCGACTTGATGCCGGTAAAGAACAACGCATCGACCCCGGTGGCCTCATAAGCCTTGGCGCGGCGAACAGCATCCTCGATCGAGGTGATCGCGGCAGCGCCCGTGCGGCCCATGATCACCAACGACGGATCGCTGCGGCCGCCAAGCGCCGCCTTCATCTTGCCGACGCCTTCCTCGAGCGAGATCAGCTGCGTCTTGGTCTCGCCAAAGGCAGCCGGCAGCAGCGTGTCCTCGATGGTGAGACCGGCCGCGCCCGCCATCTCCAGCTCCTGCACCGTGCGGCGCACGTTGAGCGCATTGCCGTAGCCATGATCGGCGTCGACCAGAACGGGGAGTGTTGCGGCGCGCGACATCCGCCGCATCTGCTCGGCAAGCTCGGTGAGCGTGATGAGGGTGACATCGGGATCGCCGAGCACGGCGAGCGAGGCCACTGATCCCCCGAACATGCCGAGTGGAAACCCGAGGTCCTCGGCAATGCGGATCGAGATGGCGTCGTAGACCGAGCCGGGATGGACGCAAGTCCCGCCCGACAGGATGGAGCGAAGTTTCTCGCGGCGGGAACGAAAGGCCATGGGTGCCCTCTCATTTGTAGCGACGCAGCCGCAACATACTCGGTCATTGCGAGCGCAGCGAAGCAATCCAGGATCTTTCCGCAGAGGCAGTCTGGATTGCTTCGCTGCGCTCGCAATGACGGTGTTCGTGGGGACGCTGAGATCCCCACGAAGACGCTTTACGCAAACTCCAGGATCAGCGCGTCCACCGCGAGTGTCGCGCCCGCGCTGGCGTGGATCTTCTTCACGGTGCCGTCCTGCTCGGCACGCAGCACATTTTGCATCTTCATGGCTTCGACCACCGCCAGCGTCTCGCCGGCCTTGACCTCCTGCCCCTCGGTCACCGCGATCGAGACGACGAGGCCGGGCATCGGACAGAGCAGCTTCTTGCCGGTGTCGGAGGCCGTCGTCACCGGCATCAGCCGGGCAGAGGTCGCTTCTGTCTCGGTCCAGACATAGACCGGCACCTCGACGCCCTGATGCGCGAGGCGGATGCCGTTGGCGATCGGACGCGCCTGCACCGCGACGAGGTGACCGTCGATGGTGCCCTGCCAGACCGGATCGCCGGGCTTCCACGGCGACTGCAAGAGATTCGCATTGCCGGCCTTGCCGTCGGGATCGATGAAGCGGATCGCGATTGCCTCGCCCTCGCGTCCGACCTCGAGCAGGATCTCCTGGCGGTCGAGCCAGACCGAACGGCGTCGCTCGCGCTGCACGATGCGGCCGCCCATCTGGCCCGAGATCTGCCGCTTGCGCTCACCGAGCACGTGATCGATCGCGGCGCCGACCGCGGCGATGCGACGCGCGACCTCGCCTTCGGGCACGCGCACAGCAAAGCCCTTGGGGAATTCCTCGGCGATGAAGCCGGTCGAGAGTCGTCCCTCGCGCCAGCGCGGATGGTGCATCAGCGCGGACAGGAACGGGATGTTGTGCCTGATGCCGTCGACGTAGAACGAATCCAGCGCGGTCGCCTGCGCCTCGATCGCAGCCGCGCGCGACGGCGCATGGGTGACGAGCTTGGCGATCATCGGATCGTAGTGGATCGAGATCTCGCCGCCCTCCTGCACGCTGGTGTCGTTGCGGATGGTGATGCCGTCCTTGCTGGCTTCCGCCGGCGGGCGATATTTCACGAGCCGCCCGATCGAGGGCAGGAAGTTGCGGAACGGATCTTCGGCGTAGAGGCGCGATTCCACCGCCCAGCCGGTCAGCGTGACGTCCTTCTGCGCGATGGCGAGCTTCTCGCCGGCGGCGACGCGGATCATCTGCTCGACGAGGTCGATGCCGGTGACCAGTTCCGTGACGGGATGCTCGACCTGGAGGCGCGTGTTCATCTCCAGGAAGTAGAAGCTCTTGTCCTGCCCTGCCACGAACTCGACCGTGCCGGCGGAGTCGTAGTTCACGGCCTTGGCCAGCGCGACCGCCTGCTCGCCCATCTTGCGGCGGGTGGCCTCATCCAGCAGCGGCGACGGCGCCTCCTCGATGACCTTCTGGTTGCGACGCTGGATCGAGCATTCGCGCTCGCCGAGATAGATCACGTTGCCGTGCTTGTCGCCGAGCACCTGGATCTCGATGTGGCGGGGATCGACGATGAACTTTTCGACGAAGACACGGTCGTCGCCGAACGAGGCCTTGGCCTCGGCCTTGGCGAGGTTGAAGCCCTCGGCGACCTCGGCCTTGGAATGGGCGATGCGCATGCCCTTGCCGCCACCGCCGGCGGAGGCCTTGATCATGACGGGGTAGCCGATCTCGTCGGCGATGCGGACCGCGTGCTTGTCGTCCTCGATGACGCCGAGATAGCCCGGCACGGTCGAGACTTTTGCTTTTGCGGCGGCCTTCTTGGACTCGATCTTGTCGCCCATCGCGGCGATCGCGCCCGGGTTCGGGCCGATGAAGACGATGCCGGCCGCCTCCAGCGCGCGCGGGAACGCCTCGCGCTCGGAGAGGAAGCCGTAGCCGGGATGCACGGCCTCGGCGCCCGTCCTGCGGCAGGCCTCCACGATCTTCTCGATCACCAGATAGCTCTCGGCCGCAGCCGGCGGACCAATCAGCACCGCCTCGTCGGCCATCTCGACATGGAGGGCATCGCGGTCGGCCTCGGAATAGACCGCAACCGTTTGAATTCCCATCTTGCGGGCGGTCTTGATGACCCGACAGGCGATTTCGCCGCGATTGGCGATCAGAATCCGTTTGAACATGCTTTTCTTGAGTCTCGACCTTGGGCGGGACCCGTCTCCTGGCCGTTGGGGCCTATGGGGACGGGCCGTGTGGCTCCCGTGGTACATCAAAATGGGCCGGAGGCAACGGTCTAAATCCGGGGCCTCTGGCGTACCAGCGCAAGACCGAAATGGGCCCGGCGAGCCCTAGGGACGCCGTGCCGCTTCCCGGGGCTTCCCGGCCTTGGCCACGTCCCGGACCAGGCCGTGAATGAAGCCGAGTTTGGCGACCACCGCGGGCGACAGGATGAAGGGATAGAGGTCGCGCAGACCCATGGCGCGGTTGACGCTGTTCATGGCGAAGGTGAAGGGCAGCCATGCGTTGACCAGCGCCTCGATATCCCTTGCCTCGTAAGGGTTGAAGCGGATGCGCGCCGTCAGTTCCCCATCGCGATCGACCCTGGGGCGCACCTCCATGCCGAACTCGGCGGCCATCTCCAGCGTGTCGACGATGTGGAGGTAGTGCGCCCAGGTCTCGGCGAAGTCTTCCCAGGGATGCATCGTGGCGTAGGCCGAGACGTAGCTCTGCTGCCAGTCGGGCGGCGGGCCTTCGGCATAATGGCGCTGCAAGGCCTGACCGTAATCGGCCGCATCGTCGCCGAACACGGCGCGGCATTGGTCGAGCTTGCCGCCGTCGCGCACCAGCACGTTCCAGAAATAGTGTCCGACCTCGTGGCGGAAATGCCCGAGCGGCGTCCGGTAGGGCTCGCCCATTTCGAGCCTGCGCCGCTCGCGCTCGATGTCGTCCGCCTCCTTGAGCGCAATCGTGATCAGGCCGCTGTCGTGGCCCGTCATGACCTTCTGTCCGCTGTTCGGATCGTCGGCAAGGAAATTGAAGATCAGCCCATGTTCGGGATTGTCCTGCCGGGTCTGGAGCGGCAGCCTCCAGCGGATCAGGGCATAGAGTAGACGGTGCTTGGCCACCTCCAGCTCACGCCATCCAGCAAGCTGCGCCGGATCGGAGAGGTTCGGTACCGTCCCATTGTGGCGGCAGGCGCGGCAATAGCCGGTGGTATCGTCCGTGTCCGTCAGCCAGTTGCAGGCGTCGTACTCGGCATTCCGGCACAGCATCCGGCCTTCGCCATTGTCGGCCAATGTCCGCCAGGCTTCTCCGTCGGGCTCGATCGCCGACATTGTCTCCTTCTCCGGCATGAAGGCGACACGATGGCCGCAGCGTTCGCAGGCACGATTCTCGAAATAGAGAACGTTGCCGCAGGCCTGACAGACGAAGAGCTTCAAGATTTAGCCTCTTTGGAAAGGGATTCTTACGAGAGAGTTGGCACCCCGCGAAGACGCCTCGATCGGCAGATCGTTCCAGTCTCCGGAACAAATTGCCGGACCAGACGTTGCCGCGGGGTCGTTCCTCGCATTCAGGCACGCGCTCCTATTTTCCGATACTTTACCCTCTAAACAATGGTCATCACGTTCCGTCTGTGTGAATATCGGTCCGGCACGTGCGCACCCGCATCACAACGGCCGATGCCTTGAACGATCCCTTGCCCGAGACCATCGCCGCCGAAAGGCTGCGCCAACACCTCGAAGACGTCGCGCGCGAGCGCGATTACGCCTATCGCGCGCTGCAGGAGCGCGAGGCCGAGCTCGCACGCATCCAGCGTATCGGCAAGGTCGGCGGCGTCGAGGTCGATTTCCGTGAAGGCTTCAAGAACCTTCGCTCGCCCGAATATCTGATGATCCACGGCCTGCCGCCGGAAGCTGCCGAGGAGTCGCACGAGGATTGGGTCAACCGCATCCATCCCGACGATCGCGACGCGGCCGTCAAGCATTTCTTCGAGGCACTCGCCGGAACGAGCGAAGACTACAGCGCTGAGTACCGCATCATCCGTCCCAGCGACGGCGAGACCCGCTGGATCCGGGTCGTCGCCAAGATCGAGCGCGACAAGGACGGCCGCGCCATCCGCCTCGTCGGCGCCCATATCGACATCACCGACCAGGCGCTGGCGCGCGAGACGCTGCGCGAGAGCGAGGAGCGCTTTAGGCTGATCGCCGACAGCGCGCCGGTGCCGATCTGGGTCACCAAGCTCGATCGCAAGCGGTCCTTCGCCAACCAGGCCTATGTCGATTTCGTCGGCCTGCCCTACGATCAGGCCATCGACTTCGACTGGCGCAAGGTGCTGCATCCCGACGACCTGCCGCACGTGCTCCAGCAATCCGTCCAGGGTGAAGCATCGCTCAAACCCTTCGTGCTGGAAGCGCGTTACAGGAACGCAAGCGGCGAATGGCGGTGGCTTAGATCGGAATCGCAGCCGCGCTGGGACCCGACAGGCAAGCATATCGGCTTCATCGGCGTCGCCCACGACATCACCGTCGCCAAGCAGGCCGAGATCGAGCTCAGGCAGCTCAACGAGACGCTGGAACAGCGCATTGCCGAGCGCACCGCCGAGCTCGAATCCAACGAGGCACGGCTGCGCGCGATCCTGGAGACCAGCAACCAGTATCAGGGCCTGGTCAATCTCCGCGGTGAGCTGCTTTACGCCAACAAGACCGCGCTGGACGGCATCAAGGCACGCTCGTCGGATGTGATCGGAAAGCCGCTCTGGGACACGCCCTGGTTCACCGGCACGGACGGCATGAGTGCCGCCGTGCGAGAGGCCTTCGACAAGGTGCTCAAAGGCGAAGCCGTACGGCTGGAAATGCGCCTGCGCCTTCCCATCGGCGAGCGCGATTTCGATTTCGGCATGCGGCCCGTGCTCGACCGCCACGGCAACATCACCGGCGCGGTGCCCGAGGCGGTCGACGTCACCGAGCGCCGCCGCGGCGAGGAAGCGCTACGGCAATCGCAGAAGATGGAGGCGATCGGCCAGCTCACCGGCGGCGTCGCGCACGATTTCAACAATCTCCTCACCATCATCCGCTCGGCCACCGACTTCCTGCGCCGCCGCGAGCTGCCGGAGGAACGCCGCCGCCGCTATGTCGATGCCATCTCCGAGACGGTCGAGCGCGCCTCCAAGCTGACGGCGCAGCTTCTGGCGTTCGCGCGCCGGCAGCCGCTGAAGCCGCAGATCTTCAACGTCGGCAGCCAGGTCGAAGGTGTGGCGCAGCTGGTCCGGCCGCTGGTCGGCAGCCGCATCGAGATCGCCGTGGAGGTTCAGGATCCCGATTGCTTCACCGTGGCCGACATCGCCCAGTTCGAGGCCGCGCTGATCAACCTCGCCATCAATGCCCGTGATGCCATGAATGGCGAAGGCCGCCTCACCATCGCCGTGCGCAAGGTCCAGGGTATCCCTCAGCTGCGCGCGCAATTGGCGCGCAGCGGCGACTACGTCGCCATCTCCGTCACCGACACCGGAAGCGGCATCGCGCCGGAGCATCTCGATTCGATCTTCGAGCCGTTCTTCACCACCAAGGAGGTCGGCAAGGGCACCGGCCTCGGCCTCAGCCAGGCCTTCGGCTTCGCAAAACAGTCCGAGGGCGACATCGCGGTGACGAGCACGCAAGGCAAAGGCGCAACCTTCACCATCTATCTGCCGCAGGCCCAAAGTCCCGCGACGGACAAGGAAGCCGCGGCACTGACCCATGAAGTCGCGGCGACCGGACGCGGCTATCGCGTGCTCGTGGTCGAGGACGACGACGAAGTCGGCCGCTTCTCCACCGAACTCCTGGAGGATCTCGGCTATGTCGTCCGCCGCGTCGCCAACGCCAACGCGGCACTGGCGATCCTCGGCGAGAACGAATTTGCCGTCGACCTCGTGTTCTCCGACGTCATCATGCCCGGAATGAACGGCGTCGAGCTAGCCGGCATCATCCGCGAGCGCTATCCGGGCCTGCCCGTGGTGCTCACCAGCGGCTACAGCAACGTGCTCGCCGAAAGCGCCCATCGCGGCTTCGAGCTGATCCAGAAGCCCTACTCTGTGGAGTCGCTGTCGCGCATATTGCGCAAGGCGATCACGGAAAAGCTATCCGTGGTGCGGTGAGCGTGAACCAAAGAACGCGCTGTCGTCCCGGACAAGCGCGCAAAAAGCGCGCGCCGATCCGGGACCCATACTCCGAGACCGACGGTGTAGCGTGAGCTGGTAGCCGAAAATCTTCGCCCAACTTCATCCTGTGGCTATGGGTCGCGGATCTGCGCTTACGCTTGTCCGGGACGACAGCCGAATGTTTGGCGGGCCGCGATCCACACAACGACGATCGAGGAACCAATGTCCAGCGAAAATCCCGATCAGGCGAGGCGCGCCGGCCGCGCGCTGGATGCGGCCAATTTCTTCCTCGCCGACGTCCGCGACGGGCTCGGCCCATATCTCGCAGTCTATCTTCTCACCGAGCAGCATTGGAACGAGGCTCGCATTGGCCTCGTGATGTCGATCGCAACCATCGCCGGCATCGTCGCGCAGACGCCGGCCGGTGCACTGGTTGACGCCACACGGACGAAGCGGCTGGTGATGGTGGCCGCTGCGATTCTGGTGACGCTCGCCTCGCTCTCGCTGCCGTTGTTCCCCAACCTCCTGCCGGTGATCATCTCGCAAGGCATCGCGCAAGCCGCTGCCGTGGTCTTCCCGCCGGCGATCGCCGCGGTCTCGCTTGGCATCTTCGGGCATGCCGCATTTACCCGGCGCATCGGCCGCAACGAGACTTTCAACCACGCCGGCAACGCCGTCGCGGCCGGCATCGCCGGCCTCTCCGCCTATTGGTTCGGACCGACCGTCGTGTTCTACCTTCTCGGCGCCATGGCGATCGCGAGCCTCGTCAGCATCCTGGCGATCCCCGAACGGGCCATCGACCACGATCTCGCACGCGGACTGCACCACGCTCGTATCAATGGCGCACCCGAACACCCCTCGGGCCTTGGCGTGCTCCTGACCTGCCGTCCGCTGCTCATATTCGCTGTCTGCGTCGTTCTGTTTCACCTGTCCAACGCGGCGATGCTGCCGCTCGTCGGACAAAAGCTCGCGCTCCAGGACAAGAACATCGGCACCAGCCTGATGTCGGCGTGCATCGTTGCGGCGCAAGTGGTGATGGTGCCGTTCGCGATGCTGGTCGGCGCACGGGCGGACCGCTGGGGGCACAAGCGGTTCTTCCTTGCCGCATTGTTGATCCTGCCGATCCGCGGTGCGCTCTATACGCTCTCCGACAATCCGTTCTCGCTGGTCGGCGTGCAGCTGCTGGATGGCGTCGGCGCCGGCATTTTCGGGGCAATCTTTCCCGTCATCGTCGCCGACCTCATGCGCAACACCGGCCGCTTCAACGTCGCGCAGGGGGCCGTCATCACGGCCCAGAGCATCGGCGCGGCGCTGTCGACGACACTGGCGGGCCTGGTCGTGGTCGGCGCCGGTTACAGCGCAGCATTCATCACGCTCGGCGCCGTAGCGGCGATCGGTGCCGTGATCTGCCTCTTCGCCTTGCCCGAGACGCGGCAAAACGACGACAGCGATCCGCGCCCGCGGGGGAAGACAGCGGCGCCCGCATCGGCTATCGCAGCCGAATGAATCCATTCCCATTCGAGAACTGAACAGTGCCGTCTGACGTCATCTGGACCTGGAGCATCATCGTCGTCGCGACCGCAGGCGTCATCGTCCGGCCCTTTCGCCTGCCCGAGGCGATCTGGGCGGTGATCGGCGCCGGCGCGCTGCTGCTGTCTGGCTTGCTGCCGTGGCCGGATGCGTTGACAGGTATCGAGAAAGGCGTCGACGTCTATCTCTTCCTGATCGGCATGATGCTGATCGCAGAGCTGGCGAGGCTCGAAGGCCTGTTCGACTATCTCGCCGCGCTTGCGGTGGAGTATGCACGTGGCTCTCCGCAGCGACTGTTCCTGCTGATCTACCTCGTCGGCACCCTCGTCACCGTGCTGCTCTCCAACGATGCCACCGCGATCGTGCTGACACCGGCCGTCTATGCCGCGACGCGCGCGGCCGGCGCAAAGCCGCTGCCCTATCTGTTCGTCTGCGCCTTCATTGCCAATGCCGCAAGCTTCGTGCTGCCGATCTCCAATCCGGCCAATCTCGTCGTGTTCGGCGCGCGCATGCCGCAGCTCACCGAATGGCTGCGCCTGTTCGCCCTGCCCTCGGCGGCCTCGATCCTGCTCACATACGTGGTCCTGCGCCTGAGCCAGCATCGTGCGCTCAAGGAGGAAACGATCGCCCGCAGCGTGCCGCATCCGAAGCTTGGACGCGGCGGCAAGCTCACGGCAATAGGCATCGTCGCGATCGGCATCGTGCTGGTCACCGCGTCGGCGCTGGACAGGCAACTGGGCCTGCCGACCTTCATCTGCGGCGTCGCGACGGCAGCGATCGTGCTACTGATCAACCGGCAATCGCCCTTACCCGTGCTGCGCGGTGTCTCCTGGAGCGTGCTGCCGCTGGTCGGCGGGCTCTTTGTCATGGTGGAAGCGCTGGTGAAGACCGGCGTGATCGCGCAGCTGAGCGCGCTGCTGCACCAGGCGGTCGCGCAATCGGTGCCCCAGGCAGCCTGGAGCGTCGGCATCGCCACTGCGCTCGCCGACAACATCGCCAACAATCTTCCGGTCGGCCTCGTCGCCGGCTCGGTCGCCGCCAGCGATCATCTGCCCGCGCCGGTCGTCAGCGCCATCCTGATAGGCGTCGATCTCGGCCCCAATCTGTCGGTGACCGGATCGCTCGCCACCATCCTCTGGCTGGTCGCGCTCCGGCGAGAGAAGATCGAGGTCGGCGCCTGGCCGTTCCTCAAGCTCGGTCTGCTGGTGACGCCGCCTGCCTTGATCGGTGCACTGGCGGCTGCCATCAGGTAGCGGCAAGGCGGGCCGGCCAAATAAGTACAGCCGTTTGCGGTGCATCAAGGCCGACATTGCGGCGACGGCTAGAGTTTACTTGTCGCGAGCTTCAGACAACTCGCGGCAAGGAAGGTTGATCATGCAGATTCGATCAAAGTCGCTGCCGCAGAGGTTCTCGCTGCGTCGCGGAATTCAGAGCTTCGTCGCGCCCGGCCAAGGCCGCACGGAGACGTCCCATCCCCTGCTCGTCTTCTCCGTCGTGGTGCTGCTGGCCTTGTTCGCCATCCTGGAGGTCGACGTGCACACGGCGCAGCTTCAGGCCATCGGCCTGCTCGGCCATGGCACCGGGATCGATCCCGTCTTCCTGAGCCCGTAGCGGACGGAGCCCGATCGCGGCCACAAGGCCGCGACCGGGTTACACGTAGGCAGACTCCATAGTTTGAGCATGATCTTTTCGGAAAACCGCTACGCACTTTTCCGGATCATGCTCTAGTCGTTCTCGTAGCCGTAGACTTCCGGCAGAATGAAGATCGCGGCGAGCAGTCCGATCAGCGGGAAGATTGCGACGAACAGCGTGGCGTTGGCCTGTCCGATCGCCGCGAACAGCGACGGGAACAGGAAGATCGCCAGGAACGACGGCAGCTTGACGAACATGTAGGCGAAGCCGCTGGCGGTGCCGCGATATTTCGGCCTGGCGACCATGGTCGGGATCGTCATGCAGTTCGACGCGTCCCAATAATGGCCCCACAGCATGGCGGCGGCCGCGAACGGCAGCAGTATCTTGTTGTCGGTGTAGAGCGCGAAGGCCGCGACCAGAAGTGAAGCCAGCACGATGCCGAAACCGGCGATGGCGATACCGCGATGGCCGATCTTCGGCGTCAGCAGCGGACCGACCCAGCCGGACAACGCGGCGAAGCAAAACAGTCCCATCGTCACCAGGTTGTTGCCGAGCACACTCGACACGCCGACCATCACGAACAGCACCGGCAAGTAGAACGCGAAGGTCGAGAATTCGCTGCCTTGCGCGAAGCAGGCGATCCAGCCGTAGATCGTCGCGCGCCAGCGGATCGGGTCCTTCTTGAGGTCGGCGAGGAACGCGCGGGTCGAGACCTTCGGCACCTGGACGTCCCGGTCCGGCAGCATGTCGAGATTGTCGTTGAACATCTCGCGCGCGACCTGCTTGGCCTCGCGGTAGCGCCCCTTCTGCACCAGCCACACCGCCGTCTCCGGCACGTCGTGGCGCATGATCAGGATGATCAGCGCCGGCACCGCGCCGAGGCCCAGCGTCACGCGCCACAGCATCTCGTGGTTCATGTCGGTCAGGAGGAAGATCACGATGACGCCGATGGTGAGCACTTCACCGACGGCGAACATGAACTGCCAGCGGTTGCCCATGACCTCGCGCTCGCCCTTCGCCATGGATTCCATGATGTAGGTGTAGCCGGTCGAGATGTCGGAGCCGAGCGGGATGCCGAGCAGGAAGCGGATCACGACGAGCCAGGCGACGTCAGGCACGAAGGCCTGCGCCAGCGCCAGCACGATGAACATCACCATCGTCACCAGGAACATCACGCGGCGCCCGATCTTGTCGGACAGCCACCCCCCGAGCAGCGCGCCGATCAGGGCGCCGCCTTGCGTGCCGGCCGCCGCAAGGCCCAGCATCAGCGGATCGGGATTGTACTGCTCCTTGATGAAGATCAGCACGAAGGCGATCGAATAGAGGTCCCAGGCCTCGACCAGGATCGAGGCCATCATCAGCCAGCCGACCTTGTTGCCCTTGGGGCTGTAGTTCGTGATGAGGTAGCGGACCGCGGCTTCGCTCGCGGTCGGTTGTGGCATCGCCATCGTTGACATTTCTTGGTCCTCTCTTCGAAACTCTCTACGTGCCGAGCAGCGGCTCGATGCTGCAATCGAGCAGGCGCGGATCGATCCCAGCCTCCATGCCCGTGAACATCGAATCCATGTAGTCGATCAGGGCATCGCTCGCCCTCACCGCATCCTCGACGCGGCGGTTGGCGACGGCCGCGAGAATGGCGAGATGATGATCGATCGTGCCTGACAGATCCGCCTGCCCCGGCATGAAGCGGTGGTGGATGTAGCCGATGCGCCGATACAGCGTGTGCAATGGGCGCATCGTATGCACCAGGAACGGCTCGCCGGCCGCCTCCAGCACCAGCGCGTCGATGCGACGGTCGATACTGTTGAATTCGTCGAGCGTCAGGCTGGCGCGGCGCTCGCGCAGCAGGCGCTCGATGTGCAGCGCCTGATTGCGATGCGAGAGGCTGGCACGATCGGCGGCGAGGCGGATCACGAAGCGCTCCATGTCGCGGCGCAGGCCGAGCAGCATGCGCTCGCGCGCCAGATCGATCGGAGCGATGTGCAGACCGTGACGGGGCCGGATGATGATCAGGGTATCGGCCGAGAGACGATTGACGGCGTGATGCACCGGTGTGCGCCCGAAGCCGGTGATGTGCTGCAATTCCAGCATCGTCATGAATTGTCCGGGCTTGAGCTCGCAGTGAACCAGGAGCTCTTCGATCTTCTGGTAGGCCAGCTCGAAGAAATTGAGCCGGTTGCGCCGCGAGGGCTTGCCCTCGCCGTCGTCGTCGTTTCTCACCACCTCGAGCGCGCGCTTGCGCTTTGCCATGTCGTTCTCTCCCGTCGGCCCGCGCTCTCGTTGCTGGATGGCGCCCTGTTTGTTGGAGCCTTAAAACATGTTGTGATATATTACAAGCCGGCGTAAGACTCCCGCGCGACCTGCAACATGTTGCAGTGCGAAATGAGACGACGGACGCGCGACGTCTGTGATGGGAGGACAATTGCCGTGAAGATCACGTCGATCGAGACGCTGCGTACGGAGGAATTTTCCAACGTCATCTGGGTCCGCGTTCACACCGACACGGGTGTGATCGGGCTCGGCGAAACGTTCTACGGCGCGGGCGCGGTCGAGGCGCAGATCCACGACACCTTTGCCGGCCGCCTGCTCGGCCGCAATCCCCTGCACATCGAAGCCATCCATCGCGACATGCTGAACCTGCCGATGGCGCAGTCCTCGACCGGCGTCGAATATCGCGCCGCCTCGGCGATCGACATCGCGCTGTGGGACCTGTTCGGCAAGGTCTGCGGCCAGCCGGTGCACCAGATGCTTGGCGGCCTCTGCCGCGACAAGCAGCGCATCTACAACACCTGCGCCGGCACGCAATATGTCCGCTCGACCAATATCAGCCCGGTCGCGAACTGGAATCTCGGCGCCTCCAAGGGGCCTTACGAGGATCTCGACGGTTTCATGCATCGCGCCGACGCGCTCGCCGAGAGCCTTTTGGAAAGCGGCATTTCCGCCATGAAGATCTGGCCGTTCGATCCGGCCGCGCAGGAGAACAAGGGCCTCTACATCACCGCCGCGCAGATGAAGCAGGCCATCGAACCGTTCGAGAAGATCCGCAAGGCGGTCGGCGACAGGATGGAGATCATGGTCGAGCTCCACTCGCTGTGGAACCTGCCGACGGCCAAGCAGATCGCGCGCGCGCTCGAGCCCTACAAGCCGACCTGGTACGAGGACCCGATCCGCATGAACTCGCCGCAGGCGCTGGCCGAGTATGCGCGCTCGACCGACGTCTGGGTTTGCGCCAGCGAGACGCTGGGCTCGCGCTTCCCCTACAAGGATATGCTCGACCGCGACGCGATGCACGTGGTGATGGCGGATCTGTGCTGGACCGGCGGCCTCACCGAGGGCCGCAAGATCGCCGCGATGGCCGAGACCTATCACCGGCCCTTCGCACCGCACGATTGCATCGGCCCGATCGGCTTTATCGCCGCCATCCACATGTCGTTCAGCCAGCCCAACACGCTGATCCAGGAATCGGTGCGCGCCTTCTACAAGGGGTGGTACAATGAGCTCGTCACCACGATGCCTGTCATCAAGGACGGTTACGTCTATCCGATGGAAGGACCCGGCCTCGGCGTCGACCTCTTGCCCGCCGTCTTCGACCGTTCCGATCTCACCGTGCGCCGCTCCAACGCCTGAGGACTTCTCAAGATGAGCACTTCCCTCTTCGATCTCTCCGGCCGCACCGCGCTCGTGACCGGCTCCTCCCGCGGCCTCGGCCGAGCCATCGCCGAGGGCATGGCCAGGGCCGGCGCCAGGATCATCGTCAACGGGGTCGATCCCCAGCGCGTCGAGCAGGCCGTCGCCGAGTTTCGCGCCGCCGGCTATCAGGCCGAAGGCGCCGCCTTCAACGTGACCGACGAAGCCGCGATCGTCGCCGCGTTCGATGGCTTCGACAAGATGGGCATTGCGGTCGACATCCTCGTCAACAATGCCGGCATCCAGCACCGTAAGCCGCTGGTGGAGTTCACCACCGACGAGTGGCGCAAGGTGATCGAGACCAATCTCACCAGCGCCTTCGTGATCGGCCGCGAGGCGGCCAAGCGCATGATCCCGCGCAAGCACGGCAAGATCATCAACATCGGCTCGCTCGGCAGCGAGCTCGCGCGTCCCACCATCGCGCCCTACACCGCGGCCAAGGGCGGCATCAAGAACCTGACCCGCTCGATGGCGGTGGAATGGGCCCAGCACGGCATTCAGGCCAATGCGATCGGCCCCGGCTACATGCTGACCGACATGAACGAGGCGTTGGTCAACAACGCCGACTTCAACAACTGGCTGATGGGCCGCATTCCCGCGAAGCGCTGGGGCAAGCCGGACGAGTTGGTGGGCGCTGCGATCTTCCTCGCCTCGGACGCCTCGACCTATGTCAACGGCCAGATCATCTATGTCGATGGCGGCATGATCGCCGCCATGTGACCGCGAACCGAGAGCAGCCCATGCGCGCCGTCGTCATCCACGCCCCGAAGGATCTGCGGATCGACCTGTATCCCGATCCGGCGCCCGGTCCGGGCGAAGTCCGTGTCAAGATCGCCAATGGCGGCATCTGCGGCTCGGACCTGCACTATTACCATCACGGCGGTTTCGGCGTCGTCCGCATCCAGCAGCCGATGGCGCTGGGGCACGAAATTGCCGGCGTGGTTGCGGCGGTCGGTGACGGCGTCAGCAGCGTGAAGCCCGGCACCCGCGTTGCAGTCAACCCGAGCAAGCCGTGCGGGGTCTGCCTGCATTGCCAGGAGGGCATGCGCAACCAGTGCCTCGACATGCGCTTCCTCGGCAGCGCGATGCGCTTTCCCCACGTGCAGGGCGGCTTTCGCGAGTTCATCACGGTCGATGCGACGCAGGCCGTGCCGATCGCGGACAAGCTCTCGCTCGCCGAAGCCGCGGTCGCCGAGCCGCTCGCGGTCTGCCTGCACGCCGGCAAGCAGGCCGGTTCCCTGCTCGGCAAGCGCGTGCTGATCACCGGCTGCGGTCCGATCGGCGCGTTGATGATCCTGGTCTCGCGCTTCGGCGGCGCGGCCGAGATTGTGGTGACCGATGTCGCGGATGCGCCGCTCGCGGTCGCCAGGAAGCTCGGCGCCACGCACGCCATCAACGTCGCGACCAATGCCACCGCGCTCGATCCCTGGCGCGCCGGCAAGGGCGTCTTCGACACGCTGTTTGAGGCCTCCGGCAATCAGGCGGCGCTGCGGACCGCGCTCGACGTGCTCAGGCCGGGCGCGACGCTGGTGCAGCTCGGCCTCGGCGGCGAGATGACGCTGCCGATCAACTCCATCGTCGCCAAGGAATTGCAGCTCCGCGGCACCTTCCGCTTCGATCCCGAGTTCGAGCTGGCGGTGCGCCTGATGGGCGAAGGCCTGATCGACGTCAAGCCCTTGATCACGGCCACCATGCCGTTCGAGAACGCGGTCGCCGCTTTCGAGCTCGCCAGCGACCGCTCGCAGTCGATGAAGGTGCAGCTGACGTTCTGAACCGCGCTACTGGCTCTCGATCAGCCGGTCGCTGACCAGCCGCACGGCCCCGCGCTTCCAGGAATAGTCCGCGCCCATGCGCAGGCCGCTGTCGCCACGCGTCAGCACCGTGCCGGTCCTGGCGTCGCGCACCTGGAAGCCGAATGTGTATTCGGTGCGGCTCACCCGCCGCACCACGCCGATCAGCGACTGATCCGCGCCGAGCTCTTTCGCGATCGCCGCCTCGCAACCGCCGCAATCGCGCAAGGCACGCCCCCTCTCCGCCTCGCCGCGCGCGCCGCCGACATCGACGATGCGGTAGCGGCCGGATCGGCCCAGCGCCTCGCGCACGCCGCCGGTGACCTCGGCCATGTATGCCGCGTCCGATGCCGCCGATGCGCCGGCCGAGGCGGCCGTCGTATCCTCCAGCTCGAAATCGAACACGGCGAGCGCGACCGGCGCGGGCGTTGCGAGCGCAGCCATGATCTCGCGGGAGACGAAGATCTCGGCGCGCTCCCAGGATTCATCATTGTCGCCGCGGAAGCTGTAGAGCTTGTCCATCACGAGCTTCTTGGCGCCGATTTCGATCACGGCGACCTTGGCCCATTGCACCAGCGTGCTCGTCTTCTGGATGCCGCCGATCACCTTGAACGCCGCGCCGTCCCGGGCGGATGGAACCAGCCGATAGCGCGGGTCCGCACCGATGTCCCTTCGAAGCGCGGCCATGAACGTCGCCAGCCGCCGCTCGTGGGCGGCGGTCTGGTCGGCCGGCTCGGCCGAGGTGTCGGTATAGCTGAAATCGTCCATGGCTACGCCAATGGCGTCCGCGGCATCGGCCCGCGAGCTAGAGAGGACGCAGAGGACAAAGACGAGAATCAGCCGGGAGCGGTGCATGAACAGGCCTCGTCGATGGAGCGGCCCGCAAATCTGGACGGGTCGCCTGACGCCATGCAGCCGTGACCGTCCCGACGAATGCCGGGAAAATTTCACGACGTTGCACTGCGGTAAGGCGGGAACGCTTCCCGCCGCTTGCGTTCTGCCCTTTAATGCGCGAGCGACAAACCCGTTCGCACCAGGTGTCCGCCGATGTGGAATCGCCCGAGGTTCGATCTCAAGTTCCGTCTGACGTTGCGCGTGGCCGCGATATCGGCTGCCTGCTTCGCCGCGATTTCCGCCTATTTCCTCGTGACGGCCGACCGCGCCGCGCATGCGCGCATCGACAGTATCGCCGCCATCGTGGCGAGGTCGCTGGAGTTGCAACAGGGCAAGGTCCAGTGGGTGGCCAGCCCGCGCTCGGACTTTCCGAACCTCGATCCTGTTTCCGCCTATGTGATGACGCCCGGCCTGTGTCTGGCATTCCGCGGCACGAGCGGCGACATCCTTCAGCGTTTCTGTAGCGGCGCCCCTGCCCCGGCGAGCCCGCCGCCGCAGGCCTTCACCGCCTTCTACCGCAGCCTGTTCGACCCCGGCCGCGAGGCGGCACGGCCCGTGATCGTGCGCGGAACGAAGCTCGGCGAGACCGTGGTCTCGGTCGATGCGGCCGTGCAGACGGCCGAAGCCTGGCACGAGGCCGGCCGCCTGATGATCGCGCTTGCGATCGCGCTGCCGCTGCTCTGCGCGCTGTTCTATGCCGCGCTGGCCCGCGCCCTGCGCCCCACCCGCATGATCGGCAACGGTCTCGAGCGCGTCGCTGCCGGCGATCTCACGACGCGGCTGCCGCCATTCGACCTTGCCGAGCTCTCCGCCATCCGCGACGTCTTCAACCATCTCGCCGAAAGCCTCGACACCGCGCTTGCCGAACGCAACGAGCTGACGCGGAAGCTGATCGCGCTCCAGGACGAGGAGCGCCGCCATCTCGCGCGTGAGCTGCATGACGAGTTCGGCCAGTCGCTCGCCGCGATCCGCGCGCTTGCCGCGTCCGCCCGCCAGACTGCGGCGCAGGACTGTCCCACCTTGCTCGGAGAGTGCGACGGCATTGCCCGGACTGCGACCGGAATGATGGAGACGCTGCGCGGCACGCTGTTCCGGTTGCGGCCGCCCGATGTCGACGAGCTCGGCCTCGTCGCGAGCCTCGAAGGACTGGTGTCCGGGTGGAACGGCCGCAGCCGCGGCCAGACCCGCTTCGATATCCGGTTCGACGGCGCCTTCGACAGCGTGCCCGCCTCCGTTAGCGCCAGCCTGTATCGTATCGTGCAGGAGGCGCTCACCAACGCGGCCAAGCACGCCGGCGCAACGAAGGTCAGCGTGCATCTGACGATGGCCGACAGCGAGATCTCGCTCGCGATCGAGGATGACGGCCGGCCGAACGAGGCTGCTGCCAAATCCGGCATGGGCCTGCTCGGCATGCGCGAGCGCGTCGCCGCGCTGCGCGGCCGGCTGAGCTTCGAGACCGGCCCTCACGGCTCGGCGCTGCGCGTGTTCATTCCGCTCGCGGCCGCCGATCGGCAGGCGCTGGAGCACGCGGCATGAGCGCGGCCGACGCCACCATCCTGCTGGTGGACGACCATTCCGTCGTCCGCGAAGGCTACCGCTCGGTGCTCCAGAAGCAGCCGGGCCTGCGCGTCGTCGCCGAGGCCGCCGACGGCGAGGAAGCCTACCGGCTGTACAAATCCGAGGCGCCCGACCTCGTCATCATGGACCTCACCATGCCCGGCATCGGCGGCATCGAGGTCGTCAGGCGGATCAGGCAGTGGGACAAGACGGCGCGGATCCTCATCTTCACCATGCACGAGAATGCCGGCTTTGCCGTGCAGGCGATCCGCGCCGGTGCGAGGGGTTACGTCACCAAGACCAGCCCGCCCGAGACGCTGGTGCGCGCAGTCAAGGACGTGCTCGCTGGCAAGATCGCGATCAGCCCCGATATCGACCACGAGCTTGCGCTCAGCCGCATCAGCGGCGAGAGCTCGGCCGCCGACGTGCTGACGCCGCGCGAATTCGAGGTGTTGCGGCTGCTGCTCGCCGAGAACACGACGGAGGAGATCGCCGAGACGCTGCATGTCAGCCCGAAGACGGTGGCGAACCTGCATTCCCTGATCAAGGACAAGCTCGGCGTCGGCTCCGACATCGAGCTGGTCCGCCTAGCGCTGCGCCAGGGACTGTTGACCGAGGTCTGATCGCCGTTGCCTTACGGCTCCAGCCTCGCGCCGTCAGGAGAGAACGCCTCCACCGTGTCACCGATCCTGAACGACATCATGTCACGGCCGACGAGCAACGGGCCCTTGTAAGCGGTGCGCGTGCGCAGGATCAGCGGCTCCTCGGGAATATCGGGCGCGGGCTTCACCGTGCCGAACACGATGTGGGAATAGACCGCGAGTTTTGGCCTGGCGGCCGCAAAGATCTGGCCGGCCTCCTCGGGCGAGGTATGGTGCGCCTGAATGTCCTTGTAGACGGGATTTTTGACCAGCAGCTCCGGTTCGATGACCGCGACCTCGTGGATCAGCAGGTCGGCGCCCTCGGCCGCCTTCGCGATGCGCTCATCATACTTGGTGTCGCCCGACAGCACGACCTTGTGGCCGCCATATTCGACGATGTAACCGAACGAAGGCTTGATCTTCTCGCCGTGGTTCACCTCGATCGCGCTGACTTTCACGCCGTTGTTCTCATAGACCCGCCCGGCTTCGATATCCTTTGCCGCGAACGTGACCGCTACGGGATCGAGATGCTCGTCATCGATGCGGACGTCGTCGGCGAAAGCTTTGGTGAGGTTTTCCGCCATGGCGACGGTTCCCTTCGGGCCATAGAGCTTCATCGGCCCCTTGCGCGAAGCCCAGGGCGTGGCAAGCCACCCTGTCAGCCACATGTCGGGAAGGCCGACGACGTGGTCCGAATGCAGATGCGTGATGAAGTTCGCGGTGATCGCGCCGAGTGGAATCTTCAGCTTGTAGAGCTGGATGGTCGCGCCGCGGCCGAGATCGAACAGCAGTTTCTCGCTCCCCGCCTCCACCAGCGTCGACGCGCTGAAGCTGGTCGGTCGCGGCGTCGGCACGCCGGTGCCGAGCAGCGTGACCTTCATCGGCTCGGCGGAGGCGACCGTGGTGAACGCGAGCAGCACTAGGCCCGCCCGCAAAAGGGTTTTGCGCATGTTTCTTTTCCTGAGTGTCAGATTGTTGGCGCCGATCATTCGCGCGCGATCACCTGGTCCAGCCACGCGCAGTTGAGCGGTGGCACGCGCGGGTCGGCGACGCGCACGCCGCGCGCGGCTGCATCCAGCCGCATGTCGCGCAATCGCTTGCGTTGCTCTTCCGGCATATGGAGCCGCTCGTGGCCCCAGAGCGAGGGCCCATCAAAGGTCTCGTGCGGCTGCCAGGTCTCGGGCTCGATGACGCGCGCGCCCCAGCCGTATTCGATGAAGAAGCCGGACGGCGTATTCACGTAGAACGAGGTCATGTGGTCATTGGTGTGCCGGCCGAGCGTGTAGGCGATGCGCCCCTCGTCCAACTGCGCGAGGTCGTAGCCCTGCCCGACGTCATCGAGACTGCCGAGCTCGACCATGAAGTGATGCATCGCCTTCCGCCCCGAGCCGACCATCGCAAAGGAATGGTGGCGGCCATTGACGTGGAAGAAATAGAGCCCGTAGGGCTTCAGCCCGAAATCAGAGACGTGAAAGCCGAGCACGTCGCGATAGAACGGCAACAGAAGCTCGACGTCCTCCACGTTGAGCACGACGTGCCCCATGCCGAGCGCGCCGGTGCGGAAGCCCGAGATCGGACGGCCCGGCCTGAACGGCTCGCTCGCAAGCTCCGGCTTACAAAAGGCTTCCAGCCGGTTGCCGGCGGGATCGGCAAACGCGATCAGTTCGGCGACATGCCGCTCGTCAGCCAGCGCGCGCGAGCCCCGGACCACCTTGATGCCATGGCCTTCCAGCCGTCCTCCCAACTGGTCCAGTTCGGCAGTCGAAGGCACTTCCCATCCCATCACCGCAAGGCCGGCATCGCTGCCGCCGTCGACGATCAGCCGCTGCTTGCGATCGTCCATGCGGAAGGCGCGCATCTTGCCGCCGCGATCGACCTGCTGCATGCCGAGCAGCCCGGTCGCCATCCGGCTCCACTGGTCGAGCTGGGATGAACCGATTCCGATATAGCCGAGCGCTGTGATTTCCATCGACGTCCTCCCGAAGGCATCGCGATCGCCGCACTGCGGCGAGCTTGATACCGGCCGCGCGCGATCCTACGGTGGCGGTCCGCAATCGCTTCGCGTTCGCAATGACGATAGCCGCGCCGCGATGTGCCACAAGGGAGGAAATACGAAGTGTCCAAGGAGCGGACGCGGAACGGCCAGCCGCGGCAGTCCGAGGGCGTCCGCGCCTTCAAGCGCGGGCTCGACGTGCTGCACGAGGTCAACCGCTCCGGCGGCATTCGCGCCGGCGACGTTGCCCGCGCGCTCGACCTGCCCCGACCCACCGTCTACCGCCTCCTCGAAACGCTGGAGGAACTCGGCTATATCGCCCGCAGCGCCAGCGACGACCGATTTCGAGTTACCCGGCGCGCATTGAGCCTCGGCGACGGCTACGATCCTGGCGTGGTGATCTGCCAGGCCGCGGCGCCTTTTCTTGTCGAACTCAGCAAGAAGCTGGTCTGGCCGGTCGATCTCTCCACCTATGAGAACGCGGCGATGGTAGTGCAGGAGACCACGCATTCGCGCAGCCCCCTCTCGATTGATCGCGGCATGATCGGCAAGCGCTTGCCGATGCTGCGCACGTCTGCGGGCCGCGCCTATCTCGCCGCCTGCCCCGCGCGCGAACGTGATCTGATCGTCAATCATCTGCGTCGGATCGACGAAGCCGACGACCGCCCCTTCCTCGACCAGGGCCGGCTCGACCGCATGATCGCCGAGACGGCCGCGCGAGGTTACGCAATCCGCAGCGAGGGCGAATTCAATTCCAAGACGGCTTCGATTGCCGTCGCCATCGTGCGCGACGGCACCGTATTCGGCTGCATCTCGATCATCTGGATCCGTTCGGCGCTGGGCATCGAGGAAGCCATCGCAACCTTTGTCGATCCGATACGTCGAGCCGCGGAAGCCATCGACGTCGGCGCCTGAAGCAACGCCAGAGCTCCGGTCAGAGGGACACCGAAAGGTGCGCGGCAGCGACGGGCTATGCCCGCTTCACCCGAACCGGCAAGGCAGCGAGGCCACGCAGCACGTTGTTGAGCGCCAGCACGGGTTCGCCGATCTCGAAACCGGCAACACGTTCCACCAGAACCTCGAGCAGTGCCGTCATCTCCAGCCGGGCCAGATGAAGGCCTGCGCACATGTGCGTTCCATTGCCGAACCCGAGATGATCGTTGGCGCGACGTTTCACGTCGAAGCGTTCCGGATCCTGCCATTTTCGCTCGTCGCGATTGGCTGATGCGTACAGCAGCAGCAGGCGGCTCTCGCGCGGAATGGTCAGGCCGCCAATCGTCGCATCGGCCGCAAGATGGCGCGTGAATCCGCGCACCGGCGATTCCAGCCGCAGCGCCTCGTTGATCGCGTTCGGGATCAGGGGCGGATCGTTGCGGACCAGATCCCATTGCGCGGGATGCCGGCCGAAGAGCAAGACGAGGTTGGCGGTTGCGAAGATGGTCGTATCAAGGCTCGGGCCGAGGTAGTCCCGCATCAGCACCGGACAGCGCTCCGGCTCGACCTCGCCGCGGTCCGCAGCAGCGAAGATGCGGTCGCCCCAGCTGCCGGTCCGCAGACGGCTCCTGATCTCGTCGCCGCCGAGATAGGCGCGCATCTCCTGAACATCCTTCAGCGCCGTACAAGCCCGGGCATTCATGCTGCCGAGCACGTTGAAGGTCGCGGCAGCCCAGCGCAGCATGCTGCTGCGGCCATGATCCTCCAGGCCCACCAGTTTGGAGACGATCGTCAGCGGCAGGTGCTGAGCCAGATCCGATACCGCATCGAACTGGCCGCGGTCGACCAGTTCGTCGACGAGCCGGCGGGCCTCCGTCCTGATCTGAGGTGCAATCTCCTCAAGTGCCCGCGGCAGCAGCGGGGCCGCTATGATCGCACGAAGCCGATCATGCAAGGGCGCATCGCTCGCCAGCGTCGTGCCTCGCGAGATGGTGTTGACGTGGTCGTTGGCGGCAACCCCCTGTGCCGACGAGAACACGGCCGGGTTTCGCAGCGCGGCGCGGACGTCCTCGAAGCGAGCCACCGCATGAAGCCCATTTTGCGGCAACCAGACCACGGCGCCCAGCTCGCGAAGGGCCTTGTAGTGCGGGTACGGGTCGCGCAGGACCTCGTCGCTGTAGAGATCGACGTCGTAGATGGGTTGTCCGGGAACTGCCGGCATCCTCTATTCTCCCTCCCGTCCCGAAGTCCCCCTCAGGGGACGGCCACCCATTCGCCCTTCTCGAGCCGGCCAAGCGTCAGCGCACTCTGGTCGAGGCCGGTATGGTCGTTGGGTCCGTAGTTGTAGACACCGCGGGAGCCAGCCAGGCTTTTGAGGCCTTCGATCGCGCTGCGGAGGCCTTCGCGGAATTCGGCGGTCCCGGGCGCGCCGGCCTTGAGCGCGGCGGGTGCGGCGCGCTCGATCAGCAGCAGGGCATCATAGGCGGATCCCGCAAAGATGTTGCGGCTTCCCGGACCAAACTTGGCTTCGTAGCGCCGAATGAACTCCAGCGCGGCCTGCTTGGCGGGATGGTGATCGGGCAATGAGGCGGCGCCGACTGCCGGGCTCAGCGGCACGAAGATGCCGTCACCTTGAGTGCCCGTGAGCTTCCGAAAATCTCCGAAGGTGGCGCCGAGCGTGCCGTACACCTTGCCTGCAAATCCCTTTTCACGAAGCTGAAGCAACGGCAGCGCCGCAGGGGCGCCCGAGGCTGCAATGAGGACGGCGTCGGGTTCGGCGGCAACGATCTTGAGAATCTGTCCGACGACGGTGTTGTCGGTCCGTGCATATTTCTCGTCGGCGACGAGCGCGATCCCAGCGGCCGCGCACATCTCCGCACTGACCTTGCTCCAGGCATCACCGTAGGAGTCGCCGAAACCGATCAGGGCGAGCTTCTTGACGCTGCTCTTCTTCATGTGCGCGAACAACGGCGCCGCTTCGTGATCGTCGTTGGTGGTCGTCTTGAAGATCCAGCGCTTCCTCGCATCGACCGGCGACACCAGAGCATTGACGGGGGCAAGCGTGATGACCGGAAGCCGGTATTCGACGGCGGGATCGATGACCGCGAAAGATCCGGGCGTCGTGGTTGGACCGACGAGGATATCGATGTTGCTGCCCTGGAACAGCTTTCGCGTCGCCGCGACAGCCGCGGTGCTGTCCGAGGCTTCGTCGAGGAACAGATAGTTGACCTTGTGGCCCGCAATTTCGGTTGCGCCAAAGCTGGCCCCATTGCGCTCGGCACTTCCGATCGCCGCGGCCGGACCGGTCGTGGACAGCAGGATTCCGACATTGATGTCCGCGGCCGAAGCCGACGCCACGACCAGTTGGATGGCAAGGCACGCCACTCCCGCGCATTTCAGCATCGTCGTTTCCTCCGCGGCTGCCCGGATCGACAACCTGCACTTTTTTTCCTGATCCTAAGTAGCCAGGGCAGACCGGGCGGAAGTAGCGCCTTTGCGGAAATGTCCGGCTGGCGGACAAGACCGGCTTTGGAGCAGGTCGTCCGCTGGGCGGACACTTGGCGCGCCGGCGTTGAAGGGTCGGTACCGCTTCGGGAAGAGATGGCCCATGCAAGATAAATCCACCGCTGAAGACTTCGACGTCGTGATCGTCGGCCGCGGGCCGGTCGGCGCCACGCTCGCCAACCTGCTCGGCCTGTGCGGCGTACGGACGCTGGTATTGGAGCGCGAGGCGCGGGCCTATCATTTGCCGCGAGCGGTGCATTTCGACGACGAATGCATGCGCGTGTTCCAGACGATCGGACTTGCCGAGACGATCCTGCCGCATGTCATTCTCAGTCCCGGCATGCTCTTTCTCGATGCCGCCGGTCGCATGCTGCTGGATTGGTCCCGTCCACAGACGCTGACGCCGATGGGCTGGCATCTCAGCTACCGCTTCCACCAGCCGGATCTGGAGAACGTGTTGATCGGCGGGCTCGCCCGCTGGCCACACGTCAGCCTGCGCAACCGCTGCGATGTGTTCGCGCTCGATCAGGACGAGGATGGCGTGCGCGTCCGCTACGAAGATCTCTCCAACGGCAGGCTCGGCGAGGTCCGCGCCGGCTACGTGATCGGCTGCGACGGCGCCCGCTCGCTGGTGCGCCGCTTCATCGGCTCGGGGATGGATGACCTCGGCTTCCACGAGCGGTGGCTGGTGATTGACGTCCTGCTCAAGCGCGACCGCGACGATCTCGGCGATTACAGCCTTCAGCATTGCGACCCGCGCCGTCCGGCGACCTACGTGCGCGGCACCGGCACGCGGCGGCGCTGGGAGATCACGGTCCTTCCCGACGAGGATTCCCAGGAGGTCGCGCTACCCGCGAAGGTGTGGGAGCTATTGTCGCGCTGGATCACTCCCGACGATGCCGAGATCGAGCGAGCCGCGGTCTACACGTTTCATTCCGTCATCGCACAGCAATGGCGGAACGATCGACTGCTGCTCGCGGGCGATTCTGCGCACCAGACGCCGCCCTTTCTCGGCCAGGGCATGTGCGCCGGCATCCGCGATGCCGCCAACCTCGCCTGGAAGCTTGCCGCGGTCATTCGCGACGGCGCCCCGCCCCACCTGCTCGACACCTATCAGAGCGAGCGCCAGCCGCATGTGCGCGAATTCATCGAGCTCGCCATTCGCCTCGGCGGCGTCATCAACACCAAGGCGATCGAGGCCGGCCTTGCCGCCGGCGAGGTGCGCGAAAATGCGCCGGTCAAGCTGGAAGTGAAAAAGCCCCTGCTCGGCCCCGGGCTCGCGCTCGGCGATCTGCCTCTCGCCGGGCATCTCGTGCCGCAGTTCGCGCTGCGAGACGGCAGCCGCAGCGACGACCGGATCGGCTACGGCCATGTCCTGCTCGTCGATAGCTCGGCCACTCCCCCTTCGCGTCCCGCTCATTCACTGCCGGGGATCGAGATCCTGACCAGCAATGATGCCGAGGCCGTCGGCCCTTGGCTGCGCGAGCACGGCATCATCGCCGCACTCGTTCGCCCCGACCGCTACATCCGCGGCACCGCCCGTAACGAGACCGACCTCGACCGGCTCATGGCCGCCATCACGCCTCCAACCCACGTGCCGTCCGCGGCCTGAACGAACATCCCAAGGATACCCCATGAAGCTGCTCTCTTTCATCGCCAACGGCCGCACCTCGTTCGGAGTCGTCAAGGACAATGGCGTCGTCGATCTGGGCTCGCGCATAACGGGCTGCACAACGCTACGACAGTTGCTTGAAGCTGGCCGCGTCGCCGAAGCGGCCAAGCTTGCAGCCTCCACTGCCCCAGACCATCCGGTCGACAGCATCACCTTCGCACCCGTGATCCCCGATCCCGGCAAGATCATCTGCGTCGGTCTCAACTATCGCGACCATGTGGCCGAGACCGGCCGCACCGTCACGGAGAAGCCGGCTCTGTTCGTTCGCTTCCCATGCAGCCAAGTCGGCCATCTCCAGCCCATCGTGAAGCCGAAGGTCAGCGACGACTTCGACTATGAAGGCGAGCTCGCGCTCGTCATCGGCAAGGCGGGCCGCCACATTCCCGCCGGCCGCGCGCTCGACCACGTCGCCGGCTATTCCTGCTACAACGAAGGCAGCATCCGCGACTGGCAACGCCACACCAGTCAATTCCTCGCCGGCAAGACCTTTGCCGAAAGCGGCAGTTTCGGTCCGTGGCTGGTGACGACGGACGAGATTCCCGATCCGTCAAAGCTCACTTTGCAGACCCGGCTGAACGGCAACGTCGTGCAGGACACCACGACGGATCTCCTGATCACCGCCATCCCCGAGCTGATCGCCTACATCTCCACCATCTGCCCGCTCGCGCCCGGCGACGTCATCGTCACGGGCACGCCGGGCGGTGTCGGCGCCAAGCGCACGCCGCCGCTGTGGATGCGCCACGGCGACACCGTCGAGGTCGAGATCTCCGGCATCGGCACCTTGCGCAACACGGTGATCGCCGAGCCGGCCTGACCGTCAAGACCGATTAATCAACAATAAAATCAAGGAAACGCCATGGGCACGACCCGAACCACATCCGCCGCCATCCTGCTGATGACACTCGCGCTCGCCGGCTCCGCTGCGCGGGCCGAAATCAAGGGCGACGCCATCCGCATCGGCGTGCTCACCGACATGAACGGCGTATTCGCAACCGCGATGGGTCCGGGCTCGGTCGAGGCGGCTCGCATGGCCGCGGAGGAGTTCGGCGGCAAGATCAACGGCAAGCCGATCGAGATCCTGCAGGCCGATCACCAGAACAAGCCGGATCTCGCGGCATCGCTGGCGCGAAAATGGTTCAGCGACGGGGTGCAGGCAATCGCCGATGGTGGCAGCTCCGGCGCGGCGCTGGCGGTGCAAGAGCTGGTGCGCGGCAATGGCAAGATGTTCCTCATCTCCGGCGCCGGCGCAAACCAGCTCACCGACGAGGCCTGCGCGCCGACCAGTGTGCAATGGACCCAGGACGCCTACTCCACGGCGACTGCGGTGGTCTCCGGCATCATGCAGACCAGCAAGGAGCCGTGGTTCTTCATCACCGGCGACTACGCGTTCGGCCATTCGATCGAGGCGACCGCCCGCGACCGCATCGTCGCGCTCGGCGGCAAGGTCGCCGGCAGCGTGAAGGCCCAGCTCGGCACGCCCGACTACAGTTCGTTCCTGCTCCAGGCCCAGTCGTCCGGCGCCAAGATCCTGGCCATCAATGTCGCCGGCGACAACGCCACCGCGATCAAGCAGGCCGAGGAATTCGGGCTCGCTGATCAGGGCATGAAGATCGTCCCGATGTCGTTCCAGAACGTCGACATCGAATCGGTCGGGCTCAAGGCGACGCGCGGCGACCTCATCGTCACCTCGTTCTTCGAGGACGTCTCTCCGGCAGCCCGGAAATTCTCTGATACATTCTATGGGCGGCGCAAGGCGATGCCCTCGCAGATCCAGGCCGGCGTCTACTCCGCCGTGCGCCATTATCTGCAAGCGATCAAGGACACCGATTCCGACGACAGCGCGACCGTGATGGCGAAGATGAAGGCAACCCCGGTGTCGGATGCCTACACACCCAACGGCCGCATTCGCGAGGACCAGCGCATGGTGCACGATCTCTATCTGGTCCAGGTCAAGACGCCGGAGGAATCGAAAGGCCCATGGGATTTCGTCAAGCTGGTCGCGACGATCCCGCCCGATCAGGCCTTTCGTCCGCTCGACCGCAGCAAATGCGGGCTGGTCGGCAAGTAATCGCTAGGCCAGATAGCGCGTGATGTAGCCTTCCATGGCGTAGAGCGCACAGAGCGCGAGGCTCGACCACACCGCGGCGCTGAAATACAGGAACATCCAGGTCAGCTCGCCCTTCCAATGCGCGATGTCGTGGGTCACGACCCAGCGCGTCGAGACGTCATGCAGGCCCTCGAGAAAGCCGAGGAACCTGTTGCCCTCGGCGTGCCCTGCCCGCCAGCGGCTGAGATACATCGGCACGTCGACGGTGACGAGGAAGGCGAGGAAGCAGGCGATGCCGACGATCCCTGACATCAGCGCCCAGCGCACCACGCCCTGGAATTCCGGCATCAGGCGGCACAGCGCGATGCCGGCGAGGAAGAAGGTCACCGCCCACAGCGAATTCTCGATCGCGTTGTAGAGATAGTTGGTGGTCACCACCGCGTACCAGGAGAAGCACTCGGCGATGATGATCACCGGGACGATCGCCCAGGCGATGTTCACCGCCGTCTCGGCGCCGGTCATGGTCCCGAGCTGATGCAGGATGATGGCCCATTGCGCCGCGAAGCAGACCTCGGCGACGGTCGCGACCGAGCGTCCCACGAAGACGCTCGATAGCCAGGTGTCGAACAAGCAGATGCGCTGCACGTCGGCGCGCGGCAGCACCGAGCGGAAAGCACAGCCGAACACATAGCCGGCGCACAGCAGGAACATCAGCCCGATATCCGAGCCGCCACTGATGCTGCCCGCCACCGTCGGATAGAACTCGCGATAGAGCATGAACCAGACGAGAATATTGGCGCTGCTCACAAGCGTAAGGGATCCCCACCACCACGCGAGGGGATTTGACCGCGCCTGCCACTGCAACATGAGCCGCTCCGCAAAATTATCGATCTGACATGCCGTCGTAATAATCCTGTCACAGGACGGCATGCAATCGCGACAAAAATCTGTCTGCACGCTCGTTTGAGAGCGGTCTCTCACGGAAGTGTCCCAGGCACAGTTGCGTCCACATATCGGACAATTTCTACGCAATTGGCAAATCTATTGGACATCTGAGCCGCGCCTGTCTGATAATTAGGAATGGCCCCGACGAGCTCATCCAAGCCACGACATCCGCCCTCCTCCGCCGCAGCCGTGCTGGCGGACAGCGCCGACGACGCCGCTTTCGCCACGACGCTGGCAAAAGGGCTCGTCGTGCTGGAGGCGTTCAAGGCCGGGAGCACGCTGCTCGGCAACATGGAGCTGTCGACGCTGACCGGCATCCCGCGGCCGACAGTGGCGAGGCTGACCCATACGCTGGCCGAGCTTGGCTATCTCCGTTACGACGCCGAGCGCTCGAAGTACCGCGTCGGTGCGCGGGCGCTGCGTATGGCGCATCCCCTGCTCGCCGGCATGCAATTCCGCCAGGTGGCGCGGCCGATGATGCAGGAGCTGGCGCACAGCGTCCGCGGCACGGTCTCGATCGGCCTGCTCGACGCGACCTCGATGATCTATGTGGAGACCGCGCGCTCCGGCGACGTCGGCCCGCACGTGCCCGACATCGGGATGCCCATTCCCGTCGTGATGACCGCCATGGGCCGCGCCGCGGCGTCGACCTTGCCGCCGGCTGATGCAGACCGGCTGGAACGGAACATCGCCGCCGAAGACGCCGGGCTGTGGTCGACGTTCCGGGACAACTACCGCGCCGGGATTGCGCAATGCAAAAACCGCGGCTTCTGCACCTGCTGGGGCGAGTACATGGCCTCGATCCATGCCGTCGCCGCGCCGCTGTTTCATGCGAGTGAATCGAAGCAGTCGTTCTCGATCAATTGCGGCATCCCCGCCTTCCGGCTCCAGCCGGGCCAGCTCGAGGGCGAGATCGGTCCGCGCATCGCCGCGCTCGCCGACAGCATCCGCGCCATCGTCGGGCAAGCCGAGGCCACGACGACGCCGCGCAAGACCAAGAAGATCACAAGCGGCGGGACATGACATGGCTGGGCCGCTCGAAGGATTGAAGGTTCTCGACATCGCGACGATCATCGCCGCGCCGTTCGCCGCCACGCTGCTGGCCGACTACGGCGCGGACGTGCTCAAGATCGAGATGCCCGGGCATGGCGACGGCGTGCGGTCGTTTCCGCCGTTCAAGGACGGCAAGCCGCTGTGGTGGAAGGCCGCCAACCGCAACAAGAAGTTTGCCACGCTCGACCTGCGCACGCCGGAAGGGCTTGCGCTGTTCAAGCAGCTGCTTCCGCGCTTCGACGTGCTGATCGAGAATTTTCGTCCGGGAACGCTGGATCGCTGGGGCCTTCCCAAGGAGGTGCTGTGGTCGATCCAGCCGCGCCTCGTGATTCTGCGCGCCACCGCCTTCGGGCAGGACGGCCCCTATCGCGAGCGCCCCGGCTTCGCCCGCATCTTCGAGGCCATGGGCGGCCTCACCTACATCACCGGCGAGAGCGAGGGCGAGCCGACCCATCCCGGATATCCGATCGGGGATTCGATCGGCGGCCTGTTCGGCGCCGTCGGCGTGCTCGCGGCTCTATGGAAGCGGGCACGCGATCCGCATGCGCCGGGCGAGGAGATCGATCTCGCACTGACCGAGGCCGTATTCCGCCTGCTCGACGTTCTCGCCATCGAGCATGACCAGCTCGGCGCCGTTCGAGAGCGGATCGGCAACGCCAACGGCTATTCGGCGCCGGCCGCCGTGTTTCGCACCAGCGACGATCACTGGGTAACGCTCGCAGGTTCGACCAACGCGCTCTTTGCCGCGAATTGCCGGGCGATCGGACGCCCGGACCTCGTCGATGATCCGCGGTTTGCCACCAACGACCAGCGCGTCAGGCACGCCGCCGAGCTCAACGGCATCTTTGCGGCCTGGTGCGCCGCCCATCCCCTCGACGAGGTCCTCGCGAGGTTCAACGCCGCGCAGGGAACGCTCGCCCCGATCTATTCGATCGATCAGATCGCCGCCGACCCGCAGGTGCAGGCGCGCGAGGTGATCACCCGCGTTGCCGACCGGGATTTCGGCACGGTCGCCATGACCAATGCCGTTCCTCGCTTCACCGTCGACCCCGCGCGGTTGCGTCACGCCGCGGGCGACGTCGGCCAGGACAATGACGAGGTGTTCCGGAACTGGCTCGGCCTGTCGGACCATGAGATCGAACAGCTCACTCAACGAAAGGTGATCTGACGTCGCAAGAAGACCAACAACACAAGAACACCAACAACAAGAGGGAGGACGACAACGGTGGCATCATTCAAGGTCACACGCCGATTCCTGCTGGGCACGATCGCAGGCGGCCTCGCAGCAGGATCAGGCTTGGCGGCGCATGCCGAGGACGCCTGGCCGTCGCGCATGGTGCGGCTGATCTCGCCCTACGGGCCCGGCGGCTCCAACGACATCTCGCTGCGCCTGCTGGCCGAGGAGTTCGGCCGCAGCCTGCGTCAGCAGTTCATCGTCGAGAATAAGCCGGGTGCCGGCACGCGCATCGCCAACGACATGGTCGCCCATGCGCCGGGCGACGGCTACACGATCCTGTACGTCGCGGCGCCCTACGCGACCGCCGAGGCGCTGTTCGGCAAGCTGACCTATGACCGCAAGGATCTGCAGCCGGTGGCGATGGCGGTGATCGCGCCGCTGTTCCTGATCATCAGTGCCGACGCGCCGTTCAAGACGCTGCCCGAGTTGATCGCCTACGGCAAATCGAAACCGGACGGGCTGACCTTCGCCTCTCCCGGCGCCGGCTCGCAGCCGCACCTCGCCGGAGAGCTTCTGTTCCGCGATGCCGGCGTCAAGGGGCTGAACATCCCGTTCCGGGGCGATGCGGCCTCCTACACCGAGCTGCTCGCCGGCCGCGTCGATGCGACGCTGACGGCGCTGCCGACCGCCCTGCCCTACATCCAGAGCGGCAAGTTCACCGTGCTCGGCGTCGCCTCGCCCGAGCGCAGCGCGCTCTACCCGCAGGCGCCGACGCTGCGCGAGCAGGGCTTTCCCAACGTGGCCGCCGCCGGGTGGTACGGCTTCATGGTGCCGTCCACGACGCCGCGCGCGATCGTCGACAAGCTCCAGGCCGAGGTTCTGCGCGCGCTCGCCGAACCCGCAATCAAGGACAAGCTGACCGCCCAGGGCCTCGAAGTGCGTGCCGGCACTGCAGCCGAGTTCGGCCGGTTCATCGACAACGAGACGCAGAAGTGGACCAGGCTGATCCGCGACGCCGGCCTCAAGGGCGAATAGCAAGCGGGAGGGACAAGCACATGACAAGCACTCTTCTCAAGCGCATCGCAGCTTCCGCGCTGCTCCTCGCGCTCTCGATCACGGCAGCGCAGGCGCAGAAGAAATACGATCCCGGCGCGTCCGACACCGCGATCAAGGTCGGTCAGACCGTGCCGCTCAGCGGCCCGGCCTCGGCCTACGCCGTGATCGGCAAGACCCAGGCCGCCTATATGCGGATGATCAACGACCAGGGCGGCGTCAACGGCCGCAAGGTGGAGCTGATCCAGTATGACGACGCCTATTCGCCGCCGAAAACGGTGGAGCAGACCCGCAGGCTGGTCGAAAGCGACGAGGTGCTGCTGACGTTCCAGATCATCGGCACGGCGCCGAACGTCGCCGTACAGAAATATCTCAACGCCAGGAAAATCCCGCAGCTCTTCGCAGCGACCGGCGCGGCGCGCTTCACCGACCCGAAGAACTTCCCGTGGACGATGGGCTTCAACCCGTCCTACCTCGTCGAGGGCCGCATCTACGCGCAGTACCTGCTGAAGAACCACCCGAACGCGAAAATCGGCGTGCTCTACCAGAACGACGACCTCGGCAAGGATTATCTCGCCGGCCTCAAGGCCGGCCTCGGCGAGAAGGCGAACATGGTCGTGGCCGAGACCTCCTACGAGATCACCGAGCCGACCATCGACTCGCAGATCCTGCGGCTGAGGGACGCGGGTGCCGACGTGCTGTTCAGCGCGACGACGCCGAAGCAGGCGGCCCAGGCGATCAAGAAGGTCGCCGAGATCGGCTGGAAGCCGCTGCACATCATCGACATCAACGCCTCCTCGGTCAGCGCCGTGCTGAAGCCCGCGGGGCTCGACAACTCGAAGGGCGTCGTCAGCGTCGGTTACGTCAAGGATGCCGCCGATCCCGAATGGAAGGACGATGCCGGCATGAAGCGCTATTTCGCCTTCATGGCGAAGTACTATCCCGAAGGCGACAAGGATTCGAACCTGAATGTCTATGGCTACATCACCGCGCAGCTGCTGGTGCAGGTGCTGAAGCAGTGCGGCGACGATCTCACCCGCGACAATGTCATGCGACAGGCGGCCAACCTCAAAAACGTCGAACTCGACCTGACGCTCCCGGGGATCTCGGTCACGACCTCGCCGACCGACTATCGGGTCAACAAGCAGTTCCAGATGGTGCAGTTCGACGGCCTGCGCTGGCAGAAGCTCGGTGACATCGTGTCGGATGAGGCCAGGGAGTGAGACGGCGAGAGGCCGTTTGGCCGTGATCGTTCCTGCCGGTCAACGCACGCAAAGCAAAGGCACGAAAGAGCCACCGGCCGCCCTGGCGCGCCGGTGGTTCGATATCGGCGGGAATCTCCGAGCTACGCGGCCTGGCGCTGATGCGTCAGGTACTCCATCGTCACCTTCTCGACATTGGAGTCGATCCAGGCCGCCATGCGCTGCTCTTCCTGCAACGACGTCTCGAGCGGCGCCTTGGCCTCCGGCATGCCGGCGGCGGCGCAGAGCGCGAGCAGCGACTTGTAGGCGGCGATCTCGAAATTCTCGAACGCATTGTTCGCGAAGGTGTTCTTGAGAATCTCGTCGCCCGCAGCCGAATGCGCCATGGCCGTCATGTTGGCCATCACCGACTGCGCCGTGTCCTTCAGTGTCGACGTGCTCTCGCCACAGGCTTCCAGGCATTTCTCCAGCCGGCGCAATTGCTCGTTGGTCTCCTGAAGGTGAGCGGTGACCTTCGCCTTGACCTCGGGATAGTCGTCGAGCCGCTCTGACTGGCGCTCCATCAATTCTCGCGCCTGTACTTCCATCGCATGCGCATTGCGTAGTCCCACCACGAACGTATCGCGGGCTGCATTGGCCATCTTCCTGTCCTCCGTTTTGACTGACTTCGTTCGCGCAAACCGGGAAGCACGGGCGATTGTTCCTAGGAGGACCGGGCTGATTGCCGCAGGAGACCCGACTATCTCACGCGCGTTCCGGCCAAAGATCGCTTTGCCTTCTCATCGACGAGCATAGGAACAGTCGCCGCCGCGTACGATTGGTTCGCCGTAGACATCAAGGAGAAACAACATGCGTAAGACTGTTCTGACGATCTTCACAGCTGCGATGCTGGCCGGCGCTTCGGTCGGCGCAGCGTTCGCACAAGCCGCCGGCGGTGGCGGCGGTGCTGGCGGAGCCGGCGGCGGCGCAGGTGGTGCAGGCGCCGGTGCTGGCGCGGGTGCCGGTGGCGGCGCTGGAGCCGGAGCAGGCTCGGGCAGCGGCGGTGCGGGTAGCGCCGGCGGCGGCGGTGGCGTCACGCATGTCGAGCGTGGCGGACAAGGCGCTTCCAGCCCTCCGGGCATGCGCAATGAAACCACTCCACGATCCGACGGTACAACGCGGCGCTAGGAGAGCGGCGGCGACCCAACGCGGGGCTTCATTGCACAACTGCAGTGAAGCAGATGCAGGAGCCCCCGAGTCACCAACGCGCTCACGTGACCCTGCGCGGGGCAAGCCGCCAGCTGCGACGACGGCTTGCCTCGCAGACCGCGCTTACCCCGTCATTCCGGGCACGCCCCATTGAGCGTGCCGGAATGACGCTGCCCTCACCGGCTCATGGCGGCGACATAGGCGGCAAGCTTGTCCAGCGTCTGGTAGCCGTATTCGACGGCGCCGAAGCCGATCATGCCGTCGCGCTGCTCGGTGCTCGAGGCCAGCTGGCGCATCATCAGAACGGTCTTGCCGTTGCTCTGTTCGGCAAAGGTGACGGTGAAGCGGAACATGCCGGGATCATCGTCCTGGTCGAGGCCGTGATCCATCTCCATCAGAGAAGGCCGTTCGATGCGGCGGAACCGCATGCGGTTCGGGTACACCGTGCCGTCGGGACCGATCATGTTGAAGCGCCAGACGCCGCCGACGCGCACGTCGATCTCGAAGGTCTCGACCTTGAATCCTTTCGGCCCGAACCATTGCGGCAGATGCTTCGGGTTGGACCACGCCTCGAACACCAGATCGCGCGGCGCGTCGATCACGCGCGACATCACGATCTCGCGGTCGAGCGACCATTGCGACAGGGCGGGATTGGCAGAATTGGTCATCACTCGGAACCTTTCCGTTTGGTTGTTCGGGACGGCCGCCTGGCGCCCGCCCTCTCCTTCTCTTTCTTGAGTTTCATCACGTAGGCCTCGAACCGGTCGAGCCGCGCCTCCCACACCGCGCGCTGCTGCTGGAACCAATCCTCCGCGCCCAGAAGCACATCCGGACTGAGACGGCAGGTGCGCACGCGGCCGGCCTTCTCCGACAGAACGAGCCCACTCGTCTCCAGCACGTGGATGTGTTTCATGAAGCTCGGCAGCGCCATGTCGAAGGGATCGGCGAGCTCGCCGACCGACGCCTCGCCCGCGCAGAGCCGCATCACGATCGCCCGCCGCGTAGGGTCGGCGAGCGCTGCGAAAACATGGTCGAGGCGGGACGATTGGTTAGCCATGAAGCTAACTATAGCGCCGCGGCCCTGCGCCGTCAACAATTGTTAGCTCATAAGCTAAGTAATTTGGCGGCGCAGTCGCCGCCTCAGACCGAGCGCGTCAGGCCGCCGTCGACGCGGATGTTCTGGCCGGTGATGTAGGCCGCCCCGTCGGAGGCGAGGAACGAAATCGTCGCCGCAACCTCCTCGACCTTGCCGTAGCGCTTCAGCGGCACGCTGTCGCGTCGCGCGTCCTGCTGCGGCAGGCTGTCGATCCAGCCCGGCAGGACGTTGTTCATGCGAATGTTGTCGGCGGCGTAAGTGTCGGTGAAGATCTTGGTGAAGGCGGCAAGGCCGGCGCGGAACACCGCCGAGGTCGGGAACATCGCGCTTGGCTCGAACGCCCAGGCCGTCGAGATGTTGATGATGGCGCCGTCCTTCTGCGCCTGCATCACCGGCGTCACCAGCCGCGTCGGACGGATCACGTTCAGCAGATAGGTGTCGAGGCCGGCGTGCCACTGCTCGTCGGTGATCTCGGTGATGGGCGCACGCGGCCCGTGTCCGGCGCTGTTGACGAGCACGTCGATCCGCCCCCATTTCGCCATCGCGGCGTCGACCAGGCGCTTCAGATCCTCGTTCGACTGGTTCGAGCCTGTGACGCCGCAGCCGCCGAGCTCGGCGGCCAGCGTCTCGCCCTTGCCGGAGGACGACAGGATCGCGACGCGAAACCCGTCCGCTGCCAGCCGGCGCGCAGCCCCCGCCCCCATGCCGCTGCCGCCGGCGGTAACGAGCGCGACCTTCTCTGCTGCCATGACCGATCATCCCTGTGTTGAGGCGAGCCGCAGGCTCGGCCTATCATGGGGCCTTCTACAGCCAGACCTCGCGGCAGGTCCATGGTCGAGGGCATCCATCATGAGCGACTCGAGATGAGTGATCTGCATATCCGCAATCTGCGCCCCGAGGAAATCGCCCTCGCCGTCGACTGGGCCGCGGCCGAGGGCTGGAATCCGGGCCTGGCCGATGCCGCCTGCTTCGCCGTCCCCGATCCGCAAGGCTTCTTCGTCGGCGAGATCGACGGTGAGCCGGTCGCGACCGTCTCCTGCGTCAACTATGATGACCGCTTCGCCTTCCTCGGCTTCTACATCGTGCGCCAGCGCTTTCGCGGCGCCGGCCATGGCCTCCGCATCTGGAACGCAGCCATCGCACATGCGGGCGGGCGCGTGATCGGGCTCGACGGCGTCGTGGCGCAGCAGGACAATTACAAAAGGTCCGGCTTCCAGCTCGCTTACGCCAATATCCGCTATGGCGGCGTCGTGGCAGCGCCACCGAGGCCACCTGCCGGCGTCGTCACTCTCGACAAGATCCCATTTGCAATCGTTGAAGCTGATGATGCCACCGTGTTCCCTGCCGCGCGCGGCGGCTTTCTGCGCGCCTGGATCAACACATCAGGCCATATCGGCCATGCGCTGCTGCGCGGTGGCAGGCTAGCCGCATGGGGCGTGATCCGTCCGTGCCGGACGGGCTACAAGATCGGCCCGCTCGTCGCCGACAATCGCGCGGCGGCGGAAACCGTCATGCAGGCCTTGCTGGTAAGCACGCGCGGCGGCGAAATTTTCCTCGACGTTCCCGCCGTCAACCGCGAAGCGATTGCGCTCGCGGAGTCGCTCGGCCTGATGCCGGTTTTCGAGACGGCGCGGATGTACACCGGGCCGATCCCGCCGCTGCGCATCGACCGCGTCTTCGGCGTGACCAGCTTCGAGCTGGGTTAGCTCAGTAGCAGCGCATGATGTTGACGGTGTGCTCGCTGCCGCCGCGGCCGGGCACGGTCACCTGCTCCGTCGGGCAGCTCGGCACATAGGGCCGGTTGGACGGCACGACGTTCGGCGGGTAGCGATGCGTCCAGTCCCAGGGAACATCATAGGTGTAGGTGTAACGCACGTCGCGGGAGAGTGGCTGGGCGGCATCAACAAAGGGCTGGCTGTAGCCAGCGCCATCATACAAGAAGCTGCCGCCGCCCGGCCAATAGACCCACGGAGCGCTGCGGCGATGGAACCGGGCGCCCGGCGCGATCGGCGGACGTGCTCCAACCGGCGGCGCGGTGGCAACGACACCGGGCGCCGCGGCGACAGCGGGTCCGGCAGAGCTGTCACTTGCAGTCAGGAGCAGCGCGGCTGCGCTGAGCGAGGCGAACAACGCCCCATGTGATCTGGCAATCATGATACGCACCACACTCGTTTGGCTTCGCGATAGCGGCTCCCCGCAGGAGGCTAGGCCGGGCTGCCGCCCACCCGCAAACATATATTTAACTATTGGTTAAGGCACGCGATTAGGGGGGAACATGGTGCGGCAGAACGCCCGGGATTCTCATCTCGTTTCAGCCACTTCGTTCCGCGGCGGGCGCATCATAACCAGTTGATTGGAGTTGACCGCTCCTGGCCCATGCGTCCGGAACGCTCCCGCATTGCAACCGTTGGCCCCCGACACAAGCAAGGAGCATCTCCAATGCAGAACAAGTCAAAACTCCTCTGCCTGGTCACGGCATCACTGGTCGCGGGCACCGCGGCCGCCTCGGCGCAGGGCTACGATTGGAACGGCCGGTCCGTGGGCTGGGACCGCACGGCGCCCGCCTATGAACCGGTTCAGCCGCGCGCATACTATCCGGACGTGGCCGGGCCGTATGGCGCACTCAACGGCACCAACCATCCAACTCCGAGTTCGACGCAGGGCGATGTCGGCCCTGGCGGCAACAACAACGGCACGCTGACCGGCAGATATCGCTGGTAAGATCGCCTGACGCGAGGCCCACCGTCCGTAGCGGGCGGTGGGCCTTCGTGCGTCAGCGGCCTGCCGCCCGCGCAGCCGACCGCACCGGGTCGCGTCTCCGGGCACAATCCCTTGCGTTGCCTGTCGGGCAAAACACCCAAACCGTCGGTCAAGACGCCTCGCCGAAAATATTCCGCTTTACCGAAATTCGGAAACGGCGTATGTGTCGCCGCAACCCGGCCCCATGGAAGAGGGGCGTATCGCGATCGTCACGAACGCGGGCCGGGCGGCGGTGGACGCAGATGGCGTTGGCACGAACGGGCTTGCAGGGCGGGAGACCGTGAGCAAGGTCGTCGTGCATGCGACCGGTGCCATCAGCGTACGGCAAAATCGTGTGGTCCTGGCGCCCGGGGTCTGTGCGCCAAGTGTTGCGGTGACGTTGCGGCCCGACCGGGCTCGCAGCGCCAGTCATCCGCAAGGCGACGGGGGCAATAGTGCATCGCTCCCCGGGGAGATCACGACATAAGCCGTTCCAACCACTGCGCAGGGAAGGCCGGGATGTCTCCGGTTGCCCTGTTACCCGCTATGCATCGAAGCGCACGCAGTTTGCGTCCGGCATGGCGGTCGATGGGAGCCAACCGGCTCCCGGCCTTCCCTGCGCCCTCTTTCATTTGAGGGTGAGGCGACAAGCAAAGCTCGGGCGAGATGAGCCACGAGAACGAGAAGATGTGTCTGCAGGTGAGGTGCGAATCGAAAGAGCGATGTCCGCCGCCCCTACACTCCGTCATTGCGAGCGCAGCGAAGCAATCCAGACTCTTTCCGTGGAGGGATTCTGGATTGCTTCGCTTCGCTCGCAATGACGCTGTTGATGCAGTTGCGCGCGAACACCCCGCTCTCGTGCCCCGGACGCAGCGCAGCGCTTCTTCAGCGGTGCGCTGCAGAGCCGGGGCCCATGTTGCAGCGACCCGTGCGGCCTCCAGGGTCCCGGCTCTGCGCAGCAACGCTTATGCGTTGCAGCTTGTCCGGGACACGAGAGTGACGAGGGCCCCTCCCCAGCCCTTGCAGCGGCAACGGGCCTTGTAACAAGACTGTCATCCCGCGAAACTAAACGAAGCTAGGGGGCCGCGGTCGCGGCCACGCCGCCTTCACCGCTAGGAGATCCTGATGCGCCGTTCACTGGTGTTGCTATCCGCCGGACTGACCGTGCTGTCCACCGGACTGGCCTCTGCCCAGAACAGCACGCCCCGCAACCTGATCCTGTTCATTCCCGACGGTCTGCGTGCGCTGAAGGTCACGCCGGAAACCGCGCCGGCGATGGCCGAAGTCCGCGACAAGGGCGTCAACTTCAAGAACCCGCATTCGCTGTTCCCGACCTTCACCATGGCCAACGGCTCGGCGATGTCGACAGGTCATTATCTCGGCGACACCGGCGTGTTCTCCAACACGATCTGGACCAACTACACCTCCGCACCCGCCGGTGACACCGTCGTCCCCTTCATCGAGAACGACGCCGTGCTCGGCGACATCGACGAGCATTTCAAGGGCGACTACCTCAACGAAGAGACCATCCTGAAGATGGCTCGCGACAAGGGGCTGAGCACCGCGGCGATCGGCAAGGTCGGCCCGACCTACCAGTTCGACCACACCGACAAGCCTGAAAAGCCCGGCCAGCATTCGATCGTGTTCGACGATTCCACCGGCGGCAAGAACGGTGTCGCATTGTCCGACGAGGTGAAGGACGCCTTGACCAAGGCCGGCCTGCCCCTCGCCACGCCGCCGCGCGGTGACAACTCCAAGGCGGGCGATGCCAGGACGCCGGGCACCACGGTCGCAAACGTCGCGCAGCAGGCCTATTTCGCCGACGTCGCCGCCAAGGTGGTGCTGCCGATGTTCAGGGCGCGCAACAAGCCGTTCGTGCTGGTGTTCTGGTCGCGCGATCCTGACGGCAGCCAGCACAATACCGGCGACAGCCTCAACCAGATCATGCCCGGCATCAACGGGCCGACCTCGATGGCCGGCATCAAGAACGCCGACACCAACCTCGCCCAGCTTCGCAAGGCACTCGACGAGCTCGGGCTCGCGGCCTCGACCAACATCATCGTCTCGGCCGACCACGGCTTCTCGACCATCTCCAAGGAGAGCAAGTCCAGCCCCTCGGCCAAGGTCGGCTATGACGACACGCCGAAGGACTTCCTGCCGATGGGCTTCCTGGCGCTCGATCTTGCGAAAGCGCTCGATCTGCCCCTGTTCGATCCCAACGACAAGAACGCGAAGATCGAAGGCAACAAGCATCCCAGGGCGGGCAACGGCGTGCTCGGCAAGGATCCGGAGAAGCCCGATCTCGTCGTCGCCACCAATGGCGGCTCCGACCTGATCTATCTGCCGAACAAGGACAAGAAGCTGGCGGCGAAGACGATCAAGGCACTGCTCGAACAGGATTACGTGTCCGGCCTGTTCGTCGAGGACTCGCTCGGCCGCTTCCCCGGCACGCTGCCGCTGTCGAGCATCAACCTGCGCGGCAAGGCGGCGACGCCGACGCCGTCGATCGTCGTCAACTTCCGCTCCTATGCCAGCGATTGCGGCGAGGCGCCGACCAACTGCTCGGTGCAGGTTGCCGATACCGTGCTGCGCCAGGGCCAGGGCATGCATGGCAGCTTCAGCCGCGGCGACACCATGAATTTCATGGCCGCGATCGGTCCGGACTTCAAGGCGGGCTATGTCGACGAGATTCCGGTCAGCAATGCCGACGTCGGCATGACGGCCGCCCGGCTGATGGGCCTGCGCGGCTCGCAGAACGGCGGCCTGATCGGCCGCGTGATGTCGGAAGCCATGCCCAACGGCGTTGTGCCGAAGGCTTTTGTCGGCACGCTGAAGTCCAAGCCCGCCGAGGGCGGCCTGATGACGGTGCTGAACTTCCAGCGCGTCGGCAGCCAGCGCTATTTCGATGCCGCCGGTTTTCCGGGCCGCACGCTCGGGCTCGAGCCTGACACCGGCAAACAAAAAACGGCGGGGAAATGACCCCGCCGCTTCATCGAGCGCGCGATTGAGGCGCGCAAACTCACATGCCCCGTCTCTTACATCCCAATGTCGAACACGTTCGGCAATTGGCCCGCCAGAGGCAGCGCGGTGGCGCCGAGGAAGGTCGCCACCATCGCCATCAGGCGACGGTTGTTCTGGCGCTTGCCGCGCATCTGGCCGGCGATCCACTCCAGCATCTCGCTGTTGACCTTGGACGCATAGGACGGCGCCCAGCTCTCGATCTCGGTGTCGGCCGACAGCGCGACGCTGCGCGGCGGCACCTTCATGCCCGAGGCACTGGCGGCATAATGGGCAACGGCCTTGGCAAGCAGGTCGTCGAACCGGCCACCATCGGTGCGCTCGGTCGCGGCCTCGTTGATCTCGAACAGCACTTCGGCTTCGGCGCGGCTGACCGGCTGGTCGTTGACGGCGGTGGCGGTGAGGATGCGCGCGCACCAGGCGGTGTCATCGGCATCCAGCGAACGGGAGAAATGCACCCTTCCCTTGGTCGTGGGGCCTTCGCCCGTGATCACGCCGTCGCGCACGATGCTCAGCGCATGGGCCGCAGTATCGCGGCAGGATGGTTCGAGGGACGACGACTCGGTAGGCTTAGGCGCAGCGGCAGACATAGTTCACTTCCAGACTTCTTCTGATCGGCCAGCATTTCCATGCCGGCGTAAAGGGGTGGTTAACGATTCGATACGGGTATCGCGACTTTTCGAGATGGTTGCCAATTGGTCGCTGTCAGGACCAATCTGGTTCTAGGACGCGCCGGGCGGGCGTGATGGAAGTCATAAAAGGCATTATCGGGGCGAGCGAGACCGTGTGACCCCGGGTGGAGCCGTTTCGCCGCAGGTGCGGCTGTAACAATAAGTTGCTAGAAAATCGGCCCTTCAGGGAAGGAATTCACATTTTACTTGAGCCGGTTCAGTTGGCGTTCACTTGGTCTTGTAAGGCCCCTATAATGAGGACAACGGCCAGAGACGAATTCCCAAGTAGATTCAATGCGATGAGGTAAAATCATGACACTTCCGATCGGCACCACCGCACCCGACTTCGAAGCCGAGACCACCGAAGGGAAGATCAAGTTCCATGACTGGATCGGCAACAGCTGGGCACTGCTGTTCTCGCACCCGAAGGACTTCACGCCGGTTTGTACGACCGAGCTTGGCGCTCTCGCCAAATTGAAGCCGGAGTTCGACAAGCGTGGCGTCAAGCTGATGGGACTCTCGGTCGATCCGGTCGGCAACCATGCCAGATGGTCGGAAGACATCAAGGAGACCCAAGGCGCCGCACCGAACTATCCGATGATCGGCGACACCGATTACAACGTCTCCAAGCTCTACGGCATGCTGCCGGCCTCGACCTCGGGCGATCCCCTCACCCGTACGCCGGCCGACAACCAGACTGTCCGCAACGTCTTCATCATCGGCCCGGACAAGAAGATCAAGCTGGTGCTGGTCTATCCGATGACCACCGGGCGGAACTTCCAGGAGATCCTGCGCGTCATCGACTCGCTCCAGCTCACCGCCAAGCATCGCGTTGCCACGCCGGCCGACTGGTCGCAGGGCGATGACGTCATCATCGCGGGCTCGGTGTCCAACGACGAGGCCAAGACGATCTACCCGCAGGGCTGGAAAGAGCCGAAGCCCTACATCCGCATCGTGCCGCAGCCGAAATAACCAACTGTCATCCCGGGATGGTCCAAAGGACCAGACCCGGGATCTCGAGATTCTCTGGTGCGCAATTGCGCACCATAGTTCGGTCCTACGGACCGCCCCGGAATGACTGTAGCGATTACGCCGTCCGCACGCGGTCGAGGAAACCGTCGACCTCGGCCTTCAGATGCAGGCTCTCGCCGGACAGCGCCTGGGCCGAGGCAAACATCCGGCTCGAGGTCTCGCCCGTCTCGCTGGCACCCTTGGCGGCGTGCCGGACGTTGACGGCGACCTCGGTCGTGCCTGAGACCGCCGCGCGAACGCTCGCCACGATGTTGTGGGTTGCGCTTTTCTGCTGCTCGACCGCAGCCGAGATTGAGCCGGCAATGCCGCTGATGCGCTCGATGGTCTCGCTGATCGCCTTGATGGCCGCGACCGATTCCTCGGTCGCAAGCTGCATGCTCTCGATCTGGTTCGATATCTCGTCGGTCGCCTTGGCGGTCTGGCCGGCGAGCGTCTTGACCTCCTGGGCCACCACCGCAAAGCCGCGGCCGGCATCGCCGGCGCGAGCGGCCTCGATGGTGGCGTTCAGCGCCAGCAGGTTGGTCTGCTCGGCGATCGAGGTGATCAGCTTGACGACGTCGCCGATGCGCGTGCCGGCCTCGGAGAGCTGCGCAATGCGCTGGTCGGTCGCCTCTGCCTGCCGCACCGCGTCGGCGGAAATCTGGTTCGATTCCTGCACCCGGCGGGTGATCTCGGAGATGGATTGAGATAGCTCCTCGGAAGCCGACGCCGCCGAACGCACATGCTCGGAGGCGGTTTCGGACGCTCCGGCCGATTGCGCCGACAGATCCGCCGTGGCACGCGCGGCATCGGTGAGTTGTCGCGCAGCGCGCTCGAACTCGCCGGACGATGCGAGCACCTTGTCGAGAATGCCGCCGACGCTGCCGCGGAACTCCTCGACGAAGCTGCGGAGCTCGGCCTTGCGCTGCTCGGCTGCGGCAGCGGTTGCCGCCGCCTGCTCGCTACGCAGGCGCGCCCGCTCCTGCGAGTTGCTCCTGAACACCGCAACCGTGCGGGCGATCTCGCCGATCTCGTCGGCACGGTCCTCGCATTCGATCGCGACGTCGCTCTGGCCCTCGGCAAGCGCGGTGAGCGAGCGCGTGACTGAGGTGAGCGGCCGGGTGATCCGGCGGACGACCAGCAGGGTCAGAGCCAGCACCAGAAGCGCGGCAAGCCCGGCGGCCGCCGCCATGCTCTCGATGGCCTGGGCCAGCATGTTCTCGTACTGGATCATCGGGATGCCGACATAGAGAATGCCGGCGACCTTGCCGGTCGAGTCCAAGATCGGGAAATAGGCGGTCATGAACGTCTTGCCGAACAGCGTAGCCGGCCCCTTATAGGCTTCGCCACGGCGTAGCGCGGCCTGCCCCGGATGATCGGCGGCAAGCTGGGTGCCGACGGCGCGGTCGCCGTTTTCCTTCTTCACATTGGTTGAGCGGCGGACAAACTGGCCGTTCGCCGCGTCGAACACGAACAGGGTCGCATTGCCGCCGACATAGGACACCGCGCGATCGACGATGGCATGGTCCTTGAAGTCGGGCATCTTGGGGATCTCCGCGCGCACGACCGCGCCGTCCTGGACCGTGATCTTGGCCTCGGGAACGGTCTCCGCGAACGCCAGCGCCAGCGTGCGCAGGCTGACGTCGATGTCGCGGAGCGCGCGATCATTGAAGGCGGAGGTCAGCGACCAATAGCCGGCGCCGACCACGAGCCCCGTATTCATGGCGATCAGCAGCACGGCGCACAGGACAGCCTTGGTGCCCAGCTTGAACTGCGGCAGGAACTTCGAAGCTTTGAACATGGATGGAATGGCCCCAGTAATTCCTGCATAATCGTGCAATAGGTTTACGGCGGCATTAACGACCATCATACCGCTGCAGGCGGCACGCCTTTCCAAATCGTAAACGAGGACACCCCCTGACCGCGCCAAATGTGCCGCCCGTCATCGTCTGGTTTCGCGACGATCTCCGCCTGTCCGACCACCCCGCCCTGCACGCCGCCGCGAAGACCGGAGCGCCGGTGGTCTGCCTCTATGTGCTCGATGAGACGACCGGGCGGGCACCGGGTGGCGCGGCGCGCTGGTGGCTGGCGCAGTCGCTGCGGGCGCTCGGGGCCGGGATCGCCGAGCGCGGCGGATCGCTGGTCCTGCGCAGGGGACCGGCCGCCAGGGTCATCCCCGAGGTGGTGCGCGAGAGCGGCGCCCGCGCCGTCTACTGGAACGGGATCGCGCAGGCGCCGCATCAGTCGGTTGAGCGAGCGCTCGAATCGGCGCTGGCAAAGCTCGGAGCAGACGCGCAAAATTGTCCCGGCGATTTGCTCGTCCCACCCTCGGCGATCCGCAACAAGGACGGCCGGGGCCTGCGCGTGTTCACACCATTCTGGCGGCGCGTGCTGTCGCTCGGCGATCCGCCAAAGCCGCTGCCCGCACCGAAGGCGCTGCGCCCTGCACCAAGGATCGACGGCGATCGTCTGGAGAGCTGGAAACTCGAGCCGGCCAAACCCGATTGGGCGGGTGGCCTGCGCGAGGCATGGAGTCCCGGCGAAGCGGCGGCACGAAGCCGCCTCCGTGACTTCCTCAAGCGCACCGCACGCGTCTATGCCGGCGACCGCGACCGCCCGGACCAGGAGGGTACCTCGCGGCTCTCGCCGCATTTGAGGTTCGGCGAGCTCAGCCCTCGCCAGGTCTGGCACGCCGCGCGGTTCGCCGCGACCGAAGATCCGGCGCTCGGGCCGGGCATCGAGAAATTCCTGAGTGAGCTCGGCTGGCGCGAATTCTGCCGCCATCTCCTCCACGACCATCCCGACCTCGCTACCGCAAACCTGCAGACCAACTTCGATGGCTTCCCGTGGACGCGCGACGACAAGGCGCTCGCTGCCTGGCAGCGCGGGCGCACCGGCTATCCGATCGTCGATGCCGGTCTGCGCGAGCTCTAGCACACGGGAGTGATGCACAACCGGGTCCGGATGGTGGTCGCCTCCTTCCTGGTCAAGCACCTGCTGATCGACTGGCGCGAGGGGGAAGCCTGGTTCTGGGACACGCTGGTCGATGCGGATCCCGCCAGCAATCCCGCCAACTGGCAGTGGGTCGCCGGCTGCGGTGCAGATGCAGCGCCCTATTTCCGCGTGTTCAATCCGGTGCTCCAGGGCGACAAGTTCGATCCGGATGGCGCCTACGTTCGGCGCTGGGTGCCGGAACTGAAGAACCTGCCGGCCAAGCTGATTCACCAGCCCTGGCGGGCAACGCCGATCGAGCTTGCGAGCGCGGACATCACGCTTGGCAAGAGCTATCCGCAGCCGATCATCGATCATGCCAGGGGACGCGAGCGTGCGCTCGCCGCCTACGCAAAGATCCGCAGAGGTTGAGCGCCGCTTTGACACAATTTCGAAACCCGCTATCGTCATCTCCTCAGTCAAACCGCGGGGGACGATATGGACGACGAAAAGCCGATCACCGAACAGGCGATGGACACAATCACCAGCGCCGTGGAAGCGACCAAGGACGCGGCGGTCACCGCCGTCAAGCAAGTCAGGAAAGCCGCCAAGAAGGTCGCGAAGAAAGTAGGCCCGAAGAAGACGTCCAAGAAGAAGGCCAAGAAGAAGGCCAAGACGTCCTCAAAGAAAGCGGCCAAGAAGACCGCGAAGAAGGCCGGCAAGACATCTGCGAAAAAGGCCGCCAAGAAAACTGCCAAGAAAGCCGTCAAGAAAGCCGGCAAGAAGAAGAAGGCCAAGAAGGCGAAGCGCTGATCACGACGCTCAGAACAGGTCTCCGGGAGTGGACATCCGCCTGGAGACCTGCCCCACGACACGCGACCCTTCCACGTGGCGGCCGGCTGGTCCAGCCGACCACAAACGTGCCGCGCTCAGCAAGGATGTATCCCAGCGCCGTGCCCCGTCCGCCTAGAAGCGCCGGTTGACGACGAACACCGCCGCCGCGCACATCGCCATGCCGGCAATCGCCAGCGCATCGAGTCTTTCCCCGAACAGCAGATAGGCCATCAGCGCGGTGACGGCGGGCACCAGGTAGAACAGGCTCGCGACCGAGGTTGCTGCAGCGTGGCGGATGAGCCAGTACAACAGCCCGATCGAACCGATCGAGAGCGCCACGGCGAGCCAGGCGAGCGCGAGCACGAACTCCTGTGTCCAATGCACCACCCGGTCTTCGAACAGGAATGCCCCGATCGCGAAGAAAATGGTGACGGCAACGTATTGCACGAGATTGCCGGCTCGCCAGTCGATGTGGTTGCAATAGCGGCGCTGATAGAGCGTACCGAGCGTGATGCTGATCAGCGAGACCACCGAGGCAAGCCAGCCGAGCCCGGCTTCGCCGGTCATGGGACGGTTGTGCAGGATCAGCACGACGCCGCTGAGGCCGAGGACGAGGCCGGCCCATTGCACCGGCGTCACCTTCTCGCCGAGCCAGCGATTGGCGATGGTCGAGGTCAGGATCGGCTGCAGTCCCGGAATCAGCGCAGAGAGCCCGGCGGGAATCGAATGCGCAATCGCGATCGCGGTGCCGCCGAGATAGAAGCCGTGGACGAGGATGCCGGCGACCGCGCTGTGCGCGATGCCGATCCGGTCGGGCCATTTCGGCCGCGCGATGCCTGCGATGATCGCCATCAGCCCGACCACGATCGCCATGCGGATGGCGAGATAGGTCAAGGGATCGGCATTGTTGACCACGTATTTGGTGCCGATGAATCCCGTGCTCCAGAGCAGGACGAACAGGATCGGCGCCGTGCGGGCGGTCAGGTTTTCTTGATTTTGGTTCATTGCCGCCTCATTGCCTCAGCGGAGGCCATGCGGCAATGCGAATTTCGCCCGGACGATGTTGCGCTGCGGCGGATGACAGCGGTCTAGGTCAGCTCATCACCATTCTTCTGGACAGGGATCGATGATCTTCCAGAGCTCGACGCCGTTCTTGATCTTCTTCATGTCGGTGGTGAGTCCACCATTGCGACGAATCCAGTCCTTCACCTTGTCGGGGTAGTAGGACATGAGATCGGAGGTGCCTTCGGCGCTGGTGACCTTGATGCCGAAGGTGAACGCCTTGTCGTAATAGGCTTGGTGGAAACCGAGGCTCGCGCGCGGCGTCACGCAAATCTTGTTCATCGGCACGATGCCGAGCACGAGCGTGCAGGCCGAATTGCAGATGCCGTCGATGATGACGCGCTCGCCTTTCTCGCGCACGCGCTTGTACTTGGCCTTGTACTCCTCGACATAGCCGCCATGGTCGCGGGTAATGTGCAGCTCGGCGCGCGCCGGCGTACCGGCAGCGACGGAGAGCAACAGCAGGCTCAGAAGCGTGATGCGCATGGCGAGGTAACGGCGATGGCCTTCAGGAAGGCACCGACCTTGAAGGACCCGCAAGTGATCCCGTGGGGACGGCGGCAGGATTCTTGAGCAAATACTCTTTGGTCATACTTGTGTGGGGAATTCGTTAAGCATCCGGAAAAGGCCAAAAATGGGCAGCTTTCGACCGCATGTCCGGCAATTCTGTCACACCCACCCGGAAATCTGCAGGACCGGCCATGATTTCGGGCCTCCGCAGCGATGCCTGACCGCCCGAAATTGCTATAGATGGCTGATCTGTTCGAGCGGGTTCCGGAGAATCGAGATGAGCAAGTTGACGCTTGTAGCCGCGGTTGCGGCCCTGACGGCCGCAATCCTGGCCCCTGGCCTTGCGGAGGCGAATGGATATCACCGGCACCACCGCTCCTATGCCAACCCGCTACCCTACCCGATCAGCTATCTGCACAATTACGGACCCGGCATCACCCCCGGCACCTTCGCTTATTACGACGGTCCGTCGACCAACTACTGCTACCGCAGCGCGGCCGCTTATATCGGGCAGGACGGCCGGCGGCACCCCTGCTACTGAGGCGCCGCGCCCTGTGCGGGTGCCCTATTTCGCGGCACCCGACAGCAGCAACTGCTTCTCAATCTCGTAGACCGGCAGCTTGACGAGGTCCTTGCTGACCTCCCCCTGAAGCGCCTTGCGCACGGCGTCCGAATAGTCGGCGCGGATCATGCCGAGCGCGCGCGGTGAGGCCACCATGGTCAGGGCCTTGGTCTCGCCGGAGCTGACGGCAGCATCGAGCCGGCCCGCCAGTCCCCGCAAGAAGGCGCGCTCGGCCTCATCGTGCCAATCGGTCTGCTCGACTGAGCTGCGCGCCCCGCCGGCCGCCGGGTGCAACCGGCCCGGCGCGTCGCTGCCTTGCGCGGTGGTCGAGGGGTTGGACTGCTCATGCACTTCCCTGGTGTGGAGATTCGGAAACTTGTCGTCGCCGAGGTTCTCCAGAATGAGCGCCTTGCGCCCGTCGCACACGACCAGCCAGTCGCCCTTGGCCATTCTCATCTTGTCCATCACACCTTCTCCTTGATACTTGCAGGCGCAGCATCCGGCATCAGAGCTGTTCTTCGAATTCCTCGAAGGACTTGCCGAATTGCGCCATCGCCTCTTCCAGATAGTCGGCGAGCATGGGCGTGCCGATCAGGTAGGAGGCAGTGCGCTGGTTGTGCGCCTGCGCGGCCTGAGCGCGCAGTTCGCGCCAATCGGAGAGATCGCCGTCGCCGCGGCCAAGCCAGGTCAGCGCCACGAGATCGATCTGCTCGTCGATATTGAGGTCGCGGATGAAGCCCACAAGCTCGGCACGATCGGTGGTTGCGCCGCGTCCACCGCGGCCGAAGCTCATGTCGTCGTCACCGGACTCCAGGATGACACCGTTCCCGGCCGCTTCGCTGTCGGACCGGCGCGACTTCGAGATGACGAAGAAGACCTTCTCCGGCGAGATCGACAGATTTGGAATGACTCGCATCCAGCTCACCTTCTCCGGCAGCACGCACAACGCCGCTGCCATGTCGTCGACACTAAAAGCCAAGGCAGACTTGCGAATTGCGCAGGATCAAGGTCCAAGTCACAGGTCCAAGTCACGGGCATACCCTCGTGGCCCAAGCCAGCTGGCCTGCTGGGGTCGGGGCCGGGCCAGCTAGCTGAAGGTTTATTCATCAGCATTACATTTCGGGTCCGCCACAATTGATCCGAACAACTTCGATATCCTGCATCGCGTAAGCGGAGGAAGACATCATGAATTTCAAGACTGGCCTCGTCGCCACGTCCCTGCTCGGCGCCCTCGCGGCGTCGTCGGCGGCATCCGCCATGCCCATCGCTCCTGCACCGGCGACACCGCAGATCTCCGGCGTCGAGCAGGTCCGCGTGGTCTGCAACGCCTGGGGGCGGTGCTGGTGGCGCCCGAACTACTACGGGTATTACGGGCCGCGGCCATATTACGGCCCACGGTACTATGGGCCGCCGCGCTATTACGGCCCGCGCTATTATGGTTACCGCGGCTATCGTCGCTGGTGACGGTTGAAGGGGCCCTCAGGGCCCCTTCGCTTTTGCAGGATCATTTCTTGCGCGGCCGTCCCCGGCCTGGTTCTGATCCAGATCAAAGATGAAATAAGCCGATACCGTCATTCTACATGGTGACGAAGCGACGGGGTTTCGTCCTTCGCCAGTGACGCTTGCATGCAGCATTTCATCGATCTCGCCTCCGGCGAATCGATGAGTCGAAACGTGTCGGAGACATCGATCCGGCGCGGATCTGATGGCATGATGTCCGCAATACTACGGTCCGGAATCCGGTTTACTGAAACGCGATGTTTCGCCATTGATGGCGATGCATCGACATTCATTTGATTTTCTCATTTCAGCAGCTGGCCGGAACCATGTTGTTCGACGACCTCGCTCCGTCCTCCGCGCTTCAACTGATCGGGTTTTCCGATATAGATGCGTTTCGGCCGATCGAGACGATGGAAGATGCGAGAAGCATTCCATTGGACATCCCGAACTTCGCGGCGGCCCGTGCCGTCGTCTCCCTGCCGGCGTGCCGCATCATCATGATGAGATCGTTCGCACGCATCCTCGATACCGCCTATCGCATGCCGGGTGGGATGGTGATCCTGTCCATGACCGACGACCTCCAGGTCAACTTCAAGGGAATGGATCTCGACGCCCGCTTCTTCGTTGCGCTCCGCGGCAACGATGAGTGCCATTTCGTCGAGCCGCGGACCAATCATCATGCCATGATCATCTTCTCCCCTGCGCTGAGAGACCGGGGCTGGTTCGACCACGTCGACGATTTGCGGGCGCATGTCGCGAACCGGCCCGCCCTGCTGCACACGCGACAACTCTTGCTCGACATCCTGCGCACCGCGTCGGTGCAGCCGGGCCTGTTCGAAACCACCGAGGTTGCGGCCCATCTCCAGGAAGGCCTGCTGCTCGCTCTCGACGACCTGTTCCGAATCGATTCGATCCCGGATCGGAGTACCTCGGTCCAGGGCGAGCGAGCGATCAAGCTGGTGCAGCGTATCGACGACTACGTCGCGACCTATCCGACCACGCCGATCTATACCGCCGATCTCGCCCGCGCGTTTGGCGTCTCGATCCGGACGCTCGGCGGCGCCGTCAGCATTGTGCGCGGCATGAGCCTGCACCAGTACATTCGCCTGAAAAGGCTGTGGGCGACCCGCTCCCGCCTCCTCAAGGGCGGCGGCGTCACCGTTGCCACCTGCGCACGCGCCCACGGCTTCCACCATCTCGGTGAATTTGCCGCAGCCTACCGCGCGATATTCCACGAGGCGCCCTCCGACACGCTGTCACGCGGCCGGCGAAGCGGTGTGTCGGCAGGCTGATTGACGCCGCGGGCACCGCGACCGTGACCGGCATTAGCGCCGTTTCGGAACATATCTAGAACACCAGGGGACTGGCGCGCTCGGAAGGATTCGAACCTCCGACCCTCGGAATCGAAATCAGGTGGATACGCCAATGATATCAACGGCCGGTCCGAACTTTCGCCGTCCGTTCCCCTCCTGATGGCATTGGGGAATTTCCCGCGTTCGGAATGGAAAAGAGGGCATAAGCCGGTCTTTCCGCGCGCCTACCAGCCCCGACTCAAAGTAGAATTGCTCGCATTGTCAACGGCGGAAGGTTGAATGGCCGAACTGATCGACGTGCCACCCGCGGCTTTCGAGCCGAAGCCGCTATTCCCTACCATGGAGGCGGCGGCTGCCGTCGTGGATGAAGTCCGGGACTGGATCAAGGATCAACCCACCTGGGCTTGGCGAGGACATACCCACGCAAAGCCGGACACCGACGAGGCGGAGGAAATCCGGTATGTGGCGGACTTCAAGTTGCCCGCCGGCATTGAATGCCCGTGCCCGTGCTGCACGCCACGACACGCGAAGTTTGGACAGGGCTTCATTGCCTGGTTTCCAAGGACGCGCTGCATTCGCCTGATGGGGCAACACTGCTTCAAGCGCCTCAACCCTGACAGTCACGCAGCCGCTCAGGACGAATACAAGGCCCGCATGAAGCACAACGGACTTGTGGCGTTCCTCGTCAACAATCTCGGCAATCGCGATGCTTTCAGGCGCGCAATAGAGGCTGCCACGCCGCTGGCGCTGCACCTGGACGAACTGCAAGACATTCTCGGGGAAAAGCTGTACCGGACTTGGAAGATCCGCCTATGGGATCATGTCCAGACAGGAGCGCTCGGGCTGCCTACCTTCGATCGCGACGGGAAGCCGGATCACGGGTTTCGGGTCTACGCGACCATTGCCGGCTCTAGCCTGATCGATCCGACCCGGAAAAGCTTCGCTCCCCGCCTCAAGACCGCGTTGAACTTGCTGGACTTCCGGATTCCGGAGGACATCAACGCCGCGAACACCGAGGAGCTGGGCAAGTGCGTGGCTCCGTTCAGTCGAAGCGAAAAGATCGCTCGCGAGACCTTCGCGGCGATGGAGGCGGCTCGGCAATTCGTGTCACCGTTGACCACAGCCACAATTCGCGAATGGGCGAAGCAGCCGGGCGCTCCCGTTCAGCTCGATATACGCCGCAGTGGCGATGAATTGTTCGTCGGCAAGTCTGAAGAAAATCGGTCTCGCGTGCCGCTGCGACCCTACATCAACCGAGGTCCTTCAGGGTTGCCGCGGCTCGTCCTGTAGAATGAGGCCACTGCGAAATAGGCCACTCGCAGACCCTCTGTTATTCAGCCGCCTTTTTGGCGGCGCGCTTGATGGCTTCTTCCTCGCGCCATCGCAGGCGATTTTCTAGGCGTCGAATGCAGTTGTCATCCAAATGGCCGCACGGACGCCAGTTTGGAAAGAAGTCGTCAGTCCACAAACATGGAATGAGGTTGTATTTGTCATCCAAATCGAATCTGGTTGGGACCTTGAGGCCAGCCGCATGGAGCTCCAATCCATAGCTCAGGAGAAGATCAATCTCGGAGCGCTCGGGCTTGAAGTTGCTGGTTCCATAGGTGACGGAAATAATCGCCTCCCCCAGGGCGTCGTTGCGCTCTATATCTCGCACAACGACGGGATGGGGGGGATCAGCCGGAACGTGTAGCGCTGGCCGATGTGGGAATCGACACCAGATGACGTCATATTTGACGGGCAGGCGTGATAGGGAGTGCCACTTCACGCCGTATGTGCCTTGGCTTAGCTCTTGCGAGCAGCAGCCCACGCTCGCCGACGATCTTCCGCGAGTTCATGCGCGTATTTGATCTGGTCGTCGGTGATGTCGTGAGGCTGATTCTGGGCAGGCTCCGCCTGCTTTTCGGAGGGCCGGAATCCGAGATATTCGAGGATGGCGCCCATGATGAAAATCCTAATACGCGATGGTCCGGATCACCCGAACAATGTGCATAATGGGGATATTGTTCCCAATTGCAAGTTACACCTAAGTTAAGAAATGGCCCGTTTCGGCCATTTCTCCTGTTCCTTAATGAGTGTTGCAGCGGCGCAGCTGGGTTCAAGCTACTCTCTTCCACTCTGAATCACCACGAACTTCCGGCCTGATCTGGCGGCGTCTCAGAGGGCTGCGCAGAAGGCTGCGGCGTTTGACCAAGCAATGGTAGCTTTGAGCCCTCCGACCCCAGCGCTAGCGGCTTGCCTCTCCGCTCCTCCCGCGGAATCAATCCGCCATGGGCACGATGCCCAAGGCCACGATGAATGCCCCGCCCGCCCGACGCCACACCCCCACTCACCCCGACGGCCGACCGATGAAGATCACCTTCGGCCAGATGCGTGCAATGGGCCCGAGCGGCATCTTGGTCTATTGCCACTGCGGCAACCACGTCGCTTTGGATGCCGCCCAGTGGCCGGACGAGGTACGTCTTTCGGACATTGAGCCACGCTTTGTATGTGAGCGCTGCGGCAGTCGCGGCGCCGATGTCCGGCCCGACTTCGACAGAGGCGACCCGCGACGGGCGATCACGGGCCCTCCAAGGGCTGCGCGGTGACATGTACTCCTGCGTGTTCAGTTTTTGAATACACGCAGCGAGAACAAAGCGGGACCTATTAATATCACAAATTGTTCTGGCCGGAGAACGCCCGCTGACATGCAGCTTACGACAGGACGGCCTCAGCTGGGCGGCTGAGGCCGTTGGGATCTGCTCCGGCTTCAGGGGGGCTTTTGGGGCGCCGGAGCAAAGAACCAATTCGACAGATTGCCACTTGTTCCCGACTGGTAAAATATGTGGGAAATCTTATCTTCGGCTCATGCGAATGGCGTACGAGCTCTGCCTGGCCACTGCGGCCAAGCACGTGCCCTCAGGGCCTGACTGGATTCACGAGGTGAAGCACGACGGCTACCGGATGCTGGTCATCCGGGAGAATGAGAGCGTGCGCCTCCTCTCTCGCAATGGCACCGACTGGACCAAGCGGTATCCCTGGATTGCTGAGGCGGCGTTGAAGAACCGGCAGAATCGCTTTGTGATCGATGGCGAGGCCGTGATCCTGGGGGTGGACGGAATCAGCGACTTCAACGCGTTGCACAGCCGCCGATACGACCACGAGGTGCAGCTCTATGCGTTCGATATCCTTGTCATGGAAAGCGACGATCTCCGCTCTTTGCCCCTCCACCTACGTAAAGCAAACTTGCAGCAGCTGCTGGCCCGCCGTCCTGATGGGATCAGCGTGGCACCTTTCGAGCGCGGCGAGATCGGTCCTGATCTCTTTCAGGCGGCCTCCCGCATGGGCCTCGAGGGCCTAGTTTCCAAGCATCGGGACAGGCCCTATCGTGGCGGTCGGCAGAAACATTGGATCAAGGTGAAGAATCGGAGCCATCCGGCGATGGACCGTGAGTTGTGACTGAAAGCTAGTTGCGCGCCGAGGCCCCACCAGCGTGAACCGGGGCGGGGCGCGCCCCTCACGTCATCGCTTCCTGCTTCTGGATCGTTTCGGCTCGTGCAGGCGCGGCAGATCCGCGCCTGACGCCTTGACCTTGTGCCTGATCTTACCGATCAGGCGCAGCGTCGTCTTCATTTCTTCGGAAGCTTCTTTGTTGTGGCGCAGGAGTTGCCCGACGAAGGTGTTTGCCTCGAAGTGCTTTTTCAGAAACGCATCGAACTCAGGATCGAGCTTCCGCTGCCGCTGCAATTTTGGCGCTGTGGTGATCACGAGAGACCGATCTATTTCGCCACCACCCGCAGGAACGCCATTGCAGATTTGGTTGAAGGTTGCGCCATTGGCGACGGCTGCTTTGATCTCCTCAACCTTCTCGGGCGGCATTGGATGGCCCGCCGAAGCCGCATAGTGACATGTTCGACAACGACGATGGCCGATAGCGTTCACGATCATCACATTGTCGCCGGTCATGCGATGAAGTCCCTTCAGACAATATTCCTGCGTCCGCAGCCGACGATCGCTACAGTCCCTTTCCTTTCGGCTGATGTTATCCCTGTTTATCTTGGTCATGCGCTTCGCCCATGCCGGATGAAGCTGGCAATGCACCTTGTAGCGCGACGCCGGCACCACATACGTTTTGCGATCCGGGCTCGTTAGATCATTGACGGTATTGCCTCGCTTCATTCCGCGCTCGAAGCGATCAACCAATCCTGCTGTCATTCCCGGGGCCATCGCCCACCACTTACGAGAGGTTTTGCGTCGCTGTGTCATTGCTTCACCCCGTTCAAAGCCCTGAGGGGCCTGTGCAGCGGATTTATCTCGACCTGCGGCAGATGCGATCTTGGGTCCAGACCATGATCCGATATGATCTTCGCAGCCTGCACTTGCAGCGTAGCATGACGCAATATTTGGTCCGCTACGGCAACGACCGCGTTGCCGCGCTTAACCTCCGTTTCGATCTGTTCGGTTGTTAGGTCCTCGCTTCCAAGCCGCTCTAGTTGCGCAAATAGATGATCGTTCAGGTCGCTCAGTCTGTTCTTTGTCATTTGGTCGTCTCCCCTCTCAATGCGCGGCATGCGCAATGAGGAGGCAACGCCTGAGTCGCGTCAGGTCAAAGGACCAATGGTGTCAATCCACTGTCCTCCAGCACCCGCATGATCTTGATGAGGGCGATCACGCGGGATAGGTTAGCGATCTATCCGATCTACCGGGGATTGCGCGCGTCCATTGGTGGATGGTAACGATCTGCCAATGGTCATTCTCGAAAAGAATAAGAACGACACATCCTCGATTATCGACCTGCTCAGGGCTTTGGCTGCCCAAGCAGTGTGTGTCGGTCACGCGATCATGTTCTTTCGCAGCGACTTGATGCCCTCGTCGCTTCCGCTAATGCAGAACGTCGGCGTTCTTGTGTTTTTCGTGCTGTCGGGCTTCCTGATCGCCTACACGTTGCAACGAAAGGCGGCTGACCCCGATTATGGATTCTTCCGGTATGCCCTAGAACGCTTCGCCCGCATCTATTCAGGGTTGGTGCCGTCCCTGGCATTCGTCATGCTTTGCGACGCGATTATCGGGCAGCGTGACAGCTTCCTGAGCCTGCTCGCCAATCTACTCATGAACGAAGGGTACAGGGGCATATTCCCGAATGCTCTCCCACGCGAGCCCTTCGGATCTGCGCATCAGCTCTGGACACTTGCGATAGAGTGGCACATTTACCTCTCTGTTGGTGCTGCCTTCTTTCTCTTTTTGCGTCGCGGAAGAATGGCGATCTTGGTTTTGATTTTGCTTTTTTACGGCCAAACATCGAGCCACTATCTTTGGGGCGCGTACCAGGCGGACGGCGTCGGCCGGGGCCTGTTTTCCCTTTGGCTGGGCGGAGCCGCTACCTACCTGCTGATCTCAAGGCTGCACATTGGGAGAGAGGCGGCCCTGTTGCTTGCGCTCGCGGCCTTTTCCATCCTCTTGGTTCAAACCCACCGGGGCGAAGAATACAGCTTCCTCGTCTATGCTCTGCTGCTTGTCGCCTTCGTCGGACTTGTATCTTGGTCGCAACGGACGAATGGCATTTCAAAGGTTGCATCTGAACGCATTCGGTTCTTCGCCGACTATTCCCTCACGCTATACTTAACTCACCACAGCCTTATGGTGTTGATGAAGGCATTCCAACCAGAGGCTGGAGCAATGGGGCTCGTAGTTGCTGTCATTGCCTCAAACCTCGCTGCAATTTGTCTTGCCGAGATAGGCGAAAAGCAGCACCGCAGGATTCTCGCGATCCTCCTGGCTAGATAATCCGCAGCAACTTGCTGCAAACTATTGTTGGCTGCACGTTGCCGTGAGCGCCGCCACCGCCAGCCGCAGCGATTGAGATGCCCGTCGTGTTTGAACCTATCGAAAGATCTCCGGTAGCGGTGCTGCCACTCGGAAAACCGAATGAGCCCGAATTGGATGCGGCCAACCCGCGAAAGGTTGCTGGACTAATGCTATGGGTATGCCCCGGATCTGTCAGCGTGTGATTGTGTGACGGAATTTCAGTAATGGTCAGGGTGTGGCTCTGGGCGCCACCGGCCTCGCCAAGCGTATCGCCGAAGCCGGCCGTTGCGTCCGTGAGGCGGCTTGCTGCACTTCCGCCCATATTATCGAGGCCAGCAACAACGCGCCCGCGAAGATCCGGGATGTTGAACGTGGTAGAGCCGTCTCCGGTCCCGTAAGTCGTCGAGAACAGCGAGAACAAGGTCGAATAAGTCGTGCGCGAAATCGCCTGACCATAGGCCAGAACGAAGTGACTGCTCGGGGCCGTCGCGCCCCAATAGTCGATGCTGGAGCCTAGAGGGATACCCGGGCTGCTGCCGACACCAAACAGGTAAAATACTTGGTCCGAGTTGTTGTAGAGCGCGGCATAGGGCGTGCCCTGAATGAGAACGCCAGATTGAAGCTCGGTGTTCGGGGCCGAGCGCAACGGCTTCGCACCGAGACCATCAACGTTGAGTGTCACAGTCGCGCCGTTGGTCGCGTGCGGGGTGAAGGCGATCACCTTGCCGCTCATATTGGCGAGCGAGTTGAAGACCTGATAGCTGGCAACGGTATAGGCGGTTGAGGTCCCGGCCGTCGTGATGGCCCCCGCGGTATCGTCGCGATACTTCGCAAGAGCCGCCATGGCTGCTCGTGCGGAGTCGTTCACCGAGCTGGGCGCTTGGCCCTCCTGATAGTTCACCGTGCTGTCCGCAGTGGCGTTCGTTGCCGAGGTCTGGGACCACTTGTAGAAGGTCATTCCGCTCTATCCTCTATTAAGAAAAAAGCCCCGGTTTCCCGAGGCCAAAGACGCTTGAAGTTTCGAGAGATCCGGCGCCCGTCGCGGCGCAAAGAAGATCGGCGGGGGCTGCGCCACCTGGAGCGCGGAGAGCCCGCCAACATCCGCTTGGGGTCGGCCGGCGAAGATCGGAGGGGAAGCCTGCGCATTCAGCGGCGCGGCCTGAGGCTGGGGCGCCGCCGCTTGGGGAGCCTCGGGCGGAGGGAGCGGAGAGCCCGGGGGCGCGGCAACGGGAGTGCCGCCGTTGAACTTGGCATAGGTCGCCGCGGCGTATCTGGCTCGCTCGGGATGGGCGCCGGGCTTGCTCCAGTCCTTGGGCCGCTCAAAGGCCAACATGGCGTGGCCGGCCTCTTCCGGGGTCGTCGCCGCTAACAGACGCTGATAAGCGGATTTTTCCGACCCCTTTAGCTCCCTATGGAGGAAATCTAGCTGTATATTGAGGTCGGTCCACGGGGCGCCCTGTGATGCGGCATATTCCTTGAGGGCCTGTGCCCGCGTCCCGTTCCATTGGGCAATGCCGATGCTGTCGCTTCCGTCCCGGCCGTCGCCCTTGTTCGTTGCGTAAGGATTTAGATCCTGTCCGGACTCGCCTTGCAGATTACCGACGATGCCGGCCGCCTGGTGCGGCTGGAGCCCCTGACTGATGTAGTAGTCATAAGCCGCCTGAACGTTATTCATGGATGATCCGAAGCTAATTGATCTGGAGCCACACAAGTGGCGGTCGGATAGGCCCAAGTCCCGAGAGCCGATATTCGGCCCCGGGATTGCAAACCTTGTCGCGATCGGAATCACGGTCGCGATATTGCTGGGCCTGTCCTACTTCGTTCGCGGCAAGCTCAACGATTGGTGGACCGGCTCACAAGCGGAGACGAGCAAGTCCCTACCCCCAGGCAATTACACCTGGAGCCCTGAGAAGGGATTGCAGAAGTCGGATTAGCGCTGCGGCGAAACATAGATGCGCTGCGGCGCCACAACGTCAGGGACAGTTGCCGCCAAGCCGCCCGCTGCCGCACGGCCGGCGTTCTGTGCAAGAGCTTGGACGAACTCAATCCGCTTGATCGTATCCGTCACCATCTTTGAGAGCTGGTCGGGGCGAATGTCCCGGCCGGACTGCAAGAGAATGTCCGCAACCTGCCGGCGCACTTCCGGCGTGTTGCCAGAAATGACGTTCTCGCCGGCGTTGATTACGCTCTTGACGGCGCCGTGCCAGTCACCCGAAAGAACCTTGGTTAAGACGTGAGGATCAACGGCCATGGCCGCGTGATCGTTGAGATTGTCCACGGTGCGCGACCCGCCAAGCGCCTGGTTGCGGGTCTCGAACATCGTTTGCTCACGCGCGATCTGCCGTTGCAACTGATCGCCGCGACCGGGCACCGTGAAGGCGTCAAACTCTTGGCGGGTTGCCTCAGATGTGAACGGCCTCGCCTTGTTCGCGCCGAATGGCGCGTTCTGCACATAGCTGATTTGGGGATCTGCGTAGCCGCGGCGGAATGCGGTCTGCGCCTCCGTGTCCGGCAATTCATTGAACGCGCGGATTGCATCCTCAGGCCGGCCCGGCTTTTGTCCAGTCAGCTTGCCGAGGTCCAGCGCCTCAATGCGGCGCTGAGCCGTCCGGTAGGCGTCGCGCGCCGCTGAATAGTTGCTGGACGATCGCGCCAGCGCCTCGTCCAAGGCATCGCGGATGGGGACAAGCTCGGCAACCAAAGCGCCTTGCTTGTTGTCCGTCGCCTTCGAAATCATCATGTCAATATTGGTCTTCGCGCGGAAGGCATGATTGACATTCGAGAGCGTGAGGTTTGGCGCCGCGAGATAGGAGCGCGCCTCTTTCAAGGCGTTGCCGATCGGGTCGCGAAGTGCGGACTCCGCGCGCTCAATGCCGGCCCTGGCCGCAAGGTCGGTCGGGACTGCACCTTGAGCCCTCGCGAGATTATCGGCTGCCGGCGAGATTGAACGGTTGGCGATGGCAACCGGCGCCGTCACGTCAATGGGCGTGGTCTCTCGCTTTACGGGGGCGTAGTTGTGGCCGGCCTCGAAGTCGGCGCTCTCCACCATCCTGGCCCGAGTCTGCTCCGCTGGAGGAAGAGACCGAGGCCGGCGTTGTGCGCTTCTATGCTGAGGCCGAGGAGGTTTTAGCGAGGCTCCCCAAGCTCGGGGTTCCGATGATCCTCCGGCAGGTTGGCAAGAACGCCAAAAAGGAGAAGGGCCAGCAAGGCGCCATCCCTTGGGTTTACAGCTCCCTTAACCATGCAGTCGCGCGGCTTCGAAAAAAGATCGATGGCGTTCCGGCTCACTTCACCTTGGACGCCTGCCGGCATGGCGGCATGACTGAGCTGGAGGAGGCCGAGTTGACGGATGGTCAAGGCCGGGCGCTCTCGCTGCACAGCACTCAAAAATCCTACCAGGGATATGCGAAGCGGTCGCAAGCCCGGATGCTCTCCGCCACAAAGAAGCGCCACGCGCACGTCCTAGCGGAGGCCGTAGCCAAGGCGCTTGCGAACGAAGAGGAGACAAACGTTCGGAATGAGGCACTGGAGGGCGTTCGGAATGAGGAAAGGGGCTTACCCAAAAGTGCTTAGCAATCAATCAGATGCGTGGCGCGCTCGGAAGGATTCGAACCTCCGACCCTCGGAATCGAAATCCGATGCTCTATCCAGCTGAGCTACGAGCGCCCTGGCCCGGGCACCGGGCCACCGAGATTCGCCAGACCGCGCCGGTGACGAACCAGCACACCGGACGGCGTTCGGATTGGTTCGAATTAGCAGAGAGCCCGGCCAATAAAAAGCCCTTCCGACCTCGATCGAGGCGGGTCGAAGGCGCTGTCACCAGGTCGTGTTGAAGAGACCGAAATGCGGCTGCTGAGCGACCTGCATCATCGGCCGGCCGGGCTGCGGCGCCGTATGCGTCCTGACGACCTTGCGCTTGGGCTGTGGAGCCGGCACAGGAGAAGCTTGAGCCTGAGCGATCTGAGATTGAGTGGCCCCTGCCTTCTTGGCGGCGGCGGTGTTGGTCCTCGGCTCCGGCGTGAACTGGGCGAAGGTCTCGCGTACCCGCGTCTTAGCCGAGATCTCGGCTAATGCCGGCGAGACGCCGTCCTGTACCGGCGGCTGGGGGGCCGCAACAGCGGCAGTCTTCACCGCAGGTGCAGCAATCGTCGGCTGGCTGGTGTCGAGCACGACACGCTCGGGCAGATGCCGATTGGAGCGGATTCGGATCATGGGCTGGTCGTTGCCCGCAGTGGTCGCGACGGCTTGTGCTATGGGCGCGGCCGGGAAGACGAAATCCGCCGCGAACAACAGTGCGAGCAAGGCTCCACCGACAAAAATGAAATACCTAAAGATGGGCATCGGCCGCGCTCCGCCCCCCGCATCCCCGCGTGGGCTCTCCGCCTCAACAGGCGATCTCTCAATTGGTTCCTGATCCAGCCATTTGGTTCAAATGGCGATGCATAGTTTCTTGGCCAAGGTGCGCGTAGAGTAACTTTTCCGCTACCGGAACGTGCCGCCTTTAGGCGCGGCGCGCTGCGACCAGCGAACATCTCGCCTGATCGGCATTCACGTTAACGAAGCCGACGGGGATACGCGCAAAGGTCTTGCGGCTCTTCATGCTGACTGCATCCGCCAACACCCGGCTACGGTTGGTAAGATGACTGCCGTCGCGCCGCGTAAACGCGCAGACGATCTCGACATCTTTAACGGCATAGTCATTGTCGTTTCGCAGCGTTAACGTCACCAGGGCTTTGGAGCCGAGGCCGCCGCGGCGCCAGGTCTGCGATGAAATCCTGAGCCGACTGAGTTCCGCCGTCGCAGGTGCTGGAGCTTCGGACGCCGATGACACCACCGCGGACGCATCGCCCGAAGGAGCCGACTCAACAGCCGCCAGCTCCGGCCTCGCCGCCTCAGCACCATTGCCTTTGGAAAGGGGCAGCAGCATCCAGATGCCGCAGCCGACGATGATTACCGCCAGCAGCCACAGAAGACCACGGCCAAACAAGACGCTTGCGATCGTTACGGCCCGCGCCAATCGTTCGCCGGTTCCGGCGAAGCTCCACAATCCGATCCGGTCGAGCCTGGCACTCATGGTTGCAGCACCGATCGCAGCCGAGCACCATGAACGTTGGACTTGGCCACTGTTACCTTAATCCGGGCGAGGAACTAAGGTTCCCGCACGTGATACGAGTCGGCAAGGACGGTGGCGACCATCGGCCGAGGCCGCTAACATGCGCCGCAACATCGGAAGGCCTCGTTGGGAGAATATGAAATGCCAATCGCCGTCACTTGGGATCACGTCCATCTGCGCAGCCCCGACCCGGAGGCCACCGCGACCTGGCTGCGGGACATCCTTGGTGGCGAGATCGTGCGCGCACCAGGACGGATCGACGTGAACCTCGGCGGAGCCAGGATCTTCATTGCACCGCTCGAGGGCGACAGCGCCGTCAGCCCGCCACCTCCGCACCCGCATCAGGGCCTCGACCATTTCGGCCTGACGGTGAAGGACATCGACGCGGCCGCCGCCGAGATCAAGGCCAAGGGTGTCACGTTGACGCGCGAACCGACGACTATTCGTCCCGGCGTGCGCATCTGCTTCATCCGCGGCCCCGAAGGCATCTCCATCGAGCTGCTCGAGCGCGACAAGAAGTACACCTGACGCGGCGCCGCCGCCTCAGGCATGCCACCGGGACGACGTGAGCCCGCGCGGGGCTAAGTCATGCTACCGGGCATAAAGCAGCGGATGGTGACGCCCATGTAGCCGTAGATCGGCCAGACCATGGTGCGTCCCACTCGGTTCGGCTCCGAGATCACGGCCTCCTGGGGCACGTCGACCCAGACGAGTTCCTGCTGCTGGCCGTCGAGCGCGTAGCCGTAGCGCGGGACGCGGACGCGATAGTGCCCGTCCTTGCTGTCCCAGTCGGAGTCCGAGAGCGCCGAACCGTCGGCATCGGAGCAGCAAGGCCCCTTGCCGCTGCGCAGACTGTCGAACCAGGCCTTCAATTCTGGATTGGTGTTGGCGAACTGCCCGCGGTCGCGCGCGTGCCCCGAGGAGGCTGCGAGCGCGATCAAAGCCAAGGCGGGCGCCAGCCGCGTCAGGTTTCCCCGGTGTATCGCGTCGCCTTTCCGCCGTTGTTCGCTTTTGCAATTCGTGGGACGCGCACTGTACAGACGCGGCTCATTGCCGCCGGAATCGATCCAGTTGGTCACGTTCGTCTTGCTCCAGCACCCCGCGGCCAGTGCAACAATGGTTATGCATTTCGCGGGCCAACTCTGATTCGCAACGTCGAGCCTCGCCTCACCATCAGAGCGTCATGATGGTGTCACTGACAAGCCGGGACAACTACGGCTCGCAGGTCGGCGCGCTGACCGGCAAACTGCCGCGTTGCGCGAGGAGATCGGCTTTGGCATAAAAGCCGGACCGGTTACGCCATTGGGCGATGGCGGCCGGCCCACGGGACGTTATGAAGAACGGCCTCTATTCAATTCACGTGACCCTGCTCGATGGTCGAGTCGGCAAGGGCAGCGGCGTGATTCTTTTCCGCGACGGCAAGATTCTTGGCGGAGATGCCTACCTCTATTACACCGGCAGCTACACGGTGAAGAACAACAACACCTTCAAAGGCGAGGTGCTGGTGCAACGGCACACTTCGCCTCGGGGCGACGACAATCCGCTGTTCGGCGGCCCTGCCCCGGTCGGCATCGGCGTCAGCGGCACCTACACGGACACGCGCGCGGAGATGACGGGCACCGCGCTGGTCGGCAAGGCCAGCCTGATTTTCGGCGCCACCCTACACAAGCTCGCAGAGGTCGATTAGCTATTCCGCAGCCTGCTCGAGCGGCGCCACGCGCGGCAGGATGATCTGGATACACGTGCCGCCGCCCGGTTCGGAATCGAGATCGAGCCGTCCGCCGAGCCGGTTCGTAACGATGCTGTAGACGATGTGCAGCCCAAGGCCGGTGCCGCCCTGGTCGCGCCGCGTCGTGAAGAACGGATCGAAGGCGCGGCGGCGGACGTCGAGCGACATGCCGCAGCCGTTGTCAGAGAAGATGATCTCGACATTGTCCTTGCCGGACTCGCGCACCTGGATCTCGATGGTCCCCGGCCGGCCGTCCGGGAAGGCGTGTGCCACCGAATTGAGAAACAGGTTGGTCAGCACCTGGCCGTACGGACCAGGATAGCTGTTCATGGTCAGGTCCGGCTGGCATTCGACGTTGAGCGTCAGATTGTGCTTGCGCAGGCCCGGCCGCAGGCTCATCACCACCTGCTCGGTGAGGTCGCCGAGATCGAAAGTACGCTGGTCGGAATAGTTGCGGTCGGCTGCGACCTGCTTGAACGATTGGATCAGCTCGGCGGCACGGTTGAGATTGGATACGAGCTGCGAGGACGCATCGCGGCTGGTGTTGAGGAAGTCGTTGAGCGTGGAGCGGCGCAGCTCGCCGCGCTCGACTTCGGCGGTGAACATCGCGGTCTTGCGTTCCAGCGCAGAGGCGACGGTAAGGCTGATGCCGACGGGATTGTTGACCTCGTGGGCGACACCGGCGACCAGGCGCCCGAGCGCGGCGAGC
>NZ_JACEGD010000091.1 GCF_016031635.1 Bradyrhizobium diversitatis
TATTCCCCATGAAGCGGTCGAGCTCGGCGCGCAGACGGGTGCTCTCGCTCGACAGGGTCTTGGCCGAATTCAGCACCTCTTCCGAGGCCGAGCCGGTCTCGGCGGCGCCGCGGTTGACCTCGCCGATGTCGGTGGCGGCCGTCTGCGTGCCCTGTGCGACCGTCTGGACGCTGCGGGCGATCTCCTGGGTGGCGGCGCCCTGCTGCTCGACCGCGCTCGCGATCGACGTCGAGATCGACGAGATCTGGCCGATGGTCGCCCCGATCTCCTTGATCGCGGCAACCGATTCGGCGGTGGCGCCCTGCATGCCGGCGATGTGCGAGGAGATCTCGTCCGTCGCCTTCGCGGTCTGGCTCGCCAGCGATTTCACTTCGCTCGCCACCACCGCGAAGCCGCGGCCGGCCTCGCCAGCACGCGCGGCCTCGATGGTGGCGTTGAGCGCGAGAAGGTTGGTCTGCTCGGCAATCGCCGTGATCAGCTTGACCACCTCGCCGATCTGCTGGGCGGCATGCGACAGCTTGCCGATACGGCCGTCGGTCTCCTTGGCCTGCACCACGGCAGCCTCGGCGATGCGGCTGGAATCGCGGACCTGGCGGCCAATCTCCTCGACCGAGGCCGAGAGCTCTTCCGTCGCGGTCGCGACCGACTGCATGTTGCTGGAGGCCTGCTCGGAGACGCCGGCGACCTGGCTCGACAGGCTCTGCGTGGTCTCGGCGGTGCGGGTCAGCGTCGAGGCCGCCGATTCCAGCTGCACGGCCGAGGCCGAGACGTTGGAGACGATGGCGCCGACCGCGCTCTCGAAATCATCGGCAAAGCGGATCAGTTCGGCGCGGCGGCTTGCGGCCTGCTCCCGGTTCTGGATTTCGCTGGCGGCAGCGTCGCGCTCGGCCTTGGCGACCGCCTGAACCTTGAACTCCTCAACCGCACCGGCCATCTCGCCGATCTCGTCCTTGCGGCCGAGGCCGGGCAGCACCACGTCGAAATTGCCCGAGGCAAGCTCGCGCATCGCCTTGCACATCGCGATCATCGGCCGCGAGATGCCGTTGCCGAGCCACAAGGCCAGCACGGTGCCGACGGCCAGCCCGCCCAGCGCCAGCATCAGCATCAGCTGCTCGGTTTCCACGATGGTAGAATTGGCGCTCGCCTCGATGCGTTGCTGGTCGGCGGTCAGATCCGAACGCAGCTCGGCCGAGAGCTTGAGGATGGTCGCAGCCGTCTTGGTCATCTCGCCGTTCAGCTTGACGATGACCTTCACGTTCTCATTCAGCTTTGCAAACGAGGTGCGGTACTGCTTCAGGAGATCGCCGATCTCCTTGACGCGGTCCGTGATCTTCTGGTCATTCGCGTAGATGGAGACCAGCAGCGTCTCGAGGAACTTGATGCGGGCGATCACGCCGTCGGCGGTCTTCGGCTCCGGCTTGGCCACGAAGGCGCCGACCGAGGTGGAGACTGCCAGATATTGCGAGGTGACGTCCTTGGCCGTGGTCTGGACCGAGTTCAGGCCCGCCAGAGCCGCGGTGTCGGCGAGATCGTCGAATTTGAAGCGGATCTTGTTGCCGACACTGTTGAGCTCGTCGGCCGCGATCTTGTTGTTCTCGCGGGTCAGCGTGATGATCTCGCCGAAGACTTTCGTAAAGTTCTGGAACTCGGCCTCGAGCTTGCCGACCTGCTCACGGCGGGCGGCGCCGGTCGTCGCCGCCATCGACTTGGCGATCGCGCCTTTCAGATTGCCTTCAGCGGCCTTGGCTGCCGTCTCATCATCCGCCGCGCCGGTCAGGGTATAGGCCCGCGCCAGCCCCTGATAGGCGACCAGCTCGCGATCGACCGTCCGCGCCAGGTCGGCTTCCGATACGCTGGTGCGGTAGGACGCCACGGCGCCTGCGATTCGCTCGAAGCCGAAATAGGCGAACGCCATGCTGACGGCGAGAATGGCTAGCACCGCCACAAAGCCGAGGATGATTTTTGCGCGAAAGCGCAGCGTTGGCAGCTTCGATTTGCTCGACTTCGACTTGACCGACATTCCCCCACCCCATTCCATTCGCGGAAAACCAGGCGCATCCCGGAAGCAGCCCGCTTCCCGGCTCTTCTGCACGTTACGGGGCAAAGGATAAGCTGTGGTAAATTTGTGGCGCCGCAACTGGCGGTTAGGTGACGCGGGGAATTGTTAAGGCGCGCTTTCCCGCGCCGTTACAAATCGATTGCCGCGCCAATCTCTGCCGTCATCCCGGACAAGCGCGCGCCGATCCGGGATCCATAGCCACAGGATTGGGTTTGGCGAAGACTCGGAGTTGCCAGCTTGCGCCCCCACTGCTCCCTGGGGGTATGGGTCCCGGATCTAAGCGCGCCTGAGGGGCGCGCTTGTCCGGGACGACGGCGGAGGGCGGTGCGACAGCAGCGCACCTACGCTGCGCGGATATTCCCCATGAAGCGGTCGAGCTCGGCGCGCAGACGGGTGCTCTCGCTCGACAGGGTCTTGGCCGAATTCAGCACCTCTTCCGAGGCCGAGCCGGTCTCGGCGGCGCCGCGGTTGACCTCGCCGATGTCGGTGGCGGCCGTCTGCGTGCCCTGTGCGACCGTCTGGACGCTGCGGGCGATCTCCTGGGTGGCGGCGCCCTGCTGCTCGACCGCGCTCGCGATCGACGTCGAG
>NZ_JACEGD010000092.1 GCF_016031635.1 Bradyrhizobium diversitatis
CGGCCTGATGGCCTCCGGCTCCGGTGAGCTCGAGGCCACCGCCAAGTCGATGTCCTCGACCGCCGAAGGCACCAACCGCCGTGCCTCCGTGGTCGGCTCCGCCGCCACCGAAGCCAGCCAGCGCGTCCAGACCGTCGCGGCCGCCGCCGAAGAGCTCTCTTCCTCCATCACCGAGATCAGCCGTCAGGTCGCGCAATCCGCCGAGGTCACCGGCCGCGCCGTCGACAGTGCCCGCCGCACCGACACCATCGTGCGCGCACTGTCCGACGGCGCCCAGCAGATCGAGCACGTCGCCGAGCTGATCTCCAGCATCGCGGCACAGACCAACCTGCTCGCGCTCAACGCCACCATCGAGGCCGCCCGCGCCGGTGAAGCCGGCCGCGGCTTTGCCGTCGTCGCCTCCGAGGTGAAGTCGCTGGCGAGCCAGACCGCGGAAGCCACCCGCGAGATCGGCGACAAGATCGCCCAGATCCAGGGCGCGACCAAGGAAGCGGTGGACGCCATCGGCGGCATCACCGCCACCATCGAAGAAGTCAGCCGCATCGCGACCTCGATCGGCGCCGCCATCGAGGAGCAAGGCGCCGCCACGGCCGAGATCGCCCGCAGCGTCTCGCAGACCGCGGAGGCAACCAAGGAGGTCACCACCAATATCGGTGTCGTCTCCACCGCCGCCAACGAGACCGGCAACGCCGCCGGCATGGTGCTCGCTGCGGCCTCGAACCTCTCCAAGCAGGCCGAGCAGCTCTCCGGCGAGGTCGGAACGTTCCTGTCAGGTGTGCGCGCGGCGTAAGCTGCGCAGCATCTGGTGGCGGTCCGACCGCGACGCCGTGCATCGGCGAATCGATGCCTCGATCGAACCCGGCGGATCGCGCGAACACGGGCACGATCCATTTTTTTTGAATGCGTCGTCGCAAGCGCCGGCCGTTCGCCTGCGTATGCCTGTCCACGACTGCGCAGATTGCGCTGCGCCTGAACGCGCCATCTTCTCCGTTCAGGAATGGTAAGAATTTCCTGATACGGCTGCGCGAGAACAAGCATTCTACAACCGTTCCCGAGGCCGTCATGTCGCTGCTCAGTCACCTGAAGATCCGCACCAAGCTCGCTAGCATGGTCTGTCTCGCGGCGCTCACCGTCACCGCTCTCATCGTCGGGTCGAGCTATCTCAGCAAGACCCGCATGCTCGAAGATCGCGCACGCCAGATGCAGACGGCGGTCGATCTGCTGCACGGCTTCGCGCAATCGCTTCAGGACGATGTGACCGCCGGCAAGATGACGCTCGCCGATGCGCAAGCCCAGTTCAAGCTGCGCGGCCGGCAGATGAAGTTTGGCGGTGGCCAGGGCTATCCCGTCGTCTACACCGCCGATTCAACCGTTATGATGAACGGCGGCGCGCCTCAGCTCGAGGGCAAGAACAACGGGATCAAGGATGCCAATGGCATCGTGATCGGCGATGCCACGGTCAGCACGGCCAAGCAGGCGGCTGAAGGCGCGATCCTGTCCTATCTCTTCCCGCGTCCGGGCGAGACCGTTCCGGTTCGCAAACTGGTGTTCGCGCGCCACTTTGCGCCCTGGAACGTCGCGATCGCCTACGGCCTCTACGTCGACGACATCGACGCCGACGTGCGCGCGCTAACACTGCAGCTCGGTGCGATCGGCATCGGCCTGATGCTGCTGATGGCGGCGCTGTCCTGGCTGATCGCCCGCGACGTGCTCGGCGCGCTCGACCGCCAGAAGAATCGCATGCAGGAGATTTCCGAAGGCGCCATCGACAAGCCCGTCGAGGAGACCGATCGCGGCGACGAGATCGGCCGTATGGCCGAGACCCTCGAAATCCTGCGCCAGACGGCCTTGACGGCGCGCGCGCTGGAGGCCGAACAGGCCGCCACCAAGACGCGCACCGAACAGGAGAAGCGCGAGGCGCTGATCGCCCTCGCCGACCGCTTCGATGCCTCCGTCGGCCAGCTCGTCGGCCTGATGGCCTCCGGCTCCGGTGAGCTCGAGGCCACCGCCAAGTCGATGTCCTCGACCGCCGAAGGCACCAACCGCCGTGCCTCCGTGGTCGGCTCCGCCGCCACCGAAGCCAGCCAGCGCGTCCAGACCGTCGCGGCCGCCGCCGAAGAGCTCTCTTCCTCCATCACCGAGATCAGCCGTCAGGTCGCGCAATCCGCCGAGGTCACCGGCCGCGCCGTCGACAGTGCCCGCCGCACCGACACCATCGTGCGCGCACTGTCCGACGGCGCCCAGCA
>NZ_JACEGD010000093.1 GCF_016031635.1 Bradyrhizobium diversitatis
GTCGATCCAGTCCCAATCGACCTTGCCGGCAAGCTGAACCAGCTCGTGCTTCATATTGATGATCTGGTCCAGCCTGGCCCGGAACAGATCGCCCGATTCCGTCGTCCTGTGCTTCTTCGGTCGCATCGCCACCTCCGATGCGACGACGGAATCATGACTGGCGATTCGACGGAATCCTGAAAATGAAATTGCAAGGTTCCGATGCCCCAAGCATCAAAACCCTGCAATCGCAAAACAGCCCACAAAGACAAATGCGATTCTAGCTCAATCGCTTAGCCGCTCTTCACGGACGACTTGTGATGCTCGAGTGGGGCCACCGCATCCCTGTGGACCGCCGTCATCTGCACTGCGGTCTCGACTGCGCATTCCAGGGATGATGATTAGCGGTTCCAGGCGATGGTGATCACGGATTCCAGACGATGGTGATCACTGCGGAGGCGAACACGACTGACGGGTTTATGTGTGCTGGAAATGGTCCTCCTGGTCAAGCCTGGCGGGAGGGTTTGAAGATTGTCCCGGCGGTGCATGGGAGGGGCCGGTGGGGCGATCGGGCGCGAGGTGGTCACGCTTGTATCCTATCATCGGCCCGACGACGCAGGCTGTCGCCCTTGAGCTCGATGCGGTGAGCGTTGTGAATGATGCGATCCAAGATAACATCGCCAAGCGTGGGATCGGCGATGACGTCATACCATTGCGAAACGGGAAGCTGGCTTGTGATCAATAGTGATCGCTTGTCGTAGCGATCATCGACGATCTCGAGCAGGTCACGGCGCTGGTCGGCGGTGAGCGGTTCGGGTCCCCAACCGTCAAGAACAAGAAGATTGACGCGCTCCAGCGCGGCAATCAGGCGAGCGAGACGGCCTTCGCCGCGCGCCTGCGCGAGATCGGCGAACAGGCGGGACACGCGCTTGTAGAGGACGGAGAAGCCGTTGCGGCAGGCTTTGTTACCGAGCGCGCAGGCTAGCCAGGACTTGCCGGTGCTGGTCGGGCCGACAATCACCAGATGGTTGTGATCGCGGATCCATTGGCCGGTGGCGAGGGTCTGGAAGAGCGAACGGTCGGGATCACGGGCGGGGCGATAGTCGACGTTCTCGATGGTGGCGGCCTGGCGGAGCTTGGCACCGGTCAAGCGGCGCATGAGGCGACGGTTGTCGCGGGCGGTGACCTCGCGATCGACAAGGAGGCCGAGCCAATCGGGATGCGGCATCTCGGCGGCCTCAGGATTGTTTTGCAGTTCGATGAGGGTATCGGCCATGGCAGTGAGGCCGAGTGCGCGCAAGCGTTCGACGGTCGGATGAATGAGTACGATGATCTTCTGATCAGTTGTAGTGTACGCATACGACGAAACGTTCAATTACCCACAAATTCTCCTCCGACCATGACATCTAGCGCTATGTCGGTGAGACGTGACAGCCCGCGCCACATGACGGTATTGCCAGGCGGCGGATCGCTGGCGCGGGCGAGATAACCGCCGAGCCCGGGCAACCTTGATCAGATAGTACGACAGCGTTTTCCGTCTTGCTTTTGGTCTGTCGTTCACGAGGCGATCGAGCACGCCGATTTCAGTCGCGGTCAACGCGAGGGTTGGCGGCGCGTCTGGAGCCGAACGGTTGAGCATCGTCATCCAAAAGACCCGCCAACTCAGGATGCAAAAGAGCGAGATCAGATTGGTCAGACGCTGGGCGGTCCTGAGCTTTGACT
>NZ_JACEGD010000094.1 GCF_016031635.1 Bradyrhizobium diversitatis
CGCCGAATCTTCATCTCTGGCCAGAAGCGCGGCGTCTTCGGTGTCATCAAGCGCGAGCTGCGCCGCCGTTCCGCCATCGAACCCATCATCGGACACCTGAAGACCGATGGCCACCTCGGCCGCTGCTACCTCAAAGGCCGCGCCGGCGATGCGGCCAACGTCATCCTCTCAGCCGTCGGCCACAACTTCCGCCGCATCCTCGCCTGGATCAGAGAACTCTTGTGCCTGTTCCTGATCCAGCTCTGGCGCACGCGCGCCTGTCCGGCCCCGCTCAATTCGGCTTCTTAACGGACGACTGGCGAAGACTCGTGGTTACCGGCGTCGCGTCATAACCACTCCCTGTGGTTATGGGTCCCCGCGTTTCGCGGGGACGACACCGTTGTTTTGGTGGGCAGTGTGCCTCTTGCGGCTCACTGTCCCGGCTTGATCGCCCAGCTCACATTCACCGTCACCGATAGCGTTTCCTCGCCGGGTGCCACCGCCGCCTGCGGTGCTGCAGCCATTGGCGCTGCCATGCGGCCCTTGAACAGCGGCACCGGGCCGCCGCCTTCGGTGACGCTGAGCGGCGCGCCCAGCGTGACGCCGGCGGCCTTGGCATAGACCTCCGCCTTGCGTCGTGCATCGGCGATCGCCTGCTCGCGTGCATCGTCGAGCAGCTTTGACGCCTGCGTCACCTCGAACGAGATATTGCCGATATCGTTGGCGCCGGCGCTGACCAGCGTGTCGATGACGCTGGCAACCTTGGTCACGTCGCGAATCTTCACGGTGACGCGGTTGCTCGCGCGGAAGCCGACCACGGGCGAGGCGCCGGTGGATTTGTTCTGGCCGTATTGCGGCTGCAGCGACAAGCGCGATGTCTGGTAGTCCTTCTCGGCGATCCCTGCGCCCTTCAGCGCCAGCAGCACCTTGCCCATCGCGGCGTTGTTGGCGTCAGCAGCTTCCTTCGCCGTCTTGGCATCGTTGGCGACGCCGGCATCGATCTGCGCGAGATCGGGGGCTGCGGAAATCGTGGCTTCGCCGCTCACCGAAATGGCGGACGGGAAATCATCGGCGCGTGCGGGCGCCGTCAGCAGTGCGGTGGCGAATATGGCGGCGAGCAGGGCAGGCTTTTTCATCGGTCTCACTTCAGCGGCACGAAAACATTGATCACGAGCTTGTCCTCGGCCGTCTTCAGGGGATCGGTGAGGTACTCCTCGATGAAGGTGTCCTTGGCTTCCAGCTTCTTGTCGTCGAGGTGATTGGTGATCGCCTCATAGGTGTTGTCCATGTTGTCGTAGGAGCCGCGATGGACGAATTTCAGGGCTTTGCCCTCCGGCGATTTGCCGATGCTCATGTCCTTGGACAAGTTCTTCGGATCCTGGTCGACCGGGATCTCGGCAAGGAAGGTGAAGCCGGTGTCGTCGGTCGAGGTGTAGACGATCATCGCATTGCCGGCCGGCTTGATGCCCTGCTTGTCCAGCAGCGTGTTGAGGGCCTTGAAGGCGTCGATCAGCGTGTCGAAGGCCGAGTCCCAATTGGCAGTGCCCTTGACCATCACGACCTTTCTGGGCTCGAGCGTGGTCTCGAGGCCGAAGGGATCGGCGGTCTGCACCGGGGCGGGCGTCGCGGCGGCCGCCCCGGTGCAGACCGCCGATCCCTTC
>NZ_JACEGD010000095.1 GCF_016031635.1 Bradyrhizobium diversitatis
CTGATCCAGGCGAGGATGCGGCGGAAGTTGTGGCCGACGGCTGAGAGGATGACGTTGGCCGCATCGCCGGCGCGGCCTTTGAGGTAGCAGCGGCCGAGGTGGCCATCGGTCTTCAGGTGTCCGATGATGGGTTCGATGGCGGAACGGCGGCGCAGCTCGCGCTTGATGACACCGAAGACGCCGCGCTTCTGGCCAGAGATGAAGATTCGGCGGGGATTTTGTGCGTCGTGGCCGCGGTATCCCTTGTCGACATAGGCCCGCTCGATCGCACAGCCGGTGAGCGTCTCGGTGCGGTCGATGACGTCCCGCAAGGTGTGACCGTCGTACGGGTTATCGGGCAGCGCCGTGGCGTGCAGCACGAACAGGCCACCGGGAGCACGGCGGTTGTTGGTGACGATGGAGGCTTTGACACCGAACTCGTAAGGCGCGGCTGCTTTGCCCTTGCCGATGCACTCCACCTCCGGGGCGTGGAAGGAATAGAGCTTCCAGCCGCGCTGCCGCTGCTGCTGCGAGCGGATCTGCGAGGCCCGGCCAAGCGGGAGGGCGAAGGCGTTCTCGAGCACGGTCTGACCTTCGATCTTGCGGTGGATATCGCGGATGATCCGGCCCAGCCGGCTGCGCAGAATGCGCAACTGCCGCTGATGCCGCTTGAATTGCTTGGCATGGGCGTAGCGCCCCGCCATCATTGCGGCGGTTTTGGCAATGCGAAGATAGGACTGCCGCAGCCTGACCCCGTGCTTCCTCGCCAGTCGGTTGAGCCCCTCGATCGCCGCGTGCAGCAGCTTGGCATCGGTCGGGAAGGTGATGGCCTTCGGCTGCACGGTGGTATCGACCGTGACCCGCTTGAGGTCCTGGCCGCGTAACGCACCGGCCTCATGCGCCACCCGCAAGCTCTCGGCCAGCAACAGCTCCAGCTTGTCGCCGAGCCGCTTGCGCCAATGGCTCAGGTCCGAGCGCTCGTGCGGGAACGCGTGCTGAAAGAACTCTTCGCCGGTGAAGTACTGGAAATACGGGTCGTGGACCCAACGCTCGCACACCCCCTCATCGGACAGGCCGTAAATGTGCTTGAGCAGGAGTAGCCCGATCACGAAGCGGGTCGCGATGCCCGGCCGACCGTTCGCGCTATAGAGCGGCGCGATCTCGCCGTCGATCCAGTCCCAATCGACCTTGCCGGCAAGCTGAACCAGCTCGTGCTTCATATTGATGATCTGGTCCAGCCTGGCCCGGAACAGATCGCCCGATTCCGTCGTCCTGTGCTTCTTCGGTCGCATCGCCACCTCCGATGCGACGACGGAATCATGACTGGCGATTCGACGGAATCCTGAAAATGAAATTGCAAGGTTCCGATGCCCCAAGCATCAAAACCCTGCAATCGCAAAACAGCCCACAAAGACAAATGCGATTCTAGCTCAATCGCTTAGCCGCTCTTCACGGACGAC
>NZ_JACEGD010000096.1 GCF_016031635.1 Bradyrhizobium diversitatis
TCCTTGGAAGGTGAATGTTGGATTGATCGAGAGAGTAGTGGATGCGAGTTTAGGGATGCGCGGCTCGGCGACAGATTCCGCAACTGCTCACGCAGATTGGAAGCGCCATGGGACAAAGCATTCCGCTCGTCTGCCAGGATTGGGCAAATACCAAGGCGGCCTACCGCTTCTTCTCTAATGACCGGGTCAGCGAAGCGGACATTCTGGCCGGCCATTTCCAATCGACACGTGATCGCGCCGCCGCCACTGAAGGTCTCGTTCTTGTGCTGCACGATACAACCGAATTCAGCTATCAACGCGAGAAGTCAGAAGCGATCGGTATCACCAAGAGCATAAACAGTGGACGGGATAGGGCGGGTCGCCTCAGATCGCACACGGCATCCTGATGCCATTCGAGCCTCGCGGTGACAATCGAGGGGGTGCCGCTGGGGCTGGCGGCCGTTAAGTTCTGGACCCGGAAGAAATTCAAGGGGACGGCAGCGCTTAAAAAGAAGATAAATCCGACCCGGATTCCCATCGAGAAAAAGGAAAGCGTCCGGTGGTTGGAAAATCTCAAGCAGTCTACGCAGCTGTTGGATCATTCGGGACAATGCATCCATCTCGGTGATCGCGAGAGTGACATCTACGAGCTCCTCTGCGCAGCACAGGAGATCGGAACTTATTTCCTGATGAGGACCTGCGTCAACCGCTCGGCTGGAGAGGGGGATCACACGATCGCCGACGAAATGGACGAGGTCGCCGTCAAAGGGCTCCATTGCATCGAAGTCAGAGACAGCAACGGCGATCCCGACCAGGCCGTTCTTGAGATCAGGTATCGCAAGGTTCGCGTCCTGCCGCCGATCGGAAAGCAGAAGCGCTATCCCGCTCTGACCCTGACGGTGATCCACGCCGAAGAGCGCGGGATGCCGAAGAACAGAAAGAAGATCGATTGGAAGCTGATCACAAATCTGCCTGTTAGCTCCCGCACTGAGGCCATTGAGAAGCTCGAATGGCATCTTTGAGATGGAAGATCGAGGTGTTCCATAAGATCCTCAAATCAGGCTGCAAAGCTGAGGAGTCAAAGCTCAGGACCGCCCAGCGTCTGACCAATCTGATCTCGCTCTTTTGCATCCTGAGTTGGCGGGTCTTTTGGATGACGATGCTCAACCGTTCGGCTCCAGACGCGCCGCCAACCCTCGCGTTGACCGCGACTGAAATCGGCGTGCTCGATCGCCTCGTGAACGACAGACCAAAAGCAAGACGGAAAACGCTGTCGTACTATCTGATCAAGGTTGCCCGGGCTCGGCGGTTATCTCGCCCGCGCCAGCGATCCGCCGCCTGGCAATACCGTCATGTGGCGCGGGCTGTCACGTC
>NZ_JACEGD010000097.1 GCF_016031635.1 Bradyrhizobium diversitatis
CATAGGCGTTAAGGTAGTGCGAGCATCGATTGATACCGACGTTTTCGAGGAGGCTCGCGCAGGTGCCGCCCAAGCGCTCGTTTTCTGCGGCGGAAGCAACGGATGGTTGGTTGTGGAATGATCGCTTGTAGCAAGGATGCAACGAGTTGTTGCAGAATGCGCCAAGCGCCAGGTGTCGTCAGGCGGCCTGCATCCAGTGGGGAGAGTCCTCGAAGTCGCGGGCAAGCGGCTCGAGCAGCAGGATGATCAAGAGGTGGGCCAGCAGGTAGGGCTTGGCGGAGCGCGGATCGGTTCCAGGTGGCGTCTTGAGACCAATTAGGCTCTTCAGTCGCTTGAAGCCAAGTTCGATGCGCCATCGCAGTCGATAGAGCGCGAGTACATCCTTGGTGGAGAACTCGTCCCGTGCGAGCGACGTGACCAGAATGACCCAATCCGCGGCTTCCAGAGTTTCTTTGGAGATGACGCGGTTTTCGTCTTGTGCGTCTCGCCGGGCTTTACGACGCGAAGCCGCGACTGCACCGGCGGGCTTCTTGACTGCGACCAGACGCATAGCCAGAGGCGCACCGTCCTTGCGTTTGATCCAAATCCTCCGATCGATCAGTCCGTGCGCCTTCGCCGCACGCAATTGGGCGATCAGGTCGAAAGGAAGGCCTTTGGCATCAAGCCAACGTGCGTTCTTCCAGCCCGCTCGGATCAAAACGTCTGCCCCGGCGCCGCGGACAGCGGCGATGCGGTCAGGTTGCAGATAAGCGCGGTCAGCAATGCGGATCTCGTTCTTGACCACCGGTATCCGGTCAAACGTTTCGCCCTCTTGCTGATCTGTCAGCTCGAAGTGACCAAAGCGCTCATATGGCAGATCGAATGCACTATGAACGCGCCAAAGCTCGCTGTTCCTGCGCGCAGCCGGTCCTGCCTGAGGCACTGTCGTCGCATCGATAATACGGATCAGGCGGCCTCGGCTCGCCTTCGGGGCTGCCGCAGCGAGCAAGCCCTCCACCAGCACTGCAAACCAATCGCCACATTGACGCAGGCGATAGAACAACGCCACGCTGCTGAGGTCGGCAAGGCCAACAGAAGCGGCCCACGCGGCTGTCGATCTCAACCCTCGTTCACCCAGACAATAGGCCAGCATCAGCCGAAGTAACGACACCGCATCTGGAATTTGGCGCCGCCGCACGAAAGCCTTCGTCTGGCGCGCGCTTATCTCAAGCTGCGCAGCCCCGCCGAGCTGCGTAACCACTCTCGTCCAGTCCTCGTTCAGAAGCGATTCGTCTGCCATCCCGCTTTGGAATCACGTGTGATTCCAACACTCAAGAATAAACTTAACGCCTATG
>NZ_JACEGD010000098.1 GCF_016031635.1 Bradyrhizobium diversitatis
CTAGGTCAGCGTTTTCTTGGTTTGAATCATATCAGGCGGCCTCGGCAAGCTTGTAGGACCAAGTGTGGATGACAGGGTGGCGATTGACATCGTCGATGCCGGCCATGATGCGCTGCTTGAGCTCGTGTTTTGAAGTCACCCGGATGTGGCGCAGGACGGAGCGGGCGAACTTGGAGAAGAAGCCCTCGATGAGGTTGAGCCAGGAGCCGTGCTTGGGCGTGAAGGTAAATTCGAAGCGGCCGGCCGGTCGTGTATCGAGCCAGGCTCTGGTCTCTCTCGATATGTGGGCGGAATGATTGTCGAGGATCAACTTGATCGCGGTGCGGGGCGGATAGGCGGCATCGAGAAGCTTGAGGAATTCGATGAACTCTCGGCTGCGGTGGCGGTCTTTGACGAGAGCGTGGACCTTCCCGGTCAGCAGATCGATTCCAGCCAACAAGCTGAGCGTGCCATGACGCCGATACTCAAAATCGCGCGCAAAGGCCGGATAGACGCCTGGCACGGGTGGCAAATCCGGCGCCGTCGTCGCGATGGCCTGGATCCCCGGCTTTTCGTCGTAGGAGACGATCGTCACCGGCTTGCCCGATTTCCTGGACCTGGCGGCGGCCTTTTTCAGGACCTGAACCTCGCGATAGACACACAGAACCTCGGCCATCTTCTGCTCGAATTCGGCGTCGCGACGTTCCAAATAGTAGCGCACCTTGTGCGGCTTGATTTCCTCTTGGCCGAGCAGCTTGCATACCGTGCCCTGCACCAGATGGGCGAGACATTCATGTCCCGCCCCCGGTCCGTGCTCGCGCGCATGGCGGGCCAGCAGGCGCGTCGTCCACATCTCATGCGGATAGCCATGGTCCTTGGCTTTGTCGCACGCCAAAGACACCAGCCAGGCCTTGGCCTCCGGCGTGATCACCGGCTCCTTGCCCGGTCGCGGGCGCTCGTCGAGCGCCGCCAATGCACCGTCAGCCACCGCCCTTTCGACGCAGCGCTGGACCGTCTGATGATGGGCGCCAAGTCTTTGACCTACCGCAAAGAACGACGGGTTCTCACGGTAGGCAAGCAGCATCGCGGCCCGCGACACCCGGCGTGCCGGTTCGGTCCTCGACCGCGAAAGAGCCGTCAACGTTTCAATCTCCTCATCGGTCATCGCCAACTCGACCGCTTGCCGCCGTCCTGCCATGGTGAAACTCCTCGTTCAGTCAATCGCAAACGAGGAATCCACGAACGAACGTACCGTTCCATCACTGCCAAGTTCACGGAATCGGTCGTCTAG
>NZ_JACEGD010000099.1 GCF_016031635.1 Bradyrhizobium diversitatis
TGACCTGCCCCTGCCGATTTCCTCCAGTTGAAGTTAGAGTCCGGCCTTCTGAAGGACGGACAGATGAAGCGAGCCAGGTTTACGGAAGAGCAGATTATTGGCGTGCTGCGTGAGCATGAGGCGGGTGCGAAGGCTGCCGATTTGGCGCGGAAGCATGGCGTCTCTGAAGCGACGCTGTACAATTGGAAGGCGAAGTTCGGCGGTCTGGACGTCTCCGATGCCAAGCGGTTGCGGCAACTCGAGGACGAGAACGCCAAGCTGAAGAAGCTGCTGGCCGAGCAGATGCTGGATGCTGCAGCGCTACGCGAGCTTTTGTCAAAAAAATGGTAGGGCCCGTCGCCAAGCGCGAAGCCGTCGCGCACCTGCAGGCCGTCATGGGTCTGTCGGAGCGGCGGGCCTGCGGCATCGTCGGCGCTGACCGCAAGATGGTTCGGTACCGATCGTGCCGACCGCCGGACACCGAACTACGCGGCCACTTGCGCGAGCTTGCTAATGCCCGTCGGCGGTTCGGCTACCGCCGGCTGTTCGTGCTGCTTCGCCAGCAGGGCGAGCCGTCCGGGCGGAACCGGATCTACCGTCTGTATCGAGAGGAAGGCCTCAGCGTGCGCAAGCGCCGGGCCCGCCGGCGCGCCGTGGGCACCCGAGCGCCGATATTGGTCGAGGCTCGGCCGAACGCCCGGTGGTCGCTGGATTTTGTCCACGACCAGTTCGCCAGCGGCCGTCGCTTCCGGGTCCTGAATATCGTCGATGACGTGACCCGGGAATGTCTGGCGGCCATCCCCGACACCTCGATCCCCGGGCGGCGGGTGGCACGCGAACTGACGGCGCTGATCAATCAGCGCGGCAAGCCGGGCATGATCGTCTCCGACAACGGCACCGAGTTCACCTGCAATGCCATGCTGGCCTGGTCGGAGGAGAACAAGATCGACTGGCACTTCATTGCGCCGGGCAAGCCGATGCAGAACGGCTTCTGTGAAAGCTTCAACGGCCGGATGCGGGACGAGCTTCTCAACGAAACCTTGTTCTTCGGCCTCGATCACGCCCGCGCCAAGATTGCGGATTGGGTCGGCGACTACAACGGCCAACGCCCGCATTCCTCGCTCGGCTATCTGACCCCTGCGGCCTATGCCGCCTACCTCACCGCAACGTGCGATCGGCTGCGCAACCCCGACCAGCTCCGCCGATCGCACGTTGCTCACACCGCGCCAAACGGCGTAAAACCCACTCGGACTCTAAACGCTACTGGATGAAACTTCGGTGGCAGGTCA
>NZ_JACEGD010000100.1 GCF_016031635.1 Bradyrhizobium diversitatis
CGCTCGAACCCGGCCGCGATCTCGTCGCCGATCGCGGCTATGATGCCCGTGCTCTCATCGACCTGGTCGAAAGCCGTGGTGGGCGGGCTCATATCCCGACCTGCCGCGACCGCAAGGTCCAGCGCTCGGTCGATCCCGCCCTCTATCGCCAACGCAATTTGATCGAGCGCTTCTTCAACAAGTTGAAGCATTTCCGCCGTATCGCGACACGATATGACAAGACCGCCCGCAACTTCCTTGCCGCCGTCTTGCTTGCCTCAACGCGAATCTGGATGCGGTTTGAGTCCACGACCTAGCCGAACACGGCCGACAGACGGAATGGTCGATGATCTCTTCAGCGATACATTCTGGCCGGTTTGCAGTCCGCGTTTGCTTGCAACGGAGCGCTTGAAAAGACCAGTCGACCTTGCAAACCACGTTCTGATTCACTCCTATTGGTCGCCGGCTGATCGTGAGCCGCCAACGTGGCAGAGATGGCTCGCCGCGGCTCAGCGCAGGTGGCGCGAAGTGCCCCAGTTCAAGGACATGCAGCACCTGAGCTTCCGGGAGGAACTGCACGCCATCGAGGCGGTGATCGCCGGACAGGGAGTCGGGGTTTTCAGTGATGTGCTCGTGGCGCACGACCTCGCAGCTGGTACGCTCGTGAAGGCGTTCAAGTTGAGCTTGCCTGGCTACGGCTTCCATGTGGTCAGTAAGCTGGGCCATCCGCGCGCGCGAACCATCCGGGCCTTCTCCGAGTGGTTACGGTCTGGTCCTTGATCCGCTTCTCTTCCGCGTTCGAAGTTCCTAGCGTCAAAGCTGCGGTCTGACGGCGAGAGTCGCTTGTGGCACAAAGCAGATCTCAAAGTCGACGCGATGTCGCCGAAGGGTCAAAGGCTGCCTACGGCCGCTCGCATAACGCCGGTCGGCTCACCTCCCGAGAGCCGACTTTACAGCCCTCGGAGCGAAGGTGCGTCACGGGCCGATATTGTTGCAAAAGTCAGTTGAGACGAGCCAGCAAGCGTGATTCCGTTGTGTTGACGCGAATCGCGACGAGGTCGATCCATGATGGGCCGTCTGAAGGGTGACCAAGGTCAACTGTTCTACGAGTTTCATCTCAGCGATGTAGTTCCCGAAGATCATCTGGTGCGGAAGATCGACACTGCTCTCGATCTATCCTGGCTTCGCAGCGAACTTGCTCCTCATTATTCGTCCATGGGTCGCCCGTCGATCGATCCGGAGCTGATGATCCGGATGTTGATCGTAGGGTATGTCTTCGC